>NZ_BOSF01000001.1:0-1307574 GCF_018403205.1 Paenibacillus sp. J22TS3
GGAACTATACGACTACGTCAACTGGTTTAACAAGCATCGAATTCATGGATCTCTGGGATACATGACGCCTGTTCAGTATCGTCAAGCAGCCCTTAAAAAAGCTGTCTGATTTAATGTTGACAATTCAAGGAGTTAGCAGATGACAAATCATATTTATTCCAGAGTTGTAATCAAAGGGACTGTTGGACAGCTGAAGGATATTATCAGAAGGGCGACTGTCGCAGATAGTGAAGAGGATTTGATAGATTTTAACCTTCTATTCCCTATGCCTGAAGCACTTAATAACACCGTTTCCCCTGTAAGAATTGTAACTGAAGAAGAGTACGCACAAGCTCGAAATAAGCAGGCTGAACTTTTAGCAAAGAATGCGCGTGCGGTAACATCAGGGTTACCGCTAACTAGAGAAATGTATGATTCCATAGTCCAAAAATATGGGTGTGCTGATTGGTACACATGGGCTAATAAAAATTGGGGTACAAAATGGGGGACTTATGATGTCGAATTCGAGCAGGCAGAGAGCATTCAATATAAACTAGATAATGACCCTGAGGATCAAATGATGGAGATATCATTTAGCTTTAAGACAGCTTGGTCACCTGCTAACGGCTTATGGATGAATATTTCAGGTCAATACCCTGAATGCAGCTTTGAGGTAGCCTTCTGTGAAGAGTTATGGAGTTTCTGCGGTAGAACTTCATATGTAAATGGAGAAGTCACTGAACATAGTGAAGTAGACTGTGGTTCTCCAAAAGGTCTCCAAATAGCATCTGAAGTAGGGTACGAAATAGAGCAAGACGACGAATAATTGGACCGCTGGAACAATTCTGAGAGGGGCCGAAATACTGTGAACTCTGCGTACAACCTTCCTTATGGACATTCGTATATAGCACTGCTATAATGGACTTATGAACACATATGACAAAATATTGGCAGCTGCTCTTAAGGTACTCGAAGAGGAGGGAGGAGCCCAGTTTTCGACGCGAGCCGTAACTGCGATCGCCCAGGTTACGGCTCCTACGCTCTACCACCATTTCGGCAATGCCGATGGACTTCTGAGTGCAGCTATAGTAGAAGCGTTCAAACAGTTATTTGAAAGCAAGATTGCCGCAGTGGAGTCGACCATTCCAGAAATGGCCCTTCGGCAAGGATGGGATGACTATGTTCGCTTCGCGGCAGCCCGTCCTCGGATTTATGCGGCAATGATGGGGCGGTTGCTCGAGGGCGCCCATATCGAGGCGGCAGATCAGTCGCACCAAGCACTAGTGCAAAATGTTCAGAGAGTCGATGCCGAAGGCAAATTGGCTGTGTCAGCCCAGGCTGCGGCAGATCTGGTCTGGGCTTCTGCCAATACGGCCTCTTGGCTGTATGTGACTGCCCAGATTCGTAAGACTCCCCCACCCCAACCCGACGTCATTGATCTCATTCGGGAAAGCGTGATGCAGATCATTTTGATCCAAAGGCCGGACGCCGATTCAAAATGAGGGATTCGGGTGACGGAGCCTTGAGACTCCAGGCAAAGCCCCGATTTAGGGGCTTTGTTTTATGGTAGAGGGGAAGCTTCCGAATAGAGAGACATAAGAAAGATCGCCTATCCAACCTGGTCCTCCAGGAGGGTGGCGATCTTTTTCATGTTTGGGGATGCGAGCATTAGTTCTCTTGAAATAATGTTGTGTGACAAGTTATTTGGAGAACTGCGGCAGACTTGGCGCCGGAGAGGCTGACCTCCACTTCCATAAGTTCCATGCAGCGATAAATCTAACCCCTCCCGCCATGGTACTTGGTGAGGGCCGAGTACATCTCGCTACGCCCGTCAAAACGATGTTCGGACCGCAGAACAACACTCCGAGAAAAATATAGCACTGCTATAGACAGCTTTGTATAACGGTGCTATAATGAACGTATAGCAGTGCTATACAGTGATCCACATCTTTTTAAACCTAGGAGGGTTACTATGCCATTCAAAACTCAAGAGATGGTCGTCGTCACAGGTACGTCCAGCGGTATCGGCAGGGCTACCGCGGAGCAGCTCGCCGCTGAAGGATTTCATGTTTTGGCGGGGGTTCGTCGTCAAGAAGACGCCGACAAAATCAAACGCAAAAATATCGAACCGGTGATCGTCGATGTTACCAATATCAACACACTAAAGGCGCTGGCCGAACGGGTGGAGCAAGATCCGCTTGGTCGCCCTTTGCGGGCCGTGGTCAACAATGCTGGCATCGCCGTTAATGCACCTCTTGAGATGGTTCCACTGGATGAATTTCGCCGCCAGATCGAAGTCAGTGTGATCGGGCAGGTCGCGGTTATTCAGGCGCTTACCCCGGCCCTGCTGAACAGCGGCGGGCGCGTGGTCAATATCGGTTCGCTTGGCGGCAAGGTCTCCATGCCCGGTTTCGGAATTTATTCGGCTGCAAAGTATGCTATGGAAGCGATCAATGACAGTCTCCGCAGGGAGATGTCCTCGTTTGGCCTCAAGGTAATCATGATCACTCCGGGTGGCGTCAGCACAGGCCTGTCGGAGCAAGGGATTACGACGGCGGAGCGGCTGGCCAAGTTAATGACACCGGACCAGCACAAGCGCCATGATCGTCTTTTTGATGCCGTGAAGGCTCAGGCTGAAACGTGGGCAGCGGACGGTATCCGCCCCGAGAAAGTGGCAGCAGTGGTTTCACGAGCAATCCACGTAAGTAAGCCGCGCACCCGCTATACGGTTGGTCGCGATTCCGCGCTGCTGACCCGACTAGTCCGAATTCTCCCGGATAAACTCCTCGATCGGATGCTCCGCAGCCAGATGAAGCTGCAGTAACGAGCATTTTTACCTGGAATTTCAAGCATAAGCGGGGAATTTGCCCATTTGAGAAAAACGCAAAAGTACAAATTATTTTATAAATTAGGAGGATTTAGTATGAACGATACTAAGAACGGTTACGTTACTGTACTCTGGGAGGCGAGGGCTAAGGCAGGGAGAGAAGCCGAGATGAAGGCATTCATGACTGCTGCTGTCACCCCGTCGCGCAACGACCTGGGCAACATTGACTACGAGGCTCACGAAGTAGAAGACCAGCCAGGCACATTCATCATCTACGAGCGCTGGGAAAACCGGGATGCTCTCGATCGGCACCTGAACGCCCCCCGGATGCAGGAACTGGTGCCCCAGCTCTTAGAACTAATGGAGGGATCTATTGAGGAAGGGATAAGGCTCCTGCAGCCGTTCCGCCCAGCTCAGTAAGAGCAACACCGAGTGGAACTCGTTAGGTTCTGTCGGGAAAGCGTGAGAGATATTTTCGTGAGCGGTTAAAAACTTTAGCGGAGGAGGCTAAGCGTTGGCAACGATCGATGATTTTGCAGCATTAGATATCCGTGTCGGAACGATTAGGGAAGCGGAGTTTTTTGAAGAAGCAAAAGTCCCTGCGATAAAGCTTAAGATTGATTTTGGACCGGAGATCGGGATGAAATCCTCAAGTGCACAACTAACTAAGCGTTACAAGGCTGAGGAAATTATAGGGAAGCAAATTATAGGAATCGTCAATTTTCCTCCTCGGCGCATTGCTGGATTCAAATCAGAGGTATTAGTGTTGGGAGCAGTCCCGGAAAAAGGAGATGTTATTCTATTAAAGCCCGATACTGAAATACCCAACGGTACGCCTATTGCGTAAAAACAAGGGTCGATCATTCTACACTTCATTCATGCAAATTCAGATCGCACAGCGTATCGCTTCGAAACATTGTTTTCATCAGAGGAATAATGCTTGGAAATAAAGGAATTTAAATTTTAAAAGCGTTAGCTTTAGGAGGTAAACATGGATCTTAAATTATCCAACAAAGTAGCTGTCGTTACCGGAGCAAGTAAAGGAATTGGACTCGCTATCGTTCGAAAATTTATCGAGGAAGGGGCAAGTGTCGTCGCGGTAAGTCGGACATTAACGGAGGAATTAGCTGATCTTGTTGAAAACAAATCAGTCAAACATCTACCTATTGATGTCAGTACGGAACGCAATACCGTTGAACTTTCTAAAAAACTCGGTGGCGTATTCGGCAGAGTCGACATTTTAATCAATAGTGTCGGGGCGGTTGACAAGAGGAGAGGAGAAGGTTTTTTGGCTACGCCAAATGAGGAATGGGAACAACTTTTTGATTTAAACCTGTTTAGCATTGTTCGTTTTACTCAAGCAGCATTACCGCATATCCTAAAGAACAATGAGGGTGCGATTGTAAATATCTCTTCAGTAAATGCACAAATGCCCGAATTGTTATTGCCTATTTATGGCACCACCAAAGCGGCGCTTAATAATTTGACGAAAATGCTGGCTGGTGAGTTTGGACCTCGTAATATTAGAGTTAACTCGATCTCACCTGGACCGGTAGTAACACCGTTGTGGCAAGACGCTGAGAATGGAATGGCCAAAACCATCGGTTCAGTTGCAGCGATGGATTCCGAAAAAGTTTTTGAAGAGCTGCCTAAAATGGCTGGTATAACATTGGGGAAATTTGCAGAAGCCGAAGATATTGCGAACCTTGCCGTGTTCCTTGCTTCAGAGCGAGCTTCAATGATTACCGGAGCAGATTACGTTATTGATGGAAATATGATTAAAACGATTTAAACCGAAATAGTTCAATAAATTAAATTTGAACTTCTAAACTGGGCTCTAGGCTAACGTGAAAAGAAAAGCCTACCGTTTCCGGTACGCTTTTTCATGGAAAGAAGTGATGTAACGGAACAGGGATTTACCGTCATCCTTAACCTCAAAGTCCGGCACAAGCGGCAGAAACAAGGCCCGATAAGGCTCAGGCACCCAAATGTAAGGATGTACGTAAGCTGTTGCTGTAAATCCGCAGCTTTCCCAGAATTGAAGGCGTGCCCTGTTGGTTTCATTATCTTCGGCTTCCGCTTCAATAATGATCGCTTTGATTCCGTGCTCCTGCACAGCCCAATCCTTAATCTGCTGCAGAAATTGATAACCTAAGCATTGCCCGCGAAGATCGCGGCGAACCGCCATGTAATCGATAATCAGCGTCGGCTCTTCCTCAGACCCGCTTAATCCGGTAACGGCCATGGCTGCAGCTTCTCCACCTATATCCCCCCCGTGGATGCACGCAATTCCCCGGTCCAGCATGCTGCTTAAAATGGATTCCGGTTTCGCTCCGTGCGGGAAGGCTTCTTCATAGATGGGTTTCAGCTTTTTCCACCAGCTCTGATCCCACTCCGTAAAGGTGGTAAATGACAAATTCATCGATGTATGTTCCTCCATTGTTCCAGCAGTAAAGCTTAAGATTATATTTTATCACAGCTGCACCCGTTACCCGCAAATGAGAGTATCAAAATTGATATAACCTTTTCATGAGATCGTAACCCCTTCACAGGAGGCGTTCGTTATAGTAGAGATAGCTTTTGAGACATCAGGGTAAAAGGAAAAGAAACCTGGCAGTCAATAACAAAAAAATTATGGGTAAATAAAATTGGTGAGAGTCATAAAAGGAGAGATCATCATGAACTTAAAAACACCATTCAAAAAAGCAGCTATCGCATTAACTGCAGCCGGCGTAATCGGCGCGGGCTCAGCAGGCTTGTACAGCACTGTAGTACCTGTTCCACAGGCCCACGCAGCTTCGGTCAGCCAATCGGATTCCCAGAAAGCATTGAATACGTTGAACAGCTTTTATAAACCTGCCCTTAACGGCCACTTTCCCGGTGTTGTAAGCAGCTTCACAGTCGGCAAAACGACTAAAGAAGAAGTGGTTAAGACTATCGGCAAAGCGTCAATGCCGGCTAAAGACGCCGATGGCTTCGACGTTTACGGAGCGGACATGGGGACACCGGGATACGCCTTCAGCTATAAGCTGGGTAAAATCCGTGAAATGCGTTATTTCGGAACCAATGTAGAACGTCAAACGAACATCGGCGGCATCACGATCGCTATGGTGAAGAAAAACTGGTTTGCGCCAAACTCGGTCACTACGATCAGAACGGGCAAACTGACCCAAACTAAGCTGACTTACATCCGCGGCGCTTATAAACTTGAATTTATTTTTAGCAGCAGCACGGAACTGGATCATATCAATCTTCTGAAAAAATAATAAAGGTTGGACGAATACGCTAACTTCTAATAACGGTAAACGGCCAGGCATCTTCTGGGATGCCTGGCTCAAGAAAGTGCATGAAAGTAACTTGAAGAGCTTAAAAAAATGTCCCAAAAAAGAGGGTTTGAAAATAAAGGCGATTTCCAGCAGTTACTGGAAGATGTAAGGATATAACGTTGACAAATGAAGATGTTGAATTTTTAATAGAACTATATTTTAAGGCTAAAAATTTGTACGCAACTCAATATTGAAAGCACTTGTGTTCTGTGAAGATATTGATTTAAAGGAATTCTTCTTAAAAGCGTTTAAAAAAGAGCGCTACCTAGATATGAGATTGACTGCAATTCGAGGCTATGCAAAGTATGCGACTGAGAAAGAAGTAGAGAAACTGATGTCTAAATTCACTGAAATTCTGATGAAACGTCCTGAAAGCACAACACGCACAGATTGTCTAATGACACAAAGTTACCTACATGTTAATTTAATGAAAGCCTGATTTAGCAGGCTTTTTTGTTTTTATGTAGGTATATTTGTATGTAAAATGCACAAAAGTGCCTACATTCAGGTGGAATACTGGTACGTATATCAAAGGACAATAACATATCTGCTTAAGTAACCGATGCCATTAAGCTAACGGGCAGGATACATCCAACTTCGTAAGTTGCAACTAAGATAGTTCATGATATTCTTATTGATAGAATAAAGCGACAGATCCAAGAAAGGCAGGCACATGTTATGAAACTAATGTTCCCACGCGTGAACACAGCTGAAGAAACTGCTGAGGTTGCCCGATTGGCGGCAGAAATATGGCAGGAGTATTATATTTCCATTATTACAATCGAGCAGATTGATTACATGATTGAAAAGTTCCAATCGGTTAGAGCGATTACGGATCAGATCCATCATCTGGGCTATGAATATTACTTGGTCCATAACCATGGCTCCGCAGTGGGATACATTTCGCTCAGACAAGAAGAGGGGAAGCTCTTCCTAAGCAAGTTTTATATAGCTAAGGAATATAGGGGACGCGGCTATGCCAGCCAAGCGTTGGAATTCCTGGAGAAGCTGTGTAAAGATCGAAACCTAAGTCATATTTGGCTAACAGTCAATCGTAATAACAACTCCAGTATAGCGGTATATGAGAAAAAAGGCTTCCAGACTGTGCGGGAACAAATTTCGGATATTGGAAATGGATTTGTCATGGATGATTTTATTATGGAAAAAGAGGTTTGTTCTTAATTCGGTTGCACTTTTAATTTCCCTACAATTTATCAGAATAATGCTGAGAAGTTGGGCGAAACAGGATATTACATCACCTAGTGACGAAGAAGAGAAGAAGCAGACTACTTCGCTGAAAGGAAACATTGCGGCATGATTGTGATCCCTGATACTTTTATTGAAAGAATCAATGAACTCTACGGTGAGCAAGGCGTAGCATGGTCGGAAGCCCTACCTGGGTTGCTTAACGATTATGCAAGCCGGTTCGACTTCACACCGGAATCTCCATTTCCTAATTTAACCTATAATTTTGTGCTCCGCGCAAAGCTCAACGGCGGGAAACCAGTAGTCCTAAAATCATCTTTCATGAAGGACGAGCTTTCTAGGGAAGTTAGTGTGCTACGTGCCTATCAGGGCCGGGGGGCGATTCATGTACTAGATGCAGACGAGGAGTTGGGCATGGTCCTGCTGGAGGGTGCCAACCCTGGTACTCCGTTGTCTACAATTGAAGATGATGAACGTGCGACTGATATCTTTTGTAAAGTATTTCGCCGCCTTCACCTTCCTGCACCAACTGGTAGTCTGTACCCGTCAATAAGACAACACTTCGCGGCAATTGAGCGATACCGCGAGCGATTCGACGATGTGAATATTGCCGCGCCACTGCCTGAGAGCTGGGTGGAAAATGCCGAAGAATGTCTGGCGTATCTCATTACGACCACGATTGAGAATCATCTACTGCATGGCGATCTGCATCATGATAACATCCTTCGCCAAGGCGAAGAGCAATGGGTTGTCATTGACCCCAAAGGACTGATTGGCGACATCCATTTTGATACTATCCAGTATCTGCTTAACTACGAAGATCGAGGCGGTGATTGCGAACAGGTACTGCGGGGTCGGATTGCGATTATGGCCGATCGCCTCGGCTTGGACCCTCGCCGTATCGCAATGTGGGGTGTGGCACGAGGCGTGCTCGAGGCATGCTGGACGATTGAAAACGGAGGGACTGATTGGCACAGGGGCATCCAAATAACTGAGCGCTTCGCCAAATGCCTGGATTGAGGTCTATCCAAAAAGCAGGCTAGAATCGTTGAGCTAAGGGAGAACGATCGTTGAATAAAATCTCAACTATAGTGACATTAACTTCTCAAACAAAGGAAGCGAGAGAGTAACCTTAAAGGTGAACAATTTAGATGAGGCTGAAGATGAGGCTCATATCTTATCTTGCCAGCAAAACTCCATTGAAACGGAAGAATTAATATTAAAAAATGCTCCTGTTCATGATATCCTCCATGGGCAGGGGCATTTTTTGTTCGGGGATCAGGGGATACCCACAAATTTATAGAAATTATTGATAGAGCTCGAGAGCAGAGTTAGAATGCCATTTACTTGAAAGGTTCGCCTGAATGAAAGACCGCTCTGTCCCGAGACTGATTCCAGCATACGCATTCTTACAGACTAGATAAAAAATTCGTGTGCAATGGCCATAACGAAATAGGAGATTCGATAATTCTTCCGTTCCTGTCGAGAAGAAAATAACTGAACTATTTGTAACCCTCTTTAATGGAAATATTTGTTGACCTTGTCTAAAATCATATGGTATATTTTGTTCGACTTTAATTGTAATTATTACGAATAAGGTTGAACATCTCTGAAGTGAGGTCGTTGCCGTGAGAAGGGAAATCGACTTTGTCAAATGCAGCCCCACCCAGAACATGACGATTTTGGTGGCAACCCGGCATCCGACGCGGGAGCATGCCCTCATCGCATCCAAAATCATGTCTTATGACAGCGTATATGCCGAGCAAGTGGGGTTTATCGAAGAATCGAATCTGGGTGCGGCTCGCGCCGCGTTAAGAATGGCAGGAGGTGAATTTTGCGGGAACGCCTGCATGGCCTTGGCAGCCCACATTGCAGCGGAAGAAAATATAAAACCCCATGCTTCGACCCGTGTTTTGCTTGAAGTCTCAGGAACCGATCAATTGGTATCGTGCGAGGTCAAAAACAAGAGGGATGTTTACGTCTGTCAGGTAGAAATGCCGCTACCGAAGCAGATCGAACGTAAAACGATACCCTTTGCGGAGGTGTCTCTGGATCTAGCGATTGTCAGATACGAGGACTTCATACATATCGTCATGGAAGTGGAGCAATTTGATGAGCCATCCCGTATCAACGCGCAAACCATAGCCAGGGTGATCGGAGCCGCAGCGGGCTCCAAATTGATCGGAATATTACTGTATCAACCCCAAGTCCAGGAACTTCAGGCGCTGATTTATGTTCCGAATCTGGACAGTTTAATCTGGGAGCGGGGATGCGGTTCAGGGACAGCTTCTCTTGGAGCCTACTTGGCATGGAAAAACCAAAAATCCATCGAGGCTTCCATCCGGCAGCCAGGGGGAACGATTGAAGTGGCAGCCTACTGGAATAATAGGGGGCTGGAGACCGTTACAATCTCCGGAAACGTCAGCATTGTAGCCAGGGGTAAAGCATTTGTGGATATATAGTCATTATATTAGGAAAAGAGGGACAGCGGAATGTTGACTGCCGTAGATTTTCATCAATGCCTGCAAGGTTACTTGGACAAATTTGATGACTTGGTACACAGATACATTCAGACAGCCTTGCATTACGAAGAGCTGAAGCTGGTCATCGATGATTATTCCAGATTTGTTACTGACGAAGACAACAGGAATGCCTGGGAACAGCTGGAGCTGGATCAATCCGATGCGCTGACCAGCATTGCCGGGCAGCTGAGAGCCATATCTGCGCGCTGCGTCGCCATCATAGAAAAATACCGGGCCCTCCGTCTGCAGCAAGGGCATGCCGAAATCACCGATTACTTCAAAAACATTGAAGCCTGCATCGAAAAAGAATTCGGCGGCTTTCAAATCACTTCCGCTTCCAAAGTGTTAATGGTGGGAGCCGGCTCGTTTCCAATGACACCGCTGTTGATCGCGAGGCGCACAGGAGCGGAGGTTGTGGGCATTGATATCGATGAGGAAGCGATTGCGCTTGGATCCAGTGTCGTCAAGCAATTGGGACGCGGCTTGAACATCCGTCTGGAGAACAAACGCGTGGAGCAGCTTGAACATTTGGAAGGGCTGACCCACATCATTTTCAGCTCTACGGTTGAACAAAAATATGACATCCTGGACCAGCTCTATCCCTTGACCAACGACGAGGCGGTTGTCGCGATGAGGTACGGAGACGGATTGAAATCGGTATTCAATTATCCCATGAAAGAACTTGACGGGCGAACCTGGAAGATTGCAGAGTACGTGCTGCGGCCAGACGATGTGTTTGACATTGCGCTGTATCAAAAATGAAAGGGCAAGCCGGAAAGGAGACACTTCATGGATCATCTCCAGCGTATTTTGTTGCTGGGAACAGGCCCAGCGACCATTCAACTGGCGATCCTCTTCAAAAAGTATATGAAATGCCATGTGGGGATCGTAGGAAGGGATTCGGTTCGTTCCACCGACTTTTTTGAGGCGCTTGAGCGCAGTGAACGACGGATCCAGGCTGATGTTCAAAATGAGCAGCATCGAAGGATGAAAGGCGAGTGCATCATTGATCAGATTTTTCATGGATATGAAACCATAGAGGGCGAATGGGACACGTATATTTTAGCGGTGACCACGGATGCCTATGTCGAGGTTTTGGACCGAATACATGCCTCGCTTCTGCACAACGTGAGGTGCACGGTGCTCATCTCCCCGACGTTCGGGTCAAACAGCCTGGTCAGCAACTATTTGCGCCGTATGAATATTGATGTGGAAGTGATCAGCTTCTCTACCTATTTGGGGGATACCCGTTGGCTGCATGGCATTCCCTCCAATCAAGTCATTACTACCGGTATCAAGAAGAAGGTGTTTATCGGTTCAACGCAGCAATCTTCGGCAGCTGTTCACAAGCTGCGCAGCATGTTTGAAACATTGGGCATTGCTTTGGAGGAGATGGCCACCCCCTTTGAGGCGGAGACCCGGAATATCTCGTTGTACGTTCATCCGCCGCTGTTCATGAATGAGTTCACGTTAGGGGCCATCTTCGATAACCCGGACACCCCCAAGTATGTATACAAGCTATATCCCGAAGGTCCGATTACACAGTACCTGATTCGTGACATGCTGTCCCAGTGGAAAGAAATTATGGATATTACAGACCGATTAAATATACAGAAGTTAAACCTTCTCCGATTCATGACGGATGATAATTACCCGGTAAGAACGGAGAGTTTGTCCCGCAACGACATCGACCGCTTCAATAAGTTGGAGGCCATCCATCAAGAATACTTGCTGTATATCCGGTATTCGTCGTTACTAATTGATCCATTTTCAGAACCGGACGCAGATGGGAAGTACTTTGACTTTTCGGCGGTGCCAATCCGATCGATGTTTCTCAATAAAGAAGGCTGCCTGGATATCCCAAGGATGCCCAAGGAGGATTACTACCGCATTAAAGTGATTCGGGGCATAGCCCATTATCTGGAGTTGCGATGTCCCACCATAGACCGGTTCGTCAAAACGTATGAGCACAAAATTACAGAAGTGGCACAAGCACATCAGGGCGAGCTGCTGTCGGATGCATTCACTGTTCAGGATTTTCAAGAACATATCAGCATGATTTGCCGGGAAATTGCTCACATCCGAAGTTAGATCAATGATCAATACAACCATTATAGTAAAGTTCAGGAGGGTAACTTGTGAAAAAAAGAGTTGCTGCGGGTCTGCTGCTTGCCTTTGCATTCCTTGGTGGATGCAACACTACCGATGAATCCCATGAAGGAGCGGCATCGGAAATCGGCCAAGCGGAAAGCAGGCCGGAAACGGAAATAACTTATGCTTCATCTAAAGATATCAATGACATGAATCCTCACTTATACTTGGGGTCCATGCCAGCCCAAGGCATGGTATATGAATCTCTGGTCGAAAACACGAAGGACGGGATCAAGCCGTTGCTGGCTGAATCGTGGGAAAATTCGGAGGACGGCAAAACTTATCTTTTCCACTTAAGAAAAGGAGTTACATTCCACGATGGAGAGCCCTTTAATGCGGAAGCTGTGAAGCGAAATATAGATGCTGTTCAAGCCAACGCCGACAAGCATTCATGGATCAAATTATCCAGCAAGATCAAGAGCGTCGAGGTGGTCGATGAGTACACCGTGAAGTTATCATTGACCGGGCCTTACGATCCAACTTTGGTTGAACTGTCCATGACCAGGCCCTATGTTTTCGTGTCTCCCAAAGATTTCAAGAACGGAGGAACGAAAGATGGATTGAACGGCTACCATGGTACGGGTCCTTACAAGCTGGCTGAGCATAAAGTGAATCAAATTGCAGTCTTTGTTGCCAACGAAAACTATTGGGGCGGCCCGCCCTCGATCAAACGCATCACCGCAAAAGTCCTTCCCGCCGGGGAAACCACTTTTTTAGCGCTGCAAAAAGGAGAAGTGAATTTTGTGTTCACCGATGACCGCGGTGCGGACAGCGTTGATCCTGAATCGATGAAACAGCTGGCTGATTCCGGGCAGTTTCAAGTCATTCGAAGCGAAGCGATGAATACCAAGATGATCGTTGCCAATACCAGCAGAACCGACAGTCCTGTCCATGAGACGGCGGTCCGGGAAGCTCTGTGGTACGCGATCGATCGTGAAACTATAAGTCAGGATATTTTCGACGGAATGGAAACACCAGCAAGTACACTGTTCTCGTCCAACGTCAATTACGCCAATGTGGAGTTGAAGGAGCGCGGTTATGATGCGGAGAAAGCGGAACAAATTCTGCAGGACGCCGGCTGGGTAGCCGGTAATGCGGAGAGTGCCAGAGTCAAAGAAGGAAAACGGCTTGCCATGAACTTGTACTACGACAGCAACTCTTCATCCCAAAAAACGGAGGCTGAATACATACAGCATGCTGTCAAAAACATTGGCATGGAACTGGAAATCATCGGAGAAGAATCCTCTTCCATCGCCAATCGTAGAGCCTCGGGGGACTATGATCTGCTGTTCAATCAATCCTGGGGACTGGCCTATGATCCGCAAAGCACCATTGCAGCCTTCACATCCACGTCATCCTACCTGCATGCGACTAAGGGGATTAAAGAAGCCGACAAACTGTACGGTGATATCGAAGCGGTCATGGCGTCAACGGATGAGAAGGCTCGGAAAAAGCTTTACGCCGACATTTTAACCATCGTTCATGACGAAGCGGTCTTTATTCCGTTAACCCATGGCCGGGTTACTGTGGTAGCTCCCAGCAGTTTACAAGGAGTTTCATTCAAACAAACGCAATTTGAGCTTCCTTTTGAACAAATGCACTTCACGCCATAAACGGTAACGCAGTTTGAGCCAAAGGAGATCTTATGGGAATTTATATTGTCAAAAGATTATTGATGTCTCTCCCGCTTCTTCTCCTGATTTCATTTCTGACCTTCATCCTCGTGAATCTGTCACCTATGGACCCTGCTGAAGCGGTGCTGCGGGCGCAGGAAGTCCCGGAAATCACGGATAAGCTGATGGCCCAGGCGAGAGAAGATTTGGGATTGAATGAGCCGTTTATCGTGCAGTATGCAAACTGGCTGGTAGCATGCTTGCATCTGGATTTTGGAGATTCCTATGTGAACGGGCAACCGGTGCTGTCATTGATCGGTCCGGCATTTCTCCATACGCTGCAGCTGACTCTCGTCTCATCGGTCGTCATTATCGTACTGTCGATCATTTTAGGTGTTCTCTGTGCCATCAAGGAAGGAACCTTGGTGGACCATTCGGTCCGTGCGGTTTCTTTCTTCCTGATCTCCTTGCCGTCTTATTTGCTGGGCGCTGTGATGATCTGGTTTTTCTCGGTGAAGCTGGACCTGCTGCCGACAAGCGGTATGGAGACGATACGCAGCTATATTCTGCCTGTTTCCGTCATATCGGCAGGCTATGTCGGCATCTATTTTCGAAATATAAGGAGCTCCATGCTGAACAATTTACATGAAGATTATGTGCTTTATGGAAGAGCAAGCGGATTACCGGAAAAGAAAATCGTCCTGCATATTTTGAGAAATTCACTGCAAGTGACTGTCTCCATCTTTTGCCTGTCCGTTCCTGCGATCCTGGGCAGCACGGTCGTTGTTGAGAATGTGTTTGCGTGGCCGGGCATCGGCAGGCTCAGCGTTCATGCCATTTTGAGCAGAGATTTCCCGATCATACAGGCGTATGTTCTGGTATTGGCGGCGGCTTTCGTTCTCTTTAACGCTCTGTCCGATATCGTCAATGCCGCGCTTAATCCCAGACTAAGAAAGGAGATCGGATGAGAACCATACGAAGTCTAGGCCAAAATAAGCTGACGCTGGCATCCCTGATGATTGTGCTTGTGATTCTTCTTGCAGGCATATGCGCCCCGGTGTTCGCCCCGCATGATCCGAATGAAGTCAACATGAAGCTAAGATACTCGGGCCCGTCCTGGGATTATTGGCTCGGGAACGATCATTTGGGAAGATGCGTATTATCCCGGTTAATCTTTGGCATTCGTCCAAGCGTGCTGTGGGTATTGATCACACTGGCCATTTCGGTAGGGATTGGGGCTGTCGTAGGCTTTATCGCGGGTTATTTCAAAGGAAAGACAGATAACCTGATCATGCGAACTTGCGATGTCATGCTTTCGTTTCCCGGTTATGTCATGACGCTGGCTGTCGTTGGCATTCTGGGTCCCGGCCTGTGGAACATATTGATTGCATTCGTCGTTATGAAATGGGCATGGTTCGCCAGAGTCATCCGCACATCCGTCATGCAGTATTCTGAGATGGGTTATATACAGTTTTCAAGAGCATGCGGTATCAGTCATGTCAACATTATACGAAAGCACCTCATTCCTGTAACTCTTTCAGATATCGCCGTGATCGCGAGCAATTCCATTAGTTCCATGATATTGCAAATATCCGGCCTTTCTTTTCTTGGTATGGGCATTCAGGCGCCTAATGCCGAGTGGGGCATGATGCTGAATGAGGCCAAGTCCGTGATGTTCTCGCATCCGGAGCTGATGCTGGCACCCGGCGCGGCCATGGTGATTATGGTAACGGCATTTAACTTTTTGGCGGATGGAATCCAGATTGCGCTGGATCCCAAACGGATGCGCTCCCAAGACAGCCGTCAAGAGGAGAAGGTGGAGAAATCAGTTTATGAATATGTTGGAAGTTAAACATCTCAAGGTTTGGGATTCAAGGACCCATCAACCGATTATTCATGGCAGTTCTTTTCAAGTGGAGTCGGGAAAATGCCTTGCTATCATAGGGGAGAGCGGGAGCGGTAAGTCCGTGACGTGCCGGTCGGTGATTCGCTTGAACTCTCCGTCCCTTGCAAGTTCCGGAGATATCTTTTTTCAGGGGGAAAACCTGACGGACCTGTCCGACCAAGACATGCGGAAGCGGAGAGGGAAACAGATTGGCATGATTGTACAAAACGGCATGCGGGCGTTTGATCCGTCCTGTGTCGTTGGCGTTCATTTCAAAGAAACGCTGAAAACCCATTATGGTTGGAGCAAGAGCGAAATGGAAAGAAACATGTCCCAAGCTATGGAAAAGGTAGCGCTGAGAAATCCGCTGGACCTGATGAACCGGTATCCTTTTCAACTGTCGGGGGGAATGCTGCAGCGTATGATGATTGCCTTGACTCTCGTCCTGGAGCCGGACTTGATCATCGCAGATGAACCTACGACGGCACTGGATACGATTACGCAATTTGAAGTTGTCGAGCAATTGAGGCTGCTGCGCGAACGACTGGATTGTTCCATGCTCTTTATTTCGCATGATCTGGGAGACGTAAAGAAAATCGCCGATGACGTGCTGATCATGAACCAGGGAAAGATTGTGGAACGGGGGGCTGTTCAAACCGTTTTTGAACAGCCCAGCCATCCGCATACGCAATTTTTGGTCTCGACGCGGATGGAGCTCGCCTCCCATTTCGAGCAGATCATGGAGGAGGACGATGCGCCATGCTGAACGTCGTGAATGTCGACAAGTCGTACAAGACTGGCGGGATGTTCACGGGGAAACCCCGGAAGATTCTGAAGAATGTGAGCTTCGAGTGCTTCAGCGGCGAATGTCTCGGGATCCTCGGTGAAAGCGGAAGCGGGAAATCAACCCTTGGCCGCCTGCTGCTGGGATTGGAGAAGCCCGATCGCGGCAGCGTTTTATTCGAAGGGAAGAACGTAATCCATCGAACGGTGAGAAAAGGTAAGCTGAGTGCCGTATTTCAAGATTATAGCTCATCCATCCATCCCATGTTTACCGTGGAGCAAGCCATTCTGGAGCCGCTGCTGAATGCACAGCAATCATTATCTCGGAACGAGAAACGAAGTAAGGTCGACCTGCTATTGACTCAAGTTGGATTGGACCCTGCCTACAAGAACAAGTATGCGCATGAGTTATCGGGTGGAGAAGCTCAAAGAGTATGTATCGCAAGGGCGATATCGACCGAGCCCCGATGCATCGTATTGGACGAAGCGGTCAGCTCTCTGAATGTTTCGGTTCAAATTCAGGTCCTGAAGCTGTTAAAACAGTTAAAGCAGCTGTACGCTATGAGCTACATTTTTATTACTCATGACATTATGGCGGCGTCCTACATTTGTGACCGGATTCTTGTTGTCAAGGATGGCCAGATTGAAGAATCCATAGGAGTGGAGAACCTGAAAGAGGCGCAGTCCGCCTATACGCAGCGATTGTTGAAATCCTTGATTTCGTTTTAAACGGGAACATGTATCGTCCAGATGGATAAGAAGGGAGGGAGAAGCGGTTGAATCAGGCAATGTCTTGGCCCTTTATCCGGTTGTACCTGCTGGCACTGCTTTACTTTAGCGCCAACGCGATACTGAATGTCATAATTCCGCTGCAGGGAAAAGCGTGGGGAGCGAGCAGCACGTCCATCGGACTGATCATGGGAGCTTATATGTTCACGACGATGTTTTTTCGGCCGTGGGCAGGCCGGATCATTCAAAAGCATGGACCGGTGAAAGTGCTGCGTCTCATCCTGATCACTAATGGCATTGCTTTGGTTCTGTATACCATCACGGGATTTAGCGGTTATTTGGTCGCGCGGATTTTGCAGGGCGTATCGACTGCATTTTTTTCCATGTCACTGCAAATTGGCATCATCGATGCGCTCCCCGAGAAGGAGCGTTCGCAAGGCATATCCTTTTATTCCTTGTTCACCTATATTCCCGGTATTCTTGGTCCGCTCCTGGCATTGGCATTGTGGCAAAGCGGAGGAATGAGCTTCTTTACCATAACCATGATCACCATAGCGATCATCACGGGAATGTTTGGTTACAGTATAAAAGTGGAAAGAACCGGCGATTTGCAAACAGCACCGGCTGAGCAGGGAGCAGGTCTATTGAAATCTTATGTCCAATTGGTCAGAAATCCGTTCCTGTTTCAGTGCAGCCTGCTCATGCTGACGGCTTCCATGGTATTCGGAGCAACGACGGCTTTTATTCCTGTCTATGCTATTTCGCTGCCACAGGGGAATGCCGGCATCTATTTGGCCATCCAGGCAAGTGTCGTCGTGATTGCTCGATATACATTGCGCAAAAGAATTCCGTCAGACGCTCAATGGTGCTCTTCCTTGATGATGGGAATGATGCTGATCCTCGCGTTTGCGGCCGGAAGCATAAGCTATTCGATCCATGGCGGGGCTGTTTTCCTTTACGCTGGCGCGGTTCTGATGGGCGCTGCCCAGGCCATTATATATCCGACGTTAACGACATTTTTATCCTTCGTCCTGCCGCAGCCGGATCGCAATGTTCTGATCGGTTTATTTATCGCCATGGCCGATCTCGGTGTCTCATTAGGCGGTGCGGTGATGGGACCGGTCGCTGATCTGACTTCCTATTCATGGATGTATATGTTTTGTGCATTTCTGGCGGGGGGGATGACACTTGCCGCCTATGATCGCCGTAAGTGGTTTCGGGGGGGAAAGCAAGCGGAGAGCCTGAGACATCCGGAGCGGATTCACTAATATGTCTGTAAAGGGATTACATCGATGGCTGAAACCCCTGATTAAAATCAGGGGTTTTTCTTTTTTTACAAATTCGGCAAAAGGAAGCTTAGCCAATGAGTTCTTGGCAAAAGCATATTGACCCTTATAATGTGCAGAGAGAAAAAAATAAGCCTGGTGAAGAAACAATTTGGTCAGTTATTTTAATACATGAGAGGAATTACGATCAATTAAGCACTATATTTTTAATTTCGTTCTTAATAAGGGGACGAAACTCGCGAACGCGTAAGCTTCTACAATCGGTGCCACAATGATCCCAAACTAATATATTATTTTCACCGAGTACCTGCGACTTATCTCATTGGACCAGGGGTGCAACAAATCGTCTGCTTCCAGTGTACACAAAAAAACAACGCGCAGCGATTCCTCATTCGCCAACGCGCTGTTTTATATTACCCAATCAGAATGCCGGTGTCCACTCCCCGCCGTTCTCCCGGGTTTGAACCGTAAATTTCTTGCTCTGCAGATTGGCGGACAGCTTGGCTTCGGTGTGCTCATGCGTCCAGACAATTTCCAGCTCGTGTTCGCTGCTCTCCTGGATGCTGATTTCACCGTTAAACGCCGGGCAGCTGTTCCGGAACCGCAGCAGCTGGAACAGGCGCTGCACGACCGGACGCTCCACTTCCGCGTCGATTTCCGCCTGGGAGTAATAATGACGGTTAATGTTGCGTCCTTCCTTGGTGTTTTCCAGCAGTTCAATGTCGTTTTCCCCGGCAAGCAGGCCGACATAGTAAATTTGCGGAATACCCGGAGCAAAACACTGCAGTGCCCGGGCGAGCAAATAAGCCTGGTCGTCGTTGCCGAGTGCGGAATAATACGTGCAGTTAATTTGGTAAATATCCAGGTTGTTGTACGCTTCGGTGCTGTAGATTTTTTTGACATTGGCTCCTTGGCTGTACAGGGCTTCCCGCGTCATTTCTGCTTCTTCATCCGACAAAAGATCCTTAACGTCCACAACGCCGATGCCGTCATGCGTATCCAGGGTCGTGAACTGCTTACGCGGGCAGATCCGCAGCCAGTGGGCCAGGCGGTTCACCTTGCCGCTAAACAGCGCATGCAGCACAAGCATTGGGAGCGCAAAATCGTACACATAATAGTCCTGATCGGCAATCTTCAGCTGAATGCTGTAATGCTCATGGATTTCCGGCAGCACCGTGATGCCATTAGGACGGACGATATCTTCGGAGAATTTGAGCATTTCCCAAATGTCTGGCTCGACGAAAAAGCAGTTGGTTCCGATTTTTTTGTTGGCATAAGCAAATGCGTCCAGACGGATGATCGAAGCGCCTTTTCCGGCCAGGAACGTTAGGTTGTCCCGGATGAAGTCTTTTGTCGTTTCGGTGGTCACATCGAGATCGATCTGCTGCTCGTCAAAAGTACACCATACTTTTTCCGTTGTGCCGTCCTTGAAGGTCACTTCCACATAAGGCGCACGCGGCTTGCGTTTATAGATCAGATCAACGTCCGCTTCCGTAGGTTCGCCTCCGGGCCAGAAGTTTTTGTAGCGGATGAACAAATCGGCGTAAGCCGACTCGTCTTTTTTCTCCAGGAAGTCCTGGAAGTAAGGGGACTGGCGGGAAATATGATTAATCATGAAATCGTACATCATATAAAATTTTTCGCTCGTAGCTTCCACTTCGGCCCAGTCACCAAATGCTTCATCCACTTTGGTATAATCCATAGGCGCAAAGCCCCGGTCGCCGGACGAAGGGTAGAAGGGCAGCAGATGGACCCCGCCGACGACCCCCTGAAGATGTTTGTCCAACACTTCATTAAGCTCCTTCAGATTGCTGCCCAAGCTGTCCGCGTAGGTAATCAGCATCGCTTCATTTTTAATTTGCATAGCGACAAGCTCCTTTCTGTTCAAATTATGGCCTTTGCGTAAACTTCCACACCATGCTTTCATAGTCTTCTTTCCACAAAGCGGGAATAGCAAGCCCGCTGCTCATCAATTCGTCGCCGCCGTACACTATTCCTTGTTCGCAGGCGTAATCCGCCTGTTCATCCAGTCCCTGAAGCAAAATGCGGCTGATGCGACTGTTCGCTTCCGCCCCTGTCCGGAAGTAAAAGACGAGCGCTTCACACTTGTCCTTGGACACGAACATCCAGGCCGTTTCGCTGCCCTCAAACGGACTGAGCAGCCGGTACAAATCGCCGAACTGGATCAGCGCACGATGGGCGGAATAAAATTCGATTTGACTCCGGATCGCCGTCTGTTCTTCTTCGCTTAAAGCTGTCACGTCCAGCTCGTAGCCGAAGTTCCCGCTCATGGCGACATGCCCGCGCATTTCCAGCGTTGTGGTGCGGTGCACCTGGTGGTTCGGAACGGCGGATACATGGGCGCCCATGGTGCTGACCGGGTAAACGAGGCTGGTGCCGTATTGAATTTTCAGGCGGGACACGGCGTCCGTGTTATCGCTGGTCCAGGTTTGGGGCATGTAATACAGCATCCCGGGATCGAACCGGCCGCCGCCGCCGGAGCAGCTTTCAAACAGCACATGCGGGAACGCTGACGTCAGCTCTTCCATGATTTTGTATAAACCGAGCATGTAGCGGTGTGCGGTTTCGCGCTGGCGTTCCGGCGGCAGGGCGGGGGAGCCGATTTCCGTCATGTGGCGGTTCATGTCCCACTTTACGTAAGTGATTGGAGCGGAGCGCAAAATATCCGATACGCTGCGTACAATCTCGCTGCATACTTCATCCCGCGTAAAATCGAGCACCAGCTGGCTGCGCCCCTCCGACCGGCTGCGGCCGGGAACATGCAGACACCAGTCGGGATGCTTGCGGTACAGCTCGCTGTCCCGCGAAATCATCTCCGGCTCAACCCATAAGCCGAACCTCATGCCTTTATCCACGATGGAGCCGGCCAGTTTGCCGAGCCCGCCCGGCAGCTTGCTTTCATTCACAAACCAGTCGCCGAGCGATGTTTTATCGTCATTGCGTTTGCCGAACCAGCCGTCGTCAAGCACAAACAGCTCCATTCCGAGTTCGCGACCCGCTTCCGCAAATTGTTCAATCGACTCCGCGTTAAAATCAAAATAGGTGCCTTCCCAGTTATTGATCAAGATCGGACGTTCCCGGTCGCGGAATTCGCCGCGGCACATCCGCTCGCGGAACAGGCTGTGAAAGGTCCGCGACATTCCGCCAAGGCCGTCCGCCGAGTAGACAAGCAGCGCTTCCGGACATTGGAAGGCTTCACCCGGTTCGAGCCTCCAGCTGAAGTCGAAATCGTTTAGCCCGATCGAAGCCCTAGCGGTGGAGAACTGGTCCACTTCCACTGAAGCGGTGAAGCTGCCGCTGTACACCAGGCTGAAGGCGTACACTTCGCCGGACCGCTCGGTGGCGTCTTTGCGCGCCAAAGCAAAAAATGGATTATGCTGATGGCTGCTTGCGCCTCTGCGGCTTTCGATGGACTGGATGCCGGTATGCAGCGGCTGGCGTTCCATATGCCGCTCTCTGGCCCAGGCCCCCGGGAGATGCACCAGGTCGAAGCCGTCGTCGCGGAAATCGACGTTTGCGCTAAAGGCCCGCAGCACCTGCTGCGGCTGAGTCCCTTCATTGCGCAGGAGAACGGAGCGGGTAATCACATTCCGCTGTTCATAGACGGTGTAAGACAAGGTGGCGGCCAGGCCGGACACCTCGTCCGCCAGCTCGATCAGCAGCGTTTCCGCTTCGCTGCCGTCTTCGGCGTAAGCGGCTGGCAGCCCGGGCAAAGCTGGTTTCCCCGCAACGATCCGGTGCGAACGCACCCGAAGGTCGGAGACGGTGGTGCCGTCCTGCAGCTGGACCTGATAAGCCGGATTGCGGAAATCCGTTGCGCCGTAGGCGGGATATTCCTGCGGCAGCGTGTCCAGCGAAAAGGTACGGTCGTCCGGATCGGGATTCGGAGAAAACCCCCGGTCCAGGTATTGAAGCTCGTTGCTGCCGGCATAGCGGCGGAGCCGTTTACCCCAGTACAGATGGCTCAAATAACCGTCACGGATGATTTGCATAACATAGCTGGTGCCGCCCGCAGTTAAATGAAAAATGCGGGATTCGGCATTATACTGAATACTCAAAAGGTCTCACTCCTTAGATGCATAGTTGCTTGCTGCTGTGAAGGGATCTGCCCGGCAGTGCCCGAGCATATCCGAAGCGGCGGAATGCCCGCTGCGCGGCGCAGCTCCTGCTGTGCGTTATGATGTCCGCAGCATTGTAACTCCCGTTAGGCGGCCGGGATGCCGACAACAAGCGGATCAGCTCTTGACGGCTCCGGCCGACAGGCCGGCGATAAAGAAACGCTGAAGGAACAAATACAGCAGGGTCAGGGGCAGCATCGACATTAAGGAACCGGCGGCTACCCAGCTTAAGTTACTGGTGAACTGGGAGAAAAACGCCGACAGCGCCACGGTGAGCGTGTGCATGCGGGTCGACTGCAGGAAAAATAGCGAAAACTGATAGTCGTTCCAGATCGACACGCCCGACAGAATGATCGCCGTTACCGTAACCGGCTGGAGTAGCGGCAAGATGATTTTGAAAAAGAGGCCGACACGCGACGTCCCGTCAATCATCCCGGCTTCGTCCAGCTCTTTTGGAATGGTGCCGATAAAACCGGTGTAGAGGAAAATCGTCATCGGCAGGTTGAAGGTAACGTTCAGCAAAGTCACGCCCCAGTAGGTGTTAAGGCCGTTCAGGTCCACGACGAACTGGTATAGTGGCACCAGTACCGTCAGCGGGGGCACGATCAACGCCGAAATAAAGACGATATAGACGAGTTTGTTCAAACGCGTCTGAAAACGGGACAACGGATACGATGCCAAGGAGCCGATGGCGATAATCAGCAGTACGGAACAAAACGTAATGATGATGTTGTTAACGAACGCGCGGTCAAGGTTGGCGTACTGCCAAGCGTTCTTGAAGTTGTCCATGTTAAGGTACCCCGGAAGAGTCCATTTGGAGCTCAAATCGCTGTCTTTTTTCAGGGCCGTGCTGACAAGCAAATAGAGTGGGATGATATGAATAAGTCCGATCAAGCCCATTAAACCGATTTGCCACTTTTTAGCTTTCGTTAGGTTCATGATGCATTCTCCTTTTTCCGCAGCAGAATCAGGGCGCCAATGCCAATGACGCTGGTAATAAAGAACATCAGGTTCCCCATAGAAGCCGCGTATCCGGCATCTTGTCTGGAGAAGTACATTTGATACATCATCGTCGACAGCGACTGGGACGCATAACCCGGACCGCCGTTGGTAAGCGCGACGATCACGTCGAACAGCTTCAAGCCGCCGATAATGTTGATGACGACGTTAATGGTGATAGAAGGAGCCAGCAGCGGGAAGGTGACACTTTTGAACCGCTGCCAGGCGGAGGCGCCGTCCAGCGAAGCGGCCTCGTAGTATTCGGCGGAAATGGACTGCAGCCCCGCCAGATAAATAATCATCGCCGTTCCGACGAACTGGAAGGTATTCACGAAGGTAATCAGCCAGACGTTCCACTGCGGGTTGGCCAGGAAGTTGACTGGTTCGCCGCCGAACAGCTTTACGATATCGTTCAAGGCTCCACCGTTCATTTGAAAAATAAAATACCAGATGTAACCCATAATCAAGGGACTGATGATGACCGGCAGATAAATGATGGTTCTAACGATCCCTTTGCCTTTGATGCTCATGTTCAGGAGCAGGGCGTAGAGCAGGCCGATCAGGTTCTGCAGAATGGTACTGCCGATGCCGTAAATCAGCGTATTGCGCACAACCGTCCAGATGTTCGGGTCGGTGAACAGGCGTTTATAGTTGGAGAGACCGACCCATGCGGACGATTGAGAGTACCCGTCCCAGTTCGTGAACGAGATCCGGATGCCGTTTATAAATGGAAAAAAAATGAACACGGCGAATAAAATCAACGCCGGGAAGTACATCAGGTTTATGCTGAAGGTTAATTTCTTCACGCTTATCCCTCCTATATCAGGAAGAGAGAGCCCTCCTTACCGCGAGGACCCTCCGCTTCCTTTCTCTTTTGCTTATTTATGCTGCGATTTCAAGCGTTCAACTTCCGTTTTCATGTTTTCGCTGTATTTCTGCGGGGTGATGTTGCCCGCCAGCAGTTCCTGGGCGTTTGTGATCATCACGTCCCACATGCCGTTTGGCAGATAAACGCGGTCGAAATAAGGCAGCACCTTAACGTCTTTGTATTTGTCGTAGTATTCGCTGAATGCGCCGCCGCCCGATACGTCTTTAAACGCGGCCGGCGACAGGGTGGCGTCGGATACTTTTTTTACGTTGTCCGGCTGGGCCAGATAGTTCAGGAACGCTTTGGTTTGTTCCGGATACTTCGTGTCCTTCCAGGCGGCCAGGGCCAGGCGTTCGCCGCCGGCAAAGGTAGGCGGATCGCCTGCTTTGATCGCGGGCAGCGGGGCAATCCCCATTTTTACGTCCGGATTGATTTTCTTGATATCGGCGTAGGAGGCCGGCGTATGGAATGCGAACGCCAGCTTGTCCTCGGCGAACAGGCGGGCTTCATCGGCATATTTTGCCGTCAGCAGGTCCTTGTTCGTGTAGCCTTTTTCGTAAATTTCTTTGAATTTCTCAGGCAGGTAAGTCCACTTGTTCCAGTCGAAGGTGCCGTTCAGCAGCGCCTGCGCTTCATTTTGTTCAGGCGTGATCAGCAGCGGGTTCGCCATCATGTCGAAAAATTGGCCGATCATCCAAGGATCCAGGCCGGAGAAGAACATCGGCGTGACTTCGCCGCTGCTTTCCGTTTTGATTTTTTCAGCGGCAGCCAGCATTTCATCAAGCGTAGTTGGCGGCGTAACGCCGTATTTTTCAAGCACGGCCGCATTATAGAACAGGCCGTCTTTTGCTTCATTCAGCGGAAGCGCATACACTTTACCGCTTTCATCTTTAAGGATCGGTTTGATGGAGTCCGTCATATTGGCGGCCCAAGGCTCGTTCTGCAGATCCATGGTATAAGCGCCGTAGCGGACTTTCGCCCAACCGTGTGTATCAAATATATCCGGCAGCTCGTTAGAAGCCATTTTCATCTTCATGATGCTTTCGTAGTTGGAGCCCGGAAATTGAATTTCGATTTGTGTATCCGGATGCTCGGTCTGGTAGTTGTTCACGATTTCCTGAATCGCATCCCGGACGCCTTGTTCGCCGACGGTCAGCATCATGGTAAGTTTAGCGGTCTCCGCGTCTCCGGCACCCTTGCTGTTTCCGCAGGCGGCCAGTCCAAGTGCGAGAACGATTGACAGTGCCGATAAAAGCCGTTTTTTCTTCATTGTTCATCCCCCCAAGTTTGTATTGTTGCGCTTACATAGATCAGAATAACATGGATAAAAGCGCTCACAAATGACACCAATCTACGATAAAAGTGCTCATTTCTCGAATTGACTTCTCCCCATGCTTTCTCTATTCTTGTTGTAGCAAAGGAGAGGCTTCCTGTGAAACTGCATACGCTGCGATCCAAATTAACCTTGTCTTACGCGCTTATAATCGCTATTCCGGTTGCGATCATCATGATCTGCATGCCTGCTTATTATCAGTACCTGCTCGAGCGGGAGACCGAAGCGCTCACCCGGAACACGATGACGTCCATGACGGAACATATCGTCACCTATCTTGAGCAGCTGGAGCAAATTACTTATCTTCCTTATTTTAGCCCCAAATTGATGCAGGCATTAATTACTAAAAATTCGACGGATTACGCTGGCGGCACCGACTTCGTAAAATATCCCGTTGAAATGACGTTAAATTCATTCCTTCCGGCTTTTTTTCTGACTTACGGCAACAATTTGTCCGCCGCGCTGCTGCTAACGGAAGACGGCGGGGTGTACAGCCAGACCAATCTGGCCGATATCGTGGAGGACTATCCGTTCCGGGAACAGGCCTGGTACCGGCAGACGGTGCAGGCGGACGGCAAAGCGGCCTTTATCAGCAGCCACCGCCAAAATTATTTGACCACACCGATTACGCAGCGCGTATTTTCAGTTGCCCGGCTGATCAAGGATCCAGAGACGATGCGGCCGCTGGCCGTGATTATGGCTGATGCGGAGACGTCCCTGCTTGACGAGATCGTCATCAAGGATTTTGGCGTCCGGTCGATCAGCGCTATTCTTAACGAGCAGGGCAAAGTCTTTTACGCCACGGCACCGCTTTCTGAGGATATTGTCCGTAAGATTTCAGTGGAGGGAACTTCCCAAGTAGAGGATGCGGAGGATTCGTATGTTGTCATATCCAAGCCAATCCGCCAGGCGAACTGGAAGATGGTAGTGCTGCTGTCCAAATCGGAGCTTCGGGAAAAAGTCGAATGGATGTATATTGTCGGTGTGCTGTTTGCCTTTATCGGTCTCGTGCTGACGCTGGTGCTGCTGCGTTATGTGTCCCGCTGGATCGTCGGTCCGTTTCAGCGGATGAAGCAGGCGATGAAGCAGGTGGAGCGGGGCAACTTCCAGGTTCGCCTGGAGCCTGACGGCAAAGATGAAATCGCCAGCCTGGGTTATACCTTCAACCATATGATCGATACGATCAATGATCTGATCCAGAAGGAATACGTCGCCGTACTGAATCAAAAAGAAATGCGGTTCCGCGCGCTGCAGGCCCAGATTGAGCCGCATTTTCTGTTCAATACCTTAAACGGGTTTGTGGCGCTGAACCGGATGGGGGAGAAAAAAAAGCTGGAGAACGCCATACTTTCGCTCAGTCAGCTGCTGCGGTATACGCTTGTTCAGGAGAACTGGACAACCATCGGCGAGACATTTGCGTTTCTGCAAAAATACTGTGGCCTACAGCAGCTCAGGTTTGACGACCGCATGCAGGTTGATTTGCGTTTCGATCCGCTTACCGCGGAGATGCGGATTCCAAAGCTGCTGCTGCAGCCGCTGGTGGAAAATGCCATTATCCACGGGATTGAGCCGTCCGCGGAGCCCTGCCGGCTGATGGTTGAAGCTGGCCTTGAGCAGGGGGACGAAGAAATGCTGCGGATTCGTGTGATGGACGACGGCGTTGGCTTCCCGGATCCGGCGGAGGAAGCCAAAGATAGCATCGGGCTGCGGAATGTCGAAGAGCGGCTGAAGTTTGCTTACCCGTCCGCCGCTTTTGACATCTGCAGCTCGCCAGGCAAAGGGACAACTGTCACAATTGAAATACCGGTGAAGGAGATGCAGGAATGAAAGTATTGATTGCAGACGACGAGAAGCTGTCCCGTGCTTTTTTGATCAGCATGCTGGAGGAAGCCGGGCGCGGCATTTCCATTGCCGGTGAAGCGGCTAACGGGGAAGAGCTGCTGGAAGCGCTGATTCGCCTGCAGCCTGACGTGGCTTTTGTCGATATCCGCATGCCGCGGATGAATGGGCTGGAAGCGATTGAGCGCGGCCGCAAGCTGTCGCCTCATACTGAATGGGTAATTTTATCGGGATACTCCGAGTTTGAATATGCGCGGCAGGCGATTAGCCTGGGCGCCTCAAAGTATTTGCTGAAGCCACTGGGCTTGGAGGAGCTGGAAGAGGTTCTGGATGAGCTGTTTATCCGGATGGAACAGACCAGCCGCAGACTGGATGAGGAATTCGGGCATCAGCTGCTCAGCACCATACGGAGTGGTCCGCCAGCGATAACAGAGGGCTTGGGGCAAAACGCCGAAGAGGAAGGCTGCCTGTACAGAGGGCTGCTGGCTGTGGCCGACACGGGAGCGCCGGCGGTGGACAAAGAGCGGATCATGCGGCAGCTGAGCGAAGTGCTGCGGGACACGGCACGCGGCAAGTCGGGTCATGCGCAGCGTATCGCCGTGATTCCGCTGGCAACCGGACAAATTGCGGCGGTCGTCCTCCGGCCGGCCGGCGTTTCGGCGGAAGATCCGCGGATGGACGGCTGGGCCGAAAGCCTCTACACCCGGGTGCAGCTTTTATCCGACAGCCGGACTGTTTATACGCAGATTGACGGCGGATTATGCGCAAGCCGGACAGAACTGCTGAAGCAGCTTGCGGACATGCATCGTCTGTCTTCGCTGCGCGCCGTGATGGGCGTGGGCCGCAAACTTCCGCTGGATGAGCTGCGGCGTCAGCCCGACCAGACGGTGCGCTTGGGACAAGTCCTAACGCAGCTGGCCGACGACTATCATCGGCGGCAGTATATGGACTACTGCAGAGAGCTGGAGGAGCTGACCGTTCTGCTGCGGACGAATGCGTATCCCCCGGACACGGAAAAAAACATCCGGCAGTATATCCGGTATGGAATCCATGAAGGGAATGCAGGGGAGAGGGAGGACCTGAAGGATATAAATGGTTTGAAGACCCTGCTGACCCGGTATGCCGACAAGCTTTTGGCCGACAAAAATAAAGCTAAAGGCGAGCCCGCGGACATGATTGCGGAAGCGATCCATTATATTGAGCGGCATTACGCAAGCGATGTCACCATTGCCCAGCTGGCGGAAAAGCTCGGAATCACGCCCAATTATTTGAGCACCGCTTTTCACAAAAAAACAGGGTCCACCTTCACCAAATACCTGACCCGGCTGCGCATTCACCGTGCCAAAGAGCTGCTCAGCACGACCAGCCTTTCGGTCAAAGACGTCGCACTTCAGGTCGGGTATTATAGCACCCGGCATTTTGTCAAATTGTTCAGCGAATACGAGGGCTGCTATCCGACGGAATACAAGAAGCAGCGCAGGCTGGCGGAAGAACGATGATTCGGAATGACGGCCTATCCTCACCTCAGCATGGTGGCCTTCAGCGGGTCCAGGCTTCTCTTTGGTCTATTCAGGTATTTCGCTGTAAAATGTTGTAAATTAAATATTTGTCTAATGACACAAAGTAACCTAGATTCTCGTGGGACTACTGGTACGTATATCAGAGGACAATAACTAATTCCTGAGATGGTTAAAAAGGCATTTGGGATTACATTAGATGAGATCAGTCCTATGATCCATTCGGAGTGGCCATGGATGTATACTCAAATCCGACTAGAGAAAACAAACCGCTTAAAAAGCACGTAGACCAGTATGTAGCTCAATATAAAATTAAGTCCAAAGAGATAGGGAGAGGATGAGCGGAACATGAATGTGGAAGTGTATACGTTAAATGCGTTTGCGAAAGGGGAGCGTGGTGGTAATCCAGCAGGCGTTGTCTTGGAGGGTGGCCTTTCGCTGTATGCTGCCGATATGCAGCTTATAGCGAAGGAATTGGGCTTTTCGGAGACGGCCTTTATGGAAAAATCCCTGCTTGCGGATTACAAAATCCGCTATTTCACCCCCGCCAGCGAAGTTGATCTGTGCGGACATGCCACGATTGCTGCATTTGGACTAATGCATTCGCTTGGCTTGGCAAAGGAAGGGACCTCCTATAAGATAGAAACCAAGGCAGGGATTTTGGATGTCGATATTAGCTCTGAGGGTCTTGTTTATTTGTCACAAGCCTTACCACAATTTCTTGAAAGGATATCCTGTGAGGAAATCGCTCCATCTTTGGGGATGGATGCCGAGGATCTGGAAACCGGGTTGCCCATCCAGATTGTTTCGACGGGGCTGCGGGACATTTTGATCCCGATCCGCAGCAGGAAGCTCTTGAATGAAGTTCAGCCAAATTTTGACGCCATAACCGCCATCAGCAAAAAATATGACGTGGTTGGGTATCATCTGTTCACGATGGATACTCCAGACGATACTGCTGCGGAATGTCGGAATTTTGCGCCGCTGTACGATATTCCCGAGGAGAGCGCGACAGGAACATCCAACGGTGCCCTTCTCAGCTATTTGTACCAACATGGCCAACTTTCTTGGCGGGAAGTGGAGCACGTCATGTTCAGGCAAGGGTATTCGATGAATTGTCCTTCTGAAATTAAGGTAGGAATGCGCCTGAGCGAGAGCGGTGAAATCAACCAGGTTCGGGTTGGCGGAGCAGTGGTTGGCATTGAACGAAGACATATCACGATATAAATGAAATCAAACAGGCTGTTTGCAGCTACGGTACCTTACGGGGCAACGGGCGTATTTTGCTACTGGCGAGTCTAGATAGCGGAGGATGCTTGCGTGAGCAGACGACGGGTTAACATTTCTTCATTCAATCTGTCGTTTCCCTTGATTTTATCGTTTTGCGGCGTTTCTTTCCTTCCTGAAAACAACAAATGTCGAGGGACAAGAACTTGGTCCCATTGAAGTCGCTATTTTAGCGGCTTTTTTGTTTTATCGGTACAAGTTCTTGTGTCCCAAGCCAAGGACAGGAACTTGTACCGATTACCGGAATGGACAAGAACATAGTCCGATTACTGATTAGATGTTTATCTAAACACAGCATCCAGCGACATACGATACACTCTTTAAAATGGCTACAGCATTAGAAATTGACCCATCCGATCCAACAACGTAATTTTTTCCGTATTATGATACGAGTGCATTCATTGAACCACTTAGGCTGCAAAATAACTATTTAGATTTAAGCAAGGGATCGAAAACATATAACTCATTCATGAAACTGGCAGGAAATGAGTTGCCTGGCGGTCAGCGTAAGTAATCTCACGGGGCGGATCTATAACTGGGGCCAAATCCTCCTCCAGCTCTCCGTCTTCTTCCCCGATCGCATCGGTCAGCATTTACGCTAAGATTCCACTGTTGGTGGGTTTACACAAAATTATTGACAGACCCTTACATTACAGGATGATGTGCTATATCCCAGAACATGCTACAAGACCGTTTCAGCAAGTCGATACATGCCTTCCACGATAAGCCTTTCGTCTACCTTGGCAAAGCCCAATACCCATCCTTTGCGTCTACTCTCCAAACAATAGGAATGAAGCTGGTGTACCCGAACTCCGCCCTGAAGCGCCCGAAGGGTCATCGTATCCTCGTCAAACGATTCATCCGCTTCCAGAAGTACATGCAAGCCGGTTTCAATCCCTCGCAACGTGAATTTGTTTCCGAGACCACTGGCTGTAATCGCCTTTTGCATGACTTCATGACGACGTCTATAAATATTTCTGGCTCGTCGCATATGGCGCATAAAATACCCATGCTCGATGAAATGTGCTAGTGCCACTTGTTCCATGATCGGGAGGTGGCGATAGGTGAATGCTTGCACGCGAGCCAGTTGTGCAATGGCTTCGGCAGGTCCAACAATTGCGGATATGCGAATGCCCGGCATGGTCAATTTCGAGAAACTCATTAAATAGAGACAATTTTGTGGAAGTTGGCTAAATAAAGTGAGCATCGGATCTCCACGGTATCGGAATTCACTGTCATAATCATCCTCGACAATCCATGCACGTTGCTGAGCGGCTCTATGCAAAAGCTGTTGCCTGCGTGGTTCTGATAACATTACACCTACAGCACACTGATGAGCAGGGGTCACAAGTATGAGCTTCGCGTCAGCGGGCACCTTCTCTATGACAAGACCGTGCTCATCAACAGGAACTGGAGTAACCTTCATTTGCCGGTATTTCATCGTCATCCAAGCAACGGGATAGCCTGGGTCCTCGACGGTTACGATATCTCCTTTGGTCAAAAGTGTTTGTGCGATGAGATCAATACTGTGCTGGGCTCCGGATGTTAGCAAAATTTGATCCGTTTGCACATGAATCCCGCGTTCTAGCGATAAATATCGTTGGATTTGTCGGCGTAACGGCTCAAAGCCATAAGCATCCCCGTAAAACCAGGAAGAAACATTGAATTGGGAAGAGGCATTCAAATACGATTTGCGCCACGCTTTTAACAACTGCGTATCTACAAAAGGTTGATAGGGACTAAAATCAATGACCGATTCCTGATTATCCTTACTTCTAAACCAGTGTTGGGACTGTTCGACTAGCAACGGCAGTTCAGGAAGCTGTGGCGGATCAAGCGAGGGAGCGCTTTTGTCAATGATCTGAATCCAATCATTAACGCGTGTTCCCCCGCGTCCTGATGTTACCGTATAACCACGGGTTAGCAGTTCATCATACACAATTTGGATGGTGGAGCGGGACACTCCCAACTGCTGAGCGAGCTCTCGAGTGGGCGTCAAGAGCTGTCCTGGCTTCCAGACACCATGGGTAATATGATCGATGGCCTGACCGAGCAATTGCTGCCATAGGGGTCTTTTATCGTCCCGGTTTACTTTCAGCAATTTGATCCCCCCGTATAGAATGAAGTGAATTCAGGCCTCTTTTGGATTGCTCAAATACATATTTATTGGACGTATGTAACCAATCCACTTATTGATATACTAGCATAGTGTTTTTCTTCTTTGCAATGCTGTACAGTTTTCGCATAGTGAACGGTCGATGCAGTTTTATATCTTGATTCGTCTCCCGCAGGAGTAGAGGATGATTTGGAGTTGACGATATATTATGCCGATATTCATGTGACCAAACCCAACCCTCCGGTTGCTATTTATTTTTCAGTGCTTGTTGTTGAGATTCACCATGAACGAATGCAGGAACGTGGTATATAGTCGCATCAGCAAACTTGTTCATCAAAATCTTGAGCGAGGTGATTTAAATGGCATCTATTGAACTTCTTTCATTAAATGTGGGCATGCCCACACAGGTCCAGTTTCAGCAGAAAGACGTTTCTACGGGGATATTCAAAACGGCTACAGGCGAAGCTTTGTACTTATCTTATCTAAACTTTGAAGGGGATGGGCAAGCGGATCTTGTTCATCATGGAGGCAGGGAGAAGGCTGTATGTGTCTATCCTTACGAACATTATCCATTTTGGGAGAATGAATTGAAAAGACCGTTAGTGTACGGCGCCTTAGGGGAAAATTTAACGATAAGAGGTTTGTTGGAAACCGATGTCTGCATTGGGGACATTTTTGAGCTTGGTAAAGCAATCGTTCAAGTTAGTCAGCCGAGACAGCCTTGTTACAAGTTGACGATCAGGCACGGTGTACCGGATATGCTCTTGAAGGTACAACAAACGGGCTACACGGGATTTTACTTCCGCGTTCTGGCAGAGGGGGTTGTCTCTAAAGACGACGGACTATCGCTTCTTCATCGTCATCCTAAGGAAATTACAGTTTCATTTGCCAATCGGATTATGCACCGAGAGAAGGATAATATCGAGGGCATCAAACAAATCCTCGAAGTGGAAGAATTGTCCTTGAATTGGAGAAATACGTTTCTAAAACGTTTGGCGGGAACCGAGACGGATTCTCGAGAGAGACTGACAGGCAACACGTAAGGCAATGAATCTGGAATGTCGTCTGTCCATGTAGAAAGGAATTGAATCTATAATGAATCTCATTTAAGGCGGTAGGCGGCGGGGCGCCCGTATTTATGAAGAGGGCCAGAGACGCTTACTTCTGGGATGAAGACGTAAGAGGAGTGATCCAATGAATCTGCAAGATCGTCTGTCCATGGTCGGACATCGCATCCGCGAAGCTTGCGGGCGATGCGGTAGAAGCGAAGAGGAGATCCAGATCATAGCTGTGACGAAATATACGACGATGAAAACCGTGGAGCAAGTATTGTCGTCTGGTATAGGCCATGTCGGGGAAAGCCGTACGAAAGAAGCTCAGTCAAAATATGAGACCTTCCATCCACTAGGAACGTGGCATTTTATCGGTCATTTGCAAACTAATAAAGTAAAAGATATTGTCGGTAAATTCGAGTATATACATTCATTAGACCGCTTATCGTTAATGAAAGAAATAGAGAAGAAGGCTGCTGATTTGAATGCCGTCGTAAATTGTTTTATTCAGGTTAACGTTTCGGGGGAGAAGAGCAAACAAGGGCTTTCTCCGGAAGCTTTATTTTCATTTGCGCAGGAAGTTTCGCGGATGAAACAGATTCGAGTCGTGGGGCTGATGACGATGGCCCCGTACGAGCTCGATGCTGAAGCGACTAGACCGGTTTTTAGAGAATTGAGACGATTACGCGATGAACTTAATGCAAAAGATATTTTTTCCTATCCCGTGCAACATCTCTCTATGGGGATGTCCAATGATTTCGAAATTGCGATCGAAGAAGGGGCTACCTGGTTGAGGCTTGGATCGGTATTAGTTGGAGAGGAACCGATTCAGAGGAGGGATGCTTGACGGTCGTGAACAACAATTTGCTAAGCTGGATGCCGTGCTCAAAATCTTGATTTTATCAGGCGATCGTTTCGATGAGCTGTCTGCAAGAATGAAACAGCTCGATGTTACCCTGCATTACCATTCTGCAGAAGGCATCCTTGACCTTACGTACAGTGGAGTAAACAAGTTTGCCGCGTTGCAGCAGTTCGGGCTTGAAGGGGAGCCATTTGTTTGTTTCGGAAACGACATGAATGATGTATGTTTATTTGAACAAGCACAACATTCCGTATTGATTGACGAATACAAGCCACTCCTGCCATTGGCAACTGAAAAAATTTACGTGGACGATCAGGTGGAACAAGCGATAATCGCCAAAGTGAGTGAGTTAGGCGCACAGTACATGCCGGTTCGACTTTGAATTTATTGTCAGAAGGGGAGGACAAGATGGACCAATCTTTAGCAATAAGACATCAAGCCTTACGCGAAGCGGAAACTAAAGCAGAGCTTTTGTTTTCGAGGATCGAAGAAAAAGGAATCATTCGCAGCGGCGTGACAGAAAAAGATATCAATCAGGAGATTTACGAGCTTGCCTTCCAAATGTTTGGGATCAAAAAGTATTGGCACAAGCGGATTGTTCGTGCCGGTAAAAACACCCTGCATCCGTACAGGGAGAACCCGCCAAACCTTGTCGTCTCTCCTGAGGATATCGTGTTTCTCGACTTTGGGCCGATTTTCGAGGATTGGGAAGCTGATTTGGGGCGTACGTACGTGCTTGGAAATGATCCACTGAAAATCAAGCTTCGCGACGATATTGAAAAGGCATGGGGTATGGGTAAAGCGTATTTCCAGTCCAAGCCGTATATCACCAGCAGCGAACTTTTCCAATACATGTGCGAAGTAGCCAGAGAGCATGGGTGGGAATTTGGTGGAACGCATGCAGGTCATCTCATCGGTAAATTTCCTCACGAGGAAATTCAGGGAGACGATATTGACAACTACATACACCCGGAAAACCACAAACGTATGAGAGAGCCTGATCAAAACGGGCATCCTCGTGACTGGATACTTGAAGTCCATTTTGTTGATCGTAAATTGGAAATTGGAGGATTTATAGAAAAGCTGTTAACGGTGGAATAGAGAAATCTGTGTTGATACATCGACTCTAACCCGAAACATTGAACCATCCCATCAGTCTAAAAAAATCGATTTCCTCTAAGGAAATCGATTTTTTTATTGCATCCCAGTCCTTAGCGTGGGTTTTATGTCATTAGGTTGGCGATACCCCAACATTAGAATTTACGGAGACTTGAGAATCAACTTTGTTTTATGGATTGCTCAAATACCCCATTTTTGGATATATAGATACAAACCATACTTTGATAAACTGACGTTGTGTTTCACTAATATCAGCAGCTAATGTGACCTTGCTTGGTGTCTGCGGCACTTTATGGTGACTTGTCGCAGAGTTAGCTGCCCATGTACAAGAATAACAGGAGGCGTGAATATGAATACGAACATGAATACAGGTACAGAGCGGGTAAAAAGAGGGATGGCGGAAATGCAAAAAGGCGGCGTCATCATGGACGTGATGAATGCCGAGCAGGCCAAGATTGCGGAAGCGGCCGGAGCAACAGCCGTTATGGCACTGGAGCGTGTGCCTTCCGATATCCGCGCAGCTGGCGGAGTAGCCCGCATGGCTGATCCGACCATTGTGGAAGAGGTCATGAAGGTTGTATCGATACCGGTGATGGCCAAAGCTCGCATCGGACATTATGTAGAAGCCAAAGTACTCGAATCGTTAGGCGTAGATTATATTGACGAGAGCGAAGTGCTGACACCTGCAGACGAAGTTTTCCATATTAGCAAAAGCGAATTCACCGTTCCTTTTGTCTGCGGTGCCAGAGATCTTGGCGAAGCGCTGCGCCGCATTCAGGAAGGAGCCGCCATGCTTCGCACGAAGGGCGAACCAGGGACAGGCAACATTGTGGAAGCGGTACGTCACATGCGATTGATCAATGGTCAGATTCGCAAAGTGCAAGGTCTATCTAAAGACGAATTGTACCACGAAGCGAAGTTGCACGGCGTATCGTATGATCTGCTATTGCAGGTTCACGAATCCGGCAAGCTGCCGGTGGTCAACTTTGCCGCAGGTGGGGTGGCTACGCCAGCCGATGCAGCACTAATGATGCATCTGGGCGCGGACGGCGTCTTTGTAGGATCGGGTATTTTTAAGTCGGATAGCCCGGAAAAGTTTGCACGTGCGATTGTTGAAGCCACGACACACTACGAAGATTATGCGTTGATCGCAAGCGTCTCGAAAAACTTGGGAACGCCGATGAAAGGAATCGAAATATCCAGTTTGCGGGAGCATGAACGGATGCAGGAACGCGGTCAGTAACAGTGTAAGAAAGCGGTGGTTAATCTGAAAAAGAGTTATTTATTTCCTACCTATAATAAGTTCCCGCTCACACTGGTGAGAGGACATCAAACCACCTTGTGGGATGATGAAGGGGAATCGTATTTGGACTTTATGGCTGGACTTGCCGTTTGTAATTTGGGTCATGTTCCGGAGCGGGTAAAAGCACGGATTCAAGATCAACTGGACCAATTATGGCATGTGTCCAATTTGTTTCATATCCCGGGTCAAGAGGAGCTTGCCGAGAAGCTTGTGACGATCAGCTGTGCGGATCTTGTGTTTTTCTGCAATAGCGGCGCTGAGGCAAACGAAGCGGCGATCAAATGCGCTCGCCGGTATCACCAGCGCGTGCTGGGAAATAATCGCTACGAGATTATTACGTTTGAACAATCGTTCCATGGCCGTACAATGGCTACTTTGACAGCTACCGGACAAGAAAAGGTTAAGGATGGGTTTCTTCCTTTGCCGGAAGGGTTTGTGCATGCTCGCTTTAACGATATTCAGAGCGTAAGAAACAGCATCACGAACAAAACGGCGGCTGTCATGCTGGAACTGGTGCAGGGAGAGAGCGGCGTTCATCTTGCCGAACCCAAATTCGTATTTGAGCTGACTAAGCTATGCAAAGAGGAAGGAATTCTCATGATCGTCGATGAAGTGCAAACCGGAATCGGGAGAACGGGGAGCCTGTTCGCTTATGAGCAGTATGGCATCGAACCGGATATGATCACACTGGCGAAGGGATTGGCCAGCGGTTTGCCGATCGGGGCGATGCTGGGGAAGGAGAAGCTAAAAGAGGCCTTTTCGGCCGGCAGCCATGCTTCCACGTTTGGCGGTTCGCCTCTTCCTATGGCAGCAGGGCTGGCAACGATTGAAACATTGCTGGAGGACGGATTGGCAAAGCAAGCGCAACAGACGGGAGCATATGCGCTGGATAAGCTGCGCAAGGAGTTAAAAGCTTATCCAGCCATCCGTTCCGTTCGAGGACTAGGATTGCTGATAGGTATTGAACTTGCCGAGCCTGTTGCGCCGATCATTCAGAAGCTGCACCAGAATGGACTGCTAGTTCTAGCGGGAGGAACCCACGTCATCCGTTTTATGCCAAGCTTATACGTAACTTGCGATGAGATCGATCAAGCGATCGACATTTTGAACAAGGTGCTGAAAGAACGCGATGGCAGCGCAAGCGGGGCTCCCATATAAGCAAACCTCTGGCAGGGCTACTTGTGCAAAAGGATCTCTGCCAGACGCTCAATCCCTTCTTCAATGGCGGCTTCGTCAACTTTAGCGAAACCCAGTACCCAACCTTTTCGCTTGCTTTCCAAACCATACTGGCTGAGCGGATAGATGCGGATTCCTCTTTGCAGCGCAAGGCTCGTCACGGTTACCTCGTCACACGATGGCTCAGCTTCAAGCAGCATATGCAGCCCTGTTTCTGCGCCGCTTAACGTGAAGCGTTCGCTCAAACCTGTCGCGACGATGGCTTTCGTCATGGCTGCGTGTCTTCTCCGGTATATATTCCGCACTTTTCTCATATGGCGCATGAAGTGACCGTGTTCGATAAAATGGGTGAGCGTTAATTGCTCCATAATCGGAAGATGACGATAGGTTAGTTCATGGACGCGAGCGAGCTGACGAATGGCTTCTTTGGGGCCAACGAGGGCCGACATCCGAATACCGGGAGCGATTATTTTGGAAAAACTCAACATATATAACGTGTTCTGAGGCCGCTGACTGAACAAAGTGGGAAGCGGGTCGCCGCGATAGCGAAATTCACTGTCGTAATCATCCTCAACGATCCAAAATCGCTGATCCGCAGCCAAATGCAGCAATTGTTGCCTGCGAGGCTCCGACATAATAACGCCAACCGCGCACTGATGCGATGGCGTAACATACACAAGTCTGGATTCCGGGTGAATGCCGTCTACGCATAGCCCGTGCTCGTCGACCGGGACGGATACAACTTGCATACGCCGGTACTTCATCGCCATCCATGCAGCAGGGAAGCCGGGGTCTTCAACCGAAACGGTTGCTCCTTCATGCAACAGAGCTTGGGCGATTAAATCGAGGCTATGTTGTGCGCCTGAGGTCAGCAGAATTTGATCGACCTCTACATGAACGCCTCGTTCAAGCGACAAATAACGCTGAATCTGTTTTCGCAGCGGCAGATATCCATAGGCGTCGCCGTAGGCCCAACTGTCCAGGTCTGTTTCTGTTGAAGCCTGCAAAAAGGATTGCCGCCAATTATTTAGAAAGTGCTCATCTAAATACGGTTCATGGGGACTGAAATCGATCTCCTCTCTACCCTTTTCTTTGTTTCCGAACCAGCTATGCAAATGGCCGATGGCGGTGTTTAATAACGGCAATTCTGGCGGAACAGGCCCCAGGGCTGGAACTTCGTCTGCAGAGTGGGGCTTATACGTCCATTCACTAACTCTTGTTCCGCCGCGGCGAGAGGTTACGGTGTATCCGCGACTGAATAGCTCCTCATACACACTTTGGATGGTTGAACGGGAAACCCCAATCAGTTGAGCGAGCTCGCGGGACGGGAGCAGCAATTCGCCAGGCGGCCATTTTCCGGTCGTAATATTATGGATCGCTTGGTCAAGCAGCTGCTGCCATATGGGACGTTCATCATCTCGGTTCACTTTGAGCATCGGATTCACCTCCAATATTTATTTTGGAATTATGGATTGTTCAGATGAATGGTTTATGGATAGTTTTTTATAATCCATTGATTGCTATACTATCATGAAAATCGTTGCTATTGCAACGCGTTGGTGGGAAGGAAGATGTCTGTGAAATTATTGGAACAGCAGGACAAAACAATTGCGAACGCCATTTGGCAAGAAGCAGCACGACAGCGGAATAAAATAGAGTTGATTGCTTCGGAAAATTTTGTGAGTCGAGCGGTTATGGAAGCAACGGGTACGGTACTGACCAATAAGTATGCCGAAGGATACCCGGGAAGAAGATACTATGGCGGTTGTGAATATGTGGATCGGGTCGAGGAACTGGCTATAGAGCGTGCGAAAACCCTTTTTGGTGCAGAACATGTCAATGTGCAGCCTCACTCCGGCGCTCAGGCAAATATGGCGGTTTATTTTGCTTCCATTGAACCGGGGGATACGATTTTAGGTATGAATCTATCTCATGGCGGCCATCTGACACATGGAAGCCCGGTTAATTTTTCCGGAAGATTCTACAATTTTGTGCCTTATGGTGTTGATGAAAAATCGGGATTTATTGACATTGAACTTGTGCGAAAACTTGCGCTTAAACACCGCCCGCGTATGATCGTTGTTGGTGCCAGCGCTTATCCGCGGACGATCGATTTTGAGCCGTTTGCTCAAATCGCAGCCGAAGTAGGAGCACTTTTCTTTGTAGATATGGCGCATATTGCAGGAATTGTCGCGGCAGGATTCCATCCTAGCCCCATTCCGCACGCGCACTTTGTTACGACGACAACGCATAAAACGCTGCGAGGTCCAAGAGGCGGTATCATCATGTGCCGCAAGCCGTGGGCGCAAGCGATGGATAGAGCGATCTTTCCTGGAGTCCAAGGCGGTCCTCTTATGCATGCCATCGCGGCAAAAGCGGTTGCGTTCGGCGAAGCGTTGCAACCGGAATTCAAATCTTATATCGAAAAAGTGCTGGTTAACGCCAAAGTATTGGCTGAGGCATTATTAAATGAAGGGTTAACCGTTGTGTCGGGAGGTACCGACAATCATATTACTTTGCTCGACCTGCGCCCGATCGGAATAACCGGGAAAGAAGCTGAAAGCATACTTGACGAGGTGGGGATTACGGCGAATAAAAATGCGATTCCTCATGATACGGCAAGCCCGCTTGTGACGAGCGGCATTCGCTTCGGGACTCCAGCTATGACAACAAGAGGATTGGGACCCCAAGAAATGAAAGAAATTGCTCGGCTTATTGGACTAGCACTTAAAAATCCTGAGAGTTCAGTCGCCAAGGAGCAAATTCGAAGAAGTGTGCAGGAAATCACGTCGCAATTCCCTTTATATGAAGGTCTACAGGAGTGATGAGCTATGGTCAATACCTATAATTTTAATGCCGGTCCGGGGGCGTTGCCGGCGGAAGTATTGCAGGAAGCGCAAGAAGATTTGCGAAATTATCGAGGGATTGGCGCATCCATTCTGGAAATCTCCCATCGAAGCAAAGCATACGAAGCCATTCATCATGAAGCACAACAGTTAATTAAAGAGTTGATGAGCCTCTCTTCAGATTATGAGGTTTTATTTCTTCCCGGAGGGGCAAGCCTGCAATTTTCGATGGTGCCGATCAACTTTTTGACAGAAGGAAAAGTCGCGGGGTATATACACTGCGGGACATGGTCGGGAAAAGCATGGCAAGAAGCGCAGAAAACAGGGCAGACCCTCGTGTTGGCAAGCGGGGAGAAACAAAATTTCAAACAGATGCCCGATTTAAGCAACTTGAATATTCCGAAGGAGATGGCGTATGTCCATCTCACATCCAACGAAACGATTGACGGCATACAATGTCGAAGCTTCCCTGATACCGGACATGTCTCCTTAGTGGTGGATATGTCTAGCGATATTTTTTCCCGTCCCATTGAAGCATCCCGATTTTCATTGATATACGCAGGCGCTCAGAAAAATTTGGGACCTGCGGGCGTCACGATCGTCATTGTCCGCCGCTCTTTGCTGGAGCGCATTCCGGAAGCAATTCCCGATATATTAAGTTATCGCACACATGTCAACCATCATTCGCTCTACAATACACCGCCAGTTTTTTCTGTATATATGGTGAACCTTGTGCTCAAGTGGATTATGAATCAAGGCGGCTTACAAGGGATGGCTGTCCGTAACCAGCAGAAAGCGGAGCTTCTTTATCATGTGCTCGACAACAGCGGCGGATTTTATAAAGGATTGGCTTATAAGGACAGCAGATCGATGATGAACGTTACCTTTCGTGCATCCAGTCCAGAAATTGAAAACAAGTTACTTGTTGAACTGGAGCAGGAAGGGTTCATGGGACTGAAAGGCCATCGGGATGCAGGACATTTGCGTGCTTCTATTTATAATGCAGTTCCTTATGAGCATTGCAAAGCTTTAGCGGATTTTTTGTCTGATTTCCAAAAGAGGAACGGCTGAATAAAAATGGTCTGGTTCTACTTGAAATTACAATAACTTGATCTTGCTATCTCGTTTTGAAAGGAATTGAACAACAATATGGATCATCACCGTACGCCATTGTTTACTGCTTTGCTTGAGCATGCGAATCGAAACCCGATTCCTTTTCATATACCAGGCCATAAAAAAGGAGAAGGGATGGAAGCCGGGTTTAAAACATTTCTGGGCGAAAATGCCCTGTCCATTGACTTGATCAATATTGCGCCATTGGATGATTTGCACCAGCCTACTGGCGTGATTGACGAAGCCCAACGCATGGCTGCCCATGCTTTTGACGCGGACTATACATTATTTTCCGTGCAAGGAACGAGTAGTGCGATTATAACGATGATTATGTCTGTGTGTGGGCCGGGCGATAAAATTATTGTGCCGCGCAACCTGCATAAGTCGATTTTATCTGCCATCATCTTTGCTGGAGCTAAACCTGTATTCGTCACACCCGAGAGAGACAGACGATGGGGGATCGATCATGGCATTTCTGTTCGTTCAGTGAAGAAGGCAATTGAAAGACATACGGATGCCAAAGCGGTACTCGTGATCAATCCAACCTATTTCGGTGTATGTACCGATCTGAAAGCCATTGTTGATTTAGCTCATGATTACGGCATACCGGTACTTGTTGACGAGGCGCATGGGGCATTGCTCCACTTTAATAACATACTTCCGTTATCAGCTATGCAGGCTGGAGCAGATATGGCTGCAACAAGCATGCACAAGCTTGGCGGATCGTTGACACAAAGCTCGCTGCTCCATATTAAAAAAGGGCTCATTCAGCGTGAAAAAGTACAAACCATCTTTAGCATGCTGACAACCACATCGACTTCCTATATTCTTTTGGCTTCCCTGGACGCAGCACGGAAGCATCTTGCCTTGAATGGCTCAAAAATGGCAGCAAAAGCGATTCAACTAGCAGAATACGCCAGAGATCAAATCAACCAAATTCCCGGTCTGGCTTCTTTCGGCAGGGAGATTCTGTGGACGGATGCGGCCTTTGATTTCGACCCTACGAAGCTTACCATACATGTCCGAGAGTTAGGCATTACCGGATATGCTGCGGAAGAATGGCTGCGGAAGCACTACAATATTGAAGTAGAACTGAGCGATTTGTACAACATTCTTTGCTTAATCACACCAGGTGATTCGACAGAAACGGTAGTTTGCTTGCTGGACGGCTTAGCTGAACTTGCCAAAGCTCATCAAAACTCAAAAGCAGAAGCTGGAGCCATTGATGTCAAATTACCAGAAATTCCGCTACTTGCTTTGACGCCAAGAGATGCCTTTTATGGGGAGGTCGAACTCATTCCCTTTGCGCAATCTGCTGGGCGCATCATGGCAGAGTCCGTTTATGTGTATCCCCCTGGTATTCCTATTTTACTGCCTGGGGAAGTCATAGCAGAACAACATATCCGATATATTCATGAGCATCTGGAAGTCGGTTTGCCTGTAAGAGGACCACAAGATTTAACTGTAAAAAACATCAAGGTAGTTATCGAAGCCAAGGCGTTTTAACTAAAGGGGGAGCAACTATGAATCTCAGCACAAAAAGAAAGGATTCCTGTTCCATTGCGGCATTCGAGCAAGCCAAAAAAGTGATACCTGGAGGGGTAAATAGCCCTGTTCGTGCATTTTCAACGGTAGACTTACCGCCTGTTTTTGCGGCAAGAGGTCAAGGGGCGCGCGTGTTCGATATCGACGGCAACGAATTTATCGACTATATCGGATCGTGGGGGCCTTTGATTCTTGGACATGCTCATCCTGAAGTGGTAGAGGCGATCAAGGAAGCAGCGTATCACGGAACTAGCTTTGGCTTGTCTACGGAAATTGAAATCAAAATGGCTGAATGGATATGCAGGAGTATGCCGTCTATTGAAATGGTGCGTATGGTGAACTCTGGTACGGAAGCTTCGATGAGCGCATTGCGATTGGCAAGAGGATATACAAAGCGGCAAAAAATCGTAAAGTTTCAAGGCGGGTACCATGGGCATGCCGATGCGCTATTGATTAAGCCAGGCTCGGGCGCCGCTACCCTGGGATTGCCGGATAGTCCGGGAGTACCCGATAGTGTTGCTGCCCATACACTTACAGCGCCCTATAATAGCTTGGACAGCGTCCGCTTCTTATTTGAACAATATGGAGAACAAATTGCTGCCGTTATCGTCGAGCCTGTTGCGGGCAACATGGGGGTTATCCCGCCAGCTCCCGGATTTCTCCACGGGTTGCGCGAGATTACGAAGCAGTATGGCAGCTTGCTTATTTTTGATGAAGTGATGACGGGATATCGCGTAGGTTTTCATGGGGCGCAAGGGCTGTATGGAATCGATCCGGATCTCACCTGTCTTGGTAAGATCATCGGAGGCGGGTTGCCCGTCGGCGCTTACGGCGGTAAACGCGAGATTATGGAGCAGGTTGCTCCTGTCGGGTCAATCTATCAGGCGGGCACATTATCAGGCAATCCGCTCGCTATGGCTGCCGGATATCGAACCTTACGATTGCTTGAAGAGCCGGGAGTGTATGAGGAGTTGGATAGAAAAGCGGCCAGATTGATAGAAGGTTTTGCACAAATTGCCAAACTGGCAGGCATACCGCTAAAAATAAACAGGGTGGGCTCTATGTTTTCAGCTTTTTTTGCTGAGCAGGAGGTTGTTGACTACGATACCGCCAAACGTTCGAATATGCAGTTATTTAAAGCGTATTATGCAGCCATGCTGGAGCTCGGTATTTTAACTGCCCCTACACCTTACGAGGTAAATTTCGTCTCGGCAGCTCACTCCGACGAGGATATCGAAAAGACGATCAGCGCTTATTATCAAGCATTGATTAGGATCAGCAACAAAGGGTGATAATTCTGAATACTTCTAACATAAGAAAACTGTTCCCCATATTGGGCCAAAAAGTTAACGGCCATCCGCTCGCCTACCTGGATAGCGCAGCATCGGCTCAAAAACCGATTCAGGTCATTGAGACCTTGAAACACTATTATGAACGAAATAACGCGAACGTCCATCGAGGCGTTCACACGTTAGGTTCGCGCGCAACAGATGCTTATGAAGGAGCGCGGGCGAAAGCAGCCCGCTTTATCCATGCAGAACGGGTTGAGGAAATTATTATTACGCGCGGGACAACTTCATCTATTAACCTTGTGGCCAGCAATTATGCACGAGCGGTATGCAAAGAGGGCGATGAGATTGTCGTCTCCGCTATGGAGCACCACAGCAATCTTCTTCCTTGGCAGCAAGCAGCAAAGGCGACAGGTGCAGTGTTGAAATATATACCGCTGCTGGCTGACGGAACATTTTCAATCGAAGCGGCGGAAAAGACGATCACAGATCGCACGAAAGTCGTATCTGTTTCACATATTTCCAATGTATTGGGTGTTGCCAATCCAGTGAAGCAAATCGCGGCAATCGCCCATAAGCATGGGGCGGTCGTCATGGTAGATGGAGCGCAGAGCATTCCCCATATCAAGGTGGATGTGCAAGAGCTGGATTGTGACTTTTATGCCTTTTCGGGACATAAAATGTGTGGGCCAACCGGCATCGGAGTGTTGTATGGAAAAAAGGCTTATCTTGACCAAATGGAGCCGATCGAATTTGGCGGAGAAATGATCGCGGATGTGGGTCTGTTTGACGCCTCTTGGAAGGAACTGCCGTGGAAATTCGAAGGGGGGACGCCAATTATCGCAGGCGCAGTTGGCTTGGGTGCGGCCATCGATTTTCTTGAGCAAATCGGCTTGGATGTTATCGAAGCGCATGACAAGCAATTGACCAGCTATGCGGTAGAACGAATGAAACAAATCGATCATTTAACGATGTATGGTCCGGAGGAAGGTCGGTTTGGCTTGGTGACGTTTAATTTGGACACGATCCATCCGCATGATCTGGCTACGGTGCTGGACACGTATGGCGTAGCGATTCGTGCCGGGCATCATTGCTGTCAGCCGTTGATGAGACATTTTGGAGCCAGTGCTACGGCCCGTGCCAGCTTTTATTTATACAATACGGAAGAGGATGTAGAGCAACTGCTTTTTGCACTGAACAAAACGAAAAAATACTTTAGGGAAGTGGAATAATATGAGAATTCATTACTTGCAGCATGTTCCATTCGAATCGCCTGAACGAATATCGGAATGGGTTAAGGACAAAGGCTATGAGTTAACGGGCACTTTATTATACGAAAGCACGCATTTCCCACTTCAGTCGGAGTTTGATATGCTCGTCATTTTGGGCGGTCCGATGGGAGTGTACGATGAGGAGAAGTTTCCATGGCTTGTCCGCGAGAAGGCGTTTATTAAAGAAACGATCCGGCAGCAGAAGATGGTACTCGGCATATGCTTGGGCGCACAATTGATTGCAGAAACGCTTGGCGGGAAAGTATATAGCAATCGGTACAAGGAAATTGGCTGGCATCCTGTAAAAATGACGGCAGAGTCTCAGAACTCTGTAGTTTTTAAACAGTTTCCGCAGGAGTATGTTCCTTTTCACTGGCATGGAGATACGTTTGAATTACCTGATGAAGTTAAGACGGCTGCAATCAGTCTTGGCTGCGCTAATCAGGCGTTCGAATACAACGGCCACGTGATCGGGCTGCAATTTCACCTGGAGAGCAGCAATGACAGCATCAAAAAGCTGATTGAACACTGCGGTGATGAAATTGAACCAGGCACGTATGTCCAACTTCCGGATCAAATGATGGATCAGACGTCTTTCCTGGCTCATTCGAATACCATTTTGGTACATTTACTCGATACATTGGATAAGAACAATCGGGCTTCTAATAAGGGGCAAGATTTGGTTTATAAGAAGAGCAGCGGGGAAGTGATTTAACTTCCAGGAGAAAAGGAAGGCTTACAATTACTAAGTTTGTGGAAGATGAGATTGAATCTTATCTCACGAAGCTATTCGAATACTATAAATCATACCAAGTCCAATTCCTATAGAAAGAAGCTAATTACATGAGAAATCGAAGAACCAACAGCTTTAGAGTACCAACGATGAGCCCATCACCTGAGAGTGTATCTCCCATACCAATCCTACCAAATGGCAAAGAGTATGAATTGAATCGTTGGCTATGCGTTACAGCACTTTTTATGGCATCCCTAAATCTCAGACCTGTTGTTTCATCTATTGCACCTGTCTTGGCGAACATTCAACATGACCTTGGCCTAAGCGGCGCTGTATCCAGCTTACTCGTTTCTATTCCGGTGTTATGTATGGGAATACTTGCTCCGTACTCTGTAAAATTGAGTGAAAGACTGGGGGTTGAGCAGGTCATCACCTTCTCCTTGATGCTGATCGGAGGGAGCACATTTTTACGCCTGTTTATCCATTCCGCTTCATTGTTATTTTTCACTACATTGTTATCCGGTGTGGGTATTGCTATGATGGGACCCTTGTTATCCGGTTATATTAAAAAGCATATGGCTGACAGAGCACCCTCCATGATTGCAATCTACTCAATGGCTCTAGCATTGGGTGCTGCACTTGGTTCAAGCCTTACTTCGCCCTTGCATTGGAAGCTTCATTCGTGGCAAATGTCATTATCGGTTTGGGTGATACCTGTCATTCTCGCATTGCCGCTATGGTTTAATGTACTAAAGCGACAGCCTTCTAGCTCTAAACTGAACTCAACCGTTTCACACAGAAAATCGTTAGAACTACCTTGGCAAAAGGGAAAAGCATGGATTCTAGCTGTGCAATTCGGAATGTTATCTCTTGTATTTTATTCCCTTTTAGGTTGGCTTCCCTTAATCCTTATTGGAGCAGGTGCATCCAAACTTCACGCCGGGCTTATGGTTACCTTGTTCGCATTGATACAAATTCCGAGTGGTACCGTTGTGCAGCAGCTTCTTATAAGACATCCTTCAAGACGAAATTGGCTCATCGTATCCTCCATGATTCAAGCTGCTGGTCTGTTACTTATTTTCTTTTCCACTTATTTATGGCTTGCTGTGTTAATTTGTGGTTTGGGATCGGGTATGCTGTTTGCACTGCTCAACTTGCTTCCGGTTGAACTGACTACTTCGCCTGAAGAGGCGGCCTCATGGGCGGCTATGACTCAGTGCATAGGCTTTCTGATTGGAGCGTCTGGACCATTCTTAACTGGTTATTTGTATGATCGTATGGGTCATTTTAATACAGGAATATTGGCAATGGTATTCATCTCTATTGCAATGGGAATTCTATCCCTAACTATGGTGTCTAAAGAAGATTCATTGGTTTATCAACAAGATAACAGAAAATATCAAAAGAATAGAATGTAAAAATGAACCTGGAGGTCTACATTTATGTGAATTTTCGTTGCTGGGGCAAGTGGTGTTATTGGAAGATTGTTGCTGCCGCAATTAGTACAGACTGGACACGAAGTTATTGCCATGACGCGGAAAGAAGGACAAAGAGAAGCCATTGAACAAACAGGAGCACTTCCTACTGGGGCATGAATCCATTTGTGACAAGGAAGGATGTAGATTGACACAAAAGTAGCCCCTTGAACGGCAAGATTAGAACAATTTACTCTTATAGCCGAGGACACTAGTAATCAATATAATATGAAGCACTCTTCTAGCTTAAACGGGAACACCACGGAAATTGTCCCACTTTCTCAAAGAGTAAGTCAAATGGGGCTACCTACTGGTGATGGTTTTACGTATGTTTTTTCAACATATATCCCCAGTACTCAAGCAGTGAGGGATTGGCATTATCAGAATCTTGAAATATACCGCTATCAAAACTCTACTAATGCTCCGGGATCGATTCAGTATGAACAACAAAACACCACATCTGGTAAGTGGAATGTATCAACTAACATTAGTGGAAAATCAGAGATCAAAGTACCGTTTTTATCTAAAATTGAAGTTCAAATTGGTGGCTCATGGGGCACGGAAAGAGGATGGACTAAGAATGTAAAATATGGCGCCGTTCAATCGGTATCATCAAATACAACAATCTATTTAACAAATTATAAAGTTGCGGCTAATTCAAGCGGGAAGTTGCAATGGAAAAAATACTCTTCATCTGGTACTCAGGTAGGAGTTTATGAGGAGTCTGCTGAGGGATATGCAGTATCTTTGAGTGATATTAATATTGAAGTTACAAAAACAGAGCCTAATTAATACGATAAATAGACGCAATTGATTTGATATCAGATCAATTGCGTCTATTTTTTACAAAACCGTGATTACTGGATAAATATTTGTCGGGGGACAAGAACATGGTCCCATAGAAAGTGCTCATGCGTGATTTCCGAAAAGGTAAAAATGTGTGGTTGTGGATATTAAGTAAGATTGAGTTATTATCGGTAGAGGTGATTCTATTGAAAGTTGAACATAGAGAGTATGCAGAAAAAGTTTTAACTCATTTATTTATTGGAAGTCAATTGGATGGCATTAAGTTCGGTCTAAGTCCCGCTACGCTTTTAATACGCTTTGAACACTACGAGGACAATTCTCCGGATCAACTTTGGCTTAATATTGAGTCGAAATGGGATCTATACCCCAAATACACCAATGACTTTCCTGATTCTGAAGGCGAAATGAGGGAGCTTTCAGAAGAAAATGAGTATAAAATGATTTTTGAATTACGCAGAGAAAAAGTGACAAATATAAAGCTTGGCAAGCTTGTTCCTCACCTATATATTAAGTTTGAGTCAGGGCAGTTTCGTTGAAGTTGAATCCGATGGTTGCAGATGATTTGACTCAACAGGTTTTTTTAAAAGCTGTCGAGAACCTTCACCGATTTCAAGGTAAATCAAATTTATTCACGTGGATATTCAAGATTGCTCAGAATGCAGTGAAAAACGAATATCGAAGGTTATCGCGAAAAAAAGAATCTCCGTTTGATTTTACGGGATATGAATCACAGTCGATCCCCCTTGAATTTACGAAGTATGTTGATTTTCGAATTGATATTGGAGTTGCGCTAAAAAAGCTAGATGAAAAGGACCAAGAAATCATTGCACTACGTTTTTTTGTGGACTGCACATTGCTTGAAATTTCTAAGATCGTAGGGATGCGTGAAAGTGCAGTAAAAAACAGACTCTACAGGGCCCTGGAAAAACTTAAAAAGGAACTGAAAGAATGGGGAGGTGTTACGATCATGTCTATTCAAAATTTAATTTCAATTGTTAATAAGAGTGAAAACGAGGGTTTAAATAACCGGCTAAATAAGGTACACCATGATCTGTTCAATGAACTAAGTGATCATATTGAACGAATCTCGTTAAAGTACAATTATCATCCATCACGTAAAGTAACTATTGAAGTATATCCTGATTTGCCATCGTTTCACCAAGCGGTCGGAGAAGCAGATGCTCCGAATTGGTTCATGGGTACCTATGAAGGAAGTATTCTTAAGATTGTATCTCCATTAAATCCAGGACCGGAGCATACCTATCAATCAATTCTCAAAGGAACAGTTCATCTGTTCACCATGTGGCTAATAAGTGAAATCAACCCGACGGCCCCAAAATGGATAAGGCTGGGGATTGGTGGATATGAAGCCAAACTGATGACTCAGGATTATATTGAGAGTACAACGAAAGAGGCTATTCAACATTTAGCGATCCCAACGTTCGAACAATTAGATAATGATACCTGGGATTTCGATACAATGAAAGGTTTTCAGTTCTCGTATCTATTCGTGAAGTTTGTTGTTCAACAATATGGAATAGACCATTTAAACAAATTGATCCGTAACCCTCAGGATTTTAATGGTATCTTTCAATGTTCCGAGAAGGAATTGCATCAGAAGATGGTTGAGTTTATAAGTAAGTAACTCATACAAAAGTGTATGTTGGGTATTAAACCGGGCATTTTTAATTGACTGGATAGGTATTTTACCAATTTTCATTGTTCCGATTCATCAAACTAACGGGAAAACGATAGCTCAATAAAAACAAGAAGCCAGCCGATCATTTTGACCAGCTGGCTTTATTCAACTAACGGGCAGGATATATTCCAGATTTTTTATGATAGGATGTCCGAAAACGATGTAGATTGACACAAAATTCCCCTTATGTTAAACGGTAGCGACACTGATCTTCCCTTATATTTCGTGGAGGTGTTTGTTTACGTAGGATAGACCTTAAAGTGTAAATTCACCATAAGCTGTTGTATGGAAAGTAAATATTTATTACAAACTAGAAGTAAGGGAATGTATGGGACAATGATTTAGAAATGGCTTCATCATCATCGATGGACAGCCCCTTGAACGGCAAGATTAGAACAATTTACTCTTATAACCGAGGACACTAGTAATCAATATAATATGAAGCTCTTCTAGCAGAACGAAGCGGGATCTATATCCGCTTCTTTTTTGTGTTATTTGCCCTTAAAATGGAAAACCTTGAATTTATTACAAACTAAATCACGCGACCATTGTTATATTATGTGAAAAGGCATTCATTATAGCAGGGGGGGTGAGATATATGAACAGATGACAAGATGGACTTTACTGCTACCGAAAACGCATATTTGGCGGCTTTTAAAATAATATATGAGGGAGATCAAATTATGAAACGAATTGCAGAAAGTCTCGGAGTTATCTTAATTAAAAAGGTTGCTCTTCTAGCAGTTGCTTTTCTATTTCTTTTTGCCTCCAGCGGTGTTTCCTTTGCGAGCAACGATCTGTCTCTTGGAAATACCAAGCTGCTTAAGCAAACAGATGTCCTGAAAATTGTACAAACCAACCTAGAGGGCTACATGAAGAATGACCTCCAGACGCATGATAAGAAGCTGACTGCTTCCAAGGATTTCATTCCCTTGTACGATTTAGATCATAACCTCTTTGCTTACATGGTCCCATTGCTTGAAGAGGGCCGAGAGATCGGATATATCACCGTTGGTGCCATTGAAGATGGCTATGCTACTTACGAGATAAATATCCAGGATAAGGCTCTCAGTGAAATTAAGGCCAAGCTGAAGGACAAAGCAGCTAAGTCTAATGGCAAGGGCGAGGTTGTTTTTATTCCCCCATTAGACTATCTGATTAAAGTGTCGGACCAAGGTCAGGATTTTTATTTTGATCCAGCTAAGGGCTCCATGGATGTCACAGATAAAGTAAAGCAGACGAAAGAAAAGTTAAAGGAAGACTTTAAACGTATTCGTAAAGTAGAAAACAAGAAACACATAAGCGACATGTTGGCACAGACAGTCACTACAGCTTCGGTCACGCAAGAAGACGTGGCTCTAACGGTCGAGCGTAACTATGGTATGTTTGTTCCCGTCGAATATACCACAAACACTTACAGCTACGGCGGAGACCAGAATTGGTACGATACCACGACTAAGAAGGATAGGGGTTGCGGCCCGACCGCCGCAGCTAATCTAACAAATTACCTTGCCAAGATTAAGGATCCCGTAAAATATGGAAAATTGTATGTTGGTAATACAAATTCCAAAACGGATTTTGTGGCCCACATGGATAAGCTATACTCTTATATTGATCCTGGTATGTTTGGCGAGACTTCAGGAACTGACTTTACCTCAGATGTCGAGAGATTCGCTAGGGACCGTGGAGTTGCCCTTAAGGGGGTAACAAACTCTGCCTCGTTTACTCTTGATAATGTTGCAAATTATATTAAAGCCGGTCTGAACATTAATTCACCTGTCGCTACACTTAACACCAAAAAATGGTCCGACTATGAATATGAGTGGCATTGGATGACGATCACAAAGTATTACCGCGATGTTAATGACAATCGTTGGATCGCCGTATCCACTTGGGGTCAGCGGCGCAGTATTGATTACCGCGTCCATTTTGATGCGATGGCTAATGGATGGGTAATGGGCGGAGTGATGTATTTCCAATAAAATTTACTATAGAATAAGGATAGGTCTATGACTGCCCATGGATCTATCCTTTGCATTTAGAGGAGGTGAGCCTGATGAGTAAAATGGTGCCGGTCGTGGTAGTAATCGTCTTTTTCTTAGCCGGCTGCATGACCCACAGAGCTATATCCACGGAACAATTGGATGACTTTAAAAAAACGGTGTTTTCTGAGCATAAGGACATTTCTGATCTAAAAATTCAAATGGCTCCCACTCAAATAGAGTTCAATTATTTTCTAAATCGTAAGGCAGATAGGGAAGCTGATAAAGACGTCTTTATCAAGACAAAAGCGCTTATTCTTTCTCCAGATTTTCAGAAAACCGTGATTGAGGAGTCTTATTTCAAACATTATTCCAAGGACAATCGACGATATCCCGACATCCACATTCGTTTCTTCGGCGCTCAAAAAGAAAGGTCCGATTTTGAATATACAACCTCTTATTATGGACCGGGCGTGGAGGGAGAGAAGGAGCGGCCGATCGACGGTTATAGGACGTGGTATTTTAATGATCTTAAGACAAAAGGTGTTCCAGTAACCCAATGATCTCGACTCCAGATTCATTAAGCTAACGGGCAGAATACTTCCAATATGTGTTATACAACTACATGTTTTGAAGGCAGAAATGGTAGAACAAATGCTTTAATAAATACAGTCTGACTTGAATACCAGTATCATTCTATCGGGAGAATATAGTTTCGGCAGTCGACCACGTGATCGACTACCGTTGTTGACGGTCAGAGCGTATTTAGAATTCACTTAACTTCGAACACGGTCTGCAAGTGAAAAAACCAATTTAATATACTCCAGTCGAGATACCTGTATCGTCACTTTATTCACGAATCAGCTTGGCATCCTTGGGCAGCAGAAATGCAAACACTCCAAGCAACGGCAAATAAGAGCAAAGTTGTATAACGTAGACCACGTTCGTCTGGTCGATCATCCAACCCAAAACTACGGAGCCGAGTCCCCCCATACCGAAAGATAGACCGAAAATGAGCCCTGCGATCGTTCCTACTTTGCCCGGAAGCATCTCTTGAGCATACACGATAATGACGGAGAAACCCGACATCAGGATGGCTCCAACGGCCAAACAGAGCAAAATGGAAACTACAGGACTGGCATATGGCAGCAGAATCGAGAACGGCGCCGTACCGAAGATTGAGAACCAAATGATCTTCTTCCGTCCAAAGCGATCGGCCAGCGGGCCGCCAAGCAACGTTCCTAGCATGCCGGCAAACTGGAGAGCAAATAATGAGAGTTGAGCTTTTTCAAGCGGAAGATCGTATTTTTCCATATAGTAGAAGGCATAATAACCGGTCATACTGGCCAAGTATACGAATTTGGAAAAGAGAAGCATGATCAGCACACCGAGCACGAAAACTACAAAGCTTTTACTATGCTTATCCTGTACCTTATTAGCAATACGGCGCTCTGTTCTGGCCGTTATTTGGAGATGTTGAGCATACCATCTAGCGACGTAAGCCTGAATAAAAATGCCGGCTAAGGCCAGAAAAAGAAACCATAGAAAACCCAACTGCCCCTGAGGGGTTATGACAAAAGCAACCAAAAGCGGCGCTAACGCCTGTCCCGTATTGCCGCCGACCTGAAACACCGACTGGGCGAGTCCCCTGCCCTTACCTGCAGTAAGGTGTGCAACACGGGAAGATTCTGGGTGCAGGATCGATGATCCGATACCAATTAACGCTGCTGAGACAATTAGCATGGTCAAGCTGGACGCAATAGCCATTCCCCCCATACCTAACAATGTAAATAGCATTCCCAAAGGTAGTAACATCGGCATTGGTCTGCGGTCAGTGTAAGCACCGATCAAAGGCTGAAGCACAGACGCTGTCACGTTGAGTGTAAATGCGACCCAACCGATCTGGGCAAAGTTCAGCTTCATCGAATGCTGGAAAAACGGAAAAACAGCGGGAACGACCGATTGCATCGCATCATTTAATAAATGCGCAAGACTGACACCGATCAGTAGGACCGCGGAATGTCGGCCGACTGTTTTTTTCTCAACGGCAGTTGAGGTTTTTGTTAACGACATGCGTATCACCTATTTCTTTTTGTTACTCATAATATCTAAGAACCTGGAAGAAGTCCTCGCGATAATTGCGCTTTATGAGAGCATTTTTTGATATAATGGGTCTCAGGTGATTTCAGATGATTGTACAAATAACTACGCCACAGATGGAATTTTGGCGCATCGGAGGGCAGTTTTCCAATCTGCCTCACGCTCATGAGGGCGAGTTTCAAGTGACCGTATCCGTCAACGGGACATGTTTTTTTACACAGGCGAATAAGGAGTATATGCTTTCCGGCGGCAGAAGTATTGTTCAGCATCCGCTCGAAAATCATTACTTTAACATAGGGCATGATGCGGAGGTGCTTATATTTAGATTTGGCCGCAGCAGCTTGAAAGAGGTCGCCCCTTACACGGAATTGGAGTTCGCCATTCGTCAGGAGTTCGATCCGGCCACCATAAGTGGGTATTTCCGCCGGTGGATGGGGGCGTTGCTGGAATGCGATCTCACCGATCGCATGGCGCAGGAGGAGACAGAGACAGAGGTGCTTCAATTTTTACTTGGCTCCCTCGTCGGGGGTCACGTAAATACTTCCAAAACGTATTGCGACCTACCGGTGGGGACCTTTTCATCCGATCCCTACCTGAGACAAGTGCTTGAATATATTCACACACATTACTCGGACGAAATATACATTGATGAATTGGCATCGATCGCATTGCAGAGCAGGTTCCATTTCATACGTTCGTTTAAAAATGCCATCGGCGTGACACCATACCAATACGTGCTACGCCTGCGAATCGAAGAAGCCATGCGTCTGCTCGAACGGACCGAGAAGTCTGTGATAGACATTAGTTGCAGCCTCGGCTTCTCGAGCCCAAGCCAGTTTTACCGTGCATTCGCGAGATCGGCTGGTATGACTCCAGAGAAGTATAGGAGCTCACTATAAAAAAAGATTCCACTAATGGGAAACGATTGTTCAATGAAAAACGAAGAACGGCAGCTGGTCAAATGGCTGCCGTTTTCTCAACTAATGAGCAGGATAGTTAAATGATGTTGGTCAGTCAGATATAGTAAAATGACGCTTAAAAGCGAAGGGAAATTTTCAGTGAATATTGTAAAAGAAATCAGGGCTCAAGGTCCTTATATTCGTTTTGAACTAGGACTCGAAAATTTAATAGATGAGGCGTATCGGTACGAAAGTATTCGTCGCGCTAGTACCATCTATCGTTCAATTTTCGATCCTGAAGACGAAGTGATATTTATGCATCGCACCAGCTATGGTACGAATGAAAAACGAATCAGTAAGATTCGATTAAAGCGTTTCTTCCTAACGCGATTGAAGCAAACGAGATCGTGTACTTTGCCGTATGAGTTTGATGAGTCGGATGACGAGATCTACACTAAAGAATGGACAGTTGAAGTTATAGCGAAAGAAATCCGAATGCTGTATGTACTTGAATCAATTGAAAATGCCAACTTCATGCGTAAACCTAGCGCTGGAGGTCAGATTTACCTATATAACAAAACAAAAGGCATTTTGTTTCACATGTATGACGATCGCGGCTGTGATGTCTACAGTTCCGACATAGGCACTCTTTTGCCTTTATACCATTTACATCGAAAATGGATTTTGGATTATAACCGATACGAAATTGACAACCTATTCGGCGAAGGACTTGCCGGTATAATTGAAACGGACGAAGAACGAAAGAATCGATGGGAATTTAACGACAAAAAAATAACTCATTCCGGAATTAATCTTAGGGAAGTTAATACCTGTCACATATCACATCATTTCGAGATTCCGTTCGTAAACGCCAAAGAATTTGCAAAAGAAATCGCGCTATCGTCATTTTCGATTCAGCAGATTTCCAAAATGGATGACAAGATCAGATTTATAGCTACCAAAACGCAAGCCTTAGCGCTTATTGATTATCAAACACACCTCATGAGTATGTACGGTAAAAAATTTGGGACTTATGCCGGTTGGAGCTTTGAAAAAACATTTTGATTCAGGTAGTAGGTAGCTAAGACCGGAGGAAGTTGCCTGGGTGAATGAAGAAAATGATCTCGAGAATTATAAGCATGAAGCAATACTTCTTCTAAAGGTGCATTACCTAACGGGGAAACATTAGTTGAATTAAACAAAGAGCAGTTTGCCTCGGCAGATTTGCTCTTTGTTTCGTTAAGCAAAAGGGCAGTAGAGTTCAAAGCACACGAGAAAAATTATTGTTACCATTAAATCACGAATTGGATATAAATTCCAAAAACCATCTCGATGATGAAGATAGTAGTTACAGTCGGGTGTGATTTAGCGAGTAAGTAGAGGGGGATTCTGCAAATGAATAACGTCGCCAACTATTATCAAATGATTGACGAAGCTTCAAGATTCTCAAGAAACTCCAGAAAAATTGAGTTTTTGACAACTAACTTTGTCTTGGAAAAGATTCTACCTTATTGAAGCGATTAAAGAGAAGTGCCATAAAAAATGTCTAATGACACAAAGTTACCTACAAACTAATTTTGATGAAAGCCTGATGCATCAGGCTTTTTTTGTTTTATGTTGGTACATTTATGTCATAATAAAATGCACAAAAGTGCCTACATTGTAGGATTATGACACAAAACTGCCTACATTCTGGCGGAACTAACGTTAAGAACGTTGGAGGAATCAGCATAACAGTACCTAGGCAATTCATTTTCTGATGGATGGGATTGTGGCTTTCAATGAACCTTATTTCCTTGATCACTTTCCCGATTATCCTGTCATGCCTGGAGTCTTGATTGTAGAAGCACTGAACAGGTGGTGGTATCGCTTTGTCCAACGTAGAGAGCAATACCATAAGATAGAGTTACTATGGACTTGCTGCTTCAACAGGCCACATTTTTCCTTATCTCGGTGCTTGTGGTCATAGTCAATTTCCTGGTCAGGAAGCTGTTCTCACGTACTGCCGGCGGGGCCGCCGGCGATACTAAGTGAGTTAAGTTTGATCGGTGCGCGACCCCGTGCACGTTTGGGGTTGTTCAGGGCCGTTCAATGCCCGCGAAGATGCGCAGGACTTCGGCGGCATGGGTGGTAGGGTCGAATGGCGGGTTGCCAATCCCATGTGTGATAGGTTCCGTGGTCACGGAGTTCCAAAGCCGATCGTGTTTGCCTGCGGCAAAGTCGAGGAGGGCGTCGCGGACGAAGGTATCTCGTATGGCTTGCTCGTCGCTATGTCGGGGGCGCTGCTGGCCAACGATGCCGTACATCTCCGTGCCGTGTACCGCTGGCGCACCCTCGACAGGGCCAACGGCGAGCAGATGGGCGTTGCCGCCTGCAGCGGAGTGGGCGAGTGCCGCACGGGCGGCGGGTAGGGTATAGATGTAGTCGGTCAAGAGCGCCCCGCGTACTTCAACAGGAGTGCGTCCGTTGACGTCGTAGGCGGCGACGATGCGCCGAGCACGGCTTCGAGGGATCCGCGACTTCGTTACCAGCTCGTTAACGAGATTGTCGATGCTGCCCGGGTCGAACTGCTCGGTCGCGTTGATAACCCACCAGTCCACCTCGTTCGTCGCCGTGCTAAAGAGAATCTCGACGTCGCGATGACGCCCGGATTCGAGGACACGCAGCGGCGTGTCTAAGAGAATGGCCCCGGGCTGAGAGTGGTCGTTCACGATGCCAATAGTCGTGTTGTCGATGCCGTTTCGGTCGCCGATGTCACGTGGGCCAACCTTAACGAGCGTCTCGGCGAGGAGCTTCCCATCCAGGGTGAGCAGTTGTTCGGGATCGTCCGCGATGCCAAGTTCGGTGAGAAACTTGTTCGCTAGTTCTTCAGCCCACCAGACCGGGACGATCCTAGATGCGCCGCCGGAGAACGCAGCGAGGCGATGGTAGAGGCCGTCGGCCAACGGAGCTGCGAGGAGCGCTATCGAAGAAAACGCGCCGGCGCTGTGGCCGGTGACGGTGACGTTCTGAGGGTCGCCACCGAAGCGAGCGATGTTCTCCTGCACCCATCTGAGCGCGGTGATGATGTCCTGCAGGCCGAGGTTAGTGGCGTCCGCGAACGCGCCACCGTATTGGGAGAGCGAGAGCCAACCGAAGGGGCCGAGCCGGTAGTTCAGGGACACCCCAATGGCACGGCCGGTCGCGGCGAGGCCTGAGGCGTTCGAGGTGGTCTGGGTGTTTGCGCCGCGTTCGAAGCCTCCACCGTAGATGTAGACGATCACGGGGAGCAGTTCGTCTCCAGCGTCTTCCGGTGCCCAGACGTTGAGGTTCAGACAGTTTTCGCTTAAACCGTTGTCGGCCTCTAACCAGCTATTGTCACCGGGTTGCAGCGGTGCGGGGCCCTTTTGGACGTATGGCAGATCCGGGTTGAACGGTAGCAAGATGGGGCGACGGAAGCGTTCTGTGCTGGCGTAGGGGATGCCCAGCCAGGAACGGACCGCTTGGGCAGAGGTATCAGTGTTGTTCGTGTGATGATTCTTTCCGTTGAGAGTGTGGTCAGGTTTCATTTGTATTTCTCCTTTCATAGATGAAGCGGTATGATCATTTTAGGCCATTATTTATAACAAGGAAAGGTGAAACTTAGACTTGATATGACATATTTAGGACATGTCAGTCAATCCCATCTACCTTAGAGTGATTAAGGATGCTGTGTTGGTGTGTATACGCCCAACATGAGGGAAGATCTCTTGAAGGCAATATTCATTCGATTAAACGGCTGTTGTGGACCAATTAGCCATTCATATTCACCCGCTTATTCAAATACTTTCCCTTTTAAGGGATAAACTTTATCGGAAGAAATAAATATCATTTCTTCCGGAAAAAACTTTTTAAAGTACTTTTCCACTCTAAGATGTATATCCATTTGATACCATCCGGACAACTCGTTCTCTTTAAACAAAAATGGCATACCTAAACGCTCAGAACGTTTCCCCCTTGTTCCATCTCCAATGTTAAGTGTGTCGATGTAGATCCGATCAACGATAGACTCCAGTGTTTTAGGAAAATCGGGTGTGAATGGAAGTACAGGCGAAATGGAAGCTTGGGTAGCGATTCCTACGTTATTCAATTCTTTTAATGCCTTTAAGCGTAATTTAATACCCGGAGCATGGGGAGCGAACAATCGTTTCATATCTTCCCGATCTGTTTCTATAGTCATGGAGACAAGGACCTCACATTTTTGATTTAGTTCAAGTAATAGATTAAGATCCCTTACGACAAGAGGACTTCGTGTTTGGATCTGAAGGAAATCTGGAGGGTATTTGACCATTTCCTCTAAAATAGAGCGTGTTAGCTCCGTCTTCCGTTCCAGGGGTTGATAGGGATCTGTTGCAGTAGATAAAAAAAGATTAATGGATTGATTTCTTCGGCGGAGATTGACCATCTCATTTCGATATTTGTCGGCCGCATTTGTTTTGATGGTTACCCATTCTCCCCATGGAGTATCACTGTACCTTTGAATAGGCATTTCTCTAACGTAGCAATACCTACATCCAAAAGCACAACCACTATAGGGATTTAATGAATGTGTGAACCCAACACTTGAATCTCCTTTCATTTCAGTTAAGATTTTTTTTGCTATTATGCTGTTAACCTGCATGTTAGCCTCCTTTATTTTGGATGCCGATACTCAATTAAGTTAAAAAGCTATCGGATCGATCACTACAAGTAACGTGAAAATTAATTTCGGGACAATAAACCGGTTTTGTTTCATCCCAGTATTGTGATATGATCATTTTAGGTCATTAGTAAGATCTTATGGAGGCAAAAAGGGGATATTTAATGATATTTTACGGACATTTTAATTCATCAAATGCTTTTAGAGGAGGCTAGTGTAATCGTTGGATTCATTCAAACAGAAAAATACAATAAGACCTCTTAAATACAAACCCGTGTTTTCTTACCCATACGATCTGGAGATTTTTAGTGTATCTTCTCTCAAAGAGCGAACCCCAGAGGAAAGCATGAAAATCACTTATCGTTATGAATTTTATATGCTCATTTGTGTCACCGAAGGAAGGTGTACTCAATGGGTCGATTTTGAACCCATCCCTTGTAAGGAAGGAACACTGATAGTAGTAACACCAGGACAAGTCCATAATTTTGGGCACGATGAAAACTGGGACGGATGGGTTATTCTATTCCGTGAAGAATTCCTTCTTCCTGCTTCACTTACGTTGAGTGAACTGAATTTAACGTTTGATATTGGAAGAGCGCCTAATTGTTCGACTTTAAATAATACAGAGCTGCATCGGGCAATCACTTTAATAGAGCAAATGGTTCAAGATTCTTTAATTCAAGTAGCCAAAGAGGATGTTCATTTGTTGTTACGCTATCAGCTTTATGCATTCGCAGCTTGGCTCAACATTATTCATAAACAAAAAAATATCCCTACTACTTCTCAGGTCTCACAAAAGTTTTTAAAATTTCAAGAATTAGTGGAGAAAAATTATGCCAAGTTAAATCATGTTAGTGACTATGCCGCCCTTTTAAATTGCACAGAAAAAACTTTAACACGGGTTACAGTCGCAGCCGTTGGAATAAGCGCTAAAGCTTTCATATCAGCTCGAATTAGTCTCGAAGCTAAGCGTTTGTTAATGCATACAGATTACTTGATTAGCGACATTGCAGAAATGCTTAACTTCCAAGAAACTACTCACTTTAGTAAATTTTTCAAACGAGAAACTGGCTTGACGCCTGTAGAATTCCGAAAGCAGAACCTTTAATTATATATTTTTAATCAGGCCTAAAGTATTTGTTGTTCAAAAGGGAGTGATACTGTGATACAAGGAACATTATTTGATAATGAAATTGATCGACCGTTGGCTAATCGTGTGCGTCCTCAATCATTGGAAGACTTTATAGGACAAAAACATTTACTTGGCCCTGGAAAGGTTCTGCAAGATATGATCAAAAATGATCAAGTATCATCTATGATATTTTGGGGCCCTCCTGGTGTTGGCAAAACAACGCTAGCTAAAATCATTGCCCATCAAACCAAGTCTAAGTTTATTGATTTTAGTGCAGTAACCAGCGGTATTAAAGAAATCCGAAATATAATGAAAGAAGCTGAGGAAAACAGGAAATTAGGGGAGAAGACCCTCTTATTCATTGATGAAATTCATAGATTTAATAAGGCACAACAAGATGCCTTTCTCCCATATGTGGAGAAAGGGAGTATTATTCTCATCGGCGCGACAACCGAAAATCCATCGTTTGAAGTTAACTCAGCCTTGTTATCTCGTAGCAAAGTTTTTGTCCTTCACCAACTAAGCAGTGAAGATGTTGTTGAATTATTAAAAAAAGCGATTTTGAATCCTAAAGGATTTGGAGATCAAAAGATAGGTTTAGAAGAGGGCGTACTTTCTGCAATTGCAGAATATTCAAATGGTGATGCCAGGGTGGCATTAAACACCTTAGAAATGGCTGTACTTAACGGAGAGAAACAAGGTGAAACTATTGAAATTAGCAAAGAAGGGCTGCTACAAATTATTCATCGAAAATCACTTTTGTATGATAGAGACGGGGAAGAACACTATAATATTATTTCCGCACTGCATAAATCCATGCGAAATAGTGATGTAAATGCATCTATTTATTGGTTGTCTCGAATGTTGGAATCAGGTGAAGATCCTTTATTTATTGCCCGTAGGCTAGTTAGGTTTGCAAGTGAGGACGTGGGTTTGGCAGACAATAGGGCGTTAGAAATCGCTGTTTCGGTGTTTCAGGCATGTCAATTCATAGGAATGCCAGAGTGCGATGTGCATCTAACACAAGCCGTTATATATCTGACCCTGGCTCCCAAATCGAATTCTGCTTACTTGGCTTACCGCTATGCGAAAAAAGATGCCCTACATTCCATGAGCGAGCCTGTTCCCTTGCAACTTCGGAACGCTCCAACAAAGCTTATGAAAGAGCTGAACTATGGTAAAGGGTACCAGTATGCCCATGACACAGAAGAAAAACTAACAACGATGCAGACTATGCCAGATTCCCTGATGGGACGCGAATATTACCATCCGACAACACAGGGATCTGAATTTAAAATTAAACAAAGAATGGAAGAAATTACAGCATGGCATAAGAAAAGCAGCAATCAGTAATAGACAGATAGGAGAATACCAAAATGAAATTAGAAGAAATCGTAGAATACTGTTTGTCTTATCCAGCCTCATATGAGGATCATCCTTTTGGAGATGGTTGGACAGCCATACGCCACAAAGGAAATGAGAAAATCTTCGCGTTAATATTTGAAAAAGATGGTCATCTTTGCATTAACTTGAAGTGTGATCCTGAACGGTCTGAATTCCTTCGAAACGCCTTTGAAGAAGTTATACCCGGATATCATATGAGTAAAGAACATTGGAATACGATCATTTTAGATGGGAACCTTCCGGAAGATGATCTTCATGATATGGTAAAACATAGTTTTGACCTAACGAAACCTAAACATAAATTGAAGTCTTAAAAGATCAGGGAGTTCTTATCTGCACATTATTCATGAGGGTGTGGAGCTAACGGGATACGATTGTTCAATGAACCAGCGACAGTCTAGAACTTTATTTTCCCGTCCTATGCTGTCACTGTATCAATTTCTAGGGCCAGTCCAAAACCTTATTATATGGAGTCTGACGGAATGCTAGATTGATCCTGAGTGCAATTCATACTTCTAGTTTCAAGGTACTAAATCAATGGCTATAATTTGGCGCGTTTGAGCATTTATTGTGAGAAATATATCAATTCCTTTGTCTACAAAGTAGGCTAATACAGGTGAAGACTTTAAACGATCATGTAGAAACCAATTCGTTGGAATAATAGGGTAAAAGCCATTTTTAGAAAGAATAGTTTGACTAATATATTCCCACGTTGGATCAAATGTATTGTCTAACATAAAATCTGAGACTTTGATTGGTGATGCTATTACTTTGTAGCTTTCTATCTTATTAGCAGGTTTTTCAAAATGTATTTCTTCTTTAGAACCAAACAGTTCTAATACCGTAAGGATGCAAAGTGTATTTTGAGTACTTATCTTTTAGCAGTTGAAGTGTTTCCTGCTTAATGTTCCTCGCGTTGTACTCGTAAGGGTTTTGATTAATCGTTGCAATTCGAACATCTTTGAAATGGATAAGTAACTGATCTTTTGTAATAGCATTAATATCATCATTTTCTGTGATTGGGAAAGTAAAAACAGTATTTGGGGCTTTAAGAGCAGATGTAAGAAGAATAAAATCGGCTAATGGCGAAGTATCAAGAACATGTGAGCAGGTATTTGGCAAAGTTACCTTTTGCATGAATAAGTCTACATTAGGTTTTTTATTTAGTTGCTCAAGATGATCATCCGTTACTTTTTGAACCCACTCCATATAAAATATTGCTCCTTTCTCATAGAAAAATAGAGGGGAGTTGTCAGTAGGAATTGACAACTCCTCTGTTGTATTAATAATTTAAGGTATAACCGGCTGCTTTTCCAGCGCTCGCACCATACACAGCTTTTCTTCCTGTTATGGTACCTCCTAATTGTTTTATTCGTGTCTGTACAATTAATATTAAAAGGAAGAAAACAAGCGAGCCGGGGTGGATTTGTGTCATTTGTGTAGGAACATTTGTGTGTCATTAGACAAAGAAGAAGGACAATAAGAACATTTACATATGTACAAAATACGGGTTTTGTGAATATGTACAATAAAAACGGAAGCCAACATCTACATTGTCTAAATTGTGCATTATTTTTCCTGCAGCCCTCATCATCAGAAACAATTCGTCAATGACTATTACAATAGTTTAAAGTCAAATCTCTCGTTGCCACTGAACCAAATCACTATAGAGCTCACTTGATTATTTTCTAAACTGCAATAAATATTTATATTCTTATAACATCTAAAAGCCAATTTCCGTTATTAGGAAATTGGCTTTTAACTCTTGTATTTGCATACGAAAATCAGGAACATCCAAACCTACTTAACCCACCAACTTAGGAGTACCTCTCACTCCTCAATAGCCGCTTTGCGGGAATTGATGCGGCGAATCACCTCCGGATCGAACTTCTGGCGCCGGTCGTAGGTATACAGACCGTTCACTTCCTGTTCCACGTCATACAGCTGGGTATAACAAAATCCGAACATCATCGGATGATCGAGCAGAGCGTTCGTCAAGCCCTCGTATCGCTTGATGAACTCCTCTTCGGATGCCGGCCGGTCCCCGTAACCCCAAGCCTTCTCTTCCTTTTGACCGGGGTTCCACCAAATGCCGCCGTATTCGCTGATGAAATATGGTTGCCCGCCATACGTCTGCCGGTCTGGGAACGTGTTATACACCTCTCCGCCGGTTTTCATCGGTTCATATCTGGCCCGGAACGTTTCCGGATCTTGATCGTAATCATGCAGGTCGAAAATATCCGTCACGACGTGGAAGTTGCCGCTGGTATCGATCACCGGGCGTGTCGGGTCCAACCGTTTGGTCATCTCGTACACGACGTGCAGCACCTCGTTATCCTGCTTGGCGCCGTCCCGGTCCCAAGTCTCGTTGAACGGGCACCAGCCGATGATCGCCGGATGATTGTAATCCCGCTCAACCCCTTCAACCCACTCGGGTAAGAACCGCGATAAGCTTGTGGTCGTGGTAATGTCGAGTCCCCAGTTGGCATGTTCGCCCCAGACGAGATATCCAAGCCGATCAGCCCAATACAAAAAGCGCGGCTCGAACATTTTCTCATGCAGTCTTGCCCCATTGAATCCAAGACCCATCGAAATTTCGATATCCTTCCGCAGATCCTCATCTGAGGGTGCGGTATAAATGCCGTCCGGGTAAAAGCCTTGATCCAGCACAAGCCGCTGGAACACCGACTTCTCATTGATCCGGAACGCCATGCCATCCAGCCGCACCGTGCGCAGCCCGAAATACGAATCAACCTTATCAGCAGCCAGGCCCGGCCGTTCGAGCGACAGCTTCAGGTCATACAGCCGACCGTGGCCCGCCTCCCACAAATGGACTTCCGATAAAGGTATGGCCATCTTGACGCATCGCCCTTGCACCCGGGCCACAGCTTCGCCGACGGCTTTCCCGTCATACAAGGCGGAAGCCTTCAGCTCGGCCCCGGCAGCGTTTCCGATGACCTTCACTTCCAGGTGTGCGCATGCATTAGCCGGATCGGCCACTACCTTCATGTCCGACATATATGCTTCAGGCACCGATTCAATCCATACCGTTTGCCAAATGCCAGTCGTACGTGTATAGTCGCAGCCATGCGAATGGAAGCGCTCACTCTGCTTGCCGCGCGGCTGACGTCCCGAGCGGACATCGTCCTCAGCGTAGACGGTTACCACGTTGACACCTTCCGTGACATGCGGGCTTATATCAAAGCTAAACGAGGAATACCCGCCGCGATGCATGCCAACGGAAGCCCCGTTGACCCATACCTCGGTTTCATAATCAACAGCACCGAAATGAAGCAGAACTCTGCCCTTCATCCAATCCTTAGGCAAGGTGAATTCCCGCTTATACCAGACCGCAGCCATAAAGTCCTTGTACTCCACACCAGACAGCTTGCTTTCTGGACAAAATGGAACGGTGATCGTTCCTTTTAGATCATGTTCCGGTTGATGATAGCCGCGCTCTTTCCCGCTTTTGCCGTGATCAATTTCGAATTGCCAGGCGCCGTTCAAATTCAGCCAGTGGTCCCGCACCCATTGCGGACGAGGGTATTCGGGACGGGGAATCGTGATCGTGGGTTCCATAGTAAAAACTCCTTTTCCCATGATTTGATAATTCAGAGTTAGCTTTGCGTATTGCGGTGGTTCACCTTCAGCGGCGCTTTACTACATTTGCATTCCCAAACATTCATTTTTTAGTTAACCAATTAGTTAATAATTAACCTATGAGATCTCACGTAAATATTAAATTAACCGTTAAATTTAGTCAATTATTTTCTTGTTTAGTTAATCAGATGGTTATAGAATAGATACAAAACAACTTATTAGATAACATCGGGGGCTCTATGGAAATTAAAGTAAGCCAGGAAAATTTGCCGTTATTCATGGCGCTGGCATCAGAGACGCGTATTCGAATGATCGAAATGCTCGGCAAGGAAAGCCTAAATATAAAAGAAATGGCGCAGAAGCTGAATCTCTCCTCTGCGATCGTGACCAAGCATGTACAGCAGCTGGAGGAAGCGGGCATTCTTCGCACGGAAATTACCGCTGGCAAGCGCGGCATGCAGAAGCAATGCTCCCTTCGTCTGGAGCAGGCCTCGCTGGTCTTCAAAACCGATGAAGACCGCCCGTCCGAGTCCCAGCAGGACGGCTACGACGTGGACATCCCTGTCGGGCAGTATGCCGACTGGCAGGTCAAGCCCACCTGCGGACTCGCCTCCGAGGCGAAGCTGATCGGCATGCGCGACGACCCGCGGTATTTCGCCGAGCCCGAGCATGTCAAGGCCCAGCATATCTGGTTCGCCAGCGGTTATGTCGAATACCGCATTCCGAACTACGTATCCGGCAAGAACCATATTAGCTCGCTGCGTATTTCTTTGGAAATTGGCTCAGAAGCACCAGGCTATGCCGAGGATTGGCCGTCAGACATTACGTTCCTACTCAATGACGTTCTCGTATGTGTCTGGACCTCTCCGGGTGATTTCGGCAGCGTGCGCGGGAAGCTGACCCCTTCGTGGTGGGAGATCGGCAGCACCCAGCACGGCTTGCTGAAAACACTGCTCGTCACCTCTTCAGGTACGTATATGGACGGCATGCGGATGTCCGATGTAACGATGAAGGATATTCCGATCCTGCCTAGAGAGGAAATCCGGTTTCGCATCCTCTCCCCAGAGGATGCTCGTCATGCCGGCGGCGTCAGTCTGTTCGGCAAGCACTTCGGCAACTACGAGCAGAATATCCAGGTGCGGATAAATTATTAAGTAAATGACAAATCAGGCCAAGCAGCATGTTCTATAAAAACATGACCGTTTGGCCTGATCTTGTTTCCTTGTTTGTCTTTAATAACTTATTCCTTGCCCATCATATGGAATGCCCTATCCGCCTCAAGTTATGGCTAAACAAGTGGGAACCCTGTTGGAAAGAAGTCTGTAATCCATGTAGATTTCCTATACCTGTCAATAAAATCCCCCTTTTTGAACAATTATTTGACTTGTTAATGTCAACTTTAAAAATTAAACTGTAAATGTAAACGTTTGCACAACATACACACGCGCGTGCAGTCCGTCGGTTTGGTTTGTTCCCTATTTATCTGAATAATGAGGAGGATGACCGGTTTGGCCTTTGTCAAAAAAATGTGGAAAGAAGGCTGTTTATTTACTCTTATTCTATCCCTCATCCTAGGCACTTTTCTTACTCCCCTCACGAACACTGCCAAAGCAGAAGTTGCATCTGACTTTCAAGCTTACGTAATGGCTCCACTGACCAAAATTACCGATTGGAATGCTTTTCGGAATCAGCTCCAAACTCTGAAGAACAATGGCGTATATGCCCTCACAACCGATGTATGGTGGGGGGATGTTGAAGCAGCAGGTGACAACCAGTTCGATTGGAGTTACTACAAGACGTATGCGAACGTGGTTCAAGAATCCGGCTTGAAGTGGGTCCCTATTCTATCGACGCATGCCTGTGGCGGCAACCCAGGTGATGACTGCAATATTCCGATTCCCTCCTGGCTTTGGAATAAAGGCTCTGCCGATGAAATGAAGTATAAAAGTGAGACCGGCTATGTAAACAATGAAGCCCTTTCCCCTTTCTGGAGCGGAATCGGCCAGCAGTACAACGATTTGTATGCTTCCTTTGCCTCCAATTTCTCAAGCAATAAAGGGTTGATCGCCAAAATATACTTGAGCGGAGGGCCTTCCGGCGAGCTTCGATTCCCTTCCTACTATCAGGCTGCTGGCTGGAGTTATCCATCCCGCGGAAAGTTCCAGGTCTACACAGACACGGCCAAGAATGCGTTCAGAACCGCCATGCTCAGCAAATATGGCTCCTTAAATGGTGTGAACCAGGCTTGGGGTCTTCAGTTGACCAATACCAGCAGCATTAATCCGCCAAGTGACGGAGATGGATTCTACTCTAACGGAGGTTATTCAACCGCTTATGGCAAGGATTTTCTAACGTGGTACCAAAGTGTGCTTGAGAAACATCTGGACACCATCGCGAGTGCGGCTCATGCCAACTTTGATCCTGTATTCGGGGTCCGGATTGGCGCCAAAATCTCGGGCATTCACTGGCAGATTAACAATCCTGCAGCACCGCACAGTGCCGAGCATGCCGCCGGTTATTACGATTACAACACCTTGATCCAGAAGTTTAAGGACAATAACATTGACCTTACCTTTACGGCTCTGGAAATGTATGATAGCGGGACTTCCCCCGCCTACTCTCTCCCCTCTACGTTAGTGGACACGGTTTCTTCCATCGCCAAGGGCAAAGGTGTGCGGCTAAACGGAGAGAATGCTCTGCCAACCGGCAATTTTCAGAAAATTGAAGAGAAGATTTTGAATTGGGGTTATAACGGATTTACCCTGCTGCGGCTGGGGAACCTTGTTAATTCGGATGGCTCGCCGACTGGAGATCTGGCGAATTTCAAGAGGTATGTAATTAATCATGCCACACCTGTAGTGGACCCGGGCGGGAACAACAAAGTCACAATTTATTATAAAAAAGGCTACGCAACGCCTTATCTGCATTACCGTCCAGCAGGCGGCACATGGACTACAGCTCCAGGCACGAAAATCCCTGATGCCGAATCAGCCTACCCGGGATATGGCAAAATCACGGTCGATATCGGGTCAGCCACCCAGCTGGAAGCGGCTTTTAATAATGGAAGCGGCACTTGGGACAGCAACAACATGAAGAACTATTTCTTTAGTGTGGGGACGTCAACCTACACACCAGCTGCAAATGGATCGGCAGGCACGATTACGGCAGGCGCTCCGACCGTTGATCCCGGCAATGGAAACACAGCCACGATTTATTATAAGAAAGGGTATACCACGCCCTACATCCATTATCGTACAGAAGGCGGCACATGGACCGAGGTCCCAGGGAAGCCCATGCCCGATGGGGAATCCTCTTATTCTGGATATGCCAAAATCACGCTCAATCTCGGCACAGCAAGCCGGATTGAAGCCGCTTTTAACAACGGAAACGGCACCTGGGACAGCAACAACATGAAGAACTATTTTTTCGGTAAAGGCACATCCACCTATACTCCAGGTGCAAACGGATCGGCAGGTACGATATCCCCGGGAGTCCCGGGGTCTGTCCCAGATGGAGGAACATCAGCGACGGACTGGAGCAAGCAAAGCATTTATTTTATCATGACAGACCGCTTCAGCAACGGAGATACTTCCAACGACAATTGGGGAGGCTTCGCATCGGTCAAGAATGATCCGGCGAAGTGGCACGGCGGGGATTTCCAAGGAATTATCAATCAGCTGGACTATATCAAGAACTTGGGCTTCACGGCAATATGGATTACTCCAGTTACCGCCCAGAAGAGTGTCAATGCCTATCACGGCTATCATACTTATGACTTTTACTCCATCGACGGACACCTGGGTACCATGGATAAACTGAAGGAGCTGGTGAATACAGCACATAGCAAGCAGATTGCTGTCATGCTGGATGTCGTCCCCAACCACACAGGAGATTTCCAGCCTGGCAACGGCACAGCTGCGGCTCCCTTCAATAATCCAGACTGGTATCATCATATCGGGAGCATTACTGATGCTGACTATGACTCCAATAACCAGTGGAAGATCGAGAACGGGGATGTAGCTGGGCTTGATGACCTTAATCAGGAGAATCCGGCAACAGCACAGGAATTGAAAAACTGGATTAAATGGCTCGTTCAAGAGACTAAGGTCGACGGTCTACGTGTAGACACTGCCAAACATATGCCTAAATGGTTCCTGAAGGACTTCGATACAGCTGCGGGTACGTTCACTATGGGGGAAATCTACGATGGCAACCCGTCCAAGATCGGGGACTACTCCAACTATCTCGATGCGGTGGTCGACTTCCCTATGTATTATACGATCAGGGACGTATTCGGCCATGACGCTTCAACAACCAAGATTAAGGACCGATACAGTGAAGATGCCAACTATCGGGATGCCAAGCTTAATGGTGTATTTCTAGACAATCATGACGTTAAGCGCTTCTTGAACGAGGCTTCCGGCAAGCCCGGTGCTTCCTATGACAAATGGCCGCAGCTCAAAGCTGCGCTTGGATTTGTACTGACCTCAAGGGGCATCCCGATCATTTATCAAGGGACGGAGCTGGGATACAGCGGCGGAGCTGACCCGCAGAACCGGGAGGACATTGTGCCGGACGCCAATCATGAACTGTATAAATATATTGCGAAGATCAACGCCGTTCGCAGCAGCCATCCGGCCCTGCAAAATGGATCACAGAAAGAAAAGCTGGCAGACGGTTCTTTCTACGGCTACCAACGCTCCAAGGATGGCGATGAGGTTGTGGTGATCATTAACAACTCCTGGAACACTGCCACCCGGACCGTCTCGAACATCGAGAATATCTCCAATGGTACCACACTAAAGAACCAGCTTGGGACAGATACAGTCCAAATCCACAACGGTTCCATGAACGTGACACTGGGGCCTAAGGAAGTGAAGATACTGGCCAAGGCGGGTTAAGATGATTTCCTCAGAAAAAATTAGGAGGCGGCTGCTTACCAGCCCCTCCCTCTCTTCTCTATTATTCAAAAAGGACCGTTCTTTGCTCCAGACTACTTTTCTTGGCTAATTCAATCACCTTAATCGTATTCATCGCTTCACTTGCGCTTACTGGTACTGGAGCTTGATCGGTTATCGATTGAAAAATGCCTTGATAGAAGGTTTCGTAAGAACCCGGTATTGTTTCTAGTTTTTTGGTTATCTCTTGTTCCCCAATTTCAGTTGTCAACTTACCATACCACTGCTCTTGGTCACTCCCCCAACCGGGACTTCCCGGCTTTTTGCCTTGACGAAGAGCATCCTCTTGTGAATCGAGACCAAATTTAATAAAGCTCCCTTTACTGCCGTGAACTTGAAATTTCGGCCCGGAGCTTCTAACTATTGAACCACTGTGCAGAATGGCCCGCATTTTCCCATAATTTAAGATAATATGAAAATAATCATCCACCACGGAACCCGCTCGTTGTGCAAATACATCCCCGTACACGCTTATCGGGTTACCAAATAGATACAGCGCTTGATCGATGAGGTGCGCTCCTAAATCATAAAGCATTCCGGCGCCTGGCCCACTTTGTTCTCTCCATCTTTCTCTAACTTCTGGCCGATACCGGTCAAAATGCGCTTCATACTGATAAATTTCGCCCATAACGCCGGATTCGATACAATTCTTCACGGTCAGAAAATCATTATCCCATCTCCGATTGTGAAAAACACTCAGCATTTTGTTCTGCCCGCTAGCAGTTTCGATCAGATCTTGTGCTTCTTCTTTTTGGATAACGAATGGTTTCTCAACTACAACGTGTTTCCCAGCGAGTAAAGACTGTTTAGCATAAGAATAATGTGTTGAATTCGGAGTTGTGATGACGACTAGATCAATTCTTTCATCGGATAGTAGATCTTCTATAGAAGATACTACTTCCGTATCTGGCAGCTTTCTTTTCACTTTATCAGCATTCCTGGAGACAATCTTAAGAATGTCCATTCCCTCAATAGATTGGATAAGTGGTGTGTGAAAGGTCTCACCCGAAAGTCCATAACCCACAATGCCGACCTTAATTGTATTCATTAATTATTCCCCGCTTTCTCTGGAGCTTATTAAGCCTCGAGTTTATTTCATTTATTTATTATACCGAAAGTAAATTACAAGTGGTAGTTTAAATAATTAAAAACTCAATTATTTAACTTAATTACACCTGATTTCTTACAACCTTTGTGCAGGTTAACAATGATAATAAATTGAGCTTTCATTGTATTAGGAGGCAACAAATACTAAAATAAAGGAAGACTAAACAGCTAAGGTGGACAAATATGAATCAGGAAGAAAGAATAAAATCCATTCTGGACTATTTAAAATCAAATCTGAAGATCAGCATGGAGGAAATTTGCTCACTATACGAGGTTTCTTATGATACGGCCAGACGCGATATGGTGAAGATGGAGCAGGATGGTTTAATCGTTCGAATCCGAGGCGGTGCTATGTTGCCTGCGCTTACCAAGCATATAAACAGCTATAAAGATCGATTAGAAAACGCTGAGAATAAACGTCGAATTGCCCATATGGCTGCTTCCATCATACAGGACGGGGACTATCTCCTAATGGATGCAGGGACTACGACACAATACACCGCTGAATTTTTAACAACGAAAAATAACATTATTGTGACTAATTCCATCGACATTGCTGCTATCCTGTGCGATAAACCTGAAATCACCATCCATTTGTTAGGCGGTGAGCTAAATACTTGGCATCGATACGTATTCGGTCCTCGTGCAATCGAAATGCTGTCCGATATCAAAGTAGATAGATTGTTCTTAGGTGCATGCGGGCTTTCACTCGAAGGCGTATTCGCTTCTACAGTAGAAGAAGCCTATATGAAAAGAGAGATGATCAAAAGAGCAAACCAGATTATTTTACTAGCAGATTCAAGCAAATTTGAAAAAAGTTTGTTTCACCGTGTTTGTCAATTCGATCAAATTGATATGATAGTCACAGATATCGAGCCAGAACAATCATTTGATAAAATTTTTAAGGACTTTGAAGTTAAGGTTATGATTGCGTCCGTCTAGACTGATACACATAAAAAAAGCCGCAGTAGTTGGTCATACCCCTGTCAAGTAGACAGGGGTATGACCAATGACCAAGTTGCTGCTTTTTTTATGTGTATGTTCTTGTGGTTTATAGATTAAAAGTCAAAATTGTCAGGGTCTGGACCTACCCGGTGATTTTGATTCAATTCATCAATCAGCTTCATATCTTCTGCAGTGAGTTCAAAATCAAAAATAGCAGCATTTTCTACAATACGATGCTCTTTAGTTGATTTTGGAATCGTAATAATACCGCTTTGCACATCCCAGCGCAAAATTACTTGAGCTGCAGATTTATTATATTTCGCAGCAATCGTAGTCAATACTTCGTTGTCTAATAGTCCACCTTGCATTAGCGGAGACCAAGCTTCCATTTGAATGCCGTGTTGTTCACAGAATGCTCGCAGCTCTTTTTGGGTTAAACGTGGATGATATTCCACCTGGTTGATTACCGGTTTAATTTCTGCGTCTTTCAACAAGTCTTCAAGATGATGGATTTGGAAGTTACTTACACCAATCGCTTTTACCCGTCCTTCTTTATAAAGCGTTTCTAATGCACGCCATGCTTCTTTATATTTGCCCTCAACAGGCCAATGAATCAGATATAGATCGAGGTACTCGAGTCCAAGCTTTTTAAGGCTTGTCTCATAAGCTGCGATTGTCGATTCATAGCCTAGATCAGCATTCCATACTTTTGAAGTAACAAATACCGCTTCTCTTGAGATACCTGCTGCTTGCAGTCCTTCACGGATGCCTTGACCTACGCCTTCTTCATTTCCATAAATCGCTGCTGTATCGATACTCCGATATCCATGCTTGATGGCTACTTTAACGGCATTTACTAGCTCTGGCCCCTCTTCCACTTTAAATACCCCGAGACCAAACCCTGGCATGTTCACACCATTGTGTAGAGTCATTGTATCTTGCAAATTCTTTATCACCGAAAATTCCTCCTAAACTAAACGATCTGCCGGAACTAATGATTTTGCTATTTAAAATTTTGACTACCTTGCCGGCGAAATCTATTATGTAATAGGACAATTAAAAATAAAAGTACGTACTTTTTAGTGCTATAGGTACTAAAAAGTGCCTATCCAATCATGCAGCTGGTAGAGTCTATTCATAACATTACGGTTATTAATCCATATTATTATTAAAAACTTTTGGAGGAATACACATGGAACTTCATTTACAAGGAAAAACAGCCCTGGTTACAGGGTCTACAGCAGGTATCGGAAAAGCGATCGCCACATCATTAGCGGCAGAAGGCGCTACCGTGCTTATCAATGGTCGCAGTGAGGAAAAAGTAACGAACACGATCAAGGAAATTCGAGACCAGCATGCCAGCGCTAAGCTCGAATCCGCTGTTGCAGATCTGGGAACAGAGCAAGGATGTCAGCAGGTGATTGAGAAATTCGCCGAAGTTGACATCTTGATTAACAACCTCGGCATATTCGAGGCTGCCGAATATTTTGATATTCCGGATGAAGATTGGTTTAGATTCTTTGAGGTCAACATTATGAGCGGGGTTAGGCTCTCCCGTCACTATTTAAACCGGATGATTGAGAAGAAAGAAGGCCGGGTCATCTTTATTGCCAGCGAAGCAGCCATCATGCCCTCACAAGAAATGGCTCATTATAGTGCAACCAAATCTATGCAGCTCTCGATTTCCCGGAGCTTAGCTGAGCTGGCAAAAGGAACGAATGTAACGGTCAATACCGTTATGCCTGGTTCCACTTTAACGGAAGGAGTTGAGACCTGGTTAAACACGCTCTATCCTGATGAGAAAATGACTGTAGAAGAAGCTGAGAAACGATTTATGAAAGAGAATCGGCCAACCTCGATCATTCAAAGGCTTATTCGGCCAGAAGAAATAGCCAACCTGGTTAGCTTCTTAAGCAGCCCCCTTTCCTCGGCCATTACCGGTGCTGCTTACCGTATTGACGGAGGACTTGTACGCAGCGTGTTCTAAGATTCACTTATAGAAATGGAAATGGATTGAGGAATGTCCTCAATCCATTTTTGTTTTCACGATTTCCTCGCGAAATCGTTAGCTGTCTAGTATTCTCCCTTAATTACAAAGAACGAACCCCGAATCGTTCCAGCTAATTTAGATTTCTGTCTGGCAAACTTGAATTTCCCTTCTAGCTCCTGAGGAACTTCCATCCCCTCGGACAGCTTAAAACCAACAGCCCGCTTCTTAGGGTCATCTATCGTGTACATCACATTGAGTCCGAGGCCATCTTCATAAAAAACATAGGCCATTTGGATATTTTCCACCTGAAAACGGGACGTCTCTAAAGGCTTGGCCGCGAACTCAATATCACGTTCTTCTTTCAAAATACGGTTCACGTAATCCAGTGTCTCCTGACTCTCACTGGCGGGCACGACCGCAAACTCATGCTTGTATTTGTTCATGTAATAACGCGCTTCATTAGCCCGTAGTCCAGCAAGAGCCTCAGCTACCGGTGAAGACTCCAAACCAACTGTAGACACATTTTTAAAATCAACGATATAGGACATTTTCATTCCTCCTAGCAAATTTTGCGAGCGTTACAAATCTGGTTATTTCCTTACAACGGGAATCCACATTTCACCAAATACTACACCGTCCCGCTGCCCCATCTCAACAGCTGTATTCGGCCCTCCTACATAGGCAATGTCATTAGCTTCTGGCAGGACTTGACCAAAGGCGATGCCGGCAAGCTGATTGCTCAGCTCCTCAGCCGTCTTCGCTTCCCCTTTAACAATCAGGTATTCCCCTTTAGGAAACTGAATAATTCTTGATTCTTCCGGCACCGACTCTTCAGTCATAACGCCAGCATAATACATCATCTTGTTATTGACTGCCTCGCTCACGGCAAAAATGTAATCATTGAGGGCTATGGATTTCAAAGCTTCCAGTCGTCCATCTTGTTCTACGGCTGACCAAAAGTCTGCCTTTTCCTTGTTGATGCCTGCATAGTCAGTGTAATGGCTCTTAAGCTCTGTTCCAATTCCTAAAACGGTAAAGCTGTCTTTTTCCTCCAAAGTGTACTGTGCCATATTCAAAACCATCCTTTTTCTCAAATTTTCAAATGATTTGTCTTTTCACTTGATGGGTTTATAATAACCTTAAATCATGTCAAAAAGTGATACTGTTTAGGAGGACCCGATGAGAAAAGTAGAACGGATTAATATCATCATGCGGTATGTCAACAACCGCGCCCACTTTACCATTTCTGAAATCATGCGGGAATTTAACATCTCCCGGTCGACAGCAATTAGAGACATTAGAGAAATTGAATCACTAGGGGTCCCCCTTGTCGCAGAAGTTGGAAGGGACGGGGGCTATTTTGTCATGAACAACTCTGTCCTTCCCACGGTTCGTTTTACCGATAATGAGATCAAAGCCCTCTTTATTGCGTTTATGGCTACAAGAAATCAACAGCTCCCCTATCTTAAGAGCCGCCAGTCTTTAGCTGAGAAATTACTGGGACTTATCTCAAAGAACCAGCAGGATGACCTTGTTCTTTTGAATCAAATCCTGCTATTTGAGGGCACCAACCCTAACAATCCCGACCTGCTTGATCTATCAGACCTGCCCCATCCTATGTTGGAAAAACTCATCCAAATCCTCCTTTCAGACAGCTATCTATCGGTTGCCCTCCAAGAAGAGAAGGAAATCGTGTCTTACCCCATCTATCTCTTGCACCTTTATCGTGAGAAGAGCCTGTGGCTAGTTGAAGGCTTTGACTTGGAAGAGAAGAAGAGGCGGACCTTTTCTGTCGACAATCTCGTCACAGTTGAACCCTACCCAATTAAAAAAAGATTAAGTAAAAAGAAGATTTTAGAACTCATGAAGCAGGAAGAAGCAGTCAACCTTGTCCTTGAGCTTGGGCCCAAAGCGATCGCTCAGTTCAGAAAATACCATCCTTTAAAAGTTTCAATTTCCTATACGAACCCCTACCAAACTACAGCTATTCTGCGGACTTTTATTAATGTTCATAAATCCGAAGAACTGAACGAAATCACAAATTGGCTGTTTTTCCTGGGTGGGGATATCAAGATCAGGGAAATGCCAGAAGAAGTGTTGGAAGGTATGCGGGAGAGATTAAGCTTATTTTGCCCATAAAAACCCCCAGTTAAAACCAATTTTTTTCAAGAGAGATTTAGCCAACGGTAGATGTTCCAGCCTCCTGTCTAATGAAGAATATATGTATTGGTTCTACTATCCCTTGAGTGCGTGAAAAACAAGGCGGCCGTCCTCCTCATAAACAGAAGGGCAGCCAGCCTTAGCATCGCGTTAAATGTTGTTTTGTAACAGCAGCCTCTTGGAATTGATTTCTTGCTGCCGTTGGCTCAAAGCGGCTTAATTCACGCCTCCAGCATTGTAATTAATTTGCGCAATAAAGCCGGCTCTTCCTCCCGGAACTGGTTAAACCGAAGCCTCAGCCGCTCGAACACTTCCTTATCTTCACGGATTTCGTGACGGATGTACTGATCCCTCAGCTTCATCGCCCTTTTGGTAATATCCTTGTAGCCTTCCACCAGCTCCTCATCATAGGGGATGATTCCCTCTTCGACCAAATAGGCAATCCGCTCACTCATCATTTTCTTATGCTCCCACAGGACATGAAGGTGTCTCACATCACTGCGGCTATCCAACCGGGGATCGTTGCTCTCTACGGCATCATAGTACATTTGCAGGTAGTCGTATACTTTAATTCCGAAGGCTTCCACGTCGTCGGTATTATAATTAATCCGGTTTAAGTGGTTCTCCCCGTTAATATAATCGCGCAGCTGATCGAGGACAGCCGTTTTATCAAATGGATACGACGAGTGTGGTTCATATTTAAAGAAATACGTATGATGATCAGCCGTGAGGTTGTCCCTCAGAAGATGTCTCATAGATTGGACAGCCTCTATGAACTCCTGAAACGGGATCTGCAAATTGCGGTATACTCCCGTATAGTCGAACATAGAAACATAAAAGAGGCTTTCATCCCAATCGAAACCATATATAAAAAGATGATGAGGAAACGGCTCCTTCTGATAGTAGGGTGCTGGTGATAGCTTGGACTCATCCAAAAATACGATGCAATAATAACCGCTCTTGATCTGATCCGCGAAAAATCTGGGCCAGTTGTCCATGGCCAGACTATCCAAAATCGTATAATTAACAGAGCAGGTGAGCAGAAACGGATTGTTAAAATTCAGTTCGTTGGGTTTGCCTCTGAAAAAGTCCATATAGCAATGGCTGCCGTGCTCCAGAAATTTCTTGGTGCAGGATATCTGAATAAAATTGCTGTAATACCATGGGATGGTTTCTTCATGGGCGCTGGTAATCGAAAGCGTGTAGGCCCATCGTAAAAATCCTTTAAGTGGCGGATTCAGCACTGGAAGCTGAACGGCATTCATATAATACCCCCCCTTTTGATGAGTATTCTGGAATCGTGACTGGCAGTGTTCCTGTAGGCTTCAGCTTGCCCATCAAAACGAGGGATAGAGCCTGCAATGTATGCGGATGAGGCTCATAACAGGCCAGGAAGCCCTTGGCATCCGGGAATGCCGCGAGATCCACGGGGTTGCGCAGGGAGACCGGAATAACCTTGGACTTTCCTGTTAACAGCTTGTCCACCAAAGCTGGCTGGCCAGGATTCGAAGCCGTGTGGAATACGCCCACGACGATCTGATCATAATTTGCGGCCTCCGAGATCAGAGCTTCAATCTCATCCGGTCCCGGACTGCTTCCGTACATACGCTCCTTAAACTTGGCTGTAATAAAAGAACACAGAATGCCCCCAAGGGTGGCGTCGTATATCGGTTCATCCTCAGATTTACTGGCGGCAGCTACTTGTGGCCAGAGCACTAGCGTGTCCATCTCGGGAGACAACCCGCAATAATCCGGTTCCCGATTCACGGCGGTGATGCTCATCTCGCGCAGCCGCTCAATGGCCCGGAGGGTCTGGGGTTGCTGCAGACGACGGCTTACCTCTTCCCAGCTAAGCTCCCTCCCCTCGACAATGTGGCGCTCCTTAAGATAGAGGATCCGTTTCACAGAAGCATCAATCCTCTCCTCCGTCAGACGCCCTTCCGCCACCGCACGCTCCAGGGCCGCCACTGCCTCCAACTGGCTTTCATAAATATGGCTGACAAGATGAAGGTCCGATCCGGCCAGTACAGCCCGGACGACGGCCTCGCCCACGCCGATCCCCTGTGTTACGGCATCCATCTCCATGCAATCGGTTACAACAAGGCCGTTAAAATCAAGTTCTTCCCGCAGCAGGCCTGTCAGAATTTCCCGGGAGAGCGTGGCGGGTACAGGCTTGCCGCCAGTGAGCACCGGAACGCCAACGTGTGCCGTCATGACGGCCTCGGCCCCCGCCCGTGCAGCCTTATGGAACGGCACAAGCTCCACGAGCCGCAGCCGTTCAAGGGAATGCCTCAGGACAGGCAGCTCCGCATGGGAATCCGTCTCCGTATCGCCATGGCCGGGAAAGTGCTTGATGACGGAGACGATTCCCCCGTCCTGAAAGCCCTGCATGGCGGCGATTCCCAGCTCTGCGACAAGCTCCGCATCGTCTCCGAACGAGCGGACATCAATAATTGGATTTCGCGGATTAACGTTGATGTCCACTACAGGCGCGAAATTCATATTGATGCCAAGTGTCCTCAGTTCCTCCGCTGTTCCCTTGGCGGCTTCGTAAAGCAAGCGGGGATCACGGGCCGCCCCCAAGGCCATAGCCGCTGGCAGCTGGGCGATGCCCTGCCTTAAGCGGACAACCATGCCTCCCTCCTGATCCGTCCCGATCCATAGCGGGATGCCAGTAGATGACATCGCCATCCGTTGGAGTTCCTGTGTTAAAGCAAATGCCTGCCGGGTAGTATCCAGGTTACGGGAAAATAATACGACTCCCCCGGCGAAATGGTTGTGCAGCAGGTCCTGAATATTCGCATCCGGTGTGAGACCCTCAAAGCCAACCATCAGAAGCTGGCCAATTTTCTCCTTAAGTGTAAGCTCATTGCACGCTTTCATGTTGGCTCTCCTTTGACCTTACAATTGTGTCCAATCGAATAATACTCCCATGAAATCGGATCTGCGATCGACGAGCTGGGAATAGACGGATACGGCTTCGAGCGGGCTTGCTTGTTCTGTAATGAGTTTCTTCACATCAAGTTTTCCACGGCGAATGGATTCAAAAATGAATCCATCCATATCCTCTTCCGTCCAGCCTTTAAATCCCTGCATCAACCGGCCATGGGCCCCCAGGATGCTGACAGAATTAAAAACCACTTTGGGCCCGACCGTCTGCTTGGAAGGTTCCGTTGTATCACCAAGCAAGATGACTTTGCCGAGCTCCCGGGTTAACATCGTGCAGTAAGGCAGCACAGGATAAGAGCCCGTCACATCGTAGATTGTGTCCAGCATTCGGCCCCCGGTAAGCTCCTCGATAGCTTCGAAGGCTTCGGCTATCGGAAGATTCAGCAGATCCGTTGCCCCGTTGTTGCCGGCTTGCTCCAGTCGAAGGGGTTCCGTTCCTATCGCTACAATCTGACGAGAGCCGCTCATAGCAAGAAGCTGGATGACAAGCTGGCCGATCAGACCGAGTCCAACAACGCCCACTCTTTCTCCGAATGCCGGTTCGGCGCGCAGGACCCCGACCAGGGCAACCTTTGCAATCTGTGTAAACACCGCTTCCTCATCACGGACTGAATCAGGAATAGGAGCCGCTTCTTTCTCGTTGGCAAGAAAGAACTGGCGGTGTCCAGCCGGACAGATAATCCTGTCACCAGGCTTCATCCTCTCCACCTCAGCTCCTGTCTTCAGCACTTGCGCGGCCATAGAGTATCCTGGGTAAAACGGGTACTTGACCCAAGAAGACCAGACGGTCCCCTCATCGAATTGACCCTGCAGACAAGCCAGCTCCGTTCCCGTACTAATCAGTGACTTCTGGGCTGCACATAAAATTTGTCCTGGTCCCGGCTCCTGCACCTTCTCCTCAACTAGTTCAACGCGGCCTGGACCCTGAAATACGCAACTTAACGAAATGCGGCCTTGAGTATTTGTAAGGTTGGACATGCGTTTAACACTTCCTTTTCTACATTCAGGATAGAAAGCATTAATAACTTTAAACGCTTAAATTCCATTGTTATAAAGAAGTACGCATTTCGAGCAAATCGGCATTAAGCCGCAGGCCACAACCTCGCGCTGTTTGCGGAGATCTTCGCCGTGGAAAATATCAGCCACACTTTCTTCATTGAGATTCCCAACGCTGAATTCGGGGAAAAACTTACACGGATTCACTTTGCCGTCCGGCATAACATCCATCCGGTTTGAGATCGAAAAACATTTGGTCCGGTTCATGGCCGGCTTCTCACTGCCCCGGATAAATCCTTCCACCTCTTCGGGTTCCAGTGCAGGCTGATAGCGGATACGGATGTTCCATACCCTTGAGTTGACGCGGTTAAGCTCTTCAATCAATGTATCGAAATTGTCAGGTGCGATGTGAAAGGTGAAGGAATGCCAGCTGTTCTTGTGGTCGTCGGCAAAACGGGAGGCGAGATGCGGGAAATGAGCATCAAAGTAAGTGTCCATTTTCTCCGCCGTATCAGAAGGGATATACCAAGGGAAGCAGAAGTAGACGGAATCTACACCCATCTCTTCAAAGAACTCCATGAAGCTGTAAAGCTGGCCGACCATCTGGTCGTTCACCGTCAATGCAACAGACACTTTGCCTTTATACAAGCCTTGCTTTTGCAGATCCAGCAGCAGCTGTATGGCGTGGATCACTTTCTTGAATGTGCCTTTGCCCCGGATCGCGTCGTTCTCCTTCTCGAAGCCCTCCAGGCTGACCAGCATGACCAAATTCTCCGACATTTTCAGAATGGAATCCAGCTTCTGCTCAATGAGGATCGCGTTCGTACAGATCGTCGTGTACCGGTCTTCTCTAGCCAGCAGCTCAGCCAGTTCATCGAACTTGGAATAGAACAGCGGCTCCCCGCCCCACAGGAATACACGTGATTTGCGCTCTCTCGTCTCAAGCAGAAGCTTCTCCACAACGGAAATCTCGATCTCATCATTCTTCACTTCTTTGGCGAAGCCGTGATGGAAGCCTTCCGGATTCCATTCGAAGCAGTGCTTGCAGCGCAAATTACAGCCGTTATTCAGCTTGATCCCGATCTCATAAGGCACAGGGGCTGCATAAGTGGGGTCTTCCCGGCGCTTTCTTTCTGTTTCCGCCAGCGGAATCAGGGTTCTTTTCATATTACGGAATGTCAGTTGGTCAAACGTAACTGCTGTTTTCGGCTGCATAAATTTCCCTCCCAAAATGATTGATTTTTGATCGCTGCTCCAGCAAACGTCTGCTAATCTCTTTCAGAGGATGACCGGAAAAGCCCTGGGCTTTCCAATCCGCATAGCGGATACCCAAACCGCAGGTTTCCCAATACGTCATATTATGAAGCTCATGGTCGCCGAACGGCTCCAGCATGACAAAAGGGACTCCGAGCGACAGAGAATCGTTCAGCGTCGCTCCCCCCGGCTTGCTAACGACCGCCGCACAATTCCGCATCAGATCCGTATATGCGGAATAATCTCCCAGCGGATACTCGCCCAGAACACCGTCCTTGCGGACATAACGGACCATCGGCGGAAACGTATGCTGCCCTTGGGTGTCCCTGCTCCACGGGTTCCAGGAAGCTTCCGCTGCGAAGTAGCGCGTGGCCCCGTCGTCCTCCTCTACTTCGGAGGGATCGTAGACGATCACATCAAGACTGTAGCCGACTGTGCGAAGCTCAGAGATTGTACTGGCGTAAGTGCCGATTCCCCAGCCGCCACCGTGCACCAGAACGCGTCCGGTGCGGTTCCCGTAAGGCAGCGGCTCCGCCTCGTCTGAAGCGATATAGCTGCTCGGGGAAAGCTTCGTGGGCTCGTAGAACCAGATATTATCGTAGCTGGGGTACAGCTGCTTGTGTACCTTAAACGAAGGGGTATCGAACGCATCGAGCCGGATCAGCCGGATGTCGAGGGGCATGCCAGCCGCAGCCTTGTAACGCTCTAGGATCGGCAGCCAAAAGCCGGTAAACGCGATAAACCGGGAGGCCCCCGCCTGTTTCCAATCTTGCACCAGTCTCTGAACCGCTTCCTCATCCAGGGAAGAGTCAATAGGCTTGGCCAGCTTATGACCCATACGGGCAACAGAGAAATCCGCATGGAACGCTTTCTTGGTAGAGCTGATCTTGTTCCGGACTTCCTCGTGATACAGGTTCTCCAGAACTTGAACTTCTGTTCCGATTCCTCTGCCCTGCAGGTAGGTGTGCAGGTGCATAGCCGGAATGTACGCGCCGAGCGAATTCCCCGACGCCAGTAAGGTAACCGAAGTTGAAGTCATACGCGGCCTCCGAGTTCCAGATTTAGTTGTACACCTTAACGGACAAGTTAGCGAGCAGCTGCCTCAGACCCTCCGCCAATTCACTGCGGTGTCCGTCATCCCGGCCCACCACAGATACATAGAGCCTTCCCTTAGGCAATCCCCGCTTGGTCAGTGTTCCATCAGCAATACGGCGGCGGGTCAGAATTTCATTGACCATTAAGGTATTTGAAGATAGAGGAACGATGCCGTACCCTCCCGGGGCAGTCAATAGAAGATCCAATTCACGCAGAGCATGAAGCAGCCTCTCGAACTCGAAGCCTTCTGGAAGTCCCAGGGACAAGAACGTAAGCCATCCGTTATGGCCGAACGGTTCCCAGTATCTGTCAAGATAAGCGTTGATCAGGCCCATGGATTTGCGGGCATTAATCTCCACAATGGGTACGACTTCACCGTCGTCCAGGATCATAGAGTCGAAGCATACGTAACCGTGATAGCCATCCTCCCTTAGAATCCGGAGCGCTTTCTGGATCACACTGAAATAACCGGCATTCTCCAGCAAGTCAATGAAAGCTTGATCCGCTTGGATGGAGCCCCCGTAATTTTGCTGGTGATTAATCATACGCTGAACAGAAATGAACTCCTTCTCACCGTTCTCGCGGATGAACCAGTGAGAACTGAAGTCGGTCCCCTTCCTAAGCAGCGGCTCCAATAAGAATTGGCAGCGTAATCCGCCAACCTCTTGTTTCTGCAGGTGCGCTGCCATCCTCCGCTGCATAGCTTCGCTGTCGATAAGCAGGTTTCCCTTACCAGAAACACCGAAGGGATCTTTCAGCAGGTATGGTCCGCGCTTCAGAAGGGCATCTCCGGCCAGTTCAAGCTCGACTGCGCTGTTCACCTCAGTGCCATGGCACTTCTCGCCAATCCTGGCCAAAAGCCGGTTGGAGTATATCTTGGAGTTCACGCGCACAACTGTCTCCAGGCTGGGCAAAGGACCAAATGGTCCGGCAGCGTGCAGGTAATCTTCCGTATCTGCCGTGATGGCATACGGTGACAATAATTTTGAAATGTTAGTAACTACGTCTTTATCAGGTAATTGGGTTTGCCGTGGATTTACGTCGGCATTCATAGGAGAGTTAAGTTCTGGCAAGGATGCATCCTGAGGATATTTGGAACCGGCTGTCTGCAGCACCCTGTTAGCCGGCTGTACAAGCAGAGCCCGATCAGCGGCCAGCCTGAACATACATGTTTTGAAAACGTCCGGTTCAGGCAAGGGCTGGTTCTCATCGTTTAAATCATAGTAATAGCGGTTTCTAAACGAAAAACCCAAACCGTTCAGATAATCGTGCAGCACCGGATCGATCTTGCAGCGGCTGTGGAGATCATCCTCCGGCCGGCAGAATGGAAAGAGCAGCTCGTCCATACACAGGACAATCGATTCCCGGTCCTTGTCAGGCATTGCCGGAAGCCGGGCCAGTCCCGGGTCTCTCCAGCGGGTTTCGGGATCGAAGTTACCCATCACGATTTTGGGTATCATGCTGGCGTCACGGCTTGGCATCTTCATACAACGGCTGCTCCTGCGGGGTGCAGCTTTTCAGAAAAGTGATAAAAGCATCAATAGATTGGAGATGTTCGTAATCGAATTGGTCATAGTCAATCACCACGTTTAACTGATTTTCGACTTTGAGCATAAACTGGATCATTTGGAGAGAATCGAGGCCAACATCGTTATTCAGATCTGTTTGAGGGGACAGGGTTTGGCGGAATTCCGGCTGCTCTTCTTTGATAGAGCACAAAATGTCAACGATTTTATCGTACATAACTACACTCCTTTAAAGGGTTAATGTGTGAGGGTACAACCGAATCCTTGCATTTACAAATTCCATTAAATTAATACTAGGTACTAATCTGCTGTATCGCCTCCCTTTCCCATAGTTACAATTATTATCCTTGTCATGTTAAAATCTGTCAATAAAAAAAGAGTTAATAGAGTTCGTTTTTTGCCTCTTACTTAATTCAGAACCAATTAGGCGTACCGTGAATAACATCTAAGGAATCACTTTAATCATGAAGGGAAGGTTGAAATGGAAGTCCCTATTCAAGGTTACCTTGTTCACTCCGATAACTCGGATTCTTCTCACTCGCATAAACTGTACATTACCTCTTGGGATGGCCGCCCCGTCCATACGCATCATTTCTCCGGCCATACCTCGTTTGATGTAGGTCACAATCACTATTACGCGGGAGTGACTGAACCCGCACCTTCAGGCGTGCAGCACGTACACAATTACATGACCAAAACGTCCTTCAACGACGGTCACCTTCACAGCATTAGCGGTACAACGGGTCCGGCGGTGCCTCTGCCTTCGGGTGGGCACTACCATTTTTTCGAGGGTTATACGACTGTTGACGGGAGAGTACCTCACAGGCACGCATACCATGGGCGTACAGGGAACGAGGATTGAGAATGTGAGGAAAGAAGGCCCCTTCAGCTATAGCTCAAAGGGCCTTCTATGCATATGCTTAAGTTCTAACTTTAACAAATTTCCTAAATAAAAACCGGACAAGAGGACCCACGATGAACAACTGCAGCGGGAAGGCAAATATGAAATTTTTTAATACGATGAAGCAATAACTCTCGATCAAGGGCTCGCTGCCCAGAGTATTCGAGAAATAAGCTGTTCCCAGCCCATAAAGTGACATAATCAGGACCATCCCGGTAACCATGCATAAAGCCAGAGCTACAATCACATACAATTTGTTGGATTTGTCAAAAGGCATGGCAAAAGCTATTCTTTTCGCCACAGGCCCTACTATCAGCAATTCAACGATAGCGGCAGTGAAAAAGATAAGCAGCAGTTGAGTAAGTAATCCCTTAGCGGATATATTCCCTAACTGGCCGTGGATCGTTAGATTATAGAATGTCATAAAAATGACCATTCCACAGCACATCATCAATCCCAAAATCATGTTTTCTCTTTTCGTTGTCGGCATTCTCCATCTCCCTTTCTGTTTACCTCTGCTATTATAGAGATAACAGTTAAGCCCTCATAAGTGAACAGTTTGTGAACATTAAGATAGGTTTCTGTCCTATGAGCAGTTTAAGAATACCGAACGGCACCTCGTGGAACCAACATAGATTAAGACGGCAATCTCACCAAAATAAAAACTCCGCGGGCTGCAAGCCTGCGGAGGAAATCCTATTCTACGACACGCCAAACCTCTATCCAAACCCTTGAATGGATTGTTACCGTACAAGCCAATGACTGGTTGCTAAGCTCACCAGATTATTGCTTTATGCCTTTCTCGGATAACCGGGTGGCTTTGACCAGATAAGTGGCAAGCCATGGAAGAACTCGCGCTAACCCCGGATATAACCGATTCGTCTTGGCGAAAGCGATCTTCTGAATCCATCTTGCTCTGCTCAGAAGCTGCGTAAATTCCTGCGCGGCCTCCGCCATATAGCCCTGCTCCCATTCGTTAAAGCTTACTTCCCCTCTCAAATATTTGTCCGTCCATTGGCTGCACAATAGTGAGGATCGAAGAGCAATGGACATTCCATCTCCACATAATGGAGGTATCACAAGCATAGCATCTCCAATGTGCGGAAATTGGGACCAGGGCTCGGGAACTTCGGACAACCGGATTGGAGCAATAGACACCTGGGTACCGGGAACCGGAGTCCCTTCACTCAGCCTGGCGCCAAATCTCGTATTTTCCCGGGATGCTCCGCTCAGGATGTCCAGCACCGATTTGCCAGCACGCTGAACCATATCCAGAGGCAATAGGGCGGCCACATTGACGAGCCCATCTTCGATTGGAGAAAGACCCACATAACCTCCTTCACAGAAATACAGCTCGACCTGTGAAGGAATACTAATCCCCTGGTAATGGGATTTAACACCAACATAGACCGTTTCATCCTGACCTTCGCCCGAAGAGGCCAGACCACGTGGCTTTCTTGCTCCATAAGCGCCAATAACGGCCTTTGCTTCGTAGCGGACCAACTGCCCCTCATGCCTTGCTTCAACCTCATAATATCCATTCGGAAGACGCTTAACTCCGGTTATGGTCGCCTTGGCTGCAATCTCTGCACCAGATATACATGCCTGCTCATGGAGAAGACGATCAAGCGTGAAGCGGCTGATGCCAATGGCTTGGCCTGGCAAGGGGGCTTCGATTACTCCCCCATGAGGCATGATGATAACTGCCTTGTCTATGGTGCTGGGAGCGATCTGTTCGACAAGGAGATCCACACCCAGGAACTTTAGCATCTCCTTTGTCTCCGGTGACATGAACTCACCGCAAGTTTTGTGACGGGGAAATGCCTGCCGATCAAGCAAGACCGTTCGGTGTCCACACCGGGCCAACTGCAGCGCACAGCTGCTTCCCGCGATTCCCGCACCGATGACCAAGACGTCAATTTGCTTCAACAAGGATTAGCACCGCCTTCATACTATGCATTACTTGACTATTGGGAAATACCTTTGGCCGGGATAACTACGGAATACCTGAACAAGGGCTTCCAGGCATAGGTCATGGAATCATGGCCGAGTTTCTCTTTTAACTGCTGCCAATCCGTATTTTTGAACCCCTTGGCTACGGAGAGAGGCCCGTCGTGACGGATATAGCGGTTGCGGGAAATGAGCCGGGTTGTTACCCATACTGCGGAGTATGATAATCTGTGCCGGTGAATGTCGTTAATCACTACGCCATATCTGGAAGCTCTGAGCATATGCGATATGATGTCAATCAGCTGCTCCCCCTCAAAATGATGAATGAACTGGGCCCCCGTAACTATGTCTGCGGATGCATCCGCCAGCTCCCTCACATCGGCCTGGCGAACCTTAACCCGTGGTTCGTGCCTGAAGAGCAGCTTGGCTTCTTCGCAGGCCTCACGGGTCATATCGACCAGGGTAACATTCAGCTGAATCCCCTTGTGCTTAGCCCACCGTAGAAGCCTCGAGTTAACGTCCCCCGAGCCAGCGCCAACGTCCAGAATGCTGAGTGTGCCGGGGCATCCGGCCAGAGTCCACAGCTTCTCAACCCCGTCCTTGGTAGGTCCCGGCGCCGCGAATATTTTGTTCAGACGCCTCAGGTGCCGCAGAGCTTCACGAAGTTCATCTCCCCCCATGGAGAAATCATCCATGAGTTCATCCTCCTGCGCCCGGTTAGATAAGGCTCTAAAGAAGGACATGATCCTGCTCCAGGTTTAAGGAGGAATACGACGGAACATAGGCAAATCGCATAAGCTCTGCGGTTAGACCTGGACCGAACGCCATGGCCACACCCTCTGTTAATTCCCGGCTGCTGTCTCTCATTTCACGCCGCATCATCTGCAGTACGAACATAATTGTCACGGATGACAAATTGCCAGCGGTTCTCAAGATTTCCCGGCTGTATCGGGTCTGATCAGCTGAAAGGCTCATCACAGATTCCACGGAGTCAACGATTCCTCGTCCACCTGGGTGGATAGCCCAAAGCTCAGGCAGCGGGTCTCCCTGCAGCAGATGTTGAAGCTCTGCCTCAAGGTGCGTGCCGAGCAGCTTCGGAATCCGCGGGGATAGGTAGAGATGATATCCGGTATTGCCAACCTCCCATGTCATATCCTCGGTAGAATCGGGAAGGAGTACAGAGTATCCCGTGCTCAATGTGAGAAAGTGCTTATGCTGCAGCTCCGGGGCTCCAATCACACAGGAGGATGCGCCGTCACCGAAGAAAGAAGCGGCAAACAGCGCCTCTCTTTCCTGAATAGGTTGAAAATGAAGCGTGCACAGCTCCACACACACCACCAGAACCTGTGATCCGGGCGCTCCCTGAACGACGTCACGCGCCAGTTGTACCGCTTTTAGACCGGCCGCACAGCCTTGAAAAATAAGTGGAAGCCGGTTCACACGAGGGGACAACCCTAACTCCTTGATCAGCATAACATCCAGGCCTGGCAGGTATTGGCCAGTACAGCTGACCGTAATGAGATGCGTAATCCGCTTGGGTGACATGCCCGCCTCATTCAAGGCTCTCCTGGCTGCTTCTAGTCCAAGAGGAAGTGCCTTACGCTGATATGTATGCATCCGTTCTTCAGTTGTCGGAACGTCGATCTTATCGTCTAAGGGGAGGTAACGGCATGCCTCTGGCTCCCCAAGATAGCTTGGATCACAAGTATACCTTGTCTCCACTCCACATGTCTTGAAGATCCGCCTGGTGAAGCGGGCTAAATCCGGCCTGTCCTTCAACGATGAAGCAATAAGATCAGCAACGTCAGACTGGGAGATGGAATGGTCCGGCAGGGCTGTTCCAATCCCCAGGATGGCTGGCTGAGAACTGATGATCGATAATTTCATTTTCAAACCTCCTGTAACAGATTGACACGAATTAACATCTCTTACCCTGAACCCTATTGGTGTAATCTGACCTATTGGATATATTTCTCTTGTTAAGGGTAGGATATCCAAACCCAGGAAGCCGAATTCCACAGTTTATTTAATTCATGATATGAATTATTAATCTAGTTATTTATTTCAACTTTAAGGCCTTCAAGTGTAAGCAGAATATATGACGAACCCTTGAAAAAACAAAACAGCGACAACAAAGGACGTTAAACAAAGTCCAAGTTTGTCGCTGTTTTCGCATGCAAAAAAACGCCCGCAAATACGGGCGCTCTATAGCGGACAAATCAGCAGAATCAGTTGTCCGGTGTCCACCAGTTGCCGGATACTACGATCATACTAAGAAGACGGATGCTGTTGTCAAAATAGTAGCTGTCAGAGGTAGGAGAATCCACGAGTTCGGTCCACAATTTGTTGAGCCACTGCTGATTGGATGAATCCACCATAGCGCTTACGGCAAACGGTGCAGTAAAGGCGATCGCATGCGCTTTATCATTTACCTTGCCGTCAAGCTCGTAACCCGATGCGATCTTGGTCGGATTGCCCCCAGTCGCGGACTGAATCCAGCTGTTCATCTTGCGAAGCTGGTCCAGTGCGCGGGTATCTCCGCTAACCAGATAATCGGTTGCAATTCTCCAAGGCGTGCGGCAGGAGTTCCAGCTGTAACTATCATCGGTATCTTCTTCCAGGTATCCATCAGGAGCTGGAGCGTAACTGCCGTCGGATTTGCGAACCACAAAGTCAGGCAGCAGCCCGGTCTTTGGTGAATATTTAGAGAAGATAGCATTGATGATTTTGTACGTTGTGTCAGTAACCTTGTCCCACTTCGAATCACCCGTTGCTGCCTTGTATGCTTTTAAATGATTAAGCATGAAATCAGATGGACGTGTTCCCGGACCGAACTCAGAATCGCTGTCCGAAGCCCAATCCCCCAACTTTAAGTGAAAATTCTTGGCGTGAACATCGCTTTTCATAATCGCGTTGATCATCTTCACAGCTTCAGCCTTGTAGTTAATCGAGCCGGAGCTTCCCCACTGCTTGTCTGCCAGAAGCAGGGAGTAAGCGATGTCCATATCCCCATCAGTAGCAGAGTTATCATCGTTGGAATCTACGATATTGCCTGAAGAGTCCTTCTTCTGCTGCCAAGCCATTAGCGCCGAATTGATTGAACTTGGATGCGCTTTATAAAAGCGGTATAATCCGTCATAATAGGTTTGGGCTTTGGAATCATAACCCGCCATGTAAGCCGTGATCAGCATGCCGTAACCATGCCCCTCTGAACAGGAAACGACCTCCGGCTCGACTATTTTCTCCAGATTATAGTATACATAATATTGATTCGAGATCTTGGGATGTTTGATGAGATACTTGGCCTTCCATTCATCGTATTTCTTGGTTACCTGCTGGTCGAGCTGAGCCTGGGTGAAATGGTTGGGTTTAATTGTGCCTGATAAATAGGAAATGTGTTGAGGGAATGGTTTGTTGATAGCTGCGGCAATTGCGGATTCTTCCACACTGACGCTGCCAGCGGCTTCGTTCTGATAGGATGGAGCCAAGCCTGCATCTGATTCCAAAGCCAGAGCTGGCCCTGCAGCTAAGCTGCAAATCAAACATGCGGATACACTTAATCCAAGTATTTTCTTGTTCATAAATGCGTCTCCTCTCAAATTAGGTTTCCTGCCTCTCAGATATCCCTACAACTTGCAACCTTATAAGTTTGACTGCCCGCTGCCCCTCCCCCCACCTCCTTAAGGTACGTAACACCATTCATCAAATTAAAGCGCTTTAATTTTAAAACAAAAAAATCAGCTGCTCTTCTCTGAACCCTTAGTATCTTTGACGAAAAAGAGAATGTAAGAGTAAAGCAGCAGCTGATTTCACTTAAAACAATAAACGCTTTAATTTTACGTGTCAACCGGAAATTTGTAAAAGCCCCACTTCCTTTAAACTTCGATAATAATTGGAAGAATCATCGGCCGTCTCTTGGTTTGGCTGTAGATAAAACGTCCAACGCTGTCCTTAAGCGTCTGTTTGATCAAGCTCCATTGACTGATCTCCGATTCACTCAGACCATTCAAGGTTGTCATCACGAGCTCGTGAATCTGCTTCATCAGCGCTTCGGAATCACGCACATACACGAATCCCCTGGAAATAATCTCAGGTGCTGCCATCAGATGTCCCTCGGTCTTGCTGTACGTGGTTACAATGATCAGCATGCCATCCGACGAGAGCTGCTTACGGTCGCGCAGTACAATATTGCCCACATCCCCAATCCCGAGGCCATCCACCAGACTGTTGCCGGAAGGAATTTTTGGCCCGAGATGCACCATGCCACCCTCAACCTGAACGGTATCCCCATTGTTAACGATGAATACATTCTCAGTTGGGATGCCTACCGACTCGGCCAGAATCCGGTGCTGGTAAAGCATCCTGAATTCCCCGTGTACAGGAATCAGATAGTCAGGCTTCATCAGGGTTAGCATTAACTTCAGCTCTTCCTGGCTCCCGTGCCCGGATACGTGCATACCGGCAGCACTGCCAGACCCGTATATCACACGCGCACCGATCACATACAGATTGTCAATGACCCTGGCTAGATTGCGCTCGTTCCCTGGGATGGCTCCGGCAGCGATGATGACCGTATCCCCCGGCAGGATTTCAATCTGCTGATGCTTGGAACTGGCCAACCGGGACAAAGCAGCCATCGGCTCGCCCTGGCTGCCCGTGCAGAGAATCGCGATTTGTTCAGGGGGAAACCGCTCCGTATCCCCTGCATCAATCAGCAGCCCCTCCGGCATCTTCAAGTACCCTAGGTCCTTGGCTACCGAAACTACATTGACCATGCTTCGTCCCAGGAGAACCAGCTTTCTTCCGGTCTCTACGGCAGCATCAATAATTTGCTGAACACGATTTACGTTCGAGGCGAACGTGGAAATAAACACCTGCTGCTTTGCCCGGACAAAAGCCTCAAGGATATGGTCACCCACAACCCTCTCAGAAGGCGTAAAGCCTGGTCTTTCCGCGTTTGTGCTCTCCGACAGAAGCACTTTTACTCCCTGCTTGCCGATTTCGGCCATCCGGTGCAGGTCTGGAAACGGCCCTGTCACCGGAGACATATCAAATTTGAAGTCACCAGTATGAACAACGTTCCCTTCCGGTGTTTTGAAACAGATGCCCAGGCAATCGGGAATGCTGTGGCTGGTAGTAAAGAACGAAGCCTCAATGCTCCCTGCATGCACTATAGAATCGGCATTGATGGTGTGAAGCTGAGCCTGATTCAACAGTCCGTGTTCCTTTAATTTGATTTTGATTAAGCCAAGTGTAAGCGGGGCTCCATAGACCGGTATGTTGATCTGCTTGAGCAGATACGGGATACCCCCAATATGATCCTCATGGCCGTGGGTTACGATTAAAGCTCTGACCTTCTCCTGATTATCAAGCAGGTAACCGATATCCGGCACGATCAGATCGATTCCTGGAAGGCTCTCATCGGGAAACTTCGAGCCGCAATCAATCACAACAATATCTTGGTCATATTGAATAAAGTACATATTTTTACCGATTTCATTGACGCCCCCCAGCGCGGCAATAAACAATTTGTTCCCTGTAAGATTCAATATTTAGCCCTCCCTGCCCCAATTGATGAGACCTTATTAGAGTAATGATTTCCTCATGCGTTTATTATTGAAATCTGGGGGAAACTTATACACTATTGGTCGGGAAACATACCATTTGGTATCAGGAGGTCTGTTCATGTCAACCAAACACATTAAGCTTACTATTATGTTCTAGCCATTCAAACTTCGGTGAATTGCATCCAGAAGCCGATGCGTCCGGTCGCAGCCATATTCCCAGAACATCACTCCAGCCAGATTATTGCTCTTCACATACTCGCACTTATGCCGGATCGATTCCTCATCATCATACGAGATAAAGCTGGTGCCATTGAACAAATATGGGGCACATGCTTCTGCATCCCAATAGCGGGCATATCCGTTCTTATTGATGTATTCAGCTTCAAGCTGGGTATAATCCGGCCCATAACCGCCTGCACTGCCGGCCATTTGATGCAGCCCATTATTCCTGTCAGGAACCTCATGCCAGATGCGTGAATAGAAAGCCACCCCGATCACAATCTTCTCCTTAGGGACACCTGCACGGATAAACATATTCACAGAGAAATCCGTACTGATCCGGAACAAGTCTCCGGAAGGGGTGTACAGATTGGTATGATGTCCTGTCAGGATTTGAAAGCCGCCGCGCATGTCATACGTCATCAATTGAATGAAATCCAGATATTTCTGAACCTCAGCCATTTCCGTGCCGTCCACATAATACTGGTCTGCGCCTGCCGCTATAGTGAGCAGGTAATGTCTCCCCTCCAGGTCTCCCAAGTGATCCAGTGCCTGCCGGAAAGCCTTCAGCAAAAGAGTGAAGTTGTGCTTATCCTCTGGACTTGCGGTAATACCTGCCTCTCCATAGCAAGGGTATTCCCAGTCCAGATCTATGCCGTCCAGTGGGTAGCTTGTCAAGATTTGTACGGCTGAGGCTGCCATGTCCCCTCTTCCTTTCTCCGAGGAAGCAGCCTCCGAGAAGCCGCCGACACTCCAGCCACCTACGGACAAAATCAGGCGGAGATCGGGATGATTCCTTTTGATATTTTCCAATAAATCAAGGTTATTCAGATGATCCACAGAAATTACACCCTCTACAACATGTCCAAAAGCCACATTCAGGTGGGTTAACTTAGCCAAATCCTCCGTGGTTAGTTCTGGCAGCTTGTCATCCACGACATATCCGGCAGCGATATAATGATGCTCCATCACTTGACGCCTCCTTCTCCGCTTAGTTCCCAACTCAATCTGTCCAACAATTGCCAAGAGTCCTGGCCAGTTCCAATCCGGTAACCCGATGACGAGAAGCGAATGCGGTGATTCCCATCAAGGACAAACAGATGCGGGAAGCCAGACTCCTCTGATCTGAGGGTGGAGGCCACCGAATCAAGCATTTGGTGACCATGATCTCTTACCAGTACCGTATTCACCGGCATACTGGACAGCCGGGACGCATCAAAGGCCGGATTGCTGCCGGCGCTGCCAAGAATGAGGATGACCGGCACGCCCAGATCATCAAATGCGTCTTTCAGCTCACTCATTTCCCGTATTAAATGCTGGGTTGGCTCACGCTCCGGCTCAATCCAAGCAGCCAAAGCGCCAGACATGCTGGTGAGCTCACCCAGGGTAAGAACCCGGCCATCCATGGAAGCCAGCCTGGCGTTACGATCCAGCTGGCCTAGTACCGGGATCTCTTCGCTCTCCTCGCGGAAGCTTAATTTGTGAGTAGTCTCTTCACCGGCTAGCAAGGGGAAATAACTGAACCTTACGCGAACACTCCCGTCCGGAAGGCGGATACCCGTTGTCATCCGATATGCTCCCGGTTCCACTTCAAGCGGATTTTGGCATAAGTCTTTGGCTGCATAAGGAAAAATCAGCGTTTTATACCACCCACTCTCCAATCTGGCCAGCGTAAAGTTCTCGTAATATGAAGGAGTCACATGTCCTTCCCTTTGTGAATCAGACTGAAGGATGAGCCGCGCCGCAGGAGTGTTGTGATCTCCAGACACAACGTCTGGTAAAGCATCCTCCCATTTCCCGTGTGACCAATACTCCGGCTTAAGCTCAATCGGGTGAAGTCTTGCCGGAATTCCCAGGCTGCGGCACAAGGCCACAAAAAGAATGCCCACCGAAATCTGATCACCACGCTTGAGCTTGTAGGTTCCCGCTGCAGTCCCTTTTCCGCGGAGCCCAGGAAGATCTCCGTCAATTTCAATTTCATTCGTTAACCTTCTCATAAGTAGTGCAGGGTCCGCTCTAAAAGTGGCGGAATCATAAGGAGAATAAGCTCTTTGGAATAACTGCCTGTATGGAGCGATCATCTCAAACCATACCCGTGGACATAAAACGTAGGGTACAAAGATGTCCTCTGGGAACTCGTGCACATGCGTAAGTCCACCCGTCAAATGATCGTCCAAGGTCTCCCTGAAGGTGTCAATCAAGTCCTTCTCGTTTAAACTTTCAAGCAGAAGAAGCGGCCACTCCCCATACTCGGGGCAGCGCTCCAGCAGGAAGATATACAGCTCCCGGCCGTTCCCCCTCGCCTTTCTGAGCACATCCCATAACCGGTCACATGGAAGTCCGGTCGAGCGGGCCAGCTCTGAAACCTGCTCTTCCTGGATGAATGTACTCTCATATTCTGAGCGAAGCCTGCTCCCTTCTTCTAACCGAAGCTGATGCTGCTTCAGTAATTCATCAGACACGGGGGCAGGAGCTTCCCCGGTTCCTTCTGGCGGAGGAACCATATCCAGATCAAGGGTCCCTTCCGGTTGGCGGGATTTATCGAGCACAATTTTGGCATGATCCCCATCTGCAGCGGCCGCCTTCATCTCACCCCATCTGCCATCTTTAACCGCGCGGACAAGCAAGTCGCCATGCCCTGTCTTGAAGGAAACCCTGCCTTCTTCATTCGTAAATAAAGAGGCGAGCGGGTAGAATTCGGCCATGTTATAAAGCTCGAAATGCACTTCCGCGTCCGCTGCTGGCGTCCCGTTCGGGTCCGTAACCAATATGCTGAGTGTTCTAGTCTTGGCATACCCCTCCAATAGATTTATCTCGGTATAGATGTCTTCCCGGAGTGTAATATCCTCCGGCCCAGGATAATCAGCCAATACCCGGGTGTTGACCAGCATTGCCCGGCGTGAAGGCGGTGTGAACCAGCCCCGGTTCAGGCAGGGCTCCGGCTCACATGCCCCGAAGTAGTACCACTGCCCGTCAGCCCAAGCTTCCACCCATGCGTGGTTGTCATCGCAGTGGGCCCAGCGCGGGGTATACACCTGCCGCGCCGGAATCCCTATGCTGCGAAGTGCCGCCACCGCCAGGGTGGACTCTTCCCCGCAGCGGCCCCGAGCGCTGCGGATCAGCGTTAAGGGGGAAGCTGTGCGCTGATCGCTTGCGATGTATGTTGCCTTCTCGTGGCACCAGTAATTCGTTTCCAGAATGGCCTCTTTCATCGACAGGCCCTGGGTCCTTCCGGAAAGCTCCTCATACAGAATACCCCTGGAATCCTCAATGTTCTCCGTATTCACCCGGTAAGGCAGCACGAAGTGAAGAAACAAATAGTCAGGAACCAGGTGTCCCCAAGCAACTTCATCCCGGACTTTCAGGGTCTGCCTTACATGACTTAAGAATAAATCCCCGTCGTAATCGGCCAGATCATTAACCGGCATAAAGGCATACAAATACTTCAGCGCCCAAATCTCTTCCTCGGTTAGCGGCTTTTCAAATATATCGAACAATTCATGCTTTCTTGCACGGCCCACCTGCTGTCTATTCAGAAATCGCTGTTCAATTTCATATTTGGTCTTCGTATCTAACGAATCAACAAAGCTGTTAAGGGTCAATGAAATTCACTCCTTCCAAAGTTTTCCGTCCTCCCGAATGCAGATCAGGGAGTTTCCATCTGCGGACGGGAGCGATATCTGGAACAGGCTGCGGGTGATCTCAATCTGCGGTAGCGTCTCCGTCTCCCATGTCTCGTTATCCGCAATTTCATGGATGTTCTTGGCATATACGCCATGTTCCTTATAATAATTGCGCTGGCGATAATACAAAGTTCTCAATTTCCACTTGATCATTTCATCGGGTGGAAGATCGAAGGAGTCGGGGGCTTCAGCTTCCGCAAACAAAACATAACCCCACAGTTCGGGATAATGCATATTGATGAGACCCATTGGGGACCACACCCAATTGTCCTCCGGCAGCGGCCTGCCCGTATCTGGATCAAGAACTTTGCTGTACTTCCCGTCCCGGATTTCAACCTTCCACTGCACGCGTGAGAAGTTCACCCTCCAGAATTCACCAGGAACCGGAGCCCGACCTTCGGGAGCACACTCGCGCAGACTTGACCAAGGAAGTGCACACTCCACACTCCACTTCCGGTTCTCCGCGCCCGGCTTGTTCAATTCCCCATCGATATGTACGGCTGTCTTAAGCCCCTGTATATCCCAGCCGTTCACAGGCGGTCCTCCGTCACGGTATGGCTTGATCAGGAGCAGGTCCCATACGGTATTGAGTGCGTTAACCTCAAGCTCATAATAGTGATGGCTGTCCCCATCCGGGTCAATAAACACCTCAAAGTCGTTATCATGAAAAATGACCGAATCCCTCTCCGTAAGAGTGGCCCAAATCTCATCCTCCTCCAACTCCGCCCCGATATAGAAAAATTGTTCGTCCCAGAGCATCTTTACCCGGGTCCGCTTGGACGGCCTGGGGCGCAAATCGCCCTCAATATCTACGAAATCCCCGGTCCACGCGGCATTCGCCCAAAAGGGCTTGTCGATTCTTCCGTCCAATATCGGCTTCTGTGCCGTACGGCGGCATACGTACTGTTTCGGAGCATATTGTATCTTCGGCTCCGGTACTCCGCTCAGTTTCATGATTTTACCTCCATCTCCTTTGTTGGAATCTCTATCTATTCATCCTATTCATCGTCGGCGTCTCATCATCGGGTGTCCTGAAGCCTCATTTCTTGATGCTCAACTAGTTGTGGGTGACTACCGCTCCAGAACCTCCATACATTTCGATCTCACCATCCAGCTCTAACTTCAGCACGGTAACCTGATCGTGGGTATCCTCTTTAGACATATAAATCCAAGTGGTTCCGGGGATATCAAACCACGGTACACCTCCATGTATTTCATGTTCCAATTCCTTGCCGGAATGAAGCACAGTGATCTTACGAATCGAATTACATAGGCCCTTCAAGCATATATTCTCTTTGGGATCGTCATATACAAACAGGTATAAGATCTTTCTGTCTTTGGACAATGTGCTGCCGCCAAGATAATACCGGTTCATGATCCCTTCGGTGGTACCGTATACCGCCTCTTCATGTGTCCGGATCCAGTCGCCAAGTCCAAGCAGGATTTGCTCCTGCCGTGGGTCAAGCGTGCCATCTTCCTTCGGCCCGATATCCAGCAGCATATTGCCACCCATGGAGATACAGTCACAGAACATTCGTATAATCTGGTTTAACGACTTATACTTATTGTCGGTTGGCACATAACCCCACGAGGAGTTTATCGTGGTGCAGAATTCCCAGGGCCCTGCCGGCCTTGTAATGGGAAGTCCTTGCTCGGGTGTCTTGTAATCGCCATAGCCCTGTAACCGGGAGTTGATGATCACATTCGGGTTCATAGACAGCAGATAGGTTTTGAAATCCGGCAAATTCCACTGCTCCGCACTCCGCTCCCAATCCCCATCGAACCAGAGCAGATCCACTGTTCCATAGTTCGTCATAAGCTCCTGAAGCTGGTTGTTGTTGAACTCCAAAAACCTCTTCCACCGCGCTTCATCCTGCTTCCCCCCAGCCGGGCTGGAATATGGATTCGCCTGGGCCGGATTCTCCGGTTCCTTTCCCCCTTCATACACGGTTGGATAATCCGGATGCGACCAGTCAATCAGCGAGAAATACATGCCAAGGCGGATTCCTCTTTTACGCATGGCTTCCGCATATTCCTTAACCAGGTCCCGTTTGGCTGGCGTTCTGGCAACCACATTGAGGTCACTGTATTTCGTATCCCAGAGCGCCACACCATCGTGGTGTTTGGTGGTAAGCACAGCATATCTGGCTCCAGATTTCTCAATCAGGTCCGCCCATTGATCGGCATCATAATTGGACGCTGTGAATCCCTGCAATTGATTCATATATTCTTCATAAGTGATCCTGCCGTTATAGAACGACCAGGATTCCGAAACTCCATTTACTGCATAAATTCCATAATGTATGAAAATACCCAGCTTCGCTTCCTCAAACCATTTTTGCATTTTCGGCTTGCCTCCTCACAGATTTTTACAACCTTGTAAATCCGTCTTGTAATTCTGCCTTTGGCTCTATGTGCAAGCCCCGATTTTGTTGCTATCATAATAGGAACAACAGAGATTTGCGTTCATAGGAGGCGGTAAAATGAAATCCAATTACTTCCGATCCAAGCTCTTTCTGAAATATATTTGGTCTTATCTGTTCATTTTGCTTATTCCTTTAGTCCTGATGACCATTCTGATCTACCGGAATGCGGTCGAGAGCCTTCGCTCGGAAATCGAGCAGTCCCGCTCTTCCCAGCTGACCCAGACCAAAATCATCGTTGACGGACGAATGAAGGAGCTAAATGACATTGCCTCCCGCGTCTCGTATGACAACCGCTTAACCCCTTACCGGGTGCATGATCCTATATACAGTGGGGAGGCCATTCAGGCGCTGGATCAATATAAAGCCACCAGTTCCATCATCAGTGAAATGTATTTGTACTTTCACAAAGATTCCAAGATCTACTCAAGTAAAGGTCTCTCTAATTTCGAGGTCTTCGCGAAGACACTCAGCTTCCACAATTGGAACAAGACCTCCTTGCTGAGCGATCTGAACAGTATCCAATATCCGACTATGAGGCCTGCGGATACAGTGAACCTGACTCCTCACAGGCAGGAGACCATGATGGCCTACCTTATTCCGATTACACCGAATAGTCCCCACCCGCACGGTACAGTGATGTATCTGATCAAAGAATCCGAGCTAACCAGCTTGATCGATTCCGTTCTGGGAAACTTCCAGGGACTGAGCTACATTCTGGACAATCAAGGACAGATTCTTGCCAGCAACCGGCAGGGTGAAGGGCTGACGGAGGCCGAAATGAAGGAGATTTCGGAGATGAAGCCCGGCATCTTTGAATTGACCCTAAATAAGAAAGCGCTGTCAATCGTGTCGGTGAAATCAGACAATAACGGCTGGACCTATGTCACCGTGATGCCCAGCGCCCAGTTCTTCAGCAGCGTCCTTCATGTACGCAGCTTCATCATCATATTGTTCGTCATTCTGGTTCTTATTGGTGTGGGAATCGCACTTATTCTGGCAAGAAAACAATATCAGCCGATCTCCATGCTGGTGGAATTTGCGGCTTCCAAGTCCAGTACAAAGCAAGTGGCTGATCGGACCCTGGTTAACGGCGGCAACGAACTAGAACGGATTCGAACTGCCCTACAGGAGTATGGCTCACGAATTGATTTGCAGGAGTCCTTTGCCCGCAATCACTTATTGTCCACCCTGTTAAAGCACGGAAATGCGCACAGTCTTTCCCCTGAGTTTCAGGAAGCGCTGGATATTCATTTTGATGGCTCCTGCTATTTTGTGATGGTCATTGGCTGGGAACCTTCTGGTGATCTGCAGGAAGACAGGCTGGAGCAGGAACGCCGGGATATAACCGAACTGCTCACCCAAGTGGAATTTCCAGAGATGAACGCGGCAGCTTTTGGTGTAGAGCTGCCACAGCTGGATCAGTTTGCACTCATCATCAACTTTAATCCACTAGCGGAAATGGACAGATTCCATCAGGTGCAGCATATCGTCGAAGCCGTCCGAAGCATACTGCTTGAGACTTTTGCGGTTATTCCCAAGATAGGTGTGGGCAGCTGTTACCACAGTCCGAGTTACTTGAACCAAACATTTATTGAAGCCTGCTCCGCATTTGACTTGAAGGTGTCCTCCTTATCCGGCACGGTCACTTACTTTGAGAAACTGACATTTTCTATGGATAACCTGACCCTATGGATTCCAAGCAGTTCGCTAATGAAGCTATCGCAAAGTCTTAAACAGGGAAGCTTCGAGGTTGCCGAGCAAACAATACGGTCGGCTCTCCATAATCTTCATGTCTCTGAGCTGCCCGTGCTGCTTAAGCGCTGCATTTGCTTTGACGTACTGAACACCCTGCTAAAGACCGCTTCCGGTCTAGGAATTCATCATTTCGTTCAGGATGTCGATCCCAATCTGATATACAGCCAGTCCCCAGAGGAAATTGAACGGGGCCTCCTGGAATTGGCAGGCAGAATCTGCAATCAGGTTGAGCAGAACAATAAAAAGAAGGAACAATCCCTGATTGACCAGATTGTGGCCTATATCAATCACCACTTTACCGACCAGGCCTTGAGCCTGGAGGCGGTAGCGAACGAATTTTCAGTGTCGGCTGCCCATGTCAGCCGCTCATTTAAAGAGAAGACTGGCGTCAATTTTGTGCAGTATATTTGGCAAAAGCGGCTGGATGAAGTCATGAGACAGCTTGTTTCCAGCACCGATCCACTCAAAGAGATTATTCAGAGGGTTGGATATCTCGATACGCCTAACTTTATCCGCAAGTTCAAGAAGGAGACTGGGCTTACCCCAGGCCAATACCGAAAAATTTACTCTGGCACCTCCCCGGACTCGGCCGCTGCTGGCCAGCAGTCCGACGCTTAAAGATACAGCCAACACCCGGTCTCTTGCAGACCGGATATGTTGGCTGTTTTTTTGCCCGGTTAGGCGCTACTTGCCGGAATTCCAGCGGTCATATGCCGCCTGATAGAGCTCTACAATGCGGTCTCCGCCCATCTTTTTCACTTGAGCGATATATTTATCCCAGTTCGATAAAGGCTCCTGGCCGGTGATGAACTTCGCTTCCATCTGCTGAACGTAGGTGTTCAAGTCTGAGAGAAGACCTGTTGCTTCCGCCTGCTCTTCATTAGTCAGGTACACGTTAGGGAACGGCGACTTCGCAATAGGAACGAGCTTCTGCTTCGTTTCTTGGTCAATCCACTCATCGAAATCGGTCCGCAGGCCTTTGACGATTTCTGGATCATTCATACCTGGGGTCAGAATGCCGTAGTTCGGTGTAATGGTTCCGCGATATTCCTCCCGGTCTCCTCCACCCGGAACAGGCAGCCACTCTTTGACATGATTAGCTTTGTCTTTATACTTCCAGAGCAGGTTCTCCGGTCCTTGGGAGAACAGGGTTGCCCCATCATAGCTGTACAGGTAATCAATCCAGCGCATACTGGCTTCTGGAGCTGGATTACTGCTAGTGATCGCAAAAGTGCCGTTAGTGCTTATGCCCGGATGCTTGCCGTACACCGGAGAGCCAGGAATCTCGCTCTTCACCGGGGTCATGAGCGGATTGTCCGGTCCAGGCTCGCCTCCCAGCGTGAAGTAAGGGAACCAGTCGCTGAACAAGGCAACCTGGTTGTTTTTGCCCTTGGCTTTCTTCTGCTCATCGGTTTGCGAGAAGGTCTCGTGGTCCAGCAGATCCTCCTTCCATAGACGGTTCATAAAGGTGAGATAGCCCTTATACCCTTCTTCCTGCGGCGCGTAATGGACTTTGCCACCGGCATCCGCGTAATAGGTCTCGCTGTACATTCCCCAGAATCCGAAGAAATACATGCGAAGGTCGTCCAGCTTTACTGAAGTAAGAGGGATTTCATCCTTCTTGCCGTTGCCGTTCGGATCTTCATTCTTCACCCGCTTCAAGAGCGTATACAATTCATCCGTTGTCTTAGGCAGCTCAGTCAGCTTGAGCGTTTTCAGGAATTTGCCGTTATACCACATCGGCCCACGGTACCATACCGCAGCTGTATCAATAAACGGCAGGGCGTACATGTGCCCGTCAGGTGTGGTGAACGACTTGCGGATATCCGGATGTTCATCCAGGATCTTCTTCAGGTTGGGAGCATAACCTTCATCAATATATTTTTCCAGGGGAATCAGTACCCCTTGCGAGCCATAGGTCACTTGCTCCGCTGGCTTCAGATCGGCGGCATAGAAGATATCCGGGAGATTGCCGCTCGCAAAGACCAAGTTCTTCTTGGTAGCAAAGCTGTCGATCGGGGCATTCTGGAATTCAAGCTTGATGCCCGACAGCTTCTCCATCTCCTGCAGAACCGGCATCTTGCTCCAATCGGCAATCCCGGCATCCTGGGACATAACCTTGAGGGTAACCGGCTTGTTTACAATCGGGAAGCCTTCCTTCTTCACCCCATCCGTACTTCCTGCATTTGGGGATGCGGTATCCGCTTTGCCTGAACTGCACGCGGACATCAGGGATGCTGCCAGTGTGAGGCTTAGAAGTAAAACAGACGCTTTGCGAAGTTTTCTCATTCAATAACTCCCCTTTTTTAATTGGTATATGAGTAAGATCAGCCCTTAACCGAACCGATCATCACACCTTGAACAAAGTACCTTTGCAGGAATGGATACACGGCGATCACAGGTACGGTAGCAACAATAATCACCGCATATTTGACCAGTGCCGCAATCTGCGCTTTATTGTTCAGTGCGGATGCAGTAGCCGCATCCATCACACCCCCCGCTTGCGCGGACATCTCCTGAAGGACAAGGATTTGTCTCAAGACCAGCTGAAGCGGATATTTAGCCGAATCATTCAGGTAGATCAGCGCCGAGAAGTAGCTGTTCCAGTTGCCCACGCCGTAGAACAGAGCCATCACAGCAATGATTGGCATCGATAACGGCAGGATAATCTTGACGAACAGCCTGAGGTTCGTACAGCCGTCAATCTGAGCCGCTTCCTGAAGCTCTTTCGGAATGGACGTCTGGAAGAAAGTCCGGGATACAATGATGTTCCAGATGGATGCAGCAGACGGAATGACGATAGCCCACATGGTGTTCACCATGCCAAGCTCTTTCACAAGCAGATAGGTCGGCACCAGCCCCCCGCCGAAGAACATGGTTACCATGAACATACCCATGAAGAAATTCCGGCCCAGAAAATCCTTGCGGCTGAGTGCATAAGCTGCGGGCAGCGTTACGATCAGATTGATAGCTGTGCCTACCCCGGTATATAGAATAGTGTTCGCATAGCCCGACCAAATGCTCTTGTCCTGAAATACTCTTTGGTAGCCTTCAAACGTGATGCCTTTAGGCCACAGCCACATTTCACCGGAACCGACAAACTTCGGATCACTGATTGAAGCGCTGAGCATATAGATGATCGGATAAGCCACAAGGATAAAGGCTAACCAAACATAGATATAATTGCAAATCAGAAAGATTTTGTCCCGGCCGCTCTCTCTCACTGCTGTTGTCATCAGCAGTCCCCCCTTTCTGCACACGTTAGTGCTACCATAAGCTGTTGCTCTCACTTGTCCGCCGCACCATCTGATTCACGGCAATGAGCAGGATGGCATTCACCAGCGAGTTGAACAGACCGATCGCCGTCGAGAAGCTGTACTGGGCGTTAACAAGACCGGACCGGTAAACAAAGGTGGAGATCACGTCCGAAGACTCCATGTTGAGTGGATTTTGCAGGAGCAGAATCTTCTCAAATCCGACCCCGAGCAGACTGCCCATATTCAGTATTAAAAGAATCGTCATCGTGGGCACAAGGACTGGAATGTTAATATGCCTTACCCGCTGAAAGCGTGATGCCCCATCGATTATCGCGGCCTCATGCAGGCCGGGGTCAACTCCAGACAATGCCGCAAGGTAGATAATCGTCCCCCACCCGGCACTCTGCCACACTCCTGAGAAGACATACATTGTCTTGAACCACCTCGGATCTGTAAGGAAATCCGGAGGTTGTATCCCAACCCACTCCATGATATGAATGACAATTCCTGTGGTAGGTGACAGGAATGTGATGATCATACCCGCCATAACCACCACCGAGATGAAGTGAGGCGCATAGGTGACGGTCTGGGCCATTTTCTTAAAGAAACCGCTCTTTACTTCATTAAAAGCCAGAGCCAATATAATCGGAATCGGAAAGCCGATGACCAATTCATACAAGCTGATGCTTAACGTGTTCCAGATCAAATCCCAGAAATAATAGGAATTGAAGAATCTCTCAAAATGATCAAAGCCAACCCATGGACTGCCAAGTATCCCTTTGCTGGGGATGAAGTTTTTGAAAGCAATCTGAATTCCGTACATCGGCAGATAAGAGAAGATAAGGAAGTAGAAAAAGGCGGGGGCAATAAACACATACAGCTCCCAATTTAAAATGATCCTTTTCCAGACCGTTCGTTTCACCTTCCCTGGCTCCCGTATGACACTGCCTGCAGCGATACTCTTCGTATCCTGCATAGAATCACCCCTTTATGTGTTCATAATCCACAGCTGATTCAAGCCGGGTTCCCTGCTGCGCAGCGTATACAATGGAAGGAGATTCGTCTGACTGCGGCTCCGCTTCGTATGCGCTTACATTTCCACGGTATACGAGGGTTTGCAGCTCCGTAAATATGTTATTTCGGACTTAATCGAAAGCGCTTTATCCATCTGGATTGCACTGTCATTGGCCAGCCCTATGACAATTGCTGAATGTGTGGTTTTTGATCCCGGTTAATGCACGTGTAAACTGACAATTTGCTGATATACCGGGGGAACTTACACGCCTCTTTAAGTAAACAGCTGCAAAAATACAAAGAACCCGAATCCTAAGATCCGGGCTCCTTGTTTTAAGTTAGGGCTTGAGTGTCTTCCAGTATTCATATGCGTGAACAGCAATGCCTGTATAGGAATCGTACTTACTGAGAAGAGTTGGAAGCTTAGCTAGTTCTCTCTCAAGAATCGCGCTGCCCAATTCATGGAAGCTGACGTAAGGACCTTCTGAGCTGACTTTGGTCTCGACGGCGAGAACGACAGGCTTGCCCAGTTCGCTGCCGAAGGCGAGTTCTTCCTTGGCCATGTCTGCAATACCGCCGATACCGGACGCATAGTTCCGGAAATCCATAATGGTTACATGATCCATCTTTTGAATGAACCATTTGCTGATTGAGATTCCATCCTCGTCTTTCACCTTGTATCGGTCCAGCCATGCTGCAATGTCTACACTAGTCTGAAGCTTAGAGTTTTTCTTAACTTCTCCGATAAAATAATTCATGTTGCCGGTCCACTCGTTAATGACTCGATCGGTCGCCGACTGCCAAGCCGGGAGTACCCATGGCTCTACATCAAGATGGATACCAAAGAATCTTTCATCCGCGTCGACAAGCCGGTTATAGTTCTTCACATAATTAATTAATTTGGTGATCTGCGCACGGTTCTCGGTAAAGGCATAACCAGTGTTGCCGCCCATGGCATGCACTTCGATTCCTGCTGCGGAGGCCTTCTTCATGAACGGACGGTATGCTGCATAGCCGTAGTCCACATCAATGTGCAGATACAGTACATTAATCTTCTTATTCTTGGCAAATGTGAGAACTTCATCCGGCCGGTTAACTACATCTCCTGCCTCCCAAATATACGTAGCTCTTATATCAGAGCTCCGGTTGACCGGCTTAGCCTCCGGTACCGGGGAATCCGGTTGAGTCGGTTCAGGCTGAGGCACCGGAGTAGGATCCGGTTGCTGCGGAGGCTCCTGACCTGGGTCCGGTTGAGGTACCGGGTCAGGTACGGGTACTGGAACTGGAGCAGGAGTTACAATGTCCTGCTTCATAAGCGCCGCCCAGCCCTCTGCGTCGTTAATCGCCGCTCCGGCATACGATCTCTCACTGCCGAACTGGTCATTCACTTCCCAAAGCGCATCATCAACTAGTTGAGGATCCTTGCCGTAGAAGGATGCATCTGTGCTGCTGGCATCCTCTCTCGTATTCAGGGCAACAACAATTTGTCTGCCCAGCGAGGAAGCCATCTGAATCTGCGGCCGTACACTTTCTATAATTCCACTCTTGTCGTATACACTCGTCTTATAATCTAGAATCGTAACATGATTAAATGATTTGATGAACCATTGCAGAGTTGTGTCCCCGCCGGGGAGCTTATCTCCTTTTAGCCAGTACGGGAGATCGATTCCGAGCTCTGTCCCGGGAAGCTTAGTTGCGGCTGCGGTTATGAACTCCTGTAGATTCGACTTCCAAGAATCCATCACCTCAGAAGCTCCGGTAGTCCACTGCGGAAGGGAATACGCCTCGATTCTCAGATGCACACCTTTTATCTTTTGATCCGCAGCGGCCTGGGCATTGTATGCGCTAACCCAGCTAACCAGGTCAGTCAGCTTAGACTTGCCCGCAGTTAATGCCCAATCAGCACTGCCGTCTAAGGCATGGACTGCAATGCCCCGCTTGCTGGCATTCGCGATAAATTGCCCGTAAACCGTGTTTGGTATCGACCTGTTAACTTGCAGGTAAATGACGTTCACACCTTGTGATGTGGCAAAATCCAGCAGTTTCCCTCCACCATTCTCGATCAGCTCCGTCTGCTTCACCCATGTCGCTTTCACATCATGCCTGGAAGAGAACCCCGTGAGCATGGTAGCTGTGATGACCAACAAGACAATAGCTGCCCAAGAAAACATCCGTTTCATTATTTTCCCCCTCTTATTCGTTAAAATTGGATATGGAACCGACGAAGAAATTTATCGCTCCATGTCTTTTTTTATCGGATTTTGACGAGTGGAATTTAGTAATTTCTACATATTCAGACTAATTTTCATTAATTTTTTTAATATTTTATACACTACGCAATTTCTATTCTAACTTGGTTAATAACATAAAACAAATAAACCGATCCAAAGGATCGGTTTACAGTGCTTATTTACGGGATTAATCTACGATTTCCTCGACTTTTTCAGACAAGAACAATTTGTACAGCCTTACCGTAACAATCTTGATAATCATATATACCGGGATGACCAGAATCATGCCAAGAATTCCGGCATACTCCCCGCCGATTAAGAGCAAAATCACCGTAGTCAGCGGGTGAATGTTGATTGTTTTGCCATAGATATACGGGGCGATCAGATTCCCTTCCACCTGTTGTGCGACAACGATGACAATGAGCACCCACAGGGCCATTGATGGGGATACGGTAAAAGCAACGATGAGACAAGGAATAGCTCCAAGAAAGGCGCCCACATATGGAATGAAATTGAACAAGGCTCCTATAACAGCGAGCAGGAGCGGATATGGAAGTCCAACAATCCAAAATCCGACAAAGCTCATCACCGCAAGGATCACCGCACTGATAATTCGACCGGAGATGAAGCCGCTGAGCGCAGCATCAATGCTCTGCACAACCTGAGCGCCATCACGGGCGAACCGTTTAGGCATGGCTCTGACAATCGCCGGGGAGATCCGTTTGTCCTCTTTTAGCATGTAGTACAGAATAATTGGCACGGTACCAATGATTACAACGAAATCACTAATAAAGTTAAAGAAGTGGGACATATACCCGGTAACCATCTCTACAGCACCGTTAATGTACTCCGTGATCTTGGTCGAGATCTGGGTATTGCCTGAATCGATCATGGACAAGAAACGGCTTTTCTGAATCATTCCGATCTGGGTGCGGACTCCCTCAAGCAAGCTTGGCAGATTGCTTATGAACTCCTGAACCTGCTTCGTGAGCGGAGGCCAGACGACGAAGAAGAAGAGTGTAATCAGTCCCGCAAAGCATAAATAGATCAACAGCACGGATAACATCCGGTTTACGTTTTTGGTATCCAAATAATGCACGATGGGACGAAGCAGATAGTAGAGAAATCCTGAAATCGTCAGCGGCACAATAAGGATTTTGACGAAGGTGACCACCGGATTGAAGATAAAACTGACTTTATGTAACAGAAAAACAATCGTTAACAGCATGATAATGCCTAGGCATGTGCGAAAAAAAGGTTTTTCCAGCAAAAACATCCCTCCCTATTCCTGTATTGGTCTAAAGACCTTACTCTTCGTCCGGCAGCGTATCCATCGCTGCATCCAGCAACCGGTCGAACCACTCGTCATCCTCCTCAATGCGGGCATCAACCGCTAACAGCTCGTCCTCATCCCCGGATTCATTTGCAAAATGGAGACTATAATCCCACTCTTTCCCCCTTTTGCTGAAAAACGTAATTTCATAGTCCTGCTTGTGCCCGGTAACCTTAAATACGGTTCGTCCCAGATAAGTTTCGTCCTCTTGCCGCTGCATAACTGCACTAATTAACTCAAGTTCCACTTTGCCTTCTCTCCTTCGCAATATCAATAGCTTCTATTATTGTATATCCATTGTTATACTGGCATAATCAGAATCAGCTGCAGTATGACATTTGGAGTATGACCTATTATCCTAAATTTTAGAAATAGATTGCTGTAGGTTCACGCTATATCGTATCATGTTTTAGAAAGTCATTCATTTCTTTTTATACCATATCCGAATTAGCAATACCCGCATTTGGTGAATACCTAGTGAAGAGGTGTCTACATCTTGAAAACAGCTATACGCTTCCATCATACCCTTTCGCCCTCCAAGGTTCTGACGGCAGGCTTCGCTATGATTATCCTGACAGGAACAATTCTGCTGTCACTTCCGGTTTCTTCGACTGATGGAAATCGTATTCCCTTGTTGGATGCATTCTTTATGGCCACCTCTGCTACGTGTGTAACCGGTCTTACGGTCCTCGACCCGGGCACAGACCTGACTCTGCTGGGGCAGCTTGTCCTGCTTGTCTTAACCCAGGTGGGCGGTCTGGGTTTCATGACCATGGGGACTATCATTGCGCTGGCTTTCAACAAGCGTATATCATTAAGAGAACGGCTGATTCTCCAAGAGGCTATGAATTACAACTCTATGGAGGGGCTGATCTCACTGATCCGGCGCGTCATCATGTATTCTTTTGTCATCGAAGCCATTGGTGCCGTCCTGCTCTCAAGCCGCTGGGCGCTGGATATGCCGCTTACCCAAGCTGTGTATTTCGGAATCTACCACAGTATTACGATGTTCAACAATGCGGGTTTCGATTTGTTCAGGCAGGTCACAGGCCCGTTCTCGGGTTTAAGCGCTTATGCCCAGGACCTGTATGTCAATCTCGTCATTATGGGATTGATCTTTCTTGGCGGAATTGGTTTTGTGGTGATGTCGGATCTTCTCGAATTCCATACCAAGCGGAAATTAAGTTTGCACTCCAAAGTTGTTCTCTCTTTCTCTCTTGCACTTGTTGTTTTAGGTGCGCTTCTCATTTACATTATGGAGCGGACCAATGAACATACCATGGGACCACTGGGGGAAGGCGGACGCATCCTAGCCTCTTTCTTTCAATCGGTAAGCTCGCGGTCAGGTGGAGTCAGCACGCTTGGCACAACGGATATGAATCCGTCAACCCAGTTCCTTCTAGTTATTCTGATGTTCATTGGAGCTGCTCCCGGCTCAACAGGCGGTGGAATTAAAGTAACCGTATTTGCTGTACTTATTGGAGCTGTGTTCGCCCTCATCAGAGGCAAGGACGACATTGTAATGTACAAGAGACGGCTTGCCAAAGATACGATTATCAAAGCGGTCACCCAAACCTGGTTAGCTTTATTCCTTGTCATTTTCGTTACCATAGCGCTATCTGTGCTGGAGGACCGCAGTTTTTTGCCTATATTATTTGAGACTACCTCCGCATTTGGCACAACCGGCATGAGTCTTGGACTTACGCCCATGCTCACACCAGCTGGCAAAATCATTATATGCATCGTGATGTTCCTTGGAAGGGTCGGCCCCCTCACTCTGGCATATGCACTTGCTCCCCGGTCATCTAAGGAGCTTTACCGTCATCCTGAAGGCAGAATCACAATTGGTTAGCCAATTTACAGATGTCGTGCGTATATACCTTTGAATATAAAACAATTTGAGGAACGAACCAAACCTTCGTTCCATGGGAGGTTAATCAGATGAACAGCTTAGCTTATGCCCTGCTGGCCATGCTTGTCCGTAAGCCGTGCTCCGGTTATGAGCTTGCGGAGATGCTGGAAGTATTCTGGCAGGCCAAGCACAGCCAAATTTATCCGCTGTTGGCCAAGCTTGAGAATGACGGGTATTTGACCCCAGAGAACGTGGAACAAACCGGACGGCCCAACAAGAAGCTGTATCACATCACCGATTCTGGCAGGGACAAGCTCAAAGCCTGGATGGATAAGGCCCCTTCCGTTCCGGTTAGCAGAGATGAATTTCTAATTAAGGCATACTCCATCTCACTGACAGATTCTGCAACAGCCAACCGGTTGTTCGAGGACCGGATCACTTATTACAAAGACAAGGTTTATAAACGGGAGAAGCTGATCCAGGAGATGGAAGCGGAATATGGACCTGACTTAAAAAATCTGGAGCATCAAATCTTCGGAAGATACATTGTTCATCAGCGCAAGCTGCTGATGGAGCAGCAGGAAATCGCTTGGTGCAGGTGGGTGCTTACCTTAATTCGATAATGAATATAAGCTTTGCCATGCACATGTTAATGTTTATAATTCCACGCGGTAAATAGATGAATTATATTTTCTTTATAATTAAGTTTCCTGTAATATAGTACCTGTAACTTAATTGAATGGAGGTCAATTCCATGTCCGATTTTCAACAAAAATTGAACAAATATGCAGAACTGGCAGTTAAAGTAGGTGTCAATGTACAGCCAGGCCAGACGCTGGTGGTCAACTCCAGCTTGGAAGGCGCTGAGCTGGTGCGCCTCATTGTGAAGAAAGCCTATGAAGCCGGGGCCAGAACTGTCAAGGTGAACTGGAGCGACGATACCGTTACCCGTCTGCGGTATGAAATGGCCGCTGAGGAATCTTTCCTTGATGAACCAAAATGGTATGCGGGCGAGATTCTGGAGCTGGTTGAGAACGGAGCTGCCGTGCTTCACGTCATCTCTTCGGACCCGGACTTGCTGAAGGGAATCTCCAGTGAGCGTCTGACCAATCACCAGAAGACTTATGGCAAAGCCATGAGCAAATTCCGCCAATACCAGCAAGCGGACAAGTTCAGCTGGTCCATCGTTGCTGTCCCTTCTGCCGCATGGGCTGCCAAAGTATTCCCGGATGTGCCGGCAGATCAACAGGTTGACAAGCTGTGGGAAGCGATCTTCCGCACCGTTCGTGTGGATCAACCAGATACGCTTGCTGCCTGGGATGAGCACGTGAAGAATCTGAATCAGAAATCGACGTACTTAAACGACAAGAACTTCAAGAAGCTTCATTACATAGCTCCAGGGACGGATCTTACGATTGAGCTTCCGGAGGGTCACCTCTGGGTTGCTGCGGACAGCACTAACGAGCGCGGCCACAAGTTCCTCGCCAATCTGCCTACAGAGGAAGTCTTCACCGCACCGCATCGCACAGGGGTCAACGGGAAGGTGTCCAGTACGAAACCTCTGAGCCATGCCGGCAATATTATTGACGAGTTCACCATTACTTTTGAGAATGGCCGGATCGTCGATGTGAAAGCCAAACAAGGCGAAGAAACGTTGAAGCAGCTCGTCGAGCTGGACGAGGGCTCCCACTATCTGGGCGAAGTTGCCTTGGTTCCACACGGCTCGCCGATTTCTCAATCGGATATTCTTTTTTATAACACTTTGTTTGATGAAAATGCCTCAAATCACCTTGCGATCGGCAGTGCCTATGCCTTTAATCTTAAGGACGGCAAGGGACTATCCCAGGAAGAGCTTCATGAGCGCGGCTTGAACACAAGCATTACACATGTGGACTTTATGGTTGGCTCTGCGGAGATGGACATCTTCGGCATCACAGCTGACGGGGAAGAAATCCAGCTGTTTAAGCAAGGGAATTGGGCTATCTAAACTGAGATAAGTCAAATAAGGATGCATTACGGCTGTTCTAACTTCAGGCCGGATGCATCCTTTTTTTATAACGATTATAAAGGCAGTCTGATCGGCTGCTTGTTTTTAAAACATACGATTTCCTCATAACCGATCGATTTGGCCATAATCACCGCTTCATCCAGCATCGTGCCGATGTCGTCTGGAAAATGGGCATCCGAGCTAAGTGTCACCGGAACTCCATAGCGGTACAGAACTCTGAGGAAATTCGGACTCGGACACATCTCCTTAACCGGATAACGGTAAGCGAGACCGGTGTTAATTTCCGAGGCGACTCCCGCATTAGCCAAAGCCGATGCAACAGCTTCATACCAACCCAGCAATTTGCCCTCCGATGGGCGATAGCCAAACACTTTCAGGTTATCCAAGTGGGCAATGAACTGGAACAAGCCGCTGTTCACGGCTTTAATCACCGTCTCAAAGTGCCGCGCGTACAATTCATGAAGCGGCTGTTCCTTGAAATGATGCTGGGTTTCCGGATTGTCAAAGCCCCAACCGTTAAGAAAATGCACCGAACCGATAATATAATCGAACTCATATTGGGAGAGCAGCTCGCCCAGTTCCACTTCCCCGTCCTCGAAGTAATCTGCTTCGACTCCAACCGATAAATTCCCATAGAACCTGGCGGCGTTCTGAACACCTTCCAGATAATTGCGAATGGAATATATACATACCTGATCGAGCCACTCCCTTTGAAGCCTCCCGATGGGGCTGTCATCCAGCAGCATGTGCTTCTCATAATAGGGCTTAAATTCCTTAAACCGGTACAGATGATCTACAACGCCAAAATAGCTGATCCCCTCGCGTGAACCCTTTTCCAAGTACTTGGTGATCCATCGTTCCGAATAACAGCCCTCCTCCATGCGTCTTGAGAGCTGACGCACTACAGATTGGACCGCTTCCAGACTGTTTGGACTTACCGACTCCGGTGTCCGCCGTGTAGACTGAAGAGCCAGACATGTGCGCTGAAGCCAATTTAGACTATAAGGCCCTTCTTCCAAGTGAAAATGAAAATCTACCTTCACATCAATTCCCTCCCGGATGTTCTCCATTAAACTTAAAGCCTGGCACCTTGGTGTAGATCATCTCTTCCGTTACTGGAAGGGACATCATCCGGCACAGCAGCGGAGCTATGGTGAGCTGCGGGATATATTGATCCGTATAACTGCCTGGCTCGAACATAGAGCCTATGCCATAAAGTGGAACATCCCTCTCTTCCTCTCCCGTACCACCATGCTGTCCATCCTTGTTCATGCCGTGATCGGACGTCACGATGATCTCGTACCCGAGAGACATCCAGAGTGGAAGGAATGTCGCCAGAATCATGTCGGCCTCAAGCGCCTTCCCCCGGTACTCTCTGGAATCTGAGGAGAACTTGTGTCCGATATCATCAATTCCCATGGGATGGATGTAGAGGAAGTCAGGGTCATGCTGGCGCCGCAGAATCTCGGCATCTACAAATAAATGAGAATCGGGATATCCATCGTCAAAATAAAACTTGCCATGCTGGATCGGTAGCTTTACGTCATGCTGCTCCCGGTCTTCAATCCGGTCGAAGGGAGCACGGTTATACAGTTCGCTTACCCAGTAATAAGCGGCTGCAGCGGTAGTCAACCCCTTCTCCGCAGCCAGATGAAACAGACTCTTCTGCTTGGATAATCTGACGATATGATTCGCAGTAATGCCGTTCACCGAGCTAGGAGTACCGGTAAGAAGCACTTCGTACAGAGGTCTGGATAGACTGGGAAGCTCGGATTTCACCTTGTAGCATGCGGCCTTCGAGGCTTCAACCAGATGATTCAAATACCCCATGGACGCTCTTGCAGTTTCGTATTTGAGCCCATCTAACACAATCATAATAACCTTGGCCATGTTCCATTCCTCCTGTTCTTCTCTTTCCTTCCGTTGTTATAAAATTACCCGCTATCCGGTGTAATCCACTCTACCTTCTTGCGCTTTATGAATTCCTGCCAGGAAGGCGGAGGATTCTGATCAGACACAATCACATCACACTTCTCCAAGGGCATAATCGGAGCGAATGTATTAATCCCAAACTTGGAATGGTCCGCAAGAACAACCACTTCTTGAGCCGCCTCTGCAAATACACTGGACATAGATGCTTCATTGAGGTCATAATCCGTGAACCCGTGGGTGAGTGAGACACCACCTACAGAGAGAAAGGCCTGATCGATATTGAACCCTCTCATCATCCGCTCTGCAAGGATCCCTGAGACAGACAGCTGCCTGGAACTTGCCTCTCCGCCCAGAATGATCACCTTCCCATCGAACAGGTCACGACTGAGCGCCTCCAGCAAACAGGATGCAACCGGAATCGAGCCTGTTAAAATCGTTAAACCAGTCCGCCCGGAAATGGCTTGCGCCATTTCAAGTGTGGTCGTTCCCCCATCAATCACGATGGTTCCCCCATCTTTAACCAGCCCGGCAGCGCGTCCGCCAATAGCCTTTTTCTCGGCGGCATGCATATTCTGCCTCTGGGTGTATGGGGCTTCATCACTGCGGAATGAGGATTTGACGGCCCCACCATAGACTCTACGTAAGTAGCCCTGCCGTTCAAGCACTTGAAGGTCTCTGCGGATCGTCTCCATGGAGACACAGAACTGCTCAGCCAGGGGAGCAACCATGACCTTGCCCTCCCGCTCCAGTTCCGTTAGAATTCTGGTTTTTCTGCCTTCTGCTAATACAGACATGACTTACACCTCACCGGCCTCAAGCGGAATACAAGCCGCCAGTTCAAACTCTATCCGGACAGGCTCTCCATCGTGAGCTTTGGTTACCGGTGATGCGTTAAGCATATCTGCATGAAGCTTCACCCCATCCGCTTCAATCTGATAGCGGATTATATTGCCCAGCATGACAGACTCAAGCACCACACCTGTTACGGTTACAGAAGACCCTTCCTCTCCCGCCCCCGTCGGCCGCTCAGAGGTGCCGGCACGCTCCGGCGTCACCGCCACCGCCTCTGGACGAAGCGCATAGTATATGCCTGAAGCAAGCGGCTGTCTCGTAAGCCTCATCAGTTCTTCCGCGGCTATGACGTTATAGCTGCCGATAAAGCGTGCCGCGAACTCATCTCTAGGACGTGAGTAGACTTCATCCGGTGTGCCCGTCTGCACGATCCGTCCCTGATTCATCAGGCAGACTTTATCCGAGATCGTAAGGGCTTCCTCCTGATCGTGGGTAACGAACAGCATCGTCATTCCCACCCGCTTCTGGATCTGTCTTAGCTCTGTACGAAGATGCTTGCGGATCTTGGCATCAAGGGCACTGAGAGGTTCATCCATCAGCATCAACTTCGGTTCCACAGCCAGTGAACGGGCCAGGGACACCCGCTGCTGCTGCCCGCCGGACAACTCATGAGGATAAGCTTTGGCTTTATCCTCCAGGTCCACAAGTTGGAGCATCTCCCCGACCTTTGCTTTGATCTGTGGCCCGCTCTTCTTTTGAATCGAAAGTCCAAAAGCGATATTGTCATAGACATTCATATTGGGGAACAGGGCATACGATTGGAAGACCATTCCAACGTCCCGGCTTTTGGGCGCAAGCCCGGTAATATCTCTTCCCCCAAGAACAATCCTGCCCCGGTCCATGCCGGTGAGGCCGGAAATACATCTGAGCAATGTGCTCTTCCCGCATCCGCTTGGCCCGAGCAGGGTGACCATTTCTCCTTCATTCACTTCAAGATCCAGTTCCTTCAGAACCGAAATCCTGTTAAATGTTTTATTCACTTGATTCAGGATTAAGTAGCTCATAGATTTGATCCTTTCTTGGTTACCGGTGTGGATTGTTTATACAGAAGACTGCTGAGCGCAAGGAGAAGTCCAGAGAGGACGAGAATAACCAGGAAATAGCAGATGACCACAGCACTTGCGACATGCCCGCTCTCAATCAGTCGATTGTACAAATAAATTTGGATGGTCTCGAACCGGCCGCCCACGAGCAGATTGGCTAGCACAAACTCACCGAACAGAATGGAAAATGACAGCAGCACAGAGACGCGGATTCCCGGCAGAACGTTGGGAATGATGATCCTGCGGAAGGCTGCAAGTTTCCCGGCGCCGAGCAGTTCTGCTGCTTCAATAAGCTCCTTGGCCCGTACGGTCCGCATACTGTTTCGTATCCCCTGGTACATATAAGGAAGAACAGCGACAAAATACACGCCAACCAGAATCCAGATCGTACCGGAGATCGCCACCGGACCGGACGAGTACAATTTGAGCAGTCCCACAGCCATCACCACAGGCGGGGCGGCATAAGGAATCAGCACCAGGATATTGAGCAGTCTCTCCAGCTTGGGTAGGTAGACTGTGACAATAAAGATCGTTGGCAGCATGACAACAACACTGAGAGTTACACTTAGGAAACAGATTCCCAACGTTCTCCACATGGACTCCTGAAATCTGGAATCAAGAAACAATTGACGGAACCAGTCCAAGGTCCATTCATCTGGAAGGATACTGCTCTGCCATGATCGGGCTAACGAATAGATTAAGGTCGCTATAAGCGGAAGAATCAGATAGATCATCGTCAGGGTAAGAACCACCGTGGGAAAGACACGCCCTTTTCTTTCGTTCTTCATCCGAGATCCCTCCTTACCCGCTTCATTAAACGGTCATTAATCCACAAGCTCAGAACCATGGTTAAGCCAAGCACCATGGCCAGCGCGCTGCCAAGCTGCGGCCTTGTTATGACCTCACCGGCAACTAGGGAACTGATCCGGATGGCAAGCAGATTGTAGTTGGCACCGACCAGCGCATAGGCTGTGGCATAGGCCCCCATGGCATTCGCGAACAGAATGGTGAAGGTTCCTGCCGCCGCAGGCAGCAGAAGAGGCAGAGCAATACGGCGCCAGTACTGGAAGGCTCCCGCTCCGAGCAAAGCCGAGGCCTCCCTCCACTCCTCCCGGATGCCGTAATAGGTCGGGTAGAGCAGAAGCGCTGCGAGCGGAATTTGGAAATAAACGTATACGAGAATAAGACCTGACCACGAATACAGATTAAAGCCTGAAAAGATGGAAAGCCCCCATTGCTCGAACAAGAGCGTAAATACCCCATTGCTGCCAAGCAGGATAATGTAGGCGAATGCCAGAGGAATCCCGGCGAAGTTAGAGGTCATATTGGAGATCATTAGGACGCGTGTCCGGGTTCGCTCCGATACCCGGGTGATCGCATAGGCTATGAACAAGCCGGCAATGATTGCAATGAAGCTGGATGCGGCAGAGATCAGCAAGCTGTTCTTGATTGCCTGAAGGTAGAACATCTTGGTGAACGCCGTGACATACTGCTCGAATGAAAAGCCGGTGCCCTCATCATTCTTGAAGCTTTCTACAACTACAGAGAGCGTCGGCAGAATCTCAAAGGCCAGAATTAATATGCAGAAAGGAACCAACGCCAGCAGTAGCTTGATATCCACTCGCCGTTTCAACATGAGGATTCTCCTTTTTAGCCGAAACAGTTACTTCCCTGTTGGAAAGTAACTGTATGGTGAAAAATTCGTTGCAATTTTGAGTTGCGTCATTTAGTTCATATGGACAAGAACTCTCTCCTGCCACAGTTCAGGAATCTGCTTGGAAGTGGCTTCCCATGCCTTGAAGTCCTTGATCGGCTTGGCAGTCTTGTACGCTTCGGTAGGCAGCAGCTTGGCAGCCACATCTTCCGGAAGCTTCACGCTGTCCCGGATTGGCCGGGCAAAACCTTTGGCAAGGTTGATCTGTCCTTGATCACTCAGGATATACTCACGTGTCAGCTTTGCCGCATTCGGATGGGGCGCATATTTGTTGATGATGGTTGCGTAACCGCTGACGACACTTCCTTCAGTCGGAATGGTAACCTCATAGCTGTCAGGCCCTAGTTGAGCCCGATAGCCCAACGCGTTGAAGTCCCAGAGGAAAGCGACTTCCACCTCACCTTTCTCCAAGTTGGCCAGGGTCAGATCGGTCTTGGCCAGACGTCCGGCCTTGGCGAGCTTTTCAAAAAAATCGATACCCGGTTCGATATTCGTCTCATCTCCGCCGAAAGCTATCGCGGCAGCCAGAACTGCGCTTTGCGCCTGGGCGGCCTTGGTAACATCGCCAACCGAAATTTTATAATTTCCTTTAAGAAGATCATCGAAGCTTTTTGGAGGATTAGCTACTTTTTTCGTATTGGTCAGGATCGAAATCGTCCCCTGATACCCTACAACCCAGTGTCCATCCTTGTCCTTGGCCCAATCCGGAATCTCGTCCCAATGGGAGGTCTTGTACGGCTGTGTAACCCCTTTATCCACGGCAACTGGGCCAAAAGCCATACCTACATCCCCCAGATCGGCGGTGGGCTTGTCTTTCTCCGAGTCAAACTTGGCAATCTCCTCGGCACTCGACATATCGGTATCCGTATGCTTCAGTCCATACTTGGCCGTAATATCGTTCCAAGTATCTTTCCAGTTCGCCCATGAATCCGGCATACCTACACTTACAATTTCCCCTTCCGTTTTGGCCCCTTTCTGCAATTCCTCCAAGCTGACGACCGCTCCGTCTCCGGCTGATGCGCTTGCTTCTGTCGAAGCTGATTTACCGCAGCCGGACAGCATGGAACCGGCAAGTATTACAGCGGCTAACCCCATAAAAGCTTTTCTCACTGATTTTCTCCTCCTTGAACCTCATGTGATTTGTTGTGACTTTATGTTGTTTCCGTATGACTTCATTGTAGGAGGGCATCATCAGCAGCATTTCAAGTGGAGGTAAACCTCATGTTAATTTGCAAATTAAGCAAATATACTGTGGAAACAAGAAGCGGCATCAGCGTTTACAAAACTGCAGTTCTCATCTCTTCGCTTCAAGCGAAGCTGCGTCATAACAACGGGCCGGAGGGTAAGTAAGGATATATCAGAGACAGGAGGAAGCCACAATGAGCCATTTAACCGATTCACAACTGAACAAGCTGGAACAGAGCCTGCTGGAAGAGAAGCAAGAGCTCGAGCATCATTTCGAAGGAGATGATACCGAGGTTGATCATAATGAATCGCTTCGTGCTTCGACGGGGGAACTAACCGCGGTGGATAACCATCCAGGCGATGTCGGCACCGAAACGTTCGAGCGGAGCCGGGACATGGCGATCGATGACAATTTGGAGTGGGAGCTTGAGCAGATCAATCATGCCCTCGAGCGGATTAAATCCGGTGAATACGGGACCTGTGAAGTCTGCGGAAAAGAGATTCCTTATCTGCGCCTGCAGGCCCTCCCTTATACGGCCTTCTGTATTGACCACACGCCTGAACGTAAGCTATCGGACGATCGGCCTATTGAAGAGCAGGTAATGACGCTTCCACCCAAGGGGGCTGGTGAGCATCGGCAGCAGGATGCCGGACGTTTTGACGATGCGGATGCCTGGCACACGGTCCAGGAATACGGAAACTCGGACTCTCCAGCCATGGCCGCCAAAAGAAATGTCAAAGACTACAATTCCATGTCCACTGACGAGGAATAATCGGATTCAGTAATAATAGGATGAATGGCACTTCCGCCTGGAAGTGCCTTCTTTTTGTCAGCTATGCAGCTGTGACACTTTCTCGTAATACATATCTTTACAAGGAAAAATGAGGTAAAATGACTAAAGCACACCACCCACTCATCCATCTGTCGATACTGCCAACTAGGTTCAGGTGGTTCTTATGTATTAAATAAGCATTGCAGGTAGAGAGGGGATTACCATGCCGGAGAAGTTGATCTATCTTCTGGCTGCCAGTTACCATGATCTCGATGAGATCATTCAGGAGCAGGTATACTACAATTTTTACGAGCTCGTGTATGGCATGATCTTGTATATCGTGAGGGATCATTCGGCAGCTGAGGATGTTATCCAAGAGGCTTTTTTGAAAGTCATTCGCAAGAAACCCGCCTTTGAAAGCGAACAAAAAATGAAAGCCTGGTTAAAGGTTGTTACCAGGAACACAGCGATCAATTATTTAAGAAAAAATAAAAAATTTCGTAACCATTTAGATTCGGACAGTGTTTTTATAAATACAGAACCTTATAACCCGGAGCCTTCCGTCGAGCAGACCGTCGAGGCCAAAATGCTGGAAGAAGCTATTATCAGCTGTCTGGAGAGGCTGAAGCCAGAATACCGTCAGCTCGTTGAGTATCGATGGAAGCAGGGCCTTACTTATAAAGAGATCGCAGATGAATTGGATACGGATGAAGATGTCGTCAGACAGAGACTTTACCGGGCAAGAGAGAGTATCAAGAAGATGCTGAAAAAGGAATGGGGTGAGATCGATGCGAAGAAATTCAACAAGGTGGGATCCAGATTGTAATGAACAGCTGGATCAGCTGATTCATGATGCCCTCTCCAGGGCCCCTCAATATTCAGTACCTACTGAAGAGCAGAAGAAGACTTCCTGGCTTGAAGTAAAACAGAAGCTGGACATGGAGAAACGGCGAAACCGGATCAGAACCAAAATGCAGTGGTTCAGCGTTGTTGCCGCATCCATCACACTGGGAGCCCTGCTCTTCTCGCCTCCGCTAATGACCCAAGCCGTATCGCCTTTCTATCAGCAAATCAAGCAAATGGGAACGGGACTGATTCAAGTGGTCTTCGGCAAAGATACGTACGTTGATACGACCCACGCGAAGACCGCTCCTCCTCCTGACGTGGATCGTGAGGATCAGAGCAAAGCCTTCATCACGCTGGGTGAAGTAGATAAGCTGGAGCCTCAGCTGGTCACGTTAGAAGAAGCGAAGCGCAGTCTGTCATTCCCCCTTCCTAATCTTCCTTCTCTACCTTCACGGTTTCAGTTGGAGAACATCTCTTTATTCCAGACAGAGAGGGATAAGCCAGCGGGATGGATTGAATTCAGATACAAGACGAAGGATGCGAAGCTATTCTGTATCAGTATGAGAAGAATGGAAGGCAACCGGAGCATCAACTCAACCAGCACGGTAGATACACGTGAAATTAAGCTTGATAATGGGAGCAAAGCTTTTTTTTCCGGTGGAGAGCTCCCCCAGATTAAATTTATGGAGGATAATATCTATATTCATATGTACGGAGCCCTAACGGAAGAAGAACTTCTGCAGGCCGCGAATCAAATCGGTAATTGAGTTAATCAAAACAAAAATCAGGGACCGTCTCTGCGACGGCCCCTGACTTGTCATGCTAGCAGACTCGTTTAGCTGCCAAGAAGTGAATTGCTGTAGACAACGGACTGTTCATAGATTCCGCCCTGGCTGACCCAAAGTACGGCCTTCGCACGATAATAGTACCCGCTCTTAACCTCAAAGTTAGCGTAGCCCTTCAAGTTGCTTACATTAGAGTCGCTTAAATTCACTGAAGGCCCATCCTCCCAATTCGTGCCTGTCCACCGCTGCAGGGTAAATATGATGCCCATGGATTCTACCTTTTGATTCGCAATCGTCTCCGCAGTACATTTTACTTTGAGTGACCCATTTGACTCAATGAGTACATTGCCCCCATATAAGTACTTGTTAGCTGCTCCGAGGATATATGTATTTGTCTCCTGCGGCGGCGGGGATGTGAGCGCAGGGCCCTTACTCGCTTCCGCACCCACACTTACTGGTGCTGCCAGCAGCATGAACACCAAGATGAAAGACAGTACTGCAGATGAAGCCAATCGTTTTGAAACCTTCATAACTAATCTACTCTCCTTATTTATATGATTACTACAACTAATTAACATCATTGAAAGAAGAGTAGTTACATAGTTAGCAAAAAAATGTTGAAAATTAGCGTAAGTTGTTAGGATTATCAGCGCTTCTCTCTTATACTAAATGACACGCCACATAATGGCCGCCGCCGGCATCGCGGAAATCGGGCACTTCCTCCCTGCATTTCGCTTCCGCAAATGGGCACCGGGTATGAAACTTGCAGCCGTGCGGCGGGTTAGCCGGACTCGGGATGTCCCCTTTAAGAACAATCCGCTCCCTCTTTAATTTGGGGATAGGAACAGGCACAGCTGAGAGCAGCGCCTTCGTATAGGGATGAAGCGGATTATGGAACAGTTCATCTCTGGATGCGGTCTCAACCATGGAGCCTAAATACATAACACCGATCCGGGTGCATAAATGCTCCACAACACTAAGGTCATGGGAGATAAATAAATAGGCAAGCCCTCTGGTCTCTTGTAGATTGCGGAACAGGTTAATGATCTGGGCCTGGATCGAGACATCCAGCGCCGAGACCGGCTCATCCGCAATAATGAGATCCGGGTTCAAGATCAGCGCCCGGGCGATGCCAATCCGCTGCCGCTGACCGCCTGAGAACTCATGCGGGAACCGGTCGATATGGTAAGCCGACAAGCCGCATGATGCGAGCACCTCCTGAACACGCTCCCGGATTTCTCCCCGGTCAGCCAGGCCATGGTCGAGAAGCGCTTCACCAATCGCATCACCTACCCTTACCCTTGGATTCAAAGAGCTGTAAGGGTCCTGAAAGATCAGCTGCATTCGGGGCCGAAGCTTCCGAAGCTCCTGCGGGGCAAGATTATAGACATCGATTCCCTTGAATTTCACTTCTCCGCTCGTCTTATCCGTTAATCTGACGATGGTTCGGCCTACTGTGCTTTTTCCGCTGCCGGACTCGCCTACCAATCCAAAGGTTTCCCCTGGTCCAATCGTAATGGAGACATCGTCAACCGCCTTAACATAACCCGTAGTTCTGTTCAGAAGACCGGACTTCACAGGGAAATATTTCTTCAAATGTTGAACCTCGAGCAGCTGCTCAGGCATACACTTTCGCCTCCTCGTACAGCCAACAGGCTGCCTTCTGCTGTTCCCCAACCTTCTTCAGATTTGGTTCTTCTATACGGCACACAGCCATGCAATGCTCACAGCGATCGTGAAAATAGCAGGACGGCTGAAGCTCCAACGGATTCGGCACCTGCCCGGGTATCGAATACAGCTCATCCTGACGCTGGTTAATCACCGGTTTAGATCGAAGCAGGCCCTGCGTATAAGGATGCTTCGGGTTGGCAAATAGCTGGGTAACCTCGCCCTCTTCGACAATTTTGCCGGAATACATAACGATGACATAATCCGCCATTTCAGCGACAACCCCCAGATCATGGGTAATCAGCAGAATGGACATGTCCGAATCCTCTTTGAATCTGCGAAGCAGATCAAGGATTTGCGCCTGGATCGTAACATCCAGGGCCGTAGTCGGCTCATCAGCAATCAACAGCTTTGGGTTACAGGAGATTGCGATCGCAATCATAATCCGCTGCAGCATGCCCCCGCTAAGCTCATGCGGGTAGCTCCGGAAAATCTGCTCAGGACGGGAGATTCCCACCTGTTCAATTAACTCAATAGCCCGGGTGTGCGCATCCCGGCGGCTTAAGTTCAGATGAACCCGAAGGGGTTCCACAATCTGTTCGCCAATCGTAATCACGGGATTCAGAGATGACATTGGCTCCTGAAAAATCATGGCGATCTCATTCCCCCGCAGATGGCGAAGCTCATGCCTGTTCAGCTTGGTCAGATCACGCCCGTCAAAATGGATCGATCCACCGGCCACTTTCCCCGCCGGACCCTCGATAAGCCCCATGATGGACATCGCCGTAATGCTTTTGCCACAGCCGGACTCTCCCACAATGCATACCGTCTCCCCTTTGCGGACATGCAGACTAATGTCATCAACCGCCTTGATCGTTCCTTCTTCTGTTTTGAAATGTGTGCTTAGATGTTCAATATTCAGTAAATCGTTCATCAGATGTCCACCTACTTCTTCTTTTTCGGGTCCAGCACATCCCTCAGACCGTCGCCAAAAATATTGATTGCGATAACCGTGATAAATATCGATAACCCCGGAGGAATCCAGAGCCAAGGACGGTTTTGGAAATCGAGCATATTGTTTGCCGCATCAATCATGTTCCCCCACGTTGCCGTCGGGGGCATAACGCCGAGTCCAAAGAAGCTCAGCACGGACTCCATCAGGATGGAGCCCCCAATATTCAAGGTGGCTATAACAATCAGAAGCGGCACAATGTTCGGAAGCAGATGATGAAACAGCTTACGCTTCGCACTTAACCCTAGGATAGTCGCAGCCTGCATGAACTCCCTCTCCCGCAGGCTCAGCATCTGCCCTCTCACAAGACGGGCAAGAGAAGGCCAGCCTATTAGACTAAGCATGACCATTACGATGTACATCCTGTACTCTGTCGGCACCTTCCACTCCGAGAGTAGAGCCCCGAAGATAAACAGCAGCGGCAGTCCAGGGATCGTCAGCAGAAGATCCGCAATCCGCATAATCAACTGGTCGACAATTCCTCTGAAATACCCGGCGATTACTCCAAGCAGCGAGCCAATCAAAACGGACAATACCATAGAGGCCAGCCCTACAGTGAGTGAAATTCTCCCTGCTTGAAGAACACGCGTCAGGACATCCCTGCCCAGTCCGTCCGTACCGAGCCAATGCCTCATATTAGGGGGACGGTTCATGATATTCATATGAATTTTGTTGCTGGCATACGGAGAGAAGACCGGTCCTATAAAACATGCCAGGAACATAATAACTACCACAACGAGGCCAATAACAGCGAGCTTGTTCCGAAGCAGCCGCTGCATGGATTGTCTCCAGATCGATGATTTCGCACGCTCTTGTCTGGCTGATCCTCCCGCGGTAATCTCACGGCCTATAGATGACATGGTGATAACCTCCTTATTGCAGCTTGACGCGCGGATCGGCCACATGATAGAGAATGTCCGACAGAAGCGTCCCAATCACAGTTAATACCGCGATCAGCATGGTGAACCCTACGAGCAGAGGGTAATCCCTTAAGCCGAAGGATTGCATATACAGCTGGCCGATCCCTGGCCAGTTGAAAATTTTCTCTATAATCAGCGAGCCTCCAAACAGAGCCGGAAGCTCAAATCCAACCAGCGTGATCGCAGGCAGGAGGGCATTTCGCAGCGCATGCGTGAACAGCACTTTTCGCTCGCTAAGCCCTTTGGCCCGCGCCGTGCGGATATAGTCCTGCTTGATGACATCAATCATGTTGCTGCGGAAATACCGGGTCAGCGAGCCCAGCCCCAGCAGCGTCATCACAATTACAGGCAGGGTCATGTGCTGAATCACTTCCTTGACATAAGCAAGCCCTGTGGAGTTGCTTCCAGTAGTGAGCATTCCTCCTGGCGGAAGCCAATGAAGATCAACGGCCAAGGTCTTAATAAGGAATAATCCGATAAAGAAGGACGGCAGTGACATGGCGGCAAAAATACCAATCATCACCAGCGTATCGAACCAGGAATACTGCTTATAGGCGGCAATCACCCCAATAATGACCGCAATGACCCAGGTCAGAAATGTAGAAACGACCGCAAGCAGAAACGAATTCCAGATATATTGATTAAATAGAGTCAATACCGGGGTCTGCTGGGACAAAGAATAACCGAAATTACCGTGCAGAGCGTTCTTCATCCAAATCAAATAGCGTTCCAGCAGCGGTTTGTTCAGGCCGTAAATCTCTCTGAGCTCCGCTTTCCTCTCCGGGGATAACTTCATATTCCCGCTGATGAAATCCCCCGGGGTAAGGGCATACAGGCTAAAGACCAGAAAAGACGCAGCCAGCAGGATAACCAGCATATAGATAAATCTTTTTGAAATATACGTGCTCATGACCGGCTCCTTCATCTATATTCCCCGCTCCACCCTAACTCAAGCTTTGCGGAGCGGGAACAAATTCATGGTTACTTGCTGAGGGACCATTCAGGCAAACTTTCAGAAATTCCATTAAACGGGCTTACGCTAAGATTCTGAATCCGGCCATTATAGCCATATACCGTCTTTTTGTAGCTGGTAAAGATGACCGGTAGCTCATCGTTCAGAAGCTGGAATATTTCTTTGTAAATTTTCTTGCGTGCTTCAATGTCCGTAGTGGCAAGTGACTGCTTGTAGAGCTCGGTAAATTTCGGATTGTTGAACCCTTTCACATCTCCATTCGGCAGGAACATAGCCAGCCCGTCAGAAGGATCACTCAGCATCGGTGTAGAGAAGCTGGCCATGTCATAATCCTTGCTTTCCACTTTAGAGACCAGCGCATTAAAGTCTGCAAACACTTCAGGCTGGAAGTCGATGCCCAGCGCTTGGAAATTCTCTTTTGCAATCGGAATGAAGATATCGGTCCCTTTGTTCTTTGAACCCAGGAAATGAATCGTCAGCTTCTTACCATCCTTCACCCGAATTCCATCTGACCCCGCCTTCCATCCAGCCTCATCGAGCAGCTGCTTTGCCTTCTCCAAATCATGTTTATACGGGTTAATTCCTTCCTCCGTATAAGCCCAGGATATGGGTGATGCAGGAATGTTAGCGATAGCCCCAGCACCTTGAGCAGCATCCACGTAAATGCTCTGGCGGTCAAGACCGTAGGTTAGGGCCTGCCTTACCTTCTTATCTTTCAACTGTTCATGTTCAAGATTTAACTGCAGATATCCATACGAGCTTGGGGTGTAAGATAGAATGTTGGCGAAGCCCAGAGCTTTTAACTTATCAATGTTCTCCTGGGTGGCACTGAAACTGGCAAAATCAATCTCTCCAGTCTCCAAATACTGCCAAGTATCCCCTTCAGACGTTTTATAGATGAAATGCTCCGTTTTGGGTTTGCCTTTGTAATAATACGGATTAGCCACAAAACGCACTTCCTGACCAGGTATGAATTTCTCCAGCGTATAAGGTCCTGTTCCCACCGGAGACAAATACAGCTTCTTTATGTAATCAAGATTGCCGAATTTGTAATCCTTTCCGTAATAAGCCTTTGATAGTACAGGGCCACCCAGCGTAGTAAGAGCGGTCGCATTTGGCTGTTCCAAGGTAACCGAAATGGTTAGCGGGTCAATCACCTTAATGCCGGAGACCGTTTTGGCTTTACCGGCTTTGTAGTCAGCTCCCCCTTTCACATGAATCACATCGACTGCTGTATCCCCGGAGTATGCTTTATCGTGAAGAATAGTCCATGTAAAAGCTACGTCATCCGCAGTGACTGGGGAGCCATCACTAAATTTCAGGTCTTTGCGCAAATGGTATGTAATCGTTAAGTTATCCGGCGAGATGTCCCATTTCTCGGCCAGATCTGGTGCAGGTACACCTTTGTCATCCGTAGTGACGAGTGAGGATTGCAGCTGTGAATTGACATTACCGTCATACCCGCTCTGGGTAAAATAGGGGACAAATGCTCCGGCAGGATCGGTCAGACTCGCAATAATGGTATCCGTCCGCTTCTTGGCGGCTTCCGGAAGCTTAGACAGGTCCGCCGCTTGGATGACCTGGCCATTTGCTTGCTCCGACGAGGCGGAGCCCGTTGTCGTTGTCGCTGTTGGATTCGTTACTGCTGCGGCTCCAGATGCCGGTGCAGCATCGTCCTGATTATCAGAGCAAGCGCTGAACAGTAATGAGCTCGCCAGGATTAGTGAAGATAGTAAAAGTGTGCTTTTTTTCATAGTATCCTCCCCTATGCCAATGAATATAATATATTCCGATCAATTAACTATGTATTGTGATCGATACAGCTATTATAAGTATCCGTCCTGGTTCTGTAAAGAGAGAACTGACACAAATTTCTCCACTTACAGAAAATTTTGTTCTTAAAGCATACATAAAAAGCCCTTTCTCCCTAAGGAAGAAAAGGCTTTGACTGATTTATTCCCCGCTTATATATTCCAGCAGATTTTTTTGGATCTCCTCCAGGGCTCCCGGTCTCAAACTATATTCGGTCAGCGTCTCCCCCTCGAAGTGGGCATAGATCAATCCAGCCCTCCTTAGATTGGAGATGTGGTCGTGGGTAATCCCCTTGGACAGCTTCATATGCCTGACAATCTCGATGAAGCTTCGGGGCCCCTGATGTAAATACCGGAGAATCTTGAGACGGCTCTTCTCGCCTATACTGCGCAGCATCCGGTAATTCTGCGGATTCATTACATCCTTGTTCTCAGGGAAATACACCCTTGCCGAGTAACAGCATAAGGTTAGCTTGCCGTAGTAATTAATCACATTAATGGGCTGAAAATGATACTGGGGAATTAGAATCACTTCCTCCAGTCCTTGAATCGGCTTAAACACCAGCCCGTTAGTTGTCGTATCAACAAACTGCTCGGTGGAAAGGCTGGGAAGCTGCTCAAGTCTCCTTCTTTTCTCTTCCTGCAAGGAGATGAGGATATCGGGGTTAATGCTGCTGAAGTACGCATGATTCCACTCTTCGAAGACCCGAAGCGTTCTGGCTCGGAAGCTGCTCATGTTGTCGGGAAAATAACTGCTGTATTCGGCGATCTTCTCATACATATCCCCAGGGCTCAGACTCTCCAGCCACTTAAGAAACCCCGTAACATCGGACTTGTCCGGGCATAAATGAACGAGCAGGAAGGTAAGCTTCCAGTCCGCATCAATCGCCATTTCGCTTAAAGCTGTGGCGAATTCGGGAGTCAACTTCATCCGGGCAGCTTCAGCCCAAGCTGATGAAAGATCCGTTTTCTTATAAGAACTTCTGCAAATGTATGCATGAAGGCTGTTTATCAGTTCATGAACCGGTTCAAACTGCACATCAAGTCGAAAAGCCAAATCTGTTCACTCCTTCCTTATCACATTATAACGTGAACGCGCTAAAGTCACTACATAGTGATGCGGCACATATTGTATATGTATTTGGGTACAGATGAAAAACCCAGCAAATGAATATGCTGGGTTCAACTGAGAAATGGCTATGCACCTGCTTCTTCCAAGGGCAAGAGCTCCTGTTTGAGCAGCTTAATCCGCGATATTCTCTTCTGGTCTGTCTCTTCGACAATAAAGGTGTGTCCCTCAAATTCGGCAGACTGTCCGATTCTAGGGGGAAGCACTTCAATTCTGGAATACAGCCAGCCACCGATCGTGTCATAATCATCGGAGTCCATTTCAAGGCCAAAACGGTCATTCACGGCCTCAATCAGCATCAAGCCGTCAATGGAATAGATATGTTCACTGATCTGTTCAAAACCAGGGCGTTCCTCGTCAAATTCATCCTGAATCTCTCCGACGATCTGCTCCACGATATCCTCCAAAGTCACAATTCCGGAGGTGCCTCCATACTCATCAATCAGAAGCGCAATCTGTGTCTTTCCACGCTGCATGCGTTTCATCAGATCGCTGATGGGAATAGAATCGGGAACGGTCATCATCGGCCTGAGCAAATCCCGGTAGTCCGAGCTTCCCGTACGAATCAGGTCTTTGATATGAATGAAGCCAATAATATGATCTTTATCATTGTCGCATACCGGATAACGGGTACGCATACCTTCGAGCGCGATTTCCAAATTTTCTTCAAGTGTATTTTGTGAATATAAACAGATCATTTCCGTGCGGGGGATCATGATCTCCCTTGCGGTTGTATCAGCGAACTCGAAGATGTTGTCCACAAGTGTAAGCTCCGTGCTGTCCAGCAGTCCGCTCTCACTGCTCTCCTTCATAAGCACCCGAATCTCCTCTTCAGTATGGACATTGTCCTGATCGGATGCAGGGTCGACACGCAGCAGACGGAGCAGCGTATTCGCAAGTCCGTTAAGGACCCAAATGAAGGGATAAGCAATCCGGTAAAAGATAGACATCGGACCGGCCGACAGCAGGGTGATGTTCTCCGCTTTACGGATAGCAATGGCTTTGGGTGCAAGTTCACCCAACACGATATGCATAACGGCAATCAGAACGAAGGCCACCGTAAACGAAACACCATGGACGAAGGCGGTTCCCCAGCCCAGCCAGGCAAATAAAGGCATCAGCATCGAGGCGATTAACGGGCCGCCCAGCCATCCGAGACCGAGTGAGCATAAGGTAATTCCCAGCTGGCATGCCGAGAGATAGGCTTCCGGATGGCTTACCATTCCTCTGGCAATGCGAGCGCTGCGGTTCCCCTCTTCAGCCAGGGCTTCAATCCGGCTGCTGCGGATTTTGACCAAGGCAAATTCAACTGATACAAAAAATCCGTTTAAAATCACTAAAACTAAAATAAGTCCCACTTGCAAAATACTTGGTAAAGGGTCACTGTCCAATACGTTTCCTGTCCACAGCTAGGCTGCGCGGCGAACAGGTGCACCTCCTTCGCGGTATAGAATCCAAATTAATAAATCTAGAGTTAAACTTCCTGCAAGTATGAACATTCACGAAGTTCACTCCATATTATTATATAATTATACCTTACACAGTCAAATTTCGGGATATGTCACTTCGACGTTAGGGTCACCCACATATTTATTCGGGTCCTACGATAAAGGACCGGGAATCCTTAAGCTGTACGCAAATAATCCCCCGGCCAGCATGCCAAAGGGGACTACAGCGGTAAGTTAATGGATCAGCGCGTTCCTTGTGCAGGGGGATTCCCAATAACACCAGGATATTGATAGACAAGCGGCTGATCAAACGTGGCAAAGTCCAGGTTGACCATTAGCAGAATCGTACGCACACCTGTGTTCGGATCACTGATAATAATGTGATCGCGGCCAGCGGCTTCCAGCACACCCTTAAAGATCTTGGCATTCCACTCCCGGTTGTTCTCATACGTCATATAGAACGTACCGACTTTACCAAGATTCAGACGTAGGATATTCTCGATAAAAGATTGCTCAGTTAAAGATGGTGGTGTGGCCACAATGGTCCCTTGCGGTGTGATCTGATTACCGCTGGCTACGGGTGGAAAAGTTCCCATGTTCGTGCCCACATTAGGCATATTCGTACCCATGTTTGGCATGTTCGTTCCCATACCAGGTCCCATAGTAGGTCCCATACCAGAGCCCATTGTAGGTCCCATTGTGGACCCCATAGTGGCGCCGCCCACCTTATAAGTCACCGGACGATATTGCGGGTTATACATTTGTCTGTTTCCTCCTCGGATATAGGTTGGAATTTCTTAATACACACTCGGACAATCTTCAGCCGTTGGTGCAAAGAAGCAATGCGCTTTGTACCTGCCTGTATTGGCCTGGTTATACCACGTGTCCGGGCAATCTCCCTGCGGGCGGAAAAACCACAGCGCGTTTGTGGCCGGCCAGGTCCGTTCGCCGCCGATGGCGCGCTGGGCGAGTCTGAGTTCTCTGTCCCGCGCTTTTTGGTAAAAGTAGCCCTTCTGGGTAGATTCAAATCCCCCTGGAGACTGGAACACCATCTGATTCATGGTCCGGATATTCTTGAAGTCCAGGCAGTCCGCCAGAATCCGGTTCACCCCCACATTGCCCACCATCAGCATGCCGGGCTCCTGATCTTCCTCGGCTTCGGCGCGCATCAACCGTGCCAGCAGCTTGACATCTTCTGAGTTTGCTTTGATGACCGCCACGCGGCTTTCCTCCTTCAAAACTCTTCATCAACGGTATATCCTATGTGCATTCGCCCATTTTGTGACTAAAAAATACACTTTTTCTTCTCGAAATTTTGATTTACACACAGGAAATGATTGCGATACCAAGTATGTACATTTCGTGTCTATTCCTATGGACGCGCTTTCATGAATAGCATATACTAAAAAAGAATCTGTAAATTACTCTTACATTTTGGACTGAACTAAAACGGCTGTTAAGTTCATCTCTTTAGTTCATTTCATAGAGAAGTGCTTTATAAGTCGGCAGAACTTTTAGGAGGTACTTTCATGAAAATCGCAATTATCGGTGGAGGTTTAGCTGGTTTGACCGCCGCCGCCTATCTATCTGAAAACCGCGAATTGGAAGGCACTGTATTTGAACGCAGCCCGCAGCTCGGGGGCCGGGCTTTTACTTATCAGAAATCCGGCTTCACCCTTAATTATGGAGCACATGCGGTCTATGGAATCGACCGCCACACGCTTCATCATATGGAAGAGGATCTAGGACTGGTATTTGAGAGCAAGCAGGTTGACAAACGCAAAGTCGTGTATGCGAAGAATGATCACCTCACCCCCGCTCCTCTTGATTTTGTGAATATTATGAAAACCGACGTTCTGACCGCAATGGAGAAAGTACGTTTTGTGGCCGAAATCGCAGCGATTATCGGAAATGTTCATCACCTGAAGAACTATCCGACTCTGGGTGATTACCTGGATAAGTCCAATGCGGCTGAGGATGTCAAAGAACTGTGGCAGCACCTGGTCTGCTCGAATTTCTTCATCACCCCCGGGGATGCCCGCAAGGTCTCAGGCGAAGTGATTGCAGAATACTATCATAACCTCTTCCTCTCTTCCAAGCCGGTCAATTATATCCTCGGGAGCTGGGCAACCATCACCGATCAGCTTCAGGACAAGATTAACCGCAACGGGAACTGGAACATCGCCTTGAAAGAGCCTGTAGAATCCATCACGCAAGAAGGCGGCCAGTTCATATTGAAGACGAAAGCCCAGGAAGCCGCAGTATTTGACAAGGTCATCATCGCGACTCCCGTTCAGCAAGCCGTGAAGCTGCTTGAGAATTCGGAATGGGCACAGTATCTAGAACCGTATCAGAACAACACATCCACTGAAGTTATGGTTTACGATTTGGGCTTCAAGGAAATCGTCGCCCGCCCGTTCCACTATATCAGCGATATGACCAACAAGATGTTCATCAGCGATGTATCTGCAACTGACTATACCGTTGTTCCTCCTGGCGGCCAGCTTCTGCAGGGAATCGCCTATTTGAATGACGACTTCAAGGATGAGGATGAGCGTAAAGCATATCTGGAGAAGAAGACTGCTGGCATGGAGTCCCTGTTCGACAAGTATTACCCAGGTTGGCGCGAGGCTGTAGAGGTCAAGCGGGTATCCAAGAAAGCCATGGTGTCCAGTGTCAAGAATATCAGCACGAACCGTCTCCTCCCTAACCATCTCCCGAATGTGCCATTCTACTTCTGCGGCGACGGATGTGAAGGTAAAGGCGAACTCGCCGAAAGAGCCTTCTCCAGCGGCCGTAAGGTTGCCCTGAAGCTCTTGAATCAATTAATCAAGCCAGAGCAGGTTACAGGATAGCCGGCAGATTTATCGGATCGCGAATTCCAAAGCTTGCTTAAAGCAGACTAACCCTCAGGCTGGCGCCTGGGGGTTAGTTTTTACTCATTTGCTATTCAGCCCTGCCCTTTGTTACCTACTGTTTAAGCAATCTGAAGCCTCCATGATGATAAAAAGACCCCCGTCCTTATCGGGTAGGACAAGGGTCAGACGTAATTAATACATATTGGAATGGCGCCTGTCATTTCTGTAATTCGGAAACGCGCCCGCAACCATTCTTTCAGTCCGCTTGAAACCCAGATAACGGCTCCCCTGTAAGGTAAGCTTGCCTTCATCTCCTTCAGCACACTGGCCAAACTCTTCCCCGCTGACGCGGAACTCTAGACGGTCTCCGCTTTCAACCTCAAACGTCACATAATACGTTGTGCTGGAATGATGCGCAGCGGAATTCTGGTCATGATGATGTGCGACCATGGTTCGCTTGCTGCTAATTATGGAATAGACACTGAGCACAGGCTGCTTGCTGTTTCGAAACCAGCGGTACACCCCACCAGATACGGTTAAGAGCGCGATAGATACGAGAACAATGAGAAAAATAGGTAGGAACGTACCGGCGATGTCGAAGACTTCGAAGCCAGAATGCATGATTTCTGCCCCCTTTCTACTGCGCCGGAGGAAGCACTTGCTTCCCGCACTATCCATGTATATGCGCTAGCCTGGCAATCTTGTATTCCCTTGACCCGAAAAAAGGACAAATTACAAAAAAACTGACACGGCTTGTTCAAAGCACGTGCCAGTGGACTCCACCGTCCTGGGTCTGCAGCAGAAGAGAACGTTTGAGATCGTTATTCTGAACAAGCAGCCACCCGACTTTTGAAGAGTAGAACTGAAATTTCACAACTTCCGGATATTTTGTCATCGTTTGTTTCAAGACTGAGCTCTCAGGCAGCTCCTGCCATTTGGTACCCTGGGTCGTTGTATGATAAACCTTATTGGACTGCAACGCCCATCCCTCTTTGCTGTTCAGGAAAGTAGGCGACAGCATCTGATTCACTCCAGTCTGCCAGCCGATAGGAAACGAAACGAAATTCCAAGTTTCACCGGCATCTTTCGTATAATATGCATTAAATTTCGTCTGGGCTTTACTGTTGCAGCCAACCGAAATCCAGCCTTCCTGAGTTCCACCTCTGAAGAAATACGGGGCGCTGCTGATAAATCTGGAGCAGCCCTGATACTTGTCCTTGTTAAAGAAGTTCGTGTTCTCCTTCCAGCTCATCCCCCCGTCTGTCGTTCTGTGCAGATGCGGGATGCCATTCAGAATGGAGGTGGCATAACCATGAAGCTCATCGGTGAATACCATGCCGCTGAGTGCCCCAAAAGTCGGACTGGAGTTATCTCTCTTCCCATCTTGGCCAATCAAACTGTCCATAATCTTCTCCCAGCTCACCCCACCATCTTTGGTCCGGTAAAGTGTCTTATGCATGTCCGGTGCATTCAGATCATCCTCTGTGATGATCCATCCGACATTCTTGGAGACAAAAAAAATTGCGATGGATTTGGCCTGCTGTGGCAATGAGGCCAGTTTCCAGCTGGCTCCTCCATCCACCGTACGCAGAACTACCGTTTCCGCTGATCCGAGTGAGTTGCGAACCACCCACCCTGTCTGCGAATCAATAAAGAAGATATCCTTGCCATATTGAGGGTTGCTCTGAAATTGAACAGATGACGAAGGGGATATATTGGTCCACACTTTGCCGTTATCCTGGGTTAGATAAAGGCGCAGTTCATTGCGGGTGGAACCCCATGCAATCCCCGTCGTATCGGATATAAGCTGAAAATCAGACAACCGGGTCTGAATTTGATATTTTTGCTTGTCCGGAGACTTGGCGTTTTCGTTAATCTTGCTGTTGGAATTTTGATTAATTACGGTAATTGTCTGTCCGGAGTCCTGAATTTCGTCTTTGGGTGGAATCAGAGCTTCATTGGATTTATCAGAAGTACAGGCCGTTAACAGTAGACTCATAACGAGCATAATCAAGGTTATTGAGCGCCAAGAGGTCAAAAGTCTGTTCCCTCCTCAGAATTGTAGTAAATATAAAATTGTAGGTACATCAATATATTATAGCATAATCTATCTATCTAACCGCAAATCATGGTCACAATCTTGTATCTTTCCCGAAGTTAGACACGATGTGATGGTCAGGCTTGTATACTGCAAAGGAGTATCCTTTCTGCTTCAAGTAAGCGATAATCCGCGGCAGAGCTTGAACCGTTTGCTTCTTCTCGTGCATCAGGATGATTTCCTGCTTCCGGTGAATTTGCCGTTTTACCTGTTGTACCACCTTATCCGGCTTGCCGGTATAACTCCAGTCTTGGGAATCTACGGTCCAATCCCACATTTTGAAACCTGCATGAGCTATATCCGTACGAAAGTTATATCCAATTTGCGGGGCACTTCCGTAGGGAGCACGGATTAATGTGGCTTTAAATCCTGTCAGCTTGTAGAGCAGGGCCTGTTCCTGTTTAAATTCATCAATAAAATGACTGGAACCTCCGTTTTTGTATAGCTTGTTGTAGTTGTGGCTCATGCTGTGCAGCCCGGCATAGTGTCCCTCCTTGAGCAGCCGTTCAATTGAAGACTGATTATCACGAAGCTGGGTTCCGATCATGAAAAAGGTGGCGTGAATCTCATTTTCCTTAAGAATATTGAGAATCTGCTCCGTATATTCATTAGGTCCATCATCAAAAGTGAGGTACACTACTTTAGTTTTTTGATTTGAGTCAGCGTTTAGGACTTGCGGTTTATTGTTCCCCCCCGAGATTACCGCTTTGTTATTACCACTGTCCGGGGTTTTGCCATTGTTCGTCTGATTTCGCTTGGAATCTTCCGTCCCAACAGGCTTCACGGTGTTCGGGCTCTTCTTCTGATCTGACGGTCCACCATCATTCGTCTTCTTAACACCAGCATCTACTTTTTGAGGTTCCTTGGAGTGGACGGCGGCAAGCTTTGGAAGCTCCGCTCCTGACTTATCCTGTTTCATATTATATGTAAGGATAACTGTCGTTGTTATAGCACCCAATAGTACCAGATTGACGGCTATGATAAGTCTGTTGCGTTTCTTTCTTCCCAGCTGAGCTCTCTCACTGCGTGTCTTGTTACTGCGTTCCATGATGATGTTCACCGTGTTCCTCTCTCTATGTTATATCAATAGGATAATATAATTATAGATGAGGAATCTTACAGAAAGGTTACACCTATGGTTACAATCTCCTAAACTATTAGTAAATGGCTAATTAGTTAACATAATATATATTATGTTAACTTTTATTTATTATTTGTCATTTTTGTGTACAATAGAGTTATCCTGCTTCTTCCTCGCTTACATAATTTAAACATCGCGTTGTAATCTGATGCTTATCGGGTAAAAATGGGGAGAGTAGGCTGATTGATCACACATAATAACGATCTTGCCAAGGAGATGATTTTAATGAAACCATCCAAAACGGGTTCAAGCAGAGTTGTAATTATTGGAACAGGAGCTGTCGGAGCGACCACGGCTTACACCCTGCTGCTCAGAGAACGGGTATCCGAGCTTGTCCTGATTGATGCCAACCATGAGAAAGCACTAGGAGAAGCACTTGATATGAACCACGGTCTTCCTTTTACAGGAGGAGTTAAATTATGGGCCGGAGATTACAGCGATTGCGCTGGAGCAGATATTGTTATTATTGCTGCTGGGGCGTCCCAGCGTCCAGGAGAGACAAGAATCGATTTGTTAAAGCGTAATGCCGGTATATTCGACAGCATTATTCAGAATATCGTGAAGTACAACGATCATGGAATTATCCTTGTAGCCACCAATCCTGTAGATATCCTAACTTATGTATCCTGGAAAAAGAGCGGCTTCCCCACCAACCGGGTTATCGGCTCAGGCACCCTGCTCGACAGCGCCCGCTTCCGCTATTTGATCGGCCAGAGCAAAGGCATTAACCCACGCAGCATTCATGCCCATATCGTTGGTGAGCACGGGGATTCCGAGCTTCCACTCTGGAGTCTTGCCAACGTGGCTGGAGTTGGGCTTGAATTCGAAGAACAAGAGCGTGAAGATATTTTCTCACGGACGAAGAATGCCGCCTATGAGATTATTAATGCTAAAGGCTCCACTTCTTATGCGATTGCGCTCGCCCTTGACCGGATTGTAGTCTCCATTCTTCAGGATGAGGGCTCTGTGCTTAACGTGTCTACGCTGCTCACAGACTATAATGGAATCTCTGATGTCTATCTTGGAGTACCGAGTATTGTGGACCGCTCAGGGGTGAGACAAATTCTCGACCTTAATTTGACCGACAAAGAGATGGAACAACTGCAGGCTTCTGCAAACAAATTGAAATCTGAAATCGAGAAGCTTGAGCTTTAAGATCACAGAAGGCAAGCGGCCCCTTTTCCAGCGGGCCGCTTGTTTCTTTCTGTCCGGCTATAACGCTCCGTCTAACCTGCCGCGGCCAGCTAGGATTGGATCGTTATATTTCCTTCCCGGTCCGGGCCGCTCTGCCGCACGGCAAGCCGATTCATCGCATCCAGATAGGCTTTGGCACTGGCTTCAATGATATCCGTACTGATTCCCCGGCCCCCAGCTGTATCCTCCCCCATCCGAATCACAACATGCACTTCTCCAAGCGCATCTGTTCCTTGGGTAACCGAATGAATCTTGTAATCCTCAAGCTCGGTGACAAGCCCTGTAGCCTTCTCAATTGCGCGATATACCGCATCAACAGACCCATTCCCCACAGAAGCCTCTTCGACGCTCCCCCCGTCCTCTTTAAGTATGCGCACGGCGGCTGTTGGCAGCGAACGGTTGCCATAAGAGACTTGCATGCTGTCCAGCTTGAAAGGCACTGGTCCCTCTGTGACATTCTCCATAACCAAAGCCCGGATATCCTCCGTAAGCACTTCCTTCTTGCGGTCAGCCAGATCCTTGAACTTGGCAAAAGCAATATTCAGCCGCTCCTCATCCAAGGTGTAACCAAGATCGATCAGGTGCTCCTTAAACGCATGGCGCCCAGAGTGCTTGCCGAGCACAAGCTTGCTGGCGCGGACTCCGATCGTCTCAGGTGTGATAATTTCATAGGTCTGCCGGTTCTTCAGCATCCCATCCTGATGGATTCCCGATTCATGCGCAAAAGCATTCGCCCCTATGATGGCTTTATTCCCTGGTACGGTAATGCCGGTAAGCTTGCTGACAAGCCGGCTTGTACGGTAAATTTCGCTTAAATTGAGCGTGGTCTTCGCTCCGCCATAACTGTCACTCCGGGTCTCAAGAGCCAGGGCCACTTCCTCGATCGCTGTATTGCCGGCGCGTTCACCAATCCCGTTGATTGTGCCTTCAATCTGATCCACGCCCCCATCAATCGCCGCAAGCGTATTCGCGGTTGCCATCCCAAGATCATCATGGCAGTGGGTGCTTAGCTGGATTCGTTCAATCCCGGCTACCCGCTCCTTCACTGTCTTAAATATGCGTCCGAACTGCTCAGGAGTCGCAAAGCCGACCGTATCAGGCAGGTTGACCACCGTGACACCAGCCCGAATGGCGCGCTCCGTAACCTCGCAGAGGAAATCCACTTCTGTGCGGCTGGCATCCTCAGCGGAGAATTCTACTTTGTCAAAGTATTTACGGCCATACCGGATTGCCGCTTCAAGAGTATCCAGCACTTTGGCTTTATCCATCTTAAGCTTGTATTCCCGGTGGATTGGCGATGTCGCAAGGAACAGATGCAGGCAAGGGTCCGCCGCATCCTTCAAGGCTTCTCTGACCGCATCAATATCCTGTTCCCTTGACCGGGCAAAAGCGACAACCGTAGCATTCTGAATGACCTTGGCCACCTCCTGCACACTGGCTACTTCGCCTTTGGAGGTGATCGGAAAGCCGGCTTCAATACGGTCAATTCCGAGCCGTTCCAGCTGTAGGGCAATCTCCACCTTCTCCTGAGAGGTCAAGCTAACTCCTGGCGATTGCTCCCCGTCCCGCAGCGTTGTGTCCAGTACATAAATTTTGCGCATGTTCATTCCACCTTTTCTTGTAATTTTATAGAAAAAACCTCCTTCATCCCCAGCTGCAGATTAGACTGCAGCTGGGGCGAAAGAGGTTCTTCTTCCACGGTACCACCCAGGCTTTGCTGCAGAGATTATCTGCAGCCTCAATGAATTACGGTGTGAACCGTAATTCTGCACGCTAACGGGTGCCAACCGGTTCCCCCTAACCTGCCTTATTATTAGGCGCTAAGCAGGCTTCAAAAGAACAGCTCCAAGGCGAGTCGGCTTCGGGATTAAGACGATGATTTCAGCGTGCTCATCGCTCTCTGGGCTTAAGTGCCCGCCTGCCTGCTCCTTGTCATTGCGAATGTCGTATTTGAATATAAAAAAAACCCCTATCATCCCTGCGCCAATATAAGACGCATTACAGGGACGAAAGGGGTTATCTTCCGTGGTACCACCCATGTTCACAGCAGATCCATAGGGACCGCTGCCTCAGGAGATCCAGATTAAAGTGCTGCTGGACCTTGATGCACGTTAACGGGTGCCATCCGGCTGTTCTTAGGGGATAAATATCCGTTCAGAACAGCAGCTCCAAGGCGAGTGGGTATCGGCATTATGGCGGAAATTTCAGCGTGCTTCCCGCTCTCTGGGTCATAATCAACCGAAACCGGCTCCTTTTCACAGCCAGTAAATTAAAAGGTTGCTGCTATTATATGCATGGATCAGAACAATAGTCAACATCTGGATAAATAATTTGTTAAAGCTTGATAAATTCGCGCCATATAAGAGTTATTCCTTATAATTAATATAATTAACTAAATTAATTAATGATATGAATTATATAATTTTGCTATAATTTTGACCCTCATCTTCATTATAAATCCTCAGTTTCTTCCGTCTTTTTCTCCAAAATTCTCTTGGCCACCACGTCGAAGGATTCTGGCTGAAGCAGCTCCACAGGAGAGAATCCTTTATCAAAAACGAACGAGTCCCCTTCCAGGACTACAGCATAACGTCCATTTAATTTGGCAATATGGATCTGCTCTCCGAAGTCTGCGAGTCTGCCCCGGACCATAGTATCTCCCAAACGGAACTTGAGCTCAATTTCGGGTTTGATCTCAATAATCCTCTCAGCAGCTTCAACTACAGCTTCCGGCTCCCATTTTTCTTGAATATCCCGTTTCTCACTCGCCGCCCAGAACTCTAACTCCCGCTCCACAGACTGGCGCTCCTCATGAGTTTCATCCGGCCACTTCGTCTCCACGTAATCCTGAACGAAATTCAGCACCTGGTCATTTACGATTTCGGGAATCGACTGCTCATAAGTAACGAACTTTAGAAAATCCTCGAAATAACGGGCATGCGAGGACTGATGGATTTTAAGCTCCCATTCCTCGAACATCCCTTCTTCCGGCATATACGGATATTGGATCGATTTCATGTTCCGTGCACTGATCGCCATCTCTACCTGATTAACCAGGCTCTTTTCATCAGAAATCCGGGCGATTTTCTGTTCGAAATCACATTTCAGCAGGAAAATGATTGGCGTATCGGAGTGGGTGGCCAGCTCTGCTTGCACAATAATCATGGCACCTCCACGTACCGCACTGGTATCCAAATAACTGCGCATTAGATCGTCACACGCATTCTTGAAGTCCTCCTTCTCACTTGCCGCCCGGAGCCGGGTGAATAGATTGAAGTTCGGATTGCTGTCCAATTCGTGGCCGGGTTCCACGATGAAGGTCCCTATCTTGGTGGGCGCCTGCTCAACAGAAGGGTTCTTCTCCACCTTCCGTTTTGCGATTCTGGTAAATTCCCCATCCAGAAACTTCTTAATTTCGCTGTCCACGTATTCATAGCCATCCATAGTCTGGTAATGCTTATAGGACCGGGTGCCTTGGGACTCACTCCCTTCCACCTGGATGACAAAGAAGGACAAAAATTGAATTGAGAATTGCATGAATAAGCTCCTTTATATAGAGTAAATGAATTTAGTGCAGCGATAAGTTAACATAACTTTTATTATGTTAACATGTTTGATTAAAGTGGAATTTTTACATCCAATCTGCCTACGGCCTCTTCTTTCTCCCGGCTCGTAATATGGGTATATATCGTCGTAGTTTGAATCGATGAATGGCCGAGAAGCTCCTGCACGGTCCGAAGATCGGCCCCTTTTCTTAGCAGCATCGTGGCAAAAGAGTGTCTCAGCTTATGACTGGAATATGCCACTCTTCGCTCGGGAGGAATCTGCTGCTGGAACCGCGCAAACGTATCTGCCGCAATCTGCTGTATACACCGGATTGACAGCCTTCGGCCTTTTTGGGAGATAAACATTGCCGTCTCTTTAGCTCTCCATGGGTTCAGCCTCTCATTTACGGCCAGCTGCAGCACTTGGCTTACAGCTTCAGGAACTGGTACCGAGCGCCATTTCCGGCCTTTTCCGTACACGTTTAACAACCTGCGTTCCGGATTGTAATCGGCAAGGTTAAGTGAGTGAACCTCTCCAACCCGCAGGCCCATATACGCCATCAACAGGAACACCGCCAGATTGCGGAGCCTGTGCTTGCCTTCAATGGACTGCATAAATCTTCCCAAGTCATCTTCATCCAGAAATACGGGAGCGCGGTGCTTGTCCATTTTGGATTTCTTGATCCCTGCAGCAGGATTGTCCTTATACAGCTCTAGTTCGATTAACGCCTTGAAAAAACAGCTGACCGAAGCATGCTTCCGGTTCCGCGTTGAATCGCTCACTCCCCTCTCCCGAACGGAAGATAAGAAAGACACGATGTGAAACTTCTTCACACTTTTCAGTTCTCTACCACCTAATGTGCTCAGGAACTCCCGTACATCGCTTAAGTAGGATTTTTGAGTATAAGTCGTATATCCTGCGTCTTTCATCCAAATCAGGAAGGCCTCAAGTTCGTCGGCATACCATTCATTAAGGGAATCCGGCATATGTGACGCCCCTCTTTCTCTGCAAAATCTAATTCTATCACAGCTGATATCAAAATTGGTCATAGAATTGAATCTATCATTTGATCGCTAGCCTATGTAGTTAGAACATAATCGTTTAAAATCAAAACAGCGTATAACATAAATTATACGCTGTTTTCAAAGGGATTTCACCAGTATCCTATAAGTACCGGATCGCTACGTCATGAAAGCCTCCGCTCTTGAGTTTAGGCATCTTCACCTGCAAAGATCCCAGCTTGAAGGTAGCGCTGCTTTTTAGCGGATTTACGGGAGCTCCTAATGTTATAATCTGCGGCTGTTCCTCCTCATGGCCGCTAAATTTGACTTGGGTGCGGCTTACCTGCACCCACAGGTTTTCGGGGTGAATTTGCCGGGGAACTCTAATTTTGACAATGATGAAATGATGTGTATCCATAATTTCATGATTCATTTTCCTACTGCCTACTGCTCCTGCATCCAAGAGACTATTGCCGGACATCGCTTTGCTGATGGCATCCTCGACGTATTTGTCAACCTCAGACGGGTCCAGCTTGAACTGCTCCTTGAAATCCTTGAACGGGAATAGATTTTTGAAAAAAGGATCTTCCCCAAGCCATTCCAGATTCATGCCATTTTTGGTATCCATGCACTTCGCCGCCCTTATCCCCTTTTTCACAGCTTATGTAGGCTCATGTTGGAGAGTGACATCTGGGCTTCCATCCACATACAATATTCTGCAACCCGAAAAAATGGAGCGAATCATCCATCCATTTGAGATTAGAGGTGAAGCCTGTGGTTTCCATCATCGGAAACTTAAAAATTGTCAATGTCAGTGCCAGCTCCACTGTACTCATTGGAAACACAGCTGCAGTAGTGCTGAATAGCGATAATAAGCAGTATGGCGGCGCTAACTCCTTTGCGGTTGGTGATTCCATAGGAACGGTTATCACGAATAACTCGGCGAGCAGTACGAATACCATGGATTCCGATCTTGTGGACCAGGTTGGAGGCTTGGGTTAAGAAATGAGGGAGATTATGAGCTATACGGTTCACCAGACAATTACCATACATTTGATCCGGATCAATAATATGACCAACTCATCCGTCCTGCAAATTGGCACCTCCGGTTCGATCAACGCCCGTTCACAAGTCCAAAACGCCGAGCCTCCTGAACCGGTAAGTGAAGAGCAGCCTGATCTGGAACCAATTCCCTACAATAAGACGCCTTCATTAATCCTGCTGCCTGATCCGGTTACTGGCTTGATTCAGGAACCAGCTGGGGAAACGGGCTTAAGCGGCAGTGCAGCGAATGCCTAGAATTGATTCCCCCCTCTCCGCATAGACTTCATCAGGAAGGGGGAGCTGCAGTGCATCCATACTATTTTCAGCAGATCATCAATCAACTTCAGTCTATTGCTGCAAAGTTGGACCAGCTCGAGGAGACCATTAAAGGTATGTCACAAACCATAGAGGGAATGAAATCGCGGGAGTCCGCCTCAGCTGACCGGGTTCAGTATCATTTTGACCTTCTCAAGATAGAGAAGCTCGAAGGGACTTTAAATATTGGGACGGCTCCGGGGAATGGCCAGTCAATAGACCAGATTGCTGTAGGTGATCAGCCTGCAGCATCTCCCGAAGCCAAAGATTCAGAAGTGGCAGATATAAACCAGAAAATAAAAGCTCAGGTGTTAAAGTATATTGATGAAGAAGTACCCGGGCTGTTCGACTATATGTTAAGTGTTCACCAACTCACATTAAGTGACGAGTACAAGAAACAAGTATATGATGATATCCGCAGGCAAATTAGCGACCGAATTGCCATCTACGCCAAACAAGTGAATGCACTTCCGGACATAACGGATACGAATCAGAAAATAAATATGGTGACTGCGCAATTAAAACGCGATATCCAAACCGCTCTCAATTATCATATTGAGCAAACTCTTCTAGGGAAGTGAAGAATATGAAACTAACTGTAATAAACAAAGATTTATATGTGGGAAATGTCCGCGTGATCAGTGTAAGCCGCTCTTCCCTCATCCATGCCGGAGATTCTCAAATGCTTCAGCTCTACTCGCTGTATGACTCCAGCAAGGAAACCTTAAGCGGACCAAAGCCAGTGCTGCTGCCTCCCGCACATCAGTTTGGATCATCATGACCAGAGCACTTAAAGTAGAGCAAATCTATATATTAAACGTATCCGACAGTTCCGCCATTGTTGGCGGCAGCACAGCGAACGTCCGAGGTTGCTCTAGGACTATCTCCGTGGAGAGGAGCATCCCCATCTTTAGGCATGGGGAGGGCAGCTTCTCTGATTTCTCAGTTTTCAGTAAAACTGGACCTGATCTGGCTGAATCTAATAATTCAATGTTTAGTGTGGATAATACATCAAGCAAGTTGAAAATTGGCATGATTCATGTCAATGAAGTCACATCTTCATCCGCCATTCAGATTGGAGAAACAGGGCGAGTGGATATGATCAGCAGAATGAAATATTTAAAACAGGAAAGTGAGATTGTTTCAAATTCCACATTGGCTAAAAGCTTGAAAGTATACTAAAGAGCTCATAGTTAACATAATATATTTTATGTTAACTATGAGCTTTTTCTGTGGCTGCTATATTCCCTGGAAGAAGAAACCCGAGATATTCACATCGTCGTTCAATAGCAGCAATATGGATAGATATTTTTCCTCTCTACGTCCCCCGTGTGTAATAAGGTCTCTGTCGCTCGCAGATTTCTTGAATTGAATTCATATCAAAATTATGCCAAAAAAGTCCCACAAGCTCTCGTCCATCATTGGATAAATCATGGCGATGATGCGATGCGCTTGCAGGACGTCCTTAGTCTGCTCTATAAGACAGTCTCCTCTAGTCTTCCATCTATTTGAACGGGACCGTTTATAGAAATCCTTCTCTTTCAATGGTTATTTACTCCGGGATTAGCCGGTCATGTCAGACCGAAGCTGCCGCAAATAACCGCTGCGGATAAACATGAAGTACACGATCTGGATGATCGCGAACGCACTGAGCACAATTGCCGACTCCTTGACTAGCGTATAATGGAACATGCTCTGCATGGCCGTTAGCGCTACCGCTCCGTGAATGAGTGCTATTGCGATCGGCAGGAAGAACAGAATCGCCATCTGGCGAGTGACGATCTTCGACAGCTCACGGCTGGTCAGCCCCAGCTTCATAATCGAAGCGAACTTCGCCTTGTCGTCGGCCAGATCGGTGTACAGCCGGAAATAGAGAAAGCTGCCGGATGCCACGAAGAACACCGCACCGACGAACAAACCGACGAACATCACCGCGCTGTAGCTCTGAAGCAGCTGCTTGACGTCGAACGCCAACGAGAAGAAGCTGTCGTTCTGGGAACGTCCAATCTTGTCGTGCAGCCTCTGTCCGACGGCTTCCGTCGCCTCCAAGTTGTGGACGTCGAACGCATAGTAACCTTCGGATGATTGCGGGGCTGGCAGCCGCGCGAAGCGGTCATCATCCACAACGTAGTATTTGCTGTAGCCTGTAATGAAGAACGCTGCACTCTGCGTGATCTGCAGCGGTTCCCCACCGCCCTCCAGCGCCAGCTCCCGCTCGCCGGTCGACTCGCCCTTCTCGTCCTTCTCCTTACTAAACTGGATTACCGCCGCTTCATTCGCCCCCAGCTGCAGTGGCTTGCCTCCGGCAGCTTTAGCCAAGCTGTTATACATCGACTCACTTACGATCATCACTGCTCCGTTGCCGCCGGCCAGCTTGTAGGAGCGAAGCTCGGCCTTCAGCTTGGTGAAGCCAATCCCTTCCGCGCGGAGCTCCCGTTCGATCAAGTCTACCGCTGCGGCGGATCGCTCGGGTGAGTTGTCTTTATAAGAGATGTATTCGAAGGCGAACGGTCTTTGGATGGACTCCATAAGAACCGTCTTGAATCCGACAAGGGCACCGATTGCCGAGAATGCGACAGTGGACAGCACCGTCACGAGAAAAAAAGTGCGCGCATTGTCCTTCATCCGATAGGCGAGATCGGAGAAGAACAGCAGGTTGGTGCGTCGCCAGAACACCTCTCGGTTGCGCTTTAAGGCGCGAATCGTGTACACGCTTAATTGGGTGAACAAGAAGTACGTGCCAACGACGACCATCACCGTTACCGGCAGCAGCGCATACACCACTGTCAGGCCATCGATGGCCAGCGACACGCCATATCCACTGCCGATCAACACAAGCGCCGCGAGCGACAGCCAGATCGAAGCATGCGGCTCGGGACGAGGCTTGCTGGACCCTTTAAGCAGATCAATCAAATTGTTGCCGCGAAAGAACAGCACCGTGAATAGCGAGATGAACAGAAAAAGCAGCATGAACGCAGCGAAGGTCAGAGCGAGCGCCTGATACGGCATGTAGAAGGGCAGTTTCTCGTCGATCCCGATTAGCGACTCCGCCGCCAGAAGCAATAGCTTGACCAGCACAAGTCCTGACGCGATGCCGGTCAACGTGGCGCCTAAGCCGATCACCATATTCTCAATAAAGACGAGCCTCCGCAGCTGCATATTAGTGATGCCGAACATGGTCAACAGCCCGAACTCCTTGCTGCGCGACTTAATAAAGGCGCTCATGGAATACAGGACGAAGAAGAAGGAAAACACGTAAATGAGCCCCTGGGCGATTTGCAATCCGATTGTCGCTGTACCGCCGATCTCAGCCGGCGCCAGCCCCGGATGAAAGGCGAAGACACCGTATACGAAAAACACCATTACCGCGAACGCACTGCTAAGAAAATACGCCATATACAGGCGCTTATTCCGCATGACGTTGTTAAACGCGAATTGTCGAAAGGTCATGCGCATTCCCTCCAAGCAGCGACAGCATATCGATGATTTTCTGGAAAAACGCCTGCCGGCTGTCTCCGCGATGAATCTCGTTATACAGTTCACCATCCTTGATGAACAGCACACGGTGGCAGTAGCTGGCTGCCACCGCATCGTGTGTGACAAGCAGCAGCGTCGTACCGTCCGCCTGGTTGATTGCCGTTAACGTCTCCATGACATCCAAGGACGACTTGGAATCAAGATTGCCTGTGGGTTCGTCAGCCAGCAGCAGCTTTGGCTCATGAATGATCGCCCGGGCGATCGCCGTCCGCTGGGCCTGCCCGCCGGACACTTCATAAGGCCGCTTTTCCAGAATGGCGGTGATCCCTAGCTTGTCTGCGATCGCGTGCGCCTTCTCTACCATTGTAGACACCTTCGCGCCTTCCAGCGTCAACGGCAGCACGATATTTTCCAGAATCGTCAGTGTGCTCAGCAGATTGAAGTCTTGGAAAATAAAGCCGAGCTGCTGCCGGCGAAACTGGGCAAGCTCGTTATGGCTCAGGAGATGCGGATTCTGCCCGTCGATGAGCACTTCGCCGGAAGTCGGCTTGTCAATCGTGGCAATTAGCTGCAAAAGCGTTGTCTTGCCGCTGCCCGATGGTCCCATGATGCCAACAAATTCGCCTTTCTCGACGCTGAATGATATATCGCCGAGCGCCTGCTGTGTGACCTGGCCGCCGTAGATTTTACCCAGATGAGTCGTTCTCAGAAGTTCCATATTCTCTCTCCTTATTATGTAACTAATGAATTCTTGTTCCTCATCTTCAGTATACGAAGGCCCACCGGGCGAACCAATCGGCGAAGCTTTCAATCAGCTTACATCGATGTAAGGTTAGGCACGGTCCGGAAGTGAACCCGGACCCGGGTGCCGACATCAACGGTCGACTCAATCTGAAGCGAGTGGCCAAGTCGGCTGCATACCTCTTGCGCCAAATACAGTCCCATTCCCGTTGACTCCCGGTACTTACGGCCATTCTCGCCGGTGTAGAACGCCCGGGTCACCCGCTTTAAATCGGCCGTCGTTATGCCGATGCCTTCGTCGGCCACCTCTAGCACGGTTTCCGGGCCTTGGCGCCAGGCTCGAACCGCGACGGTGCGGCCGCGGCCCGCCGAATATTTAATCGCGTTCGACAGCAATTGAGCCAGCACGAATCCGATCCACTTCTCGTCGGTCGGCACCGTCAGCTCGTCATCCACCTCAACTTGAGGGTATAAGTTATTGACAATGAACATCCGCTTGTGCTCGTTAACCGTTTTTTGCACGACACGTTTGAGCGGCACTAGCACAGCTTGGAAGTCCTCCTCGAACGTCTCCAACCGGGCTGCATGCAGCACCGTTTCCAGCCCTCGCCCAATCCGGTCTGCTTCATCGCGGATGTCGGACAGCCGCTGATCACTCTCGTTCTCGGTCAGCAGGTGGATGACCGAAAGCGGCGTTTTCATTTGATGAACCCATTGGGTAATGAAAGTCGCATGCTGGCGCCGCCGGCGCTCCATCTCCATGATCCGGGCCATACACAGCGCATACTGCGCCTGCAGTAATTGTCTGACCGCCTTAGCGATTGGGGCGCCGCCACCAGAACCGGCCGCCGACTCGTCCAGTACGGTTAGCGGCTTCTCAAGCCGATTGTACATCTCCCGGTGGCTGGTATAACGCCAACAGACATACACTAGCAAAGTGACCATGCCGAGAAATACCGAATAGAGTGCGGTATATGCATTTCGATATCCGTCCAGCCAGTAGACCGCCACAATCAGCGTCAGCTGAACAATATGCATGACAAGCAAAGGCCAGTGCTCGCGGATCATCAGCTTCATCCGGGCTCACCCAGTTCATACGGCTCCAGCACCAGCTTGTAGCCGGACCCTCGCACAGTCTCAATGCTGCCCGTAACCTCCAGCTCCTGAAGCTTCTTGCGAGCACGGGCGATGTTCACATTCAGCGTGTTCTCATCTACGAATTGCTGGTCGTCCCACAGCTTCTCCAGAAGCACTTCGCGGGTGACTACCAGCGGATAGCGCTGCAGCAGCAAGTCCAGCAGATCCGCCTCCTTGCGCGTCAAGGTCACGGTCGCTTCCTGCCACTTCAGTTCAAGCCGTTCAGGATAAAGCGCGAGACCGCCTTGCTCGATCTTCTTTTCCCGTACTTCCCCCGCATATTCGCCGTACACCCGCCGCAGCTGGCTGCGCACCTTGGCAATGACCAGCTCTTGGTGAAACGGCTTGGTCATATAGTCGTCAGCCCCGTATTCAAGCGCCATGACCTGATCCATGTCACTCGTGCGGGCGCTGATGAAGATGATCGGACAGGTGGACACTTGACGGATCTGCCGACACCAGTAATACCCGTCATAACTCGGCAAATTGACATCCAGCAGCACAAGATGGGGCTCGTATTGCTGGAAATGCGTCATTATATCTTCAAAATCATCCGCACACCGCGCTGCCAACCCATACTTCTCCAAACAAGCCCGCAGCAGCGAAGCCAGCTTCGGATCGTCCTCTACAATCCAGATGCGGTACATTATCTTTCCCCTCCTACCCGTCACCGTACCCCACAGAGCACGGCTCCTATCTGTTCTGAGTGAATTGAACAATTATCTCTATACTATCATAAACGTAATTGCTGATAATCGTTACATGACCATCGTTGGCATGCTTGTCTAAAAGAGAAATGGCGGATATCACCTTATTTACATAACATATATTGAATACCGGTGCTGTTAACTTGTTCTGTTTGTTTGAGTTATAAATACGTGGTTGGGGAGCATAAAATTATAAGTAGCTAAATACGAATACGGTTTAATTATTGTGAATTTTTCATATAGTGTTTTTTTCTCATATAATTTTCTCGATTGTTGCTGCGCGGCTTTCCCTGCCTCATAGGTTCAGTACTAAATTATAATCCAGGGCAATTTAGCTCCTATTAATGCTTCTGTCATCCCCGTGCTCCTTGTATCGGAGAAAATCACTTTATTTTTCTTAAGACTGCCAAGCCTGCCACTTCCTTGGAGAGTAAAGCTCCCCCCTCACTGTCCTCTATTTTTTTCTGCTGCTTCTCTATCAGGATATGTTGGGAATATTATTCTGATCTATTCCTCCTATAGATACATTAATCTCTTTCCTCCCCTATATCTTGCTGTTATGAATTTTTCATATGTTGTATTTTTCTAATTAAAAGCCCAATCCGCAGATAGATTGGGCCCGATGTAGGTATATAGAAACAAATGGCTGGATACCTTGCAGCACCTCTCACGAAGAGAATCGCTGGGTAATTTGCCGGTTATCGAAATGGCTGTCCTCTTCATAATTTCCAGCGGTATATTTCTTAATAATTTTACGCCAAAACATCTGCGCAGGAAGGTTCGTGCTAATTTGGGAGACCAGCCATGTCCCCTGGTATTTATCGAACAATTGTACGGCTGCATCGCTGCCAACGCCGAGCCTGCGGTATTTCCTCAGAACAAAGAACTCGGTCATATAAAAATCCGCATTTCTCCTGCCTTCCAAAAGCTCCACAGAAGCAAAGCCGGCGATGTACCCACCTGAGTTGAGCAGATATGGTACGTGCCTAGAGCTTGCGTCCCACCACTTATCCAGGTCCGGATAGGATGGGTACGAACCCGTAGCTCCGTCCACTTCCAAATCCAAAAAAGTGCTGAAATCATATATATAGAACTGCATCAAATTTCGGAGTATTTCCTTCTTGTCCGCTCCCACCTGGACCAATTCAATCCGCACTTGTGATCCCCCTTAGGTTAACAATATAAATATGTTAGAATAAAAATAGTATTTGGACCTGTGAACCGTGTTAAAAAGGAGCTGTCTATGAACTTACAAAAAATTTCCGATCGTAAAAAATTGGATGAAAGAATCATCCATATGCCATGGTTCGTACAGCAGTTCATTGATTATAAACTGCCGGACCTGTCTCCATCCACGCTGCTTGAGTATATCCGGGATTATGAGCAATTCTTCGGTTGGCTGCGGGCTGAGGGGCTGTCGGCCGCTGAATCTAATTCCATGGTGACCCTTCAGGAACTTGAGGTGCTCCGAATGGATAATATTGTTGGATACCGTCTTCACTTAACCACCAGACTGGAAGGTCATAACTCCAGAGTTACCGTATCCCGCAAAATGTCCTCGCTGCGTTCCCTATTTCATTATTTAAGCCAAATTGCTGAGGACGAGGAGTTCTATCCTCTGCTTAAACGCAACATCATGGCCAAGGTCGAAATCAAGCGCATCCACAAGCCGAAAGACACAGCCGCCAAGCTTAAAGGCAAAATTCTGGAGGAGGATGAACTGCTGGAATTCATCGGATATATTCTTGAGGGATATGGCCGGGACATCGCGAATAACAAACAGGCCTTGTACAGCTATGAGCTGAACAAGGAACGGGATGCTTGTATTGCCAGCCTGATCCTTAATTCAGGCCTGCGGGTATCCGAAGTTGTCAATCTGAATATGGATGATATCGATCTCTCCAACAAGCTTTTGTATGTATACCGCAAGGGAAATAATGACGAAACCTTCAAGACCCCTGTCTATTTCCGGGAGCAGAGCAAGGACGAGCTGCATGCCTATTTGGCGATCCGCAGCACCAGGTATCGAACTCCCAAGAAGGAGAAGGCCTTGTTCGTTGCCCTTCCCAACGGCCAACAAGAGGGCAAGCGAATGACGAAACGGGCCATTCAAGCTATGATCATCAAGTATGCCAGCCGGTTTGGCAAGCCATATCTGACCGTGCACAAGCTCCGTCATTCCTTTGCAACAGACTACTACTTACAAAATGATATTTATAAAACAAAGGAACAGCTTGGACACGCCTCAACAGAAACCACAGAAGTATATACGCATCTCACCGACAAAACGATGTCTGATGCGATTGAAAGACGCTCGGAAGATTAGGCTCCTCAATTCTTCCGGGCGTTCCCCTTCTTCACAACCCGCATTCTATTCGGATATAAGCAGCAATTCCAGTTGTATCTCCGATGTCAAACCTTCTTAAGGATGACTCCAAATCTAAGGGTGAGTCCCCGGCAATAAAAGACGGCCAGACGGCTGTCCCGCGGATGCCTGCCAGCTTGCGCAAGAGCTCCGTATCTTCTTCCCTTCGAATAAGCACAAGCTTAGGATAGTTTTCATGCTTGAACCCTTCGACCAAGATTAGATCGTATTTATTAAAGCTGTCAATCAATTCTCCCAAAGAGCGTTCATGCTCTTCCACCACCGCGGTGCGGTTCTGTGAAGTTATCGCCACGGCGGCGGCTCCGGACTTGCTAATCTGATAGGTATCTGTCCCTTCCCTATCGATTTCAAATCCATGATAGTCGTGCTTAATCACCGCCACCCGAAGACCTTCAGCCGTAAATTGAGATACCAGCCTGGACACAAGATGGGTCTTCCCGGTATTTTTGTAACCTACGATCTGGAAGACTGGCACGCACGGCCTGCTCATATTGAACTCCCCGCTAATCGGAGCACCCTCACTTTGGTTCCTGCCTCAAGCGCTTCTGAAGCAGGCGGTACAATAATCAAACAATCCGAATCTTTGATCGTAATCATCACACCGGATTCATCCAGACTTGCCGGGTGGGCGATTAACTGCCCGTCCTCAACCTGCAGACTTCCCCTTACAAATCGCGTGAAATTATTAATTTTATTGTACCGTTTTCCCAGAACAGCAGTTATTTCCGTCAAATAGGGCTGCGTGTTACCCTGCATCATGCCAATGGCCGGGCGTACAAACAACTCACACCCCACAAAGCACGCTCCCGGATTTCCGGACAGGGCAAACAGCATTTTGCCGTCCTTGACTGCTGCTGTGGTTACACTCCCGGGGCGCATCGTCACTTTATTAAACAGCATCGTCACATCGTCACCGCGCACCAGATCAGCCATAATATCGAAGTCCCCAACGGATACGCCCCCGGTGGTTACCACGATATCATAGTACTGGAACGCTTCCTCCACACGCTGTTTCGCAATTTGCAGATCATCGGGTATCGCATCAAGGATAACCGGTTCTCCCCCGGCATCGCGGATCTGGCAGGCCAGCATATACGTATTGCTATTGCGGATTTTCCCATCTTGAATGGGCTCCTCAATGCCCAGCAGCTCAGAGCCTGTAGAGAACAAAGCGACCCTGGGCCGCTTATATACCTGGACCTGATGAATCCCGAAGGTAGCCAGCACTGAAACTTCCCCAGCGGAAATGACCCTTCCCTTTTCCATAATCACATCGCCTTCAGAGAGCTCAAATCCGACAGGAGTGATGTTCTTCCCGGGTTCTATCTCCCGCTTCAGTTGGATAAGCGTCCGTCCCTGATTCTCTATAGCTTCGGTCATTTCAAGCATTACAACCGCATCGGCCTGGTCAGGAACCTTAGCCCCTGTCATGATTCTGGAGGCGGTGCCCGGCACTATAGCAACGGAAGGCAGCGAGCCAGCTGGAATCTCATCCACCACCTCCAGCAGGATGGGATTTTCTGTGCTTGTCCCCAAGGTATCACTGCTGATGATTGCAAAACCATCCATTCCTGAACGCCGGAAATGTGGATATGGATGTGGCGCGGTAACCTCCTGTGCCAGAAACCTGCCCCGGGCATCAGCTAAATCAATGATCTCGGTATCTCCTTGCCTAACATGCGCTTGAATTAATGCCTGCGCTTCTTTTACTTGTATAGCAGAGCGGTGCATTTTAGACGATGGATTTGGATTAGTCATGAAGGAGCCCCCTTGATTGTCGACAATTTAAACTTTAGTGAAAGAACAATCTATATAAGTTGAATTTGGAAATTACCCATAGGCAAGATGTAAAATGATATCTCACTACTTATTATCACTTATCATGCTTAGATTGCAATCTTAATTAACAGAAAAAGCATGCACTGAGTGCATGCTTTATTCCACGGACGGTGAGTTCACTATCGCTTCCTTCTCGTAATACCACCGGACCCTGACCGTGTCTTAGGTTTGGTTATGGATTTCTTAGGTGATGAATACGAGCCGGAGCTTGAACCGCTGCCATCCTTGTTCCTTGTTATACTTCCTCTGGAGCCGGACCCGGAGCTGCCGTCATAACTGCTGCCGCCGCTCGATCCTGATCCCCCGCGCCTTGTAATCGATCCCTTTTTCTCTACCGTTAGAGGAGGGGCCGCTTTCTTATCATCCTTCGTAGGCGCATGATAGTCCTGCTTGGGCTTATAAGTATCCTTGCTAGAGTACCCGCGGTATGAACCATGTCCACCAAAAGTATCAAACAGGCTTCCAATTATGGAAGCGGCCAGATAACCCTGCAGGAAGCTGGAATCGTAATTATTCTTAACATACTGTTCCGAATCCACTTCAATCAGTGTATCTTCTGGTTTTTTCGGGTCCTTTTGCAGATGATAATATTCCTTGCCATAAACCAGGAACATATGATCATCGTTCACGGGTGATTTCTGGTCGGGCTCACGCTCGGCTATAATATCCGCAGCAACTTCCGGAACCTTCTCCCCCGCCGCCCTGTATACGTAAGAGGTCGAATTCCCCTCACGGTTAACCGATTCCAGCGGGTAATTCTCCTTTACATTTGGAGTTCCGCAGCCAGCCAGCAGGGAGACCAGAAGGCTGAGAATCAGAGCCAGCTTAACATATAAAGATGAGCCTTTCTTCACTATATATCACTCCTAAGAGGCACGGATGACCTTCACATCTCCCGGGATTGTTTTATCCCCTTCATAGAGCATAAACCGCCCATCCTGCCATTCAATCCTGAGCAAACGATAATCGTCGGATTGATACTGCCACACATGCTGTTCTCCGCCTTGGCGGAAAGGGGTTCTGCCTTTGATATGCACATTCCCCTCATATTCCTCATCCAGATGGTAGGATCTGTCGTCCAGATCTATGATTGTTGGCACTTCATTCGGATTATCGAGCCGCCCGTCAATGGGCTCGTATAAAGCATACTGCAAAATTTCGCGCTCTTCAATGTGCAAATAACGTATATCGTTGCCGTCCTGCAAGGACAGCATCGCCGCGTTTCTTCCCGGGTTGCGAACGCTTCCGACAACCTCATAAGTAACAAGCGACACCTCACAAATGTCCCCAGGGCTTAGTTCCAGCATACTCTTCTCCCGTGCCGGGGGTTCTGGCTTGGCAAACAATCTGCCGATTCTCTTCAATACACTCATATGCTCAGGCTCCTTATTTCTCATGTTCAGCTTCCGCTACGAATAATCGGCTTCTCATAAACGAAGGAGAAACAATGAATTGTCTCTCCTTCGCTCATCAGCGTATCGCAGATGATTATTTCTCGTACTGCTTGAGCAGGGCAGCCAGCTCATCCTCAACCGCTTTATCCTTATTCAGCTCAGCGAACTCATCATCAAGGGATTTGCCTTTATTCGACAGCTCATTGCTGGCTTCAGCCTGAGCTTCCATCTGAAGCATCTTCTCTTCCATACGTTTAAGTCCGGCAGCAGCCGTATCAGAATTCATACCGGAGAGCGATTTGTTAATTTCGTTTTGCGCCTTGGCCGCATTATAACGGGCAACCAGAGTCTCGCGCTTGTTCTTCATTTCGGTAAGCTGCTTGCGCATTTGGTCCAGCTTGTCACGCAGATTGTCTGCTGCGGCTTTGTTGCTTTCGTAGCTTGTTTTGTACTCAGCCAGCTTCACTTCAGCAGCCTTCTTCTCTTCAAGGGCACGACGGGCCAGGTCGACGTTCTGTGCTTGAGCCGCCGCATGGGCCTGCTCATTACGCTTCGCAGCGAGAGCTTCCTGCTCCTCATAAAGCTGCTTGAATTTCTTCTCGATAGCAATTTGCGCGGCTACGGATTTCTCTGCGTCTTCCAGATCTTCCTGCATATCCCGAATATATTGATCCGTCAGTTTAATCGGATCTTCGGCTTTATCGATAAGAGCGTTAATGTTAGACATCGTTAGGTCGCGTAATCTTTTGAAAATAGACATTTTGAATTTCCTCCCAGGAATAAATATGTTTTATGATTAGGTTTACGCAGCAAGTGGGAAGGACGTTTCAAATTTCTGCAATATTTTTTCGCCCTAACCGTTTGCCTCTCTGCTCTTATCATAACTTGAAGGAGATTCGGTTTGCAAAAAAAATTCCAATTCACGCTCAGCCAACATGCACACAGACTCGATTTGACTTGGACTCAAGTGATCATAGTGAATTCCCATGACAATCGTTACCGTCCGGTTCAGCCGCATGGATGCCTGTAGGGCAAAGTCTGCGCTAAGAAGCTGCTCCTTATGCCCAGGAATGGCTGTCGTATGCACCTGTGTCCCTGCCTCTGTTCGGTAGGCGGTCGATACAGCCCCAATATGGGCTTCCCCGCCCGTAATTAACAGCAGGATATCCCGGCCCACCTCCTGAGCCACCAGCCGGATTCCTTCCTTGCCCATATACGATTCAAAGCCGGACATGTATTCATCCCCTTAGTTACACAATTCCCCGGATTTCGTCCAGCGAACAAATGCCTTCCGCATTCATAAAATCAATCAGCCCATTCAGCAGCTCTTCTCCAGCCTGCGGGCGGATGAAATTATGTGTGCCTACCTGGACAGCGGCGGCCCCTGCCATAATGAACTCCACGATATCCGTAGCGCAGGATATACCTCCTGCTCCGATCACCGGCAGGTTCACCTGACAAGCTACCTGGTGGACCATACGCAGCGCAATCGGTTTAACCGCTGGACCAGACAGGCCAGCATATTTGCTCTGAAATACACTCTTGCGGGCATATACATCAATTTTCATGGCAGATATCGTGTTGATCAGTGTGATTCCATCTGCCCCTTCCTCTTCACACATCCCAGCCATTCCAACCAGATCCTCCGCGTCCGGCGACAGCTTGACCAGAAGCGGAATTGAAGTTGCGTCCCTTACTCTTTGTACAACCTCTCTCGCGTCCCTCGTCTTGATCCCATAGGCGGCTCCGCCCTGCTTCACATTCGGACAGGAAATGTTCAGCTCGATCATGTCCACGGCTCTGGCTCCTCTGGCTTGGCGTACCCGGCAGTCTTCTCTGATCAGCTTCGCACCCTCCACATACTGGTCAATATCGTCGCCACCCAAATTCACAATTCGAACCAGATCCAGCTTCTCCCAATCGTTCGCTTCATTCGCGAGAAACGCAGGGATACCAGGGTTCTCAAGCCCCACGCTGTTCATAATCCCTGACGCGGTTTCATATATCCGCAGACCCGAATTTCCCTGTTTTGGATTTAGCGTAAGCCCCTTTCCCGATATTCCGCCAAGCTTTGAGATATCGTAATATCTTGTATACTCCTTACCAAATCCAAATGTGCCTGAAGCCATGATAAGCGGGTTCTTTAGGTGTACTCCTGCTAGAGTGCAGCTTAAATCAAGCATCGATCTCCACCTCCTGGGCGGTAAATACGGGGCCTTCCACACAGGTGCGCCGATTACCCGACTTCGTCTTGACGCTGCACACCAGGCATGCGCCAATTCCGCAAGCCATTCTTTTCTCAAGGGACAGATACAAATTCCCCTTATACCCCTGCTCGGTCTGCATCCTCTGTGCTGCTCTCAGCATTCCTTCAGGTCCGCACATATAAATATGATCATATGAATTCATATTCAGCTGATCGAGAATGCTGCCCCCAACAGTTACCTGCATGGACAATCCCAAGGACTTGAACGCCTGAATTACATAAGGTTCCTCACGAAAACCCAAATATAGATCAGGCCGCAGTAAATGACTTGCCGTATAATACAGCGGGGCGATCCCAATCCCTCCACCCACCAATGCAGTTCTTCCTTCATGTATAGGAAAGCCGTTTCCTAGCGGTCCCGTGAGTTCAATCTCATCTCCTCTTCTAAGATGGGCGAACTGTCGTGTTCCTTCACCAACAACCTGATACAGGAACTCAATATAATGCTTCTGCCTCTGCAAATCGAAGATGCTCAGCGGTCTTGGCAGCAGTGGCAGCCCCCGGTCTTTTCTCACCATAAAGAATTGGCCCGGCTTCCCCTCGTATTCCCCGGCCACCTTCATCCGGAACACATCGTGTGACACCTGTATATTTGATAAGATTTCAGCCATTTGCACGCTCCCCCTTGTTCCTATAAAATGCCCTTTTCTGCTGGAGGATGCCGTGATATTCCTCACTCGTCAGCTTTCTGTGGATAAAAGCAATCCCATAGGGAAATAACAACACGTATCAAACTAAGGAAAAGGGGAGATTCCTAATGCGATTACGTACTACTGCTCTCCTGCTGACTAGTGTTTCGGCCTTGCTGCTATCGCTAGTTACCCCAGCGGCTACCGCCTCTTTGGACAGGCAGACTCTGTCCAAAATCAGCCCAGAGTCCAATCAGGAGTCTCTAACTCTAGGCGAGCTAAGAAAAAAATATTCAGAGACCTTCAAGTTCAGAGGACCTCATATTAAACAGGTTGCTTTAACCTTCGACGATGTTCCAGATCCCAGATTCACCCCTCAGGTGCTAAATATTCTCGCGAGACATCACGTCAAGGCCACGTTCTTCGTAGTTGGAGCCCGTGCGCAAAAACACCCTGAACTCGTCCGCCGTATACATAGAGAAGGACACATGATTGGCAACCATTCTTACAATCATCCTTTATTTAAGAACCGCGACCTGGCTTATTTCCAGAAACAGATCCTTCGTACCGAGAAAATCATCAATTCTATGACAGGTGTAAGACCCAAACTGATCCGTCCTCCTTACGGAGAGATTAATGAAGATCAGCTCAGATGGGTAAAACGCAGCGGTTACAAGGTCATCAACTGGAATGTGGATTCGAAGGATTGGAAAGGACTGAACAAAAGCGCGGTTAAAAGCAACATTCTTCAAGCCGCAGGGCCGGGGTCCATTATTCTTCAGCATGCCGGTGGCGGCGTAGGCGCAGACCTGTCGGGAACGATCCAGGCGCTGCCTGAAGTGATTTCGGTGCTTAGAAAGCAGGGGTATATTTTTGTGGATTTGAAAAGGCTTCTTCACACTCAGGAGTCAAAATAAAAAGAAGAGGCCAAGCGGCCTCCCCTATCTTTCGGTATGATCACAGTTAGTATGATCAAATACAATCTATGTTACTTGATGACGTAAAGTTTGATATCCTGGAAGCCAAATGTATTTACAGATTCCTGGCTGCCCGGAATGAAGATATCGATCCGGTGACCTTTAATTGCGCTTCCCTGATCAGTCGCAGTGGCTACAAATGCGTTCTTCGGCAGGCCGCTATGGCTGTGTCCGGTCACGAGCACCTTTGTACCCATAGGAATGACTTTAGGGTCTACGGCAATCGTGCCGAGTGTCAGCGGATTCCCGTAATAGTCTACAGGACCCCATCCATTCTCGCTGGGGTGGGCTGAATAAGCGGTAGCCACCACATCGATCGTCTTAGAATAGTTGAAGGTCTTGCCCCAGGCTTCCACGATCTTATCGGCTGTAAATACCTTAAGTGAAGCAATCGGATCCTGCTTCAGAATAACCGGACTAGCGACTGCTGCCTCTGCCTTAAGACTGGTTGGAATGTTAAGGGGCAGGCCTTCATAAATATTCGTCGGACTTACAGCCGGGTTCGCATTCATCAGGTTATCTACGGATATTCCGTATTTTTTGGAGAGGAGATAGAATGTATCCCCTTCCATAGCGGTATGTACTGCGTCAGCATGGGCAGGCGCCATATGTATACATGCGGCAATCCCTAGTGCGGCTGCAACCGTTTTCGCGGCTAGCGCCAGTTTGTTCTTTTTTTTGGACTTGTAGTCATTCTTAGATGTCATTGTAATATCCTCCTTTTAACTATGCCTGCGGAGTTAGCTGTCGGATTCGGATTGAGGATACAACCCGGTGCCGCGGTTAACCGGCACTTCACCCCAAGGATAAGCTCTGATCTCTTCTCATACCTAAGCTTGATCCGCAAATCATCCCCCGCACCAGGTTCTGGTTTCGGCATTACGAATATATCACAATTTTGTAACCAATCAAGCAAGTAATTCCTGGAAATCGCAAATTGAAACAGTTAATTATTACAAAAAATTAAAATTTTCCAGAGCGTTGCAGCCCGTTTCACTGCTGTTCATAGCGCTGCTCTGGGCAGCAGGTCTTTCTTCAGCACGCGGCTAGAATATAAGAAAACCCGGAGCAAAGCTCCGAGTATTATGCTGCTAGCAAATGATTCGTGTTCTACTGTAGACAACCCATCAGCAGAAATCTTGATTTAGAGGCAGGATCATCTCCTTCCAAATGATTTCTATGCAGAATCTTTTTTGTAAATCATCGTTGCTCCCTGTTTTGCAACCATTTTACCGTCCCAATGAAACCTATTAGTCCTATTAAGAATACCAGCAAATAACTAGTACCCATCAAGGGAAACAAAGCGTCTCCGCTTTCCTTCAAATGCAAAGCAGGTACAGACCAAGGCAGATAAGCTCCAATGGTGGTAGGCCCGAACACCAAAGCCAACATTAAAGTTGTAAATGCAAAGCCAATCGGCATCAGAAAACCACGCGATATACAGGCCAATAGGGCAAGTGGTGCACTTAATAATAGGTGGAGAGCACCAATTATAAGAATTAGGAAGAAATAATGTTGTACCATAGCAAACGAAAATCCAGGAAGTCCAATAGAAAAACCCAGTAATAAAGCATAAACAAAGCTGATCAACATCATTACTAAACACCAGAATATAATTGCGACATATTTGGCAATCGCAATTTTACCACGCGATACAGGCAAAGCGAGCAAATCCTTGAGCGTCCGGTCGGAATACTCACGACCAAACGTCCAACTTGTTAACATTCCAAACCCCAGCAGACCAAACACGGATGAATACAAAAACGCAGTCCGTTCAAAAAAAGAAGACCAATTAGGCTGTCCTAAGAACAACGTGATGACAAACAATATAAACAGAAGCGTGCCCCATAAAACAAAGGACCGACGCAATTTGTAAACTTCAACGCTGCATGCTGTCAACAATGATCTCATTCGGTCTTCCCTCCTCAACTCCGATTACTTTGAGAAAATAATGTTCCAAATTCTCTTCTTCAACTTTAAGCATAGTGAGCGGTACTTCATGATGAGCAAGCAATCTCACAATATGTTCGGGGTGCTTAACGGCATGTTCGTCGGGCAGGACAAAGCAGTTATTCGATGTCGAATGTACCGCATACCCGGAGTCTGAAAGAATAACTTGAGCCTTCCGAGCATCCTTCGTTCCGATCATCAACTGCTTTCGGCGGATGGTTTCAAAGTCTTTGGTTGTCAGTTCTTCAAGCAATACTCCTTTGTGAATAATGCCGATTCGAGAAGCCAATTTGGACATTTCCTCAAGGATATGACTCGATATAAACACGGTAACCCCATGTTGAGAAGCTAGAGATTTCAGCATTTCCCTTATCTCCACAATTCCGGCTGGATCAAGTGCATTCGTTGGCTCATCAAGAATCAGAACGTCAGGCTTATGAATTAATGCTTTGGCCAATCCAAGTTTCTGCGCGTTACCAAGTGACAAATCTCTTGCCTTACTATCCGCATATTGGGTCAAATTCAATTGCTCCATAATCTCGTCAACGGCCCTCGGAACCGGTAATCCTCGCAACTTGGCCATCAAATTCAAATTTTCCCTAACTGTAAATTGAGGATAGGCATAAGGTACTTCCACCATATAACCTACCCGTCTCGACAAATCGGGATTCCCGTTAGCCCAGCGCTGACCAAATAAATACACTTCTCCAGAAGAAGGTTTGCTTAAGCCGAGAAGAGCTCGGATGGTTGTCGTTTTCCCTGCACCGTTCAACCCCAAGAATCCATAGATTTCTCCTTTCTTAACGGAAATTGAAACGCGATCTACAATGACTCTACTCCCGTATTGCTTAGTCAAATTAACGGTTCGAATAATATCTTCCATAATAACAGTCCTTCCTATTGCCTAATTAAAGGAATAAAAGAGCCGGCGGCCATATGAGATGTTGAATAGATCCCCACCGGCATTATCCAAATCAGTTTGCGCGATAAATGGAATTCAAGTAATTCGAAATTGATGCTGTATCATCAAGGGAAGTACGCAGTGCAATATAACCGTCCGGTCGTATCAATACGAGTTCTTCGCTTGTTACATCGTAAATTCGATAGGCATTCCCTCCTGAGTCGATTATGCCTTCCACCCCCTCCACATTCGCTGGCAGGATGCAATGCACATGGAGCTCATCGCTGATGAAGCTCATCAGAGAAGGATTGATACCATTTGCAAAAGCCAAGAGCGTCCAGTGCGGGCCGCGCAAAAGGTCAAAGACACTTCCTGCAACGCCGTTGCCTTGCAGACCCGTAGCATTAGGAGCACGATCTCCCGGGAATGAACGGGTAACATTTATTTGATCAGACGGGTGGGTAAGAGAACTTGACCGATAGGAAATGAGAAGCCCGCTCGTCAGATCATCGGATACGGTGCTCAAGGATTGGGACAACTCGCCACCTTCAGTTGCCGTTCCTACAATCCCTCCCATCTTCTTTGTGCTGTCCTCGAGCACGGCTTGAGCCACAGGGCGGCGCTCCTCATCGTACGTGTCGAGCAAGGCGGTGTCCGCACCGCGTATGACAGCCGCCAGCTTCCAGCCGAGGTTATAGGCGTCCTGTATCCCCGTGTTCATTCCTTGACCACCGGCTGGCGAATGAACATGAGCGGCATCGCCGGCAAGGAAAACCCGGCAATTACGGTAACATTCAACCATGCGGACATTGATCCGGTAGATAGACAGCCAGGATGCATCCGTGAGCCGAACACGTCCGGCACCGGCTCGCCGGTCAAACATCGCTTGGTACACTTCTAGCGACGGTTCCTCCGGTTCCTCGATCTCTTCTGGAATTGTTGCCTGCAGTTGCCAGATGTCGGATTTGGGCAGCGGTGTCACCCCGACCATCCCCTCCGGAGAGGTCCAGATATGGATATGGTCACGATCCAGCCCTTCCAATCGTACATCGCCAAGATACCACCGCTCATGATCGTGTGTTTCCCCAACCAATGGCAAATGAATAAACTTACGAATATTGCTTTTGCCCCCATCAGCGCCGACTACATAACGAGCGCGAATTTGCTCTTCTCCTTGAGGTGTATTCACGGTTACCGTAACACCATCCGAACCCTGAACAAGTCCTACAGCTTCCACTCCCAACTGGGCTTGACCGCCAAGCACTGCATATCGGTCGCGCAATGCTTTTTCCACATCAAATTGAGCAATCCAGACCGGATTACGATAGGGTGTCTCAAGTTCGGCGCTGGCTGCAACGGTAATAGACGGTTTGTCCACACTCCTGCCATTTGCGGTATAATAACGAACAGGCAAATCCCAAACACCTGTATCAATAATGTAGCGAGCGGCCTCCAAATCATCGAGGACTTCAAGCGAGCGAGGCTGGATTCCTTTGGCACGAGATGCAACGTTATAAAAGGGACTTCGTTCAATAATAAGATGGTCGACGTTTCGACGGGCAAGGTCGCAGGCAAGCGTAAGCCCTGTGGGTCCGGCCCCGACAATGAGAACATCAACAAAAGACGGCATAGTGTTCATGGATAAAATCCTCCTTGATCATCAATGATTTGATATGTTACATTAACTACACTACACCGTGCAGTGTAGTTTGTAAAGCGCAACTTTAACCGATTTCTGATAATGCTCATAAGGGGAGAACGTAAGTATGGATAATACGGAAAAAAAGAAAATCAGAAAAGGCTCTTCAGACAAACGAGCTAAAATTATTACGGCGGCACGAAACCTGTTTCTTTCGGATGGATTTAATCGTTCCAGCGTGGATGCGGTCGCAGCTAAAGCGGAGGTTTCCAAACGGACAGTTTATGATTATTTTGGCGATAAACAGAACTTACTGGTTGCCGTTGTGGAAGAAACTAGTTCGGCAGTTCTGGACATGATTGAGCAAGGGATTTCAGACCACCTCTACGAATTCGAGGATCTGGAGCAGGCGCTCATCTTATTTTGCGAACAAGTCGTAGCTTCTGCGAACGGTTCGTCCGACTACACCGCTTTGAACCGTCTGGTTATGGTGGAAGCCGCCAACCTACCAGCCTCGTTTTTAGCAAGTCTGGATAACGCGACGGAAAAAGGGATTATCAAGAGGTTTACAGAGTTTGGACAAACAGGCTTACTCAATGTGCCCGATCCTGAGATGGCTACAAAGCACTTTGCTGCATTAACGTTTTTATTGGTATTTAATCAACCTAGAACAACAGAGACATCGGATCAGGAACAAACCAAACGTATCATCACTGATGGCGTACGCGTCTTTCTTTCCGCTTATGGACAACACACCGTTCAAGAAGAAAACGTTCAAGAAGAAAATCAAATATCCTACTGATCGTCGGTTGTGCTTCACTATATTAATACAAAGGTCATTCAGGGAAGCTATGAACGCATTGGCGCCAGAGCCATCATCTTCGGCATACATGGCGAGTTGCAAGAACCTGGGCTGCAACAACAGCCCAACGGGCAAATGCATTGAATTTATCGTCAATGCGATTAACGTTTGGAACACAGTATACCTTCATCAAGCAACTGAACACCAATTTCTTGAGCGGTTACAAATTCAGAGTTCTGGCCTCTGGCGCGATTTTGCATAATCCGATTCAAAATATTGTCCGGCACAACCAAGCTTGTGGCGTGTAGTTTACCGGATTCGCTAATATGGAGTATTCGGATCTTATATCATCCTCAAAGTTGACGCGCATGCTCCGTTGATAAAGAAAAAAGCTTCCCATGACAAGGAAGCTTTTTTCTCACTTTTGTATTTTCGAGTAAAAAGTCAGATCTGACATACCATTAGCCTGTTTATTATAAGGCTGGAATTACAGCACTTTGCTCAGGAAATCCTGAGTCCTTGGATGTGTTGGTGTGCCGAGTACGACTTCTGGAGTGCCTTGCTCAATGATTTTACCCTGGTCCATGAAAAGAATCCGGTCCCCCACTTCCCGGGCAAAGCCCATCTCGTGAGTGACAATAACCATGGTCATTCCCTTCTCAGCCAATCGTTTCATGACATCCAGCACCTCGCCAACCATCTCAGGATCGAGTGCAGAGGTAGGTTCATCAAACAGCATGACGTGCGGCTCCATAGCGAGTGCCCTTGCAATGGCAATGCGCTGTTTCTGCCCACCGGACAGCTGGGACGGATATGCATCCTTCTTGTCCTCAAGACCAACGGTGCGCAGAAGCTCCATTGCAATGCTTTCGGCTTTGTCACTGCTAAGCCCTTTAACCTTAAGAGGGGCCAGTGTGATGTTTTGCAGCACGGTTTTATGCGGGAACAAATTGAACTGCTGGAAGACCATGCCCATCTTCTCACGGGTTGCGTTGAGGTTATGCTTAGGGTCGGTAATCAGTTCCCCCTCGAAGCGGATCTCTCCTGCGGTTGGCTGCTCGAGCAGATTAAGGCAGCGGAGAAAGGTGCTTTTACCGGAGCCGCTCGGACCGATGACCACAACGACCTCCCCCTTCTCAATTTCCGCATCAATGCCTTTGAGAATTTCCAGCTTGCCGTACGATTTATGCAAATTTTTAATGGATATCACTAGTTCTCAGCTTCCTTTCCAGTACACCCAATAGTTTAGAAAGTCCAAATGTCATGATGAAGTAGATCACGGCGGCTACGAGCAGCGGATTCAGACCCGCAAACGAAATGCCCCGCACTACCTGGGCTTGGAACATCAGATCAGCCACACCGATGAAGGAGACGATGGAAGATTCTTTAATAATCGTAATGAACTCATTCCCAATGGCCGGCAGAACGTTCTTAATCGCCTGTGGCAAAATGATGTACCGGAATGCCTGGCTGCTCGTCATACCGAGAGACCGGGCAGCTTCGCTCTGGCCTTTGTCAACGCCTTGAATACCTGCACGGAACACCTCGGCCAGATAGGCTGAACTGTTGATGGACAAGGTAATAATCCCGGATTCCAGCGCCGTGAATTCGATGCCGAACGTAAGCGCTAAGCCATAGTGGATAATTAGAAGCTGGACCAACATTGGCGTACCGCGAAGAATTTCAATATAGGCTACTCCAATCCAGCGAAGAATTGCCAGCTTATTCATGCGCAGAAGGCTGATGAACAGGCCAATAATAAAACCAAACAACACACCGAGTGCAGAGAGCAGCAGCGTATATTTAATTCCCGCAATGTAATATTCTTTATAGTCCCAGAAGAAGGAGAAGGTGTCTTTGGAAGCTTGCTTACCATTTACCATGGCGCTTGCTTCATTAACGAACTGCTCTACCTTGCCTTCCTTGGTCAAACGGGCAAGCGTATTGTTAATGCTATTGAGCAGCTCGGGATTATTTTTCTTCACACCGATGGCATAACCGTAATCTTCCACTTCAGGCACAGCATCGGTAATTGCGAAAGCCTCGGTCAAATTGGCCTTGGCCACAGGACCTTCAATGATTGCCGCATCGACACGTTTGGTCTGCAGCTGCATCAGAATATCCGATACTTTATCCAGGGATGTAAGCTGGGCTCCCTCTATCTTTTGTCCAATTTCCTCCTGCAGGGAGGACTTCTGAACCCCGATTTTTGCGCCTTTCAGTGTATCCATCGTGTTATATTTATCTTTGTCTTCCTTACGAACCATGATGGATTGATTGGCACGGTAGTAGACATCTGAGAAATCGATACTCTTCCTGCGTTCCGGTGTCGGGTTCATCCCCGAGATCAGGAAGTCAACACGACCGCTCGTAAGGGCAGGCAGCAGACTGTCAAAGCTCATATCTTCAATCTTAAGCTCGGCCCCCATATCCGCGGCAATCTGCTTGGCGATCTGGATATCAAACCCTACAATCTGGTCTTCCCCATTAATCATCTTATGGAACTCATAAGGAGGAAAGTCGGCACTGGTTCCCAGTACAATGGTCTTCTTCGTTCCGACAGCCCCTGTGCCAGATTCCGCGTGAACGGACTGAATTAGACCCGTCCAGGATAATCCGAAGATCAGCAGGGCAATCATCGTCATGTGTAATTTTCTCAATTTTGTTATCTCCCCTTGCCTTTATATTAGTCAATTAATCAATGTAGGACTGAGTCATTATAAATCATGATGTATTATTATGCAATATAACAATTCCTTTTTTCTTTAGTGGAAAATCACACCACCTACACACAGAAACGGCATCCCTTTAGGATGCCGTCGGTTGACAAGTTTATTCTGTTATCCCCGTCAATCTTCTATAGATCTCAAGGTACTCGTCCGCAGACACATTCCAGCTGTAATCTCCAGCAAAAGCATTCCGTACCACCTTCTTCCATTGGTCAGGCTCATGATACATATGGACCGCTCTGCGAATCGTGTAGAGCATGTCATGTGCATTAAAGTGGTTGAACGAGAAGCCATTGCCTTCCCCCGTAAACTCGTTAAAAGAATGAACCGTATCGTTCAAACCTCCCGTCTCTCTGACCACAGGAATGCTGCCATAACGAAGCGCCAGCAGTTGGCTGATGCCGCACGGCTCGAACTTCGAAGGCATCAGGAAGATGTCACTTCCTGCGTAAATCCGGCGGGACAGGCCATCATTGAATTTGATCTGTGCGGACAGCTTCTGCGGATGGCGCCCAGCAGCTTCCCTAAACCACTGCTCGTACTCATAATCCCCTGTGCCAAGGACAACCACCTGAACGTTATCAAAATACAACAGCTCATCAAGAACTCTTCGCACCAGCTCTAAGCCCTTGGAATCCACGAGCCGTGTCACCATCGCAATCAACGGGATGTTCGGGTCAACAGGCAGCCCAACTTCCTGCTGGAGTGCAGGCTTGTTCTCCCTCTTCTTGTTAAGGCTTGTTCGGTACCGGGCCGTAATTTCCGCATCTGTTGCCGGATTGTACAGCTTGATATCTATGCCGTTAACAATCCCGGACAAGCGCCCGCCAAGCGAGCGCAGCAACCCATCCAGGCCATAACCATAGTGCTCGGTCTTGATTTCCTCCGCATAGGTTGGACTTACGGTGGTAACGTGGTCTGCATACACTAGGCCTGCCTTAAGATAATTCACATTGCCGTAATACTCAAGTCCGTCCGGGGTGAAATAATCATGCGGGAGATCCAGCAGATCAGGAAGCACCTCATAGGGAAAGATTCCCTGGTAGAGCAGGTTATGTACCGTGAACACGGTTTTGATGGCTTGATATGACGGGTTATGTGAATAATGATGCTTCAAGAACACCGGAATCAGAGCAGTATGCCAATCATGACAATGAAGAATATCCGGATAGAAATCAATATACGGCAGGATCTCCAGAACTGCGCGGTTCAGGAATGCAAACCGCTCTCCATCATCTCCATATCCATAAATACCGTCTCTCCCGAAATAAGATTCATTATCGATGAAATAGACGGGTATTCCTTCAAAAGTCAGCTTTTCGATCCCGCAGTACTGGGACCTCCAGGCAAGGGGAACCTCTGTAATATTCACCGTTTCAAGCTGAGACCGGTACTTCTCAGGCATAATTTTATATTTCGGCATCACGATTCTTACATCGTGGCCAGCTTTAAGCAGTGCCTTTGGAAGCGCACCGATAACATCCGCGAGTCCGCCCGTTTTGACAAATGGAATGGCTTCCGCAGCTGCAAACAAAATCTTCACGTAGTCTTCCTCCTTTGGGTCGTTTTCCGCCTTTTTGGCGGCTCCTGTGTGGAAGCCTTCGGCGGGGTATCCTGCTTTTTCACTGCACGGCCTTGCTTCTTCCATATGGTTATACTAAGTGGCGGCACTTTAAGCTCCAGGCTGCTCTGCTGTCCGTGCCACGAAATCTTCTCGGATTTCACAGAAGTGGTATCAATCAAGCCCATACCTCCATATTCTATGGAGTCACTATTGAACACGAGCTCATACGTGCCTGGTTTGGCAATGCCAACCCTGTAATTATCTCTGAGAACCGGCTGGAAGTTAATGATCACCATCACGCTGTCTGACGCTCTCTTTCCCTTTCGGAAGTAAGATATGACACTCTGGGAAGCATCATGCGGCGATATCCACTCGTATCCCTCAAAGGTATGATCCTGCTCCCATAGCGCTTTTTGCTGCAGGTAGAAGTGATTGAGGTCGGCAGTATACTTAAGCATCTTGCGGTGGGATTCATAGTTCAGCAAGAACCAGTCGAGCTCACCCTGATCTCTCCACTCGATGAACTGCCCGAACTCACCACCCATGAACAGAAGCTTCTTTCCCGGGCTCGTAAGCTGGTACCCGAGGAGCACACGAAGGCCGGCGAATTTCTCTTCATAATTGCCCGGCATCTTATCAAGCAGGGATTTCTTGCCGTGCACAACCTCATCATGGGATAAGGGCAGTGTGAAGTTCTCGGAGTAGGCATACACGATCGGGAACGTGAGCAGATTATGGTGCTGCGGCCGATCATAAAAGTCCGTCTCCACATAATCCAGTGTGTCGTTCATCCAGCCCATGTTCCATTTGTAGTTGAAGCCGAGGCCTCCATCATGAACCGGAGAAGTCACCTGCGGCCACGCACTGGATTCCTCAGCCATCATGAGCGCGTGCGGATAGTGCTGAAATACCGCTTCATTCAGCTGCTGCAGGAAGGCAACAGCCTCCAGGTTCTCGTAACCGCCATGCTCATTCGGCACGTATTGACCCTCGCCCTTCTCGAAGTCAAGCCGAACCATACTTGTGACCGCATCCACCCTGAGCCCGTCAAAGTGATACATGTCCATCCAATACAGGGCATTGGAGATCAGGAAAGAGCGGACTTCCGGCTTGCCGAAGTCGAAGCTGAGTGTCCCCCATCCGGGCTTATCGGCCTTTCTGGGGTCCGAGTATTCAAACTGCGGGGTTCCGTCAAACAATCGGAGGCCGTGATCATCCCTTGTAAAGTGGCCTGGTACCCAGTCCAGAATCACCCCGATGTTCGCCTGATGGCAGCGGTCCACAAAGTACATAAGGTCCTTCGGGCTGCCGTAACGGCTCGTCGGAGCGAAATATCCGGTAATTTGGTATCCCCATGACAAGTCATAAGGATGTTCGGCCAGGGGCATAATTTCAATATGCGTGTAGCCCATTTCTTGTATGTAAGGAATCAGCAGATCGGCCATTTCACGGTACGTGTAAAAGGAGCCGTCCTCCTTCTGCCGCCAGGTGCCAAAATGAATTTCGTATATATTCATCGGCTTCTGATATGGAGCTCGATTCTTGCGCCGCCAGGAGGCATCATTCCAGGAATATCCCTCAAGCGACTGCACTACAGACGCTGTTGCCGGTCTCACTTCAGCATGGAAGGCATAGGGATCTGCTTTCAAGAAGGTCTTGCCGTCCGGGCCAGTAATTTCATACTTGTAAAATGTTCCTTCTGCAATTCCCGGGAAAAAGCGAGTCCAAAGCCCCGAATCGGGCATCCTATATAAAGGATCGTTCTCTCCCTTCCAATGATTGAAGTCAGAAGCAAGGCCAACTTGCAGCGCATGGGGTGCCCACACCGTGAACCGGACACCAGGGATTCCTTCCTCAACTGTAAGATGGGCCCCTAGAGAACGGTAGCTGCGGTATAAGGTTCCTTCATGGAACAAGTATACATCCAGAGGCGAAATTGCATTTTGCTGATTGATGTTCTCTGACAACTCTCCACCGCCTTATTTAAACATAGTCCACTTAGTTTATTACCCCAATCATACACGAATGAATTAACAAATTCCTGCAGGAAAATAAAATTGTAATTTTTCATGGAATTAACAATAAAATAGTTTCAACTGTAGCCCATTTCGTTTACTAAGTACTACACTGACATAATCCTTGGGAGGGAAACGTAATGAACAAGAAAGAATGCATTGCCATGCTGCTGGCCGGAGGAGAGGGTCGCAGATTATCCCCACTTACGTCCAAGCAGGCCAAACCGGCCGTGCCGTTTGGTGGTCGATACAGAATAATTGATTTTCCTCTCAGTAACTGTGTTAACTCAGGTATTGATACAATTGGTGTACTTACCCAATATGAGGCGGAATCACTTCACTCACATATCGGAGAAGGAGAGGCTTGGGGCCTTAAGCAGGAAGGCCAAGGCGGGATCACTCTTCTCCCATCTTACAATACAGGTTCTGAGGAATACGCTGGAACCGCCGATGCAATTTATCAGAATATCGAGTACATCGATGCGCAGAATCCTGAGAACGTGCTGATTTTGTCTGGCGATCATATTTATCATATGAATTATCGGGAAATGCTTGAATTCCATGTGAGCAGCGGCGCTCCAGCTACCATCTCGGTTATGCCTGTACCTTGGAATGAAGCTCACCGGTTCGGAGTCATGTCCATCGATGAGGAATTCCGGATTACCGAGTTTGCCGAGAAGCCGAAGGAACCGCAAAGCAACCTGGCTTCCATGGGAATTTATATTTTTAAATGGGATTATCTGAAACAGCATCTGATCGAGGATGCGAAGAACCCGGAATCGTCCCATGACTTTGGTAAAGATGTAATCCCTAACATGCTTGCCGGAATCACATCGCTTTATGCTTTTGAATTCAAAGGCTACTGGCGTGATGTAGGTACGGTAGACAGTTTATGGGAAGCACACATGGACCTGCTTGATGAGTCCAACGATTGGAAGCTTCACAACGAAGCATGGCCAATGTACACGAACGAAAAGGCGGTTAGAAAGGTTGCAGCCAAACACCGCGGGATTCAGTCGAGCGGCTGCCTGATCCACGATAATTGCACCCTTGACGGCTACTCGGAACGTTCGGTGTTGTTCGGTGGAACTGAAGTTGGGCGCTTCAGTAAAATCAAAGACAGTATTATCATGCCTCATGTGAAAATCGGCCGGAACGTGGTCATTGAACGGGCGATTATCGGGGAAGGCGCTGTGATTAAGGACGGAGCTGTGATCAAGGGCACAATGAACGAAATCATGGTCATCGGACCTGGAGAGACCGTGGTGGCTAAACCCGCTGTCAGACCTCAACCAGCCAGATTGCTTAAAGAAGTTTATGACAGTGCAAGCCGTCTCCGCGCTGGTGGCATGTCATCATAAAGCATGAAAAATGGACCTTCGGGTCCATTTTTTTTCCTTGGCAAGTTCCTTCCCTGTTTGGTTACACAACTGTATTCCTAAAATTATGCTCGTTGTTTCTACGCACAAGGTTTCATCTCAACACACAAAAGAAGCGGATCCGCAGATCCGCTTCTTTTGTGTGTTGAGGATAACATTGATTCATCGGAGCTTACGGTTCTTCCTGGTACAGCTCCTCCCATTCCCTGCGAAGCATGCTCATTTCGAGCATACTCCAGTACTCATTGCGGTAAAGAGTTTTCTCCCGCATCAGGCCTTCCTTTCTGAATCCTGCAGACAGGTACAGCTGGATAGCCGGCTTATTAAAATCAAATACCCCCAGCGTAATCCGGTGCAAATTCAGTGCCTGAAATCCAATCCTCAACATTTCCACAATCATCGCCTTGCCAATCCCCCGTCCCCGGTAATCCGGATCTCCAAGAATGACCCGGCTGATCCGTGCGGACCGGTTCCTCCGGTCAATCTGTGATAAGCTGATATGACCGATACTCTCCCCGCTGTCCCTGTGTATGACTTTGAAGATCAGCTTATCTGATTTCCAGGGAAGATTTGCGCCTTCCATATAAGTGCGCATGTCTTCTTCTGTCAATGGATACGACCAGTTCCCTCCCGCCCACTGCAGCTGAAAAGCTTCGGAAGCCGACCACCGCTGAAGCAGGTGGAAATCCCGGTCATTGAAATATACAAAGTCCACCAGATCGGGGTCCCGTACTGGAGCCCTGAATTCCCACTGCTCATACAGATTATATTCACGCCCGTTCTTCAGGGCGGTCCCCATGTAGCGGAAGCCCAGGCGTTGATAGAAGCTGTTCAGCTTCAAGTTCTGGGCTAAACAGTCGAGGCGCAGACCCTTGCCGCCATTCTCACGTGTACGGTTCGAGGCCCACTCCACGATACGGGCGCCGAGGCCCCCACTGCTATAGGCCCGTCTCACTGTAAGGCGATGCAAATAGTTGTATCCTCTGGAATTTCGCATTCCCCAATAATCGGGGTCGCTCTGCTGTAATGTAAACATGGCTGCAGGCTGAGTCTGAGCGTATACGATATAGATTTCCCTATACTCGAAATAAGACAATATCTCTTCCTTTGTAAATTGTTCGGGTGTCCATTGATAAATACCTTGCGAGATCATCCATTCTGCGGCTTCAATCAACATTTGGCAAATCAGATCAGCGTCTTCTCGTTCTGCCAGGTGAATATCGAACTGTTGGTCTGGCAGTTTCAGCACTCCTGTAGGCTTGCTCATGACAGATCATCCTCTTCTCCCGAATCGTACACATTACATAACGGATAGCTCATCCTCTTCCTTATTCAATTCATCCAGCAGCGGCAGCCGTACACTCACCGTAGTTCCGACTCCAAGTTCACTGCGCATCTCCATGTCCCCGTTATGCAGCTCGACCAGCTGTTGACTTATCGCAAGTCCCAGGCCTGTTCCCCCACCTTGATGGTTAACCTGGAAGAAACGGTCCTTCACGCGGCGCAAATGCTCCTCACTAATTCCGATTCCACTATCAATAACCTCGACAACCGCCCATTCGTCCTTAACGCTAATATCCAGATGAATCCAGGACTCTTCCGTAGAGAACTTAATAGCGTTATCCACCAGGTTCAGAAACACCTGCTTGAGCCGGTTACCATCGCCTGAGACCATGACTGTCTTCTCGGTATGTTCATCCAGCTTAATCTTAATACGCTTCTGTTCAGCCTTAGCCCAGACATTCAGCATTGTCTCCTGAAGAATCTCCTTCAGGTTAACATGGCCGATGACCAACTTCATTTCATTCTGTTGAAGCTTCGAGAAATCCAGCATTTCCTCTACAAGCCCAATCAGCCGGTCCGTCTCTTTCGCGATAATCTGCATCCCAATCTTCGTCTCCTCCGGATCGAAGCCCCCCGAAGTCAGCGTCTCACTCCAACCCTTAATACCTGTTAACGGAGTCCTGAGCTCATGCGAGATTGATGAGATGAAGTCATCCTTGATCTGATTGCCGCGCACGATCTCCTGGGCCATATAGTTAAGCGTGCTGGCCAGCTCGCCAAGCTCATATTTATATTCACCCTTAACGCGGACATCGAATTTACCGCGCGCCAGTTGAGCGGATACCGCCCTGATGTTATTGATCGGCTTAACGATGGAATTGGCAAGTCCCATGCTGAACAGTAGAACTACCGCAAGAATCACCACACCAACCAAAGCGGCAAGCAGGGTAATATTCAATAGCTTGGAGTTAATCGGCTCCATGGATGTGATATATCTTATGACATATTTGTTCTCCCCCATCACCTGTATGGGACTCGATACAGCCATAACCAATTCTCCGGTCCCCGGTTCACGGCCAATCCATTTGCCAATGTTATTCGTCAGCGCTTGGGTTAAGTCACTGGTCTGAACCGGCTGATCCGGCTGAAAGGAGCTGTTGGTGATCAAGACGTCACCTTTGCGGTTAAGGACCTGGAGCTCCGTACTAGCCAAAGCAAACCGGTTCAGGATATCCCGGTAATACTTAAGGTTCTCACTTTCCGTATTCTCCGTGTTGGTATTGTTATAATTGTCCGTTACCATTGCGGCATGATTGGCAATATGGCTGTACACACTATCATAATAATAAGTCCGGATGGCAAACATGAAGATAATTTCGACCAATAGAAGGGTCATGAATACTACGATAAAATAGTGAAGAACGATCTGACGACCGATCCCTTTGCTGATCATTGACCCTCGCCCTTCCACTTATAGCCGTGTCCCCAAACCGTCTGCAGATAGGCCGGATCAGACGGGTTCGTCTCAATCTTTTGCCGGATTCTCCGGATGTTCACATCTACAATCTTAGGATCTCCCATATACTCCTTGCCCCATACATGATCCAGGAGCTGATCCCTGCTAAGAGGGGTGTTCTCCTTCTCCAGGAAATATTGAATGAGCGAGAACTCCGTTGGAGTCAGCTCAATCATGGTACCATCCTTCTTAAACTGCTTGGTAATCAGATCCAGGGTAAAAGGACCGGAGGTGAAAGATACCTTGGCACTGGTCTCTCTATATACATTAACCCGCCGGAGCAGGGAATGAATACGGGCGATCAGCTCCGTAGGACTAAAGGGCTTGCTGACATGATCGTCCGCCCCTACGGACAAGGCATACACTTTATCCTGCTCCTGAACCTTGGCTGTGAGGAAAATGATGCCGATCCTCTCATTCGTCTCCCGAATGCGCCGGCAGACTTCGAAACCGTCGATGCCCGGCACCATCACGTCAAGAAGTGCAATATCGATGTCCGGAACACTGGTCAGCTTGCTCAAGGCCTCATGGCCGTCGGCCGCTTCCAATACTTCAAATCCGTTGCGTTTCAGATTAATGACAATAAAGCTGCGGATGGACTCCTCATCCTCCAGAATAAGTACTTTACTCAACACATAACATCCTCTCTATATAGAAACAAATCATTATCTTATATTTTTCTTGATCATATCTGAGCCATAATTCGTCTTGTACGCAATAATCTGGTCGTTATCGCGCTTCAGCATGGACCATTCGTTCTTAGAGCTTTCCCACTGGGATGCCGGTATGAATTTGATCTCCGCAACCTGCTCGTTATCGCTCAACTTCACAAACCGCAAATATTGGTCAATAACGGAATTCGGGTCCAGCGTAATCTTGTTCTTTAGATCATCCGGGAAATTAAACACAAACCGTCCCTCAGGATCGAGATACTGCTCCTTAATTAACTTCATGTTCTTGAGATCTTCCGAAGGTGCGGTCTCATCCCATTGATAATAATCCAGAAAACGCGGAGGTTTATCAAGGATGACCTTCTCCCACCCCGAAGGGACACGAAGCCTTCCCATCTCCAGAATATCGTCGTCATTAACGTCCGAGCTGCGGATAGGCATATCGTTCAGGTTATCATCCTGATCGATGACATTCACAAGCTTGTTATCATTTAACACAATCAAAGTGGAATAAGCTGAATGCGTCAAATACGAAGCATCCAATATAATCCCGTGCTTGTTCTTCGTCACTTTACCGGCTATCGCATTCAAATATCCGTTGATGCTGTTGCCTAGTTCAAGGTGGCCCAACGGCTCTACTTGATTGTTAGCCTTGATCTGATAACAGGTCACTGTATTGTAATTATTTTGCTTAAAAGCGACTGTGGTCAGTTCAACGAGATCATCATTGTTCAAATCATCCAACAAATAAATGGTGTAAGGAGCCTGCAGAATCTTCTCCACTTGGCCTCCGTTATACGCATAGACAGCAAGTGTATTCGGGTCCGTTGGATCTACCACCCCAAAGGTAGCTATGATCTCCTTCTTCCCGTCATGGTTAAGATCCTTATACTCCAGAGACAACAGATTCTTGCCTGCCGCCTCGAATTTCTGTTTGACAACCCACGCATTACCCTCTTCTTCAAGAATCATGCCCTGTGCGTTGCGGTCCCCTTTCAAACTTTCAAAAAATACAACTGCTTCCAAATTGCCGTCATTGTTAAGATCTGCCGTCTGAATCGAGCTGATCGAATTCCCGTCCCTCGTCTGCAGCCTCATCTCCTGCGGAGTATAGGCATCCACCGCACTCCTCAATGACTGCTGACTCGATAACAGTTCAGGGGGCTTCATTAACAATTTGGGATCGGTAATAAGATCACAGCCGCTTAACACAGCAAGACATAAACATCCTGCTGCGATAAATATCCACCTTGCATTCACCAACCCAATCACTCTTTTCATTCTATATCAGCTGCTTCTCTTCCTGGGTCAGTCTTCTCCCTGTCACATCCCACTGCAGCCGTCCTTGATTTAGTCCCCAGAGCCTTGTACAGTATTTCTCCGCAAGCTCCAGTGGAAGAACGGTAATTACCGTTGCCTTTTCTTCCTTACATAAATTCTTTAACGTATCAAGCACCTTTTCAGTTGCGAATTTATCTAAACCAATTACTGGTTCATCTGCGGCGATCAGGTTCGCCCCGTGCACGAGCGCCCGGCAAATAGCGACCCGCTGCCGCTCGCCTCCACTTAATTTGCCTGCTTTGACGTGCGCTTTATCCAGAAGTCCGAATTTTTCCAGCTCATCCATGGCCCCCATGTAATCATCCGAACGAATCATACCAGTCACTCTCCGGATCAGTGGCGTCTGGCCGGCCTGACCAATTATCACATTCTTCAATGCCGTTTTCTGAATGTTCAGCTCAGGATTCTGTTCCAGATATGCAAATTGGGACCGGAACTTAGAGGAGCCTCTTCCCCCAGACTTAATGATCTCCTTGCCATCAAACACATATTTGCCTGAATTCCAGGGCATTCGCAGGGCAAGGCTGCGCAGAAGGGTACTTTTTCCGCTTCCGCTTGGACCCACTACCCCGATCATTTCCCCTTGCTCAAACTGCAGATTAATATCCTCCAAAATCTTCTTCTTCTCCGCACCCACAGTGATGTTCAACTGACTGACTTCAATCATGCCCAGCTCTCCTTTATCCCCCTAAATCTCTATTCTTTATTCTATCTTATCTCTATCTTGTTTGAAAGCATCGCACCTGCGGTAATAATCAGGTGGTCAATTGTTTATAGTGGACAACTCACAGGCGTAAGGGGGATAATGGATAAAGAAAGCAATTTGGGGAGGTTACCTTTCACATGGCTTATAATGTAAAAGTAGACGTATCTCCAGTCTACGAACTGCTTGGAAGCTTCCTGGTTCATGTCGTCCGCAAATGGACAAGTAATATGGATATGGGACCGGAATGGATAAGCACCATTGAATCACGGCTTGACGAAGCTACCCGGGCTGCATTTGCAGAGGCGGCTTCCTGGCCATTTGATGATTATGACGTGCTGTACGCATGGGCGGTGGAGCGCGGTCGGAACAACGAAATCCTGGACTTCCTCAAAGATCTGGAACTATCCAGCCCAGAGCAGTTGTGCGGCAGGATTATACAATACATACCAGGGCTAACACCCGAGAAATCAGCATTAATCCGCAACAATTATGTCCCCCTGCTTCATATCTGGTATGACGTTTATTTTAAGGATATTGAACCGCTATACGTTCCTCTTCTTGAAGAGGACGCTGCTGAGAAACTTACGCTGCTTGATAAAATGGAAGCCGAAAGCCTGATCGATTATGCATCCGGCGGATTGGTGGTGCCTCAGGAGCTGCCAATTGAGCAGGTTATCCTGCTTCCCATTATCCACTTGCGTCCCATCAACACATATTGCTTCTATAACAATATGCTGCTGATTCAGTACCCAGTGGATTTGCCGCTGGAGGACCCAAATGAGGCACCTAACGTCCTGCTGCGCCTTACCCGGGCATTAGCCGCGCCAGAACGGCTTCGTCTGCTTCGTTACCTGGCGAATGAGCCCAAGACGCTCTCGGAGATACAGCTGTTCCTGAATGAGTCGGAAGAGAATTTGATGGTTCATTTAAGACAGCTGAGAATAGCCGGTCTTCTACAGGTTCATCTTGGTGGGAATAATCAGGAGAAGTTTTGTCTCCGGCCCGACGGGATATCGGAGCTGCAGATTTTCCTGGAGACCTACATCCAAATATAACGCGGCTAAGCTTGATATAATAAGCAGATCAGATCTACATAAGAGAGGAGCACCCTGCTTTGAGCGCTTATACGTTAAGACAGCACATTATTTTTGACATGGATGATACCCTCATTCACTGCAACAAATATTTTGAAATGATTTTGAGCAGATTTACCGACATCATGCTGGGTTGGTTCCAGGAATACCGCCTGACCGGGAAGGAGATCCGGGACAAGCAGATTGAAATTGATGTGGCTGGTGTCCTGAAATCCGGATTTGCCAGCAAACACTTTCCTCTGTCGTTGATTGAGACCTATCACTACTTCTCCAGATTAATCGGCCGTCCCATTCAGCTTGCTGAGGAGAACCACCTGATGGAGCTCGGGCTGAGCGTATATGAGCAAGAGATTGAACCGTATCCAGGCATGGTGGAGACCTTGGAAGTGTTGACCCGCCAAGGACACGAGCTGATCTTGTATACAGGCGGGGAGCAAGCGATCCAACAGCGGAAGATCGAGCAAATGAAGCTGGCTGCTTATTTCCAGGAGCGGATTTATATCCGCCAGCACAAAAACCAGGAGGCCTTGGAGCAAATACTGTCCTCCCGCCATTTCGACAGAGACAATACCTGGATGATTGGCAACAGCTTGCGGACGGATATTATTCCCGCTCTAGCCGCTGGAATTAATACGATCTATATCAAACTTCCGAATGAGTGGGTCTACAACGTCGTTGAGCTTAAGAATAAACCTTCAACCGCGATGTACACCGTATCCTCCCTTGAAGAAGTCCCCGATATTATCGCACAAAGCATCAGCGTCAAACCAAACACCAACAAACGGACCCTTTAGAGCAGGGTCCGTTTGTTTCATTTTATTCCGTTTTGTCCAGGGCAAGCTGCCCTGTCTCATGATCCAGCAGCTTGATGCGGGCCTTGTAGTCCGTATCCCCATCCTTGAAAGACAGAAGCTGAGTTTGACCCTTCTCAAGCAGGGCGGTCAGCATACTCTGGGAAACCTTCTTGCCTGAGAACTCCTTCCAGATGACGAATCCGCAGCCCGCCTTGAAATGGGTGCATCCGTACCCCTTCTTGCCTTCAATCAACTGTCCACCGCATCCCGTCCGTGGACAAAGTCCAAGCGGTTGACGGACGGATGAAGAAGCTTCCGCCGTGGCCGTGGCATTGGCTTTGGTTTGACTGGCCGTCCTGGAGCCAGCTTGCAATGCTGGCCGTTTGGCTGCGCCGGCCTGTCGCCCTTTGCCGGCAGGCTTCGCTTCCCCTTCGAAGCGGGAAGGCGGGGCCATGGGCTGCGAGCGCACCTTATCAATAATGGAGACCGTAAACTTCTTGACGTTCTCCATAAATTTCTCACCGGCTGCCTCGCCCCGTGAAATTTGGTGCAGACGCCGCTCCCACTGGCCCGTCATCTCCGGCGAAGTCAACAGCTCAACTCCAGCATGGCGGATCAGTTCAACCGCGGTCCGACCTTTTTGCGTGACCGTTATTTTCTTGCCCTGCATGGTAATGTAGCCGACCTTCTTCAGCCGTTCGATCGTGGCGGCCCGAGTCGCCGGCGTACCCAAGCCGGCATCTTTCATGGCATCCCGCAGCTCTTCATTCTCCAGCTGCTTGCCCGCACTTTCCATCGCCTTCAAAAGCGTACCTTCTGTATAGGCTTTAGGAGGCTGCGTCGCCTTCTCTTTTACCTCGGCTTTACGGCAAACTACAGGCTTGTCCGGGTCCACCTGGAACGGTTCACTAACAAGCTGCTCCGCTTCCTCTTCTTCATCCTTCTTCTTGCTTTTGGAACCGGATTTACGGCCTTCCTCGGTTCCCTGGCACACCTTCCAGCCTAACGACAGCAGTTCTTTAACATTGGTCTTAAAGATCTCGCTTTCAACTTCAGTAAGCACCGTGTGCTGTTTGTACTCAGCTGGGGGATAGAATTGGGATAGGAACCGCCGGATCACAAGATCATACACGTTCTGCTCCTCTGGGCTTAAAGAGCCGGCCCGTTTTAGAGTTGGAAGAATCGCATGGTGATCTTCCACACGTGCAGGATTGCAAACCGACTTGTTATTTTTGTGTACGAATCCAGGGCTGGCACCGTTAGCCAATTCCTGATAGCTTGTAGACTTCAGCATATGAAGAGCTTTGTGCATCCCCTCAATATTCTGCTCCGTAACATAGTTCGAGCTGGTACGCGGATAGGTGATCACCTTATGTTTCTCATACAGCGCCTGTGCGATATCGAGTGTCTTCTTCGCAGAGTACCCGTATTTCGCATTAGCTTCCCGCTGAAGCAGGGTCAGATCGTACAGCTTGTAGGGGTACTCCTTTGTATCCTTAACCTCGTACCCTGTAATCCGGCCTTCCTTCCCCTTCACCTTACCCGCAATCCGCTCCGCCTTCTCCTTATCTGTAAGACGGTCACCCTGCCAGGACCCGGGATATACCCGGTCCTCCTGATGAAATTCCGCTTTAATCTCGTAATACGTGAGAGAATCAAAGCTTTCGATCTCTTTCTGCCGATCGTAGATCAGAGCCAGAACCGGAGTCTGGACCCTCCCTACAGACAGCAGCTCCTTATGTTTGGTGGTGAATGCTCTCGAGGCATTCATGCCCACAAGCCAGTCGGCCTCGCTGCGGGCCCTTGCGGCAACAGTTAGGTTGGCGAACTCCGAGCTGTCCTTAAGCTCGGCAAAGCCCTTCGCTATACTCTCCGCAGTCAAATCGGAAATCCACAGCCTTCTTACAGGCTGGGTCAAACGAAGCTGCTGCTGGATCAAAGCGAAGATGTATTGGCCTTCCCGCCCGGCATCACAGGCATTTACGATCCGGTCCGCCCGTTTGGCCAAATCACCGATAATTTTGAGCTGATCCTTCGTCTTCGGATTCGGCACAATCTTGAAATGCTCCGGTAGAATCGGCAGATCCGCGAAGTTCCATCGTTTATATTTGGGATCATAAGCATCCGGCTCGGCAAGCCCAAGCAAGTGCCCGATCGCCCAGGTAATGATATACTGCTCTCCCTCGAGATAAGACCGGTTATTCTTCGCCTTCGGTTCAATGACCGCGGCAATGGTCCGTCCCATATCCGGCTTCTCTGCGATGACTAACGTTTTCATGGTGAGACGCTTCCCCTCTCCCAAGATCTTCTCGGCAAAAAAAGAGCCGCGCACAGCGCAGCCCCGTTGCATTCTATTATTATATCATTACACCAGAACCGTTGCACCCATCAAATACTTATCAACTTCACGGGCAGCTTCGCGTCCCTCGTTGATGGCCCATACCACAAGGCTCTGACCGCGGCGCATATCGCCAGCAGCAAATACTTTGTCCACATTGGTATTGTATTTGCCGTAACGCGCCTTCACATTAGAACGACGGTCCGTCTCCAGAGACAGCTCATTGATGATCGTGTTCTCCGGTCCGTCAAATCCGATCGCGATCAGCGCAAGCTGAGCCGGGAATACGCGTTCCGTACCTGGAATCGGCTGATAAATCTTGCGTCCGGTTTCATCGACAATCCGCTGAATTTGAACGGTATGCAGCTCCTTCAGGTTGCCCTGCTCATCTCCCACAAACTTCGTGGTCATAATGGAGAACTCACGCGGATCTTCACCGTAAAGTGCCTTGGCTTCCTCTTGGGCATAATCCAGCGTGTATACGTTCGGGAACTGCGGCCAAGGGTTTTGGATCGGGTCCCGCTCGAGCGGAGCCTTGGCATGTGTACCGAACTGGGTAATGCTCTTGCAGCCATGACGAAGCGAAGTAGCCACACAGTCAGAACCGGTGTCCCCACCTCCGATAACGATAACGTCTTTGCCTTCTGCGGACAAATAATCGCCATCTTGCAGGCCGGAGTTCAGATAGCTGCGAATCGTGCCGTTAAGGAACGGCATGGCATAATGCACTCCATTCAACTCGCTGCCTTCAATATTAAATTCCCGTGGTTTGGTCGCCCCTCCGCACAGGACTACAGCATCAAATTCATCAACAAGCTGCTGCGCAGGAATATCCTTGCCAATTTCCGTGTTGGTGATAAATTTCACCCCTTCTTGAACCAGAAGGTTCACACGTCTCTCTACAACAGACTTATCCAGCTTCATTGTCGGAATTCCATACATTAGAAGCCCGCCGACACGGTCTGCCCGCTCATATACCGTTACCTCATGACCTGCCTTGTTAAGCTGTGCGGCACAGGCAAGACCCGCTGGTCCAGAGCCAACCACGGCTACACGCTTACCTGTACGCTTCTCGGGCGGCTGCGCTACGACCCAGCCTTCTTCAAAGCCGCGCTCGATAATAGCTTCTTCAATCGTCTTGATCGTAACCGGCTGTCCGATCAGGCCCACCGTACAGGAGCCCTCGCAAGGGGCTGGACATACACGACCCGTAAACTCTGGGAAGTTGTTCGTCTTATGAAGACGGTCAAGCGCATCCTTCCATTGTCCACGGTAAACCAAATTGTTCCACTCTGGAATCAAATTGTGTACCGGGCATCCCGAGGTTCCCCCAGTCATATCGATTCCGGTGTGACAGTACGGTGTACCACAATCCATACACCGGGCTCCTTGTGTCCGGAGCTCCTCTTCCGAAGCATGTTTATGGAATTCCTCCCAATCCTTAACCCGTTCAGAGGGACTGCGGTCTCCCGGAAGCTGTCGCTTAAATTCCATAAACCCCGTAGGTGTAGACATCTAACTTTCCCCCATCTCTATATTTGTATATCTATACGGAAGTAGAATGCAGCCATCACAAGCCATCCCATCTTCACCATAAAAAGAACAAAGCACAGTTTAACCGCCCTGTTCCCTTTATATTATATGATTTAATTTAATCAATAAAAGTAGAACAACTGATTATATAGATCAAGACAGCGGGGTGACATGTTCTTCCGATCGCTGTTGTTCATGGATTTCTTGGTTAAGACTATACTGTTAAAATATTTTATCACTCACGACAAAGCATATTAATGGACTTTATTCATAATAGTTTGCATTATTGCGCAACTGCTTTAACGCGTTCATAGGTTACAAACCGGTAATCATATGGATTCTTCTCGTCCCGAATTCCCTTTACCTCATCCGTGAGCTTGAACGAGGACCAGTCCAGTTCAGGAAAGACTACATCCCCTTCGATGTCCTCATCGATAAAGGTAACCAGCAGGCGGGTGGCATATGGCAGGAAATGCTCAAACACTCCCGCTCCACCGATGACCATAAGTTCCTCTCCGGGCACGGCCAGCTCTAAGGCTTCAGACATGGAATGCACAGTCTCCGCTCCATCCGCCTGAAATGACTTGTCCGTTGTCAGAATCACATTCCGGCGGCCTGGAAGCGGCTTTGAACCGATGGATTCCCACGTCTTTCTTCCCATCAGCATCGTCTTGCCGAGCGTCTGGGCCTTGAAGAATGCCAAATCTGCAGGCAGCCGCCACGGCAGCTTGTTGTCCCTGCCGATTACCCCCCCCCGGGCCATAGCCCATATCAGTGTAATACCCATCATTAGACCCCCTTTTTCAAAATGTCTAAACGGTCTTCTGCCCCGCTTCCACCATCCGTTGTCACACAGTAGAGTTAGACGGACACCGGCGCCTTAATAGCCGGGTGGTACACATAGTTTTCAAATTCGAAATCCTCATATTTATAATCAAAAATAGACTCAGGCTTCCGCTTGATGACCAGCTTCGGCAGTTCATATGGTGTACGGGTCAGCTGAAGCTGCACCTGCTCCAAATGATTGGTATAGATGTGCACGTCCCCGCCGGACCAGATGAACTCTCCAACCTCAAGATCACATTGCTGAGCCACCATATGTGTGAGCAGAGCATAACTTGCAATATTGAAGGGAAGTCCCAGGAACGTATCCACCGAGCGCATGGTCAGCATACAGCTTAATTTCCCGTCAGCCACATAGAATTGAAACACAAAATGGCACGGCGGCAGCTTCATATTCTCAATCTCCGCCACGTTCCAAGCACTCACCAGATGACGGCGGGAATCCGGATTGTTCTTGATGCCCTCGACCACGTTGGTGATCTGATCAATCACACGGCCATCCGGGGTCTCCCAAGAACGCCATTGGGAGCCGTAGACAGGACCGAGATCCCCGTTCTCATCCGCCCATTCGTCCCATATCCGGACCCCGTGTTCCTTCAAATAAGTAATGTTGGTGTCCCCTTTAAGGAACCACAACAGCTCATGAATTACTGATTTGAGATGAATGCGTTTGGTTGTAACCAGCGGGAACCCTTTGGACAGATCAAAGCGCAGCTGACGACCAAAGACCGAGATCGTTCCTGTACCTGTGCGGTCATCTTTCCGGGTCCCGTGTTCTTGAATATCCTTAAGCAAATCCAAATAATTTTGCACGATCCACACCTCCAACTTTCTCTTATGTAATATATCATGATGCCGCCCATCTTGTTAACAGACAATAAAAAGAAAGGCAAGAACGCGGGCTGCGTTCTTGCCAAAATATGTTCAATTTCGCTTAAGAGACCCGTGTCCATGTGCACACAGGAGTAACAAGATTAACGGGAAATGACGTGGATTGGATGACCTTCCACAAGTTCTGCAGTCTCCATAACAATCTCACCAAGAGTTGGGTGAGCATGGATTGTAAGGGAGATATCCTCAAGAGTTGCTCCCATTTCGATGGCCAGACCCAGCTCGGCAATCAAATTGGATGCTTCAATACCTACGATTTGTGCGCCAAGAACCAGGTTGTTCTCTTCATTCGCTACAATCTTAATGAATCCGTCTGGAGCATTCAGAGAAGTTGCACGGCCATTACCCGCAAACGGGAACTTACCGGCTTTCACTTTGAAGCCTTTCTCCTTAGCTTCCTTCTCGGTGTAGCCAACACTGGAGCATTCAGGATCTGTAAATACAACAGCCGGAATCGCTTTGTAGTCAACTACAGATGGCAGGCCAGAGATCGCTTCTGCCGCCACTTTACCTTCGTAAGAAGCTTTGTGGGCCAGCGCAAGACCTGGAACAATATCGCCAATCGCAAAGATGTTCGGGTTAGTTGTGCGTCCTTGATGGTCAACTTTAACCAGACCGCGGTCGGTCAGTTCCACACCCGCAAGATCAAGACCCAGATCGCCATCGGTATTTGGACGGCGTCCAACAGTCACCAGCAGGTAGTCTGCTGTAACTTCTTTGCTCTCTCCGTTAACGGAGTATTTCACAGTCACGTTCTTATCTGTCTGCTCAGCACTTTCTGCTTTCGCATTTGTTACGATTTCAATGCCGGTTTTCTCCATGCTCTTCGCAACAAGACGGGTCATATCCTTGTCGAAGCCAGGAAGCACAGTGTCCAGACCTTCAATGATCGTTACTTTAGTTCCGAATTTGGAGAACATTTGACCAAGCTCGGCACCGATGTAACCACCGCCGATAACAACGAGGCTCGAAGGAATTTCTTCAAGCTGCAGCGCTTCGGTGGAGGACAGGATACGGCCGCCGAATGGGAACGGCTTAAGTTCAATCGGACGGGAACCTGTTGCCAGGATACAATGTTTGAACCGGTAGCGTGGGGATTCGTGTTCATTGAAAGCACGTGCTTCGGTTTCGTTAATGAACATAACCTCACCGCTGAATACCTCGATCTTATTGCCTTTCAGAAGTCCAGCCACACCTTGAGTCATCTTCTTCACAACACCATTTTTGAAAGCTTGGGTTTTGGAGAAGTCAACTTTTACGTTGTCTGCGGAAATCCCGAATGCGTCGCCATGCTTCGCAGCTTCATATTGATGAGCCGCGGAGATCAGAGCCTTGGATGGAATACATCCACGGTTCAAGCACACGCCGCCAAGCTCGGATTTATCCACGATTACTACTTTTTGTCCCAGTTGGGCAGCGCGAATGGCTGCCACATAACCGCCGGGACCGGCACCTACGACTAATGTATCGATATCAAGAGAAGCGTCTCCTACTACCATTACTTACACCTCCATAACCAGCAGCTCAGGATTAGCGAGCAGTGATTTAATGTAGTTCATAAAGTTTTGAGCTGTTGCACCATCAATCAGACGGTGGTCGAAGCTAAGGGACAGAGCCATGACTGGAGCAACTACGATTTCACCGTTCTTCACAACTGGTTTCTCGGAAATACGTCCAGTACCCAAGATAGCTACCTCAGGGTAGTTAATGATTGGGGTAAAGAACATACCGCCGGCGGAACCGATATTTGTGATCGAAATTGTGCTGCCTTTCATTTCGGCAGGGCTAAGCTTGCCTTCGCGGCCGCGTGCAGCCAGGTCACGGATAGCGTCAGCAATCATCCAGATGCTCTTACGGTCAGCATCTTTAATGACTGGAACGATCAAGCCGTTATCTGTATCAGTAGCAATACCGATGTCATAATGCTTCTTGTAAACAATTTCGTTGTTCTCTTCGTCAATGGAAGCGTTAAGCGCCGGGAATTGACGGGAAGCCGCAACCAAAGCTTTAACGATGAACGGCAGGTAAGTCACTTTCGTGCCTTTCTTCTCGGCGATTGGTTTCATGCGGGTACGGAACGCCACCAGCTCAGTAACATCCACTTCGTCCATGATAGTAACGTGAGGAGCTGTGTACGCCGATTTAACCATAGCATTGGAAATCGCTTTGCGGATTCCTTTGAATGGAACGCGCTCTTCTTCCAGATGCGCAGCACCTGCTGAAGCTGCCGCTGGAGCTGCAGCTGCACCGCCGCCATTCTTGAAGGCTTCAACATCTTCTCTAGTGATCTTGCCAGCATTGCCTGTACCCGTTACTTGAGTCAGATCGATGCCTTGCTCACGTGCGAATTTGCGAACGCTAGGCGTAGCAAGCACTTCCTTGTTCGGAGCCGCAGGAGCAGGTGCGCCAGCTGCATCGCCTTGTTTAGCTTCGGACGGACTGTCAGAAGCAGGGGAAGATTTCGTATCCGCTCCACCTTTCGCCGCATCAGCCTCTTGGCTTCCGTGCTGTTCAGGGGCGCCTTCTTGCTCAGGAACTTCGCCTTCAGCATCGATAATGGCAACTACGTCGCCAACGCGGAAGATTGCGCCGTCTTTACCGAATACTTCTTGAACTGTACCGTTCACAGGACAAGGAACTTCTACTACTGCCTTGTCGTTTTGCACTTCCATGATGATGTCATCGTCGGTTACTTTATCCCCTGGCTTGATGTGCATTTTGATAATTTCGCCTTCATGCAATCCTTCGCCCAGTTCCGGGAAACGATATTCAAATTTTGCCACCTAGAAGACCTCCTTATAGTCCGGTTGTTAATTAAAATTCAAGTACTTTGTTTACTGCGGAAATCACACGAGCTGGAGATGGAAGCCACTGATCCTCGATTTGGGCAAATGGATACACGGTATCCGGACCTGCCACACGAAGAACTGGCGCTTCGAGGTGAAGAATAGCCTTCTCATTGATTTGAGCAATAACTTCCGCAGCGATACCCGCGGACTTCTGTGCTTCCTGTACCACGATGGCACGGTTGGTTTTCTTGATAGACGCCACAATGGTGTCGATATCCAGAGGAACCAGGGTGCGCAGATCGATAACTTCAGCTTTAATGCCCTTTGTTTTTTCAAGTTCTTCAGCCGCTTTAACTGCGGTGTGAACCATCAGACCATAAGCAATGATGGTAACATCGGAACCTTCTTTAACCACGTTCGCCTTGCCAAGTTCAACAGTGTACTCACCATCTGGAACTTCAGCACGGAAAGCATGGTACAGGTTAAGGTGCTCCATGAAGAAGACAGGGTCATTATCGCGAATCGCGGAAATCATAAGACCTTTAGCGTCGTATGGGTTGGAAGGGATTACTAGTTTAATACCCGGTGTTTGGGCAATCAATCCTTCCAGGGAATCCGTATGAAGCTCAGCCGCTTTAACACCGCCGCCAAAAGGTGTACGGAATACGATAGGCGCATTGTAGCGGCCGCCGGAACGGTAGCGCAGACGCGCAGCTTGAACCAGAATCTGGTCAAGAGCTTCAAAGATAAAACCTACAAATTGAATCTCGGCAACAGGACGGAAGCCCTGGATACCAAGACCGAACGCCAAACCGCCAATCGCGGATTCAGCCAGCGGCGTATCGAATACGCGCTCTTCCCCGAACTCTTTTTGCAGTCCTTCGGTTGCGCGGAATACGCCCCCTACATTACCTACGTCTTCCCCGAAAAGCAGGACATTGGCATCGCGTTTCAATTCCACGCGCAATGCATCGCGAATCGCTTCTTTCATGTTCATTTGTGCCATTGCTAGATATCCTCCTATAAGTCAGGATTGGTTCCTGATTCAATGAAATAAGTTGAACCTCACCGGCATAAACCGGCAGTGCAATAACTCCCCTTCCGGTCAGTAAAAAACAAACGGGGAGTATTCGCGGGATATATTATTGGAAGTCAGCCTTTTGCTCTTCCAGATATTTCGGAGTGGTTTCGAACATGCTGTCAATCAAGCCTGGAACCGTCATTTTCTCGGTTTGTTCCGCTTTCTTGATCTGTTCGTTCACTTTTGCTTTCGCTTCTTCTTTCACACGGGCAGTATCTTCTTCAGTCCAAAGACCTTTCTTCTCCAGGTACTTGGCAAGACGTGCAATTGGGTCCTTCTCACTCCACTCGCCTTCTTCTTCCTTCGTACGATACTTGGAAGCATCATCAGACAGGGAATGCGGACGGAAACGGTAAGTAACCGCTTCGATCAAGGTAGCACCTTCACCGTTGCGGCCGCGCTCAGCAGCTTCTTGGACAGCTTTGATTACGGCAAGAACGTCCATACCGTCAACCTTTACGCCTTTAATACCGGCTGCAACCGCTTTGTGGGCGATGGAAAGAGCCGCAGTCTGCTTGGAGAATGGAGTGGTGATCGCATAACCGTTGTTTTGCACAAAGAAAATAACCGGCAGCTTGTAAACACCGGCATAGTTCAGACCTTCGTAGAAGTCACCTTCGGAAGATCCGCCATCCCCTGTATAAGTAATTACGACCTGCTTTTGTTTTCTGAGCTTGTAGCCCATTGCAATCCCCATTGCATGCAGGATTTGTGCCCCAATGATAATTTGCGGCATAAGTACATTGACACCTTGAGGAATTTCACCGCCGTGTTGATGCCCACGGGAATACAGGAAAGCTTGATACAATGGAAGACCGTGCCATACGATCTGTGGCATATCACGGTATCCAGGACATACAAAGTCATCTTTCTCAAGCGCAAACTCACTTCCAACCATAGTTGCTTCTTGGCCGGATACCGGAGCATAGAAACCAAGACGTCCTTGGCGGCCCAAGTTCACAGCACGATCATCCCAAGTACGGGTAAATACCATACGGTACATAATTTCTTTCAATTGATCATCAGTCAAGTCAGGAAGTTTATCTTTGTTTACGATTTCACCAGCAGGTGAAAGTACGGACAGCGTGTCAACGTCCTCCGTATATACTTCATAAGGAACCTTGCTCATTATCTTCACCTCGATAAAAAATTTGAATATCATGTTCCACTGTTATAGAATTATTATACATCTGTTTCACCACTTAAGTCAAAGGATATACTTTAAAATGTGTTCAACTCTGATTTTTGTATGTATAACAGATGAACGATAATTGTATAACACATCAAAAAAGGAAATCCTCCCTTTTTCCAAGACATGCCTAGGGGTATCTTACCTGATTAGGCTTTCAAAAGCAAAATATCAAGAGACGGAGCGTGAACCATCCATGACCGATTCGCGGTACCTAAAACGGACGATTGTAAAAGAAGTCATTGACAGCAAGTTCTTGGGGGAACAGCGTTCTTTGCGCATTTATCTCCCTCCAGGTTACAACGAAATCCTCAGCTATCCTGTAATTTATTGCCAGGACGGGGAGGAATTCTTCAATTACGGCCGCATTGCGACTACAGCCAACCAGCTTATCCTGGATGAAGGAATCGATCCGTTTATCGTAGTTGGAGTTGAAGTAGACACCAAGGTCCGGACAGCGGAATACGCCCCATTCGGCCATAGGTTTGAGGCCTACACATCCTGTTTCACACAAGAAATCATTCCCTTTGTTGAACGCAATTATCCGGTTAGAAACCAGCGGGAAGAGCGGATATTGGCCGGAGATTCACTTGGCGGGACCGTATCCCTGCATCTGGCTATGAAAAATCCGGAGCTGTTTTCCAAAATCATCAGCCTTTCCGGTGCCTTCTATATTCCCACCCAGGAACTCGTGGTTCAGGAGAGCGATCTCTCCAGCTTGTCCCTGTATATGATCGTCGGCCTTCAGGAACGGGACTATCAGACAGATACCGGTATTTATGATTTCGTGGAACTGAACCGGAACACCAAGGCCCTGCTTGAAGCACGGGGAGCCAAAGTCCACTATCTTGAAAAGGACGGCAAGCACCTGTGGGGCTTCTGGCAGAAGGAGCTTCCCGAAGCGTTGATGTATTTCCTTAAATAAAATGGTTCAGAGTGAAAACGCCGGAAGTCGATGCATATCGATTCCGGCGTTTTCTTGTTCCTATACACTTTTAAAGCAAATTTGTCATTATGAATCCACATGCTGTGAATGCGGGGTGTATTCTTTGAGGGAACGTCTTGGAAGCTTCCATTTATAATGAACGGACAGCATTCTAAACAAGACTACCGCGGCGAACAGCAGCAGGAGCTGCCAAGTGTTCTGGGCAATTCCGAACCCTACTACCGCTCCACCCACCATTGCCCATACAGCATAAATTTCATCACGCAGCACTAACGGCTTGCGTCCAGCCAGCAGGTCGCGGATAATCCCTCCACCGATTCCGGTGAGGACCGCCGCCACAATAACAGCGCTCATCGGGTGATGCATTTTGGTTGCATAAAGCGCCCCCTGGATGGCAAAGGCCGAAAGTCCGATAGCGTCAAAAAGCGCCTCCGTCCTTTTCCAGTGATGAATCCATTTGAGCGGAAGCACAAAGGCCACAAAAACCGACAGGTTCGCCAAAATAATTAAATCCCCCTGGGTCCAAAGTGTGGTCACCGGCACCCCGATGAGCACATTGCGGATGATCCCCCCGCCAAATGCGGTTACCAGGCCAAGAACAAGCACGCCAAGAATATCGTACTCCTCCTCCATCGCCACAAAAGCTCCAGACATAGCGAAGGCGATAGTTCCGATAATACTGAAAATATCAAAAATATGCATCTGTTCTCTGCCCCTACTCTCTCGACTCTTTGCACGACTTTTTTATTGTAATCCGGCGCTTCAAAATTGTGCAAGACATAAAGTTGTCCTATACTTAAGAAATAGAACTTACGTTAAGGTGAGAAAGGAAGTGCAGCATGGCGCCAAAACGGGTTTTAATATTTACGGGTGGGAATATCAGTCCGGACAGCATCAAGGAAATCCGGCAGGACGACTTCATCATTGGAGCGGATAAGGGGGCATTATTCCTTGTTCAGAATGGCATTAAACCCGACATAGCTGTTGGAGATTTTGATTCGGTTACCGCTGAGGAGCTTGAATTGGTTCGTCAGAGCTGCGGGGAAATTATCGTGTGTGATCCAGTGGACAAAAATTTAACCGATACAGAGCTGGCTTTCGATATGGCCATTGACCAGCAGGCACCGGAAGTCATTATGATAGGGGCCATGGGGTCAAGGCAGGATCATTCTCTCTCCAATATTCAGATGATGCTTCGGGGGCTGCAGCATCAGGTTGTCAGCTCCATTATAGATGAGCATAACTACATTACACTCACAGGCTCTTCATTGGTTGTTGAAGACCGGGGATTTACATACGTCTCGCTTCTTCCTCTTACACCTGAAGTTACCGGCATTACGCTTAGCGGATTTATGTACCCTTTGCAAGATGCCACCATTAAGATGGGGCAATCCCTAGGCATAAGCAACCGGCTTACCGGCCAACAAGGGAAGATTCAGATTGAGAGCGGGCTTCTATTGGTCATCCAAAGTAAGGATTGACTGTATCTATTACAATGACAACATTGTAATTCTCCAAATTAAAAGTTTCAAAAGGCAAAAAGCAAAGAACCCTTGTCCCTCAAGGGTTCTTTGCTTATCTTTTACAATGTATGCGCTATTAAAGTTAAAGATTTTGTAACTTTAATGATATTTTAATAATCATCCTCAACCTACTGCCAGGCCTGGTCCGATAAGGTCATCTCCAAATTATAGGTGGTAAATAACCTGCTATACTACAGCCATACCCAACAAGAAAAGAAATTTGGAGGTACAACATGAGAACACAGAATACATTATTCCAAAAAGTATTGACTCTAGGGCTGTGTGCTGCAGTCACTTCTATAGGATTCTTTGCAACAGGTGCTGCTTCCGTCCATGCTGCTTCATCTACGGTATCCGTTCAGGCCACCGCAACTTCTAAAGCTCAAAAAGCGATCAACCTCGGTAAACGATACCTGGGTGTACCTTATAAATTCGGTGCTTCAACTTCTACTACACGGAACTTTGACTGCTCTTCCTTTACGAAGTATGTATTTAAGTCCGTAGGGGTTACACTCCCGCGCACATCAGTAGCCCAGTCTAAAGTAGGTAAAGCCGTATCCCGCTCAAACCTGAGAGCCGGCGATCTTGTGTTCTTCTCCAGCGGCAGCCGTGCCAATGGCAGAAATGTGACTCACGTGGCCATCTATGTAGGAAACGGGAAAATTCTGCACACTTATGGCAGCCCGGGTGTGACGTACTCTAACCTGAATGCCGGCAACTGGGACCGCACTTATCTGAAGGCACGCCGGGTTCTTTAATTGGAACAAGAACGGCTGTCCTAATCCTACCAAACAAGCTGATCCTGTCTGACAGGGCCAGCTTGTTTTTTCATATATCAGGATATTATTAATGGATCATGTAGCCCATTCCCCGCACGGTATGGATGATTTTACGGGGATACCCCCGGTCAATCTTGGTTCGCAGATGACGGATATATACATCAACGACATTGGTATCCACCCGGAAATCATAGCCCCACACTTCCTGGAGCAGTTCCTCTCTGCTGCACACATGATTCACCTTCCTTAGCATAAAACACAGCAGCTCGTATTCTTTCGGAGTCAGCTTGATATGGGCATCTCCGCGAAATACTTTCCGGCTTTTTAATTGAACGGTCACATCCTCAAAGTTCAGCACCGTCTCCGCAGGGCCCCTGGCCATATAAAAAAGCTCCAGCAGCTTACGAATCCGCGCCAGCAGCTCCTCAGGCGGCCTCGTCAAATCCACATAGTCATGAGCACCTTCCTGAAACGCCCTTACAAGCTCTGAAGTTGAAAGATCCATGGTCAGTACGATCACTGGACATTGTATGGCAGATGCGCCGTCTTTTAGCTCACGTAAAAAATCAAAAACATCCATATCCTTCAGTTGCGTGCTTGTCAGAACCAATGTGGGGACTTCTTGCCGAATCCTATCCAATGCCTCGATGCCGCTCTCAGTATGTCGTATTTCAAAACCCGCCTGATTTAAAGCTGATGTCAGCTTCTCACACGCCCCATCCAGCTCACCGACAATCAGTATCCACTCATGTAAGACGGTGTCCGACCTCCTTTTGTGCCCTTGCTTATTTTGGCACACAAAAAGAAATCCATACTTCCCGCGGGAAGTATGGATTTCTTAAGCATGAATTTCTCAATATGAATATCGGCTCAGGCGGCGGTTATCCTTCAAGCGTTCCTGGATAACTCCAATCCTCCATCTTAAGAAACATTAGCTGTTAGTGAAATATATGCGGCTTGACTATACAACCATACTTCCGTTTGACCGCGAACCCTTGGTGTACTCACCAATTTAAAAGGCTTAATGGAGATCGGCTTTTGCCGATTGCACAGCTTCCTTGAGCCGCTTGGCTGCGGCTTCCGGGTCCGCTGCCCCTGCAATGGCTGATACCACAGCAATGCCGTCCGCACCAGCCAGGATTAACTCGGAGGCCACTTCGCCATTAATACCTCCTATGGCCGTCATAGGAAGCGTAACACCGCTGCTCCGGATGTTGCTTAGAATAGATGGTCCTTTGGCTTCTTCGGCATCCATCTTGCTGAGGGTCGGATAAATAGGACCAACCCCAATGTAATCCGCTCCAAGCTCAGCTGCGGCCCTAGCCTCTTCGACAGTATGTGTGGACACGCCTAAGATCATATGCTTCACTCTTTCGCGGATCATCGCATGATCCCCATCATCCTGCCCCAAATGCACCCCGTCCGCGCCAATTTGAATCGCAAGCCCCACATCATCATTAACAATAAAGGGGATTCCGTGATGATGGCAGACATTTCTTAATTGCATCGCCAGCATTAAACGCTCGGTATGGTGAAGGGACCTCACTCCCTTTTCCCGGTATTGGAACAATGTAATCCCGCCCCGGATGGCTGCTTCAAGCACCTGAACAGGGCTTCGCCCCCTACAATTTGAACTGCCCATCACCAAATACAAGCTTAACAAGTCTCTATTCATTTGACTCAAGCTATCTCATCCTTCCGATGTCCAGTCTGTTCCGGTATGCCCAATGATTCACCGGTCCATGCCCGGCGCCCATGCTGATCGGTTGGCTGATTGCCGCCTCTATGAAGTTCTTACCCAGAGCTACAGCTTCTTGAACAGAAAGTCTCTGTGCCAATCCGGATGCTACAGCCGAAGACAATGTACACCCCGTTCCATGTGTATGCCTTGTCTTGTACCGGGGCCCGGAGAACCAGAATTCCTCAGTGCCTGTAAACAAATAATCCTGGGAAGTCTCACCTTCCTCATGAAAATGCCCGCCTTTGATCAGCACACCGCTGACACCAAAGCGGGAAATCCGCTCAGCCGCAAGCCTCATGGAGTCTTCATCGACTATATCCACACCACTGAGCAGCCGGGCTTCAGGAAGATTTGGCGTAATCAGCCGGGCTAACGGGAGCAGCCTGTGAACCAGATCATCTAAAGCCTCGTCCTGAAGAAGAGAGGCCCCGCTCTTGGACAACATAACCGGATCCACCACCAGGTTGCGCCATTCCCACCGCTTCACACTTTGTACAACCGCTTCAATGATCTCCGAGCTGTACAGCATGCCCGTCTTCACGGCATGGGGTCCCAGATCCTCTCCAATTGCAGTAAGCTGCCGTCTAACTGTATCAGGGGGCACGGGAAACACATCGGATACCTCAACCGTATTCTGGGCGGTCACGGCAGTAATGACACTCATCCCGTAGACGCCAAGCTCCTGAAATGTTTTGAGGTCGGCCTGAATGCCGGCACCGCCTCCCGAATCCGAACCGGCAATGGTTAACACGCGCGGTATACTCATATCTGACCGCCCTCCTTTGCTAATTAACCAAAGAACCGATGATAAATCGTTTTAGCTTCCGTGATATCTTTGGTTCCATGAACCATGGCGCGCCCGTCCTTAAATAGCACCAGCCGCTTATCGCCCATCGTCAGCGAGACAAGGAATGGATTGCGTTCTACCACCCCTTCATTCAGCTGGCTGAGCAATTCCGCTGTCTTGCTCAAGTCAATCTCCCTGCGAACAGGCGGGCGGATCTGAACAGTATCTCTGCCGCACAACACCTCGGTCTTCTGTAAGTTCCCGGAAGATAAATAAGGATAAGTCCGCTCTGGGCCGCAGGAGAGACAATCCATCTTCCTGGCACTTCCGATCTTAATCGATGCTTGTTCATTACGCCACAAATCAAAGGAGAGCAAGGTTCCCCGGAGCGCCTCTTTGCTGCCGGTTAACAGCTTCAATGCCTCTGTGGTCTGATGTGCCACCACGGTTTGAACCGCAGAGGGGATAATGCCTGCTGTATCACAAGTATCCCCACCCAGGGGAATTGCGCCAAGCAGACAGTTCAGACAAGGAGTCTCTCCCGGGAGAATGGTGTATGTAATCCCATAACTGCCAACACACCCTCCGTAAATCCAAGGGATCCGGTGTTTCTGGGAAATATCATTAATCAGGAGACGGGTATCAAAATTATCGGTGGCGTCCAGGATCAAATCGACCCCAGGCAGCAAATCCTCAATCTCCTGCAAGGTCACATCCATGACAAAGGCCTCTACTGTAACTTCCGAATTGATCGCGAGAAGCCGCTCCTTGGCCGCTACAGCCTTTGGCAGCCTTGCTGCCGCGTCAGATTCAGAGAATAGCTGCTGACGCTGCAAATTGCTCCACTCCACATAATCACGGTCCGCGAGCACTAGATGTCCCACTCCCGCGCGGGCCAAAGTCTCCGCAATCCCGGTGCCGAGCGCGCCCACCCCAACAATCAGGACTTTGCTTCCCAACAGCTTCAGCTGACCGTTCCTGCCAATGGGAGTGAATCTTTCTTGTCTGGAATAGCGGTCTGCACTTGACCTGCTGTCTGTGCTCCCGGTTGAACCGGCAGAACCGCGTTCCTCTTCATTCATGTTGTAATCATCCCTTCCTGCGGACTGCTTGCCGCAGCATATCTTTTTACCGGAATCCGCCCCGCTTCAAACCCCAAGCGTCCGGCCTGTACCGCCAGCTTCATCGCTTCAGCCATCTTCACTGGATCAGCCGCACCCGAAACGGCCGAATTGAGAAGCACACCATCCGCTCCAAGCTCCATGGCATAAGCGGCATCCTTTGGTGAACCAATGCCCGCATCCACAATCACCGGCACCTCGGCCTGTTCAATAATCAGCTCAAGATTAAACGGATTGACGATCCCACGTCCTGCCCCGATGGGTGAAGCTCCCGGCATAACGGCATGCACACCGAGCTGCTGAAGTCTTTTGGCCAGAATAACATCATCAGAAATATAAGGTAGAACTATAAATCCTTCCTCAAGGAGTATTTCACACGCTTTCCAGGTTTCCAGCGGATCAGGAAGCAGCGTACGGGGATCTCCGATGACCTCAACCTTGATCATATCACAAAGTCCGGATGCTTTCGCGAGTTTGGCTATTCGCACCGCCTCCTCTGCGTTCTCGGCACCCGCTGTATTCGGCAGCAGTGTGTAACGCTTCAAATCAAGGCGTTCGAGAAAATGCTCCTCACGCGGGTTGGATAGATTCAATCTGCGTACCGCAAAGGTTAATATTTCCGTCCCGGAGGCTTCAACCGCCTGCCCCTGTACATCTAAGTCAGCAAACTTTCCGGTTCCCAGCAGCAAACGGGAGTGGAACTCATGTGATCCAATTGTTAACATCATTAACCGCCTCCTACAAAATGTACAATTTCTATGGAATCCCCATCCGACAATAAAGCCTCTTCATGCTGATCCTGGTGCAGAATGTCATGGTTTTGCTCCACCACCACGGTTTTGACACCCAAATCCAAGCTTTCCAGAAGATCGTGCACCGTTCTGATTTCCTGGTCTAACGTCATGATCTGACCATTGATCCGAATCTTCACAGCACCATTTCCCCTTCCCTCTGTCTCTGATAACGGTCCGGACTGAAGGGCTCAAGATTGATCCCGGGTGGGGCAATTCCCTCCATTACATTAGCCAGGATGCTTGAGCTTACCGCACTCATCAGCACTCCGTTACGGTAGTGTCCGGCTGCAGCGTAAAGTCCGTGAATCCCTGAAAATCCACCCAGATACGGAAGTCCGTCGGGTGTCTTCGGCCTGTGTCCAGACCAGGCTCTGATAAATTGACTGAACCGGATTTCAGGTATGTACTCCGAGCCTGCGCTTAACAGCTTATGCACGCTGTCAGCCCTAACTCCAGACGAACGATCCCCTGGATAACTGGTTGCTCCAAGCCACAGCTTATTTCCTGGTTTGGGAACGATGTACACATTGCGGGCATACAGCGTATGTGTGAGCAGCGGTGATTCGGAATGGACCTCCACGATCTCACCCTTAACCGGCTCAAGGGGAAGCGTTAGCCCCAATGGCTGAAGCAGCTGGTCCATCTGCCAGCCCCCGGCAAGTACAGCCTGCTCACACTCCAGGAATCCCCTGGATGTCATAACCCCTTGAACCGAGCCGTTGATCTCACGAATCTCCGCAGCTTTAGTCTGCAGCAGGAGTTCTGCTCCTTTGCTCTGAGCGCTGTACGCTAGAGCTTCCGTAAGTCTGCCAGGAAGCAGCTGGGTCTCCTCTGCCCTGTAAACCGCTCCATGAAGTGCTTTGCACAGGGCAGGCTCTGCCGCCTGCAGCTTCTCGGGCCTCCACCATTCGCCGGAGCAATCAGCCAGCATGACAGCATGCAGCTCCTCCGCTTCTTGGCCGTCTCTTGCCGGAACGAGGAACCCCCGCTCGTTCAGACCAGCGTCGATACCGCTAAGCTGCCGCAGCTCGCGGATGACGGAAGGAAAAGCATCGCGGCTGAGCCGGGCCATGCTCTTAAGCTCTGGATGCTCGAAATGCTCACAATCCGCAGCCAGCATGCCAGCTGCCGCCCCGGAAGCCCCCGAAGCCAACTCCCCCTGTTCCACAAGGGCGACCTTCTTGCCCCGCTTGGTTAACTGATAAGCAAGAAAGCACCCGATTACTCCGCCGCCGATGATGACTGCGTCATATCTGCTGCTCATTTTCTCTCCAACTCCTCTCGTGATAAACCACCGATGGTCTCTTTAAGCAATGCCTGCCGATATTGCCCGGCTGCCCCAGCCGGATCTGGCGAGCCCATAACGCCCGACATCACGGCAATCCCATCGGCACCTGCCTGAAGAACCTCCGATACTCTGCCGGGGGTGATTCCCCCAATTGCAATTACCGGAATAGCCGATGGCCCGCACAGGTTAGCAAGTTGATGCAGCCCCCTTGCGGTTAATCCTTGTTTCGACGATGTCGGATAAATGTGTCCATAAATACAATAATCTGCTCCCTGACCGGCCGCCTCCAGCAGTTCTTCTGCATTGTGGATGGAGCGTCCGATCATTGTACGGCTGCCTACCACAGTCCTGGCGCGGATTGCGGAAAGGCTCTTCCTGCCCAGCTGCACACCACCGAGCTTATAAGCTTTGGCAATATCTGCCCGGTCATTGATATACAGTTTGCCCGCAGGCATCCCGGCTTCAAGGAGCTGTTCCACCGCATAAGACAGCTTATGAGCACTCCAGCTCTTTTCCCTAAGATGAAAAGCATCAAGATATGGATAAATGGCGATAGCATACCGAACAAGTTCAGGCACATCTTTCGTTCCATCTGAAATGACATGAAACTTAGGCAGACCGTTCATACGCTGCTTCCTCTCCATCGGTATAAATTGAACGCAGCCTGTAAGAGCGCACAAAAAAGCCGCTCTCGCAGAGAGCGGCTGAACGTGTATATCAAAGCAATGAAGCTAAGCTCTGAGGACCACCTTACACCGGCTTGAATGACTTGCATTGCTAAGCTAAGCTGGTGGAATGCTGGTTCCATCACGATTACCACTTCCCTACGCTGGTATAACCCAGATCAGGTGCAAAGGGTCCGGATGCTTAAAGCTTCCATCTCAGCCGAATTTGGCCCCCCTAGTGTGTAACTATTAAGTTAATGACAGTGTAACATGTTTTGGAAACAGATTGAACCCTAATTTCATGAACAAGCTTGTTCACAAGTGTGAGTTACACCTGAGTTAAGCTTTAATCAGGCTTTTTTTGTTGACCAAGCTTCCACGTCCCAGGTTTTGGTCACCCAATCTTCATAGAAGTCAGGTTCGTGGGAGACAAGGATCACAGTCCCTTTGAATGCCTTAAGCGCACGCTTCAGCTCTTCCTTCGCAACGACATCCAGGTGATTGGTAGGCTCGTCAAAAAGAATATAGTTCGTCTCGCGCATCATCAGCTTGCAAAGACGGACCTTTGCCTGTTCTCCCCCGCTAAGCGCCTTAAGCGGCCGGGTAATATGCTCATTCTTGAGACCACAGCGGGCAAGATGCGCACGGACCTCGTGTTGGTTAAGGTGGGAGAACTCATTCCATACATCATCAATCGGAGTGATGTTCTCAGCCTTGACCTCCTGCTCGAAATAAGCCGGGAACAGAAAATCACCTTGATAGATTTTTCCGCTGATCGGTTTGATTTTGCCAAGTATTGTTTTGAGCAAAGTTGATTTACCCACACCGTTACAGCCAACAATTGCAATTTTGTCCCCGCGTTCGATAATCATCGACATCTTTGGAAGCAGTGCGTGTGTATAACCGATTTCAAAATCAATGCCTTCAAACACCGTTTTTCCGCTCGCTCTGGCCTCTTTGAAACCAAATGTCGGCTTGGCAGCTTCTTCAGGTCTGTCAATACGCTCAATCCGCTCCAGCTGCTTCTCGCGGCTTTTTGCCCGACCCGAAGTGGAATAGCGGGCTTTGTTCCGCTGAATGAAGTCTTCCTGCTTCTTAATGAACTCCTGCTGCTTCTCATAAGCGTCAATATGTTGATTCTTGTTGATGTCGGCCATCTCCAGGAATTTCTCATAGTTGGCGGTATAACGGGTAAGCTTGGCAAATTCAAGATGGTAAATGACATTAACGACCTTGTTCATGAACTCCGTATCATGGGAGATCAGCATGAAGGCATAAGGATAGTTCTGCAAATAGTTCGTCAGCCACTGAATGTGCTCGACATCCAGATAGTTGGTAGGCTCATCGAGCAGCAGCACATTTGGCTTCTCCAGCAGCAGCTTTGCAAGCAGCACCTTGGTGCGCTGCCCACCGCTAAGGGCTGACACATCACGGTCAAGGCCGATCGCGGATAGACCCAGACCGTTCGCCATTTCCTCAACCTTAACATCAATCAGATAAAAGTCGCCGATATCCAGCTGCTCCTGGATGTCACCCATCTGAACCAGCAGCTCTTCCAGCTCTTCAGGCGTGGCATCTCCCATCTTGTTCGTAATCTCCATCATTTCCTTCTCAAGTTCAAGAAGAGGAAGAAAAGCATCTTTCAACACATCTCGTACTGTCTTGCCCGGAGTCAGCACGGAATGCTGATCCAAATATCCATAACGGACCTTGGGAGTCCATTCGACCTTGCCGCTGTCTTTAAGCAGCTTCCCGGTCAATATATTCATCAGTGTGGATTTCCCCACACCATTTGCGCCCACCAGACCCACGCGCTCTCCGGCCAACAGGCGGAAAGAGACATTTTTAAACAATGTGCGGTCCCCGAAATTATGGGAGACATTCTCTACTGTTAATAAGCTCATAAAAAAGTACTGCTCCTATCTGTATAATTAATAATTTTATCTCAATTAAAGGACATTCAAGATTTCATTTTAGCATAAGAACCAGGTTTTCTGAAACAAGGTGTTCAAAATTTAATCAGCTGTCACTGCCCTCATAAGCCAAATTTCATTATAAAAATGCAACAACATCTTCAGGAAATTCAGATCTTCGATTTATTTATCAAAATCTATCAAAAATGTCTCTTAAAATTGGTAAATTTGTGTTACAATTGCTATGTAACTAATATCCAAATAATCCCTTATTTACATATTTGTATATATAGTTGCTTTTTATTTCGAACGTTTTGTATTCGCTTACAACTTATGTCGTTATTCGATGCTTATGTAATTTCCACTCAAATCTTCACCTGCTTCTGATATAAACTCTTAGGAGTTTATATAAATTCTATTTAGAGAGAGGAGCTGAGGCATCCCCCATTCATACCAATACCAGCCTGAACGTAATTCTAGCGTCAACCCGCATCTGAGTGACAACAGAACACTTCGTTCAGCAATACCAAAAACCCAAATTCGAAGGAGGTAACTTATGACATCCATCCGTTTATCCCAATCACCCGTATCCAAACTTGCCGCTGTCGTTATCTTTACCCTGTTCTCCGTAGCCCTCATGATTCTGCTGTCGGACAAAGCATCCGCACACGGCTACGTTGAAGGGCCTGCCAGCCGTGCCGCTCTGTGTAAGTCTGGCCAGAACACCGACTGTGGCGCTATCGTGTACGAACCTCAGAGCTTGGAAGCTCCAAAAGGCTTTCCTGCAGCAGGGCCTGCTGACGGCAAAATCGCCAGTGCTGGCGGAGCGTTCCCTAAGCTTGATGAGCAATCGGCATCCCGCTGGACTAAAGTGAACATTTCTTCCGGTACGAACACCTTTACTTGGAAGTTTACTGCGGCTCATGCCACAAGCAACTGGAAATATTACATCACTAAAGCAAACTGGAATCCAAACGCAGCCCTGACCCGTGATTCCTTCGACCTGACTCCATTCTGCTCTGTAAACTATGGCGGCAAGCAGCCTCCAACCTCTTACACAGATACTTGTAATGTACCCGCCCGCAGCGGATACCATGTTATCCTGGCTGTATGGGACATCGCTGACACAGCAAACGCTTTCTACAACGTAATTGATGTTAACTTCAGCGGCAGCAACCCTACCGATACTCAAGCTCCTACAGCTCCAACCGGACTGACTGCATCTTCCAAAACTGCAACAAGCGTATCTCTGTCTTGGGGCGCTTCTACGGATAATGTTGGCGTGACAGGATACCGCGTTTTCAATGGCTCCAATGTCGTTGCTAATGTATCTGGCTCAACTTTGAACTATAATGTAACCGGTCTGACCCCTAGCACAGCCTACACGTTCAGCGTAAAGGCCGTTGATGCCGCAGGAAATCTTTCAGCTGCAAGCAATACTCTTAACGTAGCTACGGATGCTCCTCCGGCCAATGACACTGTGGCTCCAACAGCTCCAGGCGGACTTCATGTGATGGGGACTCCGACTTCTTCCAGCATCAATCTCATGTGGAATGCTTCTACTGATAATGTAGGCGTTACCGGCTACCGTATTTATCAAGGTACAACCCTGGTAGCTACAGTCTCTGGCACAACTACAAGCTATAATGTCACCGGCCTGACTGCTAATACATCTTACACTTTCAAAGTCCATGCCTTTGATGCTGCTGGCAACCAATCTGCAGCGAGCACGGTAACCGGCAAGACTGCTGATGCTTCTGCTGCTCCGGCATGGGCAGTTAACACAGCCTATACAGTTGGATCACTTGTTACTTATAACGGCTCTGTATACGAGTGCCTTCAGCCTCATACTTCCCTCGCTGGCTGGGAGCCATCCAATGTTCCAGCCCTCTGGAAGCTGAAATAACCTAGGTTGAAATAACCTATTAACCCGGTAATGACAACACCCCCAAGTGCTGAAGAGCTTAGGCTTTTCACGCTTAGGGGTGTTTTATTGACTTCAACTCTGACCACTGCAACCGGGCAGCGAACTGTCTTATAACATTTATCTAATTTTTTTCTCAATTATTACTTTGTTTTTCCTTGACTGGGGCACCTGGGTTCGTAATAACCCTTAGCAGCAGCTTCCCGCTCGTGGGTAAATACCTCCTCCAATTTGAACTCCTGCTTGCAGGTATCCCTATAATAGTATTTGAGCCCGTTCACAGGATGAGTACCTCCATAGATTACCGGCCGTTTAAGAAGACGGCCTCCGCCAAGCCCATAGTTATTGTAATGCTGATCTCCAATAGGGATTCCCTGGAGGAATACAAGGAGGCCGATATCATTCAGAGTATTGATCCACTCTTCTCCTGGAATAATTGGCAGGGTAAAGGTATAGTCAACGCCCAGTCTGGACGCATAGCGATTATGACTGTTCATCACTCGGGCTAAATCCTCCTCAATAGCCTGAACAATGACGGTACGTCTTTTCGCCTCAAACAAATCCTTGTCCCGAAGCAGTGGAATCGAACCTTCTTCATCGAGTTGATCCCGGCTTCCCTTCAACCATTTCTTTTCTGACGCCTGATATACAGCAATGTGTTCATCCAATGTGAAGTGAACGATATTTCCTGCTTGATCCGAGAAGGCATATGGCTTTTTGGATGTCCAGCGATAATCCCCTAACTCCTCACCTTCCGAACTCTGAAAGCTATGAAAGCTGTAGATGTAGTACCCGTCATAATCAATTACAACAACAGCTGGGATATACGTAAGAAGGGCCATTTGAGCCGCCCGGTCATCTCCTATACCGAAGTTCATATATAACGTACACAGCAAAGAGTCCAGCGCCTTCTCCTTATTCGCTCTAAAAAACTTGGTTGAAGCGTAACCCGGCTCGTATTCCTGAAGCGCGTTTTCGTTCAGCCTGCTTCCTCCATCCTGGGCAGCGGTCCTTAATGCAGAAGTATACCGCATGCTCAGCTGCTGAGCTTCCAATCTGTTATGGCTGTGCACTGAATTTATCCAGAAGAAGGGGCTGACTATAAGGATAAAAACCACTGCCAGATCAGTAATCTTCATTTAACACCATTCCCCCGTAATGCAAGGGGCCCGCATCAGCACCCTGGGCTGAATTATAAAGGAAATTGGTTAGTACGGTTAATGGACTAAGACCTTTGCGATGAATGCTAACTGTAAAATAGTCCCCTGCTTCCATCTTATACTTTCGGCTCAGATCTTCCCTGCTTAAAGCTTTCTCCGGAAATATGGTCCTCTCCAATTCATCCGTATAATGACTCTCATAATGAATAGAATAATCTTGCTGAAACGTTGTTTTGTCCGCCGGGTCGGCATACTCAGGATGATATGTCTTATGCCGATGCTCCAGCTCAACTTCATAGAATTCCCCAGTTCCCCCGAGACTCCGCCTGAAATCCTCATACATTACCGGCGAAATATATCCCTTATTTCGTACAGAGTCCACAAACTCTGTGAGGCTGTTATATGCCTCTAGCAATGATATGTCCTCCTGCCTTTGAGCCTGCTGCATTGCAGGGACCAGATACAGCAGCATAACGGCAAGCAAGGCTGCGAGTATTTTGGATATAGAGTTAAACATACTGCTTCCCCTTAATTCATTTTATGAAATGCAATATGGACTACCTTGCCCGAAGCTCCCCAGCTGTAGCTGACCCCGTATACACCGTCCAATTGGATTTGCTGTATCAGGCTTGCCTTTAATTCATCGGAACGGTTAGGGTATACACGCCCTTCCAGCTCAAGACCTATGGAATCGTTCGCGGAATCCTGAACAAAGCAGATGATTTGGGCACCTGTATAATGTTCACTCTCTGTTATATTTGATGGACTCTCGTATAGGCTTCTCACCTGTGGATGAGTCCGTATTCCCGAGGCATCCAGCAGCTGCTCGGTATGCCTTATTCCCGTCCAGGTGAACACAAGCGCTCCTATCCACAGGGAGACGCCAACCGCAAGCCAAATGATCCGCCTCGTACTCTCAAGCATTATTTAGCCGTAGTCTGAGTGAAAATTAAGCCCCGTACGACATTTGAACTGTCTTTAACAACCTGGGCCCTGAACTTTCCGCTGGGATTTACATAATTCGGACTCGTCTCGTCCCAGGAGACACCGGCGTCTGTATCGCTTTTTCCGATTACTGAACCGTAGCTGCCGTCGGAAGCATCCACCACATTCAAGGATGAACCGTACCATACCCCGCTTTTATTTTTTCCTGTATGTACTTTAATACCGAATTGGCCTTTATCCTTAAATTTACGGATGGCATTAACAACTTGAGACCCGCTGATTGAGGTATCATCGTATACAGTAAATGATGCCTGGGCCAGTTCAGTCTGAATATCGGAAAAATTGTTTTGTGCGGTTTTCGTAGCTTCTTGAGCGGAAATGAACAAGATGACAACAATCGTAATCAGGGCAATTGTCAGAAAGATCCCTGCCGCCACCTTTAATGCTGTAGATGCATTATTCATAAATTAATTAACCTCCAACTGGTATATAATTAAAGCTTCTGAATTTGCTCATAATACTGGCTCATCTGGGTAAAGCTCATCCAGATCAATGGGATGACTAAATACATAAATATAAGGGAGTACATCGGGATAAATCCGATCATTCGGCCCAATCCCGCCTTGCTGTCCAGCATCTTGTCGTAATCCAGCCTGCGCTGTTCAAAGCGGTAGGACATCTCGCCTTCCAAATCATCAAAAGCCCGGCTGATCGGGATTTTCTCCACAGCTAGCAGCAACTTGTCCGTCAATCGCTGAAATTCAGGAAAGCCAGCCTCCTCCTTCATCTCGAGGAGGGAACTCTCGGCTCCAGAATCATAATGAAGCAGACACTTCTCTATCGGATTTTTAAATACGGCCGCATAGGAGCACATCCACTCTAAAATCTCCTCCACAGATATACGGTCCATCTCCCTTAAAATCGTAATCATAGTCTGGAACTGGTATACCTCGTGCCTCATCTCCATCGCCCTAACTCTCCGCTGAAAATACAGCAGCCACAAAGGGAGACAGTAACCTAAATATCCAATACCCAGAGCCAGCAGCAGCTCCCACCATTTCAAGTACTCATCACGTAACCGCTCCATCTTATCCATCAGCCGGTTAACAGTTGCCGTGATTTCATCCTTCGTAAGCGCCTTGGCTGACTCCGAAGAAGCCACCATCCGTGATATCATCTGATATCTTTCATTCCTGTCATTCATATTCCCAAAATGCTCAATCCAAACGCGATCCTGCTCCGTAATTCTACTGTTATTAAGTGCTTCTTCCTGTGAGATTGCCCCAAAAACCACCGAGCTTTTTGGAGGTTCGGACAAGATCCGGTGCTTCTCGGTAGAATGCAGAAACATACTCAGCAGGAAGGCGGCCAAGAACCCGCCGGCAAAAAGAAGAACCCGCCGAACATAAAACCACTCTGGGGTAAGTCTATGTCCTGTGTCGGCAATCAGTCTTTTTACCCGCTCATATCCTGACGACCTTCGGCCCGGTATTAATGCCTTCCACAAACCGTTAATACCTCTCATCTCATATATTCTCTGCTCCCAGCCTGTTCTTGTGCCTTCGGACCGGTTTGATTTCTCATCCAGACTGCTTAATTTCTGCAGAAAAACATAAGAAACGATAATTAACACATAAATCGCAAGTTTGGTCATTAATCCATATTTGCCTAGATAGTAATCCTCCATTAGCGGAAAGCTGCTTCGCGCCCATACTTCAATAGGTTTGGTGAAAAAAACAGGAACCAATGCAATCACATGAAGCCCCCGCAGCAGATAGTCGAGCTTAGTTCTTCTTAACATATCCAGATGGATCTCCTGGGATAGGCTGCTGATCGCCTTCAGATAAATCGAGCCCTCCTTCTTCACCCTGTCCCCGTACTCCATAATTAAATATGAAATACCGGCAAATGATTTCAGAAAGCGGCTGGGACAAGTCAGATAATACTTGTCCAGCTCCTCTTCAGGCTTTGGTGAGACCAGCGCATCCGCAATGGCATATCCGTGCCTGGCAATCTCTTCTTCCGATTCCTCAGCAGCTTCTGTAAGAGCTTCTTCAACGATTCCGTGCCGGTGATAGGCGTGTCTGACCTCGGTGAGGTAATTAGCCATTTGCTGGAGAAGCTTCTTCTCGATCCGGTTAATGTATGAATCCACAAACACATTGTTCAATACGATGACCGTAAGAAGAAGCGTCAACAAGTACAGCCAATCGGGATTAAGACTAAACAAGACGCCTATGCTCAGGCCAAAAATTAATATCGCAGCTGTTCCTGCCGCCATTGTATGAAACCGAAGCTTAAACTCATCATACAGATTGATAGCTGCAATTCTTTTTCGGACCCTGCTTAAGTAGGTACGAAGTAAAGGAACCTTCATGCTAAAGACATACAAGGATAGCATCCACAACTTGAAACTGCGGGCCCACGCAGAGGCATTCGGAGATTCTACAACAGTAAATGGGCTTTGCCTTTTCTTTTTGCTTAGTCCCAATAATTGAATCACTGTGACAACGATGCCAAAACCCGCCGCCGATATTGCCACAATCCAGATCAGCCAGCTCTTAAGCTCCAATCTGATCACCCCAATGTCTGTTTAGAAATAACTGAAAGCTTCTTGCGTCATCTGGGGTCATTTGATCCCTCATCTCCTGCAGACAGCGATCTGAAAGCTTACCGGCGGGGATGTAGCAGCCATTATGATACTCAATGATATTCCGGCTCATGGATGCATCGTCTTTTACACACTCGGTAATCCGTTCAATATAACGGTTCCCCTCCATATCCGCCCTAAGGTGAATATTGAAATCAATCACACTGATAACCTGACTTTCTGCCATTTGCTCATTCCGGAACATTCCGGATTTGAGCAAGGAGTTGCGGAGGGACTGTATAAGACCGTCAAAAGTCTTAGCATGATGGGTAAACACGGTAAACAAACTGGCTACCTGAGCCATTTGGATCATCCAGGTCGCCACCTCATCCGTTGCAACCTCACCTAAAATGTTCACGGCCCCGTCTGTTTTCTTCTGAAGATCAAGCCCTTCCTGGCCTGGAATATAATCAGTCTCCCGGAAGCTTAGAATATTTCGGCTGCTGTACAAATTCCTTAAATGCAGTTCAAAGGACATCTCCTGCACCCGCAAAGTATATGAGGCATAAATATGCTTGACCATTGCCATAAGAAGGGTTGTTTTCCCTGAACCCTGAGACCCGGTAATTGCGGTAATCCGGCTGCCCTTCATAAGATATTTGAGAAGCTGGACTGGAAGCTCACTATGTTCACCTCGAACCAGCTGTTCAAGAACCGCAGATTTAACATCAAACTTACGTACGAAGAATGCCCATGATTCCGCAAAAGGGGGTCTGACCACGACTACCCGGGACCCGTCCTTCATTTCATTTACTTTATAACCGGTTGTCTCCGACAGCTGGCCAGGAAGATTATATTTATATATGTTCTGACAGACTCTCTTCAGCTCACTTTCACTTCCGAAGGAGAGAAAGGATAGGCGGATTGACTTTCCTTTATAGAAAATCCAGACACTCTCAAAGTTCCTGGGTATGTGCCCGTTATTCTCATTCATGTTCATTGCCGGAAAATAATCTGTCCGCTCCTTGGTCAATAATACCCCCGGCTGCTCAGTAACACCGCTGACTCCCCCGCTTATCCCGTCAATTCGCTGATCCCGCAGTTCATCTGCCACAGAGAAGCCTTTATACTGCTGATAGATTCGCTGTACAATAATATCCAGCTTTTCTTGGAACAGCAGGGGTCTGTACTCTAAATAAAAGGCATGTTCAATATCCTCGGCAGTAATTTCAAACCTTTGCTCCTCCCCCTGCCGATCCCCTCTAATCCGATCGAGCTCATAGGTCTCAATTAGAGTGTTCATGGCCTGATCGCCATGACTGGATTTGTATAAATACAGGAGGATTTCGAACTGATCTTGTACCGACAGCAGATGGGTATCCTCGAACGGTATGACCTTATTGATATTAATCTCATTTATGCCGCAGGTAGTCTGGAGTAAATGTGCGATTTTAACCTTCACGTAAGCCTTGTCAGCGGCATCACCTGACACACATCCTTTTAGCGCTCTGCGGAGTTCTGTCCTCTGATTTTGTCTTCTCCGGTACTCCTCCTCCCCGTAATACAAGTCCTGAAGCTGCGCCCGGCTTAACTGGTGAAGGGACAGTTTGATGATCTGTGTAAGATTATTCAATACAAAATAATCATCAGAGTCTTCTTCTGGCGAGTTCTGGCGGCTTGCGGTCCACAGTTTTGCAGCAGGATATACAGCACAGAGCAGTACTATGCTTCCTATGATGAACAGATTCAGATAACCCCCCATCTACGCCCCCCTATTTGAACAGGGCACCGCATTTAAGTCCATCATCCCAATCAGCCGGGCAGACAGGGCACGGATGCTCTCAATATAGTGGGCGGCATTCCCTTTCGGGCGAGAGATTCCAAGCCGCTGGTAGAAAGCCATGACCTGTCCCGTGTTCCATGAATTAGCAAATTCTCGATTGTACGGGACACCAAGTATTGGATTCTTCCACCGGAATCTGCGCCGGATATTGGCAATTGAGATGACCTGATCTGCATCGTAATTCGTAATAACGATAAGATACGGCCGGCTCTGCAGCAGCGAGCTCTGATTGGCCTCTTCAAAAAAGGTTTCCAACTGCCGAATGTTCTGCTTGAGGACAACAACTACAACGTCGCCCGTCTTCAAAGCGCTCTCCGCAAATGAGCCATCCAGCGGAGTATCCAACATCAGCAGATCATAACAGGCATTTGCCGTCTGCAGCAGATGCTGTACACCTTCTTCCTTGTGCAAAATCAGTCCTGCTCCCCCAAACTCAGGACCGTAAGCCAAGTCAAGTCTGCCCTGAATAAGTGAAGCTGTATAATCGGAAATATTGCCCGGATGAAGCAGTCCAGCAGATGCCATTCGAAGCAGGGCGTCCATGCCCTGATCTTTGAAAGCAGACAATAGACCCTCTTGGCGGTTCCGAAGCTTAAATGCCTCATCAATGCCGGTTCCCCTCTTTCCAGTCTGGGCCAGCAATATCCTAATCTTATAATCCATAGCGGTTATAATTCCTAGAGATACAGCAATTTCCGCCGTTCCACTATGTGCATAATCCCAAAAAGTGACTGTGCTCATGCTCTCCTCCTATCCGCGTACCGGACAGCTTTTCGTGTCAAGCCTCTGTCCCACTTTGTAAGCTCTTCTACCAGTTCTATTAGAACCCGCTTATATGCGCGCGTAATTCTCCTGATCTCAATCGTGCCTGCATGTTCGCCTTCCAACCTGACCGCCACATTCCCTTCATCCAGAGGTATCCGGACGGCTTTGGCTTCCCAGCAGATCGGCAGGCTGCTGACAAAGCTTGAAATATATTCATCAGTCAGCTGGCTGTCTACACTGTGCATGTATACCTTTTTGACTCTCCTTCCGACCAGATCAGGATACAGTTCCAGCAGCGATACAAACTGTTCTCTGCCTTTTTCCAAAGCATACCGCCCTAGGCCCGTCACCCAAACAATCTCGTCAGCCCCTTCCCACAGGTCCTTATGGCCGAATGAACCGTTATCCATGTCATACAAAATATAATCATAAGCTAGCTCTGACTCCCCACCCTCATCCAGCGCACGATACAAATCCAGCGAGTCCGCAAATCCGGTGGCCACATCCATACCACAAAACTCGGCAATCGGAAGCCCGTCGGATTCCATCCCCATGGCATACCTGTATCTCAGCTCCTTAGAGGTATCCACAAGAAGAACCCTCTTCCGGTTGGCAGCCAGTATTCTTCCCAGATACATCAGAAGCTCCCGTTTATCACATGCTCCGATAAATATCCAATGCTTCACCTGATTTCCTCCTTGTTATTCGCCTCGATCGGTTGGTCTCCCGATTTATTCGAACCGGGCGCTACCGCTGTCCCCGCCTCTCTTGAAGCCTCATGGTATTCGGACTGCTTACCCTCAAACTCCGATGCCGTCTGAGGGGTCAGTGCACTCAGATCCTTCTCCAGCAGCGCCCTGGAGGTGATGCTAAGCCCATGCTCCGCACGCTTAAGAATATTCGGGTCCTTCGCAATGAGCTTCAGCACCTCTTGATTCGCCGGGTAAGTCGGGATCGCAGAGGTTTGCAGTTCGGGCTCCACATAGGTCAAGGCATATATGGATGCTTTATGCAGATATGCGTCAACTACCGCACTGGAAAGGGACAGAATTTCAGCTTCAGATAAGGTTAGCGTCATAGTTGACGACTTAAGGTCTTTCACTTTCTTCTTGGATAGAACAATGTAATCCTGGCCGGTTGGGAATTGAATCCTCACATCGATCACATCCTTGGTTTTCAGCACAAACGGAATTTTCACAAAGCTGATCTCCCGGTTCCTAAGATCGTCAGTTGCGGGCTCTTCCTCATACAGCAGGGAATCCGTGATCAGGGTGCTTTTTCTAAGCGCCACCTTGGCGATTTTGCCTTCAATTTGCTCTTTGGACACAACATAATCGGCGGGCGCCCGGTCCGAAGGAAGCTCGATAAGCTTCAGATCACTCGCCCCCATCTTCTCTCCAGCATCGATATCACGTACAGGAATCCAGCCCTGAATTCGCTTCCCAGCCTGCTCCTGCTTCAATCGGCTGATCTCCGCCTGGTACCGGGCTTCCCCTGCCTCCTGCTGCCTCTGACTTTGATTCTGGAGGGACCAAATCCAGGTACCGGCCAAAATTCCAGCTGTGACTGCACCAGCTAATGCCGAATAGATCAAATGTCTGGTCCGCTGCCTCAGTCGTAACATCAACTTCTTCCTCCCCACATTTTTCGGTGAAATTTAAATTTAAACCGCTTCCCGGGCTTTTGGGCCTGGAGTATCGGACGGCATAAATTCTCTAGTGCTTGTACGGTCTCCGGACTGGGCTGAAAAGGATCATCTTCAAATGGAATCGGCAGCAGTCTCGAAGTGCCTAACTTCCTCCTGAGGTGATGAATCACCTCCAAAGACACGGCGGGTACAGCATAGATCCATTTGCTGTGCGGATATGCGGAGGACATCCGGCAAAAAGCAACCAGATCCTGAAACCTCCATTCAGCACCTGAGCCGATAACAAGCGAAATATCCGCCCTCATCAACTCCTCGAACGCCTCCTTACTGCGGTCATTGCCTAAATCAAGCACGACCAGCCCGTCCTCACCCGAGATAAGCTCCAGCATCTCCATCCGGCTGGGCCTCCGGCAGTACCTGACTCCCTGTAAAGTGAAGTGGCGCTCAGCGGACTGTCCGCTTATTTCATCCTTTCTGCCAGTCAAGGATTGGAGTCTGGAAAATGCGTTTGATTTATCCGAAAGCTCAAGCAGACACACCTCTTTGAAATGCCTTTGCAGAGAGTAGCCCAGCATAATCGCGGTATGAGTAGACCCAACCCCACCCGATACGCCCATAATGGCGATCACTCTGGTTCTGGAAAGGTCGGAAGCTCCAGACCCAGAGCGTTTGGAATCGGAGTACTTCAAGACAAGGGTCTGCATCGCTTCCTGCAGTTCCTGTACCGAGGAATACCGCTGCTCCGGCTCGTATTGAAGCAGCTTCCTGATTATCGCAAGTAGCTCCGGAGAGCGGGCAGGTCCTGATGGGCTCTTCAGCCTCTGATCTGTTTCCTGCCTCCATTCGCTCTCCTGCCCGCCGGTTATCAAATATAGAAGCAGCGCTCCCAGTGAATACAAATCTGTTCTCGCATCGGTCTGCCTTCCTCCATATTGTTCAGGCGCAGCAAATCCCACCGTCCCGAGCTTAACCGTATCTTCAGGCTGATCCTCCTTGAATTGTCTGGCAATTCCAAAGTCTATGAACCGGATACCGCCTAACCGGTCGATCATCAGATTGGAAGGTTTAAGGTCCCTGTATACCACCGGAGGATCATGCTGATGCAAATAGGCAAGACCTTCACATATCTGCTCCGCGATTCCCAATATCTCCGCATCCGTCATTCCCTCCAAACGTTGAATCATATGCTGCTCCAGGGTAAGACCCTCAATAAAGTCCATAATCAAATAGGTGTAACCCTCCGGATCAGGAGGAAAAAAATCCACGATATGCGGAAGCCTAGAATGGTTCAGCCTGATAAGCAGCTCCGCTTCTTCCTCAAGATTGGCATACTGTTCCGGAACCGTTACGGTCTCTTTGACTGCCCATTTCTTCCCTTGTAACCTAAGATCGGTTGCACAATAGACATGGCTCATTCCTCCGCTGCCAACCCGCTTCTCAATACGATATCTGCCCCCAAGGACTGCGCCTGGCATAAGCTTTGAAGGAAACTGCAACAACTCTCCCCCTTTCAAGGACAACAAAAAGGGAAAGCATCCATGCTCCCGGGTCAGTTATGTTACCTGACCAAGGATGCTTGGAATACTTTCCCTAAGCGGCCTTTTGTATAATATTGGAATTAGTATAGTTCAACCGGCATCTAAAAGTAAAGCAAAATTTTTCTGCCTATATAAAATGAACTTATGAAGGTTACCTTTTTAGGGCGCTGTGATGCCGAATGTTCTTACAACCCCTGATCCTTGAAATAACTATCCAAGGGGGCATTTTCTAAAGTTCATTTTTTATATTAATTAACTACATTAATATTTAATCATATATAACGTAATTTCATCCCGGTTATGGAACAGCTGCTTGGCCCGCTGAATCTGCATATGAGCGTTCTCAAACGTGTCCATCACTTCCTTGATCAGGGCTAGCGGCTTTTTGCTCAGCAGCTTAACTGTCACAACCGCCGTCCCCCCCGGTGAAAGGCTGTACAGCAGTCCGGTTACCAGCTTGGCCGTCAGTTTCGGACTCCAGCTCATATCGCAGACCATTAAATCAAATTGATTGTCGCGGAACTTCACGCTGTCCGCATTTTTCTGCAAATAGGTTAACCGTTCTGAAGCCATTAACGAAGGGTGCATTTTCGCCGGGTCCACGGCAGTTACTCTTAGCCCCCGTTCCAGCAGAAACGAAGTCCAGCCCCCAGGAGCTGCCCCGATGTCTAGAGCATCCCGGAATGAAACAAAGTCAATCCCAAATACCTTTTCCGCTTCAAGCAGCTTGAACTTGGCTCTGGAAATCTGACCCTCCTCCTTCTGAAACCGGACAGCCCCTCCATTCCAATCCGACAGATTATCCCGTGGGGCGGAAATTCCAGTGAACATGGCATTCTCCGTGACCAGAACGGAAACGATCCGCTCAGCATCTTTAACCACAAACTCCTTCACCACGTCCGAGATTCCCATCTGCACTGCCTCTTTCAAATCATTAGAGGTTCCATCCCAGCACTGATGAGACGCCTTGCGCGCTTGAACGGTAACATGTGCATCATGCAGCTCGTGGAGATGCTTTAAGCAGGCTACCAGCTGCTTCATAGCGTTCTCTTTGTCCCCGTTTACGATTCCGATCTGGTATTGAACCGGAAAAATATGACGCAAGAAGATAGGCTGCTCCATGCGCAGCCTTTCCGTCGCTTCTCCTACAGAAACATCCAAAGTACCGAGGAAGATCTCCCCCGGCACCAGTACGGTGCTTTTTACCGAGCCGAACTTCCTTCTTAACTCTTCCTGTGCATACGGAGCAAATCCATGATTTGCCGTACAAATGAACCGGGATGAATGCCCCGATACCCGACTCTCTATTTCCTCATGACTGATCAAAAGCCTAAAACCTCCAGTATTTTGCGTTTGTTGCCGCTTCCTTGGTCTATTTCAACTTACGGGTCACCTGGTGGGCAATTTCATCCAGACGTTCAAACGGCACCGGGCCGTTATGAATAATCACATGGTCGGGCTTGCTGCTGTACAAAGTCTCATACATGCTCATTTTGCCGTGCAGACTAGAGGTATGGAGGAAAATTTCCCTCGCAAACAAACCTTCACGAGCCATAACCGCCGCAACCTCGCCTCCAGACATCCCTTCCGGACCCATATCATAATCAAGTGACAGAATATCAACCTCAGTGGTCCGAAGAACCTCAAGACATTCCTGGCCGCTTCGCACCAGGGTGAATCCTGCTGGACAACGCCGCATATCATCCATATATAAGTGGATCACAAGTGTTCTTCCCTTCCCCAACTGTGTAATCAGCTTAAGCTTCAGCCCAAAGACTAACCTGCTCCATATCCCGTTTATAGGTACCATCTTCCCCGGTTTCGCTCTCAAGGATGAAGGCTTTATCTCTAGTGTCCAAGGCAGTCAAAAGCTTGCGGAACCCTGCCTCTCCAATATATCCATGACCGACCCTGGCATGGCGGTCCTTCCGTGATCCAAGCGGATACTTGGAATCATTTAAGTGAATGACCCGCACCTCTTCCCAAAAGCCGAGCTTATGGCCTTTCTCCACAAAAGAATTATCCTCAGCCCCCTGCCACACACCTGCAGCAAAAGCATGACAGGTATCCAGGCAGAACCCGATATGTTCAGGCGACTCACATAATTTGCGGATTTGGGTCATTTCCTCCATGGTCATTCCCATGTCTCCGTGGTCCCCCGCCTGATTCTCTATCAGCAGCTTGGCAGCGCCGCTCCAGTCACGAAGAACCTCGTTAATACATTGTATAACATTTTTGTATCCCTGTAAGGGGTTTCCAGCCTTAGATGTGCCAAAATGAACAACAATACCTATAGAGCCGCAGGCTTCAGCAATGTTCAGGTCATTTCGCAAAGACTCTACAATCCGGCGGTAGTCCTCGGGATCTTTCTGGGAATCCACAGCAAGGTTGCTGGGGTAGGGCGTATGGGCAACAGACAGGATATCGTTCTCTTTACACCAAACCCTGCATTTCTCCGCATCTCTAGGATCAAACGCCTTCACTCCCAGACTCCGTGGATTTTTGGGAAAATACTGAAACGCGCCGGCTCCCATTAAGGAAGCCGTCTTGGCAGCCCCTGCATATCCCCCCCGTATGCTTAAATGCCCGCCTACCTTCACCTTACTTGTCATGCTGGCATTTCGGGCAGAAGAACACCTTTCTGCCGCCGATTTCACTTTTTTCAATAACCCCGTCACACCGGATACATCCCTCGCCCGCCCGGTCATAGACCCGGCAGAGATCGTTGAAGCCTCCAGTTAGCTTGTCTTCCTTCGTCAGTGGAAGTTCAATATAACCCCCATGATCAGTGGCATGCCTGAAGACAGCAAGGGAGGAATGATACAGCTTGGCTAGATCATCCCGGCTCAAGTTTTGAATTTTGCTGGAAGGCCTGAGTTCCGCTTCAAAAGCAATCTCATCCGCATAACAATTGCCGATTCCTGCAATCACGTGCTGGTTAACCAGCGTGCTCTTGAGCGCCCCGCGCCGCTTCGCGAACAGCTGAATGAACTTTTCCTCCGTCATCCTGCGGTCGATGACCTCTGGTCCTAGATCGGACAGAAATTCATCACTTTCCTTAGCACTGTATAGGTGTAGATAACCAAGCCGAAGTCCAATGAAATATAACGTTTGATTTCCAAAACTGATCTCCACCTGTGTGCTCCGCCCTGGCTTATCCTCATCCGTACCTAAATACAGAAGTCCGCCCAGCATCAAATGAAGCAGCAGCCTCCGGCCGCTGTCCAGGTGGAACAGCAAGTGCTTGCCCCGACGCTCAATAAATATAATCCGGGTCCCCGTCACCTCGCGAATGAAATCAGCGGAATCCTTGTTGATTGATTTATCCCTGCCCACGGTCACTTTCGTAATAGGACGGTCAAGTATAAGCTGGGATAATTGAATTCGGTAATTCTCCATCTCCGGAAGTTCCGGCATAGATCATCTTTCCCTTCGTCGTTCATGTTTCCTTCTTCAGCTCATAATAAGCTGTTTCAATTCATGAAGGTCAGTGCAAATCACATCCGGCTGTACACCTGATCTCTCCATGTATGTATTTACATTATCCGTGGTGGTTACTCCGGTCAGAGTAAGCACCGTACCGCAGCCGGCATGGACACCTGCTGTGATGTCAGTAAGCATATTATCTCCAATAACAGCAACATCCTTCGGGTCCAGACCAATCCGGTCGGTAGCGAACTTCATCAGAATACCGGAAGGCTTCCCGATGACAACTGGCTCCACACCGGTTGCCGCCTTAATGGAAGCTGACAGCGTGCCCGCCCCTGGCATCAGCCCATCTTGGGAAGGAAGCAGGAGATCCGGATTGGTCAGGATATACGTTGCCCCTGCCATAATCCACCTGGCGGCTTCAGTCAGCTTATCGTATGTAAAAGACCGGTCAATCCCCTGCACGACATAATCCGGATTGTCCCCGGTCAGCTTCAAACCAGCGTCTTCCACTGCGGCATAAAGCCCTCGCTCGCCGATCACAGCAACCCTGCATCCTGGAGACTTCTCCGCTACATACTGCGCCGCCGCAACCGCGGATGTGCAGACCTGCTCAGCAGATGCCTCGATCCCCATTCCATTTAAATGCTCGGCAACCTCCTCCGGTGTACGCGAGGAATTATTAGTTACAAACAGGAACGGAATCTCCCTGTCATTAAGCGTGCGAATCAGTTCATCCGCACCTGGAATCCGCTGAGTGCCGTGATACAATGTTCCATCCAGATCTATTAAAAAACCTTTCCAAGCCTTCATGTCCCTCTCTCCCCAGCTGTCACTGCTTGGACTGTAGTCCAGCAATACATGAATCTGTACCTCATAAATTCATTTCTCATCTCTTATTGTAAAAGAATCCCCATGTGCGGGCAAATTCACAAGGACCATGGGAAAAGCGTGCAAATATGCCTGTCACCGTCGAACCCTAGCGAAGGTTGAAAAAAACCTTGCTAAGTCCATGAAAAACTTTGATAGGGCATGTCATTTCCTGCGCTTTCCCGGAAAATAATTTTTTAAAATTTCCCTGATTATTCCCCATCTCCCCTGCAAATCGGCACCAGTTCATGCTCCTTGGCCAGCCGGGTATTCGGGAATATGGAGCTGGCTTCCTCTAAGAGCGGACGAAGCTGATCCTCATCTTTATAACGTGAGCTGAAATGAGTCAGTATAAGTTCTTTGGCGCCTGCCTCTACTGCCGTCTCCGCAGCCTGGAGAGCCGTACTGTGATGGTAGTTGTGTGCAGTCTCAGCAAGCTCATGCAGAAAGGTCGCTTCATGCACCAGCAGATCTGCCCCTCTCGCCAATTCCACCGCAGCCGCGCATGGGCGGGTATCCCCGAGGATCGTGATGATCCGGCCCTTCTTCGGCTTGCCCAGGACCTGATCGGCATGAACTGTTCCTGCCTCAGTCTCGATACTCTCCCCCTTCTTCAGTTTTCCATATAATGGACCAGGCTTCACACCCAGCTTCGCCAACGCTTCAAAGTCCAACTTGCCAGGCCTGTCGAGTTCAGTAATGCGGTAGCCATAACTGTCAATCCGGTGATCCAGCAAAGCCGACTCCACACGAAACGTCTCATCTTCACAGATAAGCCCGCCCGCATGCTCCTTAATGATCAAATCATAATTAATATGAGACTCGCTTATCCCAAGCGACATTCTCACATATTGTTCAAGCCCCTTCGGTCCGTACAGAACAAGCGGGGAATCCCCGCCTTGATAAGACCGGCTGGAGAGAAGACCTGGAAGACCGAATAAATGGTCTCCATGCAAATGTGTAATGAATATCTTCTCCAGCTTGCTCAGCTTCAGGGGCGAACGCAGCACTTGATGCTGTGTGCCTTCCCCGCAATCAAAGAGCCATAAGGTACGTCTTTCCTCCAGCATACGCAAAGCTACAGAGGTGACATTCCGCTGCAGCGAAGGCACACCCGCATTCGTCCCCAAAAAATAGAGCTCCATGTCATTAACCTTCTTCCGCTTCCTAGATTTTTAGCCGATGTAACAAAAATCCTCCGTTCCCGGAGGATTTTGTGTTGAAGCCTATTTTATACCATCAGCTTATGCCTTCTCAACATTGAAATACTGGGCTTCCGGATGACTGAACACCAGCGCGGACACCGAAGCTTCCGGTTCCATCATGAAGCCTTCCGTCAGCTCCACCCCAATATCCTGCGGTTTAAGAAGATCGAACAGCGGCTCCTGGAGTTCAAGATCCGGGCAAGCCGGGTATCCGAACGAGACCCGGATGCCTTGATATCTAGCTCCATGGCGCTGCTTCATCGTCATATCCGCCGGATCAGGGAAGCCCCAGCTGTCTCGCATAATATGGTGAACCCGCTCGGCGAGTCCTTCCGCCACCTCGAGAGCGGTGGACTGTACAACGTGGGAACGGAGATAGTCGCCTTTCAGCTTCCAATCCTCAGATAGCTGGCGGACACCGTGTCCTGCCGTAACTACCATAAATCCAACGTAGTCCATAATCCCGCTGTCCACAGTTTTCAAATAATCCGATAGACATAGGTAAGGCTCAACCCGCTGGCGCGGGAAACTAAATGTCTTCAGCACTTTGCTGTGATCCTCAGGGTCATAAATCAGAATATCATTGCCACTGGACTGGGCAGGGAAGAACCGGTAAATTGCATGCGCTTGAATGATCCCCTTGGTAACCGCCTCATGCAGTACCTGATCCACCGTGCTCTTCAGTTCCACGGCCTTAGGGTCCTGCTGGGCAAGAAGCTGCTCCACTGAACCTCGTAGGCCCAAGTGATGACCAAGCAGCATCTGCATATTTACATACGGGATAATATGGTTGATCGGGTAGTCCCGCAGCACGTGACGATCCAAGTCGGGCGGAAGATAGACCGGAGCATCCGGCGAAATGTTCGAGCGGACTGCACGGGTCAGCTCCGGCAGGACGGTCTTCACCACTTCCTGCTCGCCAGCTTCCTTCTCCGCCTCGAATTCGAGCCGCATCTTTTCCCTTTGACCAGGGTCCATCAGCTTGTTGGCCAGATCAAGACCATCCATCGCGTCTTTGGCATAAACGACAAGACCGTTATATTCCGGACGAATCCGTGTTTTGGTGAACTTGCGCGTCAAAGCAGCGCCTCCAACCATAATCGGCACGTCGATCCCGGCATTCCGCAAATCTTGAGCGGTAGATACCATCTGCTGCGCGGATTTGACCAATAGTCCGGACAATCCGATCGCATCGGCTTTCTGTTCGCGAAATGCTTCAATGATACGTTCCGGTGGTACTTTTATACCCAAATTCACAATTTGATAACCGTTATTAGAAAGAATGATCTCCACGAGATTTTTGCCGATATCATGGACATCCCCTTTAACCGTCGCAAGCATAATCCGGCCTTTAACCGAGCTCTCGTTCTTCTCCATGAACTGCTCAAGGTAAGCCACAGAAGCCTTCATAACCTCCGCACTCTGAAGCACCTCGGCCACAATCAGCTCATTGTTGTTGAACAGACGGCCGACTTCTTCCATTCCTGCCATCAGCGGCCCGTTAATAATCTCAAGCGCAGTGTATTTGCCCAGTGCCTCCTCAAGATCAGGAATCAGGCCTTCCTTAGTTCCCTCAACCACATAGGAAGCAAGGCGTTCCTCGAGGGAGAGGTTGCTGATCTTCTCTTTCTTCTCTACCTTCTTGTTACGGAAAGCAGCTACGAATAGAGCCAGAGTCTCATCATTCGTATTATAAATAAGATCTTCAGCAAGCTTCCGTTCCTCTTCTGGTATGGAAGCGTACCGTTCAACCTTCTCTGTGTTAACAATGGCATAGTCCAGCCCTGCCTTCGTGCACTCATACAGAAAAACCGAGTTCAGCACTTCACGGCCAGCCTCCGGAAGCCCGAACGACACGTTGCTGATTCCAAGTACGGTATGACAAGCAGGCAGCGCCTGTTTGATAAGACGTATTCCTTCAATTGTTTCCTTGGCCGAGCCAATATACTGCTCATCCCCAGTTCCAACAGGAAACACCAGCGGATCAAAAATAATATCTTTAGCCTGCAGGCCATACTTATTAACTAACAGGTCGTGAGAACGCTTGGCTACCTCAAGCTTGTCCTCGCGGGTGATAGCCTGGCCGCGCTCGTCAATCGTTCCCACCACCACAGCAGCTCCGTACTTGTGAATGATTGGGGTCACAAGCTCGAACTTTTCTTCACCATCTTCAAGATTAATGGAGTTAATTATCGATTTGCCCTGGCAGTATTTCAGTGACAGATCGATCACCGCAGGATCCGTTGTGTCAATCATGAGCGGGACTTTAACCTTCTTGACAACAAGCTCCAAAAATTTCTTCATGTCTTCCGTCTCATCACGGTCAGGGTCCTGCACACAGACATCAATCACCTGGGCTCCGCCCTTGACCTGGGCACGGGCGATTTCAGAAGCTTCTTCATATTTCCCTTCCACGATGAGCCGCTTGAACTTTCTTGAACCAAGAACATTTGTCCGCTCCCCAATCATGTAAGGACGGTTGTCCTGCTCAATATATACGGGCTCAATCCCGGAAATGGCTGGCGGATGCGGATCGCGATCGATGTCGCGAGGCTTGTACAGCTTCATTTTTTCAGACATCGCATAGATATGCTCCGGCGTAGTTCCGCAGCATCCGCCGGCAATGTTCAGCCATCCCTTCTCGGCAAAGGCTGCCATCTTCGTTGCGAGCGAATCCGGCGACTCATGATAGTTGCCGTTCTCATCCGGCAGACCCGCGTTCGGATAACAGCTGATGGCCGTGCTGGCCATCTCGGATAGAGTCCGGATGTGGTCACGCATGAATTCAGGACCTGTTGCACAGTTAAGCCCGACTGAAACAGGCTTCAGATGCTCCAAAGACACGTAGAAGGCCTCAATGTTCTGCCCGGCCAGCGTTGTGCCCATCGGTTCAATCGTACCGGAGATCATAATCGGCAGTGTAATGCCCGTCGCTTCAAAAGCACGGCGGATCGCAATGCTCCCAGCCTTAACGTTAAGTGTATCCTGAGACGTCTCAAGAAGCATTGCGTCCACGCCCGCTTCAATAAGGGCGATCGCCTGCTCTTCATAGCTTTCGATCAACTCATCAAAAGTTACCCCACCTGTTACGGATAAGGTCTTCGTTGTCGGACCCATCGCACCAACTGCGTATCTAGGATGGCCCGGGGTTGAATATTTATTTACCGCATCCACGGCCAGCTTAGCCGCGGCAAGATTGATCTCTCTTGCTTTATCTTGGATATCATACTCAGCAAGCACCACCGAGGCACCGCCGAATGTATTGGTTTCAATCAGATCAGCTCCGGCTTCCAAATACTTCTCGTGGATTCTGGAGATGACATCAGGCCGGGTAAGAACAAGCATTTCATTGCAGCCATCAAGTTCTTCCCCGCCGAAATCTTCGGGTTTCAGCTGTTCTTGCTGGATCATGGTCCCCATGGCTCCGTCAAGAATTAGTATTTTTTCCTTCATTCTGGATTGCAGAGTCGGCTTGCTCAAGTTCATTCCCCCCTGTAAAACGCTAGATTTAAGTGTAGCAGAATAACCCGCTTAAGAAAAGGGATTGCCGGAAATCCCCGTATTCCAGCCGAAGTGTTTCAACTCCTTTTCACAGGCAAAATAAGGGTCGACACACCTAGGTTTATCCTTTATAATTTTATCTAAATACCAAATGAAAGCGGGGTAATCCCATGGCGGAAATAAGAATTAGAAATACGAACGAATTGATTACCGGTGAAGAGAACGTTCGCAATTTCCTCAGTCAGTACGAAGTGATATATGAGCACTGGGATATCAGCAAACTGCCTGCCCATCTCCAAGAAAATTTTTCATTGACCGATGAACAAAAAGCTGAGGTTCTGTCCACCTTTGAAGCTGAAATCCAAGATTTGGTGAAACGCCGCGGTTACCGGACCTGGGATGTCATTACCCTGTCGGAGGCAACACCGAATATCGAAGAGCTGCTTGCTAAGTTTGAACAAATTCATACCCACACAGAAGATGAAATCCGCGCCATTGTTGGCGGAGCTGGAACCTTTGTCATCAAAGGCTCTGAAGAGATCGGCTATTTCGATGTGAATCTGCTTCCCGGTGATTTGATTTCCGTGCCAGAGAATACGGTTCACTTCTTCACCTTAACTGATGAGCGCAAGGTTGTAGCGATCCGCCTGTTCGTTGAGGAGAACGGCTGGATTGCTCATCCGTATGAAGATCCTTCCTTCCAGAAAGCTTAACCGAAATTATGCTAAAAAAGCTGTCTGCCCATCCCCGGATGAGCAAACAGCTTTTTTTGATATTTGATAGATATATTAGGGCTTTACTGTAAAATCCGCAGATGGCATAGAGTGCTGACTATTTGCAGTCACATGAGAGATAACATGATAAGTACCGGATTCCGTGAAAGACTTCACCATGACATACTTGCCTTCTCCTGCTGAGGTAACAGTAATCTTACTGTGCTTCTCCGCCCCATCTTTCCACAGTTCAAAGGTGACTTCTTTGGCATCATTAATGTCTTTGCCGCCCTGGGTTACCTTGGCTTCAAATGAAATCTTCTCGTTCACTTTTCCCTCTGTAGGTGTAACGGTCAGTTTAACATCCAGTGGGGACAGCATATCATCATGACCTGAATGACCGGAGTCTTGATTGCATGCCGTTAATATCATTAACAATCCAATGAATGCCAAAGCCAGCTTCAACGGACGTTGTCTCAATGCTCACGACCTCCAAGACCGTCAATGATCTTATGCAGTTCAGATAAGTGTTTGATCTCATACGCAGGGACAATCTCGTCTGAGCGAGTTCTTCCGTCGCGGTTCACCCACACGGAATGGATTCCAGCACTTAGCGCCCCTTTGATATCAGTGGTAAGCTTGTCCCCCACCATTAAGGCTTCGGAAGGTTCTACACCAAGCAGGCTGAGCGCATGTTCGAATATGCTGGGATCCGGCTTGCCCTTGCCAAAGGACCCGGAAATAATAATTTCATCGAAGTATGGTGCCAGTTTCGGTACCCCGTCCAGCTTCTCCTGCTGGAGAGCCGGACAACCGTTGGTCAGCAGCAGCAGCTTGACCTCACCCTTCAGTTCATCAAGAATTTGAAAGGTCTCCTCGTAGACATGTGGGCGATTGCGGCGCTCTGCCCCGAACTGTTCGGCAAGCTCGCCAGCGAGCTCCTCATTATCTACGCCAACGGCGAGCAGCCCCCGTCTCCAGGATTCTTTGCGGTAGATAGGAGCCAGCTTCTCCATCGCGCGAAATTCCGGCTGCTCCCCAGCCGTGAAGTTTCCCCATAACCCCTCAAAGGGGTTGATCCCAATCATTTTGGTAAAAGGAAAAGTCTCATAAGATTCATACAACGCTCTTGCTTCCTTACGGACAGCTTCTTCAAGACGTTCTGGCTTAACACCTGCAACTTCGGCAGCTTTCTGGCAAGTAGACTCAAAAGCTTCCTTAATACTGCGGTCGTCCCACAAGAGTGTATCATCCAGATCAAAGCAAACAGCCTTTATCGACATTTCGCCCGATTCCCCTTTTCTAATGATTCTCTACTGTAACATTGTTGGTCTTGCCGAATTCCTTCAAGCGCTCGCCCATAGCCGCTGTATCAAAACGGTTGCGTGAACGCGAGAAGTTCCACTTCTGTCCGTTCCCTTTTGGCACAATGCTAACCATTCCTTGCGAGAGGACAATTTTCTGAATGCTCTCTGCAGACAGCATGCGGTCTCTGTTAAACTTGGACGTATACAGCGCCTTTTGCCCGACTCGCAGATAGGGTTTACGGATGAAAACAACAACCCCGAGCATGATGTACAGCCCGATAGTAATCCAATAGAGGAATGAATTAATTTCTGTATTTTTCCCAATAAAGCCTAGGGAACCATACATCCCCCCGAACAGAATTAAGACGACCGGAAGAATAATATTACGTCCTTTAAAAGTATCCCCTTCTCCTTTGACCCCAAGCTTGCCGGGCTGTACTCCCTGTTTCTTTTGCTGCATCAAAATTTTCTGCCTGTTCTTTTCTACCTGCTTCTCAAACGAACGTGCCATGTGGCTGCTTTCCCCCTCTGGTATGAGCATGATCATCTATATGTTTTTAATTATATTCCAACATAATAAACGGAATCTTATCCGCAATGTGAATTTCTGATGTCAGCTATGTATATCCGGCAGAGCCGGACTGGTTAGTTATCTACAATCTCTATGGAGTCCAGCTGCTGACGGAAATTTTTGCGTATATTACCCAGGTAGATCTCCCGAAGTTCTGCTCTTTCGAGAGTCTCTTCCTCAGTTAATCCTGACTCTTTATGTTTACGCGCAAGCTCATTAATGCGCTGTACCAATTGGTCGATGTCCATATCCAATACTCCTCCTTCACTTCAGGCATTAACTCTTACTTTGACATGTGAAAAAGAGCTTGTCAAGGATCGCGGAGTCCTCGAAAAGCTCTTTATAACAACAAATATATTAACGGATAGGAAGCACAAGCACATCGCCCGCTTGGATCTCACTCGATGGCAGGTTGTTCTCCTGAATTATAGCATGAATGAAATCGCGTATATCTTCACCTTCACTCTTATTAGAGGAGGCAATACTCCAAAGAGAATCGCCCGGCTGAACAACAACCTGCTCTAGTTCGGCAGGGGTGGGACGATCACTAGAGGAAGCAAAAGCTGTGATCATTCCTGTACAGGTTACAGCAATCATACATACTAATAGAACAATGCGGAAAATAGAGTTTGGGATAAATAGATGCATCTTCATTTTATGTTTAACAGGCTGCGCCGGTACTGATTCATAAATACTTTGGTATGTAGAATATCTTAACATAATCAATCACTCCAAACGTTTGTTCTTGTTTACTAAATTCAATATAACACGAACATTTGTTTCGTTCAATAGTTTTTTAGAACAATTGTTCGCACATTTGGGTGATGACATTTTTATCCTATTTAAATGGATCATCTCTATATATTGGCATCATTAGACCCATTTCGTAACGCTCCTTTCCATTTATCCTGAATATTCCACAATAAATTTAGAACTAACGTTTGTACGAACGGAGGTTCTATGTTATAATTTTTCCAAACGTTACTAAATGGGGTTGATAACATATGTCGAAGGTTTCCAGCCGTCAACAGGCGATACTTGAATTTATAAGAAACGAAGTCCGCATGAAAGGTTATCCGCCTTCCGTCCGGGAGATTGGAGAAGCTGTAGGTCTTGCTTCCAGCTCCACAGTCCACGGTCACTTGGACAGGCTTGAGAAGAAAGGGTTCATCCGTCGTGACCCTACCAAACCTCGAGCTATTGAATTGCTTGGCCAGGAAGATTCGGAGAATTACAATCTGTTCGCTCACACGGTTGCCCGTGTTCCTGTGGTAGGTAAGGTAACCGCGGGTGTTCCTATTACAGCCACTGAGAATATTGAAGATTATTTCCCTCTGCCTAGCCACTATGTTGGGGACAAGGAAGTCTTCATGTTATCGGTTGTTGGTGACAGTATGATTGAAGCTGGTATTCATAACGGAGATTTTGTTATCGTCCGGCAGCAGCAGACTGCGGATAACGGAGATATTGTGGTGGCTATGACTGAGGATGATGAAGCTACGGTCAAGACATTTTATAAAGAGCGTGATCACATTCGCCTCCAGCCGGAGAACCCGACATATGAGCCGCTCCGTTTGAAGCATGTAACTATTCTCGGTAAGGTCGTTGGTCTATTCAGAGACATTCATTAATATTGGCCGGTAAATTTAAGAAGAGGATGCCTAGTTGGCATCCTCTTCTTCTCGCTGCATATGCTGTTATTCTCTGCGGTGCGCCTCTGTAGACGACGCACTATTTAATCTCCTCGATCCCCATGATATGGTCAAATGGGATAGGGCCAAGCTCCCTACTGTCACTGCTATTGTTCCGGTTATCACCAAGAACAAAGATCGAATTATCAGGAACCACCCATTTCTGATCTGGTGCTGGATTCATTTTCTCCTTAATATAAGGCTCATCCAGTGCAGTTCCGTTCCGGTATACTTGCTGATTTTTAATTTCAATTACATCTCCAGACTTACCTATAACTCTCTTAATATAAAAAATATGTTCGTCTGTCTCACCTGAAATGAGCTGAATCAACGGGTGCTCCCGGACACTATCCATAAAGCTGCGCTCCCGGTTGATACGGCTATCGATGACCACGATGTCTCCATAAGCCGGCATATGGGAGAATGTTCTAGCCAGCTTGGAGGCATAAACTCTCTGTTTGTCCTGCAATGTGGGCTCCATGGAATGCCCCTCGACTTTATAAGGTTGAAATACAAAAATACCAATGAATAAAGTCAAAACAAATGCAATCGCAATCGCAGGTATGTAGCTCACTATAAATTTTATAACTTTCATGCCTCGCTTAGCCTCCTATGATTTGTTAAAAGAAGTATATCATCAAATAATTTACCAGTTCAAATGTTTCTCTGTTTCATGAGCAGCACATTAATTAAACAAAAGAAAGACCGCAAATTGCGGTCCTCAAAACAGCTGCTGGTTTCATTTAGCCTCTAATTCGCTTTCTGTCACCCATTTATGGTTTTTGACTTCGTCTCCGCCCGTAGTGGGCGTATAATCGATCATATAGACAACGGTCTTCTCACCCGAATCAATGGTGCCGGAGGCTCCCTTCATACCCGGCATATGATCCGCCAATATCGTCACCTTCTCCCCTGGTTTAAAAGCCTTATCTCCAGCGTCCGCGATTTCTTGCTGTACCACCCATCTGTGGTTCTTCACTTTCTCTCCGCCGTTGGTCGGTGTATAAGTCACCTCGTAGACTGTTGTATCATAGGCACCCACAATAGTGGCTACAGCCCCCTTCATCCCTTTCATATGATCCGCGGTGACTACAGCTTGGCTGCCTGGTTTAAAAGCAGTATGCTTAGCTTCTTGCATTCCTGGCGGCAGCTCACCTGAGCTTGAATGGCTCATTTCAGAATGATCCATCTTTGTTGCCTGCTGCTGTTCTTCTGCTTGTGTGCTGATGCTTGTCTTCTCTTGATCTACCGAATGGTCACATCCGCTTAGCGCCAGCATGAATGCTGCTCCAAGCAGTACCGAAGTCTTTTTCATTTCCTCAACACCTCTGTAGTTTATTTCTTCACTCATTCACAATATACCCATATGGGGTATATTTATAACTACAGGGATTTCGAACGTTTTTCTGAGTACGTGAAAAATTATTCCAAATATTTGCTTAATATAGCCATATTAAGAAGCGGGGAGGTTAAATAAAAGCGGAATTAAAAAAAGCTTTGCCGGCGTATACAGCCGACAAAACCTTTTCTCATCTAAAATTAATTAGCCTCATCACATGAGTAATTTCATTAAATGGAATAGAAACAACTTCGCCTTCCCCGTGAAACTTGATCCCATCCTTTGACCTTAACTCACATGGCAGGCCTATTCTGACTTTACCATCCCTCGTCTTTAAACTAACCATTTGTTTCATGCTGCAAGCAATTTTTAATTCATCCAGGTACATAAACTCCCTCCAATTACATTTATCTATGTATGTAAATAAGTCTCTATTTATATTTCGGTATATTTGCCAAATATTTCATGGTAAATATTTAATATTATCGCTATAAAGTAAAGATTTAAATTAATTCAAAGACACCAACCGGCTTTGTGAGTCCTCCGGCATGTTATACCTGAACTTGTAGAGGTCTTTATCCACTAAAGGCCTTGGCAATATTAAATATCCAAATAAAAAAGGCCCCGGTAAATACCCGAGGCCCTTCAACTTAAGATTTATGATTTATGCAGATACGTTCTGTCCTGATTGAGGTACTTTCTTGGAGAGAATCCCCATAAACCCACCAACTACAAATAATACAGCGGAAAGGATGTAGAACATAAAAATACTGATAAAACCTGCAATCCCGCTAATTAGCATTAACCAACCAGCAACTTTGGGTTTAGTCTTTGTCATAGCAGCTCCCACAATCCCCAAAATACTAAATAACAGAGCAGAAATGCCTAGACCCGTAATTTGCGAAGTTCCCGTACTGGAAAAAGCTGCGTCCATTCCTCCTACCATCATAGCAAGAACAGACGCTATAATCCCAAAAATACCAGCTATTAAACCCATTGCAAACATTAAATTTCCCCCTATAACAATATCACACTCATATATGGGTATATAATATCATATTTAGGTAAATTTAACCATACAATACTCAAAATATCAAAGACTAATTACCTAACAAATTAGAAATGAACCGTTATCTTTTAAATACATAAAACCTTCCATCCTTGTTATCTCTATCGACAACTACCAAATATTTCATAGCATATTTTGATTATTTTAGTTATAACGGAAGATGTAGGTTAGATAATCTAATTCACAATCTAAGGTAAGAAGAATACTCAAGAGAATGCAATCTAAATAAGCGGGGGATTCTAAGTGAGAAAATTTGTTTTTAGCTTTATCGTCTTATTGTTCTTGGTTAGTTGTTCATCAGGCTCAAGCGACTTCAGGAGTGTTAAATGGGGAATGAGCATGGATGAGGTAATTAAAGCTGAGGCAAAAGAGCAGAATAATTACGTTAGTAAGACCTCTGACTTTCTTAAATATAAAATAACCTTAGGGGAGTATCATGTAAGGCTTACTTATCAATTTAAAAACAATAGATTAGAAAGCGGAACGTATGTCTATGACGCTGAAAATGAAACATTAAGACAGCAGTTCATAGATTCCATCAAATCAGCTTTAAACAAAAAATATGGCGATGGCGGCAAGGTTGAAAAGTACGGTACTATTTTCTCTTGGAACTGGGAAACTAGCAATACTGTAATCAAATTAAGTCCAAAAGATGGTATCACTGCAGTGGTGGTATATAGGGGTAAACTTTCAGCCTCTTCTGAAAACCTTTAAGATAAACTGTAGAGTTGCCTTATCCTATAATTCCATGCAATAAATAATTTCCTCTTCTACGATTTTACCTGTATTTTTAAAACCAAATTCTTCGTATAGCTTTTGTGCAGCATGGTTTTCTGGATCAAACGATACATATATTTCTGAGCATTCCTTGTTCTTACTCATCTCTTTAATGATTAAACTTAGTGCCTTTCTACCGTAGCCTTGATGTTGAAATTTATGATCAATCATAATACGACATAATTCAAAACAATTATCCTGCTCTGAATACCCATACATTGTAAATCCTACCATTATATTTTCACTATAAATTGCTTTTGTTACCCATCCCTTTTCTATCTTTGACTGTGCAATCGAAACTGCATTTGAAGCTACATATTTTTCTACAAGGTAATGATTTTCTTCAGGATCAGTTGTCAAAAAAATGCATTCCTGCCAGTTTGTTTCGTCTATGTCCTTCAATAAAACTCCCACAAAATCGCCTTCTTTCTAATCTTCTATCGGTAGGGGTAATTACAGTAAAGTCAGGTATTCACGAACCTTCGTAATTAATTCCATATGCAGAGTATTCGCGAAATTTTTGTACTATCCTGCTTACATTCGAGAAGAAAATGGTGACATGATACCCCACCTCTCATAACGCCCCCAAAAAGAAAAACCCCCGACGCTTACAGCGCCAAGGGTTTCACCTATTAATACAGGGTGATGTATTGATCGCGTTCCCATTGGTGAACTTGAGTGCGGAACATATCCCACTCGATTTCCTTCAGCTCGTAGAAGTGAGACAAAGCATGGTCGCCCAGAGCTTCGGTAATAACCTCGCTGCGGATCAGCTCGCCTAGAGCTTCTTTCAGATCCGACGGCAGGCTTGGAATGCCTTCTTCCACACGCTCTTCCTCAGACATTACATAGATGTTGCGGTCAATTGGATCAACGAGAGGAATCTCGTTCTTGATCCCGTCAAGACCTGCTCTCAACATCACTGCCAATGCCAGGTAAGGGTTAGCAGCCGGGTCCGGGTTACGAACCTCAACACGAGTTCCAAGACCACGGGAAGCTGGGATACGGATCATCGGACTCCGGTTACTTGAAGACCAAGCTACATAGCAAGGAGCCTCGTAACCAGGAACAAGACGCTTATAAGAGTTTACGGTTGGGTTAGTAATTGCCGCAAACGCACGAGCATGCTTCAGGATACCGGCCATATAGTGACGGGCAGTCTGGCTAAGTCCCAATGTGTCGCTTTCTTCATAGAACGAGTTCACGTTTCCTTTGAACAAGGATTGGTGACAGTGCATACCGGAACCGTTCACACCGAACAATGGTTTAGGCATAAATGTTGCATGCAATCCGTGCTGGCGGGCAATAGTCTTAACTACCAGCTTGAATGTTTGGATTTGATCGGCCGCTTTAACTGCGTCCGCATATTTAAAGTCGATTTCGTGCTGTCCTGGAGCTACCTCATGGTGGGAAGCTTCAATTTCAAAGCCCATCTCTTCAAGAGTAAGTACGATTTCACGACGGCAGTTCTCACCAAGGTCTGTCGGAGCAAGGTCAAAGTATCCACCTTGGTCGTTCAGTTCCATTGTAGGATTACCCTTCTCATCGGTCTTAAACAGGAAGAACTCAGGTTCCGGACCTACATTCATGGATGTATAACCCAGCTTTTTCGCCTCTTCCAGGTTGCGCTTGAGGATACCGCGCGGGTCCCCTGCAAATGGAGTGCCATCCGGCATGTAGACATCACAGATCAGACGGGCTACACGATCTTCTGTTACCCATGGGAAGATGACCCATGTCTCAAGATCCGGATACAGATACATATCAGATTCTTCGATGCGGACATAACCCTCAATGGAGGAACCATCAAACATCATTTTGTTGTCCAGAGCCTTCTCCAGCTGACTTACAGGAATTTCAACGTTCTTGATTGTACCCAGCAAATCAGTGAATTGCAGACGAATAAAGCGTACGTTCTCTTCCTTGGCAATGCGAAGAATATCCTCTTTAGTGTAACTCACGATACCCTCTCCCTTTGTCATAAATAGTGATGTTTACTCTTACTTAAAAAATCTGGATAATTCACCTTGAATCAATGAAACTTGACCTGGTCTCTTGCCTGTAACGAGTTCCTGCTTGAGCATACGATAGAGCTGCGAGTCCGTCAGAACCTTTCGTTTCTCTTCGGTGTCATTCGTAATTACAGTCGCTTCCTGGGATTCTTTGTTCACCGGATTCATAACCTGCTTGATGCCTGCGATGTTAACACCTTTGTCAATCAGAGCTTTGATCTCCAGCAAGCGCTCAACGTCGTTAAAAGAGAACAAACGCTGATTACCTGAAGTTCTCGCCGGCACGATCAGCTGGTGCTGCTCGTAATAGCGGATTTGACGGGCAGACAAATCAGTAAGCTTCATTACGATGCCAATTGGAAACAAGGCCATATTTCTACGAATTTCATCACCCATCGCTCTCAACCTTCCAGTTAATTAATCATAATCCCATTCTATGTTACATACCCTAACACTGTCAAGCATATGTTAGATAATCTTACAGTAAATTGCGGTTAATCATATTTTGCAGGGCCGTGAGTATTCCATACTTCACATGGGAGTAGGTAAGCCCTCCCTGCATATAGGCAATATACGGCTCACGGATAGGAGCATCCGCAGACAGCTCCAGACTTCCCCCTTGAATGAAAGTGCCTGCGGCCATAATGACAGGATGTTCGTATCCAGGCATGTCCCATGGCTCAGGAACAACATGCCCATCCACGGCGGCGGCACGTTGAATCCCCTGCACAAAAGCAATCAAATGCTCAGGAGAAGTAAAAGAAATCGCTTGAATCAAGTCTGTCCGGGGTTCATGCCATGCAGGCTTGCTCACAAATCCGGCTAACTCAAACACCGCTGCTGCCAGAACACTGCCCTTTACGGCTTGTCCGACAATGGTTGGAGCGAGGAACAGGCCTTGATAAATCCCTCTTGTCGTACCAAGCATGGCCCCTACCTCACCGCCGATTCCAGGTGCGGTTAGTCTATAAGCCGCAAGTTCGACGTACTTGGCTTTGCCGCATATGTATCCGCCAGTCTCGGCAAGTCCTCCGCCGGGATTCTTAATCAGCGAGCCTGCTATCAGATCGGCGCCCACCTCAGTGGGCTCCTTCTCTTCCGTAAATTCACCGTAACAGTTATCCACGAACACGATAACATCCGGCTTGATTTCTTTAACCTGCTGTATCATTTGAGCAATCTCGCTTATACTGAAGGACTCACGCCAATCATAGCCGCGGGAGCGCTGAATCCCAATGACTTTGGTAGCTGGAGTGATGAGCCGGGTAACTTCATCCCAATTAACTTTTCCGCTCTCCAGTAGGGCAGCTTCTTGATATCGAATTCCATAATCCTGTAGTGAGCCCGTCCCGTCACCCGGCTTCCCGATCACTTTATGGAGTGTGTCGTATGGGCGGCCGGTTATGTACAACAGTTCATCTCCCGGTCTAAGCACACCAAACAAAGCCGTTGCAATCGTATGTGTTCCCGAAGCAAAATGCGGCCTTACGAGCGCTGCCTCAGCGCCGAACACATCCGCATATACCAGGTCCAACACTTCACGTCCCCGGTCATTATAAGCATAGCCTGTAGAACCGGCAAAATGAAAGTCACTTACCTGATGTTTCTGAAAGGCTTCAATAACTTTCCATTGATTCGCATCTACGATCTTGTCAACCTGCTTGAGGCGGGAGTCGATCTTTGCTTCTGCCTCTTCCATCCAATGTCTTACTTGCTGCGAAAAAACTGCCATACTAGTATCCCCTCGTTCTTAATCTGCTCACACATATGGGATGGACTAATGTCCATCCCATACCGCTGTCATTTTCTTTAAGCGTGTACTTCATATTCCTTCAACAAATAACTGTTCTTCTCATAGTCGGCTTGATTCAGCCTCACCTCGAACAACAAATCCTCATCCTCGAAGTCCTGATTCAGAACCTCTCCCACTCGGTATATAACAGAGCTTAAATCACCGCGGGCAGCCGGAATCCGGAAGGTCACGGTATCCCCGGTCAGCCGATCTTGAATTACCTGTCTAACCATCTGCAGATCGTGTTCATCATAAGCGCTGATCTTCAAATGATTCTCGTCCGATGGAAGCAGCTGAAGCTGTTCAGGTGTACAAAGGTCCTTTTTATTATACAAAATCACCTGGGGTGTACTGCTTGCTCCCAGTTCATCCAGTATGCGGTCAACAACCTTCATCTGCTCATCCCGGGTTTCAGCCGAAGCGTCTACCACGTGCAAAATCAAATTCGCCTCATTGGCTTCCTCCAGAGTTGCCCGGAAAGATGCGACCAGGTCATGCGGCAGATTCTGAATAAACCCGACCGTATCCGTGATGACCACCTCTTTCCCGCTAGGCAGTTCCATCGCCCGGGAAGTTGGGTCCAAGGTTGCGAACAGTTGATTCTCAATGTATACATCAGCCGCTGTAAGCTGCTTCAGCAGCGTGGATTTCCCTGCATTGGTGTAACCTACCAGTGCAACCTGAACCACGCCGTTCTCCTTGCGGCGCTTACGGTGCAGCGTGCGGTGCTTCGTCACCTCATCAAGCTGCTGCTTGAGGTCGGTAATTCTGCCGCGGATATGACGGCGGTCGGTCTCAAGCTTGCTCTCCCCCGGACCACGGGTCCCGATTCCACCACCGAGTCGGGAGAGGTTCTTGCCATGCCCGGATAACCGGGGCAGCAGATAACTGAGCTGAGCCAGCTCAACCTGAATGATGCCCTCACGAGTTTTGGCTCTTCCCGCAAAAATATCCAAGATCAGCTGGGTGCGGTCAATAATCTTCACATCCAGCGCCTCTTCCAGATTTCTGACCTGAGCGCCTGACAGCTCCTGGTCAAAAATAGCCGTATTGGCTTCAAGAGCATCAATCGCAGCTTTTAACTCCTCCACCTTCCCTTTGCCGATGAACCATCGACTGTCAGGGGTTTCCTTGTTCTGTACGATCACGTCAGCAACTTCCACACCCGCCGTCTCTGCCAGCTGCACCAGCTCATTCAGAGAATGCTCGGAGTCCACGCCGCTACGCTTCACCTCATTGGTAACAAGACTGACAAGAACGGCTTTATCAGGCAGGGTTGTATTTGTGTCAAATGTTTCATTTCTCATAGCTTCATTGCTCCTTCAAAGCGACAACCTTAGCGTATTCCTCACCTGTCATCTGCCTTTTTCAAATTTGAAGTCTTCTGTTCGAATGGTCATTAATTCAAGCTTGCCCGGAGAGCCTGTTGAATATTGATGGAGCAGCCGGACGGCCTGGTGCCGGATTGAGCGTTCGATCACATTCCTTACATATCTGGCATTGCTGAATGCAAGCGGGCTCTCATTCTTCTCTGCCATCAGATGCTGCTTCAGTTTGAGTATCGCCTGAGGCATTAAGATATAGTCACGCTCCTTGACCATACTCTCCGAAATTTGAATCAATTGATCAATCGTATAATCGGGAAAATCAATCTGGATAGGGAACCGCGACGGAAGACCTGGATTCGTGTGAAGGAAGAAGTCCATTTCATCAGAGTAACCTGCCAGAATAAGCACAAATTGATTCTTATAATCCTCCATGGCCTTAACAAGCGTATCAATAGCCTCCTTGCCGAAATCCTTCTCTCCGCCCCGTGCCAGGCTGTAGGCCTCATCAATAAACAGAATGCCCCCTAATGCTTTTTTAACCAAATCGCGGGTCTTTTGTGCTGTGTGTCCAATATATTCTCCTACCAAATCGGCTCGTTCCGCTTCTATAAAATGGCCTTTGGTAAGCACCCCCATTTTCTGAAACATTTTGGCCACGATCCGGGCCACCGTTGTTTTACCTGTGCCGGGGTTGCCTTTGTAAATCATGTGATACACCTGTGAACCCGCCACCAGGCCGGCCTCGGCACGCATCTGTGTAACTTGAAGCAGTGCAAAAATCTCAAAAACCAGCTCTTTAATATTCTCAAGCCCGATCAATTGATCCAGTTCCTTCTGGATCTCCGCAAACACGCCTTGATGGTGCATAGCACTCTTATTCGCCACAGTCGATTCCGGCTCGGCAGCCAACTGAGAGATAACCGGCGGTTCAGTGTTCCGCAGAATTACATTGATTTGCCGGGAGGGCCTATCTTCTGAACGTCCGCCAGCGGCCACAACACGCCCTTGCATGCGGTATCACCTCTTCCTAAAATAAAGGGGCAGCAAACTACTATAAATGTGTATTCCTGTGGTTCGTCACTTATTAGAAGTTTGTTAACTATAGGACAGAGTTTATAATTCCGCTAATAAAATCAGGTGTGGATAGGGATACCGATCCGGTTAAGCTGCCATTTGGTATAGGCAAGAATCTCTCTAATTGTATTCGGGGCCTTGGGCATTACCTTGGATTCTACCACGGATAGCTGGGGATACATATAATTGAGGAAATGAGCCATTTCAAGTGCTCTCGCCGCATGAAAGGTATGTGTAACAATAACAGCGTTACTAAGCTTCCGCTCCTGCATAAGCCTGCTGCTGTACTCCAAATTCTCATATGTATTGGTCGCCTGGTTCTCCAAGATGATGGCCTCCTTGAGCACTCCATGCCTTTGCAGATAATTCGCCATACCTTCAGCTTCCGTCAATCGGGACCGGGCTGTATCCCGTCCGCCTGATACGATAAAATACTGGAACGTGCCGGCCCGGTATTCCTTCAAGCCCTGCTCCAGACGTTCCTTCAGCCCTGGACTCGGCTCGTCGCCCCAAAGGGCAGCTCCAAGAATAATACCTACATCCGCCTTTTTCACCGCTTGGGTAACTGGGGTACTGGAAACCTGATACCACGCGTAACCAAGCCATAATACAAACATAACAGTTAACACAATAACGGTCTGCGCTATTCTTAATACCAGCGGATGCTTCTTCGGCCTAGCCATGGGAAGGGTCCTCCAGAAATCCGGTGCGCCGATGCTCAAGAGACATCAGGAAATAAGGAAAGGTGTGGGCATCAATGGCATGAAGCAGCTCGCGGGTAGTCTGGGAAGCGAGCTCATAGTCCTTCGGCGAGATCTGTCTTTGTGTTAATGCCTCGTCAAGCTCATCCTGATCCAGTAAAAATACCTCTCCGTTCTTCAGCACCACAATATCCAGGTATAAATCATCAAACCAAGGCACCCCTTGATCCGTAATTCCTTGGCTCTTGCAAATATCTATGTACCATTCAATAATTTGCTGTTTGTCATCAAACATGGCTGTAACGATATAATTAGAGTCTTTAGGATAATACTGCAGCCATGAATACCCCTTATCCGCAATCCGGAACGTATGATTGCCATAGGATTTCCACAGCGGCTCTTTAAGCGCTTGTATGCTGTACAGAGTAATATATCCAGTGAAATCTTCGCTCTCTATATATCGTGATGTGAACTGGCGCCGGGTCACCCGGCGCCAATTCGCCCGGTCTCCAAATTTTCGCTTCATGAATATTACCCTTTCACTCTTATCTTACACTCAAGCTTACCATATTTCTCTTTACCGCACCAAATATATGCACCGTTAAAGTTGCAGATCTCATCTTCATTACAGCACAAAAAACCCGATCTTCTAAAGAAGATCGGGTCCTTGCCGCGAACCTAAGCGTATTACCCTCCGGAGTTGGAGCCTGTGTTTCCCCCTCCTGTATTCCCGGTTCCGTTATTGGTGCCTTGCGTATCCTTTGTGCCGCCGGTACCGTTACCCTGTGTTGACCCGGGAACCGTAATTCCTGTCCCCGGATCAGTAACACCGCCGCCACCGCTGCCTGCACCATTATTAGTTCCTTGGTCCGTGCCGTCTCCAGACCCGCCATTGTCGGTATCTGTGCCTCCACCTGAACCATTTCCGTTTCCATTCCCGTTGTTGCCATTACCATTGTTATTTCCATTGTTCCCATTGCCGTTCCCATGTCCGTTACCATTGTTCTGGCCGTTGTTACCCTGGTTATTATCCTGACCATTTCCAGTTCCATCCGTATTGCCGTTATTATTTTGGTCAGGATCTGTTGTAACCGGAGGCTCTGCTTGCTGCGTCGAGACTGTAGCCGAACCTGATCTCTCGCTTTCAAGCCCCGTAGCCGGATCAACAAAGGTAACATAATACTCATAGCTGGTATTTGGAATTACCGTAACATCCTCGGCAGATGCCGAATTAGTCTCAAGAAGCTGAGTGAAGTCCGCTTCAGAAGCTTCTTTACGGTACACACGGTATTTCACATTAGGAATGTCGACACCCTTCCAGCTGAGCAGTACGGTACCGGTGTCCTGATTATAAGCCCCCGCAACCCCGCTGACGGTGGTAGGCTTCTTAACCTCTTCCTTCTTCTTCTCCTGTAAATCTTTAGGAACAGGGAAGTCCTTGATAGGTACGTCCTTAAGCGCATCCTTCATAATTGCCGCGAACAAGGCGGCAGACTGGCCGCTGCTGCCTTTAAGCAGATGATCTTTGTCCGGGTTATCATAGCCCATCCAAATAGATGCAGTCCATTCCGGGGTGTAACCGACGAACCAGGCATCCCGGTTGCGGCTGCTCTTCAGGCCTTTAATCCCGTGTTGGGTAGTCCCTGTCTTACCCGCTACAGGACGCGCACCAAGGCTGGCCCGTTTCCCTGTACCGCTGGTTACAACCTGTTCAAGCATATCTGTCATGTAATAAGCGGTGTCCGGGCTGATGACTTCTTCACCCTTCGGCGCATTATACGTGTAAACGTCCTTACCGTCCGGACCTTGAATACTCTTGATGGAATAAGCCGGGTAGTGATAGCCGCCATTCGCGAATACACTAAAGGCTTCGGCCATTTCGAGCGTATTTGTGCCCTTCGTGAGACCCCCAAGGGCTACAGCAAGGTTCGTATCTCTGTCATCCATCGTAATGCCCATCTTCTTCGCATATTCCACACCTGTCTTGACGCCTACTTGGTTCAGCAGCCACACAGCCGGAATATTGGCTGATTCTTCAAGCGCCTGCCGCATGCTAATCGTCTTGGAATATCCGTGCAGGTTGCTAGGACAATAGTTGCCAAAGCACTGCTTCTCATTGCTAAGATACGAGTCCGTTGTGAACTTCTTTGTATCCAGCGCAGGGGCGAAGCTTACGATCGGCTTGAAGGCTGAACCCGGCTGTCTGCGGGCTTCCACGCGGCTGAAGCCTTTGCGCTGGTAATCACGCCCGCCCAGCAGGGCGATCAGACTTCCGTTCTGATGGTTCATAATAACCGCCGCAGCCTGCACCTGCTTGTCGTCCTTGCTTTTCTCAAAATTATCGTCATCGGCAAAGGCCTTCTCAACGGCCAGCTGCGCCTGTTTATCCATTGTCGTATAGATCTTGTAACCGCCACGGTTAAGCTGGTCCTCGGTCAGACCGGTCTTCGCCTCCGCTTCCTTCATCACAAAATCCTTAAAGGCCAGAAAGTTCTGACTCTTCTTCGGTGGCGTATAGTCGTAATTGACCGCCTTGGCTTTGTCGCGGTCAGCCGCAGAGATGTACCCCTGCTCAAACATGAGATCCAACACAACGCCTCTGCGGGTCTTCGACAGCTCCGGATTGGATATCGGATTGTAGGCCGAAGGTCCTTTAGGCAGAGCCGCCAGTGTGGCAATTTCCCACAGATCCAGCGTTTTCAGATCACTCTTCCCGAAATACCGCTGGGATGCCGCTTTAATTCCATAAGAGCCTTGACCGAAGTAGATCCGGTTGAGGTACTTCTCAAGAATTGCGTCCTTCGTCAGATTACGTTCAAGCGCCATAGCAATCGAAACTTCCGTGGCCTTTCGGAAGAAGGTCTTGTCTCTGGACAAGAACATATTCTTTGCCAGCTGCTGGGTAATCGTACTACCGCCCTCCACCTTGGAACGGGCGACAATATCCTTCACTGCTGCGCGGCCAATCGACCAGAGATCCACGCCGGAGTGCTCATAGAATCTTTTATCCTCAGTAGCGACAAATGCTTCTTGAAGCAGCTTCGGAATCTGGTCAATGCTCACCGGCTCACTCTTATTGATGGACAATTCCCCCATCAGGTTACCGGAACGGTCATACACCTTGGATGTTTCGTAAATGGTAAGTTTATCTTCATTCTCTTTAAGTATCTTTTCACCGTTCAGAGACAAGAAGATATAACCCCCAACAGCACATATAATTGCAAAAGCCATCGTAAAAAACATGGTCCAAAGCACACGCTTTGTTGTTACCTTTTTCTTGCCTTTCCCCTTAGGTTTATTTCCCTTGCCTGTCTTCTCCGTCTTATCAGGAGTGTTCGTCCGGGACAGCCTTTGGGGTCTGTTGTCATTCGTAGACATGGTTCTATCTAGACTCCCTTCATGACATTCTCTTTCTCTCTATAGTGGACGGAAAGAAAAGAACAACCTTACTCAGGTTGCTCTATCTCAACATCATATACCATTTAACGTAACGTGTTCAAAAAAGTTTCATTCCAATCTTACCCTTCAGACGAGGTCTCCTGCATCAAAGATACATTGCGCTGCGGCTGGAAGGTCGAAATAGCATGCTTGTACACCATTTGCTGGCGTCCATCGCTGTCAATCACAATCGTAAAATTGTCAAATGCTTTAATCGTTCCCCTAATTTGGAACCCATTTGTCAAAAATACAGTGACAGGGATGTTCTCTTTACGTAATTGGTTTAAGAACGTGTCTTGGATGTTAATGGACTTGTTCATATCGGTACCCCCAATGAGTTTCGATTAGTGTTCTGAAGTATATTCGAGATCGGTAAGGAACTTTCCTGCTATTATAGCACGTACCTTTGCCAAATTCTCCGGGTAATTTTCCGGATGGGTCATATCCACCCAATGAATGTCGCGCATATGGCGGAACCAGCTCAGCTGCCTCTTGGCATATCTGCGCGTATCCCTCTTCAGCTTGATGACCGCCTCTTCAAGCGGAACGCCATCTTCCAGATGCTCCATCATTTCTTTATAACCAAGCCCCTGCATGGCTACAAGTCCACGAGAATATCCCTTCTTCAGCAGTGATTCCACTTCCGCAAGCAGCCCCTGATTCATCATCTCATCAATTCGCGCTTCTATTCGGTTATATAGCAATTGACGGTCCATTGTCAAACCGATGATGCATAAATCATAAGGAGACTGCTTCTTCTGGGACGCGAGTTGGGAGGATAAAGTCTGGCCCGTCAGATGAAAAATCTCCAGCGCCCGCACAATCCGCCGCTGATCATTGGGATGCAGCCTCGCCGCCGATTCGGGATCGACAGCCTTCAGCCTGTCATGAAGAGCCTCAGCACCATGTTCCTCCGCGAACTTAAATTGTTCATTCCGGAAGTCTTCGTCCGCAGGCGCATCGGTAAATTTAAACTCATAACAGACCGACTCCACATACAGTCCTGTACCCCCTACGATAAAAGGCAGATGCCCCCTGGAGGTGATCTCCGGGATCAGCTGGCTGCAGTAGTCCTGAAACAGAGCCACAGAGAACGGTTCATGCGGGTCTAGAACATCGATTAAATGATGCGGGACTCCGTCCATCTCCGCTTCCGTGATTTTAGCTGTGCCAATATCCATGCCCCGGTAGACCTGCATCGAATCGCCGGAGATAATTTCACAGTTAAACAGGTGTGCAAGCTCAATGCTCATTCTGGTCTTACCGACCGCGGTGGGGCCAACCAGAACCAGCAGTTTCGGTTTCTTAGCTGTTGTCAAGCGCGATCACTCCGTATGCAATTTTGGTATGGGCTCGTTCACGAACCGTGAATCCGAGCCTGCTGAACTCCCCGCTGTCTCTCTTCTCCTTCATTACGACCGCTCTCCGGGCCACCCGGCAGGCTTCCTGAATAGCGGCCTCTTCCAGCGGCTTTCCGTTGGCTAACGTCCGAAGCGGAGAAAGCGATGAGGATTCCATAACCGGCTCCCGGAACATGGGGTCAAAATAGACCACATCCATACTGTTGTCCGGCATGCCTTTTAACGCATCCAGGTGATCAGCATGTCTGACTTCAATACGGCGAAGTGCTTCGTCAAACTCTTTTAACCCTGATTGGTAGGTAGTTAAACCTTCCTTCAGCAATCCATACAATGGAAGAGAGCTTTCAAGCGCCGTCACTTTTCCTTCCTTCCCTGCGGCCAAGGAGAAAATGATCGAATCCGAGCCTAATCCAGCGGTGCAGTCCAGGATCTGGTCACCCGGCTGGATTCCGGAAATCTCCAGCATATAATCCTGCTCTCCTTTGAGCAGTCTTTTGGCCCTAACAAATGACATACTGGGGTGAAATTCCATCGGATCGCCATAAGTACCCGCAATCCGGATTCCACTCTCCAAAATAACAAGCACCATCTCCGTCTGATGACGCGATAAGAGCTTGTTTAACGAGGTACGGCTGCGCCGCACATAAGGCACACCTAGCTCAGATGCCAGCGCAAGTGCCCGGCTAACTGAATCCGGAGCTTCGTTATCCCCCGTAGTAATAATCAATCCGCTTCCTCCGTTCACATTACACGTTTAAACATTTTCTCCAAATCATAAGTAGAGAAGGAGACCACAATCGGACGTCCGTGCGGACAGGTGTAGGGCTGCTTGCAGGCAGCCAGACGTTCCAGCAGGGTGGTTGCCTCCTGATCCGTTAGTCTCTGGTTCGCTTTAATAGAGGCCTTGCACGAGCAGAGAATCGAGGATCGCTCTCTCAGCTTGGCCAGGTCAATCGCCCGCTCGCTTAGCACCCACTCTGCCATCTCTTCAATAATCGAAGCCTCTTCCCCTTGCGGGAACCAGTACGGATGGGAGATCACCCTGAACGTCCCGCCCCCAAAGTGCTCCAGGATAACCCCGGCGTTCTCAAACCACTGCAAACGGGTTTTAAGCTTCTCGCTATCTGCTGAGGTAAATTCCAGAGTAATAGGGATAAGCAGTTCCTGGGAAGCATCAGCGGGATTGCCGAACTTCTCATAATAGTATTCGTAATTCACCCGTTCATGGGCAGCGTGCTGATCAATCAGATACAGGCCCTCCTCATTCTGTGCAATCAGGTAAGTGCCGTGGTGCTGACCGATCAGGGATAGCTTGGGAAAAGCCGGCATTGCCGGCTTGCTGCCCGGCGCGCCGTACAGCTTGTCCGGAGACACGGAAGCGGCAGGAGGAGCGGGGACGGGACGCTCGTAATCGTATCGGCTGCCTGCAGAGGATCGGCTGCTGCTTCCTCCAACGGTCCCAGCAGAGGAGTTACCCACCGGTCCAGCTTCATCCCCGTTTTTGCGCTGACCTGTGTTCCCTGGCGTTTGAGCATATGAAATCTGCTGGGTTGAAGTGCCTCCGTTAGGACCAGGGGCCGGAATCCCGTCATCAGAACCTCCATTTCGTTCAGGGAGGGAATACGACGGAGTTGCAGCCGTTTCTCTCACCCGGTCATTTTGCGGACTTGCCGCTCCCTCATGAGCATCGCGAGGCGAACCTCCTGGTCTTTCCGGGTAGCCCGTATGCCCTGGACGTTTCTCAGCTTCATGGCCGAAATCGGGTACAGCTCCCGGGTTAGCCGTGGATTGGAAGTTGAACTGCTCCTGAATGACCGATTTCGTCTCCCCACGGTTTACTGTTGTCTTCACCACATGAGGAATCAACACCTCCTGGGACAAGACTGCCCGTATGCTTTCCTCCAGGAAGACATACAGCTCCTGCTCCTTGCTGAAGCGAACCTCCAGCTTGGACGGATGCACATTGACATCAACCAGCGACGGGTGCATAGTCAGTTGGAGGACAGCAAGCGGGTAACGGTTGATCGGAAGAAGCGTGTGGTACGCTCTCATCATGGCCGCTTGCAGCCCCGGATTGCGGATATATCTTCCATTAATCATCGTCGAAATTCCACCCCGGTTCGAACGGGTTAAATCCGGACGCCCAATGAACCCTTCTACTTTATAATCCGGATTCTCGGCCTGAATCGGGAGCATCGCTTTCGCAGCTTGGGTCCCGTAGATTGAAGCTATCACCTGGAGCAGGTCTCCATTGCCAGGACTTTGAAGCAGCACATTCCCGTTGTGCCTGAGCGTAAAAGCAATCTCCGCGTGCGCTAGCGCCTGCCTGTACATCACGTCCGAGATGTGCCCCAGCTCGGTCTGAATCGTCTTCATATATTTCAGCCTTGCCGGAGTATTGTAAAATAATTCCCTGACACTTATATCCGTGCCCTGCGGAGCCGGGGTATCTTCATTCATCTTGAGCGATCCGCCTTCAATGACAATCCGCTTGCCAAGCGAAAGCTCGCTGGTCGAGGATACCAGCTCCACCTTGGAGACAGCGGCAATACTCGGCAGCGCCTCCCCGCGAAAGCCAAGTGTGCGAATCTGAAACAAATCCCGGCCGAGGGAGAGCTTGCTGGTTGCATGTCGGTAAAAGGCTGTCTCGCAATCCTCCGGCTCGATTCCGCTCCCGTTATCTATAATCCGGATTAGGGAAAGGCCTCCCTCCTCCACCGTGACGTCTATCCGCTTGGCCCCGGCGTCAATCGCATTCTCGACCAGCTCCTTCACCACAGAGGAAGGTCTCTCTACAACTTCTCCCGCAGCGATCTGGTTCGCAATATGCTCGTCCAAAATTTGAATTTGTCCCATACGTTTCCCCCGCTTTCTTCAAGGAGCTACATGTCCTTCACTTTCATCTTCAAATCATTCAGCAGCTGCATCGCCTGAATCGGCGTCATATTCATTAAATCCGCGTTTTTAACCAGCTTGATGATCTGTTTGGTCCGCGGATCTTCTTTGGCTGCCTCAGGCTTAGCCAAGGCAGGCTCCTCACCGAACATGGACAGCTGCACAGCCTCTTCGGGCTGTGACCCGCCCGGAATTAAAGCGCCATCCGGAGCCTCCCGCAAAATCTCTGCTCTGACATCAGACCCCTCTGACGCTTCTGAAACCGTCAGATCTGTGCGTCTTTCCTGCAGGATAGCTCCTGATGTCCCGGCTGCTTCAGCTTCCTTCAGCTCATCGGCGCCACCAGCGGACCCTGTCCGTGCCGCTGTGCCTGACACAGCAAGAACGGGCTGCTTGGCCTGATCCTCATCCCTTGATTCGGCTGCAGTTTCCAGTGCCCCCTCTGTCTTCCCGCCGTTCTCCTGCCTATACTCGGCAGATACCGGCGTTCCCCCGGAAGCCCGTCCAGCCGTTACAAGGGGAGCCGCTTCTTCCAGGCCTTGCAGCAATCCATAAGCCCTATCAATAATGCTGTCCGGCAGACCGGCCAATCTTGCGCAGTAGATGCCATAACTGGTACTAGCCGCTCCTGGAATCAGTTTGCGAAGGAAGTGAACCTTCTCCCCGCTCTCCTGCACCGCCATGCTGTAATTACGAAGCGAATCAAGGCTCGCCTCCAGATGAGCAAGCTCATGAAAATGTGTGGAAACCAGTGCCTTACAGCCAATGTGGTCATGGACATACTCAATAACGGCCTGGGCGATGGACATGCCTTCCGTAGTGGAAGTCCCCCGGCCCAGCTCATCAATAATAATCAGACTGCGTGAAGTTGCCTTCTCGGTCATCAGCTGAATATCGGCCATCTCCACCATGAAGGTGCTCTGGCCCCCGATCAGGTCGTCCGCCGCCCCGATCCGGGTAAATATCCGGTCGATCAGAGGGATCTCGGCGGCTGCCGCGGGTACAAAACAGCCGATCTGCGCCATGATGACGATCAGGGCAACCTGGCGCATATAAGTACTCTTGCCCGCCATATTCGGTCCGGTGATCAGCAGGATTCCCGCCTCGTCCTTGCGGAGCTGCGTGCCGTTTGCAATAAATCCGCTGCCTTCCGTCACCCTCTCCACCACCGGATGGCGTCCTTGCTCAATTACAAGATTATAACCGTCCGTCAGAACCGGCTTCACGAAGTTGCCCTCGCTGCTCACAGCCGCAAAAGAACGGTACACGTCAATTTCCGCGATCTTCTCCGCAAGGCGCTGAAGCCGCGGAATCTCCCGGTTGAGGCGTTCACGAAGCTCGCTGAACAGCGCGAATTCGAGATCAACCATCTTCTCCTCCGCTTCGAGAATCAGAGCTTCCTTCTCTTTAAGCTCTGGAGTCACGTACCGCTCGGCGTTCGCCAGCGTTTGCTTGCGCTCATACCGGCCTTCAGGCAGGGAAGCCAGGTTGGATTTCGTTACCTCGATATAGTAACCGAATACTTTGTTGTAACCGATCTTCAGCGACTTGATGCCGGTGGCCTGGCGCTCCGCGCTTTCAAGCTCCGCGATCCAGCGTTTGCCGTTCGCACCCGCTTCGCGGAGCGCATCCAAGTGCTCGTGATACCCCGGCTTGATAATGCCGCCATCCCGGACAGAGACAGGCGGCTCATCCGCGATCGCCGCTTCAATGGCCTCTGCCAGATCCTCACAGCGGTCCAGTTCGCCCGCTATCCTCCTCAGTGTTGAGGATGGCGAATTCTCGCACAGCTCCTTAATCGAAGGGATCTGCCTAAGCGATTTCTTAAGGGCGATCAAATCCCGTCCGTTCGCACTCGAGAACGCGATTCTTCCGACCAGGCGCTCCAAGTCATAAATTTCTCCAAGCTTCTCACGCAGGTCTTCACGCAGGATATAACCGGCATGAAGCTGCTCTACCGCTTCGAGTCGGTCTTCGATCTGGGACCGCTGAAGCAGAGGTTTATCAATCCATCTGCGCAGCAGCCTCGCGCCCATGGAGGTCTCGGTACGGTCCAGCAGCCAGAGCAGCGAGCCCTTCTTAGACCTTTCCCTCACAGTCTCCACAAGCTCCAGATTGCGCCGTGTGAACGGGTCCAGAATCATATAATGATTAGGCTCATATGCCGTGATCCGGATCAGCTGGCCCAAGGAACGCTTCTGAGTCTCGGACAGATAGGATACCAGCAGGGCGATGTTATGTCTCCGCTGATCCTCAAGCCGGATCCAAGCCGCTTCACCGAACTGCTTGCGGCCGAGATCTTCCTTGCCTTTATCCCAGGCCGTATAAACAACAGGTCTTCCGACCGGATTCGCAGTGGATTCAATCCATTCCAGCAGATGACGGTCTCCGATGATTTCGGAAGGATTATAGATTCCGATTTCATCCCGGAGCCATTCTTGGCTGGAAGGAGATGAAGTAACATATAATTCACCGGTTGAGAGATCGCAGGCCGAGACAGCCATAACCCCTCCCAGCTCGGTTACGCAAAGCATATAATTGTTCGCTTTGTCGCCAACCGTCTTACCTTCCATGACTGTACCTGGCGTGATTACACGTACGATTTCCCGGCGGACAATGCCCTTGGCCTCAGCAGGGTCTTCCACCTGCTCACAAATCGCCACTTTGTAACCCTTCTCGATCAATCTGTGTATGTAATTTTCCGCAGAATGATAAGGCACCCCGCACATCGGGATTTTGCCTTCGGCCCCCCCGTCGCGTGCCGTTAGCGTAATTTCCAGTTCACGCGCCGCTTGCACCGCGTCCTCAAAAAACATCTCATAGAAATCACCCAAGCGGAAAAACAGAAAAGCGTCCTGTGCGCCTTCCTTTACCTTCAAATATTGTTCAATCATCGGCGTATATTTAGCCATGATGTACCTCCAGCCCATTCTTTCTACAGACTTCTATTATAACAGAAAAGAACACGGGCTTACGAGGAATCTGCTATTTTCCAAGCTTTGCGGATATCCCGGCGCTCATCCCACATCCGTCCCGAATCCACCATATCAAGCAGCGCCAATATGTGCCTTCCGTTCTCCCAGGAATCGCTAATCCGCCGCAGCTCCTCATTTAATGGGGCGAACGCGGTCCTAAGCACATTCTTGTCCCCGCGGTAATAGGCCTGGTGCACCTCTGTTCTGCTGAGCGGACGAAGGAGCAGAGACTCCGGGTGCCTCATGATGAGTTCTGCTAGGGCCACTACTCCCTTGGCCAGAGCAGGGGATACGAGGAAGCTGGGAAGCGTCCGGTATTCAAAGCCGCCATGGCTCTGAAGACGGAAGTCCCCCAGATATCCGTATTTCGGCCGCCGCGCAGCCGCCCTCGGGTCCTCCAGCAGCGTCACGGGCAGGGCCAAATAATTGTCAAGCGTCCTGAGCAGCGCGGCCGTTAGGGGCACACCGCTGAAATGAAGATGTCCGCCAAGCGGAATTCCATGCACAGGCATCCCCCCTGCCAGCCACTTCAGATCCGGTGCTTCAATTCTTCTGGATGCATATTGAAGCGCCCCCATCAGGCTGCGCAGCATCTGCTTGGGATCAGATGACGGCTGCGGACGCAATTCTGCGATCGGGTACAAGGTCCTGTCCCCCCTGCGGATCGCATCACAGCCGGCTATTCCAGCCCGATCCAAGTAACGCGATGCGGGAATGATCTTTCCTTCGGCAGGGTGATACAGAAGGAATTCGGGGTCCATGCCAAGCAGCAGCGTCTGGCTATGGAGAGCGGCAAGCCGCTCATATTCCTCCACCACCACCTCTGCGAATCTGCGGGCCGCATTTTCCCCCTCAAGATCAGGCATAGCTTGAACGGAGTGGATAACCATTCCGTTTGCACCAGCGGTAATTCCAACCTCACCGAAATCCAGATTAAGTGCGTAGAGGGCTCTTACCGCAGTCTTTTCCAGTTTACGATAGAGCTGTGAACGGCCATGTACACCATCACCTGCCTGATCTTCTCTTGCCTGGCTCAGCGCCCTTTCCGCCCAGCCGTAAGAAACAAATTCCACCGCCTTGAGGTGGAACACCCGCACGATGAACCTGCGTTCATAGATCTGGCCGGAGGCCGCGGAATCCCCGGAATCCCAGCCCTTCCCAAGCTTAGCCTTCAGTCCCGAGCAGTGCAGTCTCTGCTCTTGCTCCTGTACAGACCACGCTAGAAGATCAGATGCCATACTGTTGAGCCAAATCCCCCTCTCTTCAGGCATACTCCCCCTGGACAGTCCCTCCACCGGGCTTGATTCATAAGCTTCAGACGAAGCTATGTTCCACCGCCTTCCCACGCGCATTCCAGGTTCATCCGCAAGAGCAAGCCTGCCGTACCCCATTTGGGTGAGGATGCCCCGAAGCCGTTCCGAGGATGGGTCACTGCCCAGGTTCAGTCTTAGTTCCATTTCCTCGTCTCCCCCTTATTTGCCTTAGCAACATTCCAACCATATAAAATGAACTTATGAAGGTTACACTTTTGGGGCGCTGCGATGCCGAGTGTTCTTACGACCACGGTTGTTCCGAAATCCTTGAACTATTTAAGATGAACTATTGATATACACGTATGGAAGACGTATGAAATGTACTTATATAGATACCCTGTGGTGCATTCCGGAGACAATGGCGGACGCTCCGCCTCTTCAGAATCACTCGTTCTCTCCGCTGAGATCGGTAAATTCTAAAATCCATTTTATACAACATCCCGTTCAAAAATTTTGCAAAAAAAAGAGGGCTCCCGCCCTCGTCGCTGCTCAGGCAGCTGCATACAATAGAGTATTCTGTTACAGATCGTCATCCAGAAGATCCGGGTCCAAATCGTCGTAATCCCCGCCATCCCCGCTGAAGTCAAAGTCTTTGTCTTCGAAGTCGCTGCCGCCCGGAACGACCAGGACATTGATCTTAGTCTCAGCAACCAGTTCAACAGCGAATTCACGCTCTACACGAATGAGTACGCTGCCGTCACCGGATACGCTCGCTTCGACGGTGCTGGGTTCCTGCGTTGCATCCGCGGAAACCTCCACCGACGAAGAACGGTGTCTGGAGTCAAGATAAGAAAGCGGCACATTTTCCACATAAGACACTTTCTCCTTGGCTACGGCTGTCTGGGAATTCCTGTCGTAAGAATACCAGATGTTCACATCGTAAGTACCAATAACTTCAATTCCGTCACCAGCAGCAACCGCTTCGTATTGGTGGTTGATGATCCAGGCCCCCAGAATACTTGTCGGATTGTGTGGCGGAGTCACGGTATGTGTTACGGTAGAGAACTTACGACCTTTTCCGCAGATCGCTTTCGTAATGATCTCTCTACTTTGATATTTCGATGACATGGTTTGAACCTCCTCCATACAAATCAATCATTCACTATCAAGTGTATGCATGACATGGGCGAATGTTGATTAATTGGAGACGGGGAAATAAAGAATATTTAAACAACCCGTGTTCGGTCAAGCTCTTCCGGGAGAACGTGATGCCCTAGACCGCTCTGATCTCCCTGTTGGATACTTGCTTTTCTTGGAGATATCCAGATAGAGGGCAAGCTCACGGCACAGCTGCAGAATCGCCGAACGAATCTCGAATTCTTCCCGGCTTGCTGGAAGTTCCATAGCTTTGAACTCCATTTCAAGCTCCTTAAGCATTTGCTCTGTAGTTCCTGCGTAAATCTCCTGTTTCACATCTAAAGACAGCTGATCAAATAGAACCGCAGTACTCTCACCCTGGGGCATTCTCTGATAGATCTGGGAAATAAGCTGCAGCATGCTTTCTATGCGATCCAGCTGCTGCTTGCGCATATAGAAATAGATCGTCCAAGCTTCATTCGGGGAGATCACCTGGTTATCAAGCGCCCGCTTGGCGGTGGACAAGCCTAGTTCGACTTCACGGCTGGCTTCAATCAGCTCCTGACCGCTCCAGACGTAATCTGGGCTGCGCAGCTGACTTGCAATATGAGTGAAGATGCAGGCGAACAATCCGTCCACCTTGCGCCGGATGCTTGTAAGCTTATCCTCTTCATTAGGCATATAAATAAGGTTGACAACCATGGCACAGCCAAGGCCAATGGTCAGCAGCACGACCTGTGTGCCGAGAGCTGTCATGCTGATATCCTCTCCTCCGAATACCCGGAATACAACAACCGAACAGGTGACAATTCCCTCCTTCAAATTTGCCCTGGCGATAAGCGGAAATCCTACGAGAATAAACACGGCCAGAACCCAAATATGAAAGCCGAACAGATAGAATAAGACCGAAGACATCGCAAGCCCAACAATTGAAGCCAGAAAACGGGAGCTCACCGTCCTGATGCTACGCTTGCGGGTTACGTCTACGCCCAGAATGGCGAGCAGTCCCGCTGAGAGCGGATTGGCAATATGAAGCAGATGGGCAATAAGAATCGCAAGCACGGTTGCGATGGTCGTCTTAATTACACGAAAGCCCATAGGACACCCCCGTAAGCAGTAGTTTGATAACTTGGTATAATCTATATCCTAATGGATTTGCGGCTTGTCCACAATGAAGCGATACTCCGCACCTTGTTAGGCCAAATGAAAAGTACAGGACTGGCAAACAAAAAACAGGGGCGTTACCGCTCCCTGATCAGTTTGCGTTCGATATATACAACGAGTTGGTACATGGCGGTAGCCGCGATGGCAATAATCACCAGGCTGGATAGTACCAGTGTGAAGTTGAATACTTGGAACCCATAGATGATTAAGTAACCAAGCCCAATCTTGGCAACCAGAAATTCCCCTACAATAACCCCTACCCAGGCCATACCCACATTGACTTTCAAGGTCGACACAATCGCCGGGAAAGAGGCAGGAAGAATCACTTTACGGAAAATATCCTTCCTTCCGCCCCCAAACGTCCGCACTACCTTCACCAGGTTGGGGTCTACCTCATTAAAGCTGCTAATTACAACCAGGGTCGTTATGATTACCGTAATCGACAAGGTGGTCATCACAATCGCGGTGAAACCTCCCCCGAACAGGACGATAAAGATCGGCCCAAGCGCGACCTTAGGCATGCTGTTAAAGACAACCATATAAGGATCAAGCACTCTGGATAGAAAAGGAGACCACCAGATTACAACGGCAAGCAGCGTTCCGACCAAGGTGCCCAAAATAAATCCGGCCGCCGTCTCAAGTACCGTCATTCCCAGGTGAGGCCATAGTTCTCCGCTCAAGATGTCCTGCCAGATCTGGGCGAACATTTTGGACGGATAACTGAAGATGAGGACATCCACCCATTTCAGCCTTCCCGCGAGCTCCCAGAGAATAATCAGGCTGAGAAGGATGGCAAGCTGCACGGCCAGCACGATCCGCCCCGCCTTGCGCTTGCGCCTCTTGAAATCCTGATGAATCGATTTCAGCCATGTCTTCTTAGAATGCCGGGCATCCCCGGAAAACTCATGGCCGGCCGCTAAATTACGGTCCATTCCGCTCCCCCCTTTCCTCCGATGCCTCAAGCTCCTTCCAGATCTGATGGAACAGGTCGTTGAACCCCTCCTGCTCCCGGGCGTAGAACGGCTGGGTCAACCTGATATTTTCCGGCACCTCAAAGGTCCGCCGGATTCGTCCAGGGCCTGCAGCCAGCACGATGACGCGGTCACTAACTGCAATCGCCTCGGCCAAATCGTGCGTCACCAGCACCGCAGTTTTGTTTCGGGCGTGCAGTGTTTCTGCGATCAGGTCCTCAAGCTGCAGCTTGGTCTGATAATCCAGGGCCGAGAACGGCTCATCCAGCAGGAGCAGATCCGGCTCGGTGGCCAAGGTCCGGACCAAGGCCACACGCTGCCGCATACCGCCCGACAGCTGTGAAGGATACAGGCTGCCGGTACCCCCAAGGCCCATGCCTTCAAGAAGCTGGATCACCGATGCTTTCCTCTCCTGCGTCAACATGCCGCGCAGCTCAAGTCCAATTAACGCGTTATCCAGTATCGTGCGCCAAGGGAACAAGTAATCCTGCTGCAGCATATACCCCACATCCGGGTCTGGGCCGCTCACACGCCGGCCATGAAGAAGCACTTCCCCCCGTGTGGGGACGAGCAGGCCTGCCATGATGGAGAGAAGCGTGGTTTTGCCGCATCCGCTGGGTCCAACCAGACTAATGAACTCCCCAGGCTGCACGGATATGTTCATTCCTTCCAATGCAAGAACGGCTTCCCTGTCTGTCACATAGACATGCTCTACATCTTTTAGCTCAATCACAGCATTCATTCCCACGCTCCCCCTTTCTGATCATATTACTTGTGGCCTCCCGCAGCCTGGTCCGCAAAGACCGGGTCCACGAGCTTCGTTACAGGAACACGCTGCTTCAGTTCACCAGCTGAGTCCATAACATCAAGCAGATTGTTCCAAGCCTTCTCAGAAATCACGGGTGTCTCTGCATAGGTTCCCTGCTCCTTGTATCTCTTGATGGAACTGGCAAGAATAGCTTGATCTGTGTCCTTAAAAAACGGGGAAATCGTCTTGGCAATTTCCTCAGGTGAATGATCGCGGACCCAAATCTGAGCCTTGGATAGGGCGTTTGTGAATTTTTGGATCTGGTCTTTATGGCTATTCATATAACTTTTCTTACTCATGTACACCGTGTAAGGGAGTTGGCCGCTCTCGGTCCCAAAGGAAGCCACCACATGCCCCTTGCCTTCCTTCTCAAGGATGGAAGCTTGAGGTTCGAACAATTGCACATAATTTCCTGTCCCCGAAATAAAGGCGGCGGTGATATTGGCGAAGTCTACATTTTGGATCAACTGAAGATCCTTATGCGGGTCGATGCCGTGCTTCTTCAGGGTGAATTCCCCAGCCATCTGCGGCATGCCGCCCTTGCGCTGACCCAGGAACACTTCGCCTTTAAGCGAATCCCAGCTGAAGCTTCCCACATCCTTACGGGAGACAAGGAAAGTTCCATCGGTTTGGGTAAGGCCTGCAAAGCTAAGAACAGGATCGTCTGCCCCCTGCTGATATACATAAATGGAGGTTTCCGCTCCAACTAACGCAACATCAATCGATCCGGACAAGAGGGCCGTCATCGTCTTGTCTCCGCCGGAAGTCGTTCTCAGCTCCACATCAAGACCATTCTCTTTGAAAAATCCTTTCTCCAACGCCACATACTGCGGCGCATAAAATACCGAACGCGTAACTTCCCCGAGCTGGATCTTCGCCTTCTGATCTCCAGTCCCACACCCGCCTAGCAGGGTGCCAAGGATGATCAGCATAACCAGCCATAATCTACCGCGGAGGCTTCTCATGTCCTCATCCCCTTTCATTACTGCTGAGCCCCTTTTCGTCCAACCAGCTAAAGGCTATGGTCCAATGTATGCAGAGGCCTAACAAAAGGTTAAGAGCATACCAAAAAGACTGAACCGGCATACCGCCAATTCAGTCTTGTGCGCTTTTCTACACTTCAGAATCACTCGTCCTCTCCGCTGAGATCGGTTAATTTCTAAAGTTCATTTTTATAGAGTTATAAATTGTAGATCGCCTTGTACTTCTTCTCCAGATAATCCGCAAGGTAATCCGGGTTCAGATCTTCGCCAGTAATCGCCTTGATCAGCTCGGCAGGCTTGCGGCTCTTGCCGTACTTGTAAACCTTATCTGTCAGCCAGTCCTTAATTGGAGCAAAATTACCTTCCGCAATCAGCCCCTCAAAGTTCGGGATCTCCTTGCGGATCGTGTTCTCAATCTGTGCCGCATACATATTCCCGAGCGCATATGAAGGGAAATACCCGAAGCTGCCGCCGGACCAGTGCACATCCTGAAGAACGCCCACTCCATCATTGGGTGGAATGATGCCCAGGTACTGCTCATATTTTTCATTCCAAACTCTTGGCAGTTCCTTTACATCCAGATTCTCGTTAAAAAGCATCTTCTCAATCTCATAACGGATGATGATATGCAGATTGTAAGTAAGCTCATCCGCTTCAATGCGGATCAGAGAGTTCTCAACCCGGTTAATAGCACGGTGGAAATCTTCTACCTTTACTTGGGCAAGCTGCTCAGGGAAATGGGACTGGAGTTCACTATAATAGCGGTCCCAGAAAGCGCGGCTGCGTCCGATCATATTTTCCCAGAAACGGGACTGGGATTCATGAATCCCCATCGAGGTGCCTTGCGCAAGCGGTGTGCCGGTCAGCTCAGGGCTGATATTCTGCTCGTAGAGGGCATGACCGCCCTCATGCAGGGAGCTGAACACCGCACTGGCCACATCATCCTGCAAATAGTGGGTTGTGATTCGCACATCCCCAGGATTCAGGCCCGTTGCAAAAGGATGCACACTTTCATCAATTCGGCCCGCATCAAAATCATAACCAATCTGCTCAAGAAGAAATTTACTGAACTTCTCTTGCTGGTCTTTATCAAACAATTGGTTCAGAAATTCAGACTTCGGCTTATCCGGTGCAGATTGAACCGCTTCCACCAAAGGCACCAGTCGATCCCGCAGCTGCCCGAACACTTCATCCAGCTTGGTCGTTGTCAGTTCTGGCTCATACATATGAAGCAGGGTATCATAACGTGTTGCGCGTGGACCCCAGTAGTCGATAAATTCCTGCGTTTTGGCAACAATCTGGGTTAGGTATGGTTCAAATCCCGCAAAATCACAGTTCTCTTTGAAATCCTCCCAAAGCGTCTCTGCGTGTGAGGTAAGTGTCACATACTCCTGATATTTATCAGCAGGAATCTTCACACTGCGGTCGTACTCCTCCTGCACATCTTCCACAATACGCCGGTTTACATCATCAAGCTGCTTCAGCACTTCCGGCCGGTTCAATACACCCAGTAGCTCTCCCATTTCCCGGGAGGTCTGAAGCTTGAAGGACTCGGTGGACAGAACTCCGATCGTCTCGGCTCTAGTCTCCGCCCCTTTTCTAGGTGCTCCTGTACGCAAATCCCAGGCCATGAGGGACACGGCTTCATAATAGCTTCTAATTTTCTTGTTCAATTCCCGAAATGATTCCAGTTTCTGCTGAATTTCCTGCTCCATCTTCGGTTCACCCCAGTCTTGAATTTTGGTGCTCCTCTTGATGATACTTATTACAATCTATATAATCAACTTTTAACAGAGGTTTTATCTAGGACCTCATGCTAGGCATTCATTGTAAGTACAAACGTTATAGATTGGAGAGGAGCAGACGATGAAGATTACATTAGACGAGAACGCGGAGCAGATTATCCATAAACGTCTGGATGGCCGGCCAGGACAGATCCGTCTTCTCTATGATACCGAAGGATGTGGGTGTTACGGAATTACCACATTTCAGATTATCAGCCAGCCCGACTCCACCGATGTGCCTATCGAGAACAAGACCTTCCCCTTCTGGGTTGACCCTCAGCGGGCGGTCTTTTATGAGGAGCAGCTCAGGCTTAAAGGGGATATCCTAGATGGGTCATTCCGCCTGGAAGGCGATTCACAGATCTACGGGCAAAATGTAAAGCTTAACGATATACGCTAATATTAAAAAATTTAGGAGGGTATTAAACACATGACTAAGATTTCTGAAATCCTGGAATACAACAAAAATTTTGTAGAGAACAAAGAGTACGAAACTTATATTGCAGACAAGTTCCCTGCCAAGAAGCTTGCCATTGTAACGTGTATGGATACCCGCCTGGTGGAACTGCTGCCAAGAGCCATGAACCTCCGCAACGGGGATGCCAAAATTATCAAGAATGCAGGCGCCATTATCTCGCAGCCTTTCGGCTCCGTCATGCGTAGTGTCCTGGTGGCCATCTATGAACTCGGTGCTGAACAGGTCATTGTGGTGGGTCACACCGGATGCGGTATGGCTTCAATCAACGCGGACCGGATGATTGCCTCGATGCATGAACGTGGGATTCACCCTGAAGTCTTCAATACGCTTGAAAATTCGGGCATTAAGCTAAAAAGGTTCCTTCGCGGGTTTAGCTCGGAAAAAGAGGGGGTAATCCATACTGTGGAGATTATTAAAAATCACCCACTACTCCCACCCCATTTGCCTGTTCACGGCATGCTCATTGATTCAACTACCGGAGAATTGGAACTGGTCGTGGACGGGAGTGAACAGGACTAGACATCTCTCTTATCTCTGGCACAGCCTACAGGTCTGTGCCGCTTTTTTTTATGATATGAGATGTGCGAAGGGATTTCAGTGAAGCTTTATCAAATCTGAGGGTCAAAATGTTCAAAGACCGGGCACCGCATATGAATATGCGTACCCGGTCTTTGCGTGTGTTTAAGCGCTTTAACTTTTGGGTGATGATACACCCGGTTAACCCAGAGGATACGTTAGTTGATCAGATCTACGGCCTGCTGTGGAACCCATACCCGATCCTTGATCCAAACGGTCACGGCGTTCAGCTTGATCGTCTTGCCGTCCAAAATGGCTACATTCTTGTCAATAGGCAGCTTAAGCACCTGACCGCCTTTTTTCACAACAACAACCGGATTGGCTTTATCCGACTTGTCAATGCTGACCGCTGCTCCCTTGGCCTTCAATTGATCCGCCGAAGCAAACAATGTGCTCTCAAGCCCGGTAAGATTGAGGCCTGCCACTTCCTGAATGTACTTGTTCACGTCGACATTCTGAACCACTCCGCTCTTTACGAAGTCGGTTGGCTTGTAGCCTGCCGGGTGATAAGCGAACAGTCCGATCTCCTCAGCGACATGGTCTTCCGTAGAGAAGGACACCCCGATCTTATTACCGATAATTTTACCGATAACTGGGGAGAGGTTGCCGCCAATTCCTTTTCTTACCTGATCCGCTTCTTCCTTGGTGAGGTTGGTGAGACCGTAGTTTTCTGCCAGAATCTTTTTGAAGTTGTTTTTATTGATTTCATTTTCGAAATAATAGCTTGTATGCTTTGCTTTCTTCATAACGGAGACCAGATCCTTGCTGGAATCATAGTTCGTCATGTTAAGTCCGCCAGTCGCATGGTCGGAAACGGACAGCACAGCCGTATTTCCATCCTTCTCGGCAAATTCAACCGCTGCCTTGAAGGCTCTGTCAAATGCCAAAGTCTCGCTTATGATCCCAACCGGATCGTTATCATGGCCGTACCAATCAATCTGGCTGGCTTCAACCATCAGCACAAAACCCTTGTCATTCTGCGACAGCTTATCAACGGCTACCTTCGTCATTTCAGCAAGCGTTGGCTGCTGCTTCGGATTCAAATCGAAATCCGCATCCAAGGCTTCGGGATTGAACATTCCCCAGACTTTATTCGTCTTGGTATTCAGCAGACCCGCTTTATCCGTCACATATTCATAACCATTGGACTTCAGAACCTTCGTCAGGTCTTCCCCGTCTTTGCGGTTAATGTCCTTCTTGCCAGGGACCAGATAGCCTGAACCCCCACCAAGCAGCACATCCACACCGCTGTACACCATTTGCTCCGCAATGGAATGGGCGTTGTCTCTGGTGTAGGCATGACTCAGGAAGGTTGCAGGCGTGGCATCCGTCAGCTCACAAGTGAATACGGTTCCAATACTTTTGCCAGTTAATCTGGCCGCATCCATAATGGTTGGCAGAGGTTTGTTCGCTTCTCCCGGTTTAACCTGATCAACCATCGGCATCGTGATGCGTTCAGGAAGGATGGAGACCGTCTCATTCTTCACCTTATGGCCGGTAGCGTATGCCGTTGCACCAGCAGCCGAGTCCGTAGTAAGGGAGTCCGTGGAATACGTTCTTACCAGCCCGCTGAAGTACTTATCGATTGTCAGCGGTTTCCCTTCCTGATACCATCTGGCCAGGTTAACATCAGACAAGCTCATTCCGTCGGTAATGAACAAAATCACGTTCTTGACCGACTTGTTCTGCGGCTCAGACGCCGCAGTAGCGCTGCCGTCGGCGCTGGCCAGGCCACTTCCCGCCACGAGCAGACTACAGGACAGAACCGTGCTGCACAGACCTGCGATTACCTTGTTGCGCATGTGAATAAATCCCCCTCTATGCTGATATGGTTAAGTACGCTACAAGTGTAAAGCAGGTAACTTGGCAGCAGCAGCACATATTCTCTTGTAACCTATCAATTTTCTACATATTTTGTCTTGATTTTCGTAGGGTACTTCACCCCGATTATGAAATACCGTGGTATTTAAAAACGGCCCAATAAATAAACGACCCCAGAGATTTATATCCCCGGGGTCATTATTCCTTCTCATTCATCCGCTTGTTTAGAAGCAAGCAAAAGCTTCTTGATCTCCTTTAACTCACCTTCTATTCTATGAAGATGGCTCTGCATATCATCAATTTCCAATTCAGCTTTGTAATTTATAGCAAAATCAATAATCGACTCGTGTTTATCTCTGGCCGCCTGCCGATTCTGACTCATCATAATGAGAGGCGCCTGAAACGCCGCGATAAAGGACAGGCACAGGTTCAACAGAATAAACGGCGGCTCATCAAAATGAACCTTTATAAATGGAAGTGAATTCCACATAATCCATACGAGAAGAAACACCGCAAAGTATGTGATAAATTTCCAACTGCCGCCAAACGAAGCGATTTGATCCGCGAGCCGGTCAGACCAGCTGGTCTTTCTTTGATAAGCATCATCCAAGTGCGAAAGGATGCTTTTCTCATAGCTATCCACTAACCGGTCAATACGGCGAATACTCTCCTGATTCAGCTCAATATCAAAACCCTGAATATTGGATGCTTCATGAAAAGGATTATTTTTTTGAAAAAAACTCATTTTGGACATTTCAACTACCTCCTTGTTATAAGGCAGTCAGGTCCAACTTTAAGCCGAAAGAGAGAAGTTGTAACCAACCTCCAATACGGTATTTAGTTTTAACCCGACTGCCCTTAGACTCCTCGGTTCTGGTTCAGATGAATGATGACTACCCATACAGAATGGTTCAACTCCTCTCACATGATCAATTTACAGACTTTCCATTGTACTCATGAAACCACGGCCATGTCACTGCGAGTACCTGAATCTTCCGAATAAAAAATGCCCCTCAGCTCATCTGAAGGGCATCGATTTGCACACTAAATAAAAGAAGACATGCAAATAACCGAATCCCCCAAGCCGAGCTTTGGCACTATACGACGTAAAAGAACCCGGTTCTTTAGCCACGTTAAGAAGAGCCTTAAGCCGGCAATTCCTGTTATACCCATTGGCATCTTTCGATGTTTCCGGGCAGTGGCTTGTGTTCGTATAGGAGCCTCACCTAACGAGGACATTTTTTATTTCCTTTGTCATCATAATGCGGACCAAATCATCTGTCAATGTCAATATGAAATAGCCACCCCCTCGCTTTATCCAAGGGGGTGGCTTCTTATCTCATATCATACTTTCAGCTCTTCACTTGTGCTCTAACTATGCAGATCGCAACACTCTCACAGCCCTGCGATCCGCTGCTGAATGCGCGGAAACAGCCCAAAGGCATTTTCGTAAAATACTTTCTCGTGAAACTTCTCCGGCACAAGCCTGCGGATGAATTCCGCATACAGATCGATCGGCGCGAGCGGCCAGTCGGTCCCGAACAGCATTTTCTCATAATGATCTGAGTAGACTAGCGCCCGGCGGAAATGGTCCATGAACAGCGGCTCATTCATAAACCGTTCGAAATGAGGCCGATCTCCCACAACTAATCCGGACAAATCAGCGTAGACGTTCGGATTCTTTGCCACCACTTCCGCAGCATCCATTACCCACGGATCACCCAGATGGCAGATCATAAAGTTCACACCTCGCTGCTGGTAGGCCAGTTCATCCACCGTGAGCGGATGTGAATATTTGAGCAGACCGTTCATGGAGTAGGTGTCTCCCGTATGGATCACCACGGGCAGCCCGTACTTGGCAGCGAGCTCATAAATCGGCGTGTAGATTTTATCATGAACAAAATAATGATAATACCCGGCATACAGCTTGATTCCAGCCACTTCAGGAGCTTGAAGCCTCGCTTCGATCCGGTTCAGCTCATCGGCGGCCTGCTTGCCGCTCAGCAGGTTCGGGTTGATGCCGACACATTCCATGAGGAATGGCGGGACACGTTCTTCCAGATCCAGTCCCATCGGATTAGGTGAACTGGAATCGGGAAAAGCTCCTTTAGTCTGCTCCGTGACACCCATGCCGATCCCAAGAATGACATCGTTCTTGTCAAACTCCGCCTTGAGGCCAGCGGCACTATAATCAACTTTGGATTGATGAATCGCCGTTTGATGGAAGCTGTCAATGTCCGACAGATGAATGTGGATGTCAATGATCGGCATCGTTGGCCTCCTTTTCACCTTGATTGGTATCAAAAGCGACCTTCAACAAATTACGAACATCTCCCGAGTCCAGAGCGATTCGGCCCAGGATCAGGAAAGCCGGCTGGGTCCATGCGGTTTCCCCGTCTTTAATGGAAAGATGGTGGTACACTTCGTTACAAATCACTTTATTGTTTACATAGGCACTTGAGCTTTGGTTAGGCGCATGATTCACAATTTGCAAAAAGTTCTGCCTGGAAGCTGCCCCGATCCGCAAAAGCCCCTGCGACTTCACATCGGTTTCCAGTTTCCCTGCCAGATACTGTCCTCCTCCAGGAACTTCTATCGTTCCTTCCGTGAAGACTGGTGAAGGCTTAAGGAAATTTTCGCCCATGAGTGAGAAGTCCCGCAGATACCTCCCGCTTTCGTTGGTCACCGAATGCAGTACGCAGAGAACAGGGACACCCGGCAGCATAAGGTAATATTGATCAACTGTGATTCCCCGGTTCGCTTCCTGCTTCTCAATGCGGGTTGTCAAGCGAAGCCCCTTCCACACATTTCCGTAGGTATCTGTACGCTCCGCCCAAGCTGCCGTCCGGGGCTCCTGCTGCTGACTGAAACCGCTCATGCCAGGAATGTTCACGCCGAGTCCGCCATGCCAAGGATTCCACCAAGAACGTGGGACTGCTTCAGGGTACGAGCTGTCCAGCCATTCCTCGTCCCTATACATCAAGGAATGCACCACGCTGCCAAAGCCGGAGGCCGCTGCTATGGATAGAACTCCGTTGCTCACCGTATATACGGGGCCTGCCGGTCCTTCTTCAAGTCTGCATACGATATTCTCATTCGACTGGGGGAACCAGAGCCCCGACCGCTCCTGAATCCGGTCCTCGCCGAGATAGACCGCCCGGAACTTCCACATTGACTCATTTTGCTCAGGAGATAATTCAAAGCTTGCAGAACGCAAATCCTGTTCTGGAAGCAGCTTCAGATCCGCAGCAGCTTTCCGCTCGGGTTCCCCGTCGTTCTGCACGTATAATTCCAAGCTTCCAGCCAGCGGAACCATTTTTCTCTCGACCAGCTCTACCGTAAGCGGCCCCGCAGCGAACGGATTGCCGCCGCCAACCAGTAGTTCAAGATGATCGTCTAACACAGGTACAACCGTTTCCCGCAGCTTCCTGGCAAAAGAACGGAAATCCCACCACTTGATGAAGGTATTCAAGGCAAACACGGTCGGCTTCGTCCGCACGACAGCTCCAGCTTCCATTCGGCCAAGATCATGCTCCAGCCCGAAAGGATATTCTGGGCGCAGCAGCTTTAAGGAAGGGTCCCAGCAGATTCCGCAAGCTGTATTCTCCTGTTTGCAGAACAGCCAGTTCTCGGTAATCTGAGCGCTGTCCCAATGATCAGGGTGGCTGAAGTGACTATCCTCCATGTCAACATAACGACCTTGATATGGGAGGATAAGCCGACTGCCGAAGAATCCAAAGTTGATAAGTAGGCACATATTCTCTTCTATACTTTCGCTGCTGGTATTGCAGACCTCGTGATAGAATTCGGTAATACCGTTCGCAAACAGCTTAGCCACCGCTTTGATTTGTAGTGCAGGATACTCTTCCGATTCGTAGATTGCTTCGAGAACCTGACTCTCCCCTTCCGGGTACAACCTCACTTCCCGGGCCTGTTTCTTCGAGAATTCTTCCGAGAACGGCCTGCCCAGTTTCGGATAGTTCCACCAGAAATTATGATCAGACCCAGGATAATCAATCCACATATGATTCTCGTGCTTGCTCAGATGCAGAGAGTATGCCCCGTTCACGGCCACCCATTGATCCCCGTCTTCCCCACCAAATCGGCCATAGGTCCCCTTCATCAGGACAGACAGCTTGGTAGTGAAGGTAACTGCATTTCCTCCTACAGGGACAGCCTTCACCTCTACCTCCTTGGAGAAGAGACCATAGGAACGTAAAGTAAAGGATACTGGAAGCGATACTTTGCCCTTGGCAGGAACAATAATGCTCATCTCAGGCTCTACCCACTGCAGGTTTTCGTGCACCGGCCATTCAAAAGCAAACTCCGCCTCCGCATCAAAATTATTCTCCACATTTAAATACAGTTCGGCAGGGATGCCTGGAAAAAGCTCTTTAGCCGGCAGTGCGATTTTCATTTTTGCCGGGAACTTCGGCGCAATTCCCATGCGGAACTCAACCTGTCTTCCCCCAATCAGCCATTTGCTAAAGACAACAGGATGGGTTTTCTTGTTGCTCTGCTCCTCTTGAACAGGATCAAGCTCGAATTCACCCTCGAGTACAGCTGATTCCCCCGGCCTGATTGTACGCGAGACATCCAGGGCAAAACGAATATTCTTGTCGTCCTGGCCCTTAATCTCAATTGGCAGCACAGAAGTAGAACGGTTCTCGATACGGTAACGAACCTTATAGGTGGAGCCGAACACCAGATCATGATCATCCATTTCAGTGAAGATGGCAAAGTCAGGTGTCTCCAGCGCAGCAAGCCCGCGCCCTGTCTTCTCGAATACCGCCCGCACCGAGAGGTCTCCCTTGCTCCATGTGTAATCAAAGAAATCAAAGCCGCACTCCCGGCGGCCATCCGGCTCGATCACAAGTTCCCGTGTGCTGTCCGCATACCAGTCCAGCTCCTCGAAATATGGAGTGAGCGCTTCGCTCTGCAGGATGGTCGGGATGAAGTTCATCAGGTGAACGGAATCCTCATTTTTTTCCCAGAAGAATCCACATTTCTTATACATCGGAACAGCCTTTGTGTTCCCTGGCCAAGTGAACAGATCCAGCCGCGGCCAGCCGGCCTCAACGGTTTTGCGGACAGCGTTCAGAATCAAATTACGACCGATCTTATGGCCGTGATAATCAGGCCGCACATTCAGCAGCGGCACATATAATGCCCCTTCATCAAAACGGTAGTGGGCGAAGCTGCAGAACCCGACAACCTCTTCGCCGTCAACGGCGAGAAAGACATGAAGATTGGACGAAGATTCCATGTTCCGGCTTACGATATCTTCCGTCTTCTGACTAGTGCCTCCTCCCCAGCTTTCATTGCTGAGGTTCCACATTTCTGCTACTGCGCCAGCGTAGGATGGGTCGTATTCAATAATACGGATTTCCTTCGCTGTGGTATTCGTTGTCATTCTCTCATCTCCCTATAACTTCTTACGTATGTACTTGGAGTGCTGCTCACGGCTTATTATCTACACAAATGAAGTGTGCTGGCGGATATAACAAAGAGGGGCAGAAGCCCCCTCTATGTGCTGCTAAGTTGACTATGCAAGCCGAATTGGATATCCTTGCCATCAACACTAGCATAAACTAACTTTTGTTTCCATGCTACTTTTAGCTATAGCTATTTTTTCCTTCTTAGCCATTTATTTTATTCCATTCATAAATTCTCTAAAGTGATCAGCGATGGCTTTGAATTGGGTGTGGTGCAGATAATGTGATCCATCCATTGGCCGCCATGGGATACTCAGCTTGGATTTGCTGTACATTTGACACGACTTGTCCTCCCTATCTCGTCTGGGACGAATCTTGTAAGTTACACTTATTCGAGCTTCTCAATTAAATGATCCACATAGAAAACTGCTGCTTTCATAGCCATGATCCTTCTCGTAATGTAGGTCCTCTGCCCACTGCCTTCTTTGGATCTCTCAAGAAATGAAGGAAGTGTTAACAGTAAACCCTCCAGCTCTTCTTTTGCTTCGATTAAATCCATTTTGCTGACATCCAGTTTCCGGCCTTCCCAATGTGCAAGAAGCGTATCTAAGCCAAGCTGAGCAGCCTTCATTCGCTTCGCGAGCAACCTTGTCTGTGGCGCATCTGTCTTCATATGAGAGAGTGCCTTTTCCGATTTACGAATAATCGACTTAAACGCTTCAACCGACTGCTGCTTTTCTTCTGCTGTTAAATTGTCCATACACCTATCATCCTCCTACTTCGATCATATAACATTCATGCAATATTTCGTTTTATATCCCAGGAACCGTCGCAGGAACAGCTGTTATTCCATATAAACTTGTTTACGTACTTTAAGGTTTGACTTTAAGGATAACTTAGTTAAAAATAGATCACGTCTATCTTCCCATCCGCTAAATATGAAATTGGCCATAGATTCAGGGATAGCTTCTACTCAGTAAATTTATTGAGAATGTTAAATTTTCGCTAAAAAAGCCTCAAATCCACGAACCGGATTAGAGGCTTTCTTCACAAACACACTTTAGATTTCTGATTATTACACATTATCTCCAAGACCCAATCTAGCCACAACCGGGAAATGGTCGCTCGGAAACCGACCATCGGCGAGATCATTGATAATTCCTGCTGAGGCAACCGTCATGTTCCCCCGGCCTAGAACCCAATCTATCCGCTCCGATCCACCCTGCGGGTCCCGGAAATCGTTAAACGATCCCAGATCCTCATTAAAGCGCGCCTCCGCAAGCTCCCAGGTATCCTTAAAGCTCCCCTCTTCAGTCAAAATGTTGTATGGCTGTGAATGCACATCTGTATTAAAATCACCAGTCAATAGTACAGGCAATGCGGAATCAAAGTCCTGAGCTTCCTGGATTACCAGCCTCGCACTCTTCTCTCTGGCATTTAACGACTCATGATCAAAATGCGTGTTCATGTGATAGAGCTGCTGATTCGTCTGCAGATCCTTAAATCTCGCCCAGGTTACCATGCGGGTATACATATTGCCCCAAGTAGCGGAAGCGATCGTGCGTGGCGTATCGGAGAGCCAGAAATGATTGTACTCTAGAACCTGGAAGCGCTCCTTTTTGAAAAAGATGGCTGAGTACTCGCCCCTGCTCCCTCCTTCTCTCCCAAGTCCCACCAATCCGTATTCCGGCAGCATCTCCAGCAGGTCACTCACCTGGGCGAATACGCCTTCCTGTGTGCCTATTAAATCCGGCGACTCGCGCCGGATAACATCCCGGACCATCTCTCTGCGGTCACTCCAGGAATGGGGTGGCACTCCTACTTCACATTTCAAATTGTAAGTCATAATCCGAAGTTCTTTGGATGTCATGGTTTGTTCCTCCTGTTGTTGTCACTTAGTTAATGATTGATGTTTTTTCCACTTTCTCAGCTTTGCCCGGAAAGATTTAAAAGGGGCTACTGAGTTGATATGAATCCATCGTACCATCGGCCAGTTCGGCTTGTCTCCTGTCCACTTGCGGACCCCCTGAGTAAACAGCTCTTCCTCGCTCAGCGTGTCAATCCAATCCAACCACTTCTTCTCAGCTTCCCCAAACAACCGGCGCAGGTCCGCAAGTGAGCAATCCGCATATTGATCATAAAAAGATTGATATAACCCGCCCAATTGATTCCATTTATAACCTGGGGCAGGCATAACAACAGTTCGTCCCGCTTTCTCATCGCGGTCCCAACTCATTACCAGATCAAGCCAGCCCAACTGATAGGCGATAATCTGAGCTGGAGTCCGGTCCACTTCAGGAACAGGAACATCCTTCTGGTCCTCAGGCATCCCTTCATACTCCCCATCAAGCAGCAAATATCCCGTATGTACAGCCTCAATTAACTCAGCTTTGGATTGGTAATCAAAACTCGCCATAATTTCACCATCCATTTTTTTACTATTATCGTAACACAAAGGGCTGCAAAAGCTAAGGAGGACAATAGGCTGATTTCTTACAAATCTATGATAATCTTGCGTTTTGTATCTTCGCCTGGGCATCATCTCCAAAGCGTCGGGCGAGTTCATCGGAGATTGAAGTTCTTAATGCAGTGGCGCTGGAGCGCAACCTTCCCTCTATAAAGGTGATCCAAAAATGCGGGTTCAGCTTTAACAGTCTGGTAGAATTGGACGGTGAGAGCTACCAATGGTATACACTCCGCAGGGCGGATTGGATGAATAGAGGCGAATGTAATACTGCCTTAGTCTAACTGGGCTAACACAAAAATCCGGTGCCGATTCAAATAGAATCGCAGCACCGGATTATTTGTGCGCCCAGCTCTTAGGACAGAGCCAGCATGGTCTTCATATCTTCCTCAGCAGTTGTGATCAGCTTCAAGCCAAACATATCCACGAGCACATCTAGTACGCCTTGAGAAATGAACTCAGGCGGTTTCGGTCCAATGCGGATGTCCTGGATACCGAGGCTGAAAAGACCCAACAGAATGGCCACAGCCTTCTGTTCGAACCAGGACAGCACGATGCTAACCGGCAGTTCATTCACGCTGCAGCCGAAAGCATCGGCCAAGGCAAGGGCTATCTTCACAGTTGAACCTGAGTTATTGCACTGCCCAAGATCGATATAACGTGGAATACCAGTATTCCCAACAGTTCCATAATCGACATCGTTAAAACGGAATTTACCACAGGAAGTCGTCAAGATCACAGTGTCATTTGGCAGCGAAGTTGCCAGCTCTCTGTAATATTCCCCACCCTTACCTGGTGCATCACAGCCTGCGATGACGAAGAACCGGCGGATATGTCCGTCTTTGACCGCCTGGATGATCTCAGGCGCAAGCCCGATCACCGTCTCGTGATGATAACCCGTAGTAAGAACCTGCTCGGAAACCACATCTGCCGCAGGCAGGGCAAGCGCCCGCTCGATCAACGGGGAGAAGTCGTCATTAGCAATTTTCTGAACTCCTTCCAGCCCTGCGACTTCATACGAGAAGAAGCGGTCAGCATAGGTGCCTTTAATTGGCATCACACAGTTCGTAGTGGCTAGTATCGCTCCTGGGAACTGCTCAAACAGCCTGCGCTGGTCGTACCACGCTTTACCGATATTGCCTTTTAGATGTGCATATTTCTTAAGTGCGGGATAGCCGTGAGCGGGCAGCATTTCCGAGTGGGTATAGATGTTAATACCCTTTCCTTCGGTCTGCTTCAGAAGCTCCTCCAGCGCATACAAATTATGTCCGGTCACTACGATGCATTTGCCCTCAATCTTATTCTGGCTGACAGTAATCGGCTGTGGAATACCGAATCGCTCGGTATGCGCGCGGTCAAGCACATCCATAATCCGCACTGCGGCATTTCCCACCTTCATAGCCATTTCCAGGTGCTCTTGCGTGTTGAAGTTGGAGTTAGTTAACGTCATATACAAGGCCTCGTGAGTAATCCGGTCGACTTCCGGATCGCTGTACCCGAGCTGCCGAGCATGCGTCGCGTAGGCCGCAATTCCTTTTAAAGCAAAAATGATCGTGTCCTGCAAGCTTGCAATCGTCTCATTCTTGCCACATACGCCGACTACAGTGCAGCCGCCATCTGGTGTCTGCTCACACTGATAACAAAACATATCAATATCCCCCCATTTCAGATAATTGCTTCATGTTGAGTTCAGCGTAACAGAGCCTCAGACCTCAAGTTGTGACATTTAGCACACAGGAAAAGAACATTATTTGGAGACAAATTCCCAAGGCTTTGTGTTGATTCCAGTCAAGGAATTGATTGGTATACTACTCACTTTTTGTTCATTTCTTTTAATTGCTCCTGTGCTTCTAATCTCGTTTCGTTATATTTATCGCCTTCTGTCAGCTTAATTACTTCTTGCAGCAGCTTTATTTTTTTAGATTTATTACTAGCTCCAATTGCTCCTCCAGCATAAAAGAATAAGTTAGGATAGTTAACCTTCTTATTTTCAAAAGCCGCTATTATAAGCATATTAAGACACCTTTCTCTAGAATTTTTAATATCCTGTTCAATTACATAATCTCTGGGAATCGGGTATCCAGCTTTTTCAAACAAAGTCAGATCGTTTGATACATCGGTTTTATTTAAAGAGAAATTTAATGGTGTTTTATAAATAGATATATTTTTATATTGAGAATAATTTTTCAAAACTAGGCTGATGGATTGATCCAACTGCTTCTTTGTTGACTCATGTTCTGATGACAATGTATCAAACACTTTTTTTAACTTCTGAATACCGTCAGCATCTCCAAGATCACTTTTCATATATTCTTCGATGCCCCTCAGATACCTCATATTCACATTCGCATCTCCCAACAATTCCGACAACAAAATTACCGTTTTTAGTACCTGTGCCCGGTAACTGTGTTTGGTATTCGGAAAGTCGGCGATCGTTAAGTCCAAGTATTTTTAGCCAATTTGGTGTTTTTCACATTCATTTGCTCAACCGCTTTTATGTAAGGCACAACATATTCTGCTTCGGCTTTTACTAGCTCTACATTTACTGGTGCTTGCTTGTAGCTCATTTGCTTCGTAAGTTGTACTGTGGATTTCTCAGCATTCCCTGTACTGATATTCGACTTAGCTTCACGATTTGACGTAGAGCACCCCGTTAATACTATTGAACCAACCGCTATGTAAGTCAACAATCTAGACAATTTAGTCATATCAATCTCTCCTACCAAAGAAATAGTTCCTCTAGACCATACTAACACGCGTACACTTAGAATAATATGGGTTTATTTCCTCATCCATCAGAAGAAACCCCTTGTGCCAATTTCAAGGGGCTTCATCGTGCAATTCTATTAATGCTCACTCATTCAAATAAGTAGTCACCCTGTTCTGTATCACCTTGGCCACTTCCTCTGCTGACTTCTGACCGGAGAAGAAAGATCTGGATTCATCACTAACAATCATCATAACTTTAACCTCGGCCCCCTTAGCGTTATCAACCGAATTAATAATCGTTTTGAACTTCGCAAACTCACTGTCCGGCACATTGGCTGTTTTGCCGGTTGGGAGCTTGAACGATCCATTCTTTACTTGTTCCTGAACTTCGTCCAGCCTCTTCTCGTTAACCGACTTAACAAGTGAGAATCCCTCCCTGCTCTGGAGCGATTGCGTTTCCTTCGATAACAGAAATGCAATGAATCTCCATGCTTCTTCTTTCACTGATGAGTTCGCTGCGATGGCGAAATCATTATTCGTGATGATTCTCATATCTCCCTTCTGTCCTTGTCCGTGAGGTGTGACTAACAACTTTGGATTGGAGAAAATGGAGTACGGGACATTAACAAAAGCGGCAGGATCGTACAAGATTTCCGAAGAAAATAACTGGGAGCTCATTTCCGTTGATTCAGAGCTCATCACTTTATCATCGAACATTTGTTTAACTACCTGCAGTAAGCTCACAAATTCCGGGGAATCAAACTTGCCCTTCTTGGCAGCCTCATCCACGAACTCGGTGTAGTTGTCATTCAGCATCATCGAGAGAATGTAATCTGGCGGGTTACCGGCGAATGCATAACGAGTGTTCTTGCCGGACTTTTCCGCTTGCAGCAGCTCCTTCGATACCGCTGCGAAATCCTTCCAGGTCCAGTTTTTGTCATCTACGGGAACTTTTGAACGGCCAAGCACGTCTCCGTCCCCATAGAAGCCTCTTAACGTGAATCCCGTAGGCATCCAATACAAGCCGCCATTCACCTTTAGAGCATCAAGCACATTCATCTGTAGGTCGTTCTTGTTTAAGGTTTTGTCCTTATCCAAATACTCGCTCATATTGACTAACAGCTGCTTGCTTATATACTCATCGGTAGGAAGACCGATTAGCTGAATGATATCCGGTCCTTTTCCCGCGAGCATAGCGGTATTGGTTGTTTTTTCAAACTTTTCATATTTACTATAATCGTACTTTTCTCCCACTTGTAAAGCAGAATTAATTTGCAGATCTATATCTGGATTCTTCTCTTCAAAATCTTTTTCCACAGCCTGCATAAATTCTGTTGCCTGCGTCATGGACAAAGTAACCACGGTTTTTCCATTCTTCTTTGTCTTCTCTTTGCTTTCTGTAGACCCGGAACTACTACAGGCGGTTGTTGCCGCCAGAATCATACAAATACTAACCAGCCACAGCTTTCTCTTCATCCTAAAAATCCTCCATTATCTATATAAAATGAACTTATGAAGGTTACCCTTTTGGGGCGCTGAGATGGGTTAATTCTAAAGTTCATTTTATATAACGTATATATTTTTAGTACGCTCCTTAAGCTCAATTACTCCAGACGAATCCGGTTGCCGTCCTGTAACGGCTCACTGCTCTCCAAAATAATCTTGTCATCGTCATAAAGGCCTTCCGACTGAACCATCGTCTCCCTGCCATTGGTTTCAACGGAAGTGAGACGGACCTTACGGGCAACAAACACATTGCCGAGTGCTCCTACCTGTTCCTCAACTTTAAACATATACATGCCCTCTCGTTCCTTGCGAATCGCCCCTGGAGATACCTTAAAGCCCTCTTTGCTTGATTTCTTCTCAAGCTTGATTAATGCTTGCTCACCTCCTTGCAGGCTAGAATCTACCACTTTTATACTTAGTATCTTCTGAGGAATGGTTAGCGTGCTATCTGTTCCAGCATCGGCCTGGCTCTGCGCTCGCGGCTCCGCCGATCTCATCTCGGTAATTGTGCCCTGACTCATTCGGGGCTTGGGTTCCTGGGCTGTAGATATCTCTACCTCCAGCTTCTCCCCAATGGACAAGCCGAGGATGGACAATAGCGGACCATCTAGCGAAATGTCAAATTGATATCCCAAAGTACTGTTTGAGATCACCACATCCGGCTCTCCTCCTCCAGCCATACCTTTGATGGCACTTACTTTCGTGATTACTCCATTAAAAGGGGCAGTAAGCTCCTTTTGGCTATTCAATTGCTCCTTGAGCCCATTAATTTTGCGTTCCTGCACGGTCTGATCAAGTTTGTGGGCTTCGATATCGCGCTTTGCTGCCCGGATTTTGAATTCATCCCCCTCTGTGGCCGATTGGATGAACTGATCCTGAAGACGCTGAAGTTCGATATTTTGCTTATCCAAGTTGCTTAGCTCATCCTGCAGTTCGCGTTCAGCGGCTTTGCTGTCGTATTGGATAAGTTTCTGTCCTTTCTTAACACGATCCCCCTCCTTCACAAGAATTTTCTGTACTTTCCAGCCAGAAGAATTCGTCAGCCTCGCTTCCGCGACAGGCTTTAGTACCCCGCCGCCTTCATACGTATGTACAAGACTGCCTCTAGCCGGTTTTTCAGTGCTGACTTTGGGAAGGGTTAACGATTGCAATGTGTTACTGAATAAGGTAAAGAGCACCAGTCCCACTACAAATACAATGAACGCAATCATGATCATCCGTTTGCGCTTGCGATCCGAGGTCTCTATTCCTGACTCCATATTCCGCTTTTCTCCTCCTAAGAGTTGTGTTGTAAATAATTATCCCATCCTACAAATTCACTTTCCCAGTCCTACCCCTTGATCCCGGACAGCTGAACCCCTTCAATAAAGTAAGACTCCGCATATAAATACAGCAGTACCATCGGTGTCATATACAGCGCGGACGCGGCAAAGGCTATTCCACGTTCACTATCATTCACATTGGACAAATACACAGATAATGGCTGTTTGAACGGATCATTCAAAAAAATAAGCGGCTGCTCCACCATGTTCCAATAATCCACAAACAAAAGGACTACCAGTGCGGAAAGACCAGGTTTAACCATAGGCAGAATGATCGTATAAAAAATCCGCAAATGGCTGGCTCCGTCCATCTTGGCTGCTTCGATATAGGCATAGGGAATATGCAGCATGAACTGGCGAAGCATAAACACCCCAAATGCTGCAAAAATGCCCGGCAGAATAATTGCGCCTGGACTACCTAGCAGTCCAAGCCTATCGGCCATTATATAGTTCGGCACCAAGGTCACTTGAAACGGCATAAGCATCGTCAATAGGTAGACAAAGAACAACGCATCACGTCCCCGAAAGTTCAGCTTGGAGAGGGCATAAGCGGCGAGAGATGCAACGAACACCTGCCCGGCGATGATCGGCAGTACCAGGAACACCGAATTCCAGAACATCATTAGAAATTTCGGGCTGTTCACGAGCACTTCGCCATACTGCTCCAGAGACACCATATCCGGCATCAGCTTTAAATTCACAAACGGCATTTCTCGTCCAACTACCGTCTCGTTGATTTTGCCTATAGGACCATAGTTGAGTTCAATTTCCTGCTTGGTCGTGAGCGAATTTATAAAGGTAATCCCTATCGGGAACAGCAGTAGGATGGCAAATACACACATTATTATGGTTAATGCAACTTTTACAAGGGTTAATCTAACCCGCAATCTTCCCATCCTCCTTCCTACTCCATGGATCGCTGATGGCGGCGTTCCACCCCGAACAAAACCATAACGATGATGAGAATACCTACAACCATCATAGCTGCCGCCGCCGTCAGCTTCTCGATGTCGAGTTCCGCAAACATGTTGTTCATATAATGCTGAAGCATATAGATACTGTCATGCGGGTAAGCCCCTGCGATCAAATACGTCTCTCTGAACACTTTAAAAGAGTTAATAATGGACATGATGGTTACAAAGAACAGCGTCGACGTAAGATAGACGAGCGTGATACTCCTCAGCTGCCAGAAGCGTCCTGCGCCTTCCACTTGGGCTGTTTCATAATAATCCTTAGGGATCTGCTGAAGTCCCGCAAGAAACAGAATGATGTTGTACCCGATGTTTTTCCAAATATAAATAACAATCACCACATACCTAGCCGCATCCGTCTTCATCCAATCCACACGGCTCTTTCCTAAATAACTCAGCCAGAGATTCAGGGAACCGTTCCAATCGAACAGGATCTGCCAGATCAGAATAACCGAGGCAACAGGTACAACAAGCGGCATAACGTAGGCGGTCCGCAGCCATTTTCGAAAATATAAATTTTTATTTAGAAGCATCGCCAGACCCAGCGATACAACGATCATGGTCGGCACACTAACCGCACTGAAGTAAAAGGTATTGAACGCTGCCTTTTTAAATGAATCACTCGCTAACAGTTCACTGTAATGACTCAGACCGACAGCCTGGCTGTCTCCCCCGCCTTCCATAAAGGACTGGAATACACCTTGGGCAAACGGGATCAGATAGAACAGCGAGAACCCGATTCCGCTTGGAAGTAGAAAGAACCAGGCAGCGGCAGCGTCCTTCCGAAGCCACCTGATCATCTTGATCCACCCCGCGAACCCCAACCCACGGCAAAAACCCCACATCCTCATTCTCAGTTCCTCCTGCCTTTCATAGAGACAGATTAGGATAGAATGATAAATAAAGATGTAGGGTAAAAATAAAGTTTTCCTTAAATTGGCGATCAAAATTCAAACGGGAGCTGGGGCGGCATTTCTGGCAGGCAAACGCACTTCAAATAAAGTGCGAACCAAACTGCTTTGAGCCGAAATATGTCCTTGGTGCTGATCCACAATGTTTTTTGCAATAAATAACCCTAGTCCAGTACTTCCTTCCGTATGGTTGCGTGACTTGTCTCCGATAAAGAATTCATCAAAGAGGTGGGGGATTTCTTCCTGAGGGATCGGGTCCCCATAATTGATAATTTGCACCACTGCCTCACCTTCCTGGAGGTAACCATGGATGTCCACATATTTGCCTTCATGGCCATATCTAATGGCATTTGTGAGCAGATTTGCATAGACGCGGGCCAACATCTCGCCGTCACCTTGAATCATCAGATTAGGTTCCAATCTAAGACGGGTGGTCAGTTCATTCTTCTCAAGTACGGGATATAACTCCTCGTTCAACTGATGAAGAAGCTGACTGAGATTAATCATCTTTTTCTCCATCTTTAGTTTCCCGTAGTTCATTCGGCTAATTTCAAACAATTGATCGATCAAGGTTTCAAGGCGCTGTGATTTGGTATAAGCAATACTTGAGTAGTGTTTGATTTCATCCATGGTCAGTTCATGGTTCTGCCCGATAAAATCCAGATACCCGAGCACTGAGGTCAGCGGTGTCCGCAGGTCGTGCGCCAGGTTCAAGATCAGCTGCTCCTTACTGTTCTCCGCAAAATCCCCTCGCTCAACCGCCTGCTTCAACTTCTCACCCGCCAAATTGATGTCTCTGGCAATGTGCCCGAATTCATCTTTCGTTGGAATGTCCACCTTGCTGTTAAAGTCGCCAGATGCAAGCTGATTGATTCCGTTAGAAATTTGCTGGAAGTAACGGGCGTAACGCTCGGTAAGCAGAAAGAAGAACAAGATGGAAAGCGGAATAAAAATAATCATAAAAAAGTTAATATCGCCAACTTCTCTTATGAAATAACGGACTTGAGTCAGCGGATTCTCGAACCGGGTGGTATGATAATAACCTTGCAGAGCTTTGAAGACCAGATAAGTTATCCCACCGGAGAATAACATACTTAGACCAAACAAAAGAATCATTTTAAACCGGAAGCTTTGGATCATCTTAGCCATTGAACGTATATCCCACTCCCCAAACCGTTTTGATCAGCTTATTTTTTTGCGTATCTTCCCCAAGTTTCTTACGTAAGGTACGAATGTGGACCATGACCGTATTGCTGCCCTCGTAGTACGCTTCGCCCCACACCTGTTCAAAAATATTCTCCGTAGTGAAGACCTTCTTCGGATAACTGGCGAGCAGATATAAAATATCAAATTCTTTGGGCGTAAGCTCAATAGGCTGGCCATAAAGAAATACCGTACGTTCCTCCGGGTAAATAACTACTCCCCCCGCCTGTACAACCGAACTCGCCGGGCTCGCTTGTGTCTGCTGATTGAATTCCCTAACACGCCTTAACTGTGCGTTCACACGGGCAACCAGCTCCATAGGATTGAAGGGCTTAGTCACGTAGTCGTCCGCACCGCGGACCAGTCCGCTTATCTTGTCCAGATCCGATGCTTTAGCACTCAAAAAGATGATCGGCATGTAATCCTGCTCGCGAATTTGCCGGGTTAATTCATAACCGTCCATAATAGGCATCATTATATCCAGAATAGCCAAGTCAATCGAATGGGTCTGGACCACCTGTAGAGCCTCCTGCCCATTAGATACTTTGATACATTGATAGCCTTCTTTCACCAAATGAAGCTCTACCAGATCGGCAATCTCCGGCTCATCATCTGCAATGAGAATCGTGATGGATTTCAAGCTTTCCACTCCCTGTTACGTTTTTTCCAATTATAGCAAATATACCAGATTGAGCTAGCTGTGTCTGTTTTGGTGTGACTTTACTTTCTTAATCTAGATTTACGATATGATGTAATATAGAAAGAAGGCCCTAGGAGCTTCCCCCTGGACCTTCCTCTTATCTTATGAATAACAGGAAATTGCTAGATTTAACTGGATACTAGCCGCTCTAGTCTACATTTATAACAACCTTTCCCCGGCCATGTCCGAGCCCAACAGCCCGGTAGGCATCTGTCGCCTGTTACAGAGGGAAGACCTGTCGAATATGAATCTTCAGCCTGCCCTGTTCGTAAAGATCAGCGAGCTCCTTAAGCCGCCAGACCGACTGCTGGCTGCGGATGATCCGGGCCCTGTTAACTAATCCTTCTTCAGCACCGGAATCCATATCTCGCTTCTGAAGTTGCTAGCGGATACATCCCTGCTCTCGTTCCAGAGCAGCTCTGGCCCCTTCGCCAGTTCATAACTGGATGACGGGAACCATTCAGAATAAATACGACCCCAAATATTCTGAAGAGTATCCGGGAACGGACCAACAGATTCAAAAACAGCCCATGTTGAAGCGGACACCTCCAGACATGACCATTTATCCGGGCACAGCTCCTTCGTTGCGGCTCCAATGTAATGGTCTAATTCACCTTTTTCGTCCATTCGACCCTCCGAGAAATTTGTTGAGGCGCTGATCAACCCGTAAGGCTCCACATTGGACAAGGCTTTTAACTCTTGAATATCCTCCTCCTTCAGACTCTCCGCCATAGCCGAGATCTCCGGATTAACGCCTTGAAACACAATCGGCACCCGTTTACTGAGACCTACAATCCGAAATGCTTCTTTCTCCACAATCCTGTAATTCATTTGTTCTCCTCCCTTTATCGTTAACTGGAAGGTCATCCGCGGATAGGCCTTAAGCGGTTGACCGTGGTTGCGGGCTTCCGATGGAGTCAAACCGTGCATACCCTGAAAAGCTCTGCTGAACGCATCCGCCGACTGATATCCGTACTTCACAGCGATGTCGAGAATCCGATGTTGTCCGTTGACAAGTTCAAATGCCGCCAGGGTTAGGCGCCTGCGCCGGATGTACTCACTTAAGGTGACTCCAGCCAGGAAAGAGAACATTCTTGTGAAGTGATATTCCGAACAGAATGCATGCTTGGCCGCCTCTTTGAGATCAATCTCCTCCAGAAGATGATCCTCAATATAATTCATGGCTTGATTCAGATTTTCCAGTGTATTCATAAGATCAGCTCCTTCCCGCATATATAAAATAACAAAATCTTTCATCGCCGATCCGACTTTCTGAGCACCATAATGTAGGGTATATGAACTCCTCAAGCGTAAAATGACGCAGCCACTTGAGCTGCGTCACCATGTCGCGTATCCTCAAACCCTATTTCATTGCCTGAGCCAGCTCTGTGAAAATAACCCCCAGTGCGTGAGCACCCGCATCTGGATAACCCAAGCTGCGCTCTCCTACAGCCCCTGCTCTGCCCATCCGGGCAACGATGGAGGCTGTGTGTTCTGCCCCCTGAGCCGCAGCCTCTGCCGCCCTGATAGCCGTAAGCTTCAGGTCTTCCCCTTGAAGAGAACCCTGCTCCCACACTTCTGCAAAAGGAATCAAGGCGTCCATCAAGGTCTTGTCGCCAAGCACCGCCCCTCTGCCGAAGGAGCGTTCCCCAGTGTCCTGTATTCCCTTCACCACAGCCTTCATCATGCCTGCAAAGTCGGAGCTGGTAAGCTCCGTAAGGCCAGCAGCATATTTGCCTGCAGCCCGGAACCCAGATCCCCAGATCGGGCCGGAAGCACCGCCGCAGTGCTCCATAATAATCAGTGAACAGGCCTTCAGAAATTCACCGATGCTGCCTGTATGCTGCTGCAGAATGTCCGGCCATTCGCGCTTCAGCTGTTTGAAGCCTTTGGCAATGCTCATTCCGAAATCCCCATCCCCCGCATGGGCATCCAATTCACAGAAAGGCACTTCATTTCGGATGATGATTTCACTCATTTTATCGATCAAATAGATGATATTGTGCAGGGAGAAAGCATTCCCGTTGATCCGGGCATAGGACGGATCGGTCTCGCACATATAGGACGCAGCGGGAGAATCGGCAGACTGATTTGCAGCGGATAACTCCTCCGGGACTAATGGAAGAAACGGGCCTGTAACCCGAAGCGCGGGGGTGTCACAGTCCGCCTGCAAGTACCGTTCTAACTCATCATCCAATCTAAGCAGAGATACAGAAGCTCCCGCCATATCAATGCTCGTCATATAATTTCCAACAAAAAGTTTAATCACGATGGCATCACGGCTCTGGACCTCCCTGACCACCGCATTCGCCAGCACATACAATTCCTGCAGCGGTGTTCCGCCGAAGCCATTGACCAGTACTGCGGCTTCCTGTACCTCGTGACCTCCTGACCGGATATCCCGGAACAAATCCGTCACCATTCGGGCAGCCAGTTCATCGGCGGATACCAGCGGCTCTCTACGAATACCGGGTTCCCCATGGATACCTACCCCATATTCCATTTCGTCGTCGCCAAGCGTAAAGGTTGGTGTGCCCTTGGCCGGTACCGTGCAGGATGTCAGCGCAAAACCGATGCTTCTAGTATAATCCGCCGCTTTCTGGGCGATCGCCTTGACTTCAGCCAGTGTTTTGCCTTCCTCAGCCGCAGCCCCCGCAATCTTGTGCACAAATACCGTACCTGCTACGCCTCTCCGTCCTACGGTGTACAGGCTGTCCTCAACAGCGATATCGTCATCCACTTTGATATAATCCACCAGAATTCCGTCTTCTTCTGCAAGGTGGGCGGCATTCTTGAAGTTCATGATGTCTCCGCTGTAATTCTTAATGATCAGCAGAGTTCCCTGGGAGCTGGCAGAAGCTTTTATGGCCTGGTAGACCTGAATCTGAGAGGGGGAAGCAAATACATCCCCGCAGACCGCCGCATCCAGCATCCCCTGGCCGACAAACCCGGCATGAGCGGGCTCATGTCCGCTGCCTCCCCCGCTGATCAAGGTCACCTTATCTGAATTCAACTTGCGTTTATGGATAAAATTATACTTCGGGTTGTATTCAAGCTCCGGATGGGCAAGCACAAGCCCTCTGCACATGTCCTCAACCATAGTATGAGGCTGGTTTATAATCTTTTTCATTAGTAAGTTCCCCCTTGTAAGTGATCGGTGAATGCATGGTCAACCTGACCATTGCAACCAGAACAAACCGGCATGCCTTAGATTAATGAACTTATGTAATCGCTATCAATTATAATACCATTTTTCACCTTCACATTGAATAAGGGGGTCTTGCTGCCTGGCCCCTTTGTGGTATAGCGCAGGTTTACGGAAAGATTTGCATATAAATCGGTGTCTGGTTATTATGAGAGTGAATCAACTAAATAAAGGAGCGATCTATCGATGCCAGTAGAAGTGTACATTAACTTTAACGGGAATTGCCGGGAAGCCGTTGAGTATTATGCGGAGGTATTTGGCACAGAACAACCCCATATGATGGCGTTTGGAGACAGCCCTCCGAATCCCGAATTTCAGATTCCTGAAGAAGCCAAACATATGATTATGCACACTCGTCTCACCATCAGCGGCAGCAACGTCATGTTCTCCGATGTGTTTCCAGGCATGCCATTTGTTGAAGGTAATAACATTAGCCTGTCTGTCATCGATACAGACAAGGACAAGATCGTATCCTATTTCAATAAATTGAAGGAAGGCGGAAATGTCCGCATGGAGCTTCAAGAAACGTTCTGGAGTAAATGCTACGGCAGCCTCGTCGACAAATTCGGGATCGAGTGGCAGTTTAGCCTCGATAGCGGTGAGACCTGGTCCTAAGCAAGCCCCTGGAAATAATCGGGGAAATCCAGTACCAACAACGATGGGAGCGGGCGTCCCATTCCGAAAGCCTTTCGAACACGAACCGAACTCTAAACAAAATTAGGGGCCGTCGTTAAGGACGACCCCTTGTCTGTTTATTCATACAGCATGTATTTTGGCTTACTAGAGGTTAGTTCCCGGATACTTCAGCTTCAGCCGCATCCGAATTGTTTCTGGTCCCAACCGCCTTAATCACAAAATTATAAGCTTTGCCCGCATCGATATTATTTACCGTGTAGCTGTAATTGGTCTGTCCACTGACTGCCGGAACATAAACGCTCCAATTCTTGCTGACCTTATCGTTCTTCTCATAGATCCGGTAACCTCTGACCGGCTCTGAACCTGAGGCTGGCGCTTTCCACGAAATCGCCGCACGATTGCCAGACTGCTTCACGGCGCTTGGATTCTCGACCTTATTCGGTTTACCGTCTGTCCGCTTGATACTATACGTCTCATATACAGCGATCGGTTTATCCTTAACCGCGGTATAGGAGGTAAACTTTAGAACCTCATTCGTGAGGGAGACATCAATGAACATCTTCTTGTTCGGCTGCTCATTCTTGGCCGCGAAGAAGGTATCCGCATCCGGGTTCAAATCGTAGAACTTGGAGGCTCCCGAGTTGCCCATCAAATACAGAGTACCTTTTGGATTCACGACATTTCCTTTTTCATCAATAATGACATTCTTAATTGGAACGTTATTCAGCATCTGGTAGGACCGCATATACATGTGATCGTGTCCTTCAAATACCATATCCACACCCAGTTCATCGAAAACAGGGATCAGATATTTCCGGTAAAACTGCACCCGGTCATCTTCGGCAGTGGCGTTATCACCTGATGAATACGGGCCTTTATGCATCGAAACGAACTTCCACTTCTTATCCGATTTCGCAACTGTGTTTCTCATCCACTCCAGCTGCTTCGTGAATTCAGGGTCAGCTTTATAAGGTTTGACATCCCCCTCATACTGGGAGTTCATCTGCATGAACAAGGCATCTCCGTACTCAAAGGCATATACGGAGCCATCATGCGCTCCTGTTCCTACATCCTTAGGCAGATTGAAGTGATAGAAGAAGTTGTTGTTCGGGTTATCCTCCACCTCATGGTTCCCGATGATCGGAGCAAATGGAACGTTGGCGAACTCCTTCTTCGGCACACCAAGGAACCACTGCCACAGCTGCTCCAAGTCCCCGTCGTCCGTCAAATCCCCAGTCAGCAGTACAAACTTCGGATCAACCGTCTTCTCGATAGCCCGCTTGAAGGTATCCTGCCACAACTCGAAATTGGATTTACTGGACCCTTGAGTGTCGGTCACATAGAGGAAATGAAAGTCCTGATTATTGGCTTTGTCTGTCATGAAGGAGCCGGTCTCGCTCCAGCCGTCGTCATCCCCGTTGCCAACCCGGTACACATACTTAGTTCCCGGTTTGAGATCGCTTGCAATAACCTTGTGACTGGCAAACTTCTTGTATTTCTTGCCGCTTCTATCGCTGGCTGTCATCAACGTTTCAATGACGGTAGAGGTTCCCTCGAATGAAATAGCCGAGTCCCCAGGAAATTCTCCCCCGCCTGCCTGATCAGCCTCAGCAACCTGAACGATCGTCCCTCTAACGGTATCGGCGGTATACCAGTCAAACGCAATACTGGTCTTAGGATCTCCGTTAAATGTCATGTTGAGCAGGGTAGGTGTCTTGTTGCCGGTATCAGGAGCTCCTGTTTTAAAGCTCCATGAGATGTCGGCCGTGGTTGGCAACCCGTCGTAAGCCCCTTTAACCATTCCTTTGGGCAGAGTCACCTTATAGGTTTTGCCTGAGGCAAAATTAGCGTGGTTAATCTTTACTGTATCGTCACTGCTGAGCGAAGCGGAGACATTTCCGACCGGACTGTTATTGCTGTCTGTGATGGACGGGTTCAAGGCGGAGTCAAGCGTAATTGCCTTGTTGAACTTAACCGTCACCGCCGCATTCAGGGCCACATTCGTTGCTCCTGCGGCAGGAGCCTTGCCGATCTCCACAGTTGGTGGATCTACCGGACCTCCGCCTCCCTTGCGTGTGCCAGCAATGACAATGTCCTTGATCCGGCTTGAACCTGAACTTGATACCTTGCCTCCGCTTACACTTGTTGTTGAATTGACAACCCAGCGGATATACAGCTGGCTCTGATCGCTTGCTCCTTCGGGGATTGGAAGTTGATTAAGCTTGCATTTATTACCGGAGCAGCTGAAATTGTTCTCCGACAGCACAAGGGTCCCGCCGGGAATATCGGTCCAGTTCGTCTGATCCGTGCTGAATTGGACCTTAAAGTCTTTAGGACCCGTGCTGGAAGAAGTCTGTTGGGAGCTTAAGGTAAGATTCTCGTAGCCTTGTGTAGAGAGGGATGCCTCCCAATATTTTGTGCCCTTTCCGTTATCCCAACCCTGATTGCGGACGCTGTTCTCCCCCGGTTCGTACGTATACTTGTCTGTGTTCGTTCCTACATCACGCATAGATGACAGAGATTGAAACACACCTCCGGTTGCGGCAAACACACCGTTCTCGCCCTTGTCTTTAAAGATCCATTCAGCCAACGTCTCTTGGGCTGCGGCGGCTTCAAAGCTCTCGCTGCTCTCACTCTGCTCCTCAGCGCGTGCAGCACCAGCCATGTCCATAATAAGAAGCAGAAGAACCAGTCCTAAGCTCAAACCTCTTATGAACCGGTTTTTCGTCGAAGAGTATCCATTTAACATCGATTCATCTCCTTTACCCTTGGTTAGGTGCAATGCGGACTAGGGATAAACAAACCGCCGTCTCTTTCAAGATCGGCGGTTCATAATTTAGGTTTACTGCATTTCCCAGTCTGTTACCTGTGCAATAGCTGAATCCGCATTCTTGAGATCCGTTTCACCCATGTTCATGAGGTTGCTGTACTGCTTAACCCGGTTCTTTCCGTTCGGTGGTTGGTTATAGTCGTTGGTGTCCACGATTTTCGTACGTTCCTTATAAAACTTAGTCATGAATGTCTTCTCGTCTGAGCTGCTTCCTGACTTGGACAGAAGGCCTTGAAGCGTGTTAGAACCGCCAGTCGCCCCATGATTCAGCGCCGCATCCACGAAGGAACCAATCGTCAAGGCAGAGTTGAATCCGCGTTTACGGGCCTGATCCACACTGTATTTGATATAAATGTTGTAGAAAGTCTTCCAAGTCGCAACTTTCCAATCCTCGTCGTTTTGAAGCTTGTTGATCTTCTTACAGAAGCTGCCATCCGTAATGTTAATAACTCCATTTTTATAAGTTCCTTTAATGCCGAGCCGCTTAAACGCTCCAGTTACGGAAGGGTTGCTCGCCCCCTTCTCGGCGTCATACTGCTCGAACAGTTCAGGAGCGTCACCACCAGGATCATTAGGCCCACCCGTGGTTGCTCCGTAGATCGTCATGGTATAACCGCGGTCGTCTCCAATATCCTCACAATATCCGTAGTACTTCGTCCAGTTCAGATTGTCCTGCTCCGGCTTGTTGACCAGCTTCATGATATTGTCCCACTGTTCACTATCAAGCCCGGTCTTGCTTTTTAGCATATCAAGCACGACTGGAGGAAACTTGGAATCCGAATTCCCGGCAGCTGCAGCCGGCTGCGAGAAAGGGTTCGAGAACAGGCTAAAGGATAATGTAATAGCAAAACTAAGCATAATCAGCATGGACGATTTCAGCTTCTTAATTCCCTTGCTCCGCGTATTATACAAATTCATCTCTCCCTTTAGATTAATTTAAGCGTTTTAACTAATTTACAGAATTGAATTCCTCCATTTCTTGTTACAAAACCTGATACTTACCGAAAAAATATTACGTACTCTACATCCCTCCTGTTCTTCCTCAATTTAAATGCGCTTTAATTTTATTACAGAAATGTTTACAGAAGCAGCACATATCCTCTTGTAAATATTAAATTTTTATACATATATTGCTTTCATTTTGTTCCCGTCCTACAATCCATTTTAAGGAGGTGCTGTATGAAACCGGAGTTTTATCAAAGCAACCTTTTTGAGATCAGCCGTAAGAAAAGAGTAGTCTCCAGCATGCCTGCCAGCCATTATCATGACGCATACGAAATTTTGTATTTTATTTCCGGAAATCTGTACTACATGGTTGGAGATCAGACGCACCAAGTCGTTGGTGGAACGCTGCTGTTCATTCGGGCAAGTGAAGTTCACAGGCTTGTCAATTCCAGCAGGCATTTGTATGAGAGAATTACGTTGGTATTCAAAAAAGAGTTTCTTCACCCCCTCTGTGCCAGCCGGGAAATTGAGGGCATGCTGTCGTTCTTTGAAAGCGGCATCAGCGCACTTAAGCTTAGCGGCAAAGATCAGCACTTCGTTGAGCATCTCTTTCACAAAATGATTCAGGAAGGCGACAAACAGGCCTTTGGCTACGAGCAGTACCAGCGGATCCTGCTGCTGGAGCTGCTGTTGTTCCTTAACCGTAAGGTCCATGACAGCAGCAGCAAGCATACGGCCGAGACTAACCGGACACATAAGAAAGTACTCGAGATTGTTAACTTTATTGACAATCACTATGCGGAACGCCTGCAGATTTGCCAGATCGCCCAGCAGTTCTCGATCAGCCCCTCTTATTTAAGCCGAACCTTCAAGGAGACAACCGGTTTTACGCTCATTGAATATCTCAACAATCTGAGAATTAAGAAAGCCCGTGAGCTGCTTACGAGCTCCTCCTACAACATTACCGAAATCGCGGAACAGGTCGGATTTGACAACTGCTCCCATTTCGGCCGTACCTTTAAGATCATTATGGGAGTCTCCCCTCTTAGTTTCCGTAAGATGAACGGGCTCAGCTTGAAAGTCTAAGCGTATATTTAAGGACCAGAGCAGGGCAGCAGGACATAAGCTTGGAGAATTTGTATACACAAAGAAAGCATGCTTGGCTGCAAGCATGCTTTCTCTCGGTTATGAAAGTTATTTATTCGTCGTCGGGCTGGTCCCACTTTCTGGAGTACGCCTTCCGCGTAACCCAAAAGGTCGCCCATATAATGAAGACGGCTACAATCAGGATCAGGAAATAAACTAGGAACAATACATAACCTCCCATGGTCACTTTACATTCGCAGCATCAACTGCTATTCTAGCGTCCTTGCCAAATCCATTTTATTGTAAAGTAAACCTGAGATTTTGGCTACTATACCAAAATTTCTGCGGTCTCCTCAATTAACGCTCCGTTCTCCAATCTAAGCACACGGTCACATAAGGAGAGAACCCGCTCATCATGGGTAACCATCACCGCAGCCTTCCCCTCCGCCTTAACCTCCCCTGCCAGCATGCTGACCACTTCATGCCCCCTGGTTGCATCCAGACTTGCTGTCGGTTCATCCGCATACAAGACGGCCGGATTATTCATCCAGGCCCTCGCAATTGCAACCCGCTGGCGCTCTCCGCCGGACAGCTGGTGAGGATAATGCCTGCGGCGATGCTGCAGGCCCAATCTCTCGAGAAGCTCACGTGCGCGACTGACTGCTTTGTCTTTATCCGTTCCCGCGAGCTTGGCCACCAGCAGCAGCTGCTCCTCCACCTTCAAGTAAGGAATCAGATTCGCGCTTTGAAATATGAATCCAATATGATTCAGTCTCAGCTGCTCCAGTTCATGGGCGCTGTGCTCCGAGAGCTTCTCCCCGTCTACAAACACCTGGCCGCTAGTTGGAGTAAGCAAAGCCCCGGCAATGGAGAGGAAGGTGCTTTTTCCTGATCCCGAAGGACCGATAACCGCAACGAGTTCCCCTGCATTCACCTGAAGTGACAGCTGGTCAAGCACCTTTAACTGCGAGTCGCCATCCCCGTAAACATGGGTAATCTGATCAAGTATGAGTTTGGCTGTCATGCGGATACCCTCCCTATCGCGTCCAAAGCGTCCACTTTGGCAACTTTAACAACAGAAATCAGCGAACCGGCTACCGCCATCACTACAAACAAAACGCTCGTTAGGACAATGCTGCCGGCATCCAGCTTGAACGGCATCGAATCAGGCAGAAGACGGTTAGCGGCCGCCACGAGCAGCAGGCTGACAGCCAGACTGCTTATGGTGAGCATCAGAACTTGGGCGAGAACGCTTCTTGCCAGATAACCTGAGCTTGTGCCCATCGCTTTCAGAATGCCAAATTGGCTTGTCTTCTGAATCGTTATAACATAGAAGAATACCGCAAGTACGAAACCGGAAATGACGAAAAGAAATGTAATCATCATCAGCAAACTCCCCTGCTCTTCCTTATAACCGGGAATTGCGGCAATCGCGGATTTCTTGCTCAGGATCTGCATATCCCCCAGCTTGGACGCAAGCTTATCCGCCTGACCGTTGTCTGCTTTGACCGCTATTGTATTATAGGTGGTCTCCTCCTTGGCTGTACCCGGCTTAGCTGCGAACTTTGCCTTCCAGCTATCCCACTGCTGCATATCCATATATACAACAGGGGTATGGCTGTAGGATTCGTTTTTTACAAATCCTGCTACCGTCCACTCTGCACCAGTCATTTGATCATGGATCTGGCTGCCAAGCCGAAATCCCGATTCTTTAAGCTTGCTGTCCGCCAGCACTTCATCCGATCCGGTTCTCCTGCTGCCCTCAATCACTTCCGGCATAATCCAGCCCTCCGGGTCTGCGGCGAACAGCGTCACATCCGTCTTCGTCCCTTCCCCGCCTTGAGTCACCGTGGTCATTTGTACACCCAGCGGCTGCGCATTCTTTTGCCCGACAACCGAAACAGCCTGGCTCAGTGTATCTGGGGTAACTACGGAACGCCCGAACCGCTGGCCGGCATCCTTTTGTACAATGAAATAATCCGCTGGCATATTCTCAATGGACGATGCATTGGCGTAAGCGAGGCCCCGGGCCAAGCCGGTCACAAACATGACCAGAAATGACACCAGCAGCATAATGATCACAATTAGCGCATAACGTGTTTTGGCAAATCTCATTTCTCTTAATGCTAGAAACATGCTCTCTCCCTCCCTTGATAGCCCAAGTATAGGAAGCGAAAATGAACGCCGTATGAACAACAAATTACAAGAGCGGAAGGGAGACCTTGAAGGTAGTACCTGAACTGCTGCTCTCTACTTCAATTGTCCCTTCATGCAAGGAGACAATCTTCTTCACAATGGACAATCCGAGCCCTGAGCTTCCTGAGGCACGCTCCCGAGCACGGTCTACCCGATAGAATCGGTCAAAGAGATAGGGGAGCTGGTCTTCCGCAATTCCATCCCCCGTGTCCGTAACCCGGACGACACACCGGTCTCCTGTCAGATCAGCTTTGAGATGAATAGACCGGCCTTCCGGGATATATTTGACCGCATTGGATACGAGATTCATCCATACCTGGGATAATAACACCTCATCGCCATTCACTTCTATATCAGCCGGAACCTCAAACTTCAGAGCAATATCCTTCTCCCCAAGCTGCCATTCCATGACTTGAACAACCTGGCGAAGCTGGCTGCGCAAATTGAATTTCTTCTTATGCAGCCCCTCCGAAGCTTGGTCCAAGGAGGACAGCAAAAGGAGCTGCTTGCTCAGGATGGACAGATGCCGGCTCTCCTCGTTGATGATGGAGGCATAATGCTCATATTCCTCTCTCGGAAGGTCCCGATTGAGCAGAGCCTCAGCGAATCCCTGGATGGAGGTAAGCGGTGACTGAATCTCATGGGAGACATTGGCCACAAATTCCTGACGCGCCTGCTCGGCCCGCTCCAGCTCCCGGCTCATCGTGGAGAAATGTTTGGCCAGCTGTCCGATCTCATCGCGCCTTCGCACAGGCAGAACCATATCATAGGAACCTTGAGCTATGCGCTTGGTTGCTTCCGTCAAGCGGGTAATCGGCTTCACCAGATACCTGGTGCTGAGCAGCATTGCCGCTACACTGAAGACCACAGCCAGCCCTCCAATTAGCGCAAAAAAGATTCTCAGTTCCCCGAACTGGAGCACAACATCGGGTCTCATAAATAGAGCATATCTTTCCCCGTTTAAGGTCACAGGAACACCGATGGTGTTTCTCAGGGTATTATCAAAGAACCCCGTAACAAACGGAGTGTTTGGGAAATGCGCCACCCCGTGGTAGATTTGTCCGTTCAACACCATTTGCAGAGATTCCGGAGCCAGGTCCTTCTCCCGGAACGGGCTTCCATAGGAAAGCTCCTGCCCTTGTCTGCTTACAAGCAGCATTTCATAACCCAAATCCGCTGTGCTCCTGAGATAAGCTTTGGCATCAGCCTGGTGGTCTTCAACATAATCCTTCATATTAACAGCGATCTTCACCAGCTTCTCATCATTAAACGGCTTCAGCTTCATATGGTAATAAATATTAGACACGAGAAACCCGGCAAGACTGCTGAAGATGACGGTGGCCAGCGTAATCAGGAACACCCGTGAATAAAGAGATCTCAAGGTGCGCCCACCTCCAGCTTATAACCGATGCCGCGGACGGTCTGGATCGTGAAGTCTTGCTGGTAATCTGTGAAGCGCTGCCTTAGTCTCTTAATATGCACGTCCACTGTCCGCTCATCGCCTTCATAGTCTTCTCCCCAGACCAGCCGGATCAGATCCTCCCTGGAGAACAGTCTTCCAGGATACTGGGCAAGCTGTGCGAGCAGCTCAAACTCCTTCATCGGAAGCAGAATATCTGAACGTCCATCCGACACCTCATAATTCTGGCGGTCTATGACAAGCCGGTTGAGGCGTATCTTGTCACTGGAGGCAACGGAGTACCTTCGGAACAAGGCTTTGATCCGGAACATCAATTCCTTGGGCTCGAACGGCTTGGTCACGTAATCATCAGTTCCCCGCCGGTAGCCCTGCTCCTTATCCGGCAGCTGGTCCTTGGCGGTAAGCAGGATAATAGGAATATCGTACTGGCTGCGGATATGTTCGCAGAGCGTCAGTCCGTCCATGTTAGGCATCATAATATCAATCACCGCCAGGTCAACGGCTTCCTGCTCCAGCTTTGCTTTGGCTTCCAGCCCGTCACCGGCTTGGACGACCCGGTATCCCTCCAGGGTTATCACATGTTGAAGCAGCGTTTGGATATGTTTGTCATCATCTGCGATAAGTATCGTTTTCAAGTCTGTGCCTCTTTTCTGAACAATCTCAACATTTCTGATCCCATTATACACAGTTCCAAATCCTAGTCCGAATCTCACGAACAAATCGTCACAAAATATATCCTCAGGCCTATTCTAAGAATCAATAAATGCGAATATGATAATCGAAGCGCTTACATTTGTCACACAATATTCACATTTCTTTGATGGAGGGATTGACATGGAGACGAAGCCGGACTACAACCGCATATCTGCAAGCCAGAACTTCAAGCAATTAATGTTGAAGAAGAAAAGATTTCTGTTCCCGATGACCCTGTTCTTTCTGGTGTTCTACTTCCTACTTCCTGTGTTGACCTCTTATTCCAAGGTGCTTAACGAACCCGCAATCGGTCCAATCAGCTGGGCCTGGATGTTCGCCTTTGCCCAATTCATCATGACCTGGGCGCTGTGTATGATCTACTCCCGTAAATCCGTGCAATTCGACAAGGCTATTGAAGAGATCAAGCAAGAAGCCGCTGGGAGGAAACAAGCATGAATACTACGGCATTTTCGCTGTTTCTTGGAATTGTTGCCATTACGCTGATCATTACCTATTTTGCCTCCAAAAGGACAAAGAGCACCAGTGAATTCTACACTGGTGGGGGCGGATTAACCGGCTGGCAGAACGGCCTGGCCATCGCGGGGGACTACATGTCTGCCGCCTCATTCCTTGGCATTGCCGGGTCCATTGCCCTTGCCGGCTTCGACGGCTTCTTTTACAGCATCGGCTTTCTTGTGGCCTATCTTGTGGTTCTGTATTTAATTGCGGAGCCGCTGCGGAATTTGGGCAAATATACGATGGCTGACATGATTGCGGCCCGTTTCGACGATAAGAAGATTCGCGGGGTTGCCGCTCTTAATACAATAGCAATATCCACCTTCTACATGATTGCCCAGCTTGTTGGGGCAGGCAGCCTGATCCGGCTGCTGCTCGGCCTGGATGCCGTCACCTCCATTGTGATCGTTGGTGTGCTGATGACCATCTATGTTGTGTTCGGCGGAATGACCGCAACCAGTTGGGTGCAGATCACAAAAGCCGTTCTGCTAATGGCAGGCACGTTCATCATTTCGCTTATCGTGTTTGCCAATTTTAATTTCTCACTTACGGAAATGTTCAACCATTTGAAGACCGCTACCCCGCTCGGCGAGGCATTCCTTAATCCGGGCAACAAGTACAAGGTTCCGCTGGACACACTTTCATTGAATCTCGCGCTTGTGCTAGGAACAGCCGGTCTGCCGCATATCCTGATCCGGTTCTTCACGGTAAAAGACGCCCCAACCGCACGAAGCTCTGTCGTCTATGCCACATGGATCATCGGTATCTTCTATATCATGACCGTGTTCCTTGGATTTGGAGCTGCCGCTTTCGTAGGCGCGGATGCCATAACCGCTCAGGACAAAGGCGGCAATCTCGCCGCACCGCTTCTTGCTCAGGCCTTGGGGGGCGATTTCCTCTTCGCCTTCATTTCTGCAGTGGCTTTTGCAACGATTCTTGCTGTAGTTACCGGCCTTGTCCTCTCGGCCGCTTCGGCGTTTGCCCATGATTTCTATGGCCACATCATCAAGAGAGGAACCGCTACGGAGAAGCAGCAGCTTAAGGCCGCCCGCTGGGCTTCGGTCGGCGTATCCGTGCTGTCGATTATCCTGGCTTTGTTCGCCATGAAACTCAACGTAGCTTTCCTCGTGTCGCTTGCTTTCGCTGTCGCGGCAAGTGCCAATCTGCCGGTGCTGGTCTTCACGATTTTCTGGAAAAGATTCAACACGGCCGGCGCCATCACCGGCATGCTGACCGGGCTTATCAGCGCCCTGCTTCTGGTCGCCATCAGTCCCAGTGTCTGGGACCCGGCTGGCAAGGCGATCTTTACCGGGGAAGCGCTGTTCCCGCTGACGAATCCGGGGATTATCTCAATTCCGCTTGGCTTCATTGGAGCGATCATCGGCACACTGCTCTCTTCTAAAACAGATGTCAAGAAGTACACCGAAGTCATGGTCAAGGCCAATACCGGCATTTGATGACCCTTGCAAAGTTAAACCTAAAAGAACTGGCACGGGTACCAGTCCGCTGCCAGTTCTTTGTTTAGTTTTTCTTAGTTTGCTGTGTTTTCTTAAGTTAGGATCTTTTCTATATTATTTTTTGTTCTATAAATATAGTTGAATTCCATGCAGGACGATGTTTATGGTTGATGCTGATGCTGTAATTGACGATTTGCAGGAATTAGTTAATATCGTCCTACAAACGCAGCTCAATTAACCTAATGAATTTATTACTCCTTCCAAGGCCAGAAGAGCCAAGGGATCTCCACAGTAAGTGGAGTTCCCCTGTCTGCTTTAAGCCTCTACCACCTTTTTTCGCGAAACCCATAACCGCCACCCGGTTAACACCGCGGCAAGCAGGCTTATACCCGCCGCCAGACTGAACACAATGTGCATCCCGGCAAGGAAAATGTCAGGACGGCCGGGGATCAGACTGATCACATGGTGCCCCGCCTTGCTGCTCATCACACCAAACAATGTGGTAGTAGCTACCGTAATGCCCACCACCATCCCGATATTACGGACCAGGGAGTTGATACTTCCAGCGGTCCCCAGCTCAGTCCTAGGAACCTTGGACATGATCAGAGAGTTGTTCGGGGACTGGAACATCCCGTTACCCAGCCCCAGCATCGCGGTCCAGGTCCCGACAAGTGTCAGGGAGCTTCCCTCGTGAAGAGAGGCCATTCCACATAGGGCAATGACAATGACCATCAGGCCTGCGAAAGTGAGCAGTTCCGAACCGATTTTATCCGACAAGGCCCCGCTTAGCGGAGCAACAATGACCATTGTAATCGGGAAGAGCATCAGCAGAAATCCTGCATGATAAGGAGTCAGGTGCAGCACGCTTTGCGTATAGAACGGCGATATAATATTAAAGCAGAAGATGCTTACGAAAGTGAGGAATCCGCAGAAAATACTTAGTGAAAACCAGGAATTCCGGAACAGCGACAGCTGCAGCAGCGGTTCCTTCCTGCGGGCTTCAACCCATATGAATATAAAGAATACAACTGCGGACAGGACAAGACTAATAATGATCCAGGTGTTCCGGTAGCCTACCTGCTGTCCGAGCAGAAGCCCCGCGAACAAGAGGAGCACAAATGCCGCAAACAGAACACTGCCGGGAAGATCCATACTTTTGCGTGAGCGGATTAGATCTCCAGGAAGGACCCGCCATGCGATGGCAATCGCAATCAGGCCGACCGGAATGTTCACCCAGAATATATACTCCCACCCAAGGGAGGAGACAATCACACCCCCGATGCTTGGCCCCGCAATGCTGCCAAGTGACACGAATGTGCCGATTAGGCCCAGCGCACGCCCCCGTTCTTTGGCAGGAAAGATGTCGGTTATAATCCCCATGCTGTTCGCCATCGTAATTGAAGCCCCCAGCGCTTGGATCACCCTTGAGACAATAAGAAATGGCAGACTTGTGCTGAAGCCGCAAAGAGCTGAACCAAGCAGGAATACAAACGTTCCGGCTTTAAATACTTTAATTTTGCCGGCTGAATCGCCAAGCTTACCGAAGAATAATACCGCCGCACAGATCGCCATCAGATAGCTCGTTGCAACCCACTCGGTCTGAGCCATGGCAAGCGAGAGCTTAGCCGAAATCTTCGGCAATGCGATATTGACTATACTGGCGTCCAAAGTGGACATAAAGGTAAATAAATTTACAGCAACGAGAATCAGCCACTTCCTGCTCTGGACCGCTTGATTCTCCTGATAAGTCAACGGAAGATCGTTCATCATTATCACCCCGGATACAATTTCGAAATAGTTGCGCACGCAACAATATGTAAGCAAAAACAGTATATCTCATATTAGTTGCGCGCGCAACAATAATAGGATAAAATTTTAGTGTTATATAAGATGAACTTTAGAATTTACAAATCGCAGCGCCCCTAAAGGATAACCTTCATAAGTTCATTTTATATAACTTCTCCTACCTTAAGTAGGATGCCGACATGGAAGAGGTGTACACATAAAGTGAAACAAGAACCCATTGGGAAGCTCATATCGCAAATTCATAGACATTGTCAGAAAATGTTAAACAAACAGCTTGCACCCTATGGTCTGAGTGGCGGCGGCCAGCACAGTTTTCTAAAAACGATACTCCTTAACCCCGGCATTAACCAAGACCAGCTGACCCAGGATTTGAAGTTTGACAAGGCCACGACCGCCAGGGCTGTTAAGCATCTTGAGGAAACTGGCTACATCGAGAGAATTGTCAATGAACAGGACCGGCGTTCCCTCTCCTTATATCCTACCCCCAAAGCCAAGGAGTTCCTTCCGAAGCTGCAATCGATCCTGGATGAGCATAATGCGATTCTTACACGCAACTTATCGTCCGAGGAGCTGGACCACCTTCTGGCCCTGCTTCATCAGATTAATTTAGACACTGGGGAATAGATTTCCCCCGGCTCTTTGGCTTCCATGACCAATCATGGTATCATGATAGGGAATGAACTAAGGAGGAAATATCTGTTGAATAACATAACCGGTAATGAGCTTCATGAACCCAAGGAAGGCATGGGCAGTGTGGTCGTGTCCATTCTGCTCATGATCATCGCATTTATACTCACTCTGTTCACTCTGCTTATCTTCTCCCGCAACTATGATTCACCAAATACCGTTGGAATTTGGGTGCCAATCGGGATCACCGCTGCTGCCAGTCTGGGAGGACTTATGTTCGGCCGCAATTCCCTGAAGACCGGTGCTGCGCGTGGTCTGTCTGTCTTCAGTACAAGCGTGTCTGCGGTACTGCTGCTCGGCGAGCTTGTTCTTGCAGTACTTCTGCTGGTGAAATAACCAGCCCGAAAATAAGGCAACACAAAAAGATCTGACAAGACCGAGGCTGTGCTTCGAATCTTTCAGATCTTTTTAGTTGTTATATAAAGTTACTTGGAGGATTTCTGATAGATCCACATATCTCCAATCGGCGTGTTAATCTTATACCAGCTTCCCCACATCTTTATCGCGTGTGCTTCACTTAAAGTGATGACCGCCTTTGGTTCCTTTGTATAGGGCTCAGTATATACCTTCGTTTCACCTTTAAGCTGAAGGGTCATATCTACATCGGACGCCTCGCCGGCCGGTGCGGTATCCTCATCTGGAGTCGGCTCGACAATAACTGCTTTCTTGTCATAAAGCCACTTATTCCCCGTTGCGGTCTCAACCTTGTACCAATCGCCTGATTTCGCGACTGCCTTCAATACCTGAGGTTTAATCGTGCCTGCACTGCCAGAGATAAAGTTGTTAGAATTGAACAATGGCTTGTTTTCCGAGATCATAATTTGCTTGTTGAAATCCTCTACTGTCAGCTTGCTCTGATTCTTCTTCAACCATAGTCGATAGCCCTCATCCGCTATCCAAAGACCGATCTTCTTATTCAGCTTCCATTCCGAATCAAATACGGACACCGCAAGATTGGTCTCGCCCTCTTTAATACCGATCTCCGGCGTAAAGGCAGGCCGGCCAAAGGCTGTGATGAACCAATCCGTGTAACCTCCACCCGAAGGGTTAGGTACAGGCTTCACCTGGGAATATCCCGTGATCGCAGAGAACGTATTCGCCAGCTTCTTATCTCTGGCCAAATTGGCGGGCTTTGTATTGAAATTCCAGTACAGGATATGTCCTGCCGTATGATAGGAAACGGCAATTTCGGGATCAATCTCATACGTGAAATTGACCATTTGCTGATTCTCGCGCGTCTGGAGCGGCTTGCTGCCTTTATAATTCATCCAGTGCGGAGCCTTGGCCGGGAACTTGATCGAAGACCAGAGTGCAGGGTACTGACGGTTGAGGTCGATCCCTTGGGCATTGGCCTTCCAGCGTTTGAAGTTCCGGCTGCCGTCATTCATCTTAATCAAATTGGACCAGACCAGCTGCGGAAAGGCCGAAAGCCCAATCTGCTGCAAAGTGACTCCATCTGGATTCACCATAGGCACGAACCATATCGTGGACTCAGACAAAACGGTTCTTACATCATACCCCTCAAACCTGCTTCCGCTCTGATAAGCCTTGGCATACTGCTCGATCATATACATGTTCAGCGTGCTGGTCAGCCACTCTCTAGCATGATGGGAGCCATTAATAAATATGGTGGAATCCCCATTGCCAAGACTTACCGCCCATTGCTCACGCCCATAAGGCGTCTTGCCAATAGACTTGTAGCGGATTATGTCCGGATAATTCTTTGCCAACTCCTTAATATCCTGCGTCATTCTATCATATGTATAGGTTTCTTTGGAATTTACTATATTAGGAGCCGCATGAACCCCTGATATCCCACCAAAAGTAAAGCTCAAGCAAGCAGCACCGATTACAAGCCATTTCTTCATGTTCTGCAAATTCCCCCAAGATGTTATTTGTCTCCTCTCTATATAAAATATCTCATTATATTAACTATTGTCTAGTAAAAAAGACCCTTGCTTGAATTAACAAGAGGGTCCTTGGGTTAATAGTCCTATTACTTTTTATTTAAAGAGTTAATATCAATGAATGGTGTTGCTCCACCTGTCACCTGTGGCATCTGTCCATTCCATTTCTCAATGGCTTTCTCTTGGACCTCAATCTGCTTCAGCTGAACCAGCTCAGGAGTAACCTCCTGCTTCTTCAGTTTAAGTGATTGAGCCTCCGCCTGGGCCTGGGCAATCTTTTGCTTGGCTTCAATCTCCACCCGTTTGAGGTCATTCTCTGCTTTGAGCGCCTGCTGCTGAGCCACCTGCTTGGCTTCGATCGACTGGTTGAAGGCTTCCGAGAATTTGAAATTTACAATATTAATCTCATTCACAACCAGATCATATTTCCCCATCCGTTTCGTTAAATGCTCACTAATTTCACCGGCGACCACATCCCGCTTGGCGATTAAATCTTCCGCCGGATATCTGGCCGTAACCTCCTTCACAATTTCCTGGATAGCCGGATTGATGATCACCTGGTCGAAATTCCCGCCAATGTTATTCATCAGGTTATAAACCGATTCCTTATTCACCGAATAGTTCACCGCCACATGTGTAGATACAGGCTGAAGGTCTTTGGAAGATGCTGTCGTATCCGTTTCGGCTTTGCTGACCTGAACATTAACCTCTATAATGCTCTGTACAAAAGGAATCTTCAAATGAATCCCCGGGGACAGCACATTATCGTTAAGCTTCCCAAACGTCTTGTACAATCCGACATGCCCATAAGTCACGGTTGCATAAGAATTCAATCCCACAATCACGGCGGCAATAGCAATCACAATCGCTGCGGCGCCAACCCGCAAGTTCCCTATTCTTTTCTTCGGTGCTGGTTCTGTTTTCATACAACGTCCCTCCCAAATGAATATCCCCACGCCTAAATTAAGCGTCTTGAATCTTAATACGCGAGACCCGCTCGAATGGTGGCAAAAGTTGGTTTGCAATACGGCTTCTTATTGCTGAAAAAGCCCCTATGGAACCTATCTGCATGCACAAAAAAGGCTCCTTTGGCAGGAGCCTTTCCAAGCTATAGCTATATTTTGGCCAACCACGCACGGTCATGTCTCCAGGTAACTTCCACAGGCATCTCGAAGAATGAAGTCAAACTCTCATTCTCAAGCACTTCCTTCGTATTCCCGGCGGCGAACACTTCGCCTCTGCGTATCAGCAGGGTCTTGCTGAAGATCGGCAGAATCTCCTCCGTATGATGCGTTACATAGAGCAGGTGAGGCGCGTCCGGCTGCATGGACAGCTCTTCAATGCTGGACAGCAGGCCTTCCTTAGAGATAAAGTCCAGCCCGTTCGCAGCCTCATCCAGGATCAGCAGTTTAGGTGATCCCATCAGCGCCCGGGCAATCAGCAGCTTCTGCTTCTCCCCTTGCGAACAGGTCTGATAAGAACGCCCCAGCAGGTGTGGACAGCGGAGCTGATGCATCAGTTGTTCAGCGCGATCATAATCCTCGGATGTCGGTTTCTCATATAATCCGATGGATGCAAATTTACCGCTCACCACCAAATCCTCGGCTTTCTCATTCCCGTAGAGCTTCTCCTGAAGCGATGAGCTCACCCAGCCGATCGAGCGGCGCAGCTCCCTGACATCCACCTCGCCAAATTTGTGGCCAAGCACACAGATTTCCCCGCTGGTAGGCCATAAATAACCGTTCAGCATGTTCAGAATCGTTGTTTTGCCCGAACCGTTAAGGCCAAGCAGCGCCCAGTTCTCTCCTTGGGCTACATTCCAGTTAATATCGTTTAGCAGAACCTTGCCATCTCTTCTCCAAGAGACATGTTTCATTTCAATGATCGACTGCATCAAATCATCCTCCCCGCCCTTATCTTTGATCTGTTCTGTCTGTAATTTTCGTTATAGTACACCCTAAACCGCAGGCCAGAACTTGTCAATACACTCAGAATCTCCTTTTCCATGAAATGGCTACACCCATCTACTCTGATCAGTTAAAATAATAGGATCAATCTACATAAGTTAAGATTCAATCCAGGAGGTACTATCGTGATTACTAAACAGCAATGGATGGAGATCGAGCAATTAGAGCGGATCTGCAACAAGCTGGAGAACATTCAGTTGAAGCTAAACTGGGATATGCTCCGGACCCGTAAACCAGACCAACAAGACGATTATATCGCCATCCGGGATGAAAGAATCGTGGGGTTCCTAGGCCTGTACCATTTTGGCAAAAAAATGGAGGTCTGCGGCATGGTGCATCCCGAATATCGACGGCAGGGCATCTTCACCTCCCTTCTGGGGCAGGCGCTGCCACAAGCAAAGCGGATGCAGTACCATGAAATTTTGCTAAATGCGCCGGCCAATTCCGCCTCAGCCAAAGGATTTCTCAGTTCCCTCCAGGTCGAGTATTCCTTCTCGGAATACCAGATGACTTACTACAGGCAAAGCATGGAAGCTCAGAAAGCTGCTCATCCTGAGAATGAGCCAGCCATCCTGCGCCAAGCCAGACCAGCAGACCGAGCAGATCTGACCGCTCTGGATGTCAAGTGCTTCGATTATTCCGAGTTCGCCGCCCAGCAGTATTATGAAGCGACCATAAACGAGCCAGACTCGGTTACCTATATCATTGAGTCCAGCGGATCGACAGCAGGCAAAGTTAGACTGGTCTTTGAGGATACGGTGAGCTGGATCTATGGCTTCGCTATCTATCCTAAATTTCGCGGCCAGGGCATTGGCCGATATATACTGACCAGGCTGATAGCCCAGGAGACGGCAGCTGGCCGGGATCTACGGCTAGAAGTTGCTCTGAACAATCCGAGAGCTATGAAGCTGTATGAATCGGTTGGATTTATCCCAACCGGAGTGCAAGACTATTACCTGTACCCTCCGGCAAATTATATAAAATGATCTTTAGAATATACTGATCTCAGCTTCGATCCCGAATGATTCTGAAGAAGCGGAGCGTCCGCCTTTGTCTCCGAAATGCTCCACCGATACCTAGTTCAAGCATTTCGGAGACAACAGTGGTCGTAAGAACACTCGGCATCGCAGCACTCGAATAGGATAACTTTCATAAATTCATTTTATATAGAATGGAATTCGTCAAGTTCTGGCATCGAATGAATGAAATGAGGTACAATAAAGTCTAAATGAATTTTAGCTGAAGGATGGAGCATGTTATATGTATATTGCAAAAGACTGGCAAGACTACGAAGTCATTGACACCGGCAATGGTGAGAAGCTGGAGCGCTGGGGCGACATTATTCTTCGCCGTCCGGACCCACAGATTATCTGGCCGATCCAAAAGGAAGACAACCAGTGGAGAGATGTTCACGGACACTACCATCGCAGTTCCTCCGGCGGCGGCGAATGGGAAATGAAGAAGCCCTTGCCTGAGCGCTGGACGATTTCCTATGATAAATTGAAATTTCATATCAAACCGACCAATTTCAAGCATACCGGTCTCTTCCCTGAGCAGGCAGCGAACTGGAGATGGATGATGGACAAAATCGCGGGAGCGGGCCGTCCTATCAGCGTGCTGAACCTGTTCGCCTACACCGGTGGAGCCAGCGTGGCTGCAGCATCCGCCGGAGCTTCCGTCGTTCATGTAGACGCGGCAAAGGGTATGGTTCAATGGGCGAAGGAGAACCTTCAGCTGTCCGGTCTGGGAGACCGTCCGGTCAGATTCATCACCGATGATGTGTTTAAATTCGTACAGCGTGAACAGCGCCGCGGCAATAAATATGATGCAATTATCATGGACCCTCCATCTTACGGAAGAGGGCCTGGCGGGGAAATGTGGAAGCTGGAAACAAGCCTGTATCCGTTCCTGGAATCCTGTATGTCTATTTTGTCGGACAAGCCTCTGTTTCTGTTAATCAACTCTTATACAACAGGGATCTCTCCAACGGTGCTTAACAATATGCTGTCCATGACCATGAAGACAAGATTCGGTGGACGCATCTCCTCCGGAGAACTGGGATTGCCAATCACCCGTTCTGGGCTGCACCTGCCGTGCGGCATTCTTGGACGATGGGAGGAGTAGTTCCCCATGCCATTTCAAGAGGACATATCCTCGGATCAACGGGGAAACTCCGGCATTCCCATCCTGTACGAGGATAACCACCTGCTGGGCATCGTGAAGCCGGTCAATATGCTGTCACAGGAGGATGCTTCCGGCGACCCGGATCTTCTTACAGTGCTTAAAGCAGATTTGAAGGAGCGTTACCAGAAGCCAGGCAATGTCTACCTCGGGCTGGTTCACCGGCTTGACCGCCCGGTTGGTGGAGCCATGATCTTCGCCAAAACTTCCAAGGCTGCATCACGGCTGTCAGAGGCTGTCCGCAGCCGGTCTTTCTCCAAGATCTATCTGGCGGTCGCCCACGGAGTGCCCACCCGTTCCACCGGCCGTCTGGAGGATCTTCTTCTTAAAGACGAACGCACGAACACGGTGAAGGTTGTGCCTCGTGGTACACCGGGGGGTAAACAAGCTATTCTGGATTATAGAGTGCTGGGTGAACCGGTGAACGGACTAAGTCTGATCCAGGTTGAGCTTTTAACTGGAAGGTCCCACCAGATCCGTGTACAGCTAAGCCACCTGGGATGCCCGCTGTATGGGGATCAGAAATATGGGGCCCAGCTGAATAAGCCTGGCCAACAGATTGCCCTTTGGTCAGCCCATGTCGGGTTCCCGCATCCGGTAACGAAGGAGCACGTCTCCCTTTTATCCTTACCACCGCAGGAGCATCCGTGGAGCAGCTGGCCGCGGACTCTGTATGAACAAGCTTTGCGGTCATTCTAACCCTGTGTGTGGAGGGGCGGACAGACCCTATTAAAACTGAACAGAGCTTTTTAGCGATTGTTACACCGGAGCTAATCGGGAAAAACCCTCATTTTAACACAATTAAAAATAGAGCTTAGGTCCTTGGACTTAAGCTCTTTCTTTACCCAGTACCGTATCGCTGGAGGAAGTAATTTTGCCAAGCAGGAAGATCAGCAGCTGCTGATTGTGGGATGAAATCTGGTCAAGCACCGAGGTCAGGAAATCATTCCGTATCTGAACTCCACGTCTTGTCTCTTCCCGCCCTTTCTCGGTAATGGAAATCCAGACGATCCGCCGGTCTTCCAAGTCTCTCTCCCTGGTAATCAACCCGGCCTTCTCCATCCGGTCAAGCAGCATGGTCACAGCTGCAGGTGTTGTGGCAAGATAAGGAATCAAGTCGGAAGGCTTCATCTTCCTCTGCTCTTCAAGCAGTTCCAGTACCGAAAGCTGTGATTCAGTAAGAGAAGGCGACAGCTCGGACTCCATATGAGTCTGATAGTTCTTGCTTAACTTGGCCCACAGCCGGGCGAAATCCTGTGTATACATTAAATCCCCCCGTAATATTGGTAACGGTCGCTCTTGTTATACTTCATCAGATAAACTTTCGCCGTCCGCAGCGATTTTCCTCCCAAGTCTAACCAATTTCTTTTACATGTTAATCATTCGTTCAACTTAGATAACAGAAAAAAGGCATTTCCAAGTAATTTGGAAATGCCCCCATCTATATAAAATGAACTTATGAAGATTACCCTTTTCAGGCGCTGCGATGCCAAATGTTCTTACGACCACGGTGGTCTCCGAAATCCTTGAAATAAATATCCCCTGGGCATTTCAGAGACAAAGGCGGACACTCCGCTTCTTCAGAATCACTTGTCCTCTCCGCTGAGATCGGTTAATTCTAAAGTTCATTTTATATAGTTAACATCATTACAAACCCTTTTAACTTTAAACTTCTCTTGCTTTATCAAGTCATTCACGGTTTATTTAAAAGCAAGTCCAGAATCTCTTCGCCCTTATCCAGCTGGCTCATCGCTTTGCCAATTGCTTTGCGGTCCATAATCGGCGCTTGTTCCGAGCTGAAGCTGAACGTCCTGCCTTCTCTCAGCACCGCCGTAATCTGCAGCGGTTCCTTACAGAAGAAGGCCCCGGCAATCCGGCTGCCATTCGGCTTCACCCGCTTGCCTTCTTTAAACTCAAATGACTGAATACCCTTGCCGCCCCGGCTTTGGGTTGGATAATCAAGCAGCAGAGAGCGTTTAGCATAACCGAGATCAGAGATGACAAGGATTTCTCCCTCATCCCCTTCCACCCATAGGGCAGCGGCTACCTCATCCTCATCCTTGAGCTGAATTCCTCGTACTCCACCGGATACCCGGCCCATAGAGCTGACCTCCTGCTCATTAAACCGGATAGCCATACCGCTCTTGCTGATCAGGAAGATATCCTGATTATTACGACTAAGAGTCACCGAGATAACTGCATCCTCAGGGGATACTTTAGCCGCGGCAATGGCTCCAGACCGCTTGGACTGGTATTCCTTAAGCTCGGTCCGTTTCACCTGTCCCCGCTTCGTGACGAAGACAAGACTGGCTTCATCCTCGAAATTCTTAACCGGAATAACACTAACAATCCGATCTTCCTTCGTGAGAGGAATCACGTTGACAATGGCCGTTCCGTTGTCTTTCCATTTGAATTCCGGAATCTGGTGCACCGGCAGCAGGAAGTATTGTCCCCGCTGGGTGAAGATCAGCAGGTTCTCCAGGGTATTCACATCAAAGATATGTTTGATGTAATCTCCTTCTTTCACCCCGGAGCCTTCCCGCTCGCCCCCGGAACGGGTAAAGCTCAGCATGCTTGTGCGCTTGATATACCCCTCACCCGAAAGAGTAACCAGAACATCCTCCTGAGTAACCAGCACTTCCAGGTTAACCTTAAGCTCTTCGACTTCTCCTTGGATCTCAGAACGGCGGTCGATGCCGTATTTCTCCCGGATTTCCAGAAGCTCTTTCTTGATCACATTGTTCAGCTTCTTGTTACTTTCCAGAATGGCGCGCAGGGAATTGATCTTCTTCTGAAGATCATCCAGATCCTTCTGCAGCGACGTGATCTCCAGATTCGTCAAGCGGTACAGCTGGAGCGTCAGAATCGCGTCTGCCTGGCGCTCGGTGAACCCGAACATCCACTCCAGATTGTTCTGGGCGTCCTGGCGGTTCTTGGAAGCCTTAATGGCTGCAATCACCTCGTCCAGGATGTTTAGAGCTTTTACAAGGCCTTCCAGCACATGGGCACGGTCCTCAGCCTTTTCCAGCTCATACTTGGTCCGGAACGTCACCACTTCGCGCTGATGGGCGATATAAGCTTCAAGCATAGCCTTTAGGCCCAGCTGTTTTGGTGTCTTGTTGACGATCGCAACCATGTTGAAGTTATAAGTAACCTGCAGATCGGTTTTCTTATAGAGATAAGCCAGAATGCCCTGAGCATCGGCGTCTTTCTTAAGCTCAACCACGATCCGAAGCCCGGCTCTTCCGCTTTCGTCCCGAACCTCCGCAATTCCTTCAACCTTCTTCTCCAGCCGGATGTTCTCCATGGAGGTAACCAGGCGGGATTTGACGATCTGATACGGAATTTCGGTAATGACAATCTGCTGTTTGCCGCCGCGAAGCGATTCGATCTCGGTCTTGCCGCGGAGATAAATCCGGCCTTTGCCAGTCTCGTAAGCATCCTTGATCCCATCTTCCCCCATGATAATACCACCGGTTGGGAAGTCAGGACCCTTAACATAATTCATGATGTCCGCAAGCTCGATCTCTGGCTTCTCCATGACCGCAATGCACGCGTCGATGACCTCACGCAGGTTATGCGTAGGAATTTCGGTTGCAAAGCCGGACGAGATCCCGCTCACACCATTGACGAGCAGGTTCGGGTATCTGGAGGGCAGTACCACCGGCTCCTTGGTCGTGTTATCAAAGTTATCCTTGAATAGAACTGTCCGTTTGTCGATATCCCGAAGCAGCTCCATGGCAATCGGAGACAGTCTTGCCTCCGTATAACGCATAGCCGCAGCCGGGTCATCATCCTGTGAACCCCAGTTCCCGTGTCCATCCACCAGCACATGCCCCATTTTCCAGGGCTGCGCCATCCGGACCATTCCCTCATAAATTGAGGCATCCCCGTGGGGATGATAGTTACCCATGACATCCCCGACGGTCTTGGCTGACTTACGGTAAGGCTTGTCCGGCGTATTGCCGGAATCGTACATAGCGTACAGAATACGGCGCTGAACCGGCTTGAGTCCATCTCTTACATCCGGGATAGCCCGGTCTTGTATGATGTATTTGGAGTACCGCCCGAAGCGGTCCCCAACAACCTCTTCCAAAAAAGCGGGCAAAAAGTTTTCTAACGAGCTCATTCATTCACCTTCTATTCCTCAAACTCTGTGAAATCCACGTTCTCAACGATCCAGCGCTTGCGCGGCTCGACTTTGTCACCCATCAAAGTGGAGACCCGGCGCTCTGCCTTCGCGGTGTCTTCGATCTGGACCTGCAGCAAATTGCGCGTCTCCGGATTCATCGTGGTCTCCCACAGCTGTTCGGGATTCATCTCGCCAAGTCCTTTATAGCGCTGGAGTTCAAAGTTCTTCCCGAATTCCTTGAGATAGTTCTGCAGCTGCTCATCCGTCCAGGCATATCTGGCTGTTTCCAGCTTACCGGATCTGCGCGTAATCTTATACAGCGGAGGCTGGGCAATATACACCCGGCCCGCATCGATCAGCGGCTTCATATAACGGTAAAAGAAAGTCAACAGCAATACCTGAATATGCGCACCGTCCGTGTCGGCATCCGTCATAATTATGATTTTGGAATAATTGCTGTCCTCCAGCGCGAATTCCGGGCCAATTCCGGCGCCAATCGCGGAAATAATGTACCGGTATTCATCATTCTTCAGAATATCGGCAAGCTTGGCCTTCTCCGGGTTCATCGGCTTACCCTTCAGCGGCAGAATCGCCTGTGTCTTGGAGTCCCGGCCCTGCTTGGCCGATCCGCCTGCGGAATCCCCCTCAACGATGAAGAGCTCGGTCCGCGTGACATCCTTCGACTGGGCTGGCGTCAGCTTGCCCCCAAGGTTGGAGCTCTCGCTTCTCTTCTTCCCGGTGCGCATCTCATCACGCGCCTTGCGGGCTGCTTCACGTGCCCGGGAAGCCTGGATCGCCTTCTTGATCAGCACCTGGGCCACCTGCGGGTTCTCCTCCAGGTAGACCTGCATCCGGTCGGAGACAATGGCGTCAACCGTGCTCCGCGCAGAGGCGCTGCCCAGCTGGTCCTTCGTCTGTCCAACGAACTCGACCTCCGACATTTTTACGCTGATGACAGCCATCATGCCTTCACGAAGATCATTACCTTCCAGGTTCTTGTCCTTCTCCTTGAGCAAACCGCTCTTGCGGGCATAATCATTCATCACCCGCGTATAAGCGGTCTTGAATCCTGTCTCATGCGTTCCTCCGCCCCGGGTAGGGATCGAGTTGACGAACGAGGCCAGCGTCTCGGTGTAACCCGCGTTATACTGCAGGGCTACTTCCACTTCGACATCTTCCCTCTCTCCAAGAAAATGGATCACGTCATGCAGAACATCCTTGCCTTCATTGAGAAATTGTACAAACTGCCGGGCTCCGCCTTCATAAAAAAACTCGTCGGAACGATCAGACCGCTCATCCTTCAGAACCACTTTCAGGCCCGAGTTCAGAAATGCAATCTCCTGTAAACGTTCCGCGAGTGTATCATAATTCAGGCCAATTCCGCCTTGGAACACGCGGATATCCGGCTTGAATGTAATTTTGCTGCCCGTACGGTTTGTATTTCCAATTATCTCGAGTCCTGTAACAGGTTCACCCACATGTTCGTTCCCCTGTTTGTCCACCCAATACTCAAAACGCTGCTTGTGAATCTTACCCTCACGGAAGATCTCTACTTCCAGCCACTCGGACAAGGCGTTTGTTACTGAAGCACCCACGCCGTGCAATCCGCCGGACTTCTTATATCCTCCGCCACCGAACTTGCCCCCGGCGTGAAGAATTGTAAAGACTACCTGAGGCGTCGGAATTCCCATCTTGTGCATGCCTGTAGGAATCCCCCGGCCGTTATCAAATACGGTAATGGAACCGTCCTTGTGCATAGTAATGTCTATACGCGTACAAAACTTGGCCAAATGCTCGTCCACCGCGTTATCTACGATTTCCCATACCAGATGGTGAAGGCCCGACGAGCTTGTACTCCCAATATACATACCTGGCCGCTTGCGTACAGCGACTAGCCCTTCGAGCACTTGAATGTCGTCTGCCCCATAACCGGCCGAACCACTGCTTCCCGCTGGCTCATCAGCAAACAAATCGATTTGATCGACCATTCATGCTCCTCCTTTATTGTTTCACTTTATGTATACAGAGGACCTGTAGAATGAAACCTGAATTACCTGTTACTTGCTTCGGCAAATCGCATGTTTGTCTTCTTGGTTCACACTGTATTAACAAAAACCTTCAAAATGCAAACAGATGTTTTGTTATCCTTGTCCATTTTAATTCAATATATCCTGTTTCGTAAAGACAGTGAATGAAATGATCAGTGAAGCTATCGCCCAGACGGCAAGAACCGTCAAAGAAAACCCTAAGGTCATGCCTTCAATCGGCGCGGGGGTGCCAGCCAAATAATTGGTTAAATCCAAGTTCACCATAAATAGATACTTTGCACTGGTCCAGGCCGAAGCCATATTGGTCAGAATCGTGCCGGCGATAAGAGCGGCCATCATGATCACAATACTTGCCGCTGTGCTCCTCACAAGCACGGAGACCATAAAAGCCAGCATAGCAACAACAATGCTGACGAACCAAATCAACCCGCACTGCATCAGAATATAAGCCCACTGCGGAACCGCATGTACGCCAGATAAATCCACGTCTGAACCGTGCAGCTGAAAGCCGGTAAACACCGGAATATTAAAGCCTTTATAACCGAACACAAGCCCGGATATTAAATAACTGACAATGAAAGTCGCCACCACAATCAAAGACACAAACATCAGCAGGGTGATCAGCTTGCTGAGCAGCACCTTCCATCTGCGCACGGGCCTGGTCAGCAGCATTTTGATCGTACCGGTCGAGCGCTCCGACGATACGATATCGGAGGCCACAGCCATGATCAGCAGAGGAATGAACAGAGTGGCCGCATTATCCATAAATTCGCGGGTAAAGCCCACTCCGCCGGGTTCCTGTGGATTCACATCATGCTCCAGATAATATTTCATCTGCTGGATATAAATGATCCGGTATTTCTTCCATTCCTCAGGCACCCTTGCACTCTGCAGGGAATTCTGATTATCCGTGATCGCCTGTCTTACAGCCAGCCGCCAGTCGGAATTGAACTTCTCCCGGTTGTTTTGAGCAATTTTCATTTGGGCATACACAAAGATCGGCACCAGAACCACCAGAACGAGAAGAACCACATAGAACCGTTTCTTTTTCATCATTTTGATGGTTTCATTCTTGATCAATGGCAGAATGCTACTCAATCGATTCACCCTCCGTCATCTCCAGGAACAGCTGCTCCAGGGTTGGATTAATCTTGTGAACATCTTTTACCTCCACGCCGGCGCTCACAAGCTTCGGTATGATGGTGGAAATCCGTTCGCTGCTGACCTGGGTGACCACCGAGTCCTCTGTCAAACCGGCAGCAATGGTGTCATCCAGCACAGCGTGAGGGTCGTCCACCAGCTTAACTCCCTCCTGCAGCAGAAGCTGTACTCCAAGCGGCCTTGGAGACAGCTGCCAGATCACATAATTCGCATTGTTGGAGACCAGCTCCTGCACGCCGCCTACCGCAAGCACGCGGCCCCGGCTAATTATAGCAACACGATCACATAACAGCTGAATTTCGCTGAGAAGATGACTGGATACAAAAACCGCCATCCCCTCCTCCGCAAGCCCCCTGACAAAAGCCCTCAGCTCCTTGATTCCCTTAGGATCAAGTCCGTTAGTCGGCTCATCCAGGATCAGCAGCTTCGGCCTGCCCAGCAGGGCTTGAGCTATCCCCAGCCGCTGTCTCATACCCAGAGAATAGGTTCTGACCTTGTCATGAATCCGCTGATCCAGCCTGACAATTCCGACCACCTCTTGAATTCGCTGGTCATCCACTCCAGGATGCATTCTCGCGAAATGCTGAAGATTCTCATATCCTGTCAAATACGAGTAAACCTCCGGATTCTCCACGATGGAGCCGACGTAGGCCAGTGCGCGCTCAGGGTCCCGGTTCACATCATATCCGCAAATCCTTACCTTTCCTTCGGTTGGCTTGATCAGATCCACCAGCATCCGGATGGTCGTTGTTTTGCCTGCTCCGTTAGGCCCAAGAAATCCGAAGATTTCCCCGGCCCGGATATCAAAGGTAACATCATCGATCAGCCACTTTTTACCGATTCTCTTCCTAAGGTGCTCCACATGAAGCACAATCTCCCGTTCACTCCGGTCTTCCTGACTGATTTGGGTCAACTCTCATCACTCCTTACCTGGCTTCTTGTATCACTTCTTCAGGTATTACTCTATTCCTTGAGCAATGCGCTCAGCAATATGCTGATATCCGTCACCATTCGGATGGAAATGATCGTCTGACAAGTATTTTTGGGTATTGCCGACAAAGAGGTCAAAGGTGGAGACGACCCTGGCATTCTCATAAGCATTAACAATTTCAGACGCTTTAAGGTTCCACTCGGTTACCGCTTGGTTCCCGGGCACCCTCATCTCCGGGAGATCGTTAAAAGGATTGTATAATCCCACATATACGAGCTGTGCGGCTGGATTGATCTGGTGGATCGCATCCACAATGCGCTTTAACCGGATCGAAGCCTTGTCTACCTCTGCGGATAGTTCCTTATAAGTCGGAAGCGGCTTGCCGCTGGACACGTTCTGTGCCCCTTGGAACAGATCATTGCCCCCAATGGACAACAGGATCACATTAGCGTTCCGAAGCACGTACTGAACGCCAGGCTCGTCCAACGTGGGCAGAAGCCCTTTTGTTGTCATTCCGTTCACACCGAGATTGTTAACAAGATTAACGGGCAGCTTCTGGTTCTTCTGCAGCTCGGCTATCGTTCTGCGCACGAAGCCCTGACCTGTATCGTCACCAGTGCCCTTCGCAAGAGAATCCCCAAGCGTAGCAACGTTAATCTGCTTGCTGCTGGTCTTTGGAGCTGCTTTGGACAGATCACCGCTGGACACTGGGTTCCACAAGGCTCCGCTCCCTGGAGCCATGACATCCTTAAGCGCATACACGAATCCAACGAGCAAAAGCAATGTGGCTGCAGTGGACAGACCGGCTATCGTTCTCCATAACCCGGATGAAGATTTCATACTGAACCTCCCAATCATAAGTACTCAAACTCGGCTTTTATGTAATAACATAAAACTTCTATTTACAATTTGCAAATCAAATCAAAATATTGCTTGCATTATTTATTAGAACGGAGTACAATGTTCCTTGTCAGTAAATTCGGGTTATTAGCTTAGCTGGTAGAGCAGCCGACTCTTAATCGGCAGGTCGCAGGTTCGACCCCTGCATAACCCATACTTTCTGAAGAAGCAGCGGACAGGCTCCGCTGCTTCTTTTTGTTATGTCATATCCATATACGTCTAAAGTTTGTGATGTCACATTCGCATCCAATCAGAGTTGTTATTACCAAGAGATCAAGACAGCACACATGGACGCTTGCTGTCTATTACCCCTCGCGAGCATACTCCGAACCTCCTGGTAAATACACACCATGCCTATACCTCCCTATGACTGATCTAAAAGTCAAACACCGCCCTCCATGTGGAGAGCGGTGCCCTGATTATTTTCCGATAAATTCTTGTACCCAGAGTCCGTTATAATAACCGACCCCGATCATCGTGTAATGCGCATTAAGAATATTCTTGCGGTGACCTGGACTGTTCATCCAGTCCTTAACGACTTCTTCCGCAGAACGCTGCCCCTTGGCAATGTTCTCTCCCGCATAGCGGAAGGTGATGTTGTAAGCGTCCATCATGTCAAAAGGGGAGCCATAGATTGGTGAAGTATGGTCGAAGTAGTTGTGCTTATACAAGTCAACAGCTTTATCCTTCGCCATTCCCCTCAGCTTGTCGTGTACAACAAGCGGCTTCAACCCGGCGTGGGCCCGTTCCTTGTTAACGAGGGCAACTACCTTCGCCGCATTATCCGCTTGAATCTTGGCATAAACGGCGGCAAGCTGAACCTGCTTACCCGTCAGTTTGGCTGCAGCTGCGGATGCTTCCCCCGATCCTGCAGTGATGGACAAAGAACTGACGACTAGGGCGGTCAATAACATACAGATCATGCGTGAAGTCAGCATTTGAAAGTTAATCTTATTCATGATCAATTCCCCCCTTTCATTGCAGAGCTTCTGATTGACAGCAGGCTAACAAGAATTCACCCGAGACAGCAAGTGCCTATGTAACATTTTAACATGGATAGGAAAGCCTTGCATTACCAAAATGTAGAAAAACCACGATTCATAATGAATCGTGGCTGATGCTGTCTATCGTTATTTTTTGGCTGCATATTTGCGCATATCAAAGGCAACTGCGGCAACGATAATAATCCCTTTAATAATGAGCTGCCAGTTCGGGCTTACCCCGATGAAGGTCAGACCATAGTTGATTACGGTGAAAATCAATACCCCGGTCAGTACTCCCGGAACGGTACCAATCCCCCCGGTGGTGGATACGCCCCCGACCACACAAGCTGCGATGGCGTCCAGTTCGTACATGTTCCCGTAGTTATTGGTGGCTCCGCCGGTTCTGGCGGCTTCAAGCACACCAGCAAGACCGTAAAGCGCCCCCGCGATGGAATAGATCCAGATCAGGTTGCGGGATACGTTGATCCCCGATACTTTGGCGGCCTGCTCGTTGCCGCCAATAGCGTACATGTTTTTGCCAAGCCGTGTCTTATTAAAGATCACCCATACCAGAACGGAGACAACGATGGCAATAATGACGATGTAAGGAATGGAGTACTGGCCGGAGCCGATGCTTCCCGAACCCCATTGGGTGAAGTCAGCCCGCAACCCGCCGATCGGCTGGGACTGGTTCGGGTCCATGTCGAAATACAAGGAGTTCACGCCATAAATTATAACCATGGTGCCCAGTGTAGCAATGAATGGGGGGACCTTGAATTTGGATACGATCAAGCCGTTAATCATTCCGAACAGGAATCCGACCGCAATCGCGAGCAGGATAGGAACAAACACTGGCAGATCAGCCAAACCAGGGAAGAATCTTCTCGGGTAGTCCTGAATCTGGAGCATCGACGCCGAGATGACCGCCGTTAAGCCGACCATCCGTCCAGCCGAAAGGTCCGTTCCTCCTGTAATCAGTATGAAGGCCACACCTAAAGCGATAATCGTGCGTGTCGCGGACTGGTTGAGAACATCCCGCAGGGCATTAATCCCGATAAATGAAGGATCATAAATAGCAATTCCTATAATCAATACCACGAGGACGATATAAATGGCATTTTGAGTTATCATGTCTTGTATTCTTCTTGTATTCATAACCGTTGCTTCCTCCCTCTCCCTACTAATGCTGGGCGGCCAAGCGCATAATGACTTCCTCGCTGGCTGTTTCCCCGTCTACAATTCCCGTCATCCTGCCTTCGGACATCACCATGATCCGGTCGGACATGCCAAGCAGCTCGGGCATCTCGGATGAGATCATCACGATGCTTTTCCCCTGCCGGGCAAGATCCGCAATGATCGTATAGATCTCAAACTTCGCTCCCACATCGATCCCGCGTGTCGGCTCATCAAGCAGCAGAATTTCCGGTTCGGTGAGCAGCCACCGGGCAAGCAGCACCTTCTGCTGGTTCCCACCGGACAAGTTCATGATCAGCGCCTTCATGTTCGGGGTTTTCGTACGGAGCTTCTCAATCATTTTGTTGGTCTCCGTTTGCTTTTTCTTCTCATTGAGCAGCATATATGGAGTGACATACCGGTCCAAGTTGGCGATCGCTCCGTTCTCATGAACCGACAGCACCGGGAAGATTCCCGTTGTACGACGCTCCTCTGTCAGCAGGGCCAACCCGTATTTCATCGCATCCTTCGGCGACCTGATCTTGACCGGCTTTCCATGAATGGAAATGCTGCCTGATTCAAGCTCTCTCAAACCGAACAGTGCTTCAATCAGCTCGGTCCGCTGAGCTCCGACCAACCCGCCTATGCCAAGAATCTCGCCCTTCCTCAGCTCAAAGCTCACCTTCTTGAATGACTTGGCTACAGGCGACGTCAGTTCATGAGCCTTCAAAATCACTTCCCCAGGCACATTGTCCCGCTCAGGAAAACGGTGTGTCAGATCACGTCCCACCATTTTAGAAATAATGAGGTCGGTGGTCATTTCGGAAGCTGGCCAAGTGCCGATCTTTTTACCGTCACGCATAATGGTCACATCGTCCGAGATCCGCAGAATTTCCTCCATTTTGTGAGATATATAAATGATGGATACCCCTTTGGACTTAAGATCCCGAATAATCCGGAACAAGTGCTCCACCTCAACTCCTGTGAGCGAGGATGTGGGCTCATCCATCACGATAATTCGCGAGTTAAAAGAAACCGCTTTCGCAATTTCGATAGACTGTACTTTAGAAACCGACAGCTTACCGACAAGCTCATCCGGCTTTAAGTCAATATCCAGCTGCTTAAACAGCTCCTCTGTGTCACGGTGCATTTTGCCATGATCCACGAACTTAAAAGGTCCGAACCCTCTCTCTGGAAAACGGCCCAGCCATATGTTCTCCATGACATTTCGGAAAGGCACCGGATGAAGCTCCTGGTGGATCATTGAGATTCCATGTGCCAAGGCATCGCTGGAATTATGGATTTCAGCCTTGCTGCCATTCAGGATAATTTCGCCGTCATCGGGTTTATAAATCCCGAACAAACATTTCATCAGCGTCGACTTGCCCGCTCCATTCTCGCCCATCAGCGCGTGAACGGTACCTGGTCTAACCTGCAGGGTAACCTGATCCAGCGCTTTGACGCCGGGAAATTCCTTGGAGATAGATTTCATCTCAAGCATATATTCATGTTCAGCCACTATGTTCGCCTCCTTACTGCCGCTTCCTATCCTTTTTGTATACTTGTATACGACTATAAGTTCGTAAAATCCCGGAGGCTCCCTGCATCTTGGCAGAAAGCCCCCTGATCCTACAATTTATAACGAGAAGCTTCTGGTTTTTATTGAGCGTCTTTCATGTTCTCTTTGGTGATTTTTTTGTAAGGAATCCAGATATACTGCTTATCTGTAACATCAAATCCAACGCTGTCTTTGGTAATCTCCTTACCTTGACCTAGCAGGGAAGCCAGCTTGATTGCTGCTTTACCTTGGTTGTTGGCGTCATTCAGTACGGTTCCAAGCAGTGTTCCATCACCCAGAGCCTGAAGTGCAGGTGCTGTAGCGTCAACTCCCACAACCGGTACGTACTTGTCGCCTTTGAAGTAACCGGCGGCTTTCAGCGCTTCAATTGCCCCAAGCGCCATGTCATCGTTGTTTGCAAATACAGCTTCGATCTTGTCACCATGAGCTGCGAGGAAAGCGGCCATTTTCTCCTGGCCTTTTACACGGTCCCAGTTCGCGTTGTCTTCGGCCAGCTTCTCAACCTTGATTCCGGCTTCTTCTACAGCTTGAATCGAATATTTCGTGCGAAGCTCCGCATCCTGGTGGCCCTGCTCGCCTTTCAGCATGACATATTGAAGCACGCCGTCTTTGTTCTTATCCGCTTCTGGATGGGCCTTCCAGTAATCTACAACCAGCCCGCCTTCCAGAGTGCCGGACTCCTCTGCTTTCGCACCCACATAATACACTTTCTCCCATTTCTTCATGTCTTCAGGAAGAGGCTCGCGGTTAAGGAATACCACCGGAGTGTCCTTAGCTTTTGCTTTGTCGATAATGACCCCTGCCGCTGTGCGGTCAACCGGGTTAATAATCAAGGCTTTGGTGCTCTTGGTGAGGAATAAGTCCACTTTATCATTCTGTGTTGGCTGTGAATTCTGGCTGTCCACAATTTCGGTTTTGGCGATCCCGCTGGCATTCTTCTCAATGGAATTGCGCACACCCGTCATGAAGGTATCGTCAAATTTGTAGATGGCCACACCTACGCTCGGCTCCGCTGATGAACCGCTTCCCCCAGAGCTGGAGCAGCCCGCAAGCGCCGCGCCTAGAACCGTTGTTGCCAATACAACCATGCTAAGTTTTTTCATATTTCGTTTGACCTCCCAAGTCTAATATCTTGTCGTACCCTTTAACATTTCGTTTTCCCGTGTATCTCCTGGATACGCTTTCATTATGCCTGACATCCCGCGTTCTGCGAATCTAAAATTCTCATGTGTTTATATAAAAATTCTCATGAAATCTAGATGACTCATCTAAGTGCTTACTTTAAGGCAAAGACAAGAGAATTAGACATATCTAAAAAGAAAACGCCGATTACAGAGCAGATTTCACATCTCCAAATCATGTGGCCGCCACCCAGTTTTGCTTTCTAATCATGACTAAGAAAAATATTTACGACTTTTACTATTAAAGAAAATGAAAGTGACTCTTCAGATGTAAATAAGTTCTCATTTCTCTTTGCACTGACGGATCTCATTCCTCCTAAACAAACCATAAAGGTGACGTGTCCAATACATCCTTTGAGTTCATGATGGACAATTATGATTATTTCCCCGCTGACAGTCCCGCAAGCATCGATTCACTTAGGAAAATGATTGACCAGATGGTTACCACAACACTGTTGAAAAAGAGCTTGAAATCGTATCAAAAAAAATTTGTGCAAATCACCTTTATATCCAGGATCACTGGTCGAAAGCCTTAAAGATAACAAAGTCACGATGATCGGTGTCCCTGTCACAATAGTGTCCACTAAAAATCAGAAAGGTAAGACCATAGAAACCATAATTATGGCTGTATCTTCAGTTAATTAAGTCGAACGCTCTTTATCCTAGGTTTAATCGTGATAGGTGGATTCGATTTGCAAAATGGCGGTTTTTATTTTTATCACAGCTGGTGTTCTAACAAAATCATAATCACCCGTCAAACGGAAGGAAAGAGCCGATAATTGTGATGTTTCACAAATTATCGGCTCTGCGTCTTTGCGTCTGGCTCTTTGATAACTGACACATTTAATTGTTGTACATTGACTAGGGTTTCCTGTTTACACTTTGGGCAAAACCACGGGAAGTTTTCAAGTATTGTATCGTCTCGAATTTACAACTGCGATTTATTTTTTGCAAAAAGGGTATAAAATCTAACTTATTTCCACTTACACGATAGGTAGTAACCTGCAAAAAGTATAGCCGAACAGACAAGTGCCTTTGGGAAGCTCCGCCATAACTCGCTCAATCCGTACTTCTTCCCCCAATAATAGGCAAGCGGGATCTAGATTCCACATAACGAAAGGGCGGTAATAACCAAAGGGATGACACTTCCCCCGGTTGCTCTGACGATACCTCCAATAATAAGCGCGGTACCAAACAAATCTAATGAAATGATTATTGGATAGCTCCAACTTGCTGCATAAGACTAAGCGCATCGGCAACCGCCCAATGCTCGACGATCTTCTTGTCCTTCACCCGCAGAATGACGACTTCTTCGTAGCTAATTGCATTACCTGATGCAGGAATACTGGCAAATTCACCCAAATGCGTACCTTGTGCCGTGAATTTCACCATCACCTTGTCGCCTTCGGCAATCACATCACGAATCACAATTCTCTTATCGGGAAATGCCGCTCGAAACTGTCTCATGGTATCTTTAACGCCTTCCGAGCCGGGTGCCTGACCCGGAAAGGGATCGTGAGAAAAAACATCTTTATCCAAATAAATATCAATCGCATCCACATTATCGTTGTTGTGTACCTCGTTCAGAAAATCAATACAAATTTTTTTATTCATTTCCAAATTCACGTTAGTCCCTCCGTAGCAAGATATTTGCCTGTTATGGAATCAGGAGCATTCAATAATTGCAAGGGAGTTCCCATGAATGTAATGGTTCCCCCGTTGCTGCCGCCTCCAGGGCCAAGCTCGATAATCCAGTCCGCTCGTTTGATCACATCGACGTTATGTTCAATGACAACGACGGTATTGCCGGCATCAACTAACCGATCAAGGATTGCCACGAGTTTGGCCACATCGGACATATGAAGTCCGGTTGTCGGTTCGTCCAGAATATAGATGTTGCTTGTGGTGCCCAACTCCATGGCAATCTTGAGCCGCTGGCACTCTCCTCCCGATAAGCTGTCAAGCGTCTGACCCAACGTGATATAATCAAGCCCCACTTCGCTCAGAACAGCTAACATCTTGGCAATAGGAGGAACATCGTTAAAGAAAGCCCATGCCTCAGCAACGGTCATGGTCATCACATCGTAGATGGATTTGTTCCGATAGGTGTGACTTAGTACTGCCTCTTTGAAGCCTCGTCCGTCGCACACTTCACAAACAGTTTTGACGCCGTCCATGAACGCAAGGTCTGTCCAAATCATTCCATATCCCTGGCAATTACTACACGCCCCCTCGGAATTGGTCGTAAAGAGAGCGGCGCTTACGCCACTTTCTTTTGCAAACAATGTTCTTATATCGTTCAGTATGCCTGTATAGGTTGCCGGATTGGAGCGACGGGAACTATACACGGACGACTGGTCGATCACAACTGCTTCAGGGTGCTTTCTGGCGAATACTTCATAAATGAGCGAGCTTTTGCCGGAACCTGCCACACCTGCCACAACAGTCAGCACCTTGGCCGGAATATCTACGCTGACATTTTTGAGATTATGGGCAGTTGCCTGTCTGATCGGATAAACGTGCGAATAGGGACGACTATTTTGTTTTAAGGGTACGTGACTGCCCAAATACTTGCCGGTGAGCGTGCCCGTCTTCTCCAACTCGCGATAGGTGCCCGTAAATAAAACTTCGCCGCCATGACTGCCGGCATTCGGTCCCATATCCACGATATGATCAGCAATCTTCATTACTTCGGGATCATGCTCAACAATCAGAACTGTATTGCCTTTGTCTCTCAATTGTACGAACAGTTCGGTAAGACGATGGACATCGCTTGGATGCAAGCCGACGGTTGGTTCGTCGAAAATGTACATCATTTCCGATAAGCTGCTGCTCAGATGCCGAACCATCTTAATCCGCTGTGATTCGCCGCCAGATAATGTTGATGTTTCGCGGTTAAGACTTAGATAGCCCAAACCGATATCGTTCAACTGCTTGAGACGTTCGCGAAGCTGATCCAGAAGCACCGCTACCGATTTGATATGCAGGTTATTCAGAAGATCTTGAAGATAACTTACTTCCATTGCAGATAAATCCGCGATCGAATAGCCAGTGATTTTGCAATTGAGCGCCTTTTCGTTCAACCGTTGACCGCGGCATAGATCACATGGGGCATTCGTTGTGAATCTCTCGAATACTTGCCGATTCTTCTCAGCCATACTTTCGATGCCTTTATTGATATATAGCCGTCGAAATTTGGGGATGAGTCCCTCATACTTAGAATGAACATCACCGCCTTGCGAAGGCAGAGCAATCGTCGCATCCCCGCTATATAGCAAAGTCTCCCATTCTTTTTTGGTGTAGTCTTTTAATTTTTTATCGTTGTCGAACAGCCCAGACAAGGTGTATAGCTTCCAGTACCAACTGTTTGGCTTAAAGTTAGGATGCAGGATGGCGCCTTCGTTTAAAGATTTATTAAGATCAAGAAACTTGTCCAGATCAAGGGATACCATTGTCCCCAAACCCTCGCATTGCGGGCACATTCCCTCAGGGTCATTAAATGAAAAAGCATTGGAATTACCGGCGTATGGTTCGCCAACCCGAGCAAAGAGAAGTCGAAGCAACGCATAAATATCAGTAATGGTACCTACTGTCGAACGTGAGTTGCCACCCAGACGTTTCTGATTAATGATTATTGGCGCGGACAAATTGGTTATATGATCAACATCAGGCTGACCGTATTTTGGCAGGCGATTGCGGGCAAATGCGGTAAATGTTTCATTGAGTTGTCGTTGCGCCTCGGCTGCAATCGTATCGAATACAAGTGAAGATTTCCCCGACCCGGATACCCCCGTAAATACAACGATGGAATGCTTTGGAATCGTAATCGAGATGTTTTTGAGATTATTTTCTCTCGCACCTTCAATAATGATTTTATTCTTCATGTTTCCCCTCATTGTTTACGTTGTTAATAAATGCCTCTGCATGTTGAATACTGTACTCAAAGAATCCCGTCCAGTAGTCGACGAGCCCCGGCTCCTCTGCAGGTGTGCCATCTTCTTTCTTCGGAAGTGTGCGCATGAATTGATGAATACCCTTTAGATTCTCGAGCCGTTTTCTCTGTGTCTGAAGCAACACCTCGTGTGGGATAAGACGACGAAGCGCAATGCCTGCCGAGTATTTATCCATCTCAAGACTTTCAAGCGCTGTTTCTATCCCCTCTTTCAGTGCTGCATCGCCTTTGCTGGTAATGGCGTAAAGCGTTCGAGCGCCTCCTTTCTCTCCCGGTTCATTTTTGATGGATTGAATGTACTGCTGCTTTTCAAGTTGGGTCAGCGCGTGGTAAATGGAGCCCGGTTTGATGCAAGCCCAAGTATCCACCCTCCATTCGGTCAGTTCGCGATAAACGACATAGCCGTGCGTTTGTTTGCGCAGAGCAATGGCCCCAAGGACAAGCAATTGTGTAGTAATCATAAGAATATTATACACAATCAATTTTATTATTCAAACTTGAATAATGCAGCGTATTTGTACCAATTCAAGATGACAAGGTGTAATTTTGCATATATTTTTTCGAGATAATAAAAGAAGCCGTCCACTTTGCAGCAAGATCACTTGCATTCAGGGACGGCCTTTTTTATTTCTTATGAATATGTTTACGTTTAGTCAGTCCACATACCTGCCTTGCTCCGGCACAGCCACCTCATCAAAGTGACGGGCCAAATATTCCAGCCCTTCCTGTAAAACCTGACCTGACACAGGCTGACCATGCCCGGTTATAGCAAGCTCGGGCCGCAAGGTTGCCAGCTTCAATACGGATGCCTTGGCCAGCTCCCAATCTGGAGTGAAATACGCAGGTGGGCCGTGCAGCTCAACCTCCTGGGACACAACCGCCAGAGCGGACTCCTGCTTAACGGTAATGATCGCATCACCGGCAATTAATGTTCTGTCACGATCTCTGAACAGTGAAACATGGCCTGGGCTGTGCCCAGGCGTATGAATCCAACGCCATTGCGGCAGGAAAGGAACCGATCCATCTTCAGGCAGCCCCTTTACCCGGTCTCCCAAATCAATAGCTTTATGAGGATATACCAGTGAAATCCCTGCCATCAATCCCCCTCCCACGCTCGGGTCGGCTGGAGGATAATCCTGCTTCCCGGTCAGGAAGGGAAGCTCCAGCTGATGAGCGTACACAGGCACGTTCCACTTCTCCGCCAAAGTGATCACCCCGCCCACATGGTCGAAATGACCATGGGTAAGGATAATTGCTTTAGGCGGACGACCATATATCCGGTCTACCTCTTCCTCCAAGGCTGTAACGGTGGGTCCGAGTCCTGTGTCAACCAATACCCAGTCTCCCCCGGCAGGATGGCCGACCAGGATTACGTTCGCAATCAGCGTGCGTACATAACCAAGGTCCTCCGTAACCTGCTCGGAATCGATCGTTCCTGTTTTCAGCATGCTTTTCCCATTCATCCGAATCCCTCCTGAACTTCGTTTAAGTCGTTAGGCTGCCCCAGCTTAACCGTAATTTACCCCCGGTTCAGGCAGTCTAATACGCATAAATCAGAATACGGGCTCCTTATCGGATGAACAGACTATACATTTATTTGACAAAAGGGAACAGCAGCTTCTGGTTATCCGGCCACAGCATATTGTCCAAATCAATCAGCTTGGTTCCGGTATCATAGCGCTCGGGAATGCTCCCTCCCTCTGCCAGCTGTACCGCAGATGCCACGGCCAGATAGCCGTTGCTGTAAGGATTCTGAACCACCATCGCCTGTACTGTACCCTCCTGAAGCTTCTCCAGCATCTCGGGTGGATTGTCAAAGGTAATCAGCTTCACCTTGCCGCCTTTGTGGAGATAATCAATCGCTTTCCCTACTCCTATGGAGGCTTCCGCATTTAGTGCGACGATCCCTCTAATCTCAGGGTACTCTGCAAGCATAGTCCTTGTAAGAATATTAGCCAGCTCCTCATCAGAGCCGCAGTATAAAGTATCCACAATTTTAAGTCCCGGGAAGCGGGCAATATAATCTGTGAAGCCTTCCTCGCGTTGATCCGCATTACGCGCGCCTTTCACAAAGTTCACAATCCCGATCTGGCCTTCAGTTCCGGTCAGCTCCACCAGCCGCTCCGCCGCCTTTTGCCCGGCCTCATAGTTATTGGCTCCGACGTAAGTCTTCACCTTGGTAGAAGCTACTTCGGCATCCATAGACAGCACCGGAATGCCATGATAGGAAGCCTGATCCGTCACTTGTGCCAGAGCCATATAATCACTCGCCGACAGGATTATCGCATCTGTGCCCTGCAGGGTCGCCTGCTCCATCAGCGCGATCTGTCCCTTGTAATCATTTTCGTTCTTTGGAGCCAGGAAATCCAGCTTGACGTTGTACTCCTTCGCAGCAACCTCTGCTCCCATTTTAACCGTATTCCAGTAATCCCCATGATCCATCTTCACAATCATACTGACCCTGGTAACCGGATCTTCCTCTGTGTGCAGCTGGCCTGAAATCGAGCATGACCCTGCCGACACAAACAGTACACCAAAGACTCCTAGGCGGAGGACAATATTCTTCCAGCTCATGCGCTCCCTCCATGATCCGACTCCGCGCCTGCCGGGACAACTGGCAGCTTCACCGTAACCGATGTTCCTTCCTCAAGCTCGCTTTCAAAGGTGAGTCCATATGGTTTGCCATAGTATAAGGAGATCCGCTCATGGACGTTTCTTACCCCAACTCCCGAACCGCTGTCTTGTCTTGATTTCCCGGACAAAATACCCCGAAGCACATCTTCGGACATGCCGATTCCGTTGTCGGTAACTCGAATGAAGAGGGATTCATCCTCAATCCAGGCATAGATTCCGATAAAGCCTTCGTCCACCATCATTTCAATGCCGTGATGAATTGCATTCTCAACCAGCGGCTGAAGAATCAGCTTTAAGGTCATGCAGGACAAGGCCTCGTCCTGGGCTTCAATCTCATATTGAAATTTATTTTTGAAACGGATCTTTTGAATAATCAAATAATTGCGGATATGCTCAAGCTCGTCCTGGACAGGAATAATGTTGCTGCCTTTGCTCAGACTAATTCTGAAAAACCTGGATAAGGAAGTAATGGTGGTCACCACCTCTTCCTTGCGCCCCATCTCGGCCATTCGTGTAACTGAATTTAACGTGTTATATAAGAAATGAGGATTAATTTGCGCCTGAAGCACCTCCAGCTCGCTTTTGCGCTTCGCCTCCTGCTCCAGAATAATCTGATCCATCAGCTCACGAATCCGCCTGATCATCAGATTAAACCGCTTCGATAGCTGCTCAACCTCATATGCCCCGCTTACATCAATAATGGCGCCGAAATCGCCTTTCTCCACCTTTTTAACTGATCTCTCCAGCGTGCGAAGCGGCTTGGCTATCCGGTAGGAGACCAGCACAGAGACAATAAGCACGATACTCAGCATAATCAGGAGAAATCCGATCATAAAGGTATTCAGGTCCTTCTTCGTGGTCATGATCTCATCGGCGTACGTTACACCCACGACCTTCCAGCCTGTCGGCTGTACGGTCTTGATCGTAATAATACGCTCCTCCCCGGTGGAATCGTCTGAATAATTGCCGTACTGATAGTTAAGAACCGGTTCCAAGTTCTCATATTTCAGCCCTGCATAGATTAGCTGCTGCTGGGGATGATAGACCATGTTGCCGACCCCGTCGATAATGTATACGTAACCTTTCTTGCCCAGACTAACCCGCTTGCTCAGCTCATCAATGGTCCGGAAATTGATATCGACATCCAGAATGCCTTTCTTCTTGGCACCCCCGTCGGTATAAGTGATCTCCTTACTCATGGATACGACCCATCGGTAGGGGGACTTAAACACATTCTGGATATGGGGCGCCGAGAATTGCAGAAGCCCCGGATGCTCCTGCGCCGCTTCGAACCAGCCCTGCCGGGTAAGCCTGGAGTTGGGCCGCATCTGCTCGTTCGGGGTATTCCAGACCAGCTGGCCATCCTTCGTGAACAGGGCGATCGAGACCAGATCCTGCCTTGTCTTCAGAATGGTGCCTAATTGGCTCCGCAGCTGCTCTCCTGAAATTAAAGGTGCATTCCCCACACTTTCTTCCACCACCTGAAATATATCCTTCATGCCCAAAACATAGAATTCCAGATTCGAATTAACCTGATCGATGATCTGTCCGATGTTGAGCACCGTATTCTCTTCCGATGATTTGGAGAACCGGTTATACAGCATAATGCTGACCAGAAGCACGGTAATGATCGTAACCAGCATAAAGCTTAAAGTGATGATGACCTGTATTTTTTTATAATGAAATCGGCTAAATGGCTGGAACAGAACTCTCCAGAATCTCATGGCGCTTTGGCTCCGCTGCGGAACTCCTTCGGAGAGATGCCAAATTTCTTGCGGAAGCAGAAGCTGAAGTAGTTCGGATCGGCGAATCCAACCTTCTCGGCAATTTCAAAAGCCTTCAGTTCCGTATGCAGGAGCAGCTCCTTAGCGGCATCCATGCGGATGCCAAGCAGGTAATTGACAAAAGTCATTTTCATTTCCTTCTTAAAAATTGTACTGAAATATCCCGTGCTGATATGCAGATGCTCACATACCCGGTTAATTGAAATGTCGCTGTCCTTATAATGCTCCCGAATATATTCCCTGGCTTCCTCCACGAGCCTGTTGTAGCTCGATTCCCTGTCCATAGCGATGGAGCTTCTAAGCTTTACACACAGATCCTTGAACCAGGTCCTGGCTTCTATAATATGTTTGAATTTTGTGATCTCACCAATCCCCGTCCCCCCGCTCCCGAACAACTGCTCAAGATCCACTTGAAGCTCCTTCGCCACCTTCACTGCTGCCGTAAGCATCTCAAGCAGATAAATCTGAAACTCCTGATAAGAAATTCCAGCCTCCATGATCTGATCAAATAAATGGTCCAACAAAGCGCGGATTTCCAGCTCAGTTCCCAGCTTAAGACACCTTATAAGCTCCTGCTCGCTTAGTTGAATCTCCGTCCGCTGCCGGGCAGGACGATTCTCCACATCCTCAATCCAGATCACTTTATTCCCACCAAGGATGAGCCGGTAGTCCATAGCCTGCTCCGCTTCGCGGTAGGACAAGTGAACATTTTGCAAGCTGGTCTGTACGGTACCGGCCCCCGCTGTCACCGTCATTTTAAGAAACCGTTCAACACTGTGCCTTATTTCCTCCAGCACTTTTAACGTCGTCTGACTGAGACCATCGGAATCCGGCCCCTCACCTGTGCTAAGCAGCACAACCTCATCATGATGAATAAACGTATGTCCGATTGCATACTTCTCCCCAACCTCCGCTGCGATATTCAGGACCGCGAACAGCTCAAGATCCTGGTCGTACATCAGCTTAAGGGATGACAGACCGTCTTCCTTATCCCTCGGCCTGGGGTCAAGACGCAGGATGGACACCATAAATCTGCTGCCTTCCAAGTCCAGGGAATAGGACAAGAGCTTGTCTCGAATCTCTCTTGGCGGCAGCTGCTTGGATACCAGCGAGGAGAGGAACATACTTTGAAGCACCGGCAGATTCTTGCGGTAATGCTCGGTCAAAACCTGAATATTCTCTTTGTCCGCGGCCTCTTCGTCCAGATGATCTTTTACTTTCTGCAAAATATCTATGAATTCCCGGGAAGAGAAAGGCTTGAGCACATACTCATCGATCTGAAGCCGAATCGCCTTCTGGGCGTATTCGAACTCCTCGTATCCCGTCAATATTACAATTTTGGTCCCCGGATAATGCTCGCGTATCCATTCTGACAGCTGAAGCCCATTCATAAATGGCATCTGGATATCCGTCACCACCACATCGGGCTGATGCCGCTCGATCATCTCCGAAGCTTCGCGGCCATTCTCTGCGGTATCAGATACCTCGAATCCGAGGGAACTCCAGTCAATTTCAGTAAGCAGGCCTTCTCTGACATCCGACTCATCATCAACCAATATCAATTTGTACATATCATCATCCTTCGAGGTGATCTAACAATTCAAAAAATCTAATTCAAGCTGCAACCTCATTGTAACCGTTTACCTTTAATCCCTCAACGGATAGGACACTCAAAACTAAGTGGGAGTTGCATCTTGTATTTCCTTTTTTAACACTTTTTTGTTAGAATAACGAATTGATTGGTTAAATATGGGTAGACCCTAAATTTCTAAGAAGGAGATCAACATGACAAAGAAATGGATCACAGCAGTTATTCTAATTGGTTTATTAACAGCCTGCGGGAACAAAGCTGCGTCTGACACAAAGACAGGAGAAGCTGACAACAAACAGCCTGCCGTATCAACAGAAGCCAAGGCACCTTCTACAGATTCGGGAAGCACAAATGACAAACAAGGAACTTCTTCAGACAACAAGCAGGAAACTTCTTTCGAGAGCAAAACTCTTGAAAACGACCAGTTCGCGATTTCTTATCCAAAGGATTGGAGTACATACGACGAGAAGCAGCTGAACAGTCCCCTGATCAAAGCGGCCTTTTATGATCCGAAGCCTGAAGGAAAGTTTGCCAGCAACCTCAATGTAACCGTAACCCCTGGCGCATCTTATACAGCCAAAGATATTGCGGATAACGCAACCAAAGTGCTGCAGGAGAACGGGGAAGCAAATGGCATGAAGGATTACAAGGCTGTAGATTTCACCGAAGTGGATCACAACGGCTTCAAAGCTGCCCTCTCCACAGCGAGCTATTCGAACCCGCAATCTTCCACAGACGTTATGCTCACCCAATTAATTGTTCCAGCCAAAGAGAACACATATGTGGTCAGCTACTCAACCCCTAAGAAGGACTATGATAAAGACAAGGATACCCTGATCAAATCCATTATGGATTCCTTCAAAGTCAAAGAGTAAACAAACCAGAGGACAGCCACCAGATGGAGGCTGTCCTCTTTCTTTCGTTAAAGAGCAGAAAAAAGTCATCCCATCAAGGGATGACTATGTGAAGGTTATTTATTTCAAAGTTTTGTAAAGACGGTATCCTGCGCATTCAAATCCGAGCCGCTCATAGAACGGTCTGGCGTCAGGACGGTAATGGTTATCATCCCCGGTGGACAGGAACAGCTCCTGGCTGCCCTTGCGTTTTCCCCAGGCTTCCACTTCTTGAATCAGAGTGGTTCCAATCCCCTTGCCTCTGTGATTCTCATCCACAACAAGTGCGGTAATCCGTGTAACTGGCTGTTTCATTTCATGGGTCTTCAATTGCTTAAGACTGATGGTGCCTACAATCTTGCCATCAAGTTCTGCAACAAAATTCCGATAATTCGGATGATTCTCCAGTGCGGTAAGTCTCTCTTCCATTACACTCACTGTAGTAGGGTAGCGAAGCTGTCTCATTAAAGCCGTGATTTCCTTCGCATCGTGATGTGAACATTTGCGGATTAAGAGTGCCGGAGCACACACCTGATTACTCATTTTCAGCCCATTCCACCTTTAATAGACTTGCCGCTTTTTTGGCTTGGATACGTGCATTGTCCACATCTTCATCTGCACTTAGCGCCACCGCCATCCGTCGCCCCGGCTTGCTGAGCGGCTTACCGAAAATTCTAACTTGTGTACGGGGGATTTCCAGTGCTTCATGAAGACCATTAATGATGAACCCTTCTCCCTCAGCTTCCGCTTTGAGTGTCGCGGAGGCACCAGGCGTCAGCACGTGCACACTAGGCACCGGGAATCCCAGAATAGCCCTAACATGCAGGGCGAACTCAGACAGATCCTGGGTCACCATCGTTACCATTCCCGTGTCATGCGGACGCGGGGATACTTCACTGAACAAGACCCCTTCACTTGTCAGGAACAGCTCCACACCGAATAACCCATATCCACCCAGTGCATCGGTGATCCGGCGGGCGATATCCTGAGCCTCCAGCAGTGCCTTCTCCCCCATGGGATGGGGCTGCCATGATTCAATATAATCGCCATCCTTCTGAATATGACCAATAGGTGGACAAAAGATCGTTCCGGATACGGAACGAACCGTTAACAGTGTAATTTCACTGTCAAATTGAACGAAGGATTCCACAATAACTGCGGCTCCTTTGGCTCGGGCACCTTCCAGTGCCGCATTCCAGCTGGCTTCCGCGTCTTCAGGAGTCCGGCATACCGTCTGGCCTTTCCCCGAGGAGCTCATTAACGGCTTGACCACACACGGCGTTCCGAGTTCCTTAACCGCTTCTTTTAAGCTGTGCAGACTGTCCGCGAACCGGTAAGCCGCTGTTGGAATACCCAGTTCTTCCGCTGCAAGACGGCGTATGCCTTCACGGTCCATCGTCAGCCTGGCTGCCCTGGCCGTCGGCACCACATGGTACCCTTCCTCTTCCAGCTCCAATAGCGCTGCTGTGGCAATCGCTTCGATCTCTGGAACAATAAGATCGGGTTTCTTGTCATAAATTAAACTTTTAAGTGCATTCGCATCCAGCATATCAATGACATGTGACTCATGGGCCACCTGCATGGCAGGCGCGTGTTCATAGCGGTCCACCGCAATGGTTCTGACCCCGAGTCTTTGGGCTTCTATGATGACTTCCTTACCCAGCTCTCCGCTGCCCAACAGCATCATCGTTCTGGCACGCTCAGAAAAAGGAGCACCCCACATTCCTCAGAAATCCCCCTTATGAATATGGAACGGACTGTCCTAGGTCCTCCCACGCAGATAAGTGTTTCTTCTTATCTATTTTCCGGGTTTCTTGTCTAGAATGCAAGAGTGCTCTAAGAAAAAAATCTTGGATATCCGACACAAAGTTACAAAAATCTGAATTGTGCTTCGATTAATCCACTGTATATTCCCTTCTTCTCCAAAAGTTGGTCATGGGTTCCTTCCTCTTTGATTTCCCCATGATCCAGTACCACAATATGATCGGCATGTCTGATTGTAGAAAGACGGTGAGCCACAATAAAGGACGTTCTGCCTTTCAGAAGCACCTTCAGTGCCTCCTGAATCTTAAGCTCAGTCTCTGTGTCAATACTCGCCGTAGCCTCATCAAGAATGAGAATACGCGGGTCGGCCAGAAGCGCCCGGGCAAAGCTCAGCAGCTGACGCTGCCCCATGGACAGCGCACTCCCGCGCTCCTCCACCTCGGTGTCATAACCACCCGGCAGCTGGGATATGAACTCATGGGCGTCCACCGCTCTGGCGGCCGCCTCCACTTCCTCATCCGTAGCGTCCAGGCGCCCGAACCGGATGTTGTCCCGGATCGTTCCTGAGAAGATGAACGTATCCTGGAGCACAATCCCGATCTGGCTGCGCAGACTCTGAAGTGTGACATCCCGAATATCATAACCGTCGATCGTGATCCGGCCCTGAGTTATATCATAGAACCGGCTGACCAGGTTGATAATCGTGCTCTTCCCTGACCCCGTATGACCCACCAGGGCCACGGACTGACCTGCCTTGACCGAAAGGTCTATCCCCTTCAGGGCAGCTCTTCCTTTCTCATACTCAAACACCACATGATCAAACCGGATATCCCCGCGGATGACCGGAAGCGGCTTAGCCCCTTCCTTGTCGGCGATCGAAGGCTTCTCATCAATAAACTCAAAAATTCTCTCGGAGGAAGCCATGGCCACAAGCAGCTGATTATACATTTGCCCCAAGCGGTTGATCGGGTCCCAGAAGTTGCCTACATAGTTGCTGAACGCGACCAGCAGACCAATCGTAATTTCACCCGATTGAATGAGATAGGCTCCGAGCCAGAACAGGATGAAGCTGCCGATTCCGCCTGTGATCTCGATCAGGGGACCGAACATTTGGTTCATGGCGGAAGCTTTGTCCCAGGATTTCTTGCTGTCATAATTCATGGCGTCGAAGAAACGCATATTCTCCTGCTCTTGGGTATAAGCCTGGGTTACCCGGATACCTTGAATAGATTCATTTAAGTGTGAGTTGATTCTAGAGTTCTTCGTCCGCACAACCTGCCAAGCAATACGGATGGTCTGGCGCAATTTGGTTGAAATGAAGAACATGATCGGCACAGTTACCATAACCGCGAGCCCCAGCTTCCAATTGACCAGAAGCAGGATGACAACAATACCTACAAGCTGGACGCAGTCGATCATGAGGTTTACAACCCCATTTGTGAACAGATCCTGTAGGGAATTGACATCGTTTGTCACCCGGACCAGAACAGAGCCCGCCGGTCTCTTATCATAGAAATTAAAAGACAGCTTCTGAATATGCCGGAATAAATCCGATCTTAAATCATAGATCACACGTTGGCCGATGATGTTCGTATACTTGATCCGGTAAGCGCTCGCTCCCCATTGGATAAGATATAAGAGGATAACAGAACCAGTGATGATATAAAGAAGACTGAGACTGCTCTCCTTCACAATCGCTTTATCGATCGCCAGACTTGTTAAATAAGGAACAGTCAGTTTCGTAATGGTGCCCAGAATCATCATGAGGATAATCAGCGGCAGGAGCTGTCTGGCATACGGTTTCATATAAGAGAACAGACGCCGGAACTGCTTCCAGTCAAAGGCCTTGTCGATCGCATCATCGTCTTTGTAGATAAATCTCTCGTTCAGCTCGATTCTCTTCTTCAAGCCCGGATCCTGCTTCCCGGTTGTCTCGGTCTGTGTACTCATGCCTGATTCACCTCATCTTCCCCTTCGGACTGCCTGGACAGAAAGTCTGCATATTGGATTCGGAATACGTCCCGATATGGCCCTTCCACATGAATTAGCTCGTTGTGGGTCCCCTGCTGCACGACCCGTCCTTGATCCATAACCAGGATCAGATCCGCATGCCTCAGCGAGGATATTCGGTGGGCAATAATAAAAGTTGTTCTCCCCCGCATAACTTCCTGGAATCCGGTCTGAATCTCATGCTCAGTTTCCATATCCACCGCACTTGTAGCGTCATCCAGAATGAGGATCTTCGGATTGGTTAAGAGGGCGCGGGCAATTGCGATCCGCTGCTTTTGGCCCCCGGAGAGCCCCATACCGCGTTCACCTACCACTGTGTCGTAACCGTCTGCGAGTTCCATAATGAAATCATGGGCCTTCGCCAGCTTGGCAGCCCGGATGATCTCCTCCATAGATACATCCTTAATGCCGTAGGCAATATTGTTGCGGATGGAAGATGAGAATAAGAACGTCTCCTGGAACACAGTGGAGATTTGACTCCGAAGCTGCTGGATTTGAATTTTCCTAATATCCGTCCCATCCAGCAGAATACGTCCTTCATTGACGTCATAGGCACGCATCAGCAGCTGGATAATTGTTGATTTACCCGAACCTGTCCCCCCCAGGAAGCCAATCACCGAGCCGGGCTTTGCTTCAAAATTGATGTCTGCCACGGCAGGCATCTTATTCCCGTATGCGAAAGTCACATGATCAAACACCACGTGCCCTTTAATGTTCTCTGGCGCAAGCTGAATCGTATCCGGAGCGTCCTTCACATCTATAGGCTGGTTGAGAATCTCCAGCACACGCTCCCCGGAAGCCTTGGATTGGGTATAGTTATTGATATGAAAGCCTAGACCCCAAAGCGGTCCGATAATGAACCAAATCAAGCCGAAGAAAGCAACTAACTCCCCAAGTGACAGGGATTTATGTATGACGAGTGAACCCCCAAATCCCAGCAGTATAGCAACGCTTACAGAGGCCAGCAGCTCCATAACAGGAAAATATCTGCTCCATAGCAAGGCGGCGAAGATCTGATTAGACTTGTAACGTTCATTTCGCTCAGAGAATTTCTCCACCTCGTGTGGCTCTCTGGCAAAAGATTTGACGGTTCTAACCCCGGTAATGTTCTCCTGAACCGAAGTGGTCAAGGAACTTAAAGCCAGACGCATCTCCTGAAACGCCGGGTGAATCTTGGTTTCAAATTTCCATGCTACAGCCACAAGCAGAGGCATGGTAATCAGAGTAAGCAGGGTAAGCTGCCAGTTAATAGAAAGCATCATTACGGCTCCGAAGCTGACCATAAAGAAAAGGTTCAGCAGCTGGGCAAAGCCAAAACCGATAAACAGTCTGATGGCTTCCAGGTCCCCGGTCAGCCGCGACATCAAATCCCCGGTTTTGGCCGTATCGTAATACCGGAAGGATAGGAACTGCAGTTTCTCGTAGCAGGCATTACGCAGGCGGTATGCCAAATAATTGCCCAGTCTGCCACCAAAGTAACCGCTTAAAAATTGCAGGAATGCTTTCACCACGATAACTGAAAGCGCTATTAAAGCAAGATACGGCGCTTGCTCATACTTCCCCGGTCCAATCACATCGTCAATCAACCTTCGAAGCAAATTAGGGTACACCAGCCCCAGGGCTGTGGCCGCTGCCAGACATAGAATCGAGAGAATTAACAAGTAGTTCTTCTCCCGATAATAGACGTGCAATTGCCTGAGAACGTTCATAAGTCTCCTCCTCGCTGCCAACCGTCATATTATGGAACATTTATGAAGTTTACCATCCTAACTTTAAGGCAGCAAAGAGGAAAATTGTTCATTTAATAGGGTATTTCAGAGCGGATCAGACTTAGGTGACACTAATCCGGTATCGCCTTCCAAATCCTCCTGAATGCTCAGGATATCTGCCGAAGCTGCTGTTCACTTTCGGCCAGCCTTTTGCCCAGGGCGATTAAGGTGTCTGTCTCGTCTCCAGAAGCTTGAATTCCGCGTAATTCTTCTTCCCACTCCACCCATAATTGTTCAAAGTGATCCGCTATTTCCTCAAGCCCGCGGACCGCCTCATTACAATAGTATGAAGATAAGGTTTCCTGAATTCGGTCTGCCACTTCTTTTACCATCTCATCGAGTGGCGCGGCCAGGGCTTCCCGGAGAGCCTCCCTGCCGCTGCCTTCAAAGAAATGCTTCGGATTCTTGAAATAAGACCAATAATCCTTCCAGTTAAGCTGGCCAGTCAGCAGCCCTTCCCCTATTTCCGGCGTGGCCCATCCCGAAAATTCCTTTACAAATAAGGACGGCCTTGGTTCGCTGCCCGACTCGTGTTCAAGCCATTTGCCGGCCTCCCGGCTGATCAGGGCATCAACTTTCTTCTCCAGCCGCAGGGAAGTGGCAAGAAGCTCGCGCTCCAATTCACCGGATAATCCAGACATCCAATCATGCAGCGATACGGCAAATTTCTTCTTCATATCGCCCCCATCCTCCTGAAGCAGGGATGGATGGAAGAATTCACGGTACAGATCTATAGAGGCAAGACGCACCCGCTGGCGGACGTGAAATACAAGCTCACCGGTCTCCTGAATAATTTCTGGACTGAGATCCGTACCCCGAAGACGGACGAGTGACTCTTGATAGCTACCACGCTCCTGCTCCAGTCGCTGGATCAGCTGCTCCCGTTCGGTCCCGGATTGAGACAGGGCGGTAATGCGCTGCTGTACCCGAAGCAGACTCTGGTGAAGCTCATCGGCTGCCGATGCAGCAGCCAGGCCGCTGAGATCATGCCCTATGAAGGAATCAAAGACCGAAGCAAATTCCGCGAATCCAGAGGCCGACAGGGAAGATTCATCTCCCGTCAACTTCGCTTCCAGGGCGTTCAAGCTGGATACCGGATAAATCTGCGGACGTTCTATGCCCGCGGTTCTGAGGCTGGAATCCACGTGGGCAACAACCTCATGCAGCTCTTCCGAAGATGAAGCCAGATCGGCTGCGTTCACGATGAAGAACATTTTATCAAGCGCAAAGCTGCCTTTAACCCGGCCAAGCTGGGCTAGAAACTGTTTATCGGCGCGGGAGAACGCATGGTTGTAATACGTGACATAAAGAAGGGCATCTGAATTTTTCATATATTGAAAGGTGACACCTGTATGGCGGGCATGAATTGAGTCCGCACCCGGTGTATCCACGAGTACAATTCCCTGTTCAGTAAGTGGACAGCTGTAGTATAAATCGATCCCGGCCACGAAGCAGGCCCGATTCTCTTCGGCCACAAAGGCGGAGAATTCGGCCATGTCCACCGTGAGACTCTCACCGAGGTGGCCCGAATTCTCCTCCCAGCCAAGAGCGGCCGCTTGCAGGAAGCTGTAATGGGACCGTCCAGAGGCTGGAATATCCTTAGCTTTCAGCTTCCGCACAGTGTCCAGCCAGTTATGCTCCTGCCAGGACCCAAGCTGAAGCACGCCGAAGGAATAGGCCAGATCCTCGCGCATGGCCTCCGGGCTCTTCAGCTTCACCACAGCTGTGCCGTGGGCGAAGCCGTCCTCCGGCGCGAGAATGCGGTTGATCGCCGCGGTGGTCGGATGCGGCGATACCGGCAGTACGCGCTGCCCGAGCAGGGCATTCGCGAAGGAGGACTTGCCCGCGCTGAACGCCCCGAACAGCGCGACCGTGAACCTGCCGCGGCGCAGCTCCGCCGCCCGCGTGCTCAGCGCCCGCATGCCCGCCTCGAACGCGGGATGCGGCGCAAGCGCACCGGCCGCGTCCTCAAGCAGCGCGGCCGCTTCATCCAGCCGCCGCCGGATCGGCGCGGCGGCGGACACGGGCGCAGCTGCCGCCTGTAGCCCGGCGGCTGCGGGCGCCTCAGGCGCCGCCTGCATTTGCGGCGGCGCAGCGGGCACGCTCACCTCCGGCAGCACGCCGGGGGTGAGCGATGCAGGCGCGCCCAGCAGCGCCTGCACCTGGGCCGCGCGCTCTGCCGCGGCGCGTTCCAGGGCGCGCAGCCGGCCGGCCAGCGATGCGCGTACCGTGGCGTGTTCGCGGCGCGCAGCCAGGCTCTGCCGCACGGCCTCCTGCTGCGGCGCCAGCTCGGCCAGCAGCTCGGCCGCGATGCCCATGGCCGCGCGGCGATAGGCCGTGGTGACGGCCGCTTTCACGTCTGCGGCATAGTTCAGCGTCGACTCGCCGGAAATGGTCGCACCAGCCTTGACCGGTCCGGAGATCCACTGGATATCCGACTTTGGAAGCTCGTCACTCAGCCGCTGCTCCCAAGCTGCCGACCACAGCTCATGAGCCTGGCCAAGCTTGCGGATCAGATCTCTGACATGCCAGTCGACCTGAGCGTTTACCTGATCTTTTAATTTATGAAACAGCTCGTCCTGACGCCGCTGCTTTTCCGCCTCCGTCTTGCCTCCAGCGAACAGGAACCCCATCTTGAAGCCAGGAGCACGGCTCTCCAAATACAGCTGCGCCGCTTCCCGGATGGGCGGGGTCATCAGCTGGGCGCTGCCAAGCAGCTTGTCCAGCTCCGCGGCGAAGCCGCTCTGGAGTCTTGAAGGCAGCATCTCATTCTCTTCCGCTTCCCGTTGAAGTGCAAGAATTTCGTCCTCCACCCGCTGGACCGCTTCCTCGCCCCCAAGCTGTTCGAGCAGTTCATTCCGCTCTGTCTCCTCGGCATCTTTGAGCTGCTCCAGATGGCTTTCCGCCGTATGAAATGCGGAACAAGTCAAGCTGTAGTTCACCAGCTCCTCCCGGCGGGCGATCAGCTGGCCTATCACCTGCTTCAGCTCTTGCAGCATGCTGCGCGGATGATCCGGCTGCTTCAAGGACAAATAGAAGAACCCCGCAGGCTTCACCTGCCACACGTCAAAAGCCTGCTCAACAGAACGGCGGTACTTGTCAAAGCTCAGCTCCTGTTCCCGGTGCTTGTCAATTTGATTGACAACGAGATACAGCGGCTTGCCCCAATCCGATAGGCTTTTGGCAAAGCTCAGGTTCGTTTCGGACTGGACATGGTTATAATCCATAACATAGAACACCACGTCAGCCAGGTGAAGCGCCGATTCCGTGGCAAGCGCATGCCCCGCATCATTGGAGTCTACTCCAGGCGTGTCCAGCAGCACTCCATGATCCCCGAGCAGCGGGATATGATCCCAGACGGAAATCCGGGAGAAGTCCTGGCCGTTCCGGCAGTATATTTCAAGCTCATCCAGCGAGGCTTCAATCGGCACAGACGCTTGTTTGTCTTCACCTGCTACCGCGGCTTCCGGTGAATCCGATGCTTCCTGTACCTGCGGTTCATTGGCTGGGGTTAACAGGGCCCTCGGTGCCCCGCTGCGGATCATCACCACATTTGCACTGGTGGGAAGCGGACTCGCCGGCAGCACTTTTTTGCCGCATAAAGTATTAATCAGGCTGGATTTCCCTGCCGAGAAATGCCCGCAGAATGCGATGGTAATCTCGCCGGACAGGCGCTTTTGCTCAAGCTCATCCATATCCTGCGCGCCTTTCATGTCTCCGGCTTGCTTTAAATGCTCTTTCAACCTCTGCAGCATGGTCTGCAAAGGCTGCTTTGTATGAACTGAGAACGTTTCCATATTTGCTTCTCTCCCGAACTTGATTTTTCTATTGTTTTGTCTACTGTTAATGTGTCAGTTTGCAGTATAAATATGTTCATTTTAGCATTCAATCCGGCTGCGGGGAAACTTATTCGGGCAAAAAAATAAAACCAGAGTGATCCGGTTTTATTTTTATCTAAAACTATTAACCTGCGGTTACGGCTTCCGTCTCATCCGAAGGAATCAGAATTTCAAATACCTTGCCGTGCTGCAGGATTGTAATGCCTCTGTCTTTGTCTTTCATTACAACGACTTCAGGCTTCTTCGCCATGCGCTCCAGGTAGTGTTCAGGCACTTCCCCGGAATCGCTAATCGTTACTCCTTCAAGCTCACGCTCGTCATTCTCACCCAAATTAATCTCGATCACCTGTTCAAACATATCTGAGAATAACTCAAAATTGTCTGTGTAAACGGAAATACATCTCATGAAGTCTCATCCTCTACTATCAATATCATTTTTTGGTCTTGCTCTCTCTATCTTCTCTAAGCTGCGCAGTTTTCATACGCTTTTTGCCTTCCCGGCACACATCAAGCAGCGGACATACCTGGCATTTCGGGGACTGGGCCTTGCAGTGGTACCGGCCAAAGAAAATCAATCTATGATGTGTCAATGTCCATTCATCCCTTGGCACCTGTTTCATGAGCTTCTTCTCAACCTCTAAGACCGAATCCTTCCAACCAGCCAGTCCCAGCCGCTTGCTGACGCGCTCGACATGCGTGTCCACCGCAATTGCAGGAACACCGAAGGCATTGGAGACCACGACGTTGGCCGTTTTCCTCCCGACCCCTGGCAGCTGAACGAGCTTGTCATGCTCGGAGGGAACTTCGCCCCCATACTGTTCAATTAGAATTCGGCAGAGATTCTGAATATGCTTCGCCTTATTCCGGTACAGACCAATCCGACGGATATCCTGCTCCAGCTCCTCAAGCGGAACCGACACATAATCCATCGGCGTATGGTACTTCTGGAATAAATCCACCGTCACTTTATTGACGGTCGCATCTGTACATTGAGCTGACAGAAGAACCGCTATCGTAAGTTCAAAGGCGTTGCTGTGATGAAGTTCACAGTGTGCATCTGGAAACATGGCTCCGATACTGTCCAGTATATGGCGGACTGCAGCCGCGTTCATGTGCATTCCTCCCGGCAAAAAAAAGTCTTGATACGGGACTGAATCCCGTATCAAGACGGTCAATCTCAAGAAACTGACTTATTGTTTTTCAATCTCAACAAGCTTGTTATTGTTGAAATATAATACAATATTATCATTTTCTTTGAGGGATTGCACGGTTAATGTGGTGTCGCCTTGGTGAACATATGTGTCCAGGCTCACTTCAAACCGGTAATTGTTATCGTTAAAGTCGTGTTTTACTGTAATAACTTTGGATGAAGCATCGTAATAACTAAACGGACGAACAATGGAGTTCAGTACGGTAAACACGGTTTGACCTGTCTCATCCTTGCGAATTTCAACATGATCCGAGTTGGTCAGGGTATTTGCGTTTGTAGTCACCGAGCCATTGCGGATTACTTTGACACCGCCGCTTACCGGATAGGAAGTGTTCCCACCATTAAAGCTCTTGACCGTCACGGTTGAGCCATCCACGCTGAGAACCTTGCCGAGGTTCAGCTTAACCACTTGAACCGATACCACGTTTCTTCCATTAAACGTAACATTAATAACCTGCCCTGCGGTCAGCTCGGATGCCTTAATCGCCTGTCCGTTATCTCCCAGCAGAGTCGCCTTGTCCACATAGAATTCATCGGTAATACCTTTGGATTTCGCTCTCACCCGGCTGTTCGCTGTATCCACGGACACCACTTCGAATTGTACCGGAGTTTTGACGGCAAGCGTCTGCAGCACATCCTGATTCGCGCTTAGCTGGGCAACAACCGCATCTCCCGGCTTGATATCGGAAAGGGACGGCGATGCGATTCCATAAATTTCAAGCGGCAGGCTGCTTCCCGTATAATTCAGTGTCATGGTCTTGCCGCCGCTGAGCTGGATCGTCACGTTCTTGGCTGAAGTGTTAGCCGAGACATAAGTACCTTCGTATTTATAAATGATTTGGAGGGATAATGCCCGGTCTCCAATATGTGTGATACTGACTTTGCGATCCTTGGTCAACAGCGGCTCAATGCCGCTAAGTGTTGGCGATGCGGAATTGTAGTCCAGCTTGGTCTTCTCGTCCAAGGTGTACACATGCAGCTTCTTCGCCCCGTCAATAACCGTCAGCGCTTTATACTTGCTGTCATAAGACACTACTGTGGAATCCGTAAGCAGCTCGGACTGTCTTCCCAGCACTTGAATGCGTGTAACCTTCTCCTGGGCATCCAGCGTAATCTCAACCTGATCCCCGGCGTTCACATCCGCGATCAGATCATTCAGACCCGCATCGGTAATACCATCAATCAGGATGGAAGGTTTATCAGCCAACACCTTAACATCCAAGGCCCCGCTGGAATTTTTGAAGGTCAGCAGCTTGCTTCCCGCATTGACATCAACCAACATGCCTTTCACGGTACGTTCCACACTCTGCGTTACTTCAAGATTGGTAAGCACGCTGTTCTTGACGGTGTAATTTACTGCCACATTAGGCTTCAATTCACCCAGTGTGATGATCTGGCTTTGATAGCGAACCAGCGTGTTGTTATCGACTTTATACTGCTCCACACTGCCTGAAGCATCTTTTAGTGTCACCGTCTTCGCATTCTGATCAACGGATTGGATCGTTCCCGACGAAGTTTTATTCACCAGGCCCGACTTCACTTTAACAACCACAGTCTTCTTGTCGGGACTGAACGTCTCCTTCTGGATTTCGATGGTGCTGTCCGCTGTAATGGCCGTTGGTGCAATCACTTTCCCGTTCTGGTCAATAAACTGTGTAGCCGAGTCATATCCATAAGAAGCATACCCTGTCGGTGTGCTGACCCAAATGGTATTTCCCCCGGTTACTTTCGCAAACGTACCTTCGATGCTTTCAACCTGCTGCTTAGGATCAGTGACTTCCACATACGCTGCAGAGCCGACTTTATCAATCGCCATTACTTTCGTGAACGGCTTCAGATCACTCTTCGCAATCTTGGTTTCAGAATCGCTTGTGAAGAACACGCTCCGGTTATCCAGCGTAAAACTGCGCGTTTTGCCATCGATATACAGCGTCAATTTGGAATCGGTAAGTTCGGAGACGATCCCCTCATACACACCGGCATAACCCGGGTTAATGTACCCTTGTCCACGGCTGAAGAAGGTGGCGATTTGAGCGCGGGTTACCAGACCTAGCGGGTCGAATTTGTTGCCTTCCACCCCTTTGGTTAAGCCAAGATCCACGGCAACTGTAACAAAACCTCTAGCGCTGTTTGAGATTTTGGCGTTATCCGCAAATGTTGTGGATTTCGAGCCGGCTGCTTTGGCATCCGCTTCTTTGCCGAGCGAGCGCACAAGGATTTTGGCGATCCACTCCCGGGAAGCCTTCTTGGAGCCCCAAGACTCTTTAGCACCGGTTGCGGCTATTTCTTCTGTCTGGTCAATCAGCTTCTGCTGGAGGGCTAAAGCGACATAAGGCTTGAAATAATTGCCTACCTTCAGCTTGTCAGGAACGACTGGCACCGACGGAAGCTTGCTGTCCAGATTCATGAAGCGTAGAGCAAGGGTGACAGCTTCTTCCTGTGTGATGCTGTCATTGGGACGGAACTTTCCTTTTTCCCCTAGAATAATTCCTTCAGAGGCAAGCTTATAAATATGTTTCTCGGCCCAAAAGCCGCTCGCTACATCACTGAAAATGGAGGCTGTTCCAGCGGTCGTCTGACTCGATGTTGACGTTGTATTGGCCGCCGTAGTAGTTGTATTGGAATCCGCAAATGCGGCTGCTCCCCCGCTTAAGCACATTGCCGTAACCAGCATGGTGGAAACCGCCTTTTTAGATTGACGGATACGGCTTCTTTTGTAAGACATTGCATTCTCTCCTTTAACAAAAAATGGACTGCTGTATTCTCATTCGACATACAGCAGTCATATTCCTTTTCTTGCTAATTATTCTCTCGTCATAGGATGCGTCAGTTCGACATGGCCCATCAGCGTGTCGGCCTGTTGGCCATCCACGAGCAGTTCCAGGCTTTTTACCTCGTCAAATTGGAATGCCGTTTTCTTAAGCGCGTCAATGGCAAGTGATTCACCACCTGCACCCAGCCGTGCTTCATCCGGCAGATGGATATCCACTGTCAACTGTCCGTCTTTGAAGCTGACCGACTTGAACTCCACCTTTCCCCAGAGTGCGAAAAGCTTGCTGTCCCCGCTGCTTTGAAGAGACTTTACGGCAGCTTCATATTTATCCTTGGCTTCCGTGTAGGTGATTTCCTTCTGAACTTTCTTCAGCTCCAGCATTTGATCATCCGTGTAATAAGCCTCAATGGTTGTCTTCACGGATTTGGTCTCCGATTCATTTGTCCCTGTATTTCCGGTCTTACCGGAGCTTCCGGTATTCCCACTTCCATTCGAACCGGAATTTCCTTGAACCTGCTGCTGTCCATTGTTTCCCTCACTCGGCGTTTTGGACGCAGTCTGGTCACCACTTGATGTCGTTCCTTCGCTCCCTTGTGTATTGTTGACTCCACCCGCTGACTGAGGCTTCTGGCCACAGCCTGCGCTGATCCCCACAACTACAACAAGCAGCGTTATGATCCATAATTTCCGTTTCACGTCACTTCCTCCTTTCGGGAAACCTACTGTACTTTGAGATATTCTTTGATGCCTGCCACGATGCCTTCAGCCACCTTGTTCTGGAATTCTTCTGTATAGAGAAGGGCCTCATCATTCTTATTGCTGAGAAAGCCGCATTCTAGAAGAACCGCCGGCATCGTAGTTTCCCGTGTTACATGAAGGCTGGCGTATCTTACTTTACGATCAGTAAGCCCGGATGACTTAACAAGATATTTGTGCATGACTTTGGCAAGCTCCTGACTGGAATTTCTGGTGTAGTAAGTTTCCACACCACTAGCCGTAGCCGGACCGGAATTTGCATGGACAGAAATGAAAATATCCGCCTTCAGCTTCTCCGCTATCTTCACGCGGTCTGACAACGTAGGGTACGTATCTCCACTTCGCGTCAAGACCAGATCGATGTTCTTGTTGTTCTTTAGAAGCGCCTCAACCTTAAGCACCACGGCCAGATTGAAATCCTTCTCTTTCCGGTTCTTCACACTGATTGCTCCAGGGTCCGTTCCGCCATGTCCAGCGTCCAGAACCACAAGCTTCTTGCCGCTCGTTCCCGGTGGGGTTACCGGAGTCTCAGATGACCCCTTGTTCAAGTCCACGATAAGCAGACCGTCACCCGCATTAATTAATTCATAATTTTTAGCCTTATTCAGATCAAGCACAATGCGCACTGTCGAAGGATTATTGTTAAATAAGGAATAGCGCACTTTCGAAACATCCGGATACCCATCTACTTGGATAGACCCATTCTGAGTGCTGTCCAGCATGCCGTCAGGGAACGTATCGTCAAAACGCGCATTTGGCACGTCAATGACAATCCGGTCAGGATCAGCCATCTTGAACACACTCGGTTTCACCTTACCACTTAAGGCAACGATCAGCCGATTGTCGCTAAAGCTGATTCCCGTAATTGACGCGTTCCCGCCAGCTTGTCCGTTTCCAGACCCATTGTTTCCACTGCCTTCACTTGGGGTAATAAGATATACGGATTTGGTCTTGCTCACCCAGGTTACCTTTAAGCCCATCTGCTCACTGATAAAGCGAAGAGGAACCATGGTAGTATCACCTTTGAGATAAGGCGCTACAGGTACGGTAGTTTGAACCCCGTTTACTGTAGCCGCTTTCTTACCCACAACCAATTTGATCGTGGTATCCGCTTTCTGTATGGTTACCGTGCCAGTCTTATTCTCCCAGTTGACATTAAACCCCAGCTCCTCCATGACGACACGAATCGGAATCATTACACTTCCTTTTATTTCTTGAACCTGTCCATTCTTGGATAGACTCAATTCTTTCCCATCCAGATAGATATGCGTACCTGAATCAGCCGCACTTCCTATTCCGGGAAAAGCCCATAAAAAGAAAAATAAAACCGCAAAAAAACCTAATTTCTTCATCCTTCACCCCTACCATTGATGTATTTGTCCCTGGTGATTTCTACATAAAACCTAATCCTTCGACATCAGCCTGGACGCCTATTAGACGCGGCTCCCTATGAAAAGTTGCGAATTTATGCCAACTTTTCTGCCAAAATTTCCAGCTGGAACCCTCTTGTTCTTTATCGTCAATTCCTCGAAATAATTTAGATTTTTATTGATATGGCAGCTTTTCTAAAAGCTTCATCCCTTCCTTCGAAACAGCAAGGCGCTGTATTTACTGGATTGTATTACCAAAAAAAGAGAACCCGCTAACACGGATTCTCTCTTTACATACCTCAGTCTGCTGATCGGGTCATAGGATGTTCCAACTCCTCGTGTCCCATCAGGGTATCAACCTTGCTGCCGTCAACAAGAAGCTCTATTGTCTTGACTTCGTTAAATTGGAAAAAGGTTTTCTTCAGCGCATCAATCGCTAATACCTCTCCTCCAGCCCCCAGCCTTGCCTCACCCGGCAATTCGATATCAATGGTCAGCTCCCCATTGTTCAGGCCCACAGACTTGAGCTTAACTTTCTGCCATAACGCAAATAGCTTGTCATCGCCGCTATTCTGGAGGGATTTAAATGCTTCTTCATATTTCTCCTGATCATTCTTATAAGCGATTTCCTTCTGTTTCTCCTTCAAATCCATCATGTCATTGTCCGTATAATAAGTCCGGATGGACAGCTTTTGTTTATTATCCTGCGGGTCCTTCTTAGGCGGTTCGGTCTGCTCTTGCTGACCAGCTCCATTTGCTGTATTAGCCGGCTCTTTGCTATCCTGTCCGGTCTGAACTGTGTCCCCACCGCTTCCCTGTGGAGCAGCCGGGGCAGTCTCAGGCTTCTGCCCGCAGCCCACGCTCAGCACAGCCAGCACAAGAAGCACACCGGCAATCCATAACCCTCTCTTCATCCTGGCTTCCCCCTCTTGAATCGAAGTTTACTGCAATCCGAGGTATTCTTTGATCCCTGCCACGATACCTTCCGCCACACGCTCTTGAAAGTCGTCATCATACATAAGGGACTCATCATTTAGATTGCTTAGATAACCAACCTCCAACAGCACCGCAGGCATTTTGGTCTCTCTTGTAACCTGAAGGCTCTTCTGACGGACCTTACGGTCAGGGAGGCCGGCTGCCTCTACAAGATGCTTATGCATCACATTAGCCAGCTCAATGCTGTCTGTCCGGGTGTAGTAGGTCTCTGACCCGGTTACGGAAGGTCCTGCACTGTTCCCGTGCACCGAGATGAAGATATCCGCGTTCAAACTATTTGCCATCTTTACCCGGTCACTCAGGGTCGGGTAAGTATCGTCACTGCGTGTAAGCATGAAGTCAAGGCCGTCCACATTTTTAAGCAGCTCTTGGACTTTAAGCACTACAGCTAAGGTAAAGGTCTTCTCCACTTTGCCGGAAGCGCTCGAGGCACCCGGGTCTTTGCCCCCGTGACCCGCATCGATAACGACAAGCTTCTTACCATTGTCACCCGGAGGAGTTACCGGAACCGACGATGAATCGGAATTCAGGTCCACAATAACCAAACCATCCCCGTCGTTCACCAAATTATAGTTCTTACTGGTGCTCAGGTCCAAGACAAGACGTATTGTTGGTGGTTTGTTGCTGAACTGCGAGTACCGTACCTGCTTCACATCCAGGGAATCGGTCAATTTCATAACTCCCTGTCCAGAGCTGTCCAAAGGTTGATCCAGCAGAAACGCATCAGAGAACTTGATATTAGGCATATCCACTACAATCCGGTCTGGACCTGTCAGCTTGCTTATCTTAGGCTTCACCTTACCGTCAACCGAGATCACCAGGCGGTTGTCACTGTAACTGATCCCGTTTAAAGCAGCCAGCGAGTCTGTATTAGAGCTGTCCATCCCTCCTGATGAGCCCCCCGAATTCCCTTGGTTGGAACCGCCGCCGGAGGATGAGCCGGAGCCGCTGCTGCCCGGTTTAGGTACTTCAACAGATGACCCGCTATCCTTGCCTGAATTGCTGCCACTGTTCACACTTCCACTTCCGCTGCCGCTCTGGGTTTCAGACGTAGTGAGGAACACCGTTCTCGACTTATTATCCCACAGCACCTTCAGACCGGTCTGTTCTGAGACAAATCTTAATGGAACATATGTAGTATCCCCTTTGGTGATAGGGGCTGCCGGCATGGTGATCTTCGTTCCATTCATCAGGGCCGTTTTCTTGTTTACGGTCAGATCCAGCCTAGTCGTGCCCTGCTGGATATTCACCTTGCCCGACTTATCCCAATTTACGGTGTAGCCCAGTTCTTCCACAACTACCCGTATCGGAATCAGCACACTTCCCTTAATCTCCAGCACCTGGCTGCCCTTAGCCAGCTGAAGCTCTTTTCCATCCAGCATAATATGAGTACCACCGGACTCTGCGTGCCCCTGCCCAGGCAGCGACAGTAAGAAAAAGAGTAAAAAAGCAATAAATCCCAGTTTCTTCATAATCACCCTACCATCCCATTTTTCAAATTGTTTGCATAGACGACCGACCGGCTGAGCGAGGACAACGAGGGTTAACACTATACGACATTAAAGACGCCACGTTCTCTTAAATGTTGCGAATTACTCCCATTTTATCAGGAAAAAATTTCATTTAATAGAGGGTTTAGAGATACAGATTTGTAATCTATTAAATTATTTTTGGACAAAAGCTCGTCCAGCTTGTTGTTGAAACTTGACCAGGACACGGCAAAAGGCCCTGCCAAGATCATCCTGACAGAGCCTTTGTAATCATGTACCTTGCTTATATACCGGGTAAATTAAGCAAACAGACGTGCGCTGTTCTTTTGCTCATAGGCTGAGATTTCATCCTCGTGCTTCAAGGTCAGGCCGATATCATCCAGTCCTTGCAGAAGGAACTGACGACGGTGCTCATCCAGATCAAAGTTAATAACCAGGCCGTAATCGTCAGTAAGAGTCTTGTTCTCCAAATCCACATGCAGCTTATAACCTTCATGAGCCGCTGTCCGCTGGAATAAATCCTCCACCTGTTCTTCGGAAAGCACAATAGGCAGAATCCCGTTCTTAAAGCAGTTATTATAAAAGATATCTGCGAAGGAAGGCGCGATGACACAGCGGAAGCCGTAGTCAAGGATAGCCCACGGCGCATGCTCACGGGAAGAGCCGCAGCCGAAGTTCACACGGGAAATCAGTACAGAAGCTCCCTCGTAACGTGGTTTGTTGAGCTCGAATCCTGGGTTCACGTTCCCCTGCTCATCAAAACGCCATTCAAAGAATAGAAACTGTCCGAACCCTGTGCGCTCAATGCGCTTAAGAAATTGTTTAGGAATAATAGCATCGGTGTCAACGTTGACCCGGTCCACCGGTCCAACGATACCGGATAATTTAGTGAATGCTTCCATGAATTTTGTCTCCCCTCTATTGGATTGTCTGTCTTAGCTGACAACCTCAGTCTTGAAATTCCAATCGCGCACATCCACGAAACGCCCTTTTACCGCAGCGGCCGCAGCCATCGCCGGGGATACGAGATGTGTACGTCCGCCGCGTCCTTGGCGCCCTTCAAAGTTCCGGTTGGAGGTCGATGCACAGCGCTGCCCTGGCTGAAGAACGTCCGGGTTCATCGCCAGACACATGCTGCAGCCTGCTTCGCGCCATTCAAAGCCCGCTTCAGTGAAGATTTTGTCCAGACCTTCCTTCTCCGCCTGGATTTTCACACGTCCTGAGCCTGGAACCACAATAGCCGTTACACGGTCAGATACTTTATGCCCTTTGGCCACCGCAGCTGCGGCACGAAGATCCTCGATCCGGCCGTTTGTGCAGGAGCCGATGAAGACATAATCGATTTCAATTTCGGACATTGGCGTTCCCGGGGTTAGTCCCATATACTCAAGCGCCTTCTCAGCCGCTTTGCGTTCATTCTCGGTTGCGAAATCAGCAGGGTTAGGCACCTGCGCACTGATGTTCGTTCCCATGCCTGGGCTGGTTCCCCAGGTTACTTGTGGAATAAGAGAATCCACATCGAACTCAACCACGCGGTCATACTGGGCGCCCTCATCAGAAGCAAGCTCTTTCCAGCGGGCTACCGCTTCGTCAAAAGCTTCACCTTGCGGCACATACTGGCGTCCGCGAAGATATTCAAATGTAGTTTCATCCGGTGCGATCAGTCCTGCTCTCGCTCCGCCTTCAATCGACATGTTGCAGACCGTCATCCGTTCTTCCATGGACAGCTCGCGAATCGCTTCACCGGTGTACTCAATAACATAACCTGTAGCAAAATCCGTACCGTATTTGGCAATTACGCCGAGAATAAGGTCCTTCGCCGTTACACCCGGATTACGCTTGCCGACAAAACGCACTTCAAGTGTCTTAGCCTTGGCCTGCTGCAGACATTGGGTTGCCAATACGTGCTCAACTTCGCTTGTTCCGATACCAAAAGCGAGTGCACCAAACGCACCATGTGTGGAAGTATGACTGTCACCGCAGACAATCGTCTTGCCCGGGTGGGTCAGACCAAGCTCTGGCCCCATAACGTGGACAACCCCTTGATCGATGGTATCCAGATCAAACAGAGTTACGCCGAAGTCGCGGCAGTTCTGAGACAAGGTATCAATCTGCTGTTTGGAGATTGGGTCGGTAATATTGTAACGGTCTTTGGTTGGAACGTTATGATCCATCGTCGCAAACGTCAGCTCTGGACGGCGTACCTTGCGTCCGCTTAGACGAAGGCCTTCGAAGGCCTGCGGAGAAGTTACTTCATGCACAAGATGAAGATCAATATATAGGATGCTAGGCTTTCCCTCTTCCTGATGAATAACATGATTATCCCAAATTTTCTCATACATAGTTCTCTTCTGACTCATCATAATCACCTCTAATTAGCGAATGTCGCGATCTTTGTGACAAAGGGCCTGGTGTTTAGGAGTGGCTCTTCGTTCGTTGCATTTACTATAGCACTCCATAGAGTATTATCGGAAATACATAAATACAATGAGTTTGATAGGTATGACCTATAACTTGGAGTTTTATAACGAATGAACCTTGCCTTTACGGGCCCCTAACCAGAATTTATTATAAAAAAAGACCACTCTGGCGCTATACCAAAGCAGTCTCTTCCCCTTTAACCTTAGATTATAAAACAAAGTCACTTTCCCTCTTTAACCCTGAGGTTTGTTCCGGCTGAACTCCTCTTGAACAGCCGCAAGCACATCAGCCTCCTGGATCAGCCGTAAACCTGCCAGTGCAAGAGCCTTGGCTCCAATCAGGAGCGCTTCATCTCCTTGACTTGAAGCGGCAGCTTCACGGAATTCGGGAGTGTGTGCGATCAGTTCTTCAGGACCGATTTTGATATAAGCATGGCTCGTCGGAACCACGTGGCTCACATTGCCCGCATCTGTTGAACCTATGCCAGAGCCCTTCTTCGGGGCAACCTCCTCACCCAATACGGCAAGTTCCTTGCCTACAACCTCATCAAGCGGCCGATTAAGGATAAAATCTTTGACCTCATTCTGAAAACGCTCAATCTTCACCGTGCTCCCCGTTGCCAAAGCCGCTGCTTCCGCAATGTTGCGGACCTTCTCAGACACCGCCTCCGTATTCGCCCAGGTGCTTGCCCGGATAAAGAATCGGGCAGAAGCATATTCCGGGATAATATTGGGAGCATCTCCGCCATGGGTAATGATGCCATGAATACGAACCTCAGAAGGCAGCTGCTGACGTAAAGCATTGATGCCCGTAAAGAGTTGAATTACAGCATCAAGGGCATTAACCCCCTGCTCCGGTGCGCCCGAGGCATGTGCTGCTTTCCCATAGAAATGAAAATCCAGAGGGTCTACTGCCAAGGTTGGCGAGGTCAGAGAGGTTGTGCCGGAAGGATGAATCATCAGCGCGGCATCGATTCCCTCGAACAAGCCGTGTTTGACAAAGCTGCCTTTGGCGCTTCCGTTCGGTCCACCTTCTTCAGCCGGAGTGCCGAATACATACACTTCCCCGCCAGTCTCTTCGATGACTTGAGCCAGCCCAACCGCCGCAGCGGTGCTCAGCGTGCCGATGATATTGTGCCCACAAGCGTGGCCAAGCCCCGGAAGGGCGTCGTACTCAGCCAAATAAGCGATATTCGGACCAGGTTTGGAGGAGGCTCTGCGGGCCACAAACCCAGTCTCATGATCGGCCACATTCCGTGTCACTTCAAAGCCGGCTTTCTCCAATATGTTAGTTAAAGCACTGGATGCAAAGATCTCCTGGTTGCCAATCTCGGGGTTAGCATGAATCTGGTGGCTTGTTTCAATATATAGAGCTCGGTGATCATCAATATTTTGCAAAATTTTCTTCTTAAGGGTCTCCACAATCGCTCCCATGTATATTCCTCCCTGATCTTTATAAGAATTAGTCTCGGAAAATTGTTATTTTCCAGCTCTCTTTCCGTCCTCCACCAGCTTGTTTAAGGTGGCCTGTAGTTCTTCGGCGGATAGATCCACCACCACATTGGCCCCTTTAGAATCTTTCTTAACCTCATCTTCCACATCAGCCTCATGATAGAGATCAACAATAGTTTTGAAGGTGGCATTATCTTTGTCCTTCGCTTGTGCCGCGAACACATTAATATACGGCTTCGATTGCTCGCTCTTAGGATCGTCTTGGAAAATAGCGCCATCCAGCTTCAATCCTGCGTCCGTCGCCACGCCACTGTTGATTACAGATGCTGCCACATCATCCAGTACCCGCGGAGTCTGCTGAGCAGTTACAGGAACGATCTCAATCTTTTTCGGATTGCTCTCAATCTGTTCGGGGGTTACGAACAATCCCACATCCTTGGGCAGGGTAATCAGTCCGGCCGCTTGAAGCACTTTCAAGGCCCGCCCTTGATTGGAAGGATCATCCGGAATCGCAATTTTCGCCCCGTCCGGTATTTCCGGCACATTTGCGTATTTTTTGGAATAAAGGGCCATTGGAGCAATGACCGTTGCGCCAACTGGAACGATATCCTGGTTGTTCTCGGCATTAAACTTGCTGAGGAACGCCAGATGCTGGAACGCGTTCAGATCCACCTCGCCATTAGCCAGGGCCTGATTGGGCAGAATATAATCCGAGAAAGAGATCAACTCAATTTCGATGTTCTTCTCCTTCGCTTTCTTCTTCAGGGTCTGCCAGAATGGATCCTCCGAACCGGACACTCCGATCTTGACATGAATCGTATTCTTGGCTTGAACAGCACTTGAACTATTAGCCGAACTGCAGGCGGACAGAATAAACAACATCACAACTACAACCAAACTTAACTGAAATCTTTTCTTCATATTAAGTTCCTCTCCCCAATCCCATTTCTATGAATAGTTAAACCGGATCTTAGCGGCGCAAGAACTTGCGGGACAGATAGTTCCCCGCATACTGTGCGGCCTGTACAAGAACAATCAGGATAATGATTGTGACAACCATAACCGAAGTATTAAAACGCTGATATCCGTAGGTCATAGCCAGCGAGCCCAAGCCGCCACCGCCTACCATGCCGGCCACCGCTGAGAAATCAATAAGTGCAATGGAGATAAAAGTGAGCCCCAGGATTAGCGGACCTAACGACTCCCGGATCAGCACCCCAAATATAATTTGAAGAGGTGAGGCTCCTAGTGCCTTCGCAGCTTCAATCATCCCTGGATCAATCGAGACCAGGTTGTTCTCTACCACTCTGCCAATAGCAAAAGCGGCAATGATCGTCATGGGGAAAATGGCCGCCCATGTACCAATGGTTGACCCTATTACAAACCGGGTCAGCGGACTTATCGTAACCAGAAAAATAATAAACGGCACCGGCCGGACCACATTAATAACAAAATTAAGCAGGACAAACAGTATCCTATTCTCGTACAGACTCCCCTTCCTGGTCAGGAACAATAGTAGTCCCAAAGCCAATCCTAGTATGGAAGCAAATATCAAGGTGACAGCCACCATTAATACCGTTTCGCCTAGAGCATCCACCACTTTTGGCCAAAACGCGCCCCAATCAATGGTCACTTCCATCCACCTCCAGAGCTTCCACAACTGATCTTAGTTCCTCTACCACCTGATGGATCTTAGAGTCCTCGCCAATGAACTCAACGATGAGGCTTCCAAATAATGACCCTTGCAGCTCATTAATGCTGCCGTACACAATGTTGAAATCCAAATCGTACTTACGGGATATTCTGGACAGCACAGGCTCACTTGTAATGCCATCTTTGAAAATCAGCCGATACAACCTGCCCGGATGCTTCTGTCTGACTTTCTCCAGCAGAGATGATGGCAGCTGGTCCTGGATTACAGAACGAATAAAGTTCTTGGTGGTCGCCTCTTGGGGATTGGCGAATATATCAAAGATCGGGCCTTCCTCAATGACTCTACCCCTCTCCATAACCGCCACCCTGTGGCAAATGCTGCGGATGACATTCATCTCGTGGGTGATCAAAAGAATCGTAATGCCGTACTCTTCATTCACTTTTTTCAGAAGCTTCAGAATTTCCCCCGTTGTCTCGGGGTCCAGAGCTGAAGTCGCCTCATCACAGATCAGGATATCCGGTGAGGTAGCCAGCGCTCTGGCAATGCCTACCCTCTGCTTCTGACCTCCTGACAGCTGTTCGGGATAGTACTCCGCCTTGTCCTCAAGTCCAACGAAACGAAGCAGCTCTTTGACCCTCGCGTCCACCTGCTCCTTCGGCGTCTTGGCCAGCTTGAGCGGATACGCAAGATTGCCATAGACCGTGCGTGAATTGAAGAGGTTAAAAGTCTGAAATACCATACCAATCCGCCTTCTCATATCCTGCAGCTCTTTAGGCGAGACCGTTGTTATGTCCCGGTTATGTACAATAATTCTGCCGCTTGTAGGGCGTTCCAGCAGATTCACCAGTCTGAGCAGAGTGCTTTTCCCTGCCCCGCTAAAACCAATAACGCCAAAGATCTCGCCCTGTCCTACCGATAAAGATACATTCTCAACCGCATAAAACGGTTTACGGTTTAACGTAAACACCTTGCTGACTTCTTCAAATTGGATCAAATAATCGTTCCCCCTTATGGTGCAAATTAAACTAATCAGGTAAATATACTTGGTATTTAAGTTACACATTAGGTCACATTCACCTTGAAGTCAATTCATAGGAAAATAGATATTTTCTATTAAATCGCGTAGTTTATCAGGAAAATCTATGTAACCGTTTAGAACTAAACCTATATAAGGTATAATACTCATAGGTATTGCTTATAACTTAATCATAAATGAGGGATAACATGGAATTCAGACAGCTACAATATACCCTGCAAATTGCGGAAGAGCGGAATTTCTCGCGTGCTGCAGACAAGCTCCACATCGCCCAGCCTTCGCTCAGCCAACAGCTGTCCAAGCTGGAGAAAGAGCTGGGTGTCCTGCTTTTTCAGCGGAATACCAGTACGGTTGAGCTTACCCATGCCGGAGAGAGCTTTATTGCTCACGCCCGAAAAATTGTTGATGCCGTCGAACAGCTCCGTCAGGAAATGGATGACATCTCACAGCTCCGTAAAGGGCGGGTCGTTGTCGGCAGTATGCCAATCACCGGTTCACACCTGCTTCCCTATGTACTGCCCGCCTTCAAGGAGGCTTATCCGGATATTCAAATTTCCCTGCTTGAGGACACCTCCCTTAATTTGGAGAAGCTGACGGCTGGAGGAGGAACCGATCTAAGCCTGCTTTCTCTGCCGCTTCAGGAGGATTCGCTTACTTACGAGCCGATCGGGGAAGAGCGGATTGATCTTGCTGTACCGCCGAATCATCCGCTTGCCTCTCTGGCCTCCCTTGACAGCAGCCGCCAAATGGAGCTATTGAAGGACGAATCTTTTATCGTGCTCAAAAAAGGACAGGGGCTCCGCACGCTAACGATTGACATGTGCCGTCAAGCCGGTTTTGAACCGAATGTGGTGTTTGAGAGCAACAATATTGAGACCATCCAATCCCTGGTCGCCGCAGGCATGGGAATTACGTTTGTGCCCCGGTTCATTGCCCGCGCCAAGCGCAGCGAGTTGATTCCAGTCTATATTCCAATTGACAACCCGGTACCGAGCCGGACCCTCGTGATCGCTTACCGGAGGGGACGCTACCTGTCCAAGGCAGCGGAAGCGTTCATTGAGACCTTCAAGCAAGTGCTGGACGAAAGAATGACCCCCGGCGACTAGCACCGGGAGTCATTCATAAAGCTGTATTCAAGGCAGCCGCCAGGCTCCCCTTTTAACTTACAACTACAGTTCATATAAACCCGGCCGCCGGTCTTCAAATACAGGAATTCGGCTCCGAACCTCATCCACAAGGGCAAAGTCAATTCCGGCTGTAACAATCTCTTCGCCTTCACTACCTTCGGCAATGATCTCCCCCCAAGGATCAATGATCATGGAGTGGCCGAAGAAAGCATCCTTGCCGCTGACACCGACCCGGTTGCAGGCAATGACATACATCTGGTTCTCAATCGCTCTGGCCGTGAGCAGCGTGCGCCAGTGATGAAGTCTGGGATGCGGCCATTCCGCAGGCACGAACAGTGCCTTGGCGCCCCCAAGCGCCAGGGATCTGGCCAACTCCGGAAACCGGATATCGTAACAGATGGAAGCCCCTGCCGCCACACCTTCCAGATCAAAGATCACCCTTTGATCTCCTGCTGCCAGGTACTTTTCCTCCTCCATCAGACGAAACAGGTGGATTTTGGAGTACTCACCAGACTGCTCGCCCTCCCGGTTGTAGGTATACATCGTGTTCCGGACTTCACTGCCGGTCTTCTGGGCAACAGATCCTCCGATAATATTCACTTGATGTCTGCGTGCAAAACCTGACAGCCATTCCCGGCTCTCCAGGCCCTGCAGATCGGCCAGTTCATCAATCTGGGTTAGAGCGTAACCCGAATTCCACATCTCAGGCAGCACCAGAACGTCCGGCTTCGTCTCGGCCTGCATGGCTTGCTCCATCCACTGCTCCAGCCGGTACCTATTCACCTTGGGTTCCCCAAGGACGATATCAGATTGAATTAAAGCTATATTAAGCTTAACCGCTTGCATCTCCTCTGCGGACATCTGAATCCCCCTTTCCTTGTTGTATTTAATCATAGCCTTATCTGCTTAGGAAAAGCAACGGGGCTTAGTGAATTCATTCTATACAGCTGGGTTAAATCGTGTTAAATTAAATGGAATAAACTAAGGACCAAAATGTGTGCGAAACTTCTAATCTGTACGCAAGAGTGAAAGTGGTGACTACTGTGAACAATCCTAAACCTTCCATTACAATACAACCTGCGGATGTGATGGGCCGCCTGCCCAAGCAGTTCTTCGCAACCCTTGTGCAAAATGTGAACCGTGAGATAGCCGGTGGACATGACGTGATCAATCTTGGCCAGGGCAATCCAGACCGCCCCACACCGGATCATATCGTCAAAGCCGCACAGGAAGCCGTGGCCAAGCCGCTGTATCATAAATACTCCCCCTTTACAGGCCATTCCTTCCTAAAAGAAGCTGTAGCCCAGCGCTATCTGGAGGATTATGGGGTCACGGTTGACCCGGAGAAAGAAGTGGCCATTCTGTTCGGCGGCAAAACAGGGCTTGTGCAAATCAGCCAGATCCTTCTCAACCCGGGCGATTTGTGCCTGGTGCCTGATCCGGGATACCCGGATTATTGGTCGGGCGTGGCGCTTGCCGGAGCCGAAATGTCCTTTCTTCCACTGCGGGAGGAGAATAACTTTCTTCCCGATTATAGCTCTGTCTCCAGTCAAGATAAGCAGCGGGCCAAGCTGATGTTCCTGAACTACCCGAACAACCCAACCTCGGCAACCGCGCCCCTCTCCTTCTATGAGGATACGGTGCGTTTCGCCGCGGAGAACAATATCGTAGTTGCCAGTGACTTTGCCTATGGGGCGATCGGATTTGATGGACACCGTCCGGTCAGCTTCCTGGAGACCCCAGGTGCCAAGGAAGTTGGCATTGAATACTACACTTTGTCCAAAACCTATAATATGGCAGGATGGCGGGTGGCTTTTGCGCTGGGTAACGAGAAGATCATTTCCCTCATTAACCAGCTCCAGGATCATATCTATGTCAGCCTCTTTGGCGCAGTTCAGGAGGCGGCCAAGGTGGCGCTGACGTCAAGCCAACAGCCTGTCGCCGACCTGGTGGCTGTCTACGAGTCACGGCGCAACGCTCTCTTTGCTGCGCTGGAGGAGATCGGCTGGCAGGCCCGCAAACCGGGCGGCTCCTTCTTCGCCTGGCTGCCTGTGCCGAAAGGCTATGACTCCGCCGGCTTTGCGGAGCTGCTGCTTGAGAAGGCCAAGGTGGCTGTGGCGCCGGGCATTGGATTCGGCAAGCACGGCGAAGGGTTTGTCCGGGTTGGACTGCTCAGCAGTGAAGACCGGCTGCAGGAAGCCGTTCACCGGATAGGCAGACTATCGCTGTTCTAAGCGATTTCACCTTTGCAATGCCACTTTTCCCATGTTATTCTTAACGATAATAGATCAAACGTGATGACGGGACCAGTACGAAAGACCAAGCGGCGCTGTCAGAGAGTAAATTCCTGTTGGCTGTGAGAATTTACCGCCGCTCTATCGGAATCCTATCCCCGAACGGCCGGCACGAACATGCCGGACAGCCGCCCCTGTTACGGGCTGTAAGTTGGGTGAACCTCAGTTCACCAATAAAGGTGGTACCGCGGAAGTCAGAACTTTCGTCCTTTGCGCTGCAAAGGCGGAAGTTTTTTTATTTATAACCATACGAGAGCAAACCGCTGATCTGGCCCATATCGAACTAAACTTTGTAGGAGTGAAATGTCATGCAACAACGTGTCGTCGTAAAAATAGGCAGCAGCTCGCTGACCTCCCCCGAAGGCGGCCTTAACCGGGATGCCGTTCATTTCTTCGCTTCGGAGCTTTCCGGGCTGCGTGAATCCGGCTTTCAGGTACTTCTGGTCACCTCCGGTGCTGTAGCCGCCGGCTTCCGGGAAATCGGTTATCCCGAACGGCCGAAGCTGCTTCACGAGAAGCAGGCTGCCGCTGCCATCGGTCAGGCTCTCCTGATGCAGTCCTACCGGGAGGCTTTTCAAATCCATGGAGTCCAGGCTGCCCAGGTTCTGCTTACCCGAACAGACTTCTTGAACCGCAAACGGATGGGTAATGCCAGCATGGCCGTGGAAGAGCTCCTGAAGCAAGGCGTGATTCCTATCATTAATGAGAATGATACCGTATCCGTCGATGAGCTCAAGTTCGGTGACAACGATACACTCTCTGCCCTTGTGGCGAACCTGCTTAAGGCCGATCATCTGATCATCCTGACTGATACGGAAGGGCTGTACACCAATGACCCCCGGATTGACCCGTCAGCTACACGGATTGAGAAAGTTAGTGAATTTACGGACGAATTGTACAAAATTGCGGGCGGCTCCGGTTCCAAGGTCGGAACCGGGGGCATGCGGTCCAAGATTGATGCAGCCAAAATTGCCACCCGCGGCGGCGTGCCTGTATTTATCGGCAAGGGCGGCCTGCCCGGCGAGCTGCTTCGGGCCGTTCAAGGAGACGGGCGCGGCACTTACTTCGAGACACGGGCCTCTTCCCTCCCGATGAAGAAGCAGTGGCTCGGCTTCCTCTCCACCCCGCATGGCACCCTGATTGTTGATGAAGGCGCCGAGACGGCTTTGATCCATGGAGGGCGGAGTCTGCTGCCGGTAGGTGTTAAAACTGCAGAAGGTGCTTTCCACAATGGGGATGTGGTGGAGGTCGTGAATGAACAGCAGGAAGTGCTCGGACGCGGCATCGTTAATTATGATAAAGATCATCTCCAGGAAGTGCTTGGCCTCCCCAGCCACGAAGTGATGAAGAAGATGGATGGAATTCACCGGCTTGAGGTCATTCACCGGGATGAATGGATATCGCTCAAATAATTTGAAGGAGGCAATAAGGATGAGTGAAGTAAAAACCAAAGCGGAGCTGGCCGGATCGGCAGCTGTGATTCTGAATCAATTGACAACAGAGCAGAAGAACGAAGCTCTGCTCACTGTAGCCGAAGCGCTGATTACTGGAGCTTCCGCCATTATTGAAGCGAACCATGAAGATCTTGAGCGGGGCAGGAAGAATGGCACGCCTGAATCCCTGCTCGACCGCCTTGCATTGGATAATGGCCGGATTGCCGGGATCGCCGAAGGACTGCGCCAGATCGTACACCTTCCTGACCCTGTTGGGGAAACACTGGAGACCCTGGAGAGGCCCAACGGACTTCGCATCGTTAAGAAACGGGTGCCTCTTGGAGTTATCGGAATTATCTATGAAGCTAGACCAAATGTTACTGTGGACGCCGTAGGTCTCTGCCTGAAGACAGGCAATTCCGTCGTGCTGCGCGGCGGTTCAGCGGCCCTCTCCTCCAACCGCAAAATTGTGGAGCTTATTCATCTTGCGCTGTCTGGCACGTCCATTCCACCGGAGGCTGTACAGCTGATTGAAGACGCGGACCGCTCTTCCGTTGATGAGATGCTGAAGCTGAATGGTTATCTGGACGTGGTCATCCCGCGGGGCGGCAGCTCCTTGATCCAAAATGTTGTTCAGAACGCCACGGTTCCTGTCATTGAGACAGGAGCGGGCATCTGCCATACGTATCTGGATGCCACCGCAGACCCGCAAATGTCCAAGGAAATCTCCCTGAACGCCAAAGTCCAGCGTCCTTCCGTCTGCAATTCGATGGAGACTCTCCTCGTTCATGAGTCCTTCGCATCGGTTTACTTAAGCGAGCTTGCCGAAGCCTTTAAGGAGGCCAAGGTCGAGCTGCGCGGATGCCCGCTCACCCTGCAGCTTGTGCCTTGGGCCAAAGCTGCCACCGAGCAGGACTACGCAACCGAATATAATGACTACGTTCTGAACGTGAAGGTGGTTCCTCATCTTGATGACGCCCTGGCGCATATTGCCAAATTCGGAACCAAACACTCGGAATGCATTGTAACGGACAACGACGAGAATGCGGTTCGTTTCTTAAATGAAGTGGATGCTGCTGCCGTATACCATAATGCTTCAACCCGGTTTACCGACGGATTCGAATTCGGCTTCGGCGCCGAAATCGGCATCAGCACCCAGAAGCTGCACGCCCGCGGACCCATGGGCCTGCCTGCCCTCACATCCAGCAAATATATCATCCATGGCAGCGGTCAAATACGGCAATAAAGGAGGACAACCCACGTGACAGAAATGACTTCAAATACAGCCCTCACAAGCTCTAAGCTGAATATATGTTTTTACGGCGCGGGCTCAATGGCCGAAGCTATCGTCCGCGGCCTGATCAACAAATCGGTGGCCCGGCCTGAGCAAATTTCGATGCTTAACCGCAGCGACAAAGGGCGGCTTGATTTCTTAAATACAACTTATGGGGTTCAAGTTACATCGGATCAACAGGAGAAACAGGTAAGGCTCCAGCATGCCGATATCCTGGTGCTGGCGATGAAACCCAAGGATGCTGCTGAAGCGCTTAAAGCTCTTGGACCGCTTCTTCATGAGGATCAGCTCATTATCTCGGTCATTGCCGGTCTGTCCATCAAGACGATTCAGTCCCTGCTTGGCCGCAAGCAGCCCATTGCACGGACCATGCCGAACACGTCCAGCTCGATTGGACTTGGCGCGACCGGGATTTCCTTCTCCTCCGAAGCGGGAACTGAACTGCGCGAGCAGGTCATCTCGATCTTTGAGGCTGTGGGCATAGTCAGCGTAATCCCCGAGGAGCAAATGGACATTCTTACCGGGATTTCCGGCAGCGGCCCCGCTTACATCTACTATATGATGGAGGCGATGATCGCCGCGGGAACCGAGGGCGGACTCACCCCTGAGCAGGCCCGCGAGCTTACCGTTCAGACGGTGCTTGGCGCGGCAAGCATGATGCTTCAGACCGGCGAAGATCCTGCACTGCTGCGCAAAGCCATCACCTCACCGAATGGCTCGACCCAGGCTGCTCTTGAAATTTTTGCGGCCGCAGGCTTCACGGATATTGTCAAAGCCGCCGTCCACCGCTGCGCGGAGCGCTCGCAGGAAATGGGCGCGGCTGTAGAGGAGGCGCTGTCATGAGCTTTTGCACAGCAACGTATAGGATTCATGATGCCAAAGCAGATTTCCGCAAAAAAGCCGAATCCATTGCCGTCGGCATGACCGTTGGCAGCTGGACCGAGCTGCCGCAAATCCAGCAGGAGAATATGCGCAAGCATCTGGGCCATGTTGTTCGGATTGAGGAGCATGAAGACGCTCTGTACGGCCGTTATGCCGATGTTACCATTGCTTATCCGGATATCAACTTCAGCCGCGACCTTCCTGCCCTGCTGATTACCGCGTTCGGCAAAATCTCCATGGACGGACAGATCAAGCTGCTCGATCTGGATTTCTCCAAGGAATTCTTGTCCGGCTTCCCCGGACCAAAATTCGGGATCGAGGGAATCCGCCAATTGCTGGGCGCACCTGAACGCCCGCTGCTGATGAGTATCTTCAAATCCGTTGTCGGTTACGACTTGGACGGCTTGAAGCAGCAGTTCCTGGCCCAGGCTTTGGGGGGAGTGGACTTGATCAAGGACGATGAAATCCTGTTTGAGAATCCACTTACCCCGATTCAGCTCCGGGCGGCGGAATGCCGCAAGGCCGCCGAGGAGGCGGAACGCACAACAGGCAAGAAGCTGCTGTACGCCGTAAACCTGACCGGACCTACCTCACAGCTGCGCAGCCAAGCCTTGAAGGCGATAGATTCGGGAGCAACCGCCCTGCTCTTCAGTCCATTGGCTTATGGGCTTGATGTTCTGCAGGAGCTGAGCAGCGATCCGGACATCAACGTGCCCATCGCGGCACACCCCTCCCTTGCGGGAGCTTTCTACCCGTCCGCGAATTACGGGATCTCCGCCTCCCTGCTGCTGGGCAAGCTGATGCGCACGGCCGGGGCTGATCTGGTCCTGTTCCCTTCCCCTTATGGCTCAGTTGTGATGCCAAGGGAAGAGAATCTGGCCATCCGCCAGGAATTGGTGCGGACCGATCTTCCTCTGCGGACCAGCTTCCCTGTGCCTTCAGCTGGAATTCACCCCGGCCTTGTGCCTCAGCTGCTAGCCGATTTCGGCAGCGATGTGGTAGTGAATGCCGGCGGCGGAATCCATGGGCACCCAGGCGGCGCATCTGCTGGAGGGCATGCCTTCCTCCAGGCCATAGAAGCCAGCCTTCAAGGCATTCCGCTTGAGGAGGCCGCACATACGAATCCGGAGCTGCAAGCCGCTCTGAACATCTGGGGAGGACCGAAATGAGTCACAGCTTGAAACCCGTCGTATTCTGCGACTTTGACGGAACCATCACCGTCAGCGACAATATCGTTGCCATCATGAAACATTTCAAGCCGGAAGGCTATGAACCTATCATGGAACGGATTCTGTCCGGTGAGGTTTCCATTCATGAAGGTGTTGGCGCTATGTTTGCCCTAATGCCTTCAACCAGCCGGCAGGAGATCACCGACTTTGTGTTAGGCCAAGCCGGAATTAGGGAAGGCTTCGCTGAATTTTTGCAGCATTTGCGGGATAGAGACATCCCATTCTATGTCACCAGCGGAGGCATCGATTTTTTTGTAGAGCCCCTGCTCGCTCCTTTCAACATTCCATCCGATCACATTTTCTGCAATGGCTCGGATTTCAGTGGGAGCAACATCCGAATCACCTGGCCTCATCCATGCGATGAACACTGTGCCAATGACTGCGGCATGTGCAAGACCACAGTGATGCGAAGCTTCCCAGCGGACCAATACGAACGGATTCTGATCGGTGACAGTCTTACGGACTTCGAGGCCGCCAAACTGGCGGACCGGATCTATTCCCGTTCCCATCTGACGGAGAAATGTATTGAATTAGGCGTTCCTCATACACCATTTGAGACCTTTGTCCAAATTACAGAAGATTTTATTCGCAGGGAAGGAGCAAACCCATCATGAGCTTTACCAATATTCCATTGGAACAGAAGCTTGGTGTGCTGGATGAGCTGCGCAAGGTCAAGGAGCAGTTCGCCGCCCGGGGCTGGTTCCCCGGAACGAGCGGCAACCTGTCCATCCGCATTGGCGACTTCACCCCAGAGGCGTTTTATTTCGCGGTAACCTCAAGCGGGAAGGACAAATCGGTGCATACACCGGAGGATTTCCTGTTTGTCGACGCCCAGGGCCGACCTTGTGAGATAACCCAGTTGAAACCAAGTGCGGAGACCTTGATCCATGCGGAGATCTACCGCCTAACTGGCTGCGGGGCGATTTTCCACGTGCATACAATCTTCAACAATATTATAAGTGAAGTTTATGGAGACCAAGGCGCAATTCCCGCTCAGGGCATCGAGTTGATCAAAGGCCTTGGCATATGGGAGGAGAATGCCCGGATCGACATTCCGGTTGTCCCTAACTATGCCGAAATCCCAAGGATCGCCGAGCTTATCCCGGGAGCACTGAAACCGGAGATTCCAGGCATTGTGCTGCGCAACCATGGAATTTACGCATGGGGCAAGAATGCTTTTGAAGCCAAACGCCACTTGGAATCGTTTGAGTTCATTTTTGAACATATTTATCACACCCTGGCCCTCCGAAAGTCATAGGACCTTCAGCGAATGGGATTTTATGTATAGTTATGTTACGATAGCAGAACAAGGAAAGAGGAGGCACAACGGTGCCCCCTCTTTTTTAACCTTCACATCCAGCAGAAAGGAATGAATCCTGATGAACTTCTTCCATCCCTTCACTCTGCTCGTTCTGCTTCTTTTTACCGGTGTAATTATATATATTCTCAGAGCCTCATTGTCCAAGAAAAAATAAAGTCGCCTGGGAGCATACCCACAAAATGCCCATTAAGATAATTCCAATCATATCGTAGTGAATCCGGGTATTCCGGCGGAAGACAATATGGGCCATGATCTCAAGCCCAAGCAGGATAAAGTAGATAGGCCACCATGCCTTGGCCGCTGCAAGCCCATGCATTCCCCTATATTCCGCGTATAAAATGACGATTCCCAGAATCAACAGCGACACGCCCATGGATACTGATCCTACCCGCCAGTGCCGGGCTCCCGTTCGGACCATCTCCCGGGAACCCGGCTTTTGCATACAAGCGTTCTGACTAGAATCGGTCATCATCCAAATTCCTTCTTTCCATCTGAAATGCTGAAGGTTTCTTCTTACCTCCGGCAAGCAGCCGAATCCCCCCGCCGATAAGTACTACAGAGACAATGAACGGCCGCAAGTACTTCTCAATGCGGTAATTAATACGAAGCTCAGGAAAGTGTACATCCAGGTAAGGAACAATCAGGTTCATGCTGATATAGTAGATACCGAGCGCAAGCAGAAGCAGTCCGAGCAAGTGCTTATGGCTGCCGATCCGGTCAACCAGCGGCTTGTCGATCAAAGGCTCTCTGCCATAACGGCTGATCGTTTGAAGTCCGTCGAAGAAGCTGTAGAACCAGATGAGCGGCAGCAGGAACAAGAACAAGGAGAGCCGCATGACATCAATTATATAAAAGGTGCCGAGGAAAAGAACCATAAGCTGCACCCCTCTTTTTAGCAGTCCGAGATACATGTGGCCCGCTCCCGGAATCATGGACAGCAGGGTCGCAAGCACTTTGCTGCGGCGGCCGCTCTCTCTGCCCATTTCCCATTCGTCAAATAGCGTCCGGTCTTGAACCAAGTCACCGGCCTGCTTGCGGTGGATGCACTGTACAGCATCGAACATACAGTACAGCCATATTACTGGCAGAACGCCCAGGAACAGCAGGAACACCGAATCATGCGTAATCCCCGCCAGGAAGATGAGCATGGTGATTGTGCCAAAGAAGGCTACTAGAAACGACAATCCTCTTTGCATCAAGCCCATATGCAAATGACCCAGTCCCGGTAAGAACGATAGTAAGATTGTGAAGAACCGGTCAGATTCAAGGCGGCGGTTGGAGACTGGCGGGGGCCCGTAGACACTCTCATAACCTTCACCCGGGTAATCTTTTAACAGAACAATAAACAAATCAAACATGCTGAGACCCCAGACCAGGGCGGCAAACACGATGCCTGCGATAAATATGTCCCCACTGTTGCTGACCAGAGCCAACATGAAGCCTCCCAGCAGCGACCCGAAGAACAGCAGCATATAAATGACACAGCGGGCCTTTTTTCCCCAATAATAGTGCCCAAGTCCAGGCAAGAAATTCATAAAAAAAGCGGTAATCCGATTGCGGTAGACTGGCATGATATCCTTCCTTTCCATTCTTTATTCCGATCTCTTATTCCATTGATCCAACCAGCCTGTCGCTTGGTCCAGCCATTTCTCGCTGAGCGGTTTGTCATGGTGAGTCCATACCTTCCCAGTGCTGCTGGATAAATGATCAAACACTCCCGAGGTCAGCATTAGAAATGTAATGGAGGCGGCTGCGGCGTAATGGGTAACCGGATGTTTGAGCCAGTTCCATTTACTGCTTAGTAATTTGCTTTGACCGCCAACAGCCTTAGATTTCTGCGGCAGCTGTTTCATTACCTGATCACTGAAAGCGTCCGGGTCTTCTAGAGCAGGAAGACGTTGTTCGAGCTTTTCAAAAGCGTTCATGTACTCCAGCAAAAAGGCTCCATCTTCTAACAAAAGCCGGTCTATCTCATTCTGCTCCTCAGGCTTAAGCTCACCCTGTATGTACTGTTTCAACATTTCCTGATGCTCGCGCTTCCTCTCACTCATAACCACTCCTCCTCCTTCCAGTGTGTTCTCATCCACTGTCTTGCCCTATATAATCTGGATTCCACCGTTTTGATGGCGATACCTTCTTCTTCGGCAATTTGTTCATAGCTCTTCTCATTCAAATAAAAGGCGGTAACTATCGCCTGGTGTGAATCCGGCAGCTCGCGTATTTTTCCTGCTACAATCCGCGTCTTCTCTTTTCGAACGAGGGAACTCAGCGTATCCTCCTCCTGAGACGGCAGCTGCTTCAGCAGCTCTTCGCTTTCCCACTCATCCTCCTTGCGCCTGGCCCTTCTTCGCTTGAAATCGATGGCTTTGTTCACACAGATTCGGGTAATCCATGTCTTGAATCCCTGGTCACGGTATTCGGGGAGAGATTTATAGACTTGGAGGAAGGTCTCCTGGGCCGCATCCTCCGCCTCCTTGGCATCATGAAGAACCGAGTAGGCCATTCTGTATATATAAGGCCCGTATTCATTCACAAGCTGTCTGAATGCTTCCGTATTTCCGTTTCGTATCTCGCTGATCAGCTGCTCTTCTCCAATAACTCTCCCCTCCTTCCTTCAAATAGACGCACCCAACTAGGGTTACCCCTGCATTTCTGTCATAAGAATTATAAATTAGTTTATATAAAATAACTCATGATGCTTACCCTTTAGGGGCGCTGCGATGCCGAGTGTTCTTTAAGGCCGCTGTTGTCTCCGAAATGCTTGAACTAGATATCCAGGTAGGGGCATTTCAGTTACAAAGGCGGACGCTCCGCTTCTTCAGAATCACTCGGGATCGAAGCTAAGATCGGTTAATTCTAAAGTTCATTTTATATAGATGAAAAATTAAAAAAAAGACAGCCCCTGATGAATTCAGAGGCCATCTCTTTCGAATTATATCATGTGAATGCTCAATTTTAGAATTGAATCTTTATTGTACCACCAAATGTACCTGACCAGGTAAGTTGATAGGCTCCATAAGGAAGATTGGAGACTACCCCTCCATCAAGAGAAATGACTTCAACTGAACCTGACAGTGTTGGTCTAAAATGCTGGGTGAATACGGCCACGCCTGTGTTCACATTCTTAAGAACCAGATCACCGCCATGGAGATTGGCGATCTTGCCTGAGGTGTACAGATTCCCTTGGCCCGTGGCCGTATTGGAAAGTGTAGCAGCCGCAGCTACCATAGGGATCATGGCAAATACAAGCACACAAAGCAGCATAATGAAAGAAACTTTCTTGTTCAGCTTCACATAAATTCATCCTTTCGACTAATAAATTAGGGTTAGTCGTGACAAAGAGGAAGTGAACGCCGGCCAGCTATTCAGTGCTTGTACCCTAATCAAAAAATACCATATCTTCTATTACATAACAATATTACTTTTAAAAAAAATTTTGCATTTAAACAAAAAAGCTGACCCACCGGCACTATGTCCAGCAGATCAGCTTATTCTTGCTATTATGAATTATTTGTTCCCCCGGAATCGCTGGGTGTATGCCTTAACATCCTGGGCATTCTTCACGCGGTTCCTGCTCCATTCCAGGAGAATCCGGTCAATATACCGGAAATGTACTTTACCGGCGAATACCGCTTCCTTCAAAGCAAGACGGATGAGCTCATCCGGATACCCGTCTTGATCCAGCCAGCCGGAGATGGTCTCGCATTCCATCGGCGAGAGCGGTCTGGCAAACTCCTTCTCGAACACAACAAACAAATTGCGCTGTTGGTCCTCAAGGGCCCCTGTCTCCTCTTCCACGGCATTCCGTTCTTTCTGCCGCTGAGCTGCCGTATCCTCGGCCAGACATACGCTTAGCTTGTGGTACATCCCCGTCAAATTATAGCGCTCTGCGCGCACTCCTTGAGGGTCAGTGACTTCATCAATGCTCAGCCACCCTTCCTTCATCAGCCTGCGCATGGCGCTGGCTACTACAGAAGGTGTCGCACCCATACGCTGTTCAATTTCCTCCATTGTCGGGAAATCCTTCATCTCCAGCTGCCGGAAAGCCAGCAGCTGGATGAGCAGCATCGCTTCCGTATCGCTAAGTTTCAGCTTCTGGTAATGTGCCAGCAGAGCATAGGGAACACTGGCTGAGCCCTTCTCGAGTCCATAAGCGATTCCGTTAGCCCAAACTTTCCAACCTTCGCCCATCCCCATTAAACTATCACCTCTTCAATCAGGAACAACGTAAGGCTGTGTGAATTCATTATGGATATAACCGGTAGAGAGTCCGTGGGAAAGGAATGGTCTCACGAACATGATCCAAACCACAGATCCAGGCCACGGTGCGCTCAAGTCCAAGCCCGAAGCCGGAATGCGGAACCGTTCCGTATTTGCGCAGATCAAGATACCACTGATAGGTCTCCGCCGACAATCCGTGTTCTTCAAAGCGCTGCTGCATCAGCTCTGGATCATCAATCCGCTGCGAACCGCCGATAATCTCTCCGTAACCTTCAGGCGCGATCATATCCGCGCACAGCACCACATCCGGACGGTTCGGATCCGGCTTCATGTAGAATGCTTTAATGTCTTTAGGGTAGTGAGTGATGAAGACCGGCTTGTCGTAACGCTCAGCAATCGCTGTCTCATGTGGAGCCCCGAAATCCTCTCCCCAAGGAATATCAAATTCCTTCGTGTGCAGGAACTCAATCGCCTCATCATAAGTAATCCGCGGGAACGGAGCTTTGATGTTCTCCAGCTTGGACACATCGCGGCCAACCGCTTCGAGTTCAGGACGGCAGTTCTTAACCACAGACTGCACAACATGAGTAATAAAATTCTCTTGAACCTTCAGGCTTTCCTCATGATCGGTGAATGCCATCTCCGGTTCAATCATCCAGAATTCAATCAGATGCCGGCGGGTTTTGGATTTCTCCGCACGGAACGTTGGACCGAAGGAATATACCTTCCCGAGCGCCATCGCAGCGGCTTCCATATATAACTGACCGCTTTGAGTCAGGTAAGCATCCTCGTCAAAATATTTGGTATGGAACAGATTCGTAGTTCCCTCAGCAGAGGTAGGAGTCAGAATTGGCGGGTCCACCAACGTAAATCCGTTCTCATCAAAGAACTGCTGAACCGCACGGATGATCTCTGCGCGGATTACCATAATTGCGCGCTGCTTCGAAGAACGCAGCCACAAATGACGGTGATCCATCAGGAAGTCCACACCGTGCTCCTTCGGAGTTATCGGGTAGTTCTCCGTAATATGAATGACCTCGATGTCTGACACGGTCATTTCATATCCCGACGCACTGCGCGGTTCCTCACGGATTACCCCTTCCACATAGAGAGAGCTTTCCTGGGTCAGGCTTTTCGCCTTATCCCAGATCTCTTCGGACACCTCGCTCTTAACCACGACGCCTTGAATGTAGCCGGTACCGTCGCGAAGCTGCAGGAACTGAATTTTACCGCTGGAGCGCTTGTTGTTAACCCAAGCTCCGATTCTTACTGTCTCTCCGACATGTTCGCCTACGTGACGAATCACTGTTTTGACCGCCATGTTATCTCTCTCCTCTGACGCTTTTAATTTTGCCCTTTCGCTTCCTGAACGATCCGATTCGTATCGCGGGCGATCACAAGCTCTTCATTCGTTGGAACGACCAGGACTTCAACCTTGGAGTTGCTTGAAGAAATGCGGCGCGGTTCACCGGAACGGATCTTGTTCAGTTCAGGGTCAAGCTCTACACCTAGATAGGTTAAGTTCTCACATACTTTTTGCCGTACAATCGCAGAATTTTCCCCAACTCCCGCTGTAAATACGATAACATCCACACCGTTCATGGCAGCCGCATAAGAACCGATATACTTGCGCAGACGATATTCATACATCTCAAACGCCAGAGTGGCATTAGGCTCACCAGCCTCCATACCATCCGTAATATCACGCATATCACTGCTCACCCCTGAAATTGCGAGCAGACCGCTGTGCTTGTTCAGCATGGAGTTGACTTCACTGATGGACAGCTCTTCCTTGTTCATGACAAAGGTAACCACAGCCGGGTCCAAATCACCGCTGCGCGTGCCCATCATCAACCCTTCAAGCGGTGTGAGACCCATGGAGGTATCTACGGAAATTCCGCCTTGAACCGCGGTCAGACTTGCTCCATTTCCGATGTGACAAGTGATGATCTTCAGATCTTCAATCGGCCGGTTCAGGAATGAAGCAGCTGCCTTGCTTACAAATTGGTGGGATGTACCGTGAGCACCGTAACGGCGCACATGATGCTTCTTGTACAGCACTCTTGGAATCGGGTACAGGTATACTTTCTCCTCCATTGTCTGATGGAAGGCTGTATCAAATGCAACCACCTGTGGAACGCCCGGCATGTTCTTCTCGGCCGCATTGATCCCCATGATTGCCGGAGGATTATGAAGCGGAGCAAGGTCGAACAGGCGGCGGATTTCCGCTTTTGCCTCAGGTGTCACCAGGGCTGAACCTTTAAAGGTCTCACCGCCATGAACCACCCGGTGACCAACAGCCTGAATCTCATCTACGGAATTCAGAACACCGTGCTCTTTGTCTGTCAGCTTCTCCAGCACCTTGCGAATCGCTGTGGTGTGCTCAAGAATTTCGCTGACTTCGGTCACTTCTTCCTTATCAGTCGGTTTGTGGGTAAGGATGGAAGAATCCATACCAATGCGCTCAACCAATCCTTTGGCCAGCACACTTTCATTTTCCATATCATACAGTTGGTATTTTAAAGAGGAACTACCCGCGTTAATTACGAGAACTTTCATATCCGGTCACCATCCTTATCGTATTTGAAAAAGCCTTCGCCCGTTTTAACTCCCAGATTACCGGCACGGACCATTTTCTTCAGTACGATGGAAGGGCGGTATTTCAGCTCGCCGAACTCACGGAACATACGCTCAAGCGCGGCCAGCACGGAATCCAGACCGAAACGGTCGGCCATTTCCAGCGGCCCGTATTGGAACTGATAGCCTACACGCATGGAATCATCGATATCTTCAGCAGAAGCCACACCTTCGCCCAGAACATGCAGAGCTTCGTTAATCAAGATGCAAATAATACGGGAAGTGACAAAGCCAGGAGACTCATAAACCATAATCCCCCGCTTCTCTACTACTTCCTCCACGAAACGCTTGGTGTTGTTAAAGGTGTCATCAGAAGTCTTCAGACCACGGATAATTTCTACAAGATCGATCCGGGATACCGGATAAATGAAGTGCATGCCGATGACGCGCTCCGGATACATCGTGCTTCCGGCAATCTCCGTCAGGCTTAGAGTGGAAGTATTGCTCGCCAGAATAATGTTGCTTGGGCACACCTGATCCAGCTGGGTGAATACCTCTTTCTTCGCATTCAAATCTTCCGAAATCGTCTCAATGACCATGTCACAGGTTCCGAGTTCGGCAAAATGCGTTACTTTTGTAATTCTGGAAAGAATCAATTTCTTCTCAGCTTGGGTGATCGCCCATTTCTCCAGCTGTTTATCTAAGCTTGTCTCAATCATGCTGTAAGCATGGTTCAGCTTGTCCGGGGTCTCTTCTACCAGCAGAACATCCAATCCCTTGGCTGCAAGCATTTCGCAAATACCTTGGCCCATAGTTCCGCCGCCGATAACGCCTATTTTTTTAAAATACATGGTGTCTCGTCTCCATCCTTTGGATTAATCTCTCTACATCTTATTATACCCTTGATGTCGAATAATACATCTTTTTATACCCAACATATAATAATATCTTAGCACGAATAAAAAGTAAAAAAAAATTACCAACCTGAAAAAATCAGGCTGGTAATAGGGCGCTGTCACGAAATTGACAACGAAATTCATCTCCTGAGAGACGCTCCTCACTCATAAGAATGTCAAGAGATTTGTCGAATACTGCCGCATGTTCAATTAATGCCGCTTTGGTTCTTGCCGCAAGCTCATCAAGAATGCTGCTGTTCTCCTTCATGAGCACTTCTTTGGTCACCATGTCCATATTCACAATTCCCAAACTGGTAAGGCCCGAAGTCATCATGGTGTGTACAAGCTTGAGCGCCTGCTCAAAGTCATTGCTTGAGCCTGTGCTTCTTCCGCCGTAATAGATCTCTTCCGCAGCAGCTCCAGCCAAGGCAACCATAATCCGCCCTTCCAAATAAGATTTCGTGTAAAGATACTGCTCCTCCTGTGGATTATGACGGACGTAACCAAGCGCTTGTCCCCGTGGGCTTAAAGCCACTTGATTTACACTGCCCGGCGCCACAATTTCCGCAAGAATGGCATGACCAAGCTCATGCACAGCAACTCTGCGCTTCTCCTCATAAGTGGACTGGCGGTCGTTCTTCTCGCCGAGCATTACTTTATCTACTCCCATAGAAAGGTGGCGCTGTTCAATCACGGACAGATTCTCACGCATGGCATAGATGGCCCCTTCATTCATCACACTTTCGAGCTGGGCACCCGAGAAGCCATACGTCTCGTCAGCTACTTTGTCCAGGCTAACATTGGCATGCAGCGGCTTGTTCTTGGCGTGAAGCTCCAAAATGTGCTTGCGGCCTTTCTTGTCAGGCAGATCAACCTGAATATGACGGTCGAAACGGCCAGGACGAAGCAGCGCGCTATCCAGCATCTCTTTCCGGTTGGTTGCGGCGATTAGAAGAATCCGCGGCGTATCCGAGTTATAGATTCCGTCCATCTCGGTCAGGAGCTGATTCAGCGTCTGATCATACTCGCGCTGTTGGCCGCCTTCACGCTTGCCACCAATCACATCAATCTCATCAATAAATATAATCGCGTTCTCTTTCTTCTCTTGAGCCGCGCGGGTCCGTGCCTCCTTAAACAGGTCACGAATGCGTCCGGCACCCACGCCGACGTACATTTCCACGAACTCCGAGCCTGAAGCCGCCACGAATACAGATTTCGTATAATGCGCTGCCGCTTTGGCCATCAGCGTCTTACCGGTCCCTGGAGGTCCAGTCAGCAGAATCCCTTTAAGCGGGCGAATGCCGAATTTTTGAATTTCCTCATGTCTGACCATGAAATCAAGCGCCTCGCGAAGCTCCTGCTTTGCACTGTCCTGCCCGCCGATTTCTTCAAAGGTCAGCTTAGCTGGTCCCGCCTTCTTGCGCTTCTTCTCCTGGGAGGCACCTACTGTGATGCCGCCTCTCATCTGAACCACAGCATAGAGAGAACCGACCATGGCTAATCCAATGATAACCGGGATAATATTAAGACCGATGTAAGCCATAAACACGAGCAGCACAAGCACAAATCCGATGACGATTTCTTTAATATACTTAGACATTATTCCATACCCCCAGTTGGCCCGGTACCCTTGGAAGAACAATAAACTTGCTGGCTTTGCCGTCGGTTAATGTTACATAAATATTATCACTATCCATCGCGCTGTTCACGGTAAGATTCGGGCTGCCTTCCTTCAGCTTCTCCAGCGTTGCTGGAATTTCCGTATACTTTTTATTATCCATCGCTTCAGCTACCGGGAAGAGCGCCTTCGACCACCATTCGTCCAGCGTCTTGCTTGAATGATCAACCACCGTTAATTTCAGCTTCCGGCTTCCGAGCAGGGACTTACCATCAACAGTTAAGTGCTGAACCAAACCACTTAAATCCGTTTTGGGATCCAAATCGAGTTTCAAATCCACCTGCTTTTGGGTAATATCAAACTGAACATTCTTCACACCATCATACTGGGTGACCAATTTCTTAAGCGGAGCTTGTACCGCAAACTGGCTATACGCGAACCAGCCACCAAACAGGACAACCGCAGATATAGCGACAGTAGTAACCAAAGGAACGATACGCAGCTTCTTCAATAGAAGATCCTCCTTATAAAAAATCAACGGATTTCTCCGTCTTTTTGTATACTCAATTATATATCTCAAAAGTACAAGTATTAGTATATCACAGAATATATACTTTTTCTAAGCGAATGTCTGAAAATCTTTGAAATTGTTGGGATATTTCTCACAACGTTCAATAAATAGCCGCAAACCAAACAAGACCTTCCATTCTCATGATGGAAGGTCTTGTTTATTAGAACCTAGGTTTAGAGCTTTATTTTAAAATATACCAATAGCAACCCTCTTAACGATTAGGCAGGGTAAACGTATCCTGTAGAGCCTGCCCATCCGAGAATTTATAGAATCTGTAGTTATAATGATCCTTCTCTTTGTAGAACAATTGATATACATATTCCTTTGCCGTGTCATCCGGGTCTTTGTCATAGATTCCAGGCACGAGCCTAACAATAGTTGCATCTGGCAGCTCAGCTTTCACCTTATTGCGCACCTGCTCCAGAGTAACTCCGTTCTTGGCCAGCTCCTGATGATCCACTTTGCCGTCAACCACCCAAACCACGATATCCTGATTAGAAGTGCTCTTGCCCTCGATGACCCAGCATACGGTATCCCAGACCGACTTGCTTGCATGCTCTACCGAGGCCAGTCCCGCCTGCTGCTTCGCCACAATAATTGCCGCATCCTTCTCTGCCCAGTAATCACTCATGGTATATACATAATAACGCTGTATCCCGAACAGAACTACAAGCACAATGAGAATGGAGAGCAGAATCCATTTCGTCTTTTTCTTCAAGCCTTCACTTCCTTTCTGGCCAGAAGTCTCCGCTTAACGGGAGAGCAGTCCTTCAAAACATGCTTGAGCTTCCCGGCGAATCCGCTCTTCATCCATTGTGATGCAGCTTCCATTCTTCACGACTTGCGCCCCGTTCACCCACACGTGCTTAACATCCTTCGGCCCTGCAGAGTAGACCATGTGGGAAATGAAATCTGTATATGGAACAAAATGCGCTTGATCTGTATCCAAAGCAATGAAATCTGCTTTCATGCCAGCGGCAAGACGGCCAGTGTTCTGAAGATAGACGGACTGTGCGCCATAAATGGTGCCCATCTTGAGCGCCTCATCCGCAGGCACCGCAGTCGGATCACCTGATACGCCTTTATGAATCAACGCGGCGAGCCTCACCTCTTCAAACATATCCAAGTTATTATTGCTGGCTGCTCCATCGGTACCCAAAGAAACGACCACACCAGCCTTCTGAAGATCCATTACACGCGCTACACCGCTTGCCAGCTTAAGATTGCTTCCCGGGTTATGGGAGACGGCCACCTTGTTTCTGGCCAGGATTTCAATCTCTTCGTCGGTAAGATGAACGCCATGGGCTACAATGGATGGACGGGAGAAAAATCCAAGTTTCTCCAAATGGATGGCAGGACGTGTCCCATAATCGTTGATGTTCTGCTGAACTTCCGCAGCCGTCTCCGACATATGCGTATGCAGCGGCAGGTCCAGATCATGTGCCGCCTGGACAAACTTCTCAATAAATGCCGGAGGACATGTGTAAGGGGAGTGCGGCGACATCATGGTAGTGATTCTGCCATCGGCCTGTCCATGCCAGTCTTTGGCGAACTGTACCGCCTCCTCCAGCTTCATCTGCTGCACGTCTTCTGGACACAGCCCTATAGCTCCGCGCATGAGCACCGCGCGCATTCCGGATTCCTGCACCACCTTGGCCACCTGGTCCATGTGGTCGTACATGTCCAGGAAGGTCGTGGTTCCGCCTTTGAGCATCTCCAATACAGACAGGGATGTTCCCCAGTATACATCGTTAGATGTAAACTTGGCCTCCATAGGCCACATCTTCTCTTGAAGCCACGTTTGGAGTTCCATATCATCACCATAACCCCTCAGCAGGGACATTGCCGCATGGCCATGGGTGTTGATCAATCCTGGAGAAAAAAGCAGGCCGCTTCCGTCAAAAGCTTCTGTCTCCTCTTCACCTTCCGGGCAACTCTCTCCAACATATTTAATTACATCATCCTCGATCAGCATATATCCCTTGATCACGGATTGCCCCGGCTCCAATACCACAAAGGTTCCGTTCTTGATCAACCATTTACGACTCATTCCACTCGTCTTCCTTTCCATCCTCCAAATAATAAGCCAAGCTGAGCAGATCGGTAGTGAAATCCGCCGCATGCAGACGTACCCCGGCAGGCACCTTCAGAATAGTCGGGGCGAAGTTAAGTATGGCTTCTATTCCGGCGCTGATCAGCTGATCAGCAACCCGCTGCGCCTCAATATCGGGTACTGTAATAATCCCAATCCGGATATTCAGCCTCTTGACCGTCTCTCCCAATTCCTCAATCGGCTGCACTGTCAATGAGTTGATTTTTTGGCCAATCTTGTGCTCGGAAGCATCAAAGAGGGCCACAATCTTCATGTTATCTTTCAAATACGTATTGTAGTTCGACAAGGCTTGGCCCAGATTACCTGCCCCAACAAGGGCCACGTTAATCTGCTGATCCAAATTCAGGATTTGGCGGATCTTCTCAATCAGATATGAAACATCATAGCCGATTCCCTTACGGCCAAAGTCACCGAAATATGCCAAATCCTTGCGGATTTGTGCCGGATTCAGATCCAGCTTTTGTCCAAGCTCCTGTGAAGAAACGGTCGCAACCTCCCGCAGGCTAAGCTCATTCAGAAAGCGCAGATATACAGGCAATCTGCGCACAACCGCGTCCGATATTTTCTCCGATTTCATCTCTATTTCCCCCTAAATCTAATGAGTCCGGTCAATCGCCGGTGCCTAGCCATTCTGATATTCGGGACACCATTTGCTGTGTGGGCATATGCTCCATCTTTGGCCCCGGCAAAGAATACAGGAAGTACTTCCCATAGTAGGACTCAAGAATCCGCGTATCATAAACAATCACAATTCCGCGGTCCTGTGAGGAGCGGACCAGCCGTCCGAAGCCCTGCTTGAACCGGATCACCGCCTGCGGAACGGACAGCTTCATGAACGGATTCTTCTTCTGCCGCTGAAGCCGCTCACTCTTTGCCTCCACCAGCGGATGATTCGGCGGCTGGAAGGGCAGCCGGACGATCGCCAGGCTTGTCAGCGCATCTCCCGGGATATCCACCCCTTCCCAGAAGCTGCTTGTTCCCAGCAGTACGGAGGCCTGCTGACCTTGGAATCTGCGGGTTAGCTTGGTGCGATTGCCGCTGTCCACGCCTTGTCCGATCACAGTAATGCCTTGCGCGCCAAGCGCCTCCTTCAACGGATCGTAGACCTGGCGCAGCATCCGGTACGAGGTAAACAGGACCAACATACGGCCCTGTGTCGCTACCGCCGCATCAGCGAGCGAGCTCACCAATGTGCTGACAAAGTAGTCATCACCAACACTCCCCTTAACACTAGGGAAGTCTCTTGGAATGACAAGCAGTGCCTGCTCCCGGTATTTAAACGGGGAAGGAAGCATGGAAGTAAGCAGCCGATGCTGATCCGAAGCTTCCTGAAGTCCCAGCTGTTCAATCATGTACTGGAATGATTTGTCCACGGACAGCGTTGCCGAGGTCATAATAACACTTTTCTTTTTGTCAAAGAAATATTCCTTCAGCTGTTGGCTAACTTCAACTGGCACCGCGTAAATCTGCAGAGAACGGCTGCGGTAATGTCCGTTGCCTTCGATCCAATACACGGTCTCTTCGTTGTCCAGCTTCATGAATGAGCGGATATTGTCCCGCTCGGCCACCAAGTCCTTAAATAGACCGCTGATGTCCGTAAGCAAGCTCTCTGACCCATAGCTGTCATCATCATCCTTCAGCTCATTCATCATCCGCTCACCCTTGCGGATGACGCCCCCCATCGTCAGATAGATTTGATTCTCAAGCTCGCTCAGCTCTTCCCAGTTCTTCGGCTTGTTATTCGGCAGGAGCCTAAGCACGAACTGGCCGGGTTCACCGGGAGCTGCATCACTTCGTTCAGGCATCAAGCTGAACAGCTGGTCGCTGAGACGGTCCCAGTTCTCTTTGATCTCCAGCAGTTCCGGATACAAGTTATCAATCACGTTAACCCATTCCAGTGCTTTCTCCGAACCGCTGCTTTGAAGCTGGATGCGGAGATTAGGAAGCTGCCCTGTACGGCTGTCTTTATACAGCCGGGTAAGGGTATGAAGAACGGTGAAATACTTCATATTCATACCAAGGTGCTTGCCAGCCACATCTTCCAGATGATGTGCCTCATCAATCACCAGCCGCTCGTAGGATGGCAGCAGCTGATGCCCGGCCTTCACATCCGTAAACAGTTTGGAATGATTGGTGATCACCACGTCGGCCACTCCAGCTTCATGTTTGGCCTTGTGATAGTAGCATTTACGGAACCAAGGGCAGGAACGGCCCAGACATGAGTCTGATTCACTGGCAACTGTCTCCCAGAAGTCCGCCCCCCGGTTGCCTTGATTCAGCTCTTCATCGTCGCCGATTTCGGTCTGGGTAAGCCAGACGATCATCTGAGCCGCGATCAAGACGTCTTCCTTGGGCGATACAAAGTCTCTTTTATTTATTTTATGTTCAAATTTACGCAGACACAAATAATGCTGTCTGCCCTTGAAGATCGCTGCACGGAATGGAAACGGTACAACCTCGGACAATAACGGAATATCCCGCTCACGTAATTGCTCCTGAAGATTTATGGTATGCGTGCTGACCATAACTTTCTCTTCGGCCTTCACACTATGATAAATCGCAGGAAGCAGGTATCCAAGGGATTTCCCCGTTCCAGTGCCAGCTTCCACAAGCAAATGCTTGTCCTCGTCGAACGCCCGCATTACCTCGTCCAGCATCATATTCTGCGCTTCTCGCTCTTCGAACTGCGGGAGCTTCGCCTTCAGATTCGCACGGACCTGACTCAGGAACTGTTCAAAGGAAACGTCTTCGAGCGGATTGTCCGCCTCCTCGCTCCTCGCCGGCTTGATGTCGATCCAGTCCTCGGTCTTCAAGGCAAACTGCCGGTAGTAGGAATAACCGTCCGCCATGGGCGCGGCAGCTTCCTTCTCCCTCTCCTGCAGTGCAGCATCAAAGAACCACCCCAGATCGCTGTCTTCTCCTGCGAACAGGTCAGAGAGACGCTGCAGCGACAGAAGAGGCAGCTCTTCGATCTCCTCCAGACATTTCAGGAAGATCAGTGCGGTCGCCAGCGCGTCCGAATCGGCCTGGTGTGGTCTATCATGCGTAACCCCGAACTCGCCGGATACAAATCCAAGCTGGTAGGAGGTAAGTGAAGGGAACATAATTTTCAGAAAATCCATTGTATCCAGAATTCGTCCCGTAAATGGCAAATAACCTGTTTTATCCAAAGCGCTCTGTAAGAAATTAAAGTCAAAAGCAACATTATGTCCAACCAGGATTACATCGTCCAGAAGGGGAACCATCTCCATCATAACCTCATCGAGGTCCGGCGCGTCCTTCACATCCTCCTCCGTTATTCCCGTTAACTGAGTAATGAACGGCGGAATCGGAACTCCCGGCTTCACATATGACGAATACACCTGAGTTATCGTTGAATCGTGATCTATAATGGCAAGCCCAACTTGAATAATCTCATCAGAGGACTGGTTACCTGTCGTTTCAAAATCGAGAACGGCATATTTCATTGTATACTCATTACCTTTCGTTCCAGTCTCCTTAACAGCATAACAAAAAAAGCCCGATTTGAAAATTAATCATGCAAACAAATATTCGCACAAGATCATCTTGGCATCACAAAAAAACGATGCGCTTTCCCGAAGGGATTACGCATCGTCTCACAATTGTGCACCCATCTACATTAAGGCCGCAAGTTGACTTCCGAACTGCAGGGAACCTTGCTTTTGCTTGCATACTTCAAGATTGGAGAGCGGCTCGGTAAATGTAGGATCAATATGATGGGCAAGTAAAAAATAATCCCGCGCTCTCTCCATCTGGTTCAGCTTGGCTTCAATGCAGCCCAGAGCATTGTAGATAATCGAGCGCAGCCGTTTGTTCTCCGTAAGGGGCAGCACCCATTGAAAGTGGCGCCCGGCCTCCCTGACTTCATTCATATACAAATAAGACATGGCTAAATAAATCCGGGCAAGAAGGCTGTCTTTGAACTCCTCTGTGGTGAGCTTGAACTGTTCGACTGCATGAGAATACATCATCAGCTTGTAATAGCCCTGCCCTTTGATAAATGAGCCTGACTTCATCTCAGGAAGCTCAGCCGACTCCATGGAATCTGGCAATCCCCAGCTTTTGCGCACATCACTCATTTTCTCTTCAAAAGAAAGCCATTCTTCAATAATGCCATCACTCATGTGCTTGAGCATCTGCCACTTTTTGCTGAGCTCCTGCTTCTGAGTTCCTTTTGCGACCGGGTACACCTGGGCAATTTCCTCTAACATATCATTCATTTCCGCAAAAACATGCTGAAACATCATCTGCATCCCACCTTACACGAAAATGAAATCAAGCGGCGGCCTATGTTCATTTTTTGTCCGGGAGCCTGATTTCATTCTTGCAAGCACCATTTAAATAATGGTTTGCTTCGTGTTATCGGATTGTAGCATGCACCTCATGCCGGGCGGTTTCCACCGGCCGGTTGTTCTCATCAACAAACACAACCGTAGGTTTATGTGTCAGGAGCTCCTCCTGGGACATTTGAGCATAAGAAATAATAATTACCGTGTCGCCCGGCTGAACCAGTCTGGCCGCAGCACCGTTAAGACAGATCACCCCGCTGCCGCGCGGACCGGGGATCACGTAGGTTTCCAATCTTGCGCCGTTGTTATTATTTACAATCTGCACTTTTTCATTCTCAAGAAGATCAGCCCGCTCCATCAGGCTCTCATCAATGGTGATGCTGCCCACATAGTTCAGATTCGCTTCTGTTACTGTTGCGCGGTGGATCTTGGATTTCATCATCGTTCTATACATGGATAACCACTCCTTCAGGTGAGAGCAGAATATTGTCAATCAGACGGGTCTTGCCAAATTTTACAGCCAAAGCAATAATAATCTCGCCTTTGATCTGGGTGGCTGGCACAGATTCGTCCACAGGGGTCAGTGCCGGGAATTGAAGAATATCCACATAATCGATCTCGGCGAGTGGCTTATAGTTGATGTTTTCCGTAATTTTTGCACGGATCTCGGAAAGTGAAACAGATCTGTCGCTGCGGATGCGTGCCTCCGCCTCACGGAGCGACTTGGACAGGATAAGGGCCTGCTCCCGCTCTTCAGCTCCAAGATAAACATTTCGGGAGCTTAAAGCCAATCCATCAGATTCCCGGATAATCGGACAAGGAATAATCTCGACGTCAAAATTCAGATCATCGACCATTTGCCGGATCACAGCAACCTGCTGGGCATCCTTCAGGCCGAAATAGGTCCGGGTTGGGTTGATCATATGCAGCAGCTTGCCAACGACCGTTGTGACACCGTCGAAATGTCCCGGGCGGGAAGCACCGCATAGACCGCTTGTAAGCTCGGACACTACAATCTTTGTTTTGGTCGGATTAGGATACATTTCCTGCACGCTCGGCAGGAATACTACATCAACCCCTTCACGCTTCGCCAGGGCCAGATCCCTTTCTTCATCCCTTGGATAACGATCCAGGTCTTCTCCCGGGCCGAATTGGATCGGGTTCACAAATATACTAAGCACAACTAGATCATTATGTTCACGTGCCTGCTTCAGCAGGCTGGCATGACCATCGTGCAGGAACCCCATCGTTGGCACAAAGCCCACCGATAGCTCCCTGCCTTCCTTAGCCGCGCTGAAGCGCTCCTTTTTTAAGTACGTTCTTAGCTCATCCACCTGATGAATCACCATCATGACCGGGTATCCACCTTTCTTTTTCCGTACAATGACTCCACTACATGGTCATCCGCTTGGAATACGTGCTTCTCGGCCGGAAATTGCCCCGATTTGACCTCCTGAACATACTGCCCAATTCCCCGGCGAATTTCAGCGCCAATATCTGCAAAAGTCTTCACGAACCGCTTCTCACGATAGTCAGAGTCATATTTAAGCACATCATGATACACAAGCACCTGTCCGTCGCAGCCTCTTCCCGCGCCAATGCCGATCGTAGGAATGGAAAGCTGTCTGGAGATTTCTGCCGCTACTTCCTCCGTAACCAACTCCAGCACCACGCCAAAAGCCCCGGCACGCTCCAGCGCCTTGGCATCTTCGAGCAATCTGCGTGCATCCTGTTCATCCTTGCCCTGAACACGATATCCGCCAATCTGGTTGACCGATTGCGGGGTCAGTCCGATATGTCCAAGCACCGGCACACCGGATTTCACAATGCTCTCCACAGCCAGACAGATCTCCACGCCACCCTCCATCTTCACAGCATGGGCGTGGCCTTCCTGCATAATTCGTCTTACATTCTTCAGGGTCTCGTCGATACCGCCGTGATAAGTCATAAACGGCATATCCGTCACAATGAACGTATGCTCAGCCCCCCGTCTTACCGCACGGGAATGATACACCATGTCATCAAGAGTAACTGGAACCGTCGAGTCATAGCCAAGCACCACGTTGCCCAGGGAATCTCCCACGAGCAGCATATCCACACCCGCTTCTTCCGCCAGTTTGGCGGAAGGGTAATCGTAGGCGGTGATCATGGTGAGCTTCTCGCCGTCCTGTTTCATTTTTTTCATTTTTACAATGTTAAGCACGGACCTTCATCTCCTTTGGGTTTCCCAAAATTAGAAGCTTTGCGCGCACAACAAAAAGAACCTTTCAGCTGTGCACCAAAAAGTCCGAAAAGTCCATAGATCTTAAGAAGAGTCACTTGCGTTCGTCCCTTCTGTCTCGGTCCCTTCGGCTCAGAGCAGAATCCAACGTAACCTTAGATTCACTTGCTTGTTGTACTTCCTTAGAGTGCAGTTTGGATGACTCCAATACCACCTCGTATGGACAGTATAACAGATAACGTCAATTTTTTCATCCGCCAAGTTGTACATCGCCTGAGAATATCAAGGTTTTCCTGCCATCCTGGTCCAGAATCAGCGCTCCGCTCATATCAATCCCGGTGGCATATCCGGTTACAGGTCCTTGAGGCGTGTTCAGCGTAACCTCCTGGTTGATCGTTACAGATAGAGCTTCCCATAAATGGGCAATGGGTCCGAAGCCCTCCTCCAAATAAAGCTTGTACAGCTTCTCGAGCTCTGACATCACCGCCCCGATGAGCGACTCACGATCTATCGGCTGTCCGCTCTCCAGCCGCAGGGAAGAGACCTTGTCCCGCAGTTCCTCCGGGTAATCCTCTGCCGTCATGTTGGCATCGATGCCAATCCCGGCGATGCAGTACCGGATTCGTTCGTCTTCTGCGACGGATTCCAGCAGGATGCCGCATATTTTGCGTCCATGCACAAGGAGGTCGTTCGGCCATTTAATGCCGGAGTCCACGCCGGTCACTGACCGGATCGCTCTGCATACCGCCACAGCCGTAAGCAGCGTAAGCTGGGGGGCACAGGATAGCGGGAGGCCTGGTCTCAGGAGCAGGCTCATCCAGATGCCCTTGCCAGGCGGGGAGAACCACTTGCGCCCGAACCGTCCACGGCCCACAGTCTGTTCCTCCGCTATGACCAGGGTGCCTTCCTGTGCCCCTTCTTCAGCAAGCCTGCGCACATCCTCTTGAGTGGACGTGGTAACATCCAACACTTTGAGCTGCCTGCCCAGGACATCAGTCCGCATGGTGCCCATCAATGTGACCGCATTGAGACGACTTGGTTTCTGCACCAGCCGGTAGCCTCTTCTGGATATGGCATCGAATTCATATCCGGCCTCCCGCAGCTTGTTGATCTGCTTCCAGACCGCAGCACGGCTGATTGATAAACGCCGGCTGATTTCTTCCCCGGACAGGTACTCCCCCGGGTTCTCCATAAATATATCAAGCACCGTGTTAGGCTTCATCTTCGTTCACCATCCGTTTCACTTCTTCAATCAGTTCAGCATGCTCGTTGGCGACATCACCCACGGCTGCGGCAAGCAGCAGTTTTTTCATTAAAGTGCTGAGCCACGGCCCTCCCGGTCTCCCGGCCGCCTTCAGAACATCCGTACCGGAGAGCGCAAGCTCTTTGACCTGATGCAGCGGCACACTCGTATGCCACCTGCGAATTTGCTCAAGATCCCCCGTCATATTCGGATTTGTCTGCTGCTCCGATCCCGGAACAACTAATCGGTCAGCCTCTGAAGCCTGGGTTAAGGCCGCGGACCTGTCGATCCATAAACCGGCAATCTCCTTGCCGTAAGCGAGCTGCAGCGCAATCCAGCTTCGGCGCATGAATTCTATGCTCTCAGCAGTATCAAGGTGCCTTGAATGGTGTACAATCGACGACCACTCCCGGTCGAAGCGGACCAGTCCGGCTGCAGCACCGGCATCCCGGTTGGAGAACGTCCAGAGTTTCAACAAATCCAGAACCTCATCTTCGGGGACATGAAGCGCCTGTATTAGGAGTGACAGTCTTAACCATAAGGGTTCTGCAGGCAGGGAGGAGAGATGCTTAAGCCGCTTCTCATCCAGATGAGTCAGATCGGCCGGAATCTTGGCCTGCTCAAGCAGCCTGCTCCGTCTCAGAAGCTCGAGCCCCCGGATGGGGTCTGGCCCGGCAAGCATTTTCTCCAGTTCGGTACGGATTCTTTCGCTCGCTATGTATTCCATCTTGTCCCGGCTTCGCATTATGGCTCTCCAGGTGCTGGGAACGAGTCTGAAGCCGAAGACGGAAGCGAACCGGACCGCCCGGATCATCCGCAGCGCATCTTCGTCAAACCGCTTGTCCGCGTCTCCCACACAGCGGATCACCTTAAGCTCAATATCCCTACGTCCTTGGAAAGGGTCCGTTAAGTTTCCTTCCAGATCCATGGCCATGGCGTTCATGGTGAAGTCCCTTCGTTCCAAATCCTCCCGGATTGCGTCAACGAACTGCACGGACACGGGACGCCGGTGATCCTCATACTCGGTCTCCTTGCGAAAGGTTGTGACCTCGAATGCCTGCTTGCCGATAAGTACAGTCACGGTCCCGTGCTTAAGCCCCGTCGGCACGCTCCGGTCAAACAGCTGGATGACGTCCTCAGGCCTGGCTGACGTGGCAATATCCATGTCGTGGACCGGCCTGCCCATGATCTCGTCACGGACACATCCGCCCACCCAATAAGCCTCATAACCCGCCTGGGTTAATTTCGTTAACACCTGCACACCAGCGGACATCATTGCAGGCTCCACCTGTGTCCACATCTTCATAGCTTCAACCCTCTCCTCGCAAACAAGACTCCGGGGAGAGGAAGCTCCTCTCACCCGGAGTTCATTAGCTGCATACCGGCTTTAAGCTTGGAACTTGCCTCCCAAGCACCCGGTAGTAGATTTGCTCATATTCATCCGTGATACGGTCGCTGCTGAACTGGCATCTTGCCCGGTCCAGACAAGCCTTAGACATTTCGCCAGCCATCTTTTCGTCGGTCAGCAGCTTGACGGCATAATCAGCCATCGCTTTTGTATCCCCGGTCGGAGCCAGAAATCCGGTGACTCCATGCGCCACCAGTTCAGGAATTCCCCCTGCTTGTGAACCAATCGTTGGCACGCCGCAGGCCATGGCCTCCAGAGCAACCAGCCCGAAGCTCTCTTTCTCTGAAGGCAGCAGCAGGACATCAGCCATTGAAATGATCTGGGCGATCTGATCCTGTTTACCGAGGAAATGCACACGGTCCTCCAGACCAAGCTCCTTGATCTTGCACTGAACCTTCGGCAGGTCCGGACCCTCGCCCACAAACAGCAGGCGCGCCGGAATTTGTGCACTCACCTGTGAGAAGATATCAACCACATCATGCACACGTTTAACCGGCCGGAAATTCGAGATATGCATCAAAATCTTCTCATTCGGAAAAGCAAAATCACTGCGCAGCGAATCTATGTCACGCGGATAGTAAATCCGTTTATCTACAAAGTTATAGGTTAAATCAATATCGCGGGTGATCTCCAGAACCTCCCGTGTTTCTCTCATCAGGTCCTCAGATACCGAAGTCACCGCATCACTCTCGTTAATTGCCAGTCTGATGAGGTCCTTAAGCGACTCATCCTGGGCTAATACCGTAATATCTGTTCCGTGCAGCGTGGTCACTACTTTAAGGCTGTCTCCGACCATCTGTTTGGCCAGGAAGGCGCATACCGCATGGGGTACAGCATAATGAACATGGAGAATATCCAGCTTCTCCCGCTTGGCAACCTGGGCCATTTTGGTCGCAAGCGACAAGTCATAAGGCGGATACCGGAATACGTAATAATCGTTCACTTCTACTTCATGATAGAATATATTTTTCTGAAAAGCTCCGAGCCGGAACGGGACACTATGGGATATAAAATGAACCTCATGGCCCTTCTCAGCAAGCAGCTTGCCAAGTTCGGTAGCCACAACCCCTGATCCGCCAAGTGTCGGGTAACAGGTGATGCCGATTTTGAGAGATTGGCTCATGTCAGGGGCACCTTCTTTCTTATAGAATGATAACCATCGATTTGTCACTTCCATACATCGTATGATTCATTGGGTTAAAATAGATGAACTTTATATGGGGTCTTGACCGCGAACCCTTCCGCATAAGGAATCAGCTTCCGTTGTCCAAGCAGCGCGTCCCTCGCTTTTACCCGCTCCACATAACCCTGCGTCAGCGGAGTCGCGACCCCATCCTTGGCAGGTGTGAATTGGGATTCATAACACATCAGAGATTTCATCTTGATCTCATAGTGATCACTCACATCCACAATAAGATCCGGTGTTCTCCAGTCATTAATGAAATAGAAATACAAGTCCTCCACCAGCACCGCGGGCTTGTCCGGCATCCAATTTCGAAGCTTGGCATTAAACACCGCTTCTTCTACAAGCTTGCTGCATGCAACATGATCAGGGTGCCGATCCTCCCAATAGGGGGCGAATACAACCCGGGGAGCATATTCCCGGATCACCGAGGTGACCGCAGCCACATGCTCTGGTGTCATATAAAGGCCGCGATCGGGCAGGCCAAGATTGGTGCGGACCTCAAGCCCAAGCACGTTGGACGCCTTGTCCGCCTCCTGCTTACGCAGTTCCACATTCCCGTTGGATGACAATTCGGCTTCAGTCAGATCACAGATCCCAACTTTGTAGCCTGCCTGAACGTGTTTGGCGATGGTTGCGGCCATGCCAATCTCCGCATCGTCCGCATGAGCCCCAAAGATAAGGATATCGAGCCCCTTACTCATTTATCTAACCTTGGGCGGTGTAGTTCAACCAGCTCACGCCAGCTCAAATCTCCGCGGTCCATAGCTCGTACCATAATTTCTGCGGAAGCTACATTGGTCGCAACAGGAATGCCGTGAACGTCACACAGGCGAAGAAGCGCGCTAATATCCGGTTCATGAGGCTGCGCCATCAGCGGATCACGCAGGAAAATGACCAGATCCATTTGATTCTGGGCAATCAAAGCTCCAATCTGCTGGTCTCCACCAAGCGGTCCGGACAGGAAGCGGTGAATCTTCAGCTTGGTATTCTCCATAATACGCTGGCCTGTTGTGCCGGTGGAGTACAAGGTCTTCCCATGAAACACATGTTCATATGCAATAACAAAGTTAACGATCTCTTCTTTTTTACGGTCGTGGGCAATAAAAGCAATGTTCAGCATGTCTGAGACTCCCCCTGCTAATCGATAAAATGTTCAAAGCCGTATACAAGTCCTTTATACTCCATAACCTTCTTCACAGCCAGATTCACGCCGGGCATATAGCCTGCACGTTCGTAAGAATCATGACGGATCTTCAAGGTCTGGCCAAATCCTCCGAAAATAACCTCCTGCTGGGCGAACACACCCGGCAGGCGCACGCTGTGAATGCGGAAGCCATTGTAATAACCGCCCCTTGCCCCCTCAATAGTCTCTTCCTCTTTCGGGTTGCCTTGACGGAATTCTTCCCTGTTCTGGGCAATTAATTCAGCGGTCTTCACTGCGGTTCCGGATGGGGCATCCAGCTTCTGATCCCCATGATACTCAATAATCTCCAGATGAGGGAAGTGCTTGGCAGCCTGGGCAGCGAATTTCATCATCAGGATGGCCCCAATGGAGAAATTCGGGGCGATCAGTCCGCCAACGCCTTTGCTCTGGCACAGCTTGTCCAGATCCTCAATTTGTTCCGGAGTAAAGCCCGTCGTCCCGACCACAGGCGATACCCCAAGGCGGATCGCAAGCTCCGTATTGGAATAAGCAAATTGAGGAGTTGTAAAGTCAACCAGCACCTGAGCTTTACTCTCCACCAAGGCCAGCTCAAGATCGGATTGAACTTTAATCCCGCAAGCAGGGAGCCCGACCAGCTCACCTGCATCTGTCCCTTCACCTGAACGGTTGATGGCGGCTGCCAATTCTAGATCGGCATCCTCCAAAACCATCTTTACGACTTCCTTTCCCATTCGGCCGGCTGCGCCAGCCACCGCCACTCTAATCTTCGTCGTCATATTCATGCTCCTCACTGTCCACTAGGATGATGATTGGTTGATCTTGGATTCGATACGTAATTCCCATTCTTTTAATGATTGAACCGAAGGATCACCTTCGAGCAGATTGATTGCCTCCCTCAAAGCAGAGAGGGCAAGCGGATGTTCACCAAGTTCGCTATACGCTGCTGCAAGTCCTGTAAAGGCTTGGGAAGACAAGGGATCCTTCATCACGGCCTGCTCAAGCAGAATGGCGGCTTCTCTTATTCCGCTCATCTCCACATTAGGGGCTTCCAGTATCCGGAGTGCCCTCTGGGTCATCTCCATTCCCTGCAAACGTTCCATATGCAGGTTATATTCATCCATGCCGGGAGTAAGCTTCACAGCCTGCTCCGCATGATAAAGTGCCTTATCAAGTCTGCCGCTACGAGCGCAGGTCACCGAGCAGCGGTAATGAATATCCGCATCAAGAGGGCTGAAATTCAGCGCATGATCGAACCATCTTATGGCCTGTTCAAAATCATTCTCCAAGATGCTTTTATAGGCTTCAGCCAGACAGTCTTCCGCTTTCATCATAGGGCTTCCCCCTTCTCTTAGGCTGCTGTTCTTACAGCATATGATAGAAGGGCTCAGTCGGTGTCTATTTTCGTCCAGCGGTCCGCGTCTCTGGTATTGAATTTATGCATCACCTTGTTATGGGCCTCTGTCAGATCAATTCCAAGCGAATTGGCAAAGCAGGCCGTAATAAACAAAATATCCCCCAGTTCCAGCTCAATCGAGTTCTCTGCTTCGGTTGCTTTCTTGGGCTTCTCACCATAAGTATGATTCACTTCTCTAGCCAGCTCGCCAACCTCCTCGCTCATCCTGGCAAGCAATGCAAGCGGGCTGAAATAGCCTTCCTTGAACTGGGATATGTAACGATCCACTTCGCGTTGAATCTCGGCGAGGGATTTCTCTTCCATTTAAATAATGCCCCCCTTCGGGTCTGAAGGTTTTACCCCTATGTTATCCTAAAGAAGTTTTGAAAACAAATCCTTTTTTAATCCTTACCTAAAAAGGTATACTAAACATTGGAGCTTACAGACTCCACTATTATCCAACAAGCGAGGGATTGCATGCTTACCACCAGACTGGCCCGTTTAACCAAAACCATCCTACCGATCCTGCTCGGTACGGCCATTTATGCCTTTGGGCTGCTTTATTTTATCATCCCTAATAAACTGATGGAGGGTGGAGTGACAGGGATTACGATCCTGCTCAAATACGCCTTCTCGATTTCACCTTCCCTATCCACCCTGGTCTTGAACATTCCGCTGTTCCTGTTAGGCTGGAAAGTGCTGGGGAGCCGGCAAATTGTATATAGCGGGATCGGAATCGGATCGCTTACCTTCTTTCTTTGGCTGTTTGAGCAACTGATCCGCAAAGGCTGGATCATCCCGTTCCAGACCGAGCATGATTACATATTAATTGCACTGTATGCCGGCGTCACACTCGGCGCTGGTCTTGGACTTGTGTTCCGGTTTGGCGGGACAACAGGCGGTTCGGATATTATTGCACGAATCTGCAACCGCAAATATGGCTGGAGTATGGGCCAGGTCATTTTGGCGTTAGATGTGATTATCATCGGGGCTTCCCTGCTGTATATCAAGAAAGAACAGATTTTATATACACTGGTCGCCGTCTTCATCGCCTCCAAAGTTATTGATTTTATTCAGGAGGGCGCTTATTCAGCCAAAGCCTTTACCATTATCAGCGATTACGCCCCTGATATTGCGGACCTAATTACAAAGGAAATGGAACGCGGGGTTACTTTGATTCCAGCCGTGGGAGCTTACTCTAAGCAAGCCAAGCATATGGCCTATTGTGTTGTAGGAAGGCAGGAAATCCGGAGATTGACCCAAATTGCCAAATCGGTGGATCCTCGGGCTTTTATTATTATCAATGATGTGCACGATGTGCATGGAGAAGGATTTAAAGAAGATGTGAATTAAGATTTATTTAAAATGAACTTATGAAGGTTACCCTTCAGGGGCGCTGCGAGGCCGAGTGTTCTTTAAGGCCCCTGTTGTCTCCGAAATCCTTGAACTAGATATCCAAGTAGGGGCATTTCGGAGACAAAGGCGGACGCTCCGCTTCTTCAGAATCACTCGTCTCTCCGCTGTGATCGGTAAATTCTAAAGTTCATTTTATATAGTCAAAAAAAGGAAGAACCGTCCGTTATTACGTGCGGTTCTTCCTCTTACTATAATTAAAATCTCCATCCGCCTCTGTCTTTGCTGCCAGAGACCGGTCTGACCTCCTGATATGCATTATAATGCCGCATTCCGGTATAGGTTAGTGCCAGGGCAATCCAGCCGCCGATCAGCAGACTCCACTTCCAGGGATTCGAGCTGCCGGCAAGAGGCAGCAGAACCGGCTCGGATCTTTTTTTGCCAAACAGATCATGGATCACACCCTCCCCGCTGTCAAGAACGCTCTTCAGCTCTGAGGCATCCAAATCTTTCTTCATACTCACGCTCTCCAAATAGGATAACCACGAGTCTGCCTTCGCAATGATCGAATTATCCAGCTGAATGGCCGCCGCTGGCCGGATCGTCTCATAATGGGACTTAAGCGTGTGAACAGCATTCTGCAAACTCTTGGCATCCGCATCACTGCGGGCTTTGGCAAGCTGGCTGAGATCGTCAGTAAACAGCTTATAGTACTGGTGCCACAGCGGCTGCTGCTTGTGAATCAGACTGTCAACCGCCAGGCGGAGACGGGAAGAAGTATTCCTCCACTCTTCTGGTGAAGATTGGCTGCGAACCAAGGCCTCTCTTGTATCCATAACCGTCTCAGACAGCGCGTGAATCCCCTCCACTGAGGACAAGCCTTTGAAAGATATGGTCTCCACCAACCGCACAATCCGATCCATCTCCACTTGGGCCTTCTCCCCGTTCCCATCCTGCATATAACGGTACAGCGCCTCCGACGCGCTATCCAGCTCATTCAGCTGCGCGGTGTGCTTGGCATCATGATGGGCACGAACCGTCTGCAGCGGAAGCAGCAGCATAATCAGCACAATACATCCTGTACTCAAGCACATCCATCCCCACCGGTTTACACTCACGGACATCCCCTCCTGTAATCCATACATATGAAGGGCTGTCCTGAGCTAGAACAAATCAGATGAACCTAAGATCTTCTTGCTTGACGCAAAGCAAACCAGCCCGCTGCCACGCTAAGTAATGTAAGCAGGACGGTGAAATTCCGGACAGCAGGCAGGTCATCCATAAGCTGGACAGGCAGCCAAGGGAACACCTCGTATGTATAGTCCACCATGTCGTTAAGGAGGGTCCACAAGCCAGCGCCTAATAGAATTACGGTTCCAAATTTAAAAAAGCGGACGTAGAGCAAGGCTTCAACGGCCATTGCTGTATGCGAAGCCACCAGCATCCAATCCTGCCAGCCGATCACATTCCCCTGATAAGCCCCGGCAAAAATGATGCTGACCGCCCATACGCCATATTTTACACTGGTCACCACGGCTAGTGCTTCCAGAATCACTCGCACGCCGCGGTAGTTCGCAAGCAGCTTGGGCCACATGAGGAAAGTTAAGGACAAGGTAAAAAACAGGCTCGCTGTTGGACTGTCCGGTACAAAGATCACCTGCCAGAGCGGATTGTTGGCAATCGTGTACTCGATCTGATTCCCATACCAGTAATACCCATAAATCGTGCCCAGCAAATTAAAAACAAACAAAAGCCACAAAAATCCCCGGCTGGTCAGGAATTCCCTGCTCCACCAATAAGATATGCTCATGAAGATTCCCCCTCTGTCTTATCTGAATATAACGGTTTGTCCTGGGAATATCCAGCAAAAAGCCTGATCGCATATGCGATCAGGCTTCACAGGTTCATTTCAGCTTACTTGGCTTCCGACTTTTGCTTGGAGAGCCATTCGGCCAAGTGGTCAATATCTTGATCACTTAAGCCTGCGCCTTTAGCCGTATCATACATTTTCGGCATGTTGCCCTCAGGCCCTTGTTTACCTTCTTTGATAATGGTCAGAATGGCTGCCTTATCAAGCTTATCCCCTACACCGCGAAGCGACGGGCCGCTTGCTCCCTTAAGATCAGCCGCATGACAGGAAATACAAGTCGCCTTCTTGAAGGATTCCATCCCTGGATCATCCTTATCCACAATGGCTACTTCCTTAGCCTTGACGGCGTTGGATGGAGCAGGAAGTCCCTTCTCCCTTGCCTCCCTTGCTTTCTCAATCCGGCGCTCTTCCTCCGGTTTGATTCCTGTCGCTGCAAGTTCATGCTTATAGTGTGTCCAGGCGAAGTTGGTCAGGTAGACCATCGCAGCCAAGGACAACAGCATCAGAGAGGATGCGATCGGTCTGCGGTAGAAACGGCGCTCCTTACCCCGGTCGAGGAATGGGGCCAGCAGCAAACCGCCAAAAGCAACACCTGGAACACCAAGTGTTCCAAGAACAATGTAATCTCCTGAAGCGTATGGATACTTCAGATATTGATATAAGAACAAGAAATACCAGTCCGGCATCGGTATAACCGAAGCGGTTGGGTTAGCCGGGAATCCCAGTGGGGCAGGCTCAGAAATGGTAAGTACCAGGAAGCCTACAAGGACCACTACACCAACCATCCACTCTTTTAATAGGAAGTTTGGAATAAATGCTTCCGACTTCCCCGGGTAAGCCGTGTAATCGGGAGGAGTAATAAATCCGTTCCCTTTACGTACCCTTGAATCGCCGACAAATACGACTTTTTCGTTCGATTTGCCTCCGTGACCCATATATATGCCTCCCTTCTCTTAAGAATATCTTATAGCGGTCCGGAAATTCCCTGTCTGCGGATCATAATGAAATGTCCTACCAGAAGGATGAGCAACACGGCCGGAAGGAAGAACACATGAATGGCGAAGAATCGCGTCAGCGTCTGCGCACCTACAATCGTACCGCCTTGCAGCAGTTCTTTGATAATGGGTCCAAGGACAGGAACTGAGTTCGCAATTTCCAGTGTAACTTTGGTTGCAAAATAGGATTTGTTATCCCATGGAAGCAGGTAACCTGTAAGGCCAAGGCCGATCATAACAAAAAAGATCAGCATTCCCACAACCCAGTTCATCTCGCGAGGCGCCTTATAGGAACCTGTAAAGAATACGCGCAAGGTATGTAAGAACATCATAACAATAACCAGACTTGCTCCCCAGTGGTGCATCCCGCGGACAATTTGTCCAAATGCCACCTTAGTCTGAAGAAACTCAACGCTTGCATATGCGTTAATAATATCTGGCACATAATACATCGTCAGGAACATTCCCGACAGAATCTGGATGACTGTTATAAAGAACGTCAAACCGCCGAAACAGTATACAAATGCGGAAAAATGGTGAGCCGGGTTCACGTGTTCAGGCACCTCGTGGTCCGCCACATCTCTCCAAATCGGCGTGATATCAAGACGTTCGTCAACCCAGTTGTAGACACTCTTCAACATCTGACTCTACGCCTCCTTATTTAACTCGAGTATTAGGAACGATATCGCCTAGGTAAACCCAATCCTTCTCAATCTTAACCTTGTACTCATCCAGCGGCTTAGGCGCAACGGCAAGGTTCTTGCCTTCCTTGTTATATTGGGCGCCGTGACAAGGGCAGTGATACTCATTAGGGAACGCCTTATCGTTATTCCAGCCAACCGTACATCCCAAGTGCTTACAGATCGGTGAAAGCGCATAAATATTTCCGCTCTCGTCTTTGCGGATCCAAGCTGTTAGCGAAGCTGTGCTTGCATACCAGCCATCCTGCTGCTGCAGCTCGAAAGAAAATTCCTGCGGTTCCGCTGTTACCTTGCTAAGTTCCACTACTTTTACAAAGTTCCCTTCTGTCTTCTTGTGCAGAACTGGATCCACAGCGAAGCGAAGCATCGGCAGAACTACTCCCCCCGCCATATAGGCGGTAGCTCCTCCCAGCGTATAAGTGAGAAACTGTCTGCGAGACATTTCCTTTTTCCGATTGGGTGGTCTGTGCGATGATTCATGCTGGTCGTGCTGATTGCTCATACTGTCTTCAACCCCCTTTTCCGAACCAATTCTCTCCATTTCAATGATTAAAATCACACGAATTACTAGGACATTATTATAATATATTAGGCTTCCTAGAGCGTCAAGAATTTACAGGGTATGTTCGTTAACAGTATGGTCACAATCTTGTTAAATTGTCGATTTTTCGTCACATTTAAACCTGTTTATCCGGGAACCACATCGCTTGAATTTCCCGCATCACAGACGTGGAAGATGACTCCTCCGTTGAACCGGGAAATCGGCCCGGAGTAACTACTAAATCGCTTTCATAGAGCATCGAGGAATCCAGCTCCACATCCGCAGAGATCACAATTACATATTTGAAACCTGCGGACTTGACATTAGCGCATACTTCGTTTATCTGCTGCACGATCTCCTGTCTGCCGTACTGGAACGCAGGGTACGTAACCACCCTTCCTTTGAACGGAATTTCCACCCAGTCCATGACATCTCTTAGACGCTCCAGTGCATATACCGTTTCATGAGGCGGCTCCTTCCCGCTGAGGCCGGTTACTGGAATCAGACAAGTGTCCAAATATGGCTTAAGCTCCTCCCACTGCTCCGGGTGAATTTCGCTGAATTTCATTATGTACATCCCCTTTCTTTGAATCTTATTATACATGCAAAGGCGACTGGGGATATCCTGCGATATAAAAAATAGAAGAAATGCGCAAGGCATTTCTTCTATTGTTCCAAGGTTCTTAATTCTTCAGTTAGGAGGCGGAACGCTTCCTCATCGCCTTTCGCCAAGGCTGAATCAATTTCACTATGAAGTTTCTCTGTCCGATATTTCTTTAATGCTTCGTCCCACACCATTTCAGCTGCCAGACCCAGCATAACTTCGTAAGTCACTTTCATTTGATCCATAGGATGCACCTCCAGCCAATGTTAAGAGCTCCTATACTCCCGTCCTTTCAGCACATAACTATCTGTAGTCAGCTTCATTCTCTGCAGATCCGCCTCGGTCAATTCGCGGACTACTCTAGCAGGTGAACCAAGCGAGAGAGTATAGGGTGGAATTTTGCGGTTCTCCGGAATTAGCGAGCCGGCTCCTATTAAAGCATATTCGCCGATCTCGGCTCCGTTTAGACAAATTGCCCCCATCCCGATTAATGTGCCTTTACCTATCGTACAGCCATGAACGATCGCTGCGTGTCCGACAGATACATCATCGCTTATAATCAGGGGCTGCCCAGTGTTCACATGGGCGATTACACCATCCTGCAGATTGCTGCGCTCCCCAATGATGATTGGTGCCAAATCACCTCTTAGCACCGCATTGAACCATATGCTTGAATCCTTGCCAATCCGGACATCACCGGCGAGCTTCGCCCCCTCAGCCACATATACAGAAGGATCCACAAAAGGGGTCTTCCCCATATAAGAAATATACATTCGCCTGCCACACTCCTCTTCCTGGAATGAACTTGAATTGGAGTGATCTTAGCAAGCCTTTCCATCCTTGTCAAACCTGACGAGCATTTTTACCTTCTAGACCTTTTTGCAGCTCATGCACCGCCAATTTACCAAATGCCGTAACCCTGGCATACCGTTCACGCTCTTCATTCTCACCGATGGAGATCATGCCGAAATGAAGCATCATCTTGAGTATTCGCTCTTCGAAGATGGAAGCTGGCGTATCATAATAATACGGCTTGATCAGTCTATCCATGCTTGTCCTCAGCGAGCTTACGGTAACCCACTCCTTGGAGCAGCGGCAAATCCAGTACACCAGAGAAAGCAAATTAGGAATTGCTGCTTTGTATGTTTTTAACCAAAAGCGTATCAAATGTATCAGGGGTTCCCTTTTTTCCTCCAAAACACTTAATTCGCCTAGCGATGCCAATCTCAGCTGGTAATTCCTCTCTTCAATGAACCTTCGTGAATAAGCATAATCATAGAGAAAGGATAAGCGGTCAGGGTAGGACTTAAACGTCCTTCCGTAACCAAATCTCCAGCCTCCCTTGCCAACAAGAGGCTCACTCACATGTAAGGTGTCCATCAATTGCGTTTGATTTCTACGGTACATGATACCTTCCTGGTTCAAAGGGATCTCGTTCTTTGACACATAGAATAGAAAGAGGTATAAATCTTCAGCAGCCAAGGTATGCTCTTCCCGGACGGCCACAGGCTCACCAGCAGGATTCACTTCCGATTCAAGTCTTTGTCCTACCACCTCGCGGAACCGGTTCTTCAGATCCTCCGGCACCTCGAACAGAAATTTAGTATTCTGTGAGGAACCGTTGAACAGCCAGCCGCTCTGCCTGAACCTTGCGATCACATCTCTGGGATTCTCTTTCTCTTTGGCATCATCGGTGAAACGGGAGTTCTGGGCGCAAGCGACTAATTCTTCCAGACTGTAATGCTGACGGGAATCAAAGAGCAGTGAATTCAAGAAGCGAAAGTCCTCGACACTCAGCTGGTTCACATAGTCGCGGGCAAATTCTTTCCGGCCCACCTGATGTAATATGGATTGAATCAGCTCATTCTTGGAATTCCCGTTACAGCTGCATTGATAGTGATTGGCAATTTTGCTAAGCTGTCCGATATCCGCAAATGTAAGCATTTCCGCCAGATTCATAGTTTCATCCCTCACCGTTTTACTACCATTATGGGAAGGTTTACAGCTTTTATTCGGACTTTAACAAAAAAAATAACCCGCATCGCGGATTATTTGTTCGAATATAAAAAATCTCCTGAATCATTTCACACTCTTGCATCTATTTGTAATTCTTAAGTTCAACTTCTATAGTACCTACTCCTGTAAATGCTTCAGACAGTTGTAAAGTCTCGGCTCCCAAGCTTGCTCATTCTTCTCCAGGATGGTTAACGAGAGATTCCCAATTCTCTCCGTGAACTTGTCCTGATAAAGAGCCCTGTATAGCTGGGCCAGCAGCCCTCCATGGGACACCACAAGCACATTCTTGTTCGAATAGCGTTCGCCAAGCTCAGTCAGAAATGCAAGCGCTCTTGCTTGAACTTCCTGATCCTTCTCCTGCCCGAGATCCTTGAGTTTCCAATCCAATCCCCACAGCGTCTCCCGTTCGGCTGCCGTTAATCCTTCGACCTGTCCAAAAGCCCGCTCCATTAAGCGGGAATCGGGATCATATACAGGAATGTCTAAAGAAGCAGCAATAATCTCTCCGGTCTCTTGAGCCCGCAGCAGTCCGCTTGTGATCACAAAATCCCAGGAGTAAGGCTCATTCTTCAAGCGTTCAGCCAGCAGCGCCGCCTGCTTCCTGCCCTCCTCGTTAAGCGGGATATCGCTCTGTCCCTGAATTTTCCCTAATGCATTCCAGTCCGTTAAGCCGTGACGAATCAATCCAACCAGCATGAAGTAAAAGCCTCCTTAAGTCTAACAGCTCTGAGTGTAGATAAGTTGAATTATTCATTTACAAGGTAAGACCGTCAAGTGAAATGTTCCTTCCGATTGTTTCAGATTCAATTTCACACTCTGGCCTTTTCGTAATTCTTAAGATCAACTTATATAAATGAAAATGAATAAAAGCGGCAGAACCCCGCTCTGCTTATGGCAGATGCAGCGTTTGCCGCTGAGAACATTTACCTGCGAATTCGTCTTAAGCCCCTCCATGAGAACAAGGCCAGCCCCATGCCAAGAATCGACAACAGCATCCAATACTCCGGATAGGCCGGACTCATCTTCACGATGAGCGGATCAATGATACCGCGCGATACATCCGGCAGATTATAGGAATTATCTGCATTAACCACCGTATCCGTACCGGCAATGGCAATAGGCAGAAGCCCGGAGTTATGGCTGGCCGCTTCATTGATATCAGGTCCGCCTGGCATCATGAAATAAATCAGACTGCTTATAAACACAGCCATAAACCCAGCAATCCACAAGGCAAAGCGGCGGTTCAAGATACGGGAAGCCTTGCGGGCTTCAGGCTCCGATGGAGCAAGCCAAGGGGACTCGGCGTAAATGCGGTCCATCACATTACGGTTAACCCTCTCCCCAACGCTATGATCAACCTCAATATTCATCTTATGTACTATGTCCCGAGCCTCAGTCCATACTTCATATTCAGCTGCACACGTATCACAACCCAGCACGTGCCACTCCAGGCTTTTACGCCGGGGGTCGTCCTCGGACATGTCCCACATGATATCCATATACTCCTGGGCTTCTTGACAATTCATCTGCTTTTCATCCCTTCAGCATGCTCATAAACTGGTTCATAATAGTAGGGCTCAAGCTGATTCTTCACACTGCTTCTGGCACGGAAGAGCAGGGACTTGACCGCACTGACGCTTTGTCCTAGAATGGTCGAGATCTCCTGATAATCCAATTGGTCATACTCCCTTAGAATCAACGCCGAGCGCTGCTTCTCCGGCAGATTGTTGATCGCCTCCCTCACCATGCCAACCCGCTCATTCCGCAGGATGGCTTGTTCCGGCACAATCTCCGGAGACGCAACGGGCACATACCCGGTCTCATCTAAGGATACGTTACCTGTCTTCTGCTTGCGAAGCTCGCTAAGCACCGTATTCCGGGCAATGGTATACAGCCACGTAGAGAAGGAAGCATCCACTTCGCGAAATGAGTGCAGGCTCCTGAAAGCTTTGTAGAACGTCTCCGAGCACAAATCTTCAGCAAGCAGCTCCAGCTGAGCACTCTTTAACATATGATATATAAATGCCATAATTTTACGTTGATATCTGCGCATGAGTTCTGAATACAGCTCTGTGTTGCCTTCTTTAATCTCTCGAATCATCTGGGAATCCGTCATTAGAATGCGATCCTCCTCGCCCATCCATGTGCATCTTCCCCGTTCGATTCTGCCTATTATTACCGAACAGGATACAAAAAGTTTCGGTGAAACCGAAAAATTTATTAAAAATGATGAAAGAAATATCAATAATTGGGTGTTCACTGCGAACCCTGCAATATTATACCATAGAAGGATGCATTACAAAAATTTCTTACCCCTAACCATAATTAACCATAAAAATAGGAGAAGGACTCTTTCCGAAGAAAAAGTCCTTCTCCTATAAGGTATGCCCGGATGTTTCAATATTCCTCTGCAATCCAGTATAAAAAACTAAACCCTGTGCCACAGCCCTTAGGCTTGGCCCGTCAGCCTTTCTTTAGTGCTTGTCTCATTGCCGCTCAATCGCTTGAGAAACGTAGCCCGCCAGTTCACCGAAAGTTCCTCAACCTCCAGAATCCTCTGAGCTGCTTCCATGTTATGTTTGTCATGATGCATAATCTGGTTCGCATAAGCGACCGTTATTCCTTTAGGATGCGGGAATCTTCTGTATAACCCCTTGCTCCTTGAAACGGCTCCTTCTTCAAGCACCCGGAAGTAAAAGCCAGTGTAACACGATTTCTGCATCAGCATCGGCATTTCCGGCAGGCCATATTTGGCCGATAACTTAAAGCAAGGCTGTCTTGGCTGGCTTATTTGAACAACAGCCTCTCCGAGTTTAAAAATGTCCCCAATACACACGTCTGACTCCAGCAGCCCCTGGATAGTGAGATTCTCACCAAATGCTCCATAAACCAAGCTCCTCTGCAGCTGTTTCTCCCAATACCGGTAATGTTCAAATGGATACACACATACCGCCTTTTCCTTGCCGCCATGATGCTTCAGATCCGCTTGGCCATCGCCCTCAAGGTTCAAATAGTTAAGATACAGGGGTTTATCCGTCGGCTGCTTGTTAATGCCGCTGGAGATCACTTTATCCTGGTACATCATATTCTGCGGCATCCCGGTATTAATAGACAAAATTTCCGCGTACCCCTTCATAGACCTCACCCCGTCTCCATATGATGCTGATAAGATCGGTACTCCCAATCTTTTTGCATTGCATCCAGCAGAGAGTACAGCAATATAACACTCCGGTTAAGCAGCTTATGCTTTCCTGTTAATTGATGGGGCTGCTGAATATACATGTCCTCCACCAGCTCGTGGGAACAGTATTTCATGATCTGATGGACGCTGTCTTCACTGAATTCCAGATGGAACTGCAGGCCGACCACATGATCCTCATAGACATAAGCCTGATTAGCACAAGCTCTGCTGTATGCCATATGAACCGCTTGTTCAGGTAGTTGAAATGTTTCCCCATGCCAATGAAATGGAATGAATTCCTCCGGGAAGCTCCTGAAATAATCCGACAATCGGGCCATTTCTGTCAGGCGAACGGGATGCCATCCAATTTCTTTGTCAGCGTTAAGCTCAACCTTTCCGCCGATGACTTCAGCGATAAGCTGAGCTCCGAGACAGATTCCCAGAACATGCTTCCTGTTGTGGACTGCGCCGCTTATAAATCTCTTCTCATCAACCAGCCAAGGATACTCACTCTCATCGTTCACCCCCATCGGACCACCCAGAACAATGAGCAGATCAAAATCCGAATATTCCGGAAACAGTGTCTCATTGTATAAATGGGTTCCTGTTACGCTGTGACCCCTCTCTTCAGCCCACTTTGCAATGTTCCCAAGAGACTCAAACGGCACATGCTGCAAATAGTGTATCCTCATGCTCTCACCCCAGTTGATTAAGTCTATATTTCTGAATTTAGTATGCTTTTCTTCTGATCATACCTTTGAACAATCATTTTTTCAAAAACTGTGGTTTTTCCCTATCATTCGTTGTAATCTGGATTTATCCCTATCTACTGTTATGTCCGGAGGTTATTGTTATGGAACTCAGACAACTGGAATACTTTCTAGCCGTATGCCAGGAGCTGCATTTCACCAGAGCTGCAGAGCAGCTGGGTATTGCCCAGCCCTCACTAAGTCAGCAAATTCGCCTGCTCGAGCATGAGATCGGCACTCCCCTATTTGACCGGATTGGTAAAAAGACCATGCTTACCGAGGCAGGCAGGACACTCCAGCACCACTGCTACAACGTCTTTCATGAGCTGGCCGAGGCCCGAGCATCGATCAGCGAGCTTCAAGGCCTCGGGAGAGGCACACTCAAGATCGGCGCACTACTATCTGTGGTCAATTACTTGCTGTCAGGAGCCGCTATCGCCTTCAATCAACGTTATCCCAAGATTGAATTGTCCGTCTTAGGCCTCAGAACCGGTGATATTATCCAAGGAATTATGAAGAATGAACTTGATATGGGGATTGTATATTTGCCCACAACCCATCAAGAGCTGGTAACCGTTCCTCTTCAGCAGGAAGAACTGGTTTTTGCTGTTCCCGCAGCTTTTACCTTCATGGAGGAGATGACCGGAACGGATTCCGTTTGCCTCGATTGGCTTGAGCGCTTTCCCAGCGTCCTTCTTCCGGAGAGCTACCATCTCAGACAGTTTATTGACAGTAAGTGCCGCCCACTCGGCTTCACACCGAAGCCTGTGATTGAAATGACTACGCTTGAGTCCATCGTTCAAATGGTGGCCAAAGGCGTGGGCGTAACCATTTTGCCCAAAACCTATCTTGCCCAGGTCTCAGATGCAAACATCACCGTGTTTCCGATAAATCAGCCCTCCATGGTTACAGAAATCGGCATCGTATACCGGAAGAACAAGCATCTATGCGCTGCAACCCGGGTCTTTATGGAACAGCTGCTCTCAACGGTTGCCCATCAGTAGAGATAGTAAGGAACTGGACAATTCGTTACGTAAAAAACAACGAAGAGATGCCATGAAATGGCACCTCAACGAGTGGAAGCATCTTTAATTCTTGACATCCTCCAGACTCGCTCCGAAATTAATGTGATACACTTGACCTTCAATAACCAACGCGGGCACGGACTTCACTCCGGCAGCCTCCGCCTCGGAGATCCGGCCCTGGTCCTGCCCCAGATGAACAACCTCTGGGTCCACCTTGGTTTTGTCTAAATACTCAATTATAAGGCGCTCCGCATCAACACATACCGGACAGCCTGCATGGTAAAAAACCGCTTGTGCCATCTCTTCACTCTCCTGACCCATTAATTGTTCTATCTATATAAGTTGAACAACTCTTTAATTAGTTCAACTCTATACATTCACATTATAAAAGCGGCTGAACTGCCGCATCAATTACAGATATGTTCTAGTTATCATAGGCGCAGCCAATGATTGTACAGCGGCCCCTTTAATCAAGCCTCCAAAATTACACATGAAAGCGTTTAAAAAAATGTGTTGACAGAATGAAAACGTATACATATAATAAAAGTACAGTATGGTTTCTCTCCACTCCTATCCAATATAATTTGCTCAGGTTCGAGCAAGACCACTTTCAATGAAAGTGGTCTTTTTTTTGCTTGCTGACTGGGGTGATCCATCTTGGCTGCATCTAACTAACCTTGGTGTATAATTTCAGGCGTATAGTTGACTATTATAAAAAAAGCCTGCTGCTCCGCCGATAAAGGCAGCCCAACAGGCTTTCATATTCATTGATACACTGTATATCCTAACGTTAAAAGGTGCTCCTTAGCTCTCTCCATATCCATTTCCTGCCGGAAGGAAAGGCGCATAACACCAGGCACATCCTCACGGCTCTCAATGATTTGCATATTACCCAGGTTGATCTGCCGTACCCCCAGCTCAGTAGCAATATGACCAATAACTCCCGGAGTATCGGGTACATCGATATACAGATCATACAAAGAGCTGATCGCTCCCTTACGGCGTTCCGGCAGCTCACTCCGGAAACGATTGGCTTTGTCGAAGGCCTCTTCAATGCCCTCTCCATCACCTGACTTTAACAGTTCAATGAAGTGTTCCATATTGGCATTCCAGTCACCTAGAAGCTCAAGCAGAACGTTCCGGTTGCTAAGCAGGATATCCCGCCAGATGACAGGATCGCTGGACGCGATGCGGGTGATATCCCTGAATCCTCCTGCCGCCAACTGGCGGTACAGCGTATTGCCTGCATTGTAGTCACTAACCTGGTTCACGAGAGCAACGGCAATAATATGAGGCAGATGGCTGATAGCCCCGACTATTTCATCATGCAGCTCTGGCTCCACGCGTACAACACGTGCTTTTGTATGCAAAAGCAGTTCCTCCAAGCGCTGATATGCTTCCTCAGGAACTCCGGCAGACGGTGTCAGCACATAGTAGGCATTCTCAAATAGCAGTGTGGATGCCGCGGCAACTCCGGATCTCTCTGATCCAGCCATCGGATGACCGCCAATGAAATAAACACCGGGCAGCTTAATCGCCTCAGCGCTGGACGCAATGGAAGCTTTCGTGCTGCCCACATCAGTTATGATACAACCCGGTTTCAAGTTCAGGCTGCTGATTTTGTGCAAATACGGCTCAAGCTGGCTGACGGGTACGCACAGAAAGATGAAATCCGCATCAGCTACAGCTTCCTCCATGGACAGGGTCGCGGTGTCGACAACATCACGCTCTATAATCTGATGCAGAATATCCTCCCGGTGGCTGTGTCCAACAACCGTAATGCCCGGTTTTCCTTTGAAGCTGAGTGCCAGCGAGCCGCCAATCAGTCCAACTCCAAAAATAGCGATTTTAATAGTCATGGGTCTCCACTCAACTTACTCTAATTTGTCTTGTATCCCTTATTCTGCAGTTACATGCTGTTCCTGTCGGGCAAGAACCTGTTCCAACGCTTCGATAAATTTCTTATTCTCATCTGGAGTACCCACGGAAACCCGGATGTACTCCGGATATTTGCCGAACCCGGCACGAACGATAACACCCAGCTTCAACAGGGACTGAAATACTTCAGCACCCGAAGTTTGAACATGAACCAGAATAAAGTTCCCGTGAGCCGGGAAATAGCTTAATCCCAACCGATCAAACTCAGCGCTTAAGTATTCAATTCCCTCTCTGTTCTTCGTCCGGCACCCTTCGATAAACTCGTGGTCGGTAATTGCAGCTTTAGCTGCTGCTTGACCAAGACGGGACGTATTGAAAGGTTCACGCACTTGATTAATAAGTTTAATAACTCCAGCAGGTCCGATAGCATAGCCGATGCGAAGTGAAGCAAGCCCATATATTTTTGAGAATGTGCGAAGTATCAATAAGTTCGGGTATTTCTTCATTAAATTTAGACTGTCCGGATAACACGGATCGGTAACAAATTCAGCATAGGCTTCATCCAGCACAACGAGCACATGCTGCGGCACACGGTTCAGGAAGCTCACAATCGCTTCTTCCGTAACGATCGTACCTGTGGGATTGTTCGGATTACAGATCCAGATGATCTTTGTTCTTTCCGATACGGAATTCAGCATCGCATCAAGATCATGCACTCCGTCGGACAATGGAATTTCAATGCTGACCGCACTCTCAATATCCGCATTGCTTTTGTATACGGAGAAAGTCTGATCCGCCATGATATTCTCATCCCCTGGAAGGAGGAACGCGCGTGTAATCAACGCGATGACTTCATCAGATCCGCAGCCAAAAACAATCTGGTCACGGTTCACCCCGTGGTGACCTGCCAGCACCTCAGTCAGTTCTGCTGCGCTGCCGTCAGGGTAGATGCTGATCTGTGACAGAGCCTGTGCGATTGCTTCCTTGGCCTTAGGTGAAGCACCGTAAGGATTTTCGTTGGAAGCCAGCTTGATGACTTCAGAGAGACCCAGCTCTCTCTTCACTTCTTCGATTGACTTACCTGGCTGGTATACAGGCAATTTCACAATCTGTGGTTTGGGCTGCATAGGTTATCCCTTCCTTTCATCTCATCAATCATGGAGCATAACGCTCACCTAATCTTTCAATTGTGCCACAAATTCACGGATTTGCAACAGCCCTTGCTCTCTTTGCTCTGAATCTTGGAGGAGAGGAATGGTCTCTTCAATCTTACGGACGATGGCACTTCCAACTACAACCCCGTCACATATAGCCGAGAATCTCTCTACCTGCTCACGGCTGGATATGCCAAAACCGATGGCAACCGGAAGACTGCTCTGCGACTTCACCTGCTCGATGAATTGTTCAACCCCTTCATGGAAGGAGCTTCGTTCCCCGGTAACACCAAGTGAAGAGACGCAGTAGATAAAACCACGCGCATTCGCCAAAATCCGTGAGATCCGCTCGTTGGATGTCGGGGCCACCAAAGGCACCAAATGAATTCCGGCCTCCTGGGCAAGCTTGGCAACCTCTGAGGATTCCTCAATGGGAAGATCAGGAATTATAATGCCGCTGATCCCGTTCTCACCCAGCTTTTTGAAGAACGTCTCCAAGCCCACTTGAAGCACCGGGTTAAAATAGGTAAACAGCACAAAAGGCATACGCACCCCGCGTGCTCTAGCCTTCTGGGCCACATCCAGACAGGTTCCGATCGTTACCGAGCTGGCAAGGGCCCGTTCGGAGGCCCGCTGGATAACAGGACCGTCGGCAAGCGGGTCTGAATAAGGTACTCCAAGCTCAAGAATGTCCGCTCCGGCAGCCTCAACCTGAACGATTAACTCTACCGTGGTGTCCAGATCAGGATCACCTACCGTGAGGAAAGGGATAAGCGCGGTTTGACCCGTTTTTTTGAGATCGGCAAATTTCTGATCAATTAAGTTCATGATTCTGCGCCTCCCAAATATCCCATGATCGACTCTACATCCTTATCGCCCCGGCCGGACAGGCATATCACAATGATATGATCGGAAGGAAGCAACGGCGCTTCCTTAACTACCTGGGCTACCGCATGAGCCGATTCCAAGGCCGGGATAATCCCTTCCGTTTTGCTCAGAAGCTGTAGAGCATCCAAAGCCTCCTGATCCGTGATCGGCGCATAACGGGCGCGCTCGATGTCTTTCAGGTAGGAGTGCTCAGGACCAATTCCCGGGTAATCCAGTCCGGCTGAGATGGAATGCGCTGGAAGCACTTGCCCAAATGCATCTTGGAGCAGGTAGCTCATTGAACCCTGGAACACACCTTTGCTTCCCTTAGTCATGGTTGCCGCGTGATATTCTGTGTCTACTCCGCGTCCTGCCGCCTCAACCCCCAGCAGCTTGACCGATGTATCCTCAATGAATGGGTAGAACATGCCGATCGCATTGCTTCCGCCGCCTACCGCAGCCACAACGAGATCGGGGAGCCTTCCTTCCTGCTCCAGAATCTGACGCCGCGTCTCGTCTCCAATAATGCGCTGGAAGTTCCGTACCATCATCGGATAAGGGTGCGGGCCGGTTGCCGAACCAAGGATGTAGAACGTGTCATGTACGTTGCTCACCCAGTAACGGAGCGTTTCATTACAAGCATCTTTGAGTGTGCGGGTCCCTGACAGAACAGGTACAACTTCGGCACCAAGCAGCTTCATCCGGAATACGTTGAGCTGCTGTCTCTTCATGTCTTCCTCACCCATGAACACCTTACATTCGAGTCCAAGAAGGGCCGCTACTGTTGCTGAAGCCACGCCGTGCTGTCCAGCTCCTGTCTCCGCAATGACCTTGCGTTTCCCCATTCGCTTGGCGAGAATCCCCTGGCCGATGGCATTGTTGATCTTATGTGCCCCGGTATGGTTCAAATCCTCACGCTTGAGATAGATCTTGGCCCCGCCCAAATGCTCAGTCAGACGCTCAGCATAGAACAGTGGAGTTTCCCTTCCCGAATATTGCTTTAATAAGTAGTTTATCTCTTCCTGAAAATCCGGTTCCTGTGAGTGCTGATTATAAGCCTCTTCCAGCTCAATCAGCGCGTTCATCAACGTCTCAGGCACATAACGCCCGCCAAAATCCCCAAATCGTCCGTTCTTATCCGGTAATTGTGTCATCAGCCCTTCACCCTCTCGACAAATGCTCGTATCTTCTCTATATCTTTAACGCCTTCCGTTTCCACGCCACTGGAAACATCTACACCATCCGGCTGAAATCCGCTCAGCAGCTCTCCGACATTTTCGGGATTCAGGCCGCCAGCTATAATCAAGGGAATACCTTCCCGTTTAGTCCAAGTTTGATAAGGCTTAATCCGTCCCCAGTCAAAAGTCTGGCCAGACCCTCCGCCATACTTCGGATCATAGGTATCCAGAAGCAGGCCATCCAGGACACCGCTGAAATCATCTAATCCGCTGAGGTCCTCTTCAAGGTCATTCTTAACCGAGAATACTTTAAAAACTTTGACTGCAAATTGCTGCTTCACACTCCGGCAGAACTCCGGGGATTCCTGTCCATGAAGCTGCACCACGTCCAATTTTGCCTCTTGCAAAACGGCAGCCAGCTCTTGAAGCTCTGGATTAACAAATACCCCCACGCTCGCCGGTTTCTTGGGTCCCTCCCAATTTTGAATCCAGTGAATCATTTCCGACGCCTGTATGCCTGTGATCTGTCGTTTACTCTTGGCAAACACGAATCCGATATGATCAACAGGCAAGTTTATCATCGATTTTAGCACTTCAACGTCCTGAAGTCCACATATTTTTACTGATACCTTACTCATGGGCAGCTCTGCTCCTGCTCTCAACAGGCCCGATAAGCTGATTGACAGCTTCCTGGACCACTGGCTCCCTCATAAACGTTTCGCCAATAAGCACACCTTTGGCTCCACACGATGCAAGATAACTGATATCAGCAGGCTTGGATATGCCGCTTTCACTGATGAGGGTGATCCCCTCAGGAACCAGGCTGCTTAATTCAGCAGTCGTCCCCAGGCTTACTTCAAAGGTACGAAGATTCCGGTTATTGATCCCGATCAGCTTGGAAGTCCCAATGCTGAGTACCCGGTCAAGCTCTTCCCGGTCATGTACCTCAACCAGGGCATCCAGCCCGATAGCTTCGGCCGCAGCCTCAAATTGCTTCAATTGCTGATCCGTCAATATTGCTGCGATCAGCAGGATTGCATCTGCGCCCATGAGCCTGGCTTCATAAATTTGCCGCTCGTCAATCATGAAGTCCTTACGGAGCAGCGGTACATTGACCGCCTGGCGGATGGCCTTCAGATATTCGGGGCTGCCTTGAAAATACTCCTTATCCGTGAGCACGGAGATACAATCCGTCCCGGCTTCTTCGTAAGCCCGGGCAATGTCCACCGGGTTAAAGTCCGGCCGGATCAGCCCTTTGGACGGCGATGCCTTCTTCACCTCGGCAATAAGTCCCATACTGCGTTTACGTCTTACGGATAAAGCTTGGTGAAACCCAAGTGTTGCCGGCATCTCGGAGATGGCGCGTTCTGCTTTCGTTAAAGAAAATGAGGACGCTAGTTCCTCTACCTCCTTCTGTTTGGTTGCTACAATACGATCAAGATACATAACTGATTTCCCCCGTCGTTTGAATAAGCTGCTCCAGCTTGCTGTATGCCTTGCCTGTGTCAATGGCTTCGGCCGCAATCTTAACACCTTCTTGTATAGTTCCGGCAAGTCCGGCTACATAAATGCATGCTCCCGCATTAGCGAGGACCACATCTCTGTATGGACCTTTCTCTCCCTGCAGCACACGCTGAATAATGTCAGCATTGACCGCTGGATCTCCCCCGATCACATCCCCCAGAGGATATACCCGAAGCCCCAGGTCATCGGGGTGAAGATCATAAGTATGAATGGCCCCGTCTTTAAGCTCAGAAATGCGGGTCGGTGCGGAGATACTGATTTCATCCAGCCCTTCATGGCTGGTTACCACCATTGCCCGTTTAGAGCCAAGCTCTCTCAGAACTTCAGCTATAACTTCCGTCTTGCTCTGATCATAAATTCCAAGAACTTGACGATCCGCTCCGGCCGGGTTCGTAAGCGGCCCCAGCATGTTAAACACTGTTCTTACCCCAAGCTCTTTGCGGGTTGCTGCCGCATGCTTCATCGAAGGGTGATAAATCTGGGCGAATAAGAAGCAGATTCCGATATCATCCAGGCACTTCTCGGCCTGATCTGCGGATAAGTGAATGTTTACCCCCAGAGCTTCCAGCACATCTGCACTTCCCGCGCGTCCGGAGGCGGAACGGTTGCCGTGCTTGGCAACCCTCACCGATACAGATGCCGCCACAATGGCCGAAGTCGTGGAGATATTGAACTTATGGATGCCGGAGCCGCCGGTTCCGCATGTATCCAGAAGCTGCCTGGACTCCGTATGCAGGCGGCTTCCATAACCACGCATAGCCTCGGCGAAGCCGGCAATCTCCTCCACCGTCTCCCCTTTCATGCGCAGGGCCGTTAACAGGCCTCCGATTTGGGACGGGGTAGCCGAGCCCGCCATGATCACTTCCATTATACTGCGGGCCTCTTCCCGTCCCAAGTGATGCCCTGACACAATTCGTGAAATCCCCGACTGCACTGTTTCGTATCCGCTCATTCCGCTCTCCTCCTTGATTATGATTAAGGTGTATATTCGTAAAGGTAATCCTGATTGATCACTCCATCATGACTCGCAGCTCTAGGAAACATGATTTCCGCTGTGCGGATCGCCTTGAGCAGGGCCTTGGCTTTGTTGACTGTTTCCTCATATTCCTTCACAGGCACTGAATCCCACACAATCCCAGCTCCGGCCTGGACATAAGCCCGGCCTTTCTTGAACACAATGGTGCGGATCGTAATACAGGAGTCCATGTTTCCTGAAAAGCCCAGATATCCTATCGCACCCGCATAAGTGCCGCGGGCCTCCCGTTCAAGCTCTGCGATAATTTCCATCGCCCTAAGCTTAGGGGCTCCTGATACCGTGCCAGCTGGCAGGCAGGACAAGAATGCGTCGAAGAAATCCTTGTCTTTGCGCAGCTTGCCAGATACGCCCGATACAATATGCATCACGTGCGAATATTTTTCAATTTCCATGAATGTATCACATTTAACGGTTCCGAATTCAGATACGCGGCCAAGATCGTTGCGGCCAAGATCAACCAGCATTAAATGCTCCGCGCGCTCCTTCTCGTCCTTCAGCAGCTCCTCGGCAAGCTCCCTGTCTTCACGATCATTAGCCCCGCGCGGACGGGTTCCTGCTATAGGTCTTGTTTCCACCCGTCCGCTCTCCACCTTCACCAGAGCTTCAGGCGAGGTGCCCACAATAATTTCATCGCCCATCTTCAGGTAATACATATATGGGGATGGATTCATCGTCCGAAGTACCCTGTACACATGAAGCGGGGACACCTCTGTCTCAATGTGGAATCTTTGGGATAACACCACCTGAAAAATATCACCTGCCCGGATGTATTCCTGGGCCTGTTTTACGTTCTCAATGTACTGCTCCTTCGTCATATTGGAGGCAATCTCTCCAAGCTCGACATCCTCCGGAAATGGCCGCCGGTTCAGATTCTCACCCGGACCTTCCTGCTGAAGCACCTCGGCCATCTGATCCAGCTTGGATAACGTCTCATCATAAGCCGCTCTGATCTCCTCGTCCTTCGCCCCAGTCGCCACATGCAGATTGGCGACCAGCAGAATCCGCTGCTTCACGTGATCGAAGACGATAACCTGATCGCAGAACATGAACTGGATATCCTGCATCTGCAGATCATCTACCGCATGAGCGGGCAGCTTCTCATAATACTGCAGGAGATCGTAACCGAAGAAGCCAATCGCGCCCCCCGTAAAAGGCGGCATATCCGGAAGTTTGGGACTGCGGTATGCCCGCAGGATCGATTTCAGCTCTTCTACCGGTTTCCCGTTTAGAGAGCGCTTCGCACCGCCCTGCTCTACAACAACGCTGCCTTTTTTCGCGGAGATCATCAGGAACGGGTCGGTTCCAATAAAGGAGTAACGGGCCCACTGTACCCCGCCCTCCACACTTTCCAGCAAGAACGCCCGGTCACGCTGGGCAAAACGCTGGAACAGGCGGATCGGAGTTTCCATATCAGCCATAATCGGCTTTACGACTGGAATCAGGTTAAACTGTTTGGCCATCGAGATTACTTCTTCAATACGCGGGGTTATCATGTCCCTCACTCCTTTGGTCTTGGATACATCCATGATCATATATGGGCAGATATGCAAAAAAGCCTCTACCGAAGTAGAGGCTGGTTCGATGTGCAGTTAAATAAACTATTGTCCAAAGGTAATAGATTGGTCTGACGGGTATGTCAAAAATACACCTAGATATCAGACGATCCGCTATTGCCGCCTCTTCCACTACCAGGCATGCAACCGGACAACCCACCAGGGGACATTCGCTTAGCTCAACTCTGCTCTGCTCATCTCATCTAAACTCTACTCATCTCATTACAAACTCACTAATAACACTATACAACATCCCAGTTGAGTTTAGCAACCACCTTAGTCCTATTTCCCTTCGCTACCAGCGGAAGAAAGATCAGGACGAAGCGCCTTGGCAGCATTCAAATATACGTGCTTCATCTCCCGCTGGCTCTTATTTGTATTCACCTGGACCATCAAGCGGATACACAAGGGCAGACTGCCTTTAACCGGAATTTCAATCGAACACATCAAGGGAACCAAGTCCCAGCCATTCATCTGCCTAATGGCACGTGCCGGAAAAGTCGCATCCAAATCCTGAGTCATGGTGATCCAAACACTGCAGATGTCCTCTGGAACGATTTCATTTCGCTCCACAATTTCTTTTAGAAGAACCACGGTCTCCCGAAGAATCTCATTCTCATCATTTCGGGTAACCGTGGTGGCTCCCCTAATTCCGCGATTATACATCGGCCTTAAGCCTCCTCTTTCAGCTGCTCAATTACACTTCGTACTTCGTCCAATGTAATATCGGACACAATCTCCACTTTACCGATCGCAACCGGCAGGACAAAAACAATCAGATTCTCTTTAAATTTCTTATCATGAAGGAGAGCACTGATCAGCTGTTCGGTATCCACATGCTTAGGCAAAGCAGTAGGAAGCCCGAATCTCTCCAAAATTTCCTTGGTTCTTGTATAAATAGAACGCTCTCTTCCCCTATTGACTGCCAGCAGCGCAGAGCCGATCATGCCGATCGAGATTGCTTCCCCATGCAGAAATTCGCCATAACCACCTACGGCTTCAATGGCATGGCCTATCGTATGGCCCAGGTTAAGAATGGCGCGCAGCCCGTTCTCCTGCTCGTCTTGAGACACCACAGCCGCTTTAACAGCACAGCCCTTCTCCAAGCCGTACGCCAGGTCTTCCCGGTTGAGGGACAGAAGGCTGTCTGCGTGCGAGTAACACCAGTCGGCAAACGCTTCGTCCCAGATCAGGCCGTGCTTAATCATCTCGGAATAACCTGCCTTCACATCTCTCATTGGCAAGGTCTGCAGGGTATCCACGTCATACAGAACCATAACCGGCTGATGAAAAGCTCCAATCATATTCTTGGCAAGCGGATGGTTGACCGCCACCTTCCCACCCACACTGCTGTCGTGAGCCAGAATAGTAGTAGGAATCTGCACAAATTTAATTCCGCGCATATAAGTGGCGGCCACAAAGCCAGCCAAGTCGCCGACCACACCGCCTCCGAGAGCCAGCACAGCCGACTTGCGGTCCAGCCCTCCCTGGATCGCAGCCGTCATTACATCCTCGAACACGGACAGGGACTTTGCTTTCTCCCCGGCCGCAACAACGGAGGTTACCACGCGGTATCCATGATGCTCAAGCTGCTCCACCGTCTTATCCAGATACAGTGGGGCAATATGATCATCCGTAACAACAAGCAGGGGGCTTTTGGTGCTGACCGAATGCCTCTCAAGATACGATCCGATCTGCTCAAGCAGCCCGCTGCCGATATAAATGGGGTATGAACGCTCCCCCAGTTCAACTGTGAGCGTCCTCATTAGTAGTTCTCCAACTGTTCTTGGTAGCTCTTCACATTTCTCTCAATTTCCTCAATGGAATCCCCGCCGAATTTCTCGAGGAAGGCCTTCGCCACTTCCCAAGCCACAACGCTCTCAAGCACAACGCTGGCCGCAGGAACCGCACAAGCATCAGAACGCTCCACCTGAGCTGTAAATGCCTCTTTCGTATCGATATCAACACTTTGCAGCGGCTTGTACAGAGTAGGGATCGGCTTCATTACACCGCGGACCACAAGTGGCATACCATTGGTCATCCCGCCTTCGAAACCGCCGAGCCGGTTCGTTGCCCGGTAGTATCCGCGTTCTTCGCTGTACAGAATTTCATCATGCACCTTGGAGCCTGGGATTGTCCCTGCCTCAAAGCCGATTCCAATCTCAACACCTTTGAAAGCGTTGATGGACATTACAGCCTGGGCAATCCGCCCGTCAAGCTTACGGTCATACTGAACATGGCTTCCGAGACCCACTGGCACGCCTTCCACGATACATTCCACAATCCCGCCGATCGAATCCCCGTCCTGCTTGATCTGATCGATATAGGCTTCCATCTTCTTCTCCGTCTCAGCGTCCACAACCCGGACGGACGACTGCTCTGTAACCTCGCGCAGCTCATCCAGCGACAGGTTGTGAGGAGGCGCTTCAATTTCCCCGATCCGAATAACCTGGCCAGCAATTTTAATTCCGAAATGTTCTAGAAGCTGACGGGCCATAGCTCCACAAGCTACGCGGATCGCTGTTTCACGGGCACTGGAGCGCTCAAGCACATTTCTCAAATCTTTCAAATTGTATTTCAGTCCACCGTTCAAATCCGCATGTCCCGGTCTTGGGCGGTGTACACGGCGCTTCTCTTCGTCCGAGCCTTCAATTGGCTCAATATTCATAATGTTCTGCCAGTGCTTCCAGTCGTTGTTCTCCACGATCAGCGCAACCGGTGCTCCCGTTGTATATCCATGACGGACTCCACCCGCGATTGTGGCCGTATCCTTCTCGATCTGCATGCGACGGCCGCGGCCGTAACCCTTCTGACGGCGCAGAAGCTGAAAATTCAGCGCTTCAAAATCAATCTTCAAATTACTTGGCAATCCCTCTATAATCGCGGTGAGTTGAGGACCGTGCGTCTCCCCAGCAGTTAAATAACGTAAACTCATGTTGCGTTCCCCCTTTAAACTGTAAAACTGTAATTGGCTAAAATCCGATAATTTCTCTGCTCATTATAATATTTAGATACATGACTGTCACGTATTGATTCGAATTTTCTTGTTTTATATAAAATGAACTAATGAAGTTTACCCTATTGGGGCGCTGCGATGCCGAGTGTTCTTTAAGGCCGCTGTTGTCTCCGAAATGCTTGAATTAAATATCCAAGTAGGGGCATTTTGGAGACAAAGGCGGACGCTCCGCTTCTTCAGAATCACTCGGGATCGAAGCTGAGAGAGGTATATTCTAAAGTTCATTTTATATAAACAAAAAATGTGAGTTGTTTGAAAGGAACTCTTGAGGTCGGCCGGCTTAAGATTGCCGACATCTACTCAAGAAGGCGCCTGTACAGTGAAACAGCGGCTCGTGTGTAATCTTCTGGGCCGCTGTTTCTGTATTTTCCGGATAATATTATCAGAGGGTAAGCTGATCTTATTTCGAATTTAATCTCTTTCGGGACAGCCCCCAAACATTACTTCACATCAACCGTTGGATTTAGCGTAATCTCAAAAGCACGTCCCCAAATGTAGTTAGGATCACAATAATCTAAATGTGCACGTTTATACTCCGCTAGATTCCAAGAGGACCCTTTGATTTGCCGCACAGCATGCGAGACTGCCGGGGTTCCGATCCCAAACGCATTCTTAGAGCGAAGAGTTTCTGTATGCGTCTGCATCAGATCACGAAGCAGGGTTAGCAGGTGGTTGTAATCCTCTGTGGAGTTGAATACAACCATATTCTGATCCGCTACGCCTTGCGGCAGGTTGGCATATTTGCTGTGGCTTCTTGAGTAGGCCCGTATGTCACTGATTGCTACCGCTTTGTAATAATAATCTTTCAAAAAGCGTTTAAACAGCAATGAACCATGAGCGTCCACAGCATCCTCTATAACAGAAGGCTTTGCCTTGGACACAAGGAACGCATAACGTGACTGGCCCATGCCGAGGGCAATCCCAATTTTGTTGCCTGCTGTATTCCAGCCGCTGTATCCTAACAGAAGCCCGGTGGATGGGCTGCCCAGCATTGCCTCGGTTACTGCAGGGCTGGCCGGGCCCTGGCCGACAAAATCAACAACAACCGTACCCCGGCGTTCAGAGCCGTTTGTCTCAATCCGGCTTACTGCTTGCGGCACCTCATCGGAGCTGGTAATAGCAATAATCTCAACGTCCGGTGAATCCGTAACAAATTGCCCACCAATAATATCCACGTGTCTCACAATGTTGTCGTGAACATTCATATACTCGTACGGATTAATAATGGTGGAACCTTCAGGACCATAATATTGAACCGAATATTTCGGTTTTCTTCCCCCAAGGTACAAGTGGTTAGCCATGCGGGCGACAAGCGAATGACCCAAACCGTCCGCATCCGGCAGAATAATGGCCCGGTCGGGATTCTGCCCCCCGCGGCCGCCCAGGTGGCTGTTAATATAATTTTCAATAAAGCGGATTTCATTAATTTGCACACCTTGGGTTTTGGCATCATCTACACCTACGGCCAGGAAATCAATGTAACCCTGACGTGCCAGCTGATCGAGCACATAATAGTTGGTTTTAAATTTGTGCTGCCGAGTATTGTAATATTGGATTTTATCGAAATAAGTGGTTTCCCCATATTGCGTGCCGCTATCGGATTCATTATAGTTGTTCAGAATATCATCAAATTCCGTATAAGACTTGCGCGGCAGTCCCATAAAATTACGTGACTCAACCGACGCATCCGAAGTGAGCCCTTCTACATAAGTGGTTGTGGCAAGGCGCATAATCGTATCAAACACAAATACTGGCTTGTTCGGGTAAGCCTGTTTAATCTTGCGGATGACATCCAGCAGATGGGTTACCGATGAGTCATACTCCGGGTAGGTCCCTCCCCCGCTTGTCCGCAGGCGTCTGCTGCCAATGAGGCCGCCATAAGCCAACATATCCGTAGATAGAATAAATCCATCAGCAGATGAAGCATTGTTTAAAATAAACTTCCGAATGTGTGAGCTATTGCCGAAGGTAGGCGTTGAAGTACCTAATAGCTGGTCTCCAGAGGCTAAGGCCACAGAATCCAGGCGATTCTCAATATCCTCAGTACATGGAGTAATTAATTTCAACCCTGCGGCTTGCCCCTGCCTGATCACATCATCCAGGTTGACAGGGCGGTCATCGATCGGTACATACAATATCTTTTTCATAAAAAATATCGCTCCTTTTCAAATGAGTTTGAGCCATGAGCGGGAAGATGGAACCCTAAAATAGCTTCTTCCCAAGCTATTTCATATTCCGGTTTAATTGGCCCTTCACTTAAATAGGTAATTTGAGAACTTTAAATACAACCTGGTTTAGAAAATAATTTCTATTCTTGCTTCTCCTGCTTTAAAAACTCAAGAAATTCAACAATAATCTGGGAAGCCGCATCTTCCCTTGGCATATAAATGTACTTGCTTAAATGATCAATATCTCCTTCAAACAGTTCGAGAAGCTTTAAGGTTGCCTCCTCATCGTGGTTTCTGGATTGCTGCAGCAGCCTTAAGAACACATGGTCCGGGATAATTGCTGGATCATTTTCTTTTTCCATTTACTCACCGCCTGTTGACTAATCTTTAATTGACATGCCACCTCTTTTTCCGTTCGGTTCTCCATGTAGAGCTTACGTAAAATTGTACGTCCCTGTGCGGGCAAGCTGCTTAAAAGCTGGTCCACTACGATCTTATTATCAGAGTCTGTGGTAAAGGTTCTGGTGTCTGCGGGTTCCATATCATAAAATGAGGTTTCCCGTCTGCGAATGACCTTAGCTTTATACTGCAGCCGCCAAGCGATCCGGTAAAGTTCTGCCTTATACTGCTCAAATATGCTCTCTTGCTGGACTAACAAATAATCCCCTCCACCTATGTACTTTCGATAACTAATAGACGAATAACAATACGAAAAGTTAAATGCGAACGCATGTTCTTATTATACCATAAATATGGGCTCAAAGGGAATTTTATAGGGGTTTTGTGTATGGAGAAAGTGGAGAGAAGCGGTTCTCATTCAACAGGAATTGGTTCGCGGATCATTCCACCAAAATAAAAAAGCACGGCCCCTGATACGGTAGACCGTGCGTTTCACATATTAATTCGCCTCGTATGTTCCCGGCATGCCTCTCAAGGCATCCTTGCCCACAACAATGGGTAGAGCAGAGCTTCCTTCAGTTGTATCCTTCTCCCTGACCAGGAGAGTCTCTACATGCGTTCTCTCAACACCAAGAATTTGAGCACACTCCTGCAGGGTGAGAAACCCACGTTGATAGGCAATGATGACTTTACGTTTGTCCATGACCTTGCCTCCGATAATTGACTGGCTTATTTCCAGTATCGGAGTAAGCGGGAATGATTATACTAGCGGAATTTTACATTTTGCGGTAAAAGAAAGTTTCCGCCGCCTCAAGTCCATACCTGTTCGGGGAAAAAATCTGCTCCGTGCTTCCGACAAACAAAATTCCGCCCGGTCTGAGCGCATTGGCGAATTTCATATAGAGTGCATTCTTTGCTTCTTCCGTGAAGTAAATCATCACGTTCCGGCACACAATCAGATCGAAATCTTCTTCAAACTGGTCAAGCAGCAGATTCTGCTTCTTAAAGGTGACCGCTTTCTTCAGCTTCTCATCGATTCTGTACATTGCGCTGCCTTCCGCTGTAAAATAACGCTGGCTGACCTCTGCGGGCACATCCTTAAGTGAGCGCTCCAGATATAACCCTTGGTTCGCCTTGGCAAGTGCCCCCTCGTCAATGTCCGAGGCAAGCAGGTAGCTGCTTGTCAGCAGTCCAAGGTCGGATAAGATCATGGCGATCGTATAAGGTTCTTCACCAGTAGAGCATGCCGCACTCCACACTTTAAGCCGGTTTTTGTTCCCTAGAATCTCTGGGATAATCTTATCTCTCAGCACTTCCCACCGGTTCGGGTTGCGCCAGAATTCGGACACATTGATGGTCATCTTGTCCAAAAACTCATAAAACAGCTTCTTGTCCGCCATCATCGCCTGGAAAAAGGATGCAAATGAGGCGTGACCGTTCTTTGTTCTGAGCGTGGTCAGCCTGCGCTTCATCTGGGCTTCCTTGTACTGGGACAAGTCTATGCCTGTCTGCTGTCTAACACTATGAATAAAACCTAAGTAATCGGGATCTGGTGCTCCCTCTTGTTCCGTCTTGTCAGCGCCTAGGGGAGAACGATTTAGATCCACGAGTCAGTACTCTTCTTATAGCTCAGAATTTCATGAGGCTCGAAGAAGTTGGCGATCTCACGTTCAGCGCTGGCCACGGAATCCGAGCCGTGAATAAGATTAGACGGCGTATGGGCGGCATAATCTCCACGGATTGTTCCTGGCAGGGCTTCGGTAACGTTCGTTTTGCCGATGACAAGTCGTGACAATGTCACAATCTCATCCCCTTCCCAAACCATCGCAAACACAGGGGCCGATGTAATGAAATTCACCAGGTTGTCATAAAACGGCTTTCCCTCATGTTCAGCATAATGTCTTTGTGCTTGTTCCTGTGTAACCTGAACAGGCTTAGCTGCAACCAGCTTGAATCCTTTGTCTTCCAAACGGCTGATGATCCGGCCGATCAAGCCTCGCTGCACCCCGTCCGGCTTAACCATCAAAAAAGTGCGTTCCATTGGTAACCCTCCCGATTTGTCGCCGCCTTCTCTCGTATTTCTGGCAATCTAGCGGACTCACTCCATATATTAGCAGAATAATGTTAGGGTGATAAGTGCCTAGTATGCTCTTCGATTGACAAAAAAAGCAATGTCCTGCAAATGCTTCTTCGCTTTGTTCTCCGTCAGCTTGTGAAGCGCGGCAAGCGCCTTCTCGATGTAACGGTCGGCGAGCTTCTCGGCCCGGGCAATGCCCTGGCTGCCAAGAATCATCTGGATTGCGCGGGAGGTGTCCGCTGACCCGTCCTTGGCATGAATTTCTGTAATTTCCCGGAGCAGCGGCTCACGAAGCTTGTCATCTTGCAGCGCGTATAACACGGGAAGGGTAATGTTCCCCTGGCGCATATCACTGCCTGGCGGCTTGCCGAGCTGCTTCTCGGTCCCCTTCAGGTCGAGCAGATCATCGCGAATCTGAAATGCCATCCCCACATTATACCCGTACCGGTATAGTGCCCGGCTTACTTCGATAGGTGCTTCGGCAGCCACAGCCCCAAGCTGGCAGCTGACGGCAATCAGCAGTGCCGTTTTGCGCCGGATTCGCAGCAGATAATTCCGCACGCTCTGTCCCGTGTTGAAGAAATCGCGGATTTGCTCCATCTCGCCGATGGACATTTGGACCAATGCTTTGGATAGAATCCGGTGAATTTCCGGGTTGCCAAGTCTGGATACGAGGGAAAGTGCCTTGGCATAAATATAATCGCCGGTGTACATGGCGATCTTGTTGTCCCATTTGGATTTGACCGTTGGCTTGCCGCGGCGGGTGCCCGCATCGTCAATGACATCGTCATGCACCAGCGATGCGGAGTGGATCAGCTCGAGCGGCACAGCAATATTCTGGAGCTGTTCCAGGTTGTAGTGTCCGAATTTGCCGCCAAGCAGCACAAATACAGGACGCAATCTTTTCCCCCCTGCTTGAAGCAGGTGAAGTGAAGTTTCTTTGAGCAGTTCCTGATCCCCGTCAATCGTACGGTATAACTGCTGCTCCACAGTATCCATGTCTTTCTTTAGTGTCCCGAAAATATCCAATAGTTTCATTCTTTCACCCGTGTCAGCTTATTCTCACTCCATATATTCAAAGGCACTTCTGCCTTCAGCAGGCCTATTTCATATGCATACTTAAAATAAAGTGCAAGCCCAGCCTGCTGTTCGTCCCCAAAATCATAACACAGATTGCTGAAGTAATGCCGCCAGTAGGAGGCCGTTCCGCCTATTTCCTTGAGGGCTCTGTGAACCAGCGGCTCCAAATCCCACAGGCTCAGCTGTTTGCTCTTCAGGAAAGCGGAGGTCACTTCCGATAAAAACTCCCCGTGCTGCTCAGCAAACGTCCGCTGTACGGTCCATACGGCAAAGGTCATTCCGTAACCGGTCCATTTTTTCCATATTTCCCCTAAATCCGTAACAATATAACCGTGATCCTGCCAAGACGCTCTTATCGCATGGTCTCCAATGAGAAGAGCAGCATCACTACTCTCCATCATGGCCTCAAGGTCAGGAGCACTGTCCCAATATTCGGGAGCCCCTCCATAAGCCTTCTCAACAATAATCTTAAGCAGATTAACTGAAGTTGCTGACGTATTGGTAAGCGCAATTCTTCCGTTCACGACCTCTTCCAGCGGCTTACGCGAGAACAACAGGATCGAATTCACGGCATTTCTTGCACTAACAGACATACCCGGCAGCAGCAAGAACCGCTCATACCCTACTCCATAAGCAAATGAAGAGATCGGTGACATGTCCAGCGTACCCTCCAGCATCCGCCGGTTCAGAAGAGCCGGAACCTCGGCAACCATATTCACTTTTTGGGACAATGTCTCCGGACTAAAATGATGAAATACCGGCCACACGTTCGTATAATCAATTTGTCCGATGAGGATGTTGTTCTCCCTGTTGTTCATTTGTATCCCCCCATCTTGTAAACAAGCGATGATCTATATTAAGGCTGTCCAGTACTTTACCCACCAGGAAGTTGATTAAATCATCCATACTCTTAGGCCCGAAGTAAAAGGCGGGCATCGCCGGGATCATCCGAACTCCGAGTCTGGCAAGCGTCAGCATATTCTCAAGATGAATGGCATGCAGCGGAGTCTCCCTTGGAACGAGGACCAAGGTCCGCCCCTCCTTCATCATGACATCGGCCGCGCGGGTCATCAGATTCTCGGAGGACCCGTGGGCGATAGAAGAGAGTGTCCCCATGGAGCAGGGCATAATTACCATGCCGTCCACCCGGAAAGAACCACTCGCAATCGAGGCCCCGATATCCGCGACCGGATGATACTGGTAGCTGCCGGGCAAGCCGCCGAACTTCTCTTCCAGCACCGCATCACGGTCTGTGGTAATCCAGCCCAGCTCCTCCTTGATCACCCTCCAGCCGGCATTCGAAATCACGATATGCACCTTCACTCCAAACTTCAGGAGAACCTCAATCAGCCTAACCCCGTATATGGAACCGCTCGCTCCCGTAATTCCGACGACATACGCGCGGGAAGCATACAGCTCCACCGCCTTGGCTTCCACGATAGTACTCATCGGTGACTCACCAGCAGATCAACCAAAGTAAATGAGAACACCACGATGCTCAGCACCCCGTTCATAAGGAAGAAGGCCGTTTGCAGACGGCTGAGGTCTTTCGGGGAGACAATAGCATGCTCATAGAACAGAATAAGATAAGCAATAATCATGCCAGTGACATACCACCATCCTAGGTGGGTCATCTGAAACAAAGCTACAAATCCGATTGCGGTTATGATATGAAAAGTCCGGGCAATCTTCAGGGAATTGGCGATTCCGAATCTTGCCGGTATCGAGAACAACCCTTCCTTGCGGTCAAACTCCATGTCCTGGCAGGCGTAGATGATATCAAATCCAGCCACCCAGAACGTAATCGTCAAATAGAATACAATCGCGGAAGCATCCACAACTCCGGTAACCGCAACCCAGCCCCCTAAAGGTGCCAGTGCAATAGTAAGGCCAAGAACCACATGGCACAACCAGGTAAAGCGCTTAGTGTACGAATAAATAACAAGCATAAATACTGCGATAGGCAGCAGCTTAACCGACAGCGGGTTGAGCTCTGAGGCAGCCCAGAACAACAGAATGAATGAGACAATTACAAAAATCACAACCTCACTAATCCGCAGCAGTCCTGCCGGGATAGCTCGTCCTGCCGTGCGGGGGTTCTTCTTGTCACTGACCCGGTCAATTAACCGGTTGAGCCCCATCGCAGCGCTGCGTGCACCGAACATGGCGAGCAGCACCCAGCCGATTTGCGCCCATGAAGGCAGATGCCCATTCACTGCTACCGAACCGAGAAGCGCTCCCATAAATGCGAATGGAAGTGCGAACACGGTGTGTTCAAATTTAATCATATTTAGAAATATTACGGTTTTCTTAAACATCTGGCTTCTCCTTGATTCCGATATGTAATGCTGCAACGCCCCCTGTCAGAGGATAAGCTTCCACCTGAGACAGCCCGGTGTCACGGAATATTTCAGCCAGCTCATGTCTGCCTGGAAATTGGGCCAGGGATTCCGGGAGCCATTTGTACTGTTCATAGCTCTTAGCGAATAATTTCCCCTGCAAAGGCAGGATTTTCTCAAAGTAAAAATTATAAATTCCTTTGAACGGCTGCCAAGTCGGCCTAGACACCTCAAGACATACGACCATGCCGCCCGGCTTGACTACACGCTGCATCTCCTTAAGCACCTGGCGGAGATCCGGCACGTTGCGCAGACCAAAACCGATCGTCGCATAATCGAACTGTCCACTCTCGAAGGGCAGCTCCATAGCGTTCCCCTGAATCAGCTCAATGCGGCCCTCTAGCCCCTTGGCTTGCACTTTGCTGTGCCCCACCTTTAGCATGTTCTCGCTGAAGTCCAGTCCCTTAATCAGTCCGCCGCTAGCTTCAGCCATGCTGATTGTCCAGTCACATGTCCCGCAGCACAGGTCCAAGGCTGTGTCCCCAGGGGACATCGCCATTTTCTTCATTGCAAATTTACGCCAGGCCTTGTGCCTGCGAAAGCTTATAACATCGTTCATTGCGTCATATTTGGGAGCAATGCTTTCAAACACGGAATGAACAAACTTCTCCTTCTCATTCTGAGATTGCGATTCCATGGATTATCTTCACTTTCCCTTCCTATAATGCAGGTTTCAATTGCTGTAAAGTCGTTAAGAACGGACTGATCAGATTGGCTTCCTCCTGATGAACCGTCCCCGTTTGAACATCCTGCAGAATAAGCTGGAACCGGGTCACCGAATGATGTAATGTCTGCCAGATCCGCTCAACAAGACCATATTTCGCTATCAAGCGCTTCTTAAGCTCTTCCCCCGCCTCCGGCCTCGCCAGTGCGGCTTGTTCCTCGGCCGTGCCATGCTCCGAAATATAGAGGAAGGTGTAGTCATCAATGCCGGACTGGGAACTAGCCATTTTGTCCAAAATGAAAGCGGCGGCCTCACAGCAGCTGATCTCGTGCAGAAGCAGTTCCCACGAATGGCGCAGCGGCTTGTCCAGCAGCGCATTAAACGTCAGGAACAGCTCCTTGTTAAGTTCGATCTTGGCCTCCAGAAACTCATCCGCCGTCAGCCTCGTCCTCATCTTTGTATACAAATTCACTTTCTTCCGGTTAACTTCACATACCGCTGAGCTTAACGCCGAGATCAGATCAATCCGTCCTTCTTTGGCGAGCAGCTCATAGAACGAGCTGCTGAAGAAATCTCCGGCCAATACATTAAGCTGGCGGGACCGCATTTCCCGCTCCTCCTTGCGTACCGGCTCGGCATCGATCAAATCGTGGGTATCGAGTCCAAGCTGCACGAGATAAACGGCAAGCGCAATATTCTCAGCGGCTGCTTCCGTGAAGGAATCCTGGTTACGCAAAAAGGTGTAAAGCAAACGAACACGGGCATTCGCAAAAGGCGGCAGCTCCGTGTGGGTGGTTATCATGTCGTATTCGACGTATTTTTTTGCTAGTTCAGGTATACGATATGGTTTCATCCTTTTCCTCCGGCCGCTCTTACTGACGATGTCTAGTTTACATGTCACAATCCAATCTATTATATCATATGTTGTTACAGCACGCACAGAGTCTATGCTTAGAGCCCTTGTCTTTCCAGGCCTGGCTCAAAGCGGGTTTTCCATAAATTGGTCACGGTAAAACGGAAATATTCTTTAAGCTGATCGGTAAGAGGCTGATTGCCCAAATTCTCCAGATCGTTCAGCGCAAAGGAAGGCCATTCCCCCCGCCGCACGTCCGAAGCGAGCAGCAGATGCTTGGAGCCGATCCATTTGTCTTCGGCCACGAGTCTGACTAGAAGCTGGTTCACATTGCTGGTCCCTTCAAAAGAAAACCGGATCAGCTCCGCCATATTTAAATAAAGGACCGAAGGATAAAATCCTTCTTCCTGAATTTTCAATTCCACCGAGAGAATGGCACCGTCCAGATCGGCTTTGGAGATTCGCACCGACAGAGGGAGCCCTGCAAGCTCATCCACTAGGTTGTCCTGACGCAGCTCCACAACCTGCTGATGGCCAAACACACTCCGGCTGCTTGGATTACCAGGTTGGTAACCCGGCGCCGAGAAAGCTGAAACGATCAAAGCGGTACAGACCGTAAGCGATAACACGGTGACAAGCATGCTCCATCTGCTCAAGGTATCCTCCCCTTCACTTGGCTCATGTAGATGCGGACAGCAAGTACATAAGGGCTCATACCTCATTGTATACATTCCGGACTTAACCAAGAACGAATTTCCTCAATTCCTTCGCCTATATAAAATGAAATTATGAAGGTTACCCTTAAAGGGCGCTGCGATGCCGAGTGTTCTTTAAGGCCGCTGTTGTCTCCGAAATCCTTGAACTAAATATCCAAGTAGGGGCATTTCGGAGCCAAAGGCGGACGCTCCGCTTCTTCAGAATCACTCGGGATCGAAGCTGAGATCGGTTAATTTTTAAAGTTTGTTTTATATAGAAGGCTCAATGTATCAAAAAAAGCAGGCAGGGCCTGCGTTACTCTTCCGTATCGATGACACCATGCTTGGTCATCACAATCGCTTTGCCGCGAACTTTAACCGCGGAAGTGTGGTCCGTGAACTGGGCGATCAGAACTTCCCCTTTATCCAGCTTCTCCGTATGGTGGAAGCGGGTATCCTTGCCCCGGGTAAGTCCAATGACTTGAACCCCCTGCTCCTTAGCCTTGACTACAAAGTAATCCCCATTGTTCACATTTTGCTCATCGGTCATGATATAACCTCCCACATAAATAGCCATGCGTTTCACGAAAAGAAAAGGCCGTGAACAGATGCTCACGGTCTTTGGGTAACGGAAGAAATATGTAGAAATCTTTATTTAATTCCGTCTTTGAGCGCTTTACCCGGTTTGAATGCTGGGATTTTGCTCGCAGGGATTTCGATTTCCTCACCGGTTTGTGGATTGCGTCCTTTACGTGCGGAACGCTCACGAACTTCAAAGTTACCGAAGCCCACCAATTGTACTTTATCACCATTTTGAAGTGCTTCTGAAATCGCTTCGAATACAGCGTCAACGGCTTTAGTTACGTCCTTCTTGGACAATTCCGTGGATTCAGAAACTTGTGCGATCAAGTCAGATTTGTTCATCCTGTTTCACCTCCCCCGAAAAGGAATAACTGCATCTCTGCTATACTGTGTTTCCGTTTTGACCGAAAATATACGTAAATCTTCGCCAAGAACAAACTTATAGTAATACACCCCGGGCAGAATTTCAAGGTATTTAAGGGTTTTGACTGCTTGAACGGTCATTTTCATGACAAAACCCGGCCAAGTCTCCCTTGGCCGGGCCAATTACGGTTATAGAATAATGGCTATCAATCCGCCTGAACCTTCGTTGATAATGCGTCCAAGCGTCTCCTGAAGCTTGTATCTGGCGTTGTCCGGCATCAAAGCGATTTTGCCCTGAATTCCCTCTCTTACGATGGAATGGAGCGAACGGCCAAAGATATCGGATTCCCAGATCTTGATCGGATCACTTTCGAAGTCCTGCACCAGGTAGCGTACCAATTCTTCACTCTGCTTCTCTGTCCCGATAATCGGGGAGAACTCCGACTCCACATCAACCCGGATCATATGAATGGATGGTGCGGTTGCCTTCAGGCGGACCCCAAATCTGGACCCTTGGCGGATGAGCTCAGGCTCATCAAGTGCCATCTCAGCCAGCGACGGTGCCGCAATTCCGTAGCCGGTAGTTTTAACCATTTCCAGAGCCTCGGCAAAGCGGTCATATTCCCTCTTGGCATGGGTGAACTCCTGCATCAGCTGCAGCAGATGGTCCTTGCCGCGGATCTCCACCCCGACCACATCCGTCAGGATCTGATCATAGAGCTCATCCGGTGCGAACAGGTCGATTTCGGCAACGCCCTGACCCATATTCAGACCGCTGAGGCCTGCCCGGTCAATGAAGTCATACTCTAAGAAGTTGTTGACAACCCGGTCCACGTCGCGCAGACGACGGATGTCTTTGACAGTATCACGAACCGAGTTCTCATAGTTGCTGCGCAGCCAGTGGTTCTCGTTAAGCACCATAACCCAGCTAGGAAGATTCACATTAACTTCGTGTACTGGGAACTCGTAGAGCACCTCGCGCAGCACACCCGTCACGTCCTCTTCGGTCATGGTTGCCGCACTTAATGTTAGCACCGGAATATCGTATTTGGCCGCCAGTTCACTTCTCAGCTGCAGCGCTTCTTCACTACGCGGGCGGGTGGAATTAATAATCAGGACAAACGGCTTTCCAACTTCCTTAAGCTCGGCAATTACCCGCTCCTCGGACTCCACATAGGAATAACGGGGAATGTCCGCAATCGTGCCATCCGTAGTGACCACCACACCCAAGGTCGAATGCTCCTGAATCACCTTGCGTGTACCGATCTCCGCCGCTTCCTGGAACGGAATCGGTTCCTCGAACCATGGCGTTGAGATCATGCGCGGACCGTTCTCGTCCTCGTAGCCTTTCGCTCCTTCTACTGCGTAACCTACACAGTCAACCAGACGGACGTTGACCTCAAGCCCTTCATCCACTTTAATTTGAACCGCGTTATTCGGAACGAACTTGGGCTCTGTGGTCATAATCGTCTTGCCAGCGGCGCTTTGCGGAAGCTCATCAATCGCCCGCACACGGTCTGCTTCATTGGTGATGTTCGGCAGGACTACCGTCTCTACGAACCTTTTAATAAAGGTGGATTTGCCGGTCCGGACCGCACCGACAACCCCAAGATAGATGTCACCTCCCGTGCGCTCGGCTATGTCCTTGAAAATATCTACTTTTTCCAATGCCAATGAAATCCCCTCCTAAAGTTTCGCCGAAGGAAAAATGCTGCTCAGAGCATCCGCTTCGTTATTCACTCATCGATACGAACCATAAAATGATCCGCATGTTTGGTTATTGCAACGGCAGAGCACTGTGGTTGCCCTTGTCCGTGTCCGCCGCCGGAGCCTGTCAAGAGATATAGGAACGAAGCGGCGTTACTCGTACATGCTTTTGGACTAGTACCATCATATGTATCCCAAGAGGAAATATGACAGAAAAGAAAGCGAACTCCGCAAGAAACTCATGATCCGGCTCAGACACCGGATGATCCGCCATATTGTATATGTATGTGAATCTATAATTTGTATGACGCGATGCTGGAAGATTATAAATAAAAAAAAGACCCATAACGGGTCTTACGCATCCACAGCAACAGGCAGGTTATTCTGCCAGTGGTAAGGAAGAGATTTAACAGGCACAAAATACGACTGGTCCAACAGCAGGGGCCTTAAGTCTACATTCTGCTCCGGCTTGGTTCCAGATTTCTCCACGGCCTGCATGATATCAAGCGCGTAATCCACATACACCTGACCCTGCCGGTCCATCAGATAATCCGCTTCCTGTCCGGAATAAAAGCTCTTCCATGCCAAAGATTCACTTTGGATCGCTTTCAGATCCACTGCATTGATTCCCGGATAGGCCTCTTTGAGCACAGGCAGCTGGCCCTGATGAGCGGCCTTGTATTTGTCTACCGCGCGCTGCACATCATTGACCTTCTGTACCGTGGTTAATTCCATCACCTTAACCTCCGGCTTCGTCTCTTCATTCTGGATCAGGAAATAGGCCGATCCGCCTTTCTCAAAGGCGGTAGCCGGGATCTCGTCCATATACCCCGCCTTGTTCAGCTTGTCCAAATCGATTCTGAACTTCTCGTACCTTGGCGTATCCTGATCCGCATTAAGGATAGGAAGGATGCCTTTATCCTTCTGAAATTGATCCACGGCCATCTGAATCCGGTTCACACTCTCCCGGTAAGACACCTGACCCCCACGCTTCTCCTGCGGGTACATGCACCCGCTAAGACTTGTAATCAATAACATACAGATCCCAGCAACGGCGGCAAGCCGGCTTGCCCGATCAAACCTTCGTCTCCTCAACCTTTATCATCCTTATCTGCGAAATAGTATATTCTACCACAAATCATCATTCTGCTGCATTTCCAGCTGTTTGCGGATCGCCGCCTTCAGCGGGTCTTCCGGCAGCTCCACAACTACTGGGCCCATCACCTTGGCCTGACAGGCTAACCGCATGTTCTCTCCGATCAACGAGCCCATCTTACGCCGCTCAGGTCCCTCAGGCGCAGACAAGGCGCCTTCCTCCGGCTGAAGCACTTTCACCTTGCACATGAGGCACCCAGCGTTCCCGCCGCAGCGGGTCGCGATATGAACCCGGGCCTGGCGGGCTGCGGTGAGCAAGGACATGCCCTTACGGACTTTCAGCTTCTTACCTGCAGGTTCGAAACGGACTTCATATTCCATCCGTATCTGTCCTCCAATCCAAACAATCCGAGATCAACTGTAAATGATCTTTGGACCAGCGGTTGCGTCCAATCATCTCCCGGAGCAGCCCCCTATGGGATTCCGGGCTCGCGTTGATCGTCTCTGCAATAGGCTTATAGCGGTCCGGCCTGTCCCTGAGCACATTAAACAGAAATTCATGGCTCAGCGGCATCAGACGGATATCCCGCTCCTTTAAACGGACCCTCAAAGCGTGCTTATAGAGCAGTTCGCCAACCTCTACTTGGTAACAGCTGCCTCCGCTTCTTACCTCAAAGCCCCCCACAAGCTCAAGCACATAACTTCCCAACCGATAATGACTCAAAAGTGAGACGTACATTCCGCTTTTGTCCAGGATTTGCTTGTCCATGGATCTCGGCAGCAGCACCTCATGGAGATGGACCGTATCTTCAAGGTCCGCATATACATCAATATCTCTTGGCGCTGTTTGAAGCTTGACTCCCTGCAGCCACAATCCGCAGCTGCCCCCGACCAGCCAAGGCTGCCCAGTGTTGGAGAGCTCCAGTGAGAGCTCTTCAAGGGCCTCTGCCAGATCGGGATTCGGAGCATAATCTAGTTTCTCCATCACACGACCTCTTTCCGCTGTACTTACTGTCTGTCCACTCAAGTGATGGATACGATCCCGACCAGAAATCCTGCAAGCATAATAATAAAAGCAACAATTGATAATAGTCCTCTAACAATTCCGGTCGTCTTCGCCCGTGCAAAAGAAATTAAAAATACGGACAAGCCCATGACGAGAATGGCCGCAATCGAAAGCCACATTTTGGTCATCGCATCCATGCGCGTAAATATCCCCCATCGTCTATATTATGATCAACATTATAGCATTGTCGTTCCAAATCGGCTATGCCGCACCTAACCGAGGGATTCCGGTGATTCCTGCCTGGGCTTGGAGAAAGTAAGCCTGAAGGTTGGGTGGCTTCGTTTGCCCATAATCTTCAGCTATATAAAATGAACTTATGAAGGTTACCCTTATGGGGCGCTGCGATGCCGAGTGTTCTTACGACCGCTGTTGTCTCCGAAATGCTTGAATTAGATATCCAAGTAGGGGCATTTCGGAGACAAAGGCGGACGCTACGCTTCTTCAGATCACTCGGCCTCTCCGCTGAGAACGGTTAATTTTTAAAGTTCGTTTTATATAGTAACAAAAATAACAAAGCGCCAGCCCAAGGATACCCCCTTGGACTGGCGCTTTGCTTACTTCTTTTTGACAGAAATCCGTCTACTCTGCTGTAAGATTACTTGCTTTCGAGACGGCCTCTTTACAACATTTTTATCATATAGTAGCATGCTGGAGCTCTATTTCTTGAGCATCATTTTCATCAGTGCTTCCATATTGCTTGCGTTCATACCACTCTTCTTCACTGCACTTACAATTTCAGACATCGTAGACTCCGACACAGGCACACCCGCCATTGCTGACACCTGTTTGATCAGTTGCCGCAGTTGTGCTTCACTCTGAAGTGTGGAAGGCTTCACGGTGCTGGCGATTTTCTTCACCGCATTCTCCGTAATCGGCTTTCCAGTCTTTTTGTTAATTGCGTTCAGAGCGTCCTTTGAGATACCTTTGTTCATGTTCTCCCCTCCTCCGGCAGTCGTCACACTTAATGTATGACTAATGCTCAGAAAGAGTGTGGGCGAACGCCAGGTCTAGGTGTGCCACTGCTCCCAGGTCTCCTGCGACATGACTTCCATCTCTGTCTTCCGGTCCCTGCCCATCAGTGCTTCAACCGCAACCTTAGGCGGCATATCCTCAAATAGAACATGATACAGCTGTGTTGCAATCGGCATCTGTACCCCGTATTTCTCAGACATCGTATGAGCGGCTTTGGTGGTCCGGATTCCTTCAACCACCATGCCCATAGACTGCAGCACTTCCTGGAGCGGTTTACCCTGTCCTAGAAGGGAGCCTGCCCGCCAGTTCCGGCTGTGCTGGCTGGTTGCCGTTACGACTAAGTCACCAATGCCTGCAAGTCCGGAAAAGGTAAGCGGATTCGCCCCCATCTCGACACCTATGCGGGTAATTTCAGCTAATCCCCGGGTCAGCAGTGCCGCCTTGGCATTATCCCCGTATCCAAGGCCGTCAGACATCCCCGCACCGAGAGCGATAATGTTCTTGAGCGCCCCGGCAAGCTCAACACCCACCAGATCCCGGTTCGTATATACCCTGAAGAAGCTGTTCATGAACAAGTCTTGAGCACGACGGGCCTGCTCCTCCTCCAGAGAAGCCACCACCACTGTGGTCGGACAGCGCTTCACCACTTCCTCCGCGTGGCTTGGTCCCGAGAGAACGACAATATGACCTTCAGCACAGCCTAATTCCTCGGAAATGACGGTAGAGATCCGCTTCATACTCTCTGTTTCGAAGCCCTTGGTTGCATGAACGACCAGCATATCCTCAGTCCAATACTGTTTCAGCTGTCTCGCCACATCACGAACTGCTGAAGAAGGAGCCACGATAATGACCGCTTCGGAGTCTTTAACGGCTTCGCCCATATCTGTAGTAGCCCGGATGCCACTTGAAAGAGTCACGCCGGGTAAATAATGCTCGTTTTTATGCTCGGTGTTGATTTGCATCATTTGTTGTTCATTTCTCGTCCACAGGGATACTTGAATACCCTTATCAGCCAGCACACTAGCCAGGGCTGTTCCCCAGCTGCCTGCGACGAGTACAGCAGCTTTGTTAAACAACACGGTTCCCCCCCTTGGATCCCAGCTTGTTCTCCTTACCCTGCGCAATCTTCACAATATTCGTGCGGTGCCTCCAGAAAGCAAAGACAGCAATGATCAGGCTGGTCCAGAAATACGGTCCAATATGCCCCATAATCAGCAAGAAAATGGGGGTCAGACCAACAAACAGCAGGGAACCCAGGGAAACATACCTTGTAATGAAGATGGAGCCAATAGCAATAATGCCCGCATAGAGTGCCGGGAAGAAGACCAATGTAGCCATAACCCCAATTGTTGTGGCTATCCCTTTGCCTCCGCGGAACCGGAAATAGATCGGCCAGTTATGGCCTACAATTGCCGCAATTCCGCACAGTGCCGGTACCCATTCGGAGTCGCCGCCAAGCCATCTACCAAGCCACACAGCAGCAATGCCTTTCAGCACATCCAAAGTCAGTACAAGAACAGCCGGGCCTTTGCCTAGCACACGGAGCGTATTGGTAGCTCCGGCGTTTCCGCTGCCATGCTGTCTGATATCAATTCCTTTTAGAGTCTTGGCAAGCACCACACTAAAACTGATAGACCCCAGTAAATAACTGATTAATACCGCAACAACCGATGTCACAATCACATGTCTCTCCCCTAACCTTCATCCGACTTACGACGGGTAAACAACCTGATTGGCGTACCTTCGAAATCAAAGGCAGCCCGGATTTTATTCTCCAGATAACGCTCGTACGAGAAATGCATCAGCTCCGGATCGTTCACAAATACCACCATCGTCGGCGGTTTCACCGAAACCTGCGTTACATAGTTGATCCGCATACGGCGTCCCTTGTCCGTTGGCGGCGGATTAATCGCTACCGCATCAGAAATCACATCATTCAGAAGATGCGTCTGCACCCTTCTTGCATGCTGTTCAGCAGCATGCTGAACGACAGGCAGCAGCTTCTGCAGTCGCTGCTTGGTCAGAGCGGAGAGGAACACAATCGGGGCATACGTCATGAAGAGGAAGTGGTCTCTGATCTTCTTCTCAAATTGATGCATCGTCTTGTCATCCTTCTCAACGACATCCCACTTGTTCACAACGAATACGGTAGCCCGGCCGGCTTCATAAGCATAACCCGCAATGTGTTTGTCCTGCTCAATGATGCCTTCCTCGCCATTGATGACAATGAGTACCACATCGGCCCGCTCAATCGCCTTCATGGCCCGCATGACACTATACTTCTCCGTAGTCTCATAGACCTTGCCTCGTTTTCTCATGCCGGCCGTATCAATCAGAACGTACCGTTGACCATCCTTCTCAAACGGCGTATCGATCGCATCCCGGGTAGTTCCCGCCACATCACTTACGATGACGCGCTCTTCTCCCAAGATCGCATTAACCAGCGAAGACTTGCCGACGTTCGGGCGGCCGATCAAGGCGACACGGATCACGTCCTCATCGTATTCCTCATCTTCAAGCTCAGGCAGATTATCTACGATCGCATCAAGAAGATCCCCCACACCAGTACCATGGCTTCCAGAAATTCCGATTGGATCACCAAAGCCAAGATTGTAGAATTCATAAATATGATCCGCACGGCTCAAATTATCCACTTTATTGACGGCGAGAAGCACCGGCTTGCCTGAGCGGTACAGAAGCGTGGCAACCTCCTCGTCAGATTGCGTCAGCCCGGCTTTGGCATCACACATGAAAATAATAACGTCCGCCTCTTCAATCGCAAGCTCAGCCTGCATACGAATCGACTTCAGTATCATATCTTCCCCATCCAGCTCAATACCGCCAGTATCTATAATACTAAATGACTTTCCATTCCATTCCCCAATCCCATAAATACGGTCGCGGGTGATTCCCGGTTTATCTTCCACAATGGCCAATCGTTCGCCGATAATGCGGTTAAATATCGTGGATTTCCCCACATTTGGGCGCCCTACAATAGCCACAACGGGTCTTGCCATATGAATTCCTCCTAAATGTTTACGTCAACCTGCTATCTTAAGCTTTCGAAACCCATGTTAGTTTAAGCACCATACCCTGAGTTTTGCCATCCTTTAGGAGTTCGTAAACCCCTTCATTTGTTTCGTAAATCATCATAGCAAAAAATAACTTGCTTGGCTAACCAATCCATGGATAACGGAAGCCTAACTGCAAAAAATCGGCGAACCCGTTATTTCAGAGTTCGCCGATTCCTCTTTTTTAAAAGATATGAAAATCTTACTTAAGCTTGCTCAGTTTATCACCAAAGCGCTCGCCCAGCGTAATGCTAAGCCCTTGATTGCTGAGAGACACGTTAGGATTGTTGTTGATATCCTCACGGTTCACACGGTCTCCACCGCGTTCTCTTCTTTCAGTTCTTTCAGGTTTAGCTTCTTGAGCCGGAGCCTCTTCAGTTTCTTTGATGCTAAGGCTTACGCGTTTCTCAGAAGGATTCACATCAAGGATTTTAACTTGAACGGTTTCCCCTTCTTTGAGTACTTCCTGCGGCGTGCCGATATGTTTATGGGAGATTTGGGAGATATGAACCAGACCTTCCACCCCTGGAGCTATTTCAACAAATGCGCCGAAAGTAACGAGGCGTTTCACTTCGCCACTTACGATGTCGCCAGTTTTGAACAGCTCGGCAGCAGTTTCCCAAGGACCTGGTGCAGCAGCCTTAATACTCAGGCTGATCTTCCCTTTCTCTGGATCAACTTTAAGTACTTTTACCTTAACTTCGTCACCTTCGGACAGCACGTCAGATGGCTTCTCTACATGGTTCCAAGCGATTTCGGATACGTGAACAAGACCATCCACGCCGCCAACATCAACGAATGCGCCAAATTGAGTCAGACGTTGAACTTTACCGTCGATCAATTGACCTTCTTTAAGGTTGCTCATCACCTGCTGTTTGTTCTGCTCGAATTCTTCATCAAGCACATCTTTAGCAGACAGAATCACTTTGTTGTTCTCACGGTCAAGCTCTTTCACTTTGACGCGGAGCGTACGTCCTTTATAATCGCTGAAATCTTCAACGAAATGACGCTCTACCATGGAGGCTGGGATGAAGCCGCGAACGCCAACGTCAGCGACAATTCCGCCTTTAACTACGTCAGCAACAGTAACTTCAAACGTTTCGTTGTTTTCGAATTTCTTGGCAAGCTCCTCCCAAGCATTCTCGCTGTCGATTGCACGTTTGGAAAGAACCAGTCTTTCCTTCTCGTCATCGATGCTTACAACTTTAGCTTCCACTTCTTGTCCTACTTGAACCGCATCCGATGCGTTATCCAGGTGAAGAGAAGACAGCTCGCGAATTGGAATTACACCGTCATATTTATATCCAATGCTTACGTAAGCTTGGTTATCCTCGACTTTAACGATGGACCCTTTGACGGTATCTCCCTTTTTCAAGGACACGATTTGCTCCATCTCATCTTGATTTGTCACTTCAGCATTCTCCTGCTGATCTTTGAATTCTTCCGACATCTCAATACCCTCCTCAGTTCAAAACCCCATTTATTTAAACCCGCGGCTAGCGTGGTTCAAAACATGCACTATCCAGTAGCTTTCCATAACTGCATTAGCTTCATGCATGGTTTGGCCCGATGTTCCGGGTCTTTTATCCGCGGGCCTTAAGCTCCGCAATATGGTTCATAATCTTCTCCGTGGCCAGTTCGAGCGAATCCGCGGATGACATCTCACGATATTCGGATAAGTCCACAGGCGGACCATATACTACTTTGGTTCTGCGAAATAATTTATAATTCCCAATAATGGCTACCGGAATGACAGCAGCGTCACTGCGCAGCGCAAAGCTTGCAGCACCCTTCTTGCCCATCCCGCTTTCCCCTGAACTCGAACGTCTACCCTCAGGAAAAATGCCCATAACTTTGCCGCTTCGCAGCAGCGTCAAAGAAGTTTTGATCGATTCTTTGCTCACGCCTCCACGTTTGACCGGGAATGCGCCCAGCTGTTTAATGAGCCATCCGAGTACGGGAACCTCGAAGAGCTCGGCCTTGGCCATGAAATGCACTTTGCGGTCTAACAGAATGCCTATCGTTGGCGGATCGAAGTTGCTGATATGATTGGAGCAGAGCAGCACGCCGCCTTCCTTCGGAATATTCTCAAGTCCTATTCCCTTAAGCCTGAACAGAAGCTTGTAAATAACCCTCAGAGCCCCCCGGCAAAAATAATAAATCATATCCGTCCTCTATCCTTCCCATACGTCCTGCACATCGAAATAATAGCTTCGGAAACCTCCGAAAGCGACATTTCGGTTGTATCCAGGAATTTAGCATCCTTCGCCTGGCGAAGCGGCGATATTTCACGCTGCTCATCCAAGCGATCCCGCTCGGCAATATCACGCTCAAGCTGTTCCAAGGTGATGGCAGCCGTATCTTTCATCTCATTATAACGGCGCCGTGCCCGTTCCTGCACGCTTGCGGTCATAAAAACTTTGACTTCCGCATCGGGGAGTACTGTAGTGCCGATATCGCGACCGTCCATGACGACGCCTTTGCGCAAAGCCATTTGCCGCTGCAAGGAAACCAGCTGGTTGCGCAGCCCCTCGATTTGCGCATATCGGGACACCTTGGCATTCACCGCGAGTGAACGGATTTGGTCGGTTACGTCCTCTCCATTAACCAGCACTTTCTGGCCATCTACTCCCGGTTTTAATTCAATAACCATGTTTTGAGCCGTTTGAAGCACTTTTTGTTCTTCTTCCGGTTCAATTCCTTTCAGAAGCATGTACCATGTTACCGCCCGATACATGGCTCCTGTGTCTACATAGACATAAGCAAGAGCAGCCGCCACCATTCGGGCAATGGTGCTTTTGCCGGCCCCGGCAGGTCCGTCTATTGCGATGTTGATTTTCCCGCTTTCGTGTGACTTATGACTTGCCAACGGGTTACTCCTCCTCAAACAATGGCCTCATTAAAAAAGCAGGCATTGCCTGCGACGTGAAAATTATACCACACAACATAGGGTGATGCAAAAGCGTTCAATCACCGGTAAATTTTTCAAGCAGCTCTGTGACCGGAGGAATCGGGTTCCCCTCAAGCCGTTCAGCTGAGGATAAGACGGCCCGGACAGGCGGGATGCGAAGCAGTCCCTGGAACAGCAAAAGACTGATAACAAGCACAATCAGCATCCTAGTCAAAAAGCTCTGCACCTTGCCGAAGAACTCCATAAATAAAGAGGTGAACTCATCAGAATGCTCTCCCTCTTGCAATTTCCTTTCCGGCATGACGGTACCTCCCTCACATAAGATCCCGTCTTACAATGCCCTTGTACCGCCATATTATTCCATGAAAAAAAATCAAGAGCTTATGTAATGCCGATTACCGGTTCCGGAAATCAAACTGCCGTTCGAAGCAGTACCGGATCAGCTTCTGGCGTTCCATATCCGAAATGCTCTCAAACTTTAGCATGACGAGCGTTCTTCCTGTATCAAGCTTCTTCTTTCTGACAATCTGCGCTTCCATGGGCACATGTTCAATTGCGCCGTTCTTATAGGGCAGAAGCAGCCAGCAGTGCAGGATATCCCCTTCCAAAAGGGTATACTGGGGTTCGCAATAAAATGAGAAGCCGCCTCCCCCAATATCCTCGGTCCGTGCAACAAACCGCACGTTCTGCTGCGTCCGCACAGCTACCTCAAGATCCGCAGTGACCCTCAGAAAGTTGCGCCGTTGAATCTTTGTAATCGATTCGGGGTCGGGCTTGCGAATTCGCACAAGCCGGATATTCTCATTAACAAAACCTAGGACATAGGTATTGAAATAATTTTTAACCCCTTCTTCGGTCATAAAATAAATGGATAGCTCGTCCCCCATATAAAGCTTCTTGAGGCCCCCGCCCTCCACATTAATCGGCACCTCGATAAGGAATGAGTCTTCTTCGATTTCGGAAATTCTTGATTTATATTCAACTTTTTCTTCTTTGTCCAGCTCTGATGCAACTTGAATATATACAAGATCATTGATTTTCGGAAGCAATCTGTTCACCCGCCAGTTGAATTTTAATCTAAAGATCATTATAGCATCCCAAGGCAATCTGCGTGAGAGAAATTTGAGCATACAAAAAGGGCTTCTCCCTGAATGGAGAGCCCTTAAACCCTATTTAAGCGCAGCTACTTTACGTCCTGAACGGATTTCTTCCACCGATTCTTCAGCACCGCTGTTTCCGTTGATGTAAATACGATATTGGGAGCCGTTGATCCGGCCGCCGAACTCATAAGTAACTACTTTCTCGGACTGCTCATTTTCAATAAGCGCCTTGCGGTGATACGTTTCTTTGAAGTCCGGATTGAGATACTTGCGAGCCTGCTCCAGGCTGAGCTTCGGCTGCGTTACCGTCTTCACCTGGTCCTTCTCATACACATAATCGGTGGCCTGAAGGCCGACTACCTGGCCGTTATCCAAGGCCACGCGGACGGAAATCTTCTCCGGATAGATCAGCACATCACTTTTTTTCGTAACATAGGTCATGTTGGCGATGTTATCAGACGGATCATAAACAATCGGTTCAAGGTTCTTGTATCCCTTGTCTACCAGAAACCGGCTTGCGTGGTTGCGCGCTGTCTTGTCATCAATAGCACGTGGGCCAATTTGACGGGTGTAGTTGTAGGCAATAACCTGCCCGCCATTGTTGGTAAAGTCAATAGAAACCCGCTCCCCGTTGTTTCTTCCTGGAAGATTTGCAGTAAAGGAAGGCCATTCGGTACCCTTGCCATTCTCCACCACCTGAACATTGGATGGATTTGCGTATCCCGCGAATTGTGCAGCCTTCTTCTTAATTTCTTCCATTGTGGCAGGAGCTCCGCCCAGCTTCTTCACCGAACGTTTGTTGTAGATGTTCATAACCGATGGTCCAAAGTCCAGCTCCGGATATTCGCTGACCTTCTTGTCCACGGTTTTAAAGCCATCAATGATCGTATTATCCTGTTTCCGGCTTTCGCTGGCCATCGCGGATTCAACATCCATCCAGCGGAGGTGGTTGTTAATCACTTTACCCTGAACTTTCTGAAGTTCCGACGAAATTTCATTTGAATTTTTGTACAATTCTTTAAGATTCTTGAGCTCACTTTCCGTCAGAGGCTTCTTAGTCAGATCACGGTTGGCCGTCTGATAAGAGAATTTTGATATCTTCGACAGAAAATCCTCCGTCTTGTTAAAGTGCAGCAGTGTCAGTGGAAGCTGATTGATTTCATTTTGAGCTTGACTCGTTAAACGCCATACATTCATAAGCCCCTTACGATGCATTGGGGCTGATGCGGAATGTACGGCAAGAGTATTCCCGATCTCCCCATGCAGACGGTCCACATGATAGGACAAATCGTGAAATGCCCGCTGATACTGATTCTCCGCTTTGATCAAGATCGAGTTCTTCTCCTGGTTCTCTTGATAACCCCAGATCAGGGCTCCGATAAGCAGCAGAGCACTGATGGGAAATAATACGGCGCTAATTCTCCTGTACATACAATCACGAGCTCCTTTCTTCAATTAACTGCCATTAGTTTGACAAGAAGAAAGAAGCTTTATGCATCATTTACAAAGACCGGGTTTATTCCCTCTCTTCTTCGATCTCAAAAAGACGCGTATTATCGCATAGACACATCTTGAATCCCGTCTCGATCTTACCGCGCTCCTTTTTCCCCCGCAGAATAAATCGCTCCCCGCAGTTCTTACATACGATTTTCACTTTAACACGCACCAAAAAACACCCTTTCTACGCAAGGTGAATATCCATCTTACCTAAAAGGGTGCCCATTTATTGGTTGATTTAGTCGCTTCGCCCGGCCTCTGTCAGCCTGAAGGGCGACCGGTCATTAGCCCGGTACATCTTGCCGATACCTCCATACCAGAGAAAAGCCATAAGGGGTATAATATACCATATCCAGTACTGTGTCGTATAATTCAAAATCCAGTCATAAGTCCCATGCCAGAATATCGGCAGGATAAGAGAAAACAACATAAATCTGCGGCTCTTCCATCCTTTAGAGAACTTAGAGCGCCCGAAGTAATAACCCATGATCACCCCGAACATGGCATGTCCGGACACCGGCAGCAGAGCGCGGACAAGCAGTGTGCCTACTGAAGCTTGATGAAATACTCCGAATATTACGTTCTCCACCGTTGCAAAGCCAAGGGAGACTGCTGTTGCATATACAATCCCGTCGTAGGGTTCATCAAATTCCATATGGTTATAAATCATATGATACAGAACAAACCACTTGATCAGCTCTTCGATTCCAGCTGACACAAGGAAAGACTCCACAAATGAATTGTGCCCCAGAAGGTTGGTCATCCCCCGCTGAAGAATCATAATGGGCAGCACAATCAGAAAACCAAGCAGAAAGATCTTGATCACCATGTGAAGGGGTTCTGCATCATATTTGTCTTTCAAATAAAAATAGGTAAGCAGCGCGATTCCTGGAGCTACCGCTGCAGTCCCTATAGCAAGCCAAAGCAACGGCTTCTCCTCCTTTTGGTTACTAGCCGCTCCTACCTAATTAAAGCGGCGGTAGATAAATAACCGCCGCTTAAGAGCATTGCACATCTAAATCCGCTTATATCTTAAGATTGACGTTTAAAGTGCTCGCAGATCACTTGCACGGCGTTCTCAGGCATAATAAGCTTACCGTACTCTTCCAGAACCGCAGGAGTAACCGAAGTGGCTTCGCCATACTCCGCCAGAACGGCGATCAGTGCAGGGTGCTTCCCTTCATCAAGATCGTCCGGTTCCAAATGTAGAATCCATTTCCCTTTATAGTTAAATAATCTGCCGGCTTCAGTGATGGCTGGCTTCAAAACATGAGCAGCTTCAATCAATGCTTCAAAATCACTGAATGCATACACGATGGCTTCGCTTAGTTCGAGCGTAACTTCCATTTCGTAAATTTCTTCCGGCATTTCATCTTCATGCAATGAACCAAATTGATGATTCTCATATTTCCCCCGTGTCACAATGACGACCATACCCTGGGCGGGTAGAGCGAAGACTTCAACGGCAAGAGGTCCTGAAGCATCAAAGCCTACTTCACTGTAAGCCTGATCCATCATTTCAGTGAACAGATCATGGACTTTAGGAATTTCCTGCCACATATCCTCTTTCTGAATGCCTCTTTCGCTAAGATCGTCAAAAGTGAGGAAAATCCGTATCTTATCCTGGCCCAATCTTTCTATTTTCATACAGGATCCTCCTCTCCAAGCCGTGTTATCAACAGATTATGAAACCTGTTTTAAATGGTGCTGGAAATGGTTCTATGTAAGTATGTTATCATTTATTTTCGGCAAATGCACGTAAATATATAGACAAAAAAAGAATCATTTCCGGATCGCCTGTTACGGCATCGGAAATTGATTCTTTTCTTGATGAATCTGCCTACAGCCCTGGGATTACCGTGTTGGTTTCCTTGAGGATTTGTTCTACTTCACGGTGCAGACCCGGATTACCTTTAATGATATCCTTAATCGTATTCAGGTTGGATTCCTTCGAATGAACCGTGCTGCTGGACGTCGTTTGACTGGGAGACACTTGGCCCGCCTGCGAGCCGTATGAGGAGGCAGCTGCTCCTACGGAAGAGCTCTCACCATTTTGTTTAGTGAGCCCTGACAAGCCAAGCGTTCCCGCAGTGCTGAAGAGCGGCGTTTTTCTTTTGGAAAGCCAAACTGCCGCGACTGCTCCAAGAATTAAACCTCCCACAAATGAGGATGATCTCACGTTAAACACCTCCTTGTATGTTAGAATCGTATGTAGTGTTAGCCAAACGCCGCCAACTCATGCGGCTGGAATTTCAGAAAGCGAAGGTGATCCTTTGATTAACAAAAAACTGCTGATCATTGCGGCGGCATGCGTGCTGCTTAGCGCCTGCGGCCAGAATGCTGCCCAGACTCCTCATCAATCGGCAACCCAGACCCATGAGGCCAAGACACCTCCTTCCAGTCCACCAGCCAAAACAGAAAATTCTAACCCAAGCGGCAAGAACGAAACAGGATCTTCCGAGAGCAGCACCTCAGGCCAAAGTCAACCGACGGATTCCAAACAAGAGGTAAGCAAGCCTCCCGCTGTTAAATATCATATGAATAAGGCTTACAATATCGTTCCTAATGAGGAAGGTACGGAGAGCAAAGTTGTCCTGCTTACGTTCGACGACGGCCCGAAGAAGAAAGAATGGATCAACTCCATAATTGACGTGCTTGACAAGCATCACGCCAAAGCGATCTTTTTTGTCAATGGCTATCGGGTCAAAGAGAATCCGGACCTTCTCAAGCTGATTCACGACCGTGGACAGCCGATCGGCAACCATAGCTGGGATCACATCTCCCTTAAATCCGAACCTTTGGCAAAAGTGACCAAACAGATCGTTGATGTGCAGAATATCGTCAAAGAGGTCACAGGCGCATCTCCTGTCTTCTTCCGCCCGCCTTTTGGGGAAGGCGGTGAGGTTGGCCGCAAGGTGGCTAGGGAACATCGTCTGCTCTACATGACCTGGTCGAACGGATCGCTTGACTGGACACTGAAATCGAAGGATAAGGCCACAAATCCGGACAAGGTTATCAAAAATGTGCTGGATCAGCTCCATCCGGGCGCCAACATTCTTATGCACGAGCTCCCCTGGACGGTTGAAGCATTGGACACCCTGCTTACCAAGCTTGAGGAGAAAGGATACCACTTCGTGGACCCGGCAAGTATCTCGGTTGAGCCTGCCGCCGGAGGGTAGCAAAAAGAGGCCCCCAAAGGGTGGCCTCTGATTTTGTTTAGAAGTTCAGTTTGTATTCGAAAGGCTCCGAGAACGAACCTTACTCCCTACTTACGATGTATCCCCCACGTTGACAGCTGCATGCCCCAGAAGAACAACAGTATCGTTACAGCAATAAAAATAATTACCAGGGAGTTATAGAACCATTTGGTCCATTTAATCCGGTGCGATGGGAACATCTCCCTGCGTGAGGGCATATCCTCAACCGTAAGGTCTTCCTCAGGTCCTGGCTCCTGAATGCTTCGTCTCCCAGATGTCCTGGAAGGTATCGGCACATCCCGGGTCATTGGCAATTCCTGCGCCATGCTTGATTTCCTGGGGTTTCGTCTCCTTCTACCTAGCCCTTCTCCCAAAGTCTCTGTCCGTTCGAGTCCCTTCTCAGCCGCCTTTGAATCGTCTTCACGAATCGCTCTTCTCTTCTGCTGTTTGCGGCTGTGCCGCTCCATCCTGCTCAAGCGCTCGTTCATCTTTCCCTCCGAAATCGAATGATCAGACCGGATACCAAATCAATCAGAAAATGACATAGAATCGGTGCCCATAGTGTTCCTGAATGAATGTATATATAACCTAGGCCATAGCTGCTTAAGAACACCCAGCCCGTTGGAATCCAGTGCTTCAAATACCTGATATGAATCATAGCAAAAAGGATGCTTGTCCAATAGGGCCCGAAGGCATGCTGGATTGCTCCGCGAAATAGGACCTCCTCACATATGGCGACAAAAAAGGCAATGAGCACAATATGCCAAACTGGCCGGTTACGGAACAGGAGCTCATTGATTCCGCCATCATCCATGCTTTCCTCAGGAATTACTTTGGATAGAAGTAAATCCACCACAAACATAATTCCAGCCAATCCCGCCCCCCAATATACAACATTCATTCCGCCGGCGGTAAGGTTAAACAGGGATAATAGATTCTGTTTCTGAAAGAAAATAATAACCAGACCTATGATCAAGGCCAGACACTGTGTAATATACAGATTAATTAGCAGCAGTCTCTCATTAATCTGCCCTGGGTCAATAGACTCAATTTTTACCTTGCCAAACTTAAATTTTTTCATTGAAGTGTCTGTCCTTTAACATGTATTATAAAAATCATAACCTAAATACACGGTGGGATTCAAGGAGCGGTCCGGTTAACCCGCTTTTCCCCTATTGACACCCTTCTACAGCCTGTGATACATTATGAAAAAATTAGTTCTGTTAAACACGTTGAAGGAAACAAAGTCACGATTGAAGCTTACAGAGAGCCGGTGGTTGCTGCAAACCGGTAGTGGAAATGTGAACTTTAGCAGTCCTGAGTCATTATGCCGAACAAATCAGTAGGTGTAATCGGATTAACTCCGTTATCATTGATGTCGATACAGACAATGAGGCTGTACCCTGCAAAGGATCAGCGAATTAGGGTGGTACCACGAACAACTCTCGTCCCTTACTACGGTAGTAGTATGCGGTCGGGGGTTTTTATTTATGATTCCCCTTTGACGCGCTGCTGCTATAATGAGATGAAGAACGTATTATGAGGATATCGTCACTATGACGGACCTTTTAATTATATTACGCTTTCAATTTCTAGGAGGAGGAAATCAACATGTTTAAGGTGTTAGTATCGGATCCGATCAGTGATCTCGGAATCCAGCAGCTCGTGGAAGCAGATGATGTCGTAGTAGAGAAAAAGACGGGGCTTACTGAGGATGAACTCATCCGCATTATTCCCGAATACGACGCGCTTCTGGTCCGCAGCCAAACGACGGTTACAGAGAAAATCATGGCCGCAGGCACCCGTCTTAAAGTCGTGGGCCGTGCCGGTGTCGGGGTCGACAACATTAATCTTGAGGCAGCCACCCAGCGCGGGATTATAGTCATTAATGCTCCTGACGGGAATACCATCACCACCTGTGAGCATGCCTTTGCCATGATGATGGCGCTTGCCCGTCATATCCCGCAGGCTTATGCCAAGACCATTGGCGGAACGTGGGACCGCAAATCCTTCCTGGGGGTTGAACTTCGCAACAAAACCCTGGGCGTACTTGGAATGGGACGTATCGGAAGCGAAGTAGCCAAGCGTGCCAAGGCTTTCGGAATGGACATTTTGGGTTACGATCCGTTTCTTACCCAAGATCGTGCCGAGAAGATGGGTGTGAAGCTGGCCACTGTTGATGATATTGTAAGAAACGCTGATTTCATCACGGTCCACACCCCGCTGACTCCAGAAACCCGCGGCATGATTTCCGCACCTCAGTTCGCAGTCATGAAGAAGGGTATGCGCATTGTAAACTGTGCCCGTGGCGGCGTTATTGACGAGTTGGCTCTTGTGGATGCGATTAATGAAGGCATTGTGGCCGGAGCCGCTTTTGACGTATTCGAGCACGAGCCACCGCAGCCGGATCACCCGTTCCTTAACAATCCGAAAATTATCGTGACTCCTCACCTTGGCGCATCCACTGTGGAAGCACAGGAAAATGTGGCCATCGATGTGTCGGAACAGGTTCTGCATATCCTAAGAGACGAGCCATTCAAAAACGCCGTGAATATGCCGCCTGTAGCCCCAAGTGTCATGAATCAGCTCCAGCCTTACTTCTCCCTAGGTGAGAAGCTGGGGACGATCGCTGCCCAGATCAATAACGAGGCGGTTAAAGAGATTGTTGTCGACTATGCAGGCGAATTGTCCGATGTGGACACTCAACCGCTTACCCGTTATATCGTAAAAGGCATTCTGTCCCGTCACTTCGGCAGTGATGTGAACATCGTCAATTCGATGCACCTTGCCAAGGCCAGAGAAATCAACGTGGTCGTATCGAAAACATCCGCAGCCAAAGGGTTTACGAACCTGATTAGTGTAAGCCTGAAACTTCAGAGCGGCGATGAGCGCCGGGTAGCTGGTACTCTGCTCTCAGGTTACGGCGACCGGGTTGTTCAGATCAACAAATTCCCGGTAGATATCGAACCAAAAGGAAACCTGATCTACATCTCCCACAACGATAAACCGGGGATTATCGGCAAAGTGGGAACCCTGCTCGGGAACAACGATGTCAATATTGCGGTTATGCAAGTAGGCCGTAAAATCGTTGGCGGAGAAGCGATCATGGTGCTTACCGTAGATAAGGCTGTATCCAAGGAAGTACTTGATCAGTTGACCAAGCTGCCTGAAATTAACACAGCCCAGGAAATCGTACTTTCTTAAGTCTTAATAAGATTACGCCGATTTAACGGCAAACACAAAGAACCTCCAACCACAGGCTGTGGATTGGAGGTTCTTTGTGTTTGAGTTAAATGATCATTGGCCTTGCAGGAGGCCGTGAGCCCAGCCTCCCCTTCTCTTGTTCCACGTTGAACAAGATTTATCAACGTCATTCAACAAAATACAGTGATTATTTCAGGTTTGTTATTCATATTGCTTCCTTTCGACAGGGAGATGTAGCTGGAATGTTGTACCCTTACCTACCTCACTCACCGCGCTGATCGTGCCGTGATGGGCCTCCACAATGTTCTTCACAATGGCAAGCCCAAGTCCAGTGCCCCCGGACTCTTCACGCACTCTGGCTTTATCCGCCTTATAAAAGCGTTCGAATATAAAAGGAAGATCGTCCGGCGGAATCCCGGCACCTTCATCCTTGATATCCACATGAATTTCCTGGCTGCCCCGGCTGCTGCTGACTCGGGCTGCAGAGATCTCAATCCGCTTGCCTCCAGGCGTATGCCTAAAGGCATTGTCAAGCAGATTCGTCAGCACCTGCTCCAGCCTGTCCTCGTTCCCTTCCTCAATTACAAGCGATTCCTGCGCACAGCTAAGCACTAGATCAATCTCCCGATCTTTGGCCCTCACGCTGAATTTACGGTATACCCTTTCCAGCAGCTCTTTGAAATCCAACGGCCGCATCACAATATCCGTATGCCCGGCTTCCATACGGGCAAGGTCCAGCAAATCCTTGACCAGCCTTCCCATCCGCAGCGATTCATCATGAATAACTTGAATGAGCTCTTCGCTTTCCTCAGGAGATGCAGCCATGCCGTCAAGCAGAGCCTCACTGTAGCCCTGCATCATGGAAAGCGGGGTACGAATCTCGTGGGACACATTGGCAACGAAGTCCCGGCGCATCTTCTCAAGGCGCACTTCTTCGGTCACGTTTCGCAGAACAGCCACAGCTCCCCGCACGTCCCCGTCTGAGGCCAGTGGAGCCATATGCACCGACCAGACATTTTGTTTAACGTGAATGTTCATACTGTGATCACCACCCTCGCTAAGAAGGCGATGGAACATGGGAAGAAGAGGCTCGGGTACACGGGATCTGCCCGGATGTAAGGTTGCGGCATGCGCCTCGGTCTCCTGATCCTCTCCAAGAGAACTCCAGGATTGCATGATGGCGTCTCCCGGTGGGTTCGTTAGAATGACCGATCCTTCTATATCCATGGTAATTACAGCGTCATTCATACTCCGCAGCACACTGGACAAGTGCTCCTTCTCATGATTGAGACTGCGGATGGTATTCTCAAGCTCTTCGGCCATATGGTTGAAGGAGTTTGCGAGTTCCCCGATTTCATCACTTGTCCGCAGGGACAACCTGGTGTCGTATCTCCCCTTGCGAACCGAATCAGCAGCCCGAATGAGCTGCTGCATGGGAAGGGTTATTTTATTAAACAGCAAAAGTGCAAAGAACGTGGTCATCGAAAAACCAATCATAGAGACAAGGGTAAACAGCTTCTTAATCGCACCGGAATTTGTAAAATTGGTATCGATATAAGGCAGCAGGAAAAGTCCCATAATGATTAGGACACTGGCAACCAGGCAAATGATCGTAATCCACAGCTTACCGACGAGCGTTCTCCAGAATCTTTTCACTTATTTAGCCACCTCAAGCTTGTAGCCTACACCCCATACCGTGGTGATCATGGCTGCCGATTCAGGCGACACCTTGTTCAGCTTCTCTCTGAGACGCTTCACGTGTGTATCCACCGTACGAAGATCCCCAAAGAACTCATAATTCCATACATCCTTAAGCAATTCTTCACGGGAGAATACTTTATCAGGCGATACAGCCAGGTAATGCAGCAGCTCATATTCCTTCGGTGTAAGGCTTACCTCGTGCCCGCTGGCCGTTACCCGGTGGGCATCATGCTCAATCACCAAATTCGGGAATACGATATTGTTGCTTGTCCCGCTTTCTTTGGACAGATAGGCAGTCGCAGATGATCTTCGAAGAATGGCCTTAACCCGGTAAATCACCTCACGCGGGCTAAACGGCTTCACGACATAATCGTCAGCCCCAACTTCAAAGCCTTGAACCCGGTTGATCTCCTCACCTTTGGCGGTAAGCATTAGAACCGGTGTGGATTTAACCTGTCTAAGCCGGTTGCAGACCTCCACCCCATCTATACCGGGAAGCATAACGTCCAGCAGAATAAGGCCGTAGTCTCCTGCACTAGCTTTACGCAGTGCAGTTTCCCCGTCTTCCGCTTCGTCAATTTCATAGCCTTCCTTCTCCAGGTACATCTTGAGCAGACGGCGGATACGTTCCTCATCGTCTACAACCAGAATGCGATTTAATTGATCTGACATCGACAACAACCCCTTTATCATCTTACCTATGGTCTTGTGCGGGACAAAGCCAGTTTATCATTATTATACTATTAATTCGTACCCGCGTAGGAATGAAGACCTGCGATAACCAAATTGACCCCTACAAGAGTAAACATAATCACAAGGAAGCCAAGAACGGCCAACCAGGAGGCTTTGCGTCCCTGGAATCCGCGGGATAGGCGCAAATGCAGATAAGCGCTGTAATACAGCCAGCTGATAAGAGCCCACACCTCTTTCGGGTCCCATCCCCAGAACCTTCCCCAAGCCTGCTGTGCCCAGATCATGGCGAAGACAAGGGCGCCAAGCGTAAAAATGGGGAACCCAATAGCAATCGCCCGATAGCTGATTTCATCCAGATCATCCGGATCCAGCCCTTTAAGCAGAGGAGAAACCAGCTTTCCTAGGGGTCTGCGCACAAGCAGGCGAAGCAGTGCATAAATAATGGCACCTGCAATTACCGACCAGACAATTGTATTCAATTTACGGCCCGCTGTCACGCCTTCAATCCAAGAAGGGGCATGCAGCAGTGGACTGTTCATTCCGAGAAAGCTCTGCATGCTGTCTGTCTTGCTGTTATAAGGCGCTACAATCGGCGGCATATTATAGACAACGGTATCGCTTTTTGTGCTGACCTCAGGGGAAGCCTCGGTTGCTGCCACCACCTGTTCGCTTGAGAAGACGGCTTGATAGCCGGAAGCGCGGAATGCGAATACGGCAACGATGAAGCCAATGACAATGACAATGGAGAACATGGTGAACTCCACCCACCATCTCTGGCGGCGGTCAGACTTCTCTCTTCCATCAAAGTTCACCGTACGCAGCAAATACATAAAGGCTGCCGCAAAACCTACGGCAAAGAAGGACTCACCGGTTGCCGCAAGCGTAACGTGAATATACAGCCAGATGGACTGAAGGGACGGAATCAGCGGCTGCACCTCTGTCGGGAACACCGCTGCGTAAGCCATCACAATAATGGCAATCGGCAGTGCGAACAGGCCAAGCAGCGTTTTACGGTAGATGATAAACACGATCGTAAATGCCACCATGATCATCATCGACAGGAATGACATAAATTCATACATGTTGCTGACAGGAATCCGGCCTGCCGCAGCCCAGCGCGTTCCGAAGTACAGCAGGTGTCCAAGCAAACCTACCGTGGAAATAAAGAAAGATATCCGGCCCCACTTGCGCTCATGCTGCACGGGATCGCGGTTTCGCCAGCTTTTTCCGATGACCGAGACCGCAAAAGCAATAAATGAAATACAGTATAAGAAGAAAGAATACATAAATGCCTGTTTACTAATCTCAAGTAAGTCCGCTAAACTCATCCTTTGTTCCTCCCGTTATCCAGTGACTTCTCATCAACTTCGATTCCCATCGTTTTCAAGATGGCTACCACTTCACGGCGCAAGCCAAAGAAGTTCTTTGTGGTGTGTCCACCCAAAGTAAGCTGTCCGTCGTCAATCCGCAGCCAAATCCGCCGGTGTGTCCAATAGAATCCGAGCACAAGGCCCAACATGACGATGGCAAGCCCGGTCCATACGAATGGCATCGCACGGTCCATGCGGATATTCAGATAACTCGATGCTTTCGAGAAGTCTACGTCGGTCATGTGCTTCACATCGAGCTCAAGCTTCTTCTCTACTCCGCCCAATTTCTCATTAATTAAATCCTGCTGGAAGCGTGCTTTGTCCACTTGTTTAGGAAAATAAAGGTATTGAGCCCCGTCTTTGGGTAGATCCGGCCCTTTTACAAGAAAAAGAAATGCCGGAGCATTCGGGTTAGGAGACTTGGATGTCGGTTCCCCATCATCATTTAGCATGAAGTCCATAAACTTGTTTTTCAGTTCAAGTGTATAAGGTCCGAGTGTAAAGTTTCGCTGGGGGTTCATCATGTCAAGTTTGAACTTGCCATATTCTTCACCAGTAACTTTATTAACCAGAACCGGCTGAACGGAACGAAGCTTCGGTGTTAGATCGAAGTCATATTGGTAAGCAACCAAACCTTTATAATCCAGCGGTTTGTTGACCTCAATATCGTGACGTGTCACTTCTTTCAGCTGGGGGGTCTTGGAAGGATCATTACAATTCGATGTACATTCGTACAAAACAGCTTTGGTCTGAAACAGCTTAGCCACAAGTTTGCCCTTGTTCTGAAATTCCTTCGGCAGCTCTTGTTCTGTATAATATTTAACAGTAAACTGTTCATTCTTCAAATAAAAGGTCGTACCGGGAATCCGCTTGATCTCGCCTTCCGGGAAGCTGACATATTCATCCATATGCAGTCCAGGCATTCCGCGGAATAACACCGCCAATAGAAAGATAATGAGTCCGATATGGATGACATAAGGTCCCCAACGGCTGAACCGCTGCTTCTCGGCTAGAAGCGCCGTTCCCTCCGTATGTACCCGGTAACCCTTCTTCTTGATAACCGGAGCGGCACGCTGAATCCATTCTTCCGCGCTGCCCTCAACCTGCCCCTGATATACAACTCTTTGACGGGTAAGGAACTCCATGTGCTTCTTGATCTTTTGTTTGGAGAGCGCCTTATAGAGCGGCAGCACCCGGTCAAGGCTGCAAATGACAAGCGATGCGCCGATCATGACCAGCAGGAGGATAAACCACCAGGAATTATAGGTGTCCGCAAGTCCAAGCTGATAATAAATACTCCCAAGCGTACCATAAGTGTTCTTGTAATATTCTTCTGGGTTCTGAAGATTAACAAATGTGCTTACCTGGGGGTATATCGTCCCCAGCATAGCTCCGACCAATGTAAGGACGATTAAATAAACAGCGACCTTAACCGATGAGAAGAAATTCCAAACCAAATCGATAATGCCCGGATTGGCCCGTTGGGAGCGCCGGGCAGCCCCATCGTAACGCATCTCCAGAAGCCCGCCGGCTTCACCAAGCTCGATCAGCGGCTTGCCGCAGGCTTCACAGAGTACGGTGCCAACACGGTTCTGGTGTCCGCATTCACATTTCGTATTCTCAATCAACGTGTTGTCCCCTCCTGTCTCATCATGGCTTCACCAACTGGCTGATCTGACTGTCTAGGGTATCCAGATCAAGCTCTCCTTGATGAATGGAGGTGATTTCACCTTTAGCGCTTACAAAAAAAGTCGTGGGAAGAGGCGAGATGTTGTAATCCCGTTGAGCTTCGCTATCCGGATCCAGCAGAACCGGGAAAGTTACTCCGCGGCCCTCGGCAAAATTCTGAACCGTCATCTGATCTTCACCTGCATTGATCCCGACAACGACTACGCCCTTGTCCTTCCATTTCTCCCACTGATGCTGCAATGCGGGCATTTCCTTCACACACGGCTTGCACCATGATCCCCAGAAATTAATAACCATGGCCTTGCCTTCGTATTCCTTCAATTGATGTACACGGCCGTCAATACCAAGCAATGAGAAAGAAGGCGCCTTATCGCCTGTCTCCAGCCTGTCGTGGGAACCGAGCACAGCCGAGCTGATCGCATAGCCGCCCAAAATCACGATGAAGAGCAGAATCACGATTTGCACCGGTCGCCTGTATTTCTTCATACCAAAGTAGCTCCCCTTCTAATGACAATGTGATAAATACAGACACACAGCAGTAAATCACGATTTGCGATGTGACATTAGTCATAGCTGATTCTGTATTTATGGACATTCGGTGAATATCCTATGAATATTATATCGAATATCGACACATATTCAGCGCCGTAATTTGAAGATTATGTGACTACTGCCCTTTTCCATGCTTCTTCTCTTTCTTGGCGCTCCGTTTGAGATCTTCTACTTCTGCCGGGGTCAGATGTCTATATAAACCACGCTTCATATTGCCGAGGTGAAGGTCTCCGAACGATATTCTCTTCAGCCGTTGAACCGGATGATTAATCGACTCGAACATCCGTCTGACCTGACGGTTTCTGCCCTCATGAATCGTGATCCGGATCGTAGATTCTTTCCCGTCGGGATCAACGTCATAATAATCGACCTCTGCTGGCGCAGTCATGCCATCCTCCAGCATGACACCTTTCTTCAGCTTGTCCAGCTCTGTGCCGTGTGGAACCCCTTTAACCGTCGCCAGATACGTCTTAGGCACATGATGCTTGGGATGGGTAAGCAGGTAAGCAAAGTCCCCGTCATTCGTCAGCAGCAAAAGTCCTTCTGTATCATAATCAAGGCGTCCAACCGGGAATACCCGCTCGTTCACACCTTTTAAATAATCCGTCACGATCTTGCGCCCTTTCGGATCAGAGGCACTGGTAATCACACCTTTCGGCTTGTTGAATACCAGGTACAGCTTCTTCTCGATTCCGATGGCCTTTCCATTAACTGTGATCACATCCACAGCCGGGTCTGCTTTGGTGCCAAGCTCTGTCACCGTCTCCCCGTTCAGCTGTACTTTGCCAGCCAGGATCATTTCCTCGCATTTTCTTCTTGATGCCACTCCGGCCTGGGCCAAAATCTTTTGTAATCTTTCCATGTCTATAAGTCACCTCATCCTAATGATACCCACTAAGGTATAAAATCACAATAGCCCTCAGAAGAGGGCTATCTTAGCTTTACCATTATGGGACATGCTGATTCTTGTCAGCCGAACACAAGAAGACATACGGCGATAGCCGCAACAAACCCGATCACGTCCGAGAATAGCCCTACTTTCAAGGCATACATGCCATTTCGGATGCCTACGGCGCCAAAATACACCGTTAGTACATAAAAGGTTGTATCCGTGCTGCCTTGAATAGTGGATGCAATTCGGCCGATCATAGAATCCGGACCATAGGTCTTGATCAAATCGGTGGTAAATGCCAGGGAACCCGTTCCTGTGAGAGGGCGCAGGAAGCCGAGAGGAAGAACTTCCGGCGGCGCGCCCAGCTTGGTCATCAGCGGAGCGATCCACCCGGTAAAGAAATCCATTGCTCCCGAGGCGCGAAATACACTGATCGCCACCATCATGCCGACCAGATGTGGAATAATTCCAATCGCCGTATTGAACCCATCCTTGGCCCCGTCCACAAATGATTCATACACGGGCACTTTGCGTACAAATGCAAACAAAGGAATGAAGGCAATAATTACCGGAACCGCCCAGTTGGAGAATATATGAATCCAAGTCTGCACCTCGGGTCACCTCTCCGCCGACAAATTTGCGGCTGGCGGGATAACCGGAGGCATTTTCCTCAAGTACCGGTTTCGGTACCACCGGTCCGCCATAATCGCCGCTAAAGTTGCAATCAGGGTTGCAAGCAGCGTCGGACCCACAATTTCCGCCGGATTTGCGGAATCAAACCCAAGGCGGATGGCAATCAGGGTAGTCGGAATCAAAGTAATACTTGCCGTATTCAGGGCGAGCAGCGTGCACATTGCCGGTGAAGCTGTTTCTTTATGAGGATTAAGTGTCTGTAGTTCCTGCATAGCTCTAATGCCCATTGGCGTTGCTGCATTTCCAAGCCCCAGGATGTTCGCGCTCATATTGGACAGAATGTACCCCATAGCTGGATGATTCTTCGGCACATCCGGGAACAGAAAGGAAACCACAGGTCCTAACAGCTTGGATAATCCACGGACCAAGCCCGATTCCTCAGCCAGCCTCATCATTCCCATCCAGAACACAAGGATGCTGATCAGGCCAAAACAGACGGTAACTCCGGTGGTAGCCCCATCAAATGCGGCTTCGGTCACGATGCCGATATTGCCTTTGGCCGCGGCGAAACCAAAACCGATTAGGATAAAGGCCAGCCAAATCTTGTTTACCATGTTAACTCCTCCCCCATGCTACTCATTTACCTTTTTAATCAGATCGGATTCTCAGCGCTCCCCTTCCACCTGAGAATGCTTCTGGTCGTCTCCGCTCGAATATACGGGGACGCTTCCAATAGGCTTGTCAGCCAGATAAATTACAATTCGGGCACGGAGCTTGAAATCCGCCGGCTTTGGCGCAATTAACTTCAGCTTTTTGGTGATCATCTGCTCTTCCCCATCCCGCAGCGGATACTTAAAGCTTGCACCTGCATGCCAGCCCTGATGTCCTTCCACCAGTTCCCCCTTCTGTACGATGGACTTCAGCGGATAATTCTTGAAGCCATAATCGAGCAGCTTGGCATGATCATTCCAATCATCTCCGTCGTTTAAAGTCACAACGGCAAGCTGCTGGCTGTTTCTTGTGGCTGAACTTACCAGACAGCGGCGGGCTATCTTGGTATAACCCGTTTTGACACCATCGGCTCCTTCATACAGACGGAGCATTTTATTTTTGTTAGCCCACTTATAATCCCAGGGGTCATTCGGGTTAGGTGCCGACTTGACTGGCGTACGAACGATCTCCCGGAAGACAGGATTATGAAGCGCATAGGCAGTTAACTTTGCCAAATCATTAGCAGACGAATGATGCGTCTTGGCATCGAGACCATGAGGGTTCGAGAAATGCGAGTGTACGAGGCCAAGAGCTCTGGCCTTGGCATTCATTAGGAAGACAAACCCCTCTTCGGAGCCTCCAACATGCTCTGCAATTGCAGTAGCGGCATCATTACCCGAGCGCAGCATCAACCCATATAACAGATTTTTCAAAGTCATCTCTTCACCGAGTTTCAAGTACAGTGACGACCCTTCTTTGGCAAAAGCGTTTTTACCGACTTTCACCTTATCATCCAATCTGCCCTGCTCAATAGCGACAATGGCCGTCATGATTTTAGTTAGACTAGCTATTGGCAGAACTTCATCACCTCTGACACTGTACAGCAAACGTCCAGAGGTGACATCAATCAAGGACGCAGCACGGGCATGCGTTCCCGGAACTGAAGGGGTTTCTTGGTTCCTCTCTGCAAAGGCCTCTGACGGCTGCAGGATAAGCACACTGAGCATGGCCGTAAACCAAAGTAGAACCAAAGGCTTGAGTTTGTTCATGTTGAAATTCCTCCGAGTGGGATAAGCCCAAATACTTATACCATAGTATGCGGCTGGACAAGACAGTATGTCCCTTTTTAAGATAGGAAAATCCCCTCCGCTACTGCAGAAGGGATTCGTAATCCAGCGGCGATTAGAGCAGAGTCTGCCCTTGCTGCGTATGTGGAACTTCATTCACGGTGACATTCATTTGACTGGCGGGATAAGCGTTCCCTGTACCTCCCCGTTGTTCACCTAATGTGCGATTGGTGCCGGAGTTCGGGAACAGGGATTGGATTTTATCGATAACGTTTGGAACGGAATCAATAATCTTCTCAACCACATGAGTCTGATTGTCCAGTGGTACAATATGGACTCCCTGCTTGCCAACAACCAGGAATGCAATCGGGTTGATGGATACTCCACCCCCACTGCCGCCCCCGAAAGGCCGGGCCTTGCTTTCACCAGCAGTCTTGTCATGTTCTTCAATATTAAAATCACTTCCTCCAGCCGCAAAACCAAAGCCTACACGGCTGATAGGCAAAATTACACTACCGTCAGGAGTTTCTACAGGCTCACCGACGATTGTATTCACATCTACCATCTCTTTAATATTCTCAAGCGCTGTATGCATCAGCCCTTGAATAGGATGTTCTGCCATTTTTTAACTCCTCCTTTCACTTTTAACACTCGAGCAATTAGCACCAGTCCAGCATATATAGCATATCCACAGCGAATTTCTGCTATACAGGTCATTTTCGTGGTAAAATGCGGCTTCCTCCCATAAATAGGTATCACAAACAGCTCAGGAGGAACCAGCAGCTTTAAATAGAAGGACAAGAGACCAACCAGGCTGTACTTAACTCCCCAGAGAGCCCCTGACAATTGGGCAGTATGAACCGCGTCAGATAAACCCACCTCGGTTGACCAATCCAGATGTTTGACCCTGACCCGCCTAAAGGTTCGCTGCATCCACACTTTCAAGTCATGAGTGGCATCCAGGATCCTATGCCAATTTTCCAGCCAGCCTTCTACTTTATCTTTGTCGATCTGCTGCTCATCTTCCTTATGATGCCCCTTCATCACGTTATCCTGCCGCTGCTGCTTTACCTGAATTCCCTGCTTCAGGTTCTCGAACTTAAGCATGGGAATTTCATATTTGTATTTGAACAAGCCAAATAAAGCCGAAACCTCAAGCAGGATCGTATCATCCTTACTATGCTTATTCACATTCAAAGTCAGCCTGATTCTGGAGATCAAAGCCGCGAAGATCAATAGCAGAAGCAGGAGTATCAAGCCTCCGAGCCAAATCCACACGCGCAACCCTCCATACCCGTTATCAAAATCAGATGCTTTGTTTATTATGTCAGCAGGGGGAGGAAATATTCACTAGTAGTGGAAAAAAAGGACCGCTCCTTGCCGGAGCGGCCCTGATCTATTATTTATCCACATCATCGAAGGTTAACTGCTGCTGTTCCTCAAGCTTCTGGAACAAGAGCTGAGTCTCTTCTTCCAGATTCTCCGTGTTCTCGAACTGTTCCATATCCGGCAGATCCACCAGGCTGCCTAGTCCAAAATAATCCAGAAACGCCTTGGTTGTCCCATACAGGATCGGGCGCCCTATAGCTTCCGCCCGGCCAACCTCTTCAATTAAGTCCTTGTTCACGAGCGTGTGAATCGCCCTCTCCGACTTCACCCCGCGAATCTCCTCAATCTCTACCCGGGTAATCGGCTGTCTGTAGGCGATAATCGATAGGGTCTCAAGTGCAGCTTGAGACAATGAAGAGCGGGAAGGCGAGTAAGCCAGCTTCTCGAAATAAGGTGCGTGCTCTGGAAGCGTGGCTAGCTGATATCCCCCTGCGATGGCAATAATCTGCAGGCCCCGTCCCTCTTTCTTAAATGATTTCTTCATATCCTTAAGCGCATCCTGAATTACCTCGGCACGCTGGTCCAGCACCTCAGCCAGCTGTTTGACTGTAAGCCCCTCATCCCCGGCCAGGAACAGCAGTCCCTCAATAATCGATTTCAACTTCTGAAAATCCATTCTTGCTTCCTTCCCCTTTCCACTCCATGACAATATCATCAAACAGCTTGTTCTGATAACAGACAATCTGCTTCATCTTCATAAGCTCAAGCACCGCCAGGAACGTTACCACGATTTCATGCCGGTGCATCTCCTCATGCAGCAGCCTGGAGAACAGTACCCGTCCGCCCTTGCCCTGCAGTTCTAGAATGTCCACGACTTCGCGTATCCGGTCTTTAACGGAGATCTCATCCCTCTGAATCCGGGCGACTGTATTACGCTTGACCGCCTTACGGATTGCCTTCTGGAACACGGCAATCAGATCTGCCGCATGAAGCCCTTTTACCGGATTCTCCTGAATTTCAGGCATGAATGGACTTAGATCCTCCGGTTCCTTGGAGAAGATCAGGCTGCGCTCCCATTCCTTATCGTGCAGATGCTCCGCAATGCCTTTATATTTGCGGTATTCAATCAGCTTGCGAATCAGCTCATCGCGCGGGTCTTCCTCTTCTTCATAATAGTTATAATCTTCCTCTATTTCGATAACGGGCGGTTTTGGAAGCAGCTGCTTGCTCTTCATGGAGAGCAGCGTTGCGGCCATGACCAGGAATTCGCTTGTGATCTCAAGTTCCAGCTCCTGCATGCTGTTCAAATAGGCTAAATATTGATCTGTAATTTCACTAATGGATATTTGATGGATATCGATCTCTGCTTTATCAATAAGGTGCAGCAGCAGATCCAGCGGCCCCTCAAAGGTCTCCAGCTTGTAAAGTACTGTCACTTGTTGCTCCTCCGCCCGAATAAATAAAAATGTAGTACCATTATAACGGTACTACATTAAATAAGCACTATTTTAGCTGTTTCGTCAAGTTTGCCATTTCAATTGCTGCGGCCGCAGCCTCCCAGCCTTTATTACCTGCCTTGGTGCCTGCCCGCTCAATCGCCTGCTCGATACTTTCTGTAGTAAGAACCCCGAAAATCGTTGGAATCCCAGTCTTAAGGCTGATCGAGGCTACACCCTTGGCCACCTCGTTGCAGACATAATCATAATGGGAGGTTGATCCCCGAATTACCGTACCCAGGGTAATTACTGCGTCATATTTGCCGCTCTCTGCCAATTTCTGGGCAACCAGCGGAATCTCAAAAGCGCCCGGCACCCAGGCCACATCGACTTCCTCATCTTTTACGCCATGACGCTTCAGGGCATCCTGTGCTCCACCAAGCAGCTTGCTGGTAATAAATTCATTAAATCTACCTACTACAATTGCATATCTAAGACCTTCCGATACTAAATTACCTTCAAAGATGTTTCCCATTTCCAGATCAGCCTCTCTCTAGGTTTATATTATTGATTTGCAGATTCATTTTGTTCCAGGTCATCAAATTTCAGCAGGTGTCCAAGCTTTGCCTGCTTGGTATGCAGATATCCTGTGTTGTCCACATTCTCTTTCATTTGAATCGGAACCCGTTCAACTACGCGCAGACCGTAGCCTTCAAGTCCTTTAATCTTCTTAGGATTGTTCGTCATCAGTCTGATTTCCCGGATTCCAAGATCCTTGAGAATTTGAGCTCCAATCCCATAGTCTCTCAGATCTGCCGCAAATCCCAGCTTCAAATTCGCATCAACGGTATCCAGCCCCTCCTCCTGGAGCTTATAAGCTTTCAGCTTATTGATCAGTCCAATTCCCCGGCCTTCCTGACGCATATAGAGCAGCACTCCGCTGCCGGCCTCCTCAATTTGCCTTAAAGCCGCTTCGAATTGGGGACCGCAGTCACAGCGGTGGGAGTGGAACACATCTCCAGTCAGGCATTCAGAATGCACCCGTACGAGCACCGGTTTGCTGCTGTCTAGATTTCCTTTGACCAGGGCGACATGTTCTTTCTGATCTACTTCATTAGAGTAGGCCACGGCCTTGAACACTCCATAATCTGTTGGCATCCGCACTTCCACCTCACGCTGAACAAGCTTCTCCTTGGCATTGCGGTACGCAATCAAGTCCTTGATGCTGATCAGCTTAAGCTGATGTCTCTTAGCGATTTGCACCAGGTCTGGCAATCTTGCCATCGTCCCGTCTTCCTTAATTACCTCGCAGATGACCCCTGCCGGATAAGCTCCTGCCAGAATCGCCAAATCCACCGCAGCCTCTGTATGCCCTGCTCTGCGTAGGACGCCCCCTTTCTTGGCAATCAGCGGGAACATGTGTCCAGGTCTGCGAAAGTCAGCAGGCTTGGCATCAGGGTCCATCAATCCTTGAATGGTGACCGAGCGCTCATAGGCCGAAATGCCGGTTGTAGTGTCTTTATGATCCACCGAAACGGTAAAAGCCGTTCCGTGAAAGTCCGTATTCTGGACTACCATAGGCTTAAGATCGAGCTCTTCCGCACGCTCCTGACTGATCGGGACACAGACCAGGCCACGGCCTTCTGTAATCATAAAGTTGATCACCTCTGGAGTGGCCTTTTCCGCTAAGGCAATAAAGTCACCCTCGTTTTCCCGGTCCTCATCGTCAACAACGATCACCACCTTCCCTTGCTGTAAATCACGAAGGGCATCCTCTACTAAATCAAGCTGTATTTCCATGGCTACCTTCCCCCTTATGACATAAGTTCCTCAGGCAAATCCATTCTCCACCAGGAGCTTCAAATCCACAGAAGAACGTTCCTTTGGCTTATCCGGTTCATGCTTCCCGCCTCCTAAACCCAGCAGGTGTTCGACATACTTGCCGATAACATCACATTCAAGATTCACCGTATCTCCCGTCCGTTTGAGCGCAAGGGCCGTTTCTGCCAGTGTGTGCGGGATGACCGACACCGTAAATGCTCCAGCTGAGGACTGGACAACGGTCAGGCTAATTCCATCCACTGTGATTGAGCCTTGGGGGATAATATATTTAAAAATCCGCCCTTCCTCCGGGGCAATCTCGTAAACCACTGCGTTTTGGTCTCTTGATATGCTGATGATTGTCCCGGTCCCATCTACATGTCCCTGTACAATATGTCCGCCAAACCTTCCGCCTGCCGCCATTGCCCGTTCCAGATTGATGCGTGATCCTGTCTTCAGCTCCCTTAGATTAGTATGCCTGTAAGTCTCAGGCATCACATCTACCGTAAAGGATGATCCCCCGTAAGAAGTCGCCGTGAGACAAATCCCATTTACCGCGATGCTGTCGCCAAGCTTTAAATCACTCAAGATCACCTTAGCCTGAATATCCAGCACCATAGCTTCACCTTTACGCTGAATAGATTTCAGCGTGCCTACCTCTTCAACCAACCCTGTGAACATAGATCATCCGCCCCTTCCATCTATGCAGCTATTATCTGTACCTAAGAATCAGACCATACTGGTGTCCCGGTAATAAGCACGTTATCCTCCAGAATCTCCACGCTAATTCCATCCAATTTCACGGCATCCTTCATCAGCTCAGGACCCTCAAACGAGAAATTGCCCGGTGAAGTCGTACCGCCAATTAGCTTTGGCGCCATAAACATATAAACCTCGTCCACTAGCCGCTCAGTAATCAAGGAGCCGTTAAGCCGGCCTCCACCCTCGGCCAGAATTGAGGAAATACCCGCATCGGCCAGCATCTTCATGGCAGCCCTCAGGTCAACCTGCGGACCCTCTCCACATTCGAAGACTCGGATACCCGCGTCCTCAAAAGCCTTTTTTCGGCCCGGATCAGCAAGCTTGGTCGTCAAAAAGAGGGTATTCTCCGGGTTAGCCTTGACCACCTTGGCATGTTCCGGGGTCCTTAAGCGTGAATCTACAATGATACGAACCGGCGACAGGCCCGGAACAGATAACCGGGTTGTAAGTTCAGGATCATCGGCAATCACGGTCTCCACACCAACCATAATTCCCCGGTGCTGGTGCCTCAAGACATGGACATATTCCCTTGCCAGGGCATTTGTGATCCACTTGCTGTCACCTGACCGGGAAGCGATTTTGCCGTCAAGCGTGCTGGCACTCTTTAGAGTTACAAACGGCAGCCCAGTGGTGATGAACTTAATAAACTTTTTGTTTAACCTTTTGGCCCGATCTTCAAGAACTCCCACATCTACCTTGATCCCATGGGTTCTCAACATCAGGGTACCGCTTCCCGCTACCTTGGGATTGGGGTCTTCACATGCAATCACCACTCTGGCAACTTGTTCAGTTATAAGACGTCTGCTGCAGGGAGGGGTAAGACCATAATGGCTGCAGGGCTCTAACGTCACATATACCGTGCTTCCTTTTGCCTGTTCTCCCGCCATATTCAGCGCGTGCACTTCCGCATGGGCTGTCCCCTGCTTAAGGTGGGTGCCTATCCCCACAATAGCTCCGTCTTTAACCACAACTGCACCAACGACAGGATTAGACCCTGTCTGCCCTAACGCCTTTTCCGCCATATCCAGAGCAAGCGACATATAAAACTCGTCATTCATCCTTTCCAAGAAACAAACCCCCTCCTTTCCCCAGCCTGGTGCCTAAATAAAACGGTGTTTACAGTCTAAACCAACATAGAAAAACCCCAAACGGAAAATATCCGATGGGGTTAATGAGAGTTGTATTCAGCGAAACCAAAGTAACTCAAATATAAGCAGACCACGCTTTTAAAGAACAGAAAATCATCCCTTTATGTAGCAAGGTTAGATTCGTTCTGCACTAAATGCGGGTTGCCCAAAAAAGGTTACCTTAAAAAGCCCTTTTAAGCCTAGGCTTAAAATTGCGTTCCGCGTTCTCCTTCTCCCATCCAGACTATACTGTCGGTCCCGGAGTTGCACCAGGTCAGCCGATGCGCATACACTTGCACACCGGGTCACGGACTGAGGTGTCATGAATACACCATCACCGCCGGTAGGGAATTTCACCCTGCCCCGAAGGATAAAACACTTATGCTGCTGCCTTACTGTCATATCATAAACCAAAGCTGATGCGCTGATTTAGGATTGCTGCAAGAATAACACAGCAAAAATAAAAAAACAACATAAGATGATAAACAAAATAAATAATCTAAATTCGTATATTTACTTATAAAGTTGTGTTATGCACATCATAAACACGGAATAATTAGGCTTCCCGTCATCATCTGTAATGAAGATTTCTCCAAATTCAAATAAATCGCGGTTCGTTAAATCTCTTCGGACTTCATACAGTTTGCCTTCGGTTACTCTGCATCCTTTGAATAACACCTGTTTAATACCCACATACCTGGCTTCATTTTCCTTGGTCGTCGCCATTAACTTGAACTGTTCAACAATCTGATCGGGCATTTTCCACCTAACACCTCTCATCCATAACATAAATATATTTACTTTATAAAAATATCATTTTGCTGCTTTAGAGTCAATAAATTACACAGAAGAATAAGACCCGCTTATTCTTCTGTGTAAAGTTTATTAATCGTATTCAAATTCAGGAAATCCCTTGTTAAACGGGTTGTAATTTTCGAATCAACTCTAAACTGTCTGCACACTTCGACAACCTCTTCCCTTTCCAGCTTCCCGGATTGGTTCACAAGTTGTTTAGCCATCCATAACATGCCAGATTTCTTTATATTCATTGGAGTAAGATGCGGATAGTCGAACCATTCGCCAATATTCGTAATTCTTCGTGATACCAAATGGCTGTTCGCCCGGCCATACTCCTTGGTATTCATCTTTACGGCTCTAAACACGAACTCGTTATCGATCAGTTCCCCATCTTTTGCTTTGAGATTAACATCAGGATTACCGTTATTTTTATGATATATCGTTTCATTAGCCGCACTGAACAGCATATTCATCAGCCGGGAAGATACCGGTATCACCCGGGACTGCAACTCCCCTGACGCAGCAGCATTTCTAACCGTCAAATTGTTCGAATCCCGGTCAATATCCTTCTTCAGTATATTTAAAATTTCGGAGTAGCCGTTCCCCATAATCCCCTCAAACAAACACTGTACCAGAGCAGAATCTTGGAAATTAACAAGTCCGCCTGTAAGCCTCTCAATCTCTCTCTTGGTGAAGAACATCTTGGCTGAAGTATCCACAAATTTTCTAATAAATGAATCGCTCATTACCGTCTCCAAAGGATTTACATTATCTTTTCTCAAATCCTCTTGAATCGCCCATCTTATATAGGCCCTTATAATCGATAACGCATCATTGCTGGAGGTCATTGTAGTTGGGGCAAGGAAATTCATGAACTGCTCGATTTCGGCAATATTAAAATCATACAGGTCTTTGTCCAATTGCTCCTCAATGTAAGAGGCTCTTTTTAAAATCCGTGAGTAAACGATGTAGGTTCTTTCCGTTAGCCCCTTCAGATACCTCGTCTTTTGTTCCTCATTGTAGAACACATTATCATAGACACTGTTCACCTAAAGCTCACTCCCCCACTTTATCCTGGAAATACTTGATCACCGATTTTCTTATTTTGGTGTTATTAATCCCTCTTCTGTCATGCAGCAGTTCATCAAGCTTCTCATCCCTGAAATCCATGCTCTCGATAAAAGATTTAAGTTCAGCAAGTGGGCGCCGGATATCCGTGAAATGTTTGGCTATTACAATATAACCCAGAAAGATCAGAGGGTGATTCCTATTCGTGTTCCGGTACGCCTCTGGCTTACTCAAGAACTCATCCACAAACGACCCGGCTAGATAATCAAAAAAGGTAATCAGGTTATCGGCAACTTCCTTGGCCTCCAGCTTACTCTTGGGATTATATACCGAGTCCACGCCAAAAGACATAATATCAAAGGTGGTCAGCTGACCCGCGATTTCGCTAATTTTTGATGCGGAGGCGATTTTTCCACGCAAATCAGATTTTTTCTGGATATCCCTGACGACAAGGTCTGAAAATTTCTCTTGTTTTAATTCCTTCAGCCTCTCCTTCTTGACCGTATTTACCGTATTAATCTGCCCAAAATATTTCTTCGCCGTTTCCGTATCATAAGATCGTACAGAAAGAATCATTTCAAGATCCAACTCTGAATTTATGGCCAAAGCCCTTACTCCACCCTGCAGCCGGTGAAAGCCATCCAGAATGGAAATCGTTGCCCCGTTAAGAATTTTGAGTGTTTGGCTATCTGGGTTATAGTCCAGGGCTTCCAAGTCTTCAGAATACACATTTAAAGTGATCATATCCTCAAGATACGTTTCGCTCAGCATACTCTTGGCAATATCCTTCACACTCTTCATATTGAGATCCGGCACAGGTACGACGCCTTCTTTTCCCCGTTTATACTTGGCACTCCGCTGTGTCTCATAATCATATACAATCAGTTGCGAGTGGAACAGACTCACCAGAAAAGACATCTTTACCTTGGTTATATAACTGTCCGGCTGAATCGAAATAACGTTCTCCATGGTCACAGGCAGTTCAACCCGGCTGCTTGACGGCCTCTCTGCGATGGATTCCCGAGAAACCCTGATTTCCTTCTCCGTAAACCATTCCACAGGATTAATTTGGGCATCATTTGTCACCTCAAACAACACAACGGTTAGAATGCACAGCAATGGCATTTCCACCGAAGAGAGCGGTTTAATTCCTTTGGAGATCTCATCAAATACCCCAATCGGAACTCCTTTATTACTCAATCTTTTATTGACATCCAAAACTTTCTTCCTCGAAAGTTTAATTTCCTTTATCATTTCATGAAGGTAAAATTCTAAGTCTTGCCTGTCTTTTCTCAAAGAACCACCCCATCTACAATTCTGACCATGCTTAAGTGAGTTATAACATAAATATATTATATTATTTTTGTTTGTATGAATATACTTATTTTATAAACAAAATAAAAAACACTCATTTATCATCAAATGAGCGTCGATTTTTTACTGGGCGACATTTCGTATTTTAATATTAACTCCATCATTTGATCTTCAGGATTCCGCATATGAAGCCAATACATCTGCTCAGCAGTCATACCTGAACTTGCGAATCTGTGCATTTTCCCAGGCTGTATGTGCTCCTGCAGCATATTTTCCAGTGCTAAAATTGGGTCACTTCCATAGTCCGCCAAGAATTGTTCAAGCGATAGCGTTGTACTTTTCAACCTGCGAAGCCTAATTTCCCATAATAAATCCCTGACTAATCTCCCCATCATGGTGACGGGATAATTAAATAACATCTGTTTATGCCTAGCTTCTTTAATAAAATCAAGCTTTTGCTGGTCAGATATCAAGAAATATTTTATTAAATTGATAAGTTCTTGTGCCTTAGGATTTAAGCCCAGTTCCTTCAGTACGTAAGTATGAGATAGCGTATCCATGTATTCCAGCCTCCAAGCGGCCTAACTTTTTTAACTACAGTAGTTATAATATAATCTGCATAAAGCTGTTAGTCAACCAAAATTAACTCCTGAAGTTAAAATTCATAACCCTATAAGATTGTCACCAGGACCTGCGCATGGTATAATTATTTCTAAAATCTTAGTAGGAAGAGGCTTAATTTCCATGATTAAGTTTAATCTCGAACACACAATTCAACAAATTGGAATTACAAAGAATAAATTAGCTGTTCTATCCGAGGTGCGCCCAAACACGATTAATGACCTGGCTAACGGGACATCCAAACGGATTGAAATCGATACTCTCGAGAAAATACTGACAACCATTAATCAAATATCCGTCATGAGAGGACTTAACAAAAGGTTTAACGTGTCAGATGTCGTTGAATTTGTTTCTCTGGATTTTCGAAGTGAAGATGCCGAATCAGGCAAACTAATTTCCGATGAAGCTTTTCTCAAGATTAAAGAAATTTTATCCAAGCATCATGTCCCCACTCCAATTGCAGGACTTGAGATCACCAATATCTTGCAGCTCATCGACTTATATGAAGATCATATTAAAGAAGGGGTTTATGAAGTTCTTGCAAGCAAATCCTCTTCTGCTCTTAGAACCCTTAACAGAATTCTGTATGGCATAGGAGATACTTTGGAATTATATGGGCTTGTAGAGTATAAGCAAGATTCCTATGGCACTTTTTATACTTTTACAGATAAAGGTAATTTTTTCATGAAGCTTCTTAAAAATCAATAAAGAAAATTTGATTTATTGACTGATTTCTATTAAAATAAAAATATGTATATAGATGAGGGGGGGATTACATACTATGGCAAAAGGAAATCAAGGCAATCATTCGATTGTGACGTGGCAGGACCAATATTTCGATGGACAAGAAGAATACATCTGTGAACAAACGTACTTAAATAAAAAAACTGATAAAACTCAAAAATTGATGACCAGGAAAGAAAATACCCAAACGCTTTGGCTTAAACACTATGCACACCAGAAACACTTTCGGGAACCATTTAACCCTTTTTTATAAAGTAAATATAATTATATTATATAAATTAATCATCGGAATATTCTACATACTCTCCCTACGATACCCGCCAAATCTGGGGTGTATGATCAGCCTTGTTGTGGGAGTCTATATGTGTTCATTTTAAATTTACTCTGATCAATCCTTAAGGAGGCGTGAACCATGAGCAGACCCAAACCGGATAACCGTGCAGACAATGTAAAACATCTTCAGCAGCACATTCACAATTCGATCGAGAACTACAACGAAGCTGAGGACTACCTTGCTGAGCATGCGGATGAGATCACCGCAGATGAGAAAAGTGATATTCATGCCAAGAATCACAGACGCCTGGAGAGCATTAAAGGCTTCCGCGAAGAGATCAAAGACGAAGCCAGCCATGCCCGGGAATAGATAGACCGCTAAGGTGCCGTGTTATACGGACATTCAAAGGCAATAAAATACTGCTATACAAAAGCCCCCTTGAGGATGTTATTCCTCCAAGGGGGCTACGTTTGGTCAGATTACTCTTCCCAAACTTTTACTTCTTTCATTTTGTCACCTTGTTTGGTGTTATCAATCAGATCCATACCTTTGGTAACTTTGCCAAACACGGTATGTACCCCGTCCAAATGCGGCTGTGGTGCGTAGCAGATGAAGAACTGGCTTCCACCTGTGTTGCGACCCGCATGAGCCATAGAAAGCACGCCCTTGGTGTGCTTGGTGGTGTTCGTAGCTGTCTCACAATCGATGGTGTAGCCTGGGCCTCCTGTGCCGTTTCCGACAGGACATCCGCCTTGAGCCACGAAGCCCGGGATAACACGATGGAAGCTAAGTCCGTTGTAGAATCCGGAGTTTGCAAGCTTCTCAAAGTTGGCAACGGTGTTGGGAGCCTCTTCAGGGAAAAATTCGATTTCCACAATTCCGCCTTTTTCTAATTCAATTGTACCTTTTTTCATCTGGGGTCACCTCGTTAAGAATATTAGGGTAGGTTGTATTTGGAATCAACCATGATTCAACTGCTGTGTTTGTTACAGGACTTAACGTACATTAGTGTACTATGAAACTTGTCCCAGTGCAAAAGCTGTTCATGTCATAATCTAAAAATAACAGCCCCCAGGGATTAAACCTGCGAGGCTGTTACTTTTATTACTCGGGGGTTCCGGCCTGCTCTGCCAGAACCGCCCGGTTATTTAAACGAGGGCTGCTTCTGAATCCGCTCAGGAATTAGATCATTCGCCACGATATCATCCAGCGACTCCCTCTTCACAACGAGATCACTTGAACCGTCTTTGACAAAGACAACCGCCGGTCTGCGGATCCGGTTGTAATTGCTTGCCATCGCGTAGTTATAAGCACCGGTGCAGGATACGGCCAGCAAATCTCCGCTGTTCACCTTAGGCAGCTCCAAATCCCAAATCAGCATGTCGCCACTCTCACAGCATTTGCCCGCGATAGACACGGTCTCTTCAGCTTCATCACGGCCACGGTTAGCCAGCATCGCCTCATACTTCGACTCATAAAGGGCCGGACGCGGATTATCGGTCATTCCCCCGTCAACCGCAACATACTTTCGGACACCAGGGATATCTTTGCTGGTACCGACGGTGTATAAGGTAGTCCCCGCGTCACCGACAATGCTGCGGCCCGGCTCCACCCAGATCTCTGGAAGCTTGTCGTAGGCCCCTGCAAAATACTGCTTTACTCCATCCGTAATCGCCTTAACGTACTCAGCTACTTGAAGTGGAGTATCGCCTTCCATATAACGGATGCCAAAGCCTCCGCCCAGGTTGACCACTTGGAATACTACCCCGATCTGCTCCTTAACCGACTTGGCAAACGCAGCCACCCGCTCAACTGCCATCTGGAAGCCTTCAACCTCAAAAATCTGGGAGCCAATGTGGGAGTGCACGCCAAGCAAGTTCAAATGAGACTGCACACTCGACAGCTTCACCGCATCAAATGCCGATCCGTTCCCAATATCAAAACCAAATTTGGAATCGGTCTGGCCGGTGGAAATGTATTCGTGGGTATGAGCTTCAACCCCAGGAGTAACTCGAAGCAGGACGTTAACCTTCACCCCATTTTCCACAGCGATGGCGTTCAAGAGATGAATCTCTGTGAAATTATCCACGACAAAGCATCCAATACCAGCGGTAATCGCCATTTGAATCTCGTCAGGAGTTTTGTTGTTGCCATGGAAATGAATTCTTTCTACCGGAAATCCCGCCTGCAGCGCGGTGTAAAGTTCCCCTTCGGATACAACATCCAGGGACAGTCCTTCCTCTTCAGCCAGACGGCACATAGCGAGGGTGCAGAACGCTTTGCTGGCGTAGGCAACCTGGAACGAGAGGCCGGACTGCTTGAAGGCCTCGACATACTCGCGGCTGCGCTGGCGTACAAGCGCTTCATCCACAATATATAATGGTGTTCCATACTTTTCCTTTAGTTCAACTGTATCACATCCACCAATCTCTAGATGGCCTTTGGCATTAATCGTGCTTGTACCGTGTAGAAACATTTCCACAATCCTCCGATAAATTTGATTTTTTTTAGTATAACAAACAATTCGGAGTGTGAATAATGGATTTTTTCGTATTTGATTTGTGTTTTTTACCTACCGCGAGTACTCCGATTACTTTCCAGGAAGCCGTGTATTGTCACGAGTTTTGTTAAAGGATGGGCGTTTTTTGGAATATAACACCGGGACCCTAAACAATATACTGTACAACGCTTTTGCATTAAAAGGTATAAACGGCCACATATAAGAAGAGTTAAACGAGCGACGGATCGTCAACAGCACAATAAATAACGTGATTCCCCCGACAAAGCCTGGTATTCCAAAAATAGCTACCGCAAGAAGCAGAAGCAGCCGGACCAACCGGTTAGCCAGCCCAAGCTCATAGCTAGGCGTTGCAAACATACCGATAGCAGCGACAGCCATGTAAAGAACAACCTCGTTCACGAACAGCCCGGTTTTGACAGCGATGTCACCGATTAGAATAGCCGCAATCAAGCCCATGGCTGAAGCTAACGGGGTCGGCGTGTGAACCGCCGCCATCCTCATAAGATCAACGCCAAACTCAACAAGCAGAAATTGCACAATAAGCGGGAGCTTAGCCTGGGTCTGCGGCCCGATGAAAGACAGCGCTGGAGGCTTGATCTCCGGATGGATTACAACAAGCAGCCACAAGGGCAGCAGGATTAACGAGGCCAGTATCCCGGCAAAACGGATCCATCGCAGATAGGTGCCCATCGTTGAGGTTTGGCGGTTCTCCTCGGCATGCTGACATAAATCAAAAAAGGTGGTGGGAAGAATCATGACGCTAGGTGAGGTATCCACGAAGACAACGACCCTGCCCTCCATAATATGCGAAGCAACCACATCTGGACGCTCCGAATACCGGACCATCGGATACGGATTCCAGCCGCTTTCCATGATGGCCTCTTCTAACTGTTTATCCGCCAAAGGAATGCCGTCCATATTGACCGCTTTGATCTTCTCCCGAATTTTGTCCACCTGAACCTTGTCTACGATGTCATCGATATAAGCAATACTTACATCCGTCTGGGTTCTGCGGCCGACTTGAATATACTCAAATTTAAGCCCCGGATCCCGAAGTCTTCGCCGGACCAGGGCAATATTCGTCAGCAGCGTCTCTGTGAAGCCATCACGGGCCCCGCGGACAACTCTTTCAAGCGATGGCTCCTCAGGGCTTCTCATAGGGTAAGAACGTGTATCCATCACAATGGCAGATTCTTCACCCTCAATGAAGAATGCGCTCATACCTGTCATCACCTTGTTGATGACCTCGCTCATTGTCTTCGCCTTGGATACTTGGATATGAGGAATGTAATAGGTGAAGAATTCTTCTAACGCATCCCCGGAAAGTGAATCCGGTGTCAGGTAGGTTAGGCGTTTGATGATCTCCTGCATGATATTATCTTTGGCGAATCCCGTAATGAAGAAGAGCGCCGCCTTCCGTCCGCCATAAGTCATTTCCCGGAAGTTCACATCAAAGCTTTCGTCCAGGCCAATTACCTTAACCAATGTTTTACGGACAGTGCTCAGCTCTTCGCTTATACGGTCAGATCTCTGCCAATATATAACGGATTCCTCCACATTCCCCGAGTGTTCCGCTTCAACTTTGCTCTGTTCACCTGAGCGGTCTGTATGTTCATTCTCCTGCCGGTCTTCAGCCAAAAATTCTGGAGGAGGCCCCATATCCCCACTATCCGCTGTATGCGTCTCATGTTCCCTCATGCTGTATTTGCCCTCCTATGATCCTAAGGTTGATAGATGAACCATTCAAATAGTGAGCCCGCCACCTTCCCGAACACCATGGCCAGCAACAAGCCGAACAGATACTGCCCCATGTGCAGCCGTTTGGCAAGAATCGGGAGAACGTTTAATACCTCTGTCAACGCGGCGGCCAACATGCCTATGAAGATTCCGTTTAACATGCCAATGAAGGCGCTCAACACCTCGGAATCAAGACCCAGCTTGAAATTCCAGAAGTCCGCCACCGTCCCTACAAAAGACCCGCTGACCATTGCTCCTTCATACCAGTGAACCTTATTGTATGTACGGCTTAGCTGGGCAAGCCGGGGAATAATATCTAGAACAACAAAAAGCGCTATAACTCCGCCACCCACGGCGATTCCCCCGGCAAGCCCCAGGAACAGGAGAATAAGGAGAGACAGCGCAGGTGTCATGGCTTCTCCCCCCTGGATTCCAGTTGGTGGATCTTTTTATATTCCTCAGTGATAACATAATGGTTCAAATTCTCCTGGTATAAGAACATTTCCACTTCAAGCGGCGTAGGCTCCTCATTCCATTTCTTTTTGAAAATATGATTAAAGAACACAATCATCCCAAGGCCGATCCCTACGGAATATGCGGCTTGAAACGCATAGGGATGCTCGTCCCGTGTCCCGGTGATCATCTCCACCAGTCTGACCTGAACCTCAGGCATACTCACATCGGCGTGAAAATTCATAATGGTAAGTATGGACCCGAAGAACAGCAGCAGCCATACCACCGTAAACAACAAGACTGAAGGCTTCTTCTGATTCCCCGCAATCTCAATCAGGGTATGCGGCTCGCCGATATGCTCAATGCTGCAGCCCGGTATTACGGTATGGATTTTTCGGATAATTTGCAGCATATCAATAACAATCCGGTTGCCGTCCTGATGCTCAGGCCTGTCCATGACGAGCTTCTTTAATTTATCCTCCCAATCACCGGGAGCCAGAATTTGAGCAATATCTCCGAGCCTTATCATATGGCCTTCGCGAAGCTTGACATTTTTGCGGAGCCTTAGATATACGGTGAGAGCAGGATCATTGCCCATCCAGATCACCCCTTTGCTGCCGTAATGGCCATAGTATGCCAAGGGAAGCCTTCTTTTAACCGGAATGCCTGAGTACCCGACTTGAGCCAATCCGGTCCTTCGCTTAGCCACATTAAGTAAAAAGCTGTTCCTGCGGCTGCGTTAGAGCCGTGGAACAGCTAAATTTTACTGTGCGATCTGGTCGCGGATATTCTGCAGAATTTTCTTCTCCAGCCTGGAGACCTGCACCTGTGATATTCCCAGCCGGTGTGCCACCTCAGACTGAGTCTGATCCCGGTAATAACGCAGGTAGACGATCAGCCTCTCCCGTTCGCTAAGGCCATCAATCGCCTCATGAAGGGCGAGCTTATCGAACCAGCGCTCCTGGGACTCATCGGCGATCTGGTCCATCAAAGTGATCGGGTCTCCATCATTCTCGAAGACGGTCTCATGGATGGACGCCGGAGGCTTGTTCGCCTCCTGGGCAAAGACCACATCCTCAGGCGTAACCTCAAGCGCTTCGGCCACTTCTTTAATCGTTGGAAGACGGCCCAGCAGCTTAGCCAGCTCGTCCTTTTTCTTGCGGACTTTATTAGCCATTTCCTTGAGTGAGCGGCTTACCTTCAAGGTACCGTCATCCCGCAGAAAGCGCTGAATCTCCCCAATAATCATGGGAACCGCATAGGTGGAGAACTTGACGTCGTAGCTTAGATCGAATTTGTCGACCGATTTAAGAAGGCCGATACAACCGATCTGAAACAAATCTTCGGGCTCGTACCCCCGGTTCATAAACCGCTGTACGACGGACCAGACAAGACGGATATTACAGTTCACTAACGTATCCCTGGCGACTGAGTCCCCTGTCTGGCTCAGGGCGATCAGACGCTTCACTTCCGCGTCATCCAAGTAGGTCTGTGAGGTTTGCTTCACATCGGCATTCATATACCCAACCCCTAATTGTATAAAGCTTTCTTAGATTCGATCCTCTTCTTCATGCGGATGGAGGTTCCCCCACCAACTTCACTTACCAATTCGAATTCATCCATGAAATTCTCCATAATCGTAAAGCCCATTCCCGACCGCTCCAGTTCCGGCTTGGAGGTGTACAGCGGCTGTTTGGCCAATTCCATATCCTCAATGCCCCGCCCTTTATCCTCAATCACCAGGGTAACTACATCCTGCTCAATTTCAGCATGTATATAGACAATCCCGCTTGGATCGTTGTCATAACCATGAATGATGCAGTTGGTGACGGCTTCAGAGACAACGGTCTTCAGATCAGTGATCTCCTCCATTGTCGGGTCCAGTTGCGAGACGAAAGCGGCAACGGTCACCCGGGCGAAGGACTCATTCTCCGACTTGGCCGCGAACTGCAAATTCATGAAATTTCCAGATTTCTCGCTCATAGGGCAACCTCCAGTTCAGAGAGAGCGGCGCCCTCATCATCAAATACAGGCATAATCTTGAATAGACCTGACATCTCGAACAGTCGGTACACCGGTGGGTTCACATCGCAAATCGCCATTCTCCCGCCTTTTTGCTTAATCAGCTTGTACCGTCCGAGAATAACACCAAGTCCCGAACTATCCATGAACTGAAGTGACTTTAAGCTGAATATCAGATCTTTACAGCGCCCGCGGGCAATCTCCTCATCAAGCTGCAGTCTGACGGAATCCGCGGTATGATGATCCAGTTCCCCTTGCAGCCTTACAATCAGCGTATCGCGGCGTTGTTCCATTTCCAAATGAAGATTCACGTCTGTTCACTCTCCTCTCTGACAATGAACACTCATTTCTACAATTTGACGGCCTATTCCTGCACCCCGACAAAACTAGAAGAAAACTCCTATCAATCTACAAAAAACAGTTTCGAGGTTGTCCGCTTGAACAAGGTCCACCAGCCCGCTTTCTCAATCTGGGCGGAAGACTTCAACTCGAACTCCTTAAGAATCTTGTCCCCTTGATACACCACCAGCTTGCCGAGCACTTGCCCTTCTTTAACCGGGGCGGACACTTCTGTAGGGATCAACAGTTTATGTGTGATCTTATCCGCTGCTCCGCTTTTCTTCACCAGTACGGTATAAGGATGGGAAGCGGCCAGCTGCAGCTCCTTGGTGTCCCCCTTACGGATCTTGACCGTACCGATAACATCCCCCCTCTTAAACAAGGACTTCACCGTATATTGGGAAAATGCATAATCGAACATCGTGCCTACTTCGCTATTCCGGGTCTTGGTATTCGGCTCGCCGAGCACCACGGCAATCAATCTCAGCCCCTCACGAACTGCTGTTGCCGAGAGACAGAATTTGGCTTCAGAAGTGTAACCCGTCTTAAGACCATCTGCGCCGCTGTAGAAGCGGACCAGCTTGTTGGTATTAACCAGCCAGAACGGTTTCTCCGTATTCTTGCGAAGGTAATCCTGGTATGCACCCGTGTACTTGGTGATCTGCGGATACTTGAGAAGCTCCTTGCTCATAATCGCAATATCATGCGCGGAGGAGTAATGATTGTCCGTAGGCAGCCCGTTACAATTCATGAAGTGGGTATCGTTCATCCCAAGCTCCTTGGCTCTCTTGTTCATCAGCTTGACGAACTCCACCTCGGACCCTGCCAGCTTCTCGGCCATGGCTACGGACGCGTCATTCCCGGACGCCATCGCAATTCCCTTCAGCATTTCATCCACGGTCATTTCCTCGCCAGGCTCCAGGAAGATTTGGGAGCCTCCCATGGATGCGGCATATTCGCTGGTAGGAACTTTATCTGTAAGCTTCAGGGTTCCCTTGCTGATCGCCTCCATGGTGAGCAGCATAGTCATAATCTTTGTGATACTTGCAGGAGGCAGCTTCTCATGACTTTTCTTCTCATAAAGAACAGTTCCGGTGTCTGCATCCATCAGGATGGCTGATCCTGCGTTCGGAGCCAGATCGGACACCTCGGATGATTTTGGTGCAGTCTCCTCTTTGGCCAGACTGGTGGCCGGCGTGGCTGCGGATGTCAGCATTAGTGCGGCTGTGCATATCAGTAGCCATTTTTTCATTAGGAATATCCCCCTCTCAAAACTTCAACTGATAGCCTATTATCGTCCAATCCCAACCAGAATATTCCTGAAAATACAAAAAAAGCACAGAGCCATCCATAATACGGACGGGTCTGCACTTTCATTCAAATCTTATATCATCAATTCCAGGCCTACAATTTAGGAATAATTGAAGTAACTAATCCGAGAAACTTCTCCTTAACCAGCTCGGTTGTCTCCATAACCTCATCGTGGGAGAGAGGCTGATCCAAAATCCCCGACGCCATATTGCTGATGCAGGAAATTCCAAGCACTTCAATGCCGGCGTGACGGGCAACAATCACCTCCGAAACCGTGGACATGCCTACGGCATCCGCGCCGAGCGTACGCAGCATCCGGATCTCCGCCGGAGTCTCATAGGCTGGTCCAATCATGCCCGCATAAACACCCTCCTGCAGAGGAATCTGGTGTTCACTGGCAACCTGACGGGCCAAGTCCCGAAGGCGTCTGCTGTATGCTTCCGACATATCCGGGAAGCGGGGACCGAGCGCATTGTCATTTGCCCCGGTTAACGGACTTTGGCCAGTAAGGTTCAGATGATCTGAAATCAGCATCAGATCACCTGGCTTGAAGGAGGTGTTTACCCCTCCTGCCGCATTGGTAACAAGCAGCTTGGTCGCGCCAAGCGCTTTCATCACCCGCACTGGAAATGCTGTAACTTCGGGTCCATACCCCTCATACATATGGAAACGACCCTTCATCAGCACTACTTGACGTCCTCCCACAGTGCCAAGCACCAGTTCTCCCGCATGTCCTTCTACAGTAGATTGCGGAAAATGAGGGATATCACGATAGTCAATTACGACCGGATTCTCGATATGATCCGCCAGAACCCCAAGTCCCGAGCCGAGGATCAAGCCGACCTCCGGCTTCGCTTTGGACTTGTCCAATATGTAAGCAGCTGCTTCCTGGATGATTCCCTGATTTAATGTTGTCATGTTCATCTCTCCATTCTTATTCATCCATCAATAATTACAGTCTTAGTCATGTTGGGAACCGAGCTTCGCCCTAGGATGATAGCTTTGATAGACAGATTTCAGGTTTTCCTTGGGTTTCCGTAGATATACCTGGGTTGAACTTAAATCGGCGTGGCCCAGCATCTCTTGAACGGACCTCAGATCAGCCCCATTATCCAGCAAATGCGCCGCAAAAGAGTGCCGAAGAGTATGCGGGGTAATATCCGCTTCGATACCAGCCTCCGCCCCGTACTTCTTGATCGCCTTCCAAAACCCCTGCCGGGAGATTCTTCCCCCGAGCCGGTTCGGGAACAAAGCCTCTTCCTCCTCATCCGCCAAGGCTTCCCACGCTTCACTTAAGTACTTCTCCACCCAGCCGCTCGTTACCCTGCTTACAGGAATAATCCGCTCCTTGCCCGTGTCCCCTCCGCAGCGGACGAAGCCAAGGGAAATATCCACATCAGACCTGTTGAGCAGGATTAATTCCGTCACTCTGATTCCAGTCCCATATAACAGCTCAAGCATTGCTTTATCCCTAAGCCCCACAGGCGTGGTCAGATCCGGCCGATCCAGCAATCTGGCCACCTCAGTCTCACTCAGAATCTGCGGGGCTTTTTTTTGATGTTTGGGGCTCTCCAGGTGCAGGAAAGGATCATGTACAAGATCCTTCTCCACCATAAGATAGCGGAAGAAGGAACGAATGGAGACCGAGGCACGGGTAACTGAAGCAGAAGCCCTGCCCGCCTCCTTCAGACCGGCAAAATACAAGGTCAAGTGAGTCTTGGAAACCTGACTGGCTTCGGTCAATCCCCGGTCCTCCATGGCCTGGATAAATTGCTCCAGATCTTTCTGATAAGATGACAGCGTTGCGGTGCTTAAACCCCGCTGATCCCGTAAATAGTCCATAAAGAAAGGCAAGTGCCGCTTCATCCCCGTGTCTCCTTCCCATCATTACTCCCCGTACCAATAGAACGTTCTCAACCGGTCTATTACTGTCCCGCCTTCGGGTTTAAAGCCGCCATCATGCACAAATGCCTTTACAGCAGCACCCTGGGGTGTCCCGTATTTATCGGCGGGAAATACCCAGGCATCCAGCCAATGGATTGCTTTGTAGAATAACAGCGATAGACCCAGAAACACAATCAGCAGCCTGATGGAACGAAGCCATTTGCGAAGTGAAATGACCATTCCTCTCCCTCTTTCTATACCCGATTTTGTCCTGTTTACAAATAAGAAAATTCATATTCATAAAAAGATGGTATAGATTATGTATACAGACAAGAGATCAGGATTATGAATGCTTGACCAGGTCTCGGACTGTGGAACCGGCCTGAATATAGACAGGCCCAAAAAAAAGCCCCCGGCGGCCAAGCGGCCGAAGAGAGCTTACGGTAACCCTTGTTATTCTTTGGAATTCTTGTCGGTGTCACCGTTCTTGTCTTTATCTTTGTCCTTACAGCGGTAGCAAATCCCTTGAAAATCAAGCCGGTGATCCAGAACCGTAAAATTAAATTCCTTCTCCAACCGTTCCTCCAAAGGGCCCAGCCAGTCTTCTCTGATCTCGTCCATGGCACCGCATTGCACACAGATCAAATGGTGATGATGATGCTTGGATGTATCCGTACGAAGGTCATAACGGGCAACACCGTCGCCAAAGTTAATCTTCTCCACCACATGGAGCTCACTTAACAGCTCAAGTGTACGATATACTGTCGCAAGACCTATTTCCGGAGCTTTATCTTTAACGAGCATGAACACATCTTCCGCGCTCAAATGGTCGTCTTCATTCTCAAGCAAAACCCTTACCGTGGCTTCCCGTTGGGGCGTAAGCTTATAACCATGGGATTGCAGCTGCTGCTTAATTTTATCGATCCGTTCTTCCATGTAATCTCCCCCTTGGAAAAAAGCCGACCACCTTCTGGCACAAATCACTTCTTTCATTATAGGGGGTTAAGATCAACAAAGTCAAACATTTTACTAGAGTGAGGAGGCCGTGGAAGCCTGTTCCAACACTGGGGCAACCCATCCTATCAGAACCGGGGTAACCCAGGTTTCAAAAGAAGAAATCCCTAAAATCAGCACCGCCATCATGAGCACCAAACCAGAGTAGTTGAAAAAAGGCTTGGCAAGCGAGCCGTGGCCCCTCAGCATTACCCTGCTGCGGATAATGTTCAGTGAGAAGGTCACCGCCGCCACACTGCATATGAGCAGGACAGGGATTAGGACCAGGTTATGAGGTGCTATGGAAACCAAGGCGAACAGCATGCCTTTCCAAGTGAACTGGCCGACGAGACAGCCCACCGAGAAGCCAATCAGGACTCCCTTCAGGAAATCGATAATCAGAATTCCAGGGAGCCCGATGACCGAGAGCCCCAGAACCCATATTAAACCGATCCACTTCAGATTCAGTACGGCAATGCTCCAGAATGAGGAGAGCCCCGCGGAATCCTCTTGGTTAAAGGAGGTGAAGAAATCACCCAAATAGCGGGAAAGATCCTGCTGCTGCTCCAGTGTCAAAGCATTGACCATAAGCGCACCAAAGATAACGCCCATCAGAAAAAGGACGGTAACAAACACATACAGCGGGGTTTGGTCTTTAAGGGTATGATTGAAAGCTTTAAACATAGGACGGCCTCCTTCCTTGTCCATAGAAGTCTCTATCATTCTATGTACAGGCTGGTCCGCCTATGCCGTGAGATTTACGGTTTCCTTACCTTCCCGTAAGTTCCCCCGCCTCCTGCAGTCAGCTGGGTTCTTCCCTCCCTGGCATCCACAATCGCGGCCGACAGCTCGGGCCCTACAACGGATGCCAATTCCTCCGCGCTGACTCTGTGAAGAATGTTCATCTCGGTACCAAAAGCTTCAAGCAGTGCCGTAAGCTTTGCCGGCCCAAGCCCTGGAATGAACTCCAGTGGAATCTGGTATTTATAAGGGGGGCGATGCGCTGGAACCTCCGGTACTTCCCTGTCGGCAATCGAACGGATCCGGTCAAGTACCCCTTTGGTCAGTTTAGTGCTCCCACAATAAGAGCATTTTTGGACCGCAATGTTCTGCTCGTCCAGAATGCTCTGACACCCACTGCAGTATGTCCGGTGATATTTCCCAAGCCGGGGATTGAGCCCATAATTGGCGGTAACCGCACGTCCATCCTGCCGATTGAGGGCCTTCTCGAATTCAAAATAGTTCGGCTTCAAGAGAGCCAGCTCATTGTATTCCCGTCCAATCTTTCCAAGGGAATGAGCATCTGAATTGGTGAGGATCGTGAACGCATCCAGCTCACTCAAATAACCGGCCATTTCCGAATCGGCGCTAAGCCCAAGTTCTACAGCCCTGATCAGGGACAAATCCAGAACATCTTCCATGCGTGGTGCCGCGCTGCCATAAATGCTTTTATGAGGTGTGAAGATATGAGCTGGAATAAGCATCCCGCCCCGTGCAGCAACCTCCTCCTGCAGGGTACGGGCCGGAGCGTGCAGACGTTGAGAGCTTAAGCCCACATTTTTCATCCGCTTGCTTAACCAGCCGGTGAACTCCTCCATCACTTTCAAATGTGGAAAATAGACAAGCAGATGTGCCGGGCCCATGCCAGGCTCCCGAATCTCAATTTCACTCCCGAGGAGAATGGTTGTCCTGCCATAAGTAATACCGCCTTCTTCAAGCTCAACCATATCCCCGCGATCAAGACTTTGGTGGATGTCATATTGAACTCCTGGCGAGTGACAATCGATAATCCCGATCAACTCAATTCCCTTGCGGTCACTGGCTTCACTTGCGATTTGGGCGAAGGTCAAGTTGCGGCTGCCGCTGATCTTGACCGGCTCTCCACGCTCCGTTCTGCCGATGTGAATATGCAGATCCGCATAATACCGCTGAAGTCCCGCGTTACTCATGACCGAATCGCCCGGTATGGGCGGCCAATTCCCAAATGTATACGGCCATAATGGTTTTCGCATCCGATATCCAGCCTTCGGATATATACTTCTTCGCTTCCTGCAGGGTGATCTCATGTACCTCTAGGAATTCATCCTCATCCGGGGATGCCTTCCCCTTCTTCAAATCCTCTGCGAGATACAGATGAATCAGCTCGTCTGCAAATCCGGGTGAGGTGTAGAACGAATGCAGCAGCGAAGTCTTGCCAGCGCTATAGCCGGTCTCCTCCTGCAGCTCGCGCTTCGCGGCTTCAAGGGGATCTTCGCCCTTCTCCAGCTTGCCGGCCGGGATCTCCAGCTCACCTCTGCCAATGGATTGACGGAATTGATCCACCAGCAACAGCCGTCCGTTACGAACAGCCAGCACCGCTACCGCACCTGGGTGTTTAACAATTTCGCGTTCACCGGTAGAACCGTCAGGCAGCTCGACAGTATCAATCTGCAGAGAAATAATTTTGCCCGTATAAATGGACTTGGATGAGAGGGTCTTCTCATTAAGTGCGGAATTTGCAGACTTTGTCATGGAATTTTGCCTCCTTTTGATTAGAAAAAGCATAGCTTGTCACTTCTGAACATATGGTGTTATTATACCAAATCGTTCTCGAAAAGGAGTAATCGCGAGTATGAAGAGTTATTTTGCCAAGGACCAACTCCATCTATCCGGTAAAGCCTGGGAAGTCCGCGCCGTTCTGGCCATGTGGAAGAAAAAAGCAGCACAAGGCACCGAAATGAGACAATTTATTGCAGATCAGACCTACAGAAAGTAGATTATTTTACGTTTTTGACAAAATAAGAATACTTTTGATACCAATATGTGTTATTAAGAAGAGAGGAGGGTTGCCGAGTGGAAAAAAACCGTCTATTTCGATCGAATAGAACAGATTCCAAATCTTTGTCCCTTCTTTATCAGAGGAGCCTCAGGCACAGGGACCGGGGAGATATTGCGAAAGCGCTGTCATGTCTGGAGGAAGGATTGCTGAACGTGTTCAGCCAGGACTCTACTCAGATTAGTGAAAGGGGAAGTCTGGCCGATTGCTGGCTGGAATACGGCAGGCTGCTGCGGCTTAACAATCAACATGCCAAAGCCATTTATGCATTAGAACAATGTTCGGTATACCCTGGTTATGAAATCGAAGCCATGACCGAGTGGGGGGACCTGCTGCATGAGCAGGGTTACAGCGATGAAATTATTGCGGACCGGCTTAAGCACAAACTGGCGCACCTGCCTGAAGCAACTGAGCTTCTCATCGACATCCTGTGCCGTATTGGAGCATTCCACACGGCTTATACATACTTTGCGGAGAATCTTATGGACAAAAGCGGGCGGATGCTTGAACTGTATTCGCAATGCCTGATCCGTGAGGGGCTGTATGAACAAGCCCTAAATCTGGCTTCCAGTGCGGTTGACGCAGGCCAACTCAGGCCTGAACTCACAGACCCCCTTGCCATGGATGCGCTCCTGTGCAAGTGGAAGCTGGGCGAGGAGGACCGGCTGGCGGTGGAGAACCGGCAGTTGTTATCCGAAAGCTTAAAGCGGTCCGTGCATCTTGGGCTCTTGGACTTAAGCCATCAGATTGCGGGGGACGATCCCTATCTTCAGAACGAGCTTACTCTAGGTCTATACCAAGAAGGTTATACGGAGCTTGCAGAGCAAAAGCTGAGAACCTATGACCTCAACTCTTTGAACTTATACGAACCTTTGAGCAAGGAAATGGCATTTATTACAGCTGAAATAGATTACGACGAAGGGCGGTATGATCAGGCTGCCCAGATTTTTGAGTGTTTGATCGAACATGATCCCTTAACAGCCTCTTACCGGTTCGCCGCGGCCTCCTGTTATCTTCAGATATCCTACCGACAAATGGAGCAGCGGACCGGGCTGCTCATGCAAGACCCATCAAACCTAATAAAAACACAGCAGTATATGGAGACGATGACACAATCCTTGTTCATTGTGCACCGCTCCAAATGGCATACCGAATGGACTCCAGCCCAGCGGCGGAACCGGCAGGTACGCTCATTTCAGTAATATTAAAAAGAGACAAGCTCCTTATAAAAATAGGAACTTGTCTCTTTATATTTCTAATTCAGCCTTCAATCATCTGCTATTTCCGATCCGTTGTAACTTTAACGATCTGCAGCACGTATTCAGCAGCCTTAACGATATCCTCAACCTTGATCCGTTCTGAAGTGGTGTGGATATTCTCATACCCCACAGCCAGATTTACGGTAGGTATGCCCAGCCCGTTGAAGATGTTCGCGTCACTGCCGCCGCCGGACATGAACGTTCTACCGGAAAGCCCTAATTGATCGGCCGCTTTCTTCGCCAACTGAACAACCGCGTCCGTCTCGTTATGCTGAAATGCCGGGTAGATGATATTGCTCTTGAACTCCCCTCTTGCCCCATAATCGCGGCAAGCGGATTCAACCGCTTCTTTCATGCCCGCAATCTGCTTCTCCACCTTTTCTTGTACTATGCTGCGCGCTTCTGCATACAGCTTGGCGTAGTCTGTCACAATGTTGGTGGCTCCGCCTCCTTCGAACTTGCCGATATTAGCAGTGGTCTCCGCGTCAATCCGTCCGAGCTTCATTCTGGAAATCGCTTTGCCTGCAACCTGAATCGCGCTGATGCCATCTTCCGGATTCACACCCGCATGCGCGGATTTGCCAAAAATCTCTATTTCAATCCGCGCCTGGGTAGGTGCCGCCACACATATTGCCCCTACCTCGCCATTGGAATCCAGAGCGAATCCATACTTGGCATCAAGCTTGCTGCCGTCAAGGGCACGCGCTCCCATGAGTCCTGATTCTTCTCCAGCTGTAATTACAAACTGAATTTGGCCGTGAGGCACCTGCTGCTCATTCAGCACCTGAATCATCTCCAGCAGTGCGGCCACTCCCGCTTTATCGTCTGCACCAAGGATGGTGGTTCCGTCACTGCGGATCCAGCCGTCTTCGCCCACAACCGGCTTAATTCCGACACCAGGAGTTACCGTATCCATATGGCAAGTGAACAGGATCGGCTCCGCCTCCTCCGCCCCTGCCGGTTTCAATGTGGCAATCAAATTACCCGCGCCATGCCCGGTAACCGCGGCAGAATCATCCTCGATAACTTCTAAGCCAAGCGCCTCAAATTTCTTCTTAAGCACGTCCGCAATGGCTCTTTCGTGTTTTGTCTCACTGTCTATCTGAACAAGCTCCAGGAACTGCCCGATTACTCTGTCTTTATTAATCATGGACTTTCTTCTCCTCTCGCATTACGCTAAAATGATGAAGTAAGGACTAGCATTTGCTAATTATATAAAATGAACTTATGAAGGTTAGCCTTTAGAGACGCTGCAGTGCCGAGTGTTCTTTAAGGCCGCTGTTGTCTCCGAAATACTTGAACCAGACATCCTGTGGGGTATTTCGGAGACAAAGGCGGACGCTCCGCTTCTTCAGAATCACTCGGCCTCTCCGCTGCGAACAGTTAAGTCTAAAGTTCATTTTATACAGCAATTATTATTGTACATAAAGGAGTCTGAGTTATGCCTAAGAAATGGATGAAGGTGTTCGTTTATATCATGCTTATCGCCTTGATAGGTTCCTCATTACTCATGATTTTTGAACCATTTATCAGATAGTCTCCTTCGGCCAAACGGCATCATAGCCAAACACCTCTTCGAAATATGGAACGATGTCCTTGGCCGTCTGCTCTACTGAAAATTCCCTTCCCACTGCGTCTTCAAGTGAAGTGACTCCGTATTCTTGTATCCCGCAAGGAATAATCCCCTGGAACCCTTCATGCTGAATCCCGGATTTGATATTAAAGGCGAACCCGTGACTGGTCACAAACCCTCTTCGGCCGCGGCATTTGTTGAACTTGACCCCAATTGCGCAAATCTTCACATTTCCAATCCATACACCGGTGTATTCGGACTTGCGGCTTCCCTCAATCCCGAACTGTGCCAAATAGTTAATAATGACCTGCTCCAGCTTCCGCAGATAATCGTGCAGATCAAGCCCCTTCGATCCGTCCAGCATGAGAATGGGGTACCCGACCAGCTGGCCAGGACCATGATATGTAATATCACCACCCCGGTCAATTTCGAACACGGAAATTCCTTGTTCTTTCAACTGCTCGGGACTTAACAGCAGATGTTCAGGATGCCGCTGGGAACCAATTGTATAAGTCGGCGGATGCTGCAAAAGCAGCAGGGTTTCCTGCTGCTCCTCACGATCCACACGCTTTACGATCTGCTTCTGGAGTTCCCAGGCTTCCCCATAGTCGATGGTAGGGATATAGCGGACTTCCAGTGTTCTCGTCATGATGGATACGCCTCTTTTCAGTTAGTTGTCGTCTTGAGCAGCTCAATCTTCTTCTATATATAATGAACTTATGAAAGCTTACCCTTTTGAGGCGCTGCAATGCCGAGTGTTCTTTAAGGCCCTTGTTGTCTCCGAAATGCTTGAACTAGCTATCCAAGCAAGGGCATTTCGGAGACCAAGGCGGACGCTCCGCTTCTTCAGAATCACTCGGGATCGAAGCTGAGATCGGTTAATTCTAAAGTTCATTTTATATAGTTGGAGGGACGTTTAGTTCTATATCCTGCGAGCGGGTTAATAAACTTGAGTGTCCAGCGAGTAGCCTTCAATATTGTCCTTCACCCGCTGCATAAAGCGTCCGCAGATGACACCATCCAGAATCCGATGGTCCAGGGACAGACAAATATTGGCCATGGAGCGGACACCAATCATATCGTTAATCACAACAGGTCTTTTCACAATGGATTCGAATGTAAGTATAGCGGCCTGAGGATAGTTGATGATCGGCTGGGAAAGAATGGAGCCGAATGAGCCTGTATTATTAACGGTAAAGGTACCACCCTGCATATCGTCCAGCTTCAACTTGCCCTCGCGGGTCTTGCGGGCCAATTCTTCCACTTCGCGGGCCAGGCCAGCGATATTCTTCTGATCGGCTTTCTTGATGACTGGTGTAAGCACCGAATCTTCCGTTCCGACCGCCAGGGAAATGTTAATATCCCGCTTCACGATGATTTTGTCAACGGCCCATACCGAGTTCATAATCGGGTAATCCTTGATGGCGTTCACCACAGCTTTGATCATAAAAGCAAGGTAAGTCAGGTTTACGCCCTCTTTGGCTTTGAAGTCGTTCTTAAGCTTGTTGCGAAGCTGCACCAGGTTCGTGACATCCACCTCGATCATCATCCAGCCGTGCGGAATTTCAGATACACTCTGTCTCATCCGCGTGGCAATCGTATTCCGGACAGGCGTAATATCAATATAATGCTCCGACTGGCCACCTTCTACCTCAATGGTAGGAATCTTCGGTGTATCACTCAAATGGATACCTGTATTCCGGACAGGCTCGGCCGCACCAGGTGCTGGAGGGATAACCGGAATGGCCTGCTGAGGAGGAGCCTGGTTATATGGCTGCTGAGTTGGCGCAGCAGGGATTGTAGACACAGAAGGAGCAGCAGGAGCAGTCTGAGATGCCTGCTGCATTCCTGTGGATGCCGCAGCCGCCCCCCCGTTTGCAATATAGTTCAGCACATCTTTACGGGTGATGCGTCCTCCGAGGCCGGTTCCTTGGATTGCATTCAAATTCAGTCCATGCTCAGCTGCCAGCGTCTGGACAGCTGGTGAATAGCGGCTGCGCTGTGACACATCCGCGCTACCTGGACTGCTTGAAGCTGGTGCTTCAGACTGGGGTACAGTGGCAGCCTCGTTCAGCTCGGCTCCCTCTACACCAATTCTGCAGATCACAGCTCCGACATCAATAGTCTCGCCTTCCTGGGCCAGGATCTCTCCCATCACTCCATCCAGCGTAGACGGAAGCTCGGCATTTACTTTATCAGTTATAACCTCACAAATCGGTTCGTACTGCTCCACCTTGTCTCCCGGCTTCTTGAGCCACTTGCCAACTGTCGCCGACACCAGAGATTCAGCCAGCTGAGGCATGAGGACATCGGTCCATGTTTTGTTCGATGACATTGTTCTCACTCCTAGGTTTATAGCGCTTCAGGTCCTGATGATGCGGTCCTGAGGCTTAATATAAAGCCAGCTCCAGCATGGCTTCCTTCACTTTGTCCTTGCTTAACATGAAGAATTTCTCCATCGGCGGGCTGATCGGCATAGCCGGAACATCAGGACCGCATAAGCGCTTGATAGGCGCATCAAGCTCAAACAAGCATTCCTCGGATATAATCGCCGACACCTCAGCACCTACACCGCCGGTCTTGTTATCCTCATGGATAATCAGAACCTTACCGGTACGGCGGGCCGCTTCAATGATCGCATCACGGTCCAGCGGCTGAAGTGTGCGAAGATCGAGAATATGCGAGCTGACACCATGCTCGCTGGCAAGCTCTTCAGCCGCCTGCATGGCAAAATGAAGCGGAAGACTGTACCCGATCACCGTAATATCGCTGCCCTCGCGGATAACGTTGGCTTTTCCGATAGGCACGATGTAATCCTCGAGTGGAACATCCTCTTTAATCAGCTTGTAACATTTCTTGTTCTCGAAGAACAATACAGGGTCCGGGTCCCGGACAGCCGCTTTAAGCAGGCCTTTGGCGTCATAAGCCGAATACGGGGCAATAATCTTGATCCCCGGCGTACCGAAGAAGATCGATTCCGGACACTGGGAGTGATACAATCCGCCGAATATTCCTCCACCGATCGGTGCGCGCACCACCAGCGGACAATTCCAATCATTATTGGAACGGTAACGGATCTTAGCGGCTTCGCTGATAATTTGATTTGTAGCCGGCAGCATAAAATCTGAATATTGCATCTCCGCAATCGGCTTCATGCCGTACATTGCCGCTCCGATGGCTACACCAGCGATTGCAGATTCAGCCAAAGGCGTATCAATGACCCGCTCTTCCCCGAACTGCTCCTGCAGTCCCTTCGTTGTAGTGAACACGCCGCCTTTAAGGCCGACATCCTCCCCGAGCACAAAAACGTTCTCATCCAGCTCCATCTCTTCTTTCATGGCAAGGCGGATGGCATCAATATATTCCATTACCGGCATTAGCGAGCTCCTCCTTCATTGTCGGCATACACATGCAGCAGAGTATCCTCCGGTTTAGGGAACGGCGCTTTATCCGCGGCATCAATTGCTTCCTTGAGCTGCTGCGCAATCTCGGCGGACAGATCGGCATCCTGCTCTTCACTCCAAATTCCGCAGTCGATCAAATACTGCTTCATCTTCGGCAGGCTGTCCTTCTTCCAATTCTCTTCCACTTCTTCCTTCGTCCGGTACACCAGATCGTTATCAGATGTAGAGTGCGGGGACAGACGGTACATCATAGCCTCAATCAGAGTTGGCCCTTCTCCGCGAATAGCACGTTCGCGCGCTTCCTTCACAACCCGGTACACTTCCAATGGGTCATTTCCGTCCACACGCACGCCTGGGAAGCCATACCCCAGGGCCCGGTCGCTAACCTTGCCGGCCAGCTGCTTCTGAACAGGCACAGAGATTGCATATTGGTTATTCTCACACATAATAATGACCGGAAGTTTATGAACCCCGGCAAAGTTGCAGCCCTCGTGGAAATCCCCCTGGTTGCTGGAGCCCTCTCCGAAAGTGACAAAGGAGACGATGTCCTTCTTCTGCATTTTGGCAGCGAGTGCAACACCGACAGCATGAGGAACCTGCGTGGTCACTGGGCTTGAGCCGGTAACAATCCGAAGCCGCTTGCTTCCAAAGTGACCCGGCATTTGGCGGCCGCCGCTGTTCGGGTCTTCCGCCTTGGCAAAGGCCGAGAGCATAAGCTCCGTCAAGGTCATGCCGGCAGCAAGCACAAATCCGTAGTCGCGATAATACGGAAGGAAATAGTCACGGCTGCGGTCCAGCGCGAAGGCCGCGCCCACCTGTGCGGCCTCCTGGCCGATCCCGGACACGTGGAAGTTGATCTTGCCCGCCCGCTGCAGCAGCAGGTTGCGTTCATCATATTTACGCGCCATAAGCATATATCTGTACATGTCAATCACTTCAGCATGGCTGAGTCCCAGCTGCTCGTGTCTGGCTTTCGTTTTTACCGTTGATTTTGCATTCATTTGGGAGTTACCTCCTTCATTTTAGGAGCCTTCAGATTCGTTAGGGCTCATCTTATAACCTGGTACTAAGACTAGGGATAACTCTATTATAAACACTTTCCATGTAAAAAGAAAATATTATCTCGCTTTAAATTCCAGTAGCCCGCCCATCCACAGCCAGCGCGGCTTCGCCAATAATTTCAGACAGCGTAGGATGGGCATGTACGGCCTGCCCAATCTCCCACGGTGTTGCATCCAGAATTTGGGCAAGCGTGGCTTCTCCGATCATATCGGTCACATGGGGACCGATCATATGCACTCCCAGAATATCCTGAGTTTCCGCGTTTGCAATCACTTTGACAAAACCTTCCTTTTCACCATAGACAAGCGCCTTCCCGATGGCAGAGAACGGAAATTTCCCTGTCTTGATCGAATACCCTTTCTCGCGGGCTTCCTTCTCCGTCAATCCCACCGAAGCTACTTCAGGACGGGTATACACACAGCGCGGCACATGAACAGGATCATATCCGTGCGGCTTCTCTCCGCTCAAATGCTCTACTGCCACGATTCCCTCATGACTGGCTGCATGTGCAAGCTGAAGGCCGCCAATACAGTCTCCGATTGCGTAAATATGAGGCTCGGTTGTCTGCATGTGCTCATTTACACGAATAAAGCCATTCTTAATTCCAACATCGGTATTCTCCAGCCCGATATTCTCCACATTGGCCTGACGACCGATCGAGACCAGCATCTTCTCTGCCGCGAGCTCAACAACCTTGTCCCCCTGCTTTGCAGACAGGGTAACTCCTTGAGCTTTTTGCACAGAGTCCGGTATTACGGCCGTTCCCGTCAACACCTTAATTCCGCGTCTGACCAAGATCCGCTGAAGTTCCCGGGATATCTCTTCATCCTCTGCCGGGATCAGCTGGGAAGCGGCCTCAACGACGGTAACCTCTACACCGAAATCATGGAGAAGGGAAGCCCATTCCACGCCGATGACACCCCCGCCCACAATGAGCATGGACGCTGGAAGCTCGTCCAGCACCAGTGCCTCATCACTGCTTAGGACATGGCTGCCATCAGGCTCTAAACCAGGCAGGACACGGGGTCTGGAGCCTGTTGCAATGATCAGATGCGCCGGAACCACGGTCTCCATCTCGCCATCCGCGAGTTCGACCGCAACGGCTCCACTCTTCGGGGAAAAGATGGACGGTCCAATCACCCTGCCTGTACCTTGGATTACCTTGATATTATGCTTGCGCATCAAATATTGAACCCCTCCGTGCAGCTGGTCCACAATAGCCTGCTTGCGCTGCTGCACCTTGGGAAATACCAGCTTCACTCCGCTGGCCTCTATGCCAAAGCTCTCGCTCTCTTTCATTTGGGCAAAAAGTTCCGCACTGCGAAGCAAACTTTTACTGGGAATGCAGCCCCGGTGAAGGCAGGTGCCGCCGAGCTTGTCCTGCTCTATAATCACAACTTCCTTTCCGAGCTGAGCTGCCCGGATCGCTGCCACATACCCGCCTGTGCCGCCTCCTAAAATTGCCACATCGCACGAAATTGTCATATGTACCCTCCACTAACGTGATCATAGTTCTTCTTCGGATAATATTGTACCTCGTTTTTGCCGGATATGGAATTCGGCCAACCTCACTACGTTTTCAAATGGACAGGAAACCCCGAACAAGTTATGATAAAAGGGATCGGCTTTGTCTTTACGAATACGGACGACAGGAAGGTTTTTACCAATGAATACGAGAATTCTGACCGCCCGGTTTATTGCCGTGCTTATTCTGGTCATTCCAGGGATTATCGCCATGACTGGCTTTCTGTTTATGAAAGATGCTTTATTTGAGTATATGTACATGCACGGGGACGATTCATTAACCCGCATCACCTTTGACTGGCTGCATTTTGCTCTCGGCTTGATCATGTTCCTTGCTGGGATCTCCTTCCTGGGCGGATGGATCTTCTTCCGGGACCGGAAGCGGGGTTACGTTGGGCCCCGTTTTAAAGAGACCAAGAACAAGAAGCGTCCACCAGATCCAAGCGCCTAATTTTGATAGAGTTAATTTGATAACTAATCGTAAACAAATCAAGCCTCCGGAACTTTGAAATTCCGGAGGCTTGTGTTATTTCTGCTTAGTCAGCTTTATGTAGGTATCGGCACCATGCTGGAAACGGTAGGATGTGTTCTTCTCTTCCGCAGCCCATCCCCTGGAAGCAGCCAGCATCAACATACGATCCATGGCTTTATAACGCTGGCTGCTGAGGTCAATCAACGGAAAAATCCGGATCTCTTCTCTTGTTATCCGAAGCAGCTCCAGCAAGGATTCCTCATGAAAAGGCTCACTCAGTCGGTCCGCATACATAAACAGAAAGTGGGCTGACAAAGTTAAATCAAAGGATTGATCCGCTAAAGGAAGCGCCGGAAACGCCGCGAAAATATACCGGTCCGGATATCGCCTTCTGTGCTCAATATTAAACTGCAGCGCTTCCTCTCTCATCTGATTATGACGCTCAATCGTTCCATAGTAGTCCCAGTTGTACTGTCCCCTAGACTGCCGAAGACGTTCTTCCGCATGAAGCAGGTCACGCTTTCCTTTAGCTTCAAGTTCATCTGGACCATACTGATAGGCAATGTCCGCCGCAGTTATATTAAACCCCCGCCCACTTCCTTCGGCCGTAAACGAGCATGCCCCCGCGGGACAGTCCAATATCACACGTCCTTGAAGTTCGGATTCCTGCAAATCGAACATTGCCAGATACTCTCTGTACGTCCGTCCAATAAACACAATAAGTTCCAAATCCAATTTCTTACTCACTTTGCTCAGCTCATCTCTGCTCATCTAGGCTCACCTCATCTAAAATTATTCATACAAGGCACTCTTCAGCTTGCTCGACATTTTGGGAAGATTGCTTGAAGCCTTAAGCAGCGCTTTGCGAAGACGGGCGTTCTCAGCCTTCAACTCTTCAATTTGCTTCTGCAGCTCTGCGATCTCCACTTGTACACGAGCGTCCATCTCAGCTTCACTGGTAATGATGTTATTCATGAAGCATCTTCACCTCATTTCTTAAATACCAAATTAAGTATTTGATTTTTTGGAAATTCTGTCAAGGAGGTTAACAATTTCACCCATACCATAGAAGAATGCCGCACACATTAACGCAAGCATCCACCACTCCATGGCGATCTTGGTATCAAATCCGCTCTCCTGACCAGCACGGCCCGTAACGATTCCAATTAGAAACCCACCAGCCAGCACGAGCACCCCAATAGCTTTAAGCATGATGCCCACGATATTTGGAAACCCCGGCTTACGGCGTGGCGATTCAAGGACCACATCCTCATGCCCGTGATCATCCAGCCTCCTTGCTTCCTGCTCAGCCGCGGTAAAATTCGTAAAAACTTTTTTCTGAACCGACTGATCTTCCTTATCTTTATACGTTACCTTGTAAGCCATCTAAGTTACCTCCTGTAATAACCTTAGCCACCAGTCTAAGAACATATGTCTTAACCTCGTGCAAACCGATGTCCACTTCACAGTCCCTATATACATAATTGAATATTAGACTGATTTATATTTTATAATATACCGCCGCCCGAACACAAAATTCTTTCACCGATTGGCTTCCGTCAGTTCATGATTATATAACGCAGACCGCCTAAAAAAGTTACTTATTGTAATGACTCTTAAGTTTTTGAATTTAACTTTCTGCTGTATAGATCATGTTGGTTAAACAGCTATCAAAGCTGCTTTGACTTATAATATTATTGAAATATATCCCAGGAGGTGATTTGTTGAAACTTGTTATTATATTTGGTCCACAGGCTGTAGGAAAAATGACCGTTGGACATGAACTGGAAAAGATGACCAATCTCAAGTTATTCCATAACCACATGACTATTGAATGGCTAGCCCCGCTTTTTGGCTTTAGCCATGATATGTGGAGACTAGTAAATAAATTTCGTCAAGATATATTTGAAGTCGCCGCAGCAAGTGATATGTATGGGGATGACTTGAACACAAACCAACAAAAAGGGATGTTACTCGTTCTTAACAGGACCTATTACGTACGATGGAGCAGCATCGCTTAAACTCATTAGAAGGAGAAATGAATAGAGAAAATTATCTCAGAATTAACAACACGAATTTATCTGCTTGTGAAGTTGCCGAAATTATAAAATACAAGTTTAATCTATAACTCCTTTAAATATAGACACCGGTATATTCAACCTTAAAAAATTGTACTATAATAAGCTTGTGCAAAATAACGAAAGCGGTTTCGAACCAAGTGCAGCAAGCATTACTACCATTTCTTATTTCTTCGAAGGGAGTTTTAAACCATGGCAAAAATCTCTTTTCCCAATGACTTTCTGTGGGGATCTGCTACCTCCTCCTATCAAATTGAGGGTGCCACAAGGGAAGATCAGCGTGGGGAATCCATCTGGGACGTCTTTTCCAGGACCCCCGGCAAGGTGTTTAACGGCGATACCGGAGATACGGCCTGCGACAGCTACCACCGCTATAAGGAAGATGTTGCTCTCCTGAAACAACTTGGAGCCAAAGTATACCGATTCTCGATTGCCTGGCCGCGTATTTATCCTCATGGTGTTGGGGAAGTCAATCCATTGGGTCTTGAGTATTACCACCGTTTGGTCGACGAGCTGCTCGCTAACGGCATAGAGCCGATGTGCACACTTTATCATTGGGACCTTCCGCAGGCTCTGCAGGACAAAGGAGGATGGAATTCAAGGGCCACAATTGAGGCATTTGTGCGGTACGCCGAGACGATGTTTAAATCTTTTGACGGAAAAATTAAAAAATGGATTACCTTCAACGAGCCATGGTGTATCTCGTTCTTGTCCAATGAGCTTGGTGATCATGCTCCTGGCAACAAGGATTTCCAGTTGGCCCTGAACGTAGCCCACCATATTATGGTGGCCCATGGGGAGACAGTTAAAGCCTTTAGACAGCTGGGGATTTCTGGTGAGATCGGGTATGCTCCGAATACCGAGTGGTTTGAACCATTCAGCAGGCAGGAGGCTGATGTGGAGGCAGCAGCAAGAAGGCTGGAGTACTTCAATAACTGGTTCTTCGATCCGGTATTCAAAGGGGAGTATCCACAGAGGACACTGAACTGGTATAAAGCGAAAGGGTATGAACCACCCGTTGAACCTGGCGATATGGAGACGATTAGGCAGCCGATTGATTTCCTTGGGATCAATTATTACACCGGCGGTATTGGCCGGCACAATCCAGAAGCGGGACTGCTTGAATTTGAGCCGCTTTCTGGCGCTTTGGATCAGACGGACTTCGAGTGGAATATTTATCCGCAGGGCTTCTTAAGTGTCCTCGAATGGGTGAATGACCGCTACGGCTCTATTCCAATCTATATTACTGAGAATGGCGCTTATTATGAGTCTACCTTGGGTGAAGATGGTGAACATCATGATCCGAAGCGGATTTCTTACCTGCAAAAGCACTTATTCCAGCTTTCCAGAGCCATTGAGTCAGGCATCCAGGTTAAGGGATATATGCTGTGGTCCTTAATGGACAATTTCGAATGGGCCTTTGGCTACAGCAAGCCGTTTGGGCTGGTTCATGTTGACTTCACAACTTTCAAGCGCACTCCTAAAGACAGCTATTACTGGTATCAGAACGTGATTGTTTCTGACGGCTTTGAAGTGTAGCACCGCCGATTGGTATTTATAATGAAAATAAATAATAAAGCACCTGATCAGATAATGAAGACTGGGTTCTATCCCATCTCTGATCGGTGCTTTTTCTTTTTCATCTATATTGTCCCTATTCCCCTTGTGAAGCGTGTTACCGACCCTATAACTTCTTGGTATGGGAAATACGTAAAAGAAATACCAGGCATCTTAGCTGCTGGACAGACCGCCTGCTTGACTCGAACTGAACCTAAACTCACTATGCCCCGTCTGCTCCGCAGCAGGGTTAACTGCCAGCCTATAGCACTTCACAAGCACATCCCCGTTATACATCTCCTGCTCACGTGCCCGTTTAAATCCAAGGTGCTCATATAATCGGATGGCAGGAGCCATCATATCTGAAGTGTGCAAATAAATGTACTCCGCTCCCAACGATCTTGCACGGGCTGCGGTTTCGTTAATAAGGCGAGTCGCCACTCCTTGCCCTCTGACTTGTGGAGATGTGGCAAGCAGTCTGATAATCGGGTCCTTAATGCTTAGATCATCTCGGCCATATGCGGTTTCCGAATCTAGGAACACAAGCAAGCTGCCCACAATATCCCCTGCCTGCTCTGCTATAATCCTCGCGTAAGGCCCTTCCTTGTATACGGACTCCTTGATCGACTCCAGGTACAGCCTCCACCGTTCCGGAGCCATGGTTGCCTCATACTGGCTGTAGGCTTCAACCACCAGCTTCTGAATTTGCTCCCGGTCTTCTTCCCGGGCATCCCGGATGATAATGGGTGCTGTTATTTGTCCCATATAAAATGCACACCTCCAGCTAAAGAATCGATTCACGAATATTTCACCCATTATACCACTTGGCATAATCGGTATATTTAAGTATTGTACCCGTAAATGACAAAATTTTATTATAAGAAGAACCAATTTGGCAATAGAAAGATTCTATACTGCCCCTTTTTGCTAAAAGAAGCCAATAAAACCTGGCATCCCCTAAGAAGGGAGCCAGGTTTTATTTTCAAATAACATAATTAGGATACCATTCGATAAAACTTTAATATTCCTAATTCTTGTTAAAGATGAACGAAGTTGAGAAGCTTGTCATACGGATTAACGGACTAATTCTTCTAGGGTTTAAAGCTGGATCCTGAGAACTCACTGCCCCTAACCCTTTCAGCTCACCTTATGCTCAATCCGCAGCTTATCTGCAACCATCGCGATGAACTCGCTGTTCGTGGGCTTGGACTTGCTGATGTTGATCGTGTAGCCGAACAGGTGGCTGATGGAGTCAATGTTGCCGCGGGTCCAAGCAACTTCAATGGCGTGGCGAATCGCACGTTCCACCCGGGAAGGAGTTGTTTTGAACTTCTCTGCAATGGCTGGATACAGCGTCTTGGTGATCGCCCCAAGAATTTCGATATTGTTGTACACCATGGTGATGGCTTCACGCAGGTATTGATATCCCTTAATATGCGCAGGCACACCGATTTCATGTATGATCGAGGTAATATTCGCATCCAGATTCTTGCCCTTGGCCATAGGCACAACATTGGATTTAAACAAGGAGGACGACGATGCAGAAATCTGACCGGAACCGCTGGATTGAGAAGGAGCACCTACGAGCTGACGAATACGGTTAGCGAGAACCTCCATATCAAACGGCTTAAGGATGTAATAAGAAGCACCAAGCTGAACTGCACGCTGAGTTATGTTCTCTTGTCCGAAGGCCGTCAGCATGATGACCTTAGGCTGTGGTGATAAATTCATATCACGAAGGCGTTCCAACACGCCGAGACCATCCAGATGAGGCATAATGATATCAAGAATCAGCACATCAGGAACTTTAGAGCCGTTCTCGATCATTTGCAGGGCCTCTTCGCCGTTGTAAGCGATGCCCGTAACATTCATATCATCTTGACCTGAAATGTACTCTGCTAATAAATTTGTAAATTCCCGATTATCATCCGCTAACAATACCTCAATGTTTTGCAATTTCCATGTCCTCCTTCAGATATTAAGTATTTATGTCGGTTGCATTCTCATGTCCTAATATATGGATTCGACACAAAGATCTGAATCCCTGCGTCGAAAATTATTTTTCTTTATTTTTTTTAACACGTAGTTTATAATAAATTATTTGCTACACAACATGACTGGAAATATGTTTATTCGACAAAAAAATCTTAAGGCGCTAGCTGGCCTTAAGATTTTTGTTTTGCCCCGGCTTCAGCATCACACCGGCGTCTTGAAGCATCCATTCAATAAAACATCCATAACCTGATTTCGGGTCATTCACAAATACGTGCGTCACTGCACCAATAAGCTTGCCATTCTGAATAATAGGGCTGCCGCTCATGCCTTGAACAATCCCGCCAGTCTTGCTCACAAGTCTTGGATCGGTAATGCGTATGACCATGCCTTTGGTTTGAGGTACATTCTGAGTAGAGACGTGAACAATTTCAATAGTGTATCTCTCCACCTTCTGCCCATTGACCACGGTTAGTATTTCAGCAGGGCCTTCTTTGACATGCTCTGCGAAAGCGACGGGTATCGGCTCTCCGTACAGGCCGTGCTCTGGATTTAGAGACATTTTGCCAAAAATCCCGAAATCCGTGTTCTGCTCAATGGTTCCCAAAACCCGGCCCTCCTTCAGGAAATGTGCCCTCTTCTCTCCAGGCTCACCGCTTTCACTCTTGGAGATTGAAGTGACACTGGACTCAACGATATGTCCGCTTCCCACAACAATCGGCGTCTGTGTGTTCATGTCTGTAATGACATGGCCTAAAGCACCGTACACCCCCTGCTCAGGAGCATAGAAAGTTAGGGTTCCAACCCCTGCAGCGGAATCACGGATATATAGACCCATCCGCCAGGTTTTGTCCTGCTCATCATACGCGGGAGACAGCGACGTTGTGTAGACACGGTCGCCCCGCTTGTAGGTAACCTCAATCGGTTTCTTCTGCTTGCCTGCCTGGTCTACGATAGACGCAACATCCCGCACGTCTTTAAGCTGAATTCCATTAAGATGGGTAATGCGGTCTCCGAGCTTCAATCCGGCTTTTTCACCAGGGGATTGTTTCGTTTCACCGGGCGAGCTGACCAAATGATGTCCAACCACGAGTATTCCTGATGATTTCAATTTCACGCCAATCGTCTGCCCGCCAGGGATCACCTTTAAATCGGGGATAACATTCACCTTTACGGTTTTGAGAGGAATTTGACCGAATAATTTCATACGCAGATGGGCTTCTCCGGCAGATTGGGAGCTGAGCAGAAGCGGTTTTCCTTTGCCAAAATCCGCATTTGCCCCCATCCGGCTGGAGCCTCCGCCCTTAAGCTGCACAACATCCGGGCGGTCAACACTGACCTGTGCTTGAACCGGAAGCGCTGATTCAATACGGGCCTGTTCCCCTTCAAAGAGCCTCAGCTCATTAGGCATTAGAGGGTTGCCGATCTCACCGGCTGCGGCCGTCCCAAGGAAACAAAAGAAGAAAGCAAATAAAAGGCCGAGCAATCTCTTCCTGAGGTTCGGGTTCAATGGCTGTCACGCTCCCTTAGCTTCTTTCGCTTGACGAAAAGGTGGTCGCCAATTGCGTACCTATAAGATACCCCCGAGCAGGCCATTTATTACTGTCAATCATTACTCCGCACTTACAGCATTACGCTTTCTGGGCCTTAGCCAGGCCGAGCATTTCCTGAGCATGATGAAGGGTCTTCTCCGTAATTTCCACGCCTCCAAGCATACGGGCGAGTTCTTTCACCCGTCCTTCCTCCGACAACGCCTCAACTTGGGTCATGGTCCTGCCGTCATGAACCGTCTTCTCGATCAGATATTGGTTGTCGGCCATGCAGGCAACCTGTGGCAGGTGGGTGATTGAGAACACCTGGCAAGAAGCAGAAAGCTTGTACAGCTTCTCAGCGATCGACTGGGCAGCACGCCCACTTACCCCTGTATCCACCTCATCAAATATAAGCACGGGAACTTCATCATGCCTTGCAAAAATACTCTTCAGCGCAAGCATCATACGCGACAGCTCACCACCAGAAGCGATCTTGCTCAGCGGCCTTAGCGGTTCTCCCGGGTTAGGGGAAATCAGGAATTCCGCAGTGTCCAAACCCTGCCTGCTAAGCCTGATCCGTTTGCCTTTCCATTCCACACCCGATGGATCCTCCAAGCGACCAAGCTTCACTTCAAGAGAAGTTCTGCCCATCTGAAGATCTTTAAGCTCCCCTTCGATCTGAGCAGCCAGATCCTCAGCACACTGGCGCCGCGCCTGACTGAGCTCTTCCCCTTCTTCAAGAAGCTGGGCAAGCAGCTTCTCCCTCTTCTCCTTCAGTTGTTCCATAATTTCATCTTTGTTCTCCAGCGTATCTGTCTCCAGCTTGATCTGATCGTGGTAAGCCAAGATACGCTCAATGCTCTCCCCATACTTTCTCTTCAGGGAGGAGATAAAGTCCAGCCTTTCCTGTACCTCATCCAGTCGGCCCGGATTCACTTCAATGCCATCCCGGTAGCTGCGAAGCGCAAAAGACGCGTCCTCCAACTGATAATACGCAGACTGCAGCTGCTCGAGTATAGGCTGAATGCCTTTATGATCATAGTCCACAATATCCTCAAAAAGGGAGATGGCCTTGGCTACCGCCTCCATCCCTTGAGAGCCGTAGAGCAGCTCATAAGCACCGGAAATGGAATCCATCATTTTCTCACTATGGGATAGCTTGACCTTTTCATCGGCAAGTAATTCATCTTCACCAACTTTAAGCTTAGCGGCAGCTATTTCCTCCAGCTGATACCGGTACATATCCAGCATTTGAAACGTCTGCTGACTTGTTTTCTGAAGCTCATTCCACTCCTTCTCCACTTTAACAAATGCGGAATACGTCATCTGATACTTGGATTTGAGTGGCGCAAGGACTGCGGCACCATAGGCGTCAAGCAGGTGTAAGTGTCTTTCGGGACGGAGCAGCGTCTGGTGCTCATGCTGGCCATGGATGTTGATAAGCTGATCGCCCACTTCCCTAAGCATGCTTAAGTTCACCATTTGACCATTAACTCTGGAAACGCTCTTGCCTTGGATGCTGATCTCTCTTCGGATAATCAGGGATTCAGCCGGATCGGCGTGAATGCCGTATCCTTCAAGCGTGTTCCATACCGGATGTGCAGGCCGCAGATCGAACGAAGCCTCGATTTCAGCTTTATCGCAACCGTAACGGATCAGATCCGCAGAGCCCCTGCCCCCGGCAATAAAACCGAGCGCGTCAATGATAATGGATTTACCGGCTCCCGTCTCCCCGGTAAGCACATGGAACCCTTCATGGAAGGTAACATCCACCGACTCCACCACAGCCAGATTTCTAATTGATAAATGAGCTAACATTAGCGCACCTCCGTCCGCCTCTTAAGAAATAAAACTCATAATTTGATTAATCATGGATTTGCTGTTCTCCTCAGTACGGCAAATAATCAGAATGGTATCATCCCCGCATATGGTACCGAGAATTTCCGGCCACTCCATATTATCAATCAGCACGGCGACTGAATTGGCTGTACCCGGCAAACACTTCATAACAACCAAATTCCCCGCATGATCGATATGTACAAAGCTGTCAACCAAATAACGCTTGAGCTTCTGGATCGGATTGGCCCTTTGGTCGATCGGAAGCGAGTACTTGTAACGCCCATCGTCCATAGGGACCTTAATCAGCAGCAGCTCCTTAATATCTCTGGAAACTGTGGCCTGTGTGACTTGATAGCCTGCATCCCTTAGTGCCTCAACCAGCTCGTCCTGAGTTTCGATTTCCTGACTGGAAATAATTTCACGAATCTTAATATGTCTTTGACCCTTCATAAATTCCTCCGTCATGCCTAGTAATCGGCTTATTCATCATCAGAGTCCAGCACGATGACTTTAATCTCACTATAGTCGGCATCAATATATAATAAACCTGAACAATCCGGATACAACAAAAGAAATGGGAGCAGCTCCCTCCGAACCCCGCTCCCTGTCCAATCCACAGGCTGCCTGGGCCGTTCCAAACGGACAAGGAACAACTCCTCGCCTTGGACTGCAACATAATCAATAAAGAGCCGGCTATGAAGCTCCATCCGGTTGACTTTAAAGGTTAGCGGAACCTTAAGTTTGCCGCTGATGACCTCATACCCTGCCGACTTTAACAAGTCAACGGCCGGGTGTTCCTCTATCTCCTCATTCAGTTCAAACCGTAAACCGCGTCTTAACACGGCAGGTTTGCGGAGCCATGATTGGATACCACGGTAAAACAGGAACAACAGCAAAACGGTGATTATAACCATTAAATATCCGTCAACCTGCATATTCACTCATCACCTCAAGATGTCTATTCGACATCCCCTGGACTGGCTCCTGTCTTGTAGCCATAATTATGAGGACAAAATCCGAAAACAAAACACTTGTTCCCATTATACAAGATACATTAAACAAGTATCAATCCCAAAAAAAAGCCGCTGGGGTCAGCGGCTCTTCTTCACTTGTGGCCTGTAAACGTGGCTGATGCTTCCTGTACCACATTCTGCACCAGTTGGATAATCTCATCCTGCTTGCTTAAGGAATCGCCCTGCGGCTCGTCCTCCAGCCGAAGATGGACCAGGAATTCAATGTTCCCCTCCCCGCCTGTAATTGGCGAGAACGTAAGCCCCTGAATAAGATATCCTTCTTCAGCAGCGAAAGTCAAAACCTGCTCAAGCACTTCTTCATGAACCTTTGGTTCCCGCACTACACCTGTCTTCGGCACCTTCTCCCGTCCAGCTTCGAATTGGGGCTTGATCAATGCTGCAATGTCCGCCGGCTTCTTCAGAAGAGCCTTTAACGGCGGCAGAATTAGCTTCAAAGAAATAAAGGACACATCAATACTGGCAAAATCAGGTGCCGGCCCGTCCAAGTCCTCCGGGGTCATATACCTGAAATTCATGCGCTCCTTCACATTAACCCGCTCATCATTACGCAGGGACCAATCCAACTGATTATAACCGACATCGATTGCATACACATAAGTGGCCCCGTTCTGGAGCGCACAATCTGTGAACCCACCGGTCGAAGCCCCGATATCCAGCATAACCCTCTCTCTCATGTCCAGCCCAAACACCTGAATCGCCTTAGCCAGCTTCAGCCCTCCGCGGCTGACATAAGGATGAATAGCACCTTTAACGGTGAGCTGTGTCTCCCGAGGGATTTTGGTTCCGGCCTTCTCGATCCGCTCCGTATCCCCGTATACCAGACCCGCCATAATGGCGGCCTTGGCCTTTTCCCTGCTTTCAAAAAAACCTTGCTCTACGAGCAGAACGTCAATTCGTTCCTTAGCACCAGCCATACTCATCCCCTGTATTCTTGACGTAATGAAAGAAGCTGCCTATGAAGGCAGCGTCTTCTTTCCAAATGCGTAATGATGATCATTCCGCAGCTTCTGAACTTGCTCAACAAGCGCCTCCGACGTAAGGCCGACTTCCTGGCACTGCTCCTTAATGCTGCCGTGTTCAATAAACCGGTCAGGAACACCCATCAGCCTGATGTCCAGTCCGTAAATCCCGTGCTCAGCGTAAAATTCCAATATAGCACTTCCGAGACCTCCGGCGATTGATGCCTCTTCGATCACGATCATTTTACCATGTGTTCTTGCAAGCTCGAGCAGCATAGCTTCATCAAGCGGCTTGATAAACCTTGCATTAATAACCGCCGCCTGGATACCGTCCCGTTTCAGCACATCAGCTGCGTCTTCGGCAACCTGCACCATCGTACCCACAGCAATGATGGCTGTGCCTTCCCCTTCCCGAACTTTCTCCCACGTGCCAATCGGAATAGGAACAAGCTCTTTGTCCAACTTAACTCCTAAGATATCGGCTCTAGGATAACGGTAAGCGATAGGTCCGTCGTTATATTCAAGTGCGGTCTTCATCATATGCCGAAGCTCATTCTCATCCTTCGGCATCATCATGACCATATTCGGGATATGGCGCATGAATGAGATATCGAATACCCCCTGATGCGTCTCGCCATCTGCCCCAACAAACCCGGCCCGGTCAATGGCAACCATCACATTGGCGTTGTGACGGCAAATATCGTGAACAATCTGGTCATAGGCCCTCTGCATAAATGTCGAGTACACCGCAAACACCGGCTTTAAGCCCTCCATAGCTATGGCTGCACACATGGTAGCCGCATGCTGCTCTGCAATGCCCACGTCAATCATTCGGTCTGGAAACCGTTCAGCGAATTCAAGCAATCCAGATCCGCGCGGCATAGCCGGAGTAACAGCAACAATTCGTGAATCCTGCTCAGCAAGTTCGATCAAAGTCTGTCCAAACACTTCGGTATAAGACGGACTGCCTACCGCCTTAAGAGCTTTCCCGGACTCGATCTTGTACGGGGATGCGCCATGCCATTTATGCGAATCCGCTTCGGCCGGCGAGTACCCTTTACCTTTGGTGGTCAGCACATGAACGAGCACAGGTCCGGTCACATTGTCAGCCTGCTTAAACGCCTCAATTAGCTTAGGGAGATCATGGCCATCCACAGGTCCAAGATAAGTGAATCCTAATTCTTCAAAAAGAACCCCGTTCATCAGCATATATTTCAAGCTGTCCTTAAAGTTCGCCGCAGTCTTGGCAAGCTTGTCACCAATAGCCGGAATCTTCTTCAGGATCAGCTCCACTTCATCCTTGGCTCTGAGATAGGTCTTGTCAGAACGGATTTTGCTTAAGTAATTGTGCATTGCTCCGACATTAGGGGCAATGGACATCTCATTATCATTAAGCACCACCATCAGGTTCTTCTTCTCATGGCCGATATGGTTCATGGCCTCAAAAGCCATACCGCCCGTCAAAGCGCCGTCTCCGATAATCGCTACCACTTTGTTCGTTTCACCCTTGAGATCACGGGCTAAGGCCATGCCCATTGCAGCGGACAAGGAAGTGCTGCTGTGGCCAGCTTCCCACACGTCATGTTCACTCTCATTGCGCTTGACGAATCCGCAGAGTCCCTTGTACTTGCGGAGCGTATCGAATTGATCCATACGCCCGGTTAACATCTTATGGACATACGCCTGATGACCGACATCAAATATAAACTTGTCCTTCGGGCTGTTATAACAATAGTGAAGAGCAAGCGTTAACTCAACCACACCCAGATTGGATGCGAGATGTCCACCCGTGGAGGACAGCTTCTCAATTAGAAACTGACGGATTTCAGCGGCCACCCGGCCGAGATCTTCAACAGAATATTTTTTTAAGTCATTGGGTTCATGGATTTGTGAAAGCAGCACATGAATTCCCCGCTTTCCTAATTGGATTTATCATGATGTAGTGCAGATTCCTCTGCTCTTAATGGATTAACGTATAGGATTATGGCCCATTTAACAAGAAGAACAGGTCATAATCCCATGAAACCTGCGAGCCAATCCACGTAATGTTGTATATTATACCACAAAAGTAAGCGCTGCAATAATCCCCTGCCTGCTTACACTAATCTGAACGTCCTAAACTTTCTATCAATGATCCCGGTTCAGGAGAAACTCAGCAATCTGAAGCAGCCTCTCCGGATTGGGAATAACCCCTCCGCTAACGGCTTCCTTAGCCAGCTTGGTTAACCGGTCAACTTCAGCCTTGGACTCATCCAGCCCAATAAAATAGGGATAGGTCACTTTATTCATAGCCACATCGCTTTGTGTCTTCTTACCCAGCTTCTGCTCATTGCCAATCAGATCGAGAATATCATCTTGAATCTGAAAAGCTAAACCGATGCTGCGCCCGAACGTTTCTAAGGCTCGGAGTTGCTCCTGCGAAGCTGAAGCGATCCGTCCTCCGGCCTTGAGCGAAAATACAATTAAATCCCCTGTCTTGTGTATATGAATGTACTTGAGCTGTTCCAGGTCCGTAATCCCCTGTTCCCCTTCCATGTCCGCCGCTTGACCGCCGACCATGCCTTTTGGCCCCGCATACACGGACAGCTCCTCTACGATAGCCAAAGTCTGCTCTGCAGGAACATGGAACTTCCGGCTGGCCTCCGTAATGCTGTAAAAAGCATGGGTGAGCAGACCATCACCAGCCAGGATCGCCGTTGCCTCTCCGAATACTTTATGATTCGTCGGCTTGCCGCGCCGGAAATCATCATTGTCCATGGCTGGAAGATCATCATGAATCAAAGAGTAGGTATGCACCATTTCCACAGCACAGGCGACAGGCAGTGCCGCTTCCCGGCTTCCTCCCATCGACTCTGCCGCAGCAATGACTAACAGCGGCCGTATCCGCTTGCCTCCGGCAAGAAGGGAGTAATGCATCGCTTCCCGCAAAGAGGATGGAATGCTCCAATCCCCCGGAATCGATTGCTCCAGACCTTGGTTAACGAGGCTCCCGATTTCGTTCATATACGCTTCAAAAGAAGACTTATTCAACAGGTTCACCGCTTTCTTCTGGAGCTGCAAATGGCTTCTTGGTGACTTCCCCATCTGTTTCTACGATCATTTCTATTTTACGTTCCACCTGTGCCAGTTTCTGGCCGCACAGTTGGGACAGCTGCATTCCCCGCTGAAACAGATCGATGGCTTTCTCTAAAGGCACATCCCCATGCTCCAGCTGGGATACGATCTCTTCCAGCTGTTCCATCGCTTCTTCAAAATTAATGTCATTGTTAAGTTCCACGATCTTCTCCTTCCCGCTGCATCCCCCATACCTGACAATCCAACTCTCCGTCGGTAACCTTGATCTTGACCATATCCCCAGGCTGGACATCGTTCAGCGATTTAATCAAACGCTTACCTTGTTCATCGTAAACCAGGCTGTAGCCTCTGCCCATCACCTTAAGAGGGCTGAGGGCGTCAAGCTGCCGCACGCCGGCGCTGAGCTGGGCTGAGCGGTCCTTCAGCACCGCCAGCATCCCTTGGCGAAGCACCTTCGTGGCGTCCTGCTGCCGCCGCGCGGCGTACTGCAGCTGCTCCTGCGGATGGAACCGCAGGAGCCTCGCATGCAGCCTGCCCCGGCGCTCGCTGGTCAGCAGCGCACGGGAGTGCATGCGGCTTGCGAGACGGTGCTTCAGCACGTCGAGCCGCTCTGCGTGCTGGAGCAGGCTCCGCCGCGGATGCACCAGCACCGGCGAGCGCTGCAGGCGCGCGAGCCGCTCGCGGGCGCGGGCCAGACGGTGCTTCAGCCCCTGCTGAAGCTCGCGCTCCCGCTGGCTGATCAGCGCCCGCAGCTCTGCCGCGTGCGGCACCGCAAGCTCAGCGGCGGCCGTTGGCGTCGCGGCCCGCAGATCCGCTACAAAATCGGCGATCGTAAAATCGGTCTCGTGCCCGACGGCCGAGATGACCGGAATCGCCGATTCGTATATGGCGCGGGCCACCATTTCTTCATTGAAGGCCCACAGCTCCTCAAGTGAGCCGCCGCCCCGGCCGACAATAATGACGTCGGCCTCCCCCATGGCATTCAGCGTCCGGAGAGCCTTTACAATGGAAGGGGCCGCCTGTTTGCCCTGCACGAGCACAGGGTGCAGTATAACCGGGACCTGCGGATAACGCCGCTGCAGCGTGATAATGATGTCACGTACAGCCGCACCCGTAGGAGATGTGATGACCCCGATCGTTTTGGGATAACGGGGCAGGGCTCTTTTGCGGGACGGGTCGAACAGCCCCTCCTCTTCCAGCTTCTTCTTAAGCTGCTCATAAGCCAAATACAAGCTGCCTATGCCATCCGGCTGCATATGTGTTGCATAAAACTGATATTGGCCATCCCGTTCGTATACAGACACATTACCTCTGGCGATGACCCGCGAACCTTCCTTCGGAATAAAAGGAAGGCGCTGGTTGTGAGAGGCGAACATGATACTCTTAATCCGGCTGTCCGCATCCTTCAGGGTAAAATACATGTGACCGCTGGAGTGGTGGGTGAAATTCGAGATTTCCCCCCGGATCCATACCTCGGACAGCAGCGTGTCTGACTCCAGCTTCATCCGGATATACCGGTTCAATTCCTTTATGGAAAATACACGTTGGTTCACGGGGAGACCCCCTTAGAATTAGAAAAATTAATTAGGAGAGACCACTTAACCGCTTGGCCGCGATCATAGTGTTATTCATAAGCATTGTAATCGTCATCGGACCTACTCCGCCAGGTACCGGTGTAATCGGTCCGGAAACTTCCTTCGCGCTTTCGAAATCAACATCTCCAGCAAGCTTGCCGTTCTCCAGCCGGTTTACGCCCACATCAATCACAACCGCCCCCGGTTTGATATAGGATGCGTCGATGAAGTTCGCCTTGCCGACGGCAACAACCAGAATATCCGCTTGAAGAGCCAGCTCTTTCATATTCGCCGTACGGGAATGGCACATCGTCACGGTCGCATTCTCCCGTTGAAGAAGAAGAGACACCGGCTTCCCGACAATGTTGCTTCGTCCGATAACGACCGCATGTTTGCCGGAGATTTCGACTCCTGTCCGTTTAATCAGCTCAATGACTCCGGCAGGAGTGCAAGGCAGCAGGCTGTCATCCCCGATAACCAGATTGCCAACATTCACCGGATGGAACCCGTCCACATCCTTGGCAACCGAGATGGCGTCGATCACGGCTTTCTCATCAATATGCTTAGGGAGAGGAAGCTGAACGAGAATGCCGTGGATATTGTCCTGATGGTTCAACTTGTCAACAAGAGCAAGAAGCTCCTCCTGCGAAGTGGATTCCTCCAGTCTATGAACCTCCGAGTAGTATCCGAGCTCATGGCAAGCCTTGTCCTTGGAACGGACATATACATGAGAAGCCGGGTCCTCCCCGACAATAACGACCGCAAGCCCGGGTCTGAAGCCCGTAGGGGACAATCTGTCCATTTCCTCGCGCAGTCCTTGACGAATCTCTTCAGCTATCTGTTTTCCGCTAATGATTGTTGCTGTCATTATTCTCTCTCCCTCATCTTTGAAATTTAGATTTGTTTGTTTTTCAGCTGTTCGGTATCCTGAATCATTTTACCAAGCACTCCATTTACGAACTTGCCTGATTCCGAGGTGCCGAAGTGTTTGGCAAGCTCAATGGCTTCATTAACAACAACCTTAGCTGGTGTATCTTCACGATAAATCATTTCAAAAGCGGCAAGACGCAGGATTTGCCGGTCCACCCTGGATAGACGGCTGATCTGCCATCCCTTGAGGTATTCAGTCAAAAGGTTATCGATCTCGCTTTTTCTCGTCCATACCCCGTTTACCAGCTCCAGGACAAACTCTGGAGTTCCCATGTCCTTAAGTTCCACTTCACTTTCATTCTCTCCGCCCGCTTCGGCCAGCAGCATGGTGACTGCCTCCTGTGCCTCTACTTCATTCATTTCCATCTGGTACAAGCTCTGTACCGCAATTTCTCTGGCCAGTCGTCTTTTCATGAACTTCCTCCTTGAGGTTAACTCCTCTGAACATCCCTATGCCTTTGGCAAAGGACGGAAATAATAATTAAGTGTATAGGTTTTCACACACTAGTCTAATAGGTAAATCTTAAGCTCACTTAAAGCGCACAAGATTTAATACTGCTCTTCCTATTGTGCATGACAATCGACAGAAAAAAACCCGTGAAATGCTCTCCACAACAAAAAAATGTGCAGAATTATACAGAATGAAATCTCCATTCCATATGAACAGCAGTTTTTTCGGAGCAGCATATCACAGGATTTATTTAAAAGGACGCCAGCGCGAGCTCAGCCATTCACGAATTTGAACCCAGGGAATCAAAGGACCCTGTTCAAGGTCTTTGTATTTGCCAATGGTATACCCGATGTACAGCAAAAGCGCGCAAAAAAGCATGTTCCAAAACCCGAAAAACAGATAAATCGGACATAGTAACAGGGCTGTCGCAAGACCCAGCAAGCGTCCTCTGTGACTCTCCCATATTTGTTTCCAGAGCACCCTGAAATCCACCCCTATTCAACCCGGCTTTTGATCGTGGACGACTGAACAAGATTCGCAATATACACAGAGACATAAGCTACCGGGATGCCGGTAGTCTCTTCAACGTGATCATGCACCTGCTTTTGGACTTCCTCAGTCAGAGCGGGTATTGAGCTCTCCCCGTCAACGAGTGCCCGGATCATAATGTTCAGACCCGACTCGGAAATTTTAATTCTGGTCTTCACATCCTTGATTCCTCTAACTCTGGAAGCTGCTTTGAGGGACAGATTCTCGATCGTTTCTACGGAAATTTGAATGTCTCCAAATTCGGTGCGCTGGTCAATGGACGGCAGCGATGCCCGATCGCGACGAATGGAGATATAAAAGAACCGGATGCTGAGCAGAAACAGCACAGCCGCCACCCCAATCAGAACATTCAACAGGATTTTCTCCTGACTGCTGTAAATTTCAAAAGTGACCGTTCCGGTGAAGAGAAGAATTGCAATAACGGATAGAATGCCAATGCTGAGACTGTAGATAAACAGCAGAAGTCTGTCCAAGATTTTTGCCACTGAACGTGCACCCACCTTAAATTATAGTAAACCCCTGACGCTGATCGTCAGGGGTTAGTCGCTCATTCTTTATTTCACCCTGTGGTTCAGTTCCGACTCCTCGATCTTCTCAGCCGTCTTGAAGATAACGTCATGGATATGCACGTTGACCTCAACAACGTTAAGTCCGGTCATTGTCTCAATCGAGCGCTTCACGTTGCGTTGAATTTCGGTCGCTACTTCAGGGAGACGATTACCGTATTCCACGATGACCGACACATCTACTGCAGCTTCCAGCTGACCCACTTCAACCTTCACACCCTTGGACAGGTTCTTGCGTCCCAGAAGCTCGGCAATACCGCCGGCGAACCCGCCGCTCATGCCAGCAACCCCTTTGACTTCAACAGCCGCAAGACCTGCGATCACTTCAATAACCTCAGGAGCAATCTGAATTTCACCAATCTCGGTTTTCTCATATTCTGTAGGAACTGTACTCATTGTCGTCTTCATCCACCTCTCAATAAGTTTGCGGATGTCTAAATTGTAGGCAAGCGCACTTATTATACATACTATATCATTTTGGGGTCATTATGACAAACAGAGTCCAAGTTATTAAATCTCATTTTCTTCCAGAAATTTAATATCAAAATCCCCGCGCACAAACGTTGGATGATCCAAAAGCTTCTGATGGAACGGGATCGTAGTATGGATCCCCTCAATAGCAAACTCCGACAAAGCCCGCTTCATCTTCGCAATCGCTTCATCCCGCGTTGGCGCCCAGACGATGAGCTTGGCAATCATCGAATCATAGAACGGCGTAATCGTATAACCCGGATAAGCGCCGCTGTCCACACGCACTCCAGGGCCGCCCGGAGCCAGATAGAAGCCGATCTTTCCTGCAGCCGGCATAAAGTTACGGGAAGGATCCTCCGCATTGATACGGCATTCAATAGACCAGCCGTTAATCACTACATCCTCTTGGGAGAAGGACAATGGGTTTCCTTCCGCAACGGAGATCATTTCCTTGATCAGATCGATTCCGGTGACCATCTCAGTGACTGGATGTTCAACCTGAATCCGGGTATTCATCTCCATGAAGTAGAACTGCCCATCCGGACCTAAGAGGAACTCGAGTGTTCCCGCTCCAGAGTAGTTCACAGCCAGGGCGGCACGAACCGCAGCTTCACCCATCTCCTGGCGCTTCTCCGGACTTAAGATCGGACAAGGCGCTTCTTCAACAAGTTTCTGGCGGCGGCGCTGCACGGAGCAGTCACGCTCACCCAAGTAGGCGACATTACCATGCTTATCGGCAATGATCTGGATTTCAACGTGTTTCATTCCCGTTAGAAACTTCTCAAGATAGACCCCGGCATTACCGAAAGCTTTCTGGGCCTCCTGCTGGGCAGTGGTAATCTGCTGGATCAAGGACTCCTCATCCTCGGCAATCCGGATTCCTTTACCGCCGCCGCCTGCAGTGGCTTTGATAATAACCGGATATCCGATATCGCGGGCGACCATAATGGCCTGGTCCATGTCCTCAACCAGACCGTCCGATCCCGGAATTACCGGAACGTTCGCATCCTTCATCGTTTGTTTGGCGACAGCCTTGTCCCCCATTCGGACAATGGCATCCGGGGAAGGACCGATGAAGGTGATATTGCATGAGTCGCAAATCTCCGCAAAGTCCGCGTTCTCAGCCAGAAACCCGTAGCCTGGATGAATAGCATCACATTCCGTCAGGGTAGCCACACTCATCAAATTGGTAAAATTCAAATAGCTGTCTTTGGACAACGTGGGTCCAATACAGTAGGCTTCATCGGCCAGACGTACATGAAGCGAGTCTTTATCCGCTTCGGAATATACGGCTACGGTCTGAATGCCAAGCTCGCGGCACGCGCGAATAATACGAACCGCAATTTCTCCGCGGTTAGCAATTAGTATTTTATGAAAGTTCATGTCTGCATCCTCCTTGGTAACCAAGATAGCGGCCGTAAAGGCCGCCTTCTTACGCTAATCACTCCGGCTTCACCAGAAAGAGGGGCTGTCCATATTCAACCAGCTGGCCGTTCTCAGCCAAAATCTCAACAATTTCCCCTTTGACCTCGGCTTCGAGTTCATTCATCAGCTTCATGGCTTCAATAATGCAGACGATTGATTTGTCTCCAACCTTGTCACCCACGTTGACATAAGGCCCCTTCTCAGGCGATGGAGAGCGGTAGAATGTGCCCACCATTGGGGAAGCAATCGTATGTAAATTAGCCTGATTCTCCTGTGCGCGGGATGTGGCATCCTGGGCAGCGGCTGGGGCAGAGGTCTCCACGGAAGACTGAATATGTACCTGAGCCGGCTGTACCGCTGCTTGCGGAACAGAAACGGCTGCAGACTGCACCTGTACAAGTTCCGTTTTACCCGGCTTGCGGATTGCCAGTCTTGTCCCCTCATTCTCAATTTCAAGTTCGTGGACCGAAGTCTGATCCACCAATTTAATCAGCTCTTTAATTTCGTTTAATTTGAACATTCGCAATTTCACTCCTTCAGCTTTGTAACACACAAGCCTTGGCCATCTTAGAACATAGCATTATGTATTATATCACAAAGGCACGAAATAGAAAGAGCCCAAGATGTATTGGACTCTTCCTCCTTCACCAGCCTTCAAAATGCCCGAAAACCCGCGATATTTCTAGTTTTTTTTCAGCTTACTGCTTAATGTACTGCACCTTTACCTTATCTTGGCTAACTCCAAGTTCCTTGATGACCATATCCACAATACCTACCGCCTGTTTCGGCTCCAGCTTGTCGCTCAGCACGACAACCGTATACTGGCTGTCCTTCTCTGTGACAACCGCATTGGCGTACTGCTGCTGCAGTTTGGTCTCGATATCCGTAATCTTGGATTCTTTATCCTGAAGAGCCGCCAGCTCTTTCTGAGCTTTGGCGCTTTCATCAGCCGGCTTGCTCTGGTCTGCGATAATCTTCGTCAGCTTATCCGACAGCTTGGCATTCTCAGTAACCCGCTCATATTGATAATTCGTGATCGCATCATTACCGGAAGTGCCCTGGGCTTCAATCTTCTTGATAACCTCTTCATCCTTTTTAGCAGAATCCTCGGCTGCGTTAGTCTTGCCAGCGGCGTCTGTTCCCCCGCTCTTCGGTTTGGAGTCCTCTCCGGCCGCTTTTCCTGTATCGGCTCCTTCTTTGGTTTTGTCTGTTGGAGATGGTGTTGAAGCTGGCTCCTGCTTCGTAGAGCCCGAGTCGCCTTCCGGAGTTGCAGCGTCTGTGTTTCCAGTGACTTCTGTTACTACTACATCATCCTTCGCCTGAGTGACCGGAGTATCCTTGGAGCCTGATTTATCCTTTGCGGTCACCTGCTGTCCTTCAGCGACTTTTGGAGTTTTCGTGCCTGAATCCTCGGTGAACAGATAATACGCAGAGAGAATCACCATCAAGCTGAGCATAGACACAAGCCAAATTGTTTGTCTGTTGGTTTTCATTACATATTCCTCCTGATAATAATGATATAGACCTGCCTACTGAGACCCCTTTCGCGGCACAACCGAAATCTGGTAGGCCGCCACATTCAGCCCTTTTTCAACCGCATCCACAATCAGCTGCTTCACTACCTTGTTCTCAGCCCCTCGGGCAACCACAAGCACCCCCCGGATCTTCGGTTTGATCTTCTTGGAAATCAACGGCTGTTTATCTCCCGAAGATTCATAGGTGACAATCTGGCCATCCCGGGTAATCTGGGTAACATGTCTCTTGCCGCCCCCGGCATCTGTCTCATCTGTCTGCTCCTGGGAGTCTTTCATATTACGCTGGACCACAACCTCCTCGGTGGAATCCACGGTTACCATCACATCCACCGTGCCTACACCTACAATTTTCTCCAAAATCTCCTTGGTCCGGTTCTCCAGATTCCCCTCAATGCTGTCAAAGACGTTCCCGCTCTCCTCCTGCCCCGATGCAGTGGCAGCGGATTGGGTCTGGGGCTGAACCGGAGGCTCACGTACCGCTCCCCCTGTATCGATCTTTTTTATGTTGACAAAAGAACTAAACAGCATAATCGCCACACCGATGAGTCCTAGAATAATCAGCAATCTGAACGTGTTAATTCGCTTGCTGCCATCCTGCCCCCCGCCGATCCACTGCTCCAGTTTTTTGATCCACTTGGCCATGAGCTTCACCCCCTTTGATCTATTCCTTGGTCTTCTCATGGATCTTCACCATGGTTCTTGAAATACCCCACTCCTTGGTTAGCTGTTCCATAATTAAGCCGGCTCTGCTGCCCTGTTCCCCTTGAGCAGAAGCTGCACCCGGAGATTCGGATGATGTGCCCTGATCTTCACGTTTGGTCTTCGATTCCCCGATCCGGACCTCAACTTTCTCCACTTGACTGATGGCCGGGACACTGACCGCTTTGCCTTCCTTCTCCTGCTGATCAGCCGAATTAGATGAGGACTTCTGGTCCGCGCTCACATAGACATTCACCTCTTTGATCTCCGGCTTGGCCACAGCAGGCTCCCCGGTTGTCTCCTCCTGCTTGGTGCCCTGGCTGTCCACTTCTAAAGCTACCTCGACCCTCTGGATCTGGATGCCTGTCTTGCTCTCAATCTGCTGTTTCATCTCTCTGCCTACTTCCTCACCAGCCCGCTGGAGTGTCTCGGCTTCCTGCTTCTTGCGCAGTGCCAGCCCCTGCTGAATGATCTGCTGGGTTCCAGCCTGATTCATCTTGTCCGGGTCCAGCTCATCCAGGCTCTGTCCAAGCGCGGTCTGCAATTTGAGTACAGGATTGCCTCCAATCAGCTTAACCAGCGGAGACATCAGAGTCAGCAGGATCAGCAGACTGACCACCAGCTTGACGTATCGCTCAAAGGAGCGGTTCGGCAGCAGCAGATCAATAAAACCTGCCAGAAGCACTACAAATATAATTTCTTTAAGCCACCCGCCCAGCCAGCTCATCTGCTTCCTCCTCAGGTCATAAAAGTCAGCGCATCATCACTGTAATATTTCCGGCGGTCAGCATTATGGTAATGGCCAGAAAGAACATCAATCCGACCGCGGCCATAGCAGCGAACACATAGATCATGCTTTTGCCAATCGTCTCCAGACACACCACAATGGGTGAGTCCCCAAGCGGCTGCATAACCGCTGCCGAGAGATTGTAGATCAGGGCTAGGGTCAGAATCTTGATCGCAGGGAAAGCACACAGGAACAGAATGATGATGACGCCTACCAGACCTACGGCATTCTTGACCAGCAGCGAGGCGGATATCACGGTATCTGTTGCATCAGCGAACACTTTGCCTACGACGGGAACGAAATTTCCCGTCACATATTTCGCAGCCCGGAGTGTGACGCCGTCCGCGACCGATCCGGTGATGCCTTTTACCGAGATGATTCCAAGAAAGACGGTGAGCATAACCCCCAGCAGGCTCATGCTGATCGTCCGCAGCAGATTGGCGAGCTGGGTCAGCTTGTACTTGTCGGACAGAGAGCTGACGATATGCAGCAGCGCCGAGAAGAACAGAAGCGGAAACACCACTGTGCGGACCAGCGTGCCCACGGTATGAACCATGAACACCACAAGCGGATGTGTCACGGTTACCGTTACCACATTTCCCATGGAAGCCAGCATGGTGAACAGCAGCGGCACCATGGCCATCATGAAATCAATCATGTCTCTGATCGCATCGGACGCATAACCAATGGCCACATTAAAGCTGTTGATGGCCAGAATCAGGATAACCATATAACAAATGGAATAGGCCACTTTACTGACATTGCCCCGTTCAAAGGCGGTTTGGAGCGTCTCAAGAATCATGCTGAATACCGTAAGAATAACGATGGTAACCAGAATCTTGCCGTTGTAGAGCACTTCATGCCACATATATTTCAGCAGGGCTGACAAGCCTGCCTTCATGTTGAACTCCTGCCCGCCGGGGAGAAGCATGTCCATGAAGGAAGGCACTTTCTCATCTGGAAAAAAACCGCCATAATCCTTCATCAGATGTTTCCAATAGGCTTCGACCTGGTCTGTCGGCAGCTCGGACGCCTGCTGTTTCATCCGTCCTTCGTCCTGTGACTCGGCGAACAACCGGGCCGGCCAGAAGATCAGAAATCCCAGGATGAAGAGGATCAGCGTTTTCTTTTGCCAATTCAGGTCGTATAGCTTCATGGTCTTGTCCCCGTTTCTTCTATACCGGCAGCAGCTTCATAACCGTTTCGATAATGATGCCTATAATCGGCAGGGCGAGCACCATAATCAAGACTTTGCCGGCGAGTTCAATTTTTGAGGCAATCCCGTCCTGGCCCGCGTCCCGGACAATTTGAGCGCCAAATTCGGCAATATAAGCAATCCCGATAATCTTCAAAATCGTTTTGAGATAGATGGTCTCAACTCCGGAGGCTTCAGCCAGATTTTCCAGCACACTGATGATTGAACTGATCTTGCCGATAAGCAGAAGGAAAATGGTGATACCTGTGCAAGCGGCAATCAAAAACGCAAATACAGGTTTTTGTTCCTTAAGCACCAGAATGAGTATGGCCGCCAGCAGACCCAGCCCAACGATCTGGATAATTTCCATTCCCGGGCCTCCCTACTGAAAGAGGAAGATCGATTTGATTTCCTGAAATAGGCTGTCCAGCATACGAATAACCATGAATAAAACGACAACGAACCCGATCAGGGTAACCCAATGTGCCATATCTTCCTTGCCCATCTGCTTCAGCACCGTATGGATCATGGCGATAATAATGCCGATGCCCGCGATCTGGAATATTGCATTGACTTCTAAGTTCATGAAAGGCACCTCACTATCAGGTTTAGCGGGAGGCAGCTGAGGTTCGGGAACGTGCTAATAGATCAGAATCACAATAAGTGCTGAGGTGAGCAGCCCGAGACTGCGGAACATCTTCTCGTACCGGGATTGCTCTTCCCTCGCGACAGATTCTTCTGCTTCCAGCTGCCGAACCGCAGTTTCAATATGTTTCAGCTGATCCCTGCGGTCGCTTGTCCCAAGCGAATAGGCCAACTGATACAGCACATCTCTCTCGGCGGGCCTCATCGCGGTGTGTTTCCACTCTTCCCGGATTGCCTGATGGACGCTTTCCTGGGCGCTCAGCGACTGGCTGCCATCCATACCGTCAGCTGCCCTTAGCAGAACAGCCTTGACCGGTTGGCCACTCTGGCTTCCAATCCGGCGAAGTGCGTCCGGCAATGGGGTAAAGCCATAGCTGATCTCTGTCTCCAGTCTTGCGAGCGCCTGGATCAGCCGTCTAATCTGTTCCGGTCTGCTGGCGAACTGCCTGGCCTTGAGCCAGCCTGCCAGCGTGCCTGCCGCAATGATCAGCACCGCCCCAAGCATCTTCAACATGAGAATCACCCCGCTTAAGCTTGATTAGGCCAGCAAGGACCGCTGTTTGTTATCCATCAGCTTGAAGGAGACTCCCTTGTCGGTCCTGGTAAGAACTACATACATTTGGAAAAAAGGTGGATCAACCAGCTTCGCTAAGGAGGGACGATGCATCAGCTCGCCAACCTCGCTTCCATGAGCTGTCGCAATCACCCTGACACCTGCATGAAGAGCCTCAGCGAGCGCCTCCACATCTTCCTGACGTCCAATCTCGTCCACAATAAGCACATCCGGAGACATTGACCGGATCATCATCATGATGCCTTCAGCCTTCGGGCAGGCGTCCATCACATCGGTACGTGGACCTACATCGAAGCTGGGTACCCCACGCTTGCTTCCGGCAATCTCTGACCGTTCGTCGATAATGCCCACCTTGAGCCCAGGCCATTTGGCTTCCGGGTTTCCCCAGCTTCCAAGACTGATTTGTCTAGCCAGATCGCGAAGCAGGGTTGTCTTGCCCTGCTGGGGAGGAGACAGGATCAGGGTATGCTTGACACTGCGATGCTTGAAGTCAAGCAGCTGCGGGAGAACTGCATCACCAATTCCTCTGACCTCACGGGCAATTCTCATGTTAAACCCGCTAATATCCCGGATATGCTCTACTCTGCCGCCACTCAGCACAGTCCTGCCGGCAAGGCCGATTCTGTGACCACCCGAGACAGTGATGAATCCTCGCCGCAGCTCCTCTTCCATCGTATACAGGGAGTGGTTGGTAATTTGATCCAGAAGGCGGTGAGTGTCTTCCCGTCCGGGCTTGTAAGCCGTCCCCGGGTCCCGGCTCAGCTCGCCGCTCTCGGTGACGAAGTAGTAACGTCCCGATGCATTAACTTCAAGCGCCCGTCCTTCCCGGATACGGATTTCTTCAAGCTGGGAGAGAAGCTCGGCGGGAAGAAGCCGGAGCATCCGGGCAAGCTGCTCAGGGAATACAGATAACCAAGATAGATGCATACATACCCCCACAATGAACAGGTTTAGGTGTGTTGACTCTTTTCTTAAGACAAGTCTATGCCTGAGAAATTCCAGGTATGACGGGAATCTATCATTTTTTTAAAATACCTATTAAGAGACAGATCACACCGCAGGCTACCCATCCTATCTTTCCCCAAGAGAGTTTGTCCGCCATGCCTATTAGACCGATTGAAGTAGTTACAATCAGCACGGTAGGTCCTACGAAAGCCAAGGCTGAATTGACAGCCAGAGCTTTATCCACCCGTCCTAACTTGATCATAAGAATGGCCGCAATAATCTCCAGCGTTCCGGAAATCACCCGAAGTGTTGCCATGCTGGCTACGAATTTATCAAGCATAAGCGCCTCCTTACTGAAATCCCTCTCTCTATCGTTATGCGCGCCTGTCCATTTTTAGAAAGAAAAATGATCCTCATGTAAAACTAACCAAACAAAAAAAAAGACCCGCATCATCATGCGGATCTTCGTTAAAGCTATGATATCTTGCCAGCAGCTTATCTGCGGTCCTGAGGGCCTCCAACAAATACTTGCTCCTCGGTATCCAGTTTGTAAGCGGTGTGAAGTGCTTTGATAACCTCCTGCAGCTTGGCTCCGTCAATAACGCAAGAAACCTTGATTTCAGAGGTACTTACCATCTTGATGTTCACACCCTGCTTGGAGATGACATCGAACATTTGAGCCGCAACCCCTGGATGGCTGACCATTCCAGCTCCAACAATCGAGATTTTAACCAGATTGTCTTCTGAGGTGACATCGCGGAAAGGCAGGCTTTCGCGGAGATTTTCAATAACACCAAGCGCCTTCTCTCTATCAGAGAGGGCCACGGTAAATGAGAAGTCTGCTTTTCCTTCCAATACCCCGCTCTGAACAATAATATCAACGTCAATTTGTGCGGCTGCAAGAGAACCGAATACTTTAGCCAGAACCCCAGGCTCATGGGATACTCCAAGAATACTAATCCGTGCCACATTCTTATCATAAGCGATACCGCTAACTACTACTCCCTGCTCCATGCTGACTTCCTCCTTCACAACTGTACCTTCGTTATGGTTAAAGCTTGAGCGCACGACCAGACATACATTATGGTGCTTCGCGTATTCCACCGCGCGCGGATGCAGTACGGCTGCTCCCAGATTAGCCAGCTCCAGCATCTCGTCATAAGAAATTTCATTCAGCTTGCGCGCGCATTTCACGATTCGCGGGTCGGTTGAATAAATGCCGTCCACATCCGTATAAATTTCACACACATCCGCTTCAATCGCTGCGGCAAGCGCTACCGCCGTCGTATCGGAGCCCCCACGGCCAAACGTTGTAATCTCGCCGTCTTCGGTCATGCCTTGGAAACCGGCAACGACTACGATAGCCCCCTCTTCAAGCGACTTCCTTACCTTCTCAGGACGGATGTCTGTAATCCGGGCCTTTCCAAACACGGCCTCCGTCCGGAAGCCTGCCTGCCAGCCTGTATAGGAGACAGCCTTTCGTCCAATTGCATGCAGTGCAATGGACAGCATGGCAATCGAAATTTGTTCACCATTGGTCATCAGCATATCCATCTCTCTGATTGGCGGCTGATCGTTCAGCAGCTTCGCCTGATCGATTAAGTCGTCAGTAGTATCTCCCATCGCGGAGACGACCACTACGCACTGATGCCCCTCATCTTGCTTCTCTGCGATACGTTTTGCTACGCGTTTCATGCGCTCTGTGTCGCCTACAGAGCTCCCTCCGAATTTCATGACGTATAAAGCCAAGTTGGTTCACTCCTCAATGATCATGATCCTGCAAGACCGGCGTCATGGGTTCATCTCTGTAACCGCCGTCTTTGGACACACCTAATAATCGGTAACGCTTTAACCCAGTATAATACGAAAGTCCTTGGGGAAGCCATTCTTTTTGTATATCTATGCAAAAATTCCTCCATCGGGGATGGAGGAATTGACAATAACACTACAATTCTCCATCCGGGGATGGAGAAATTGATCATAACCCTACAAATTCTCCATCCGGGGATGGAGGAATTGATGATAACACTGCGTTTAACAAACCTATGCGCGGGAAATGTATTTACCTTCGCGAGTGTCGATGAGCAGAACATCGCCTTCGTTGATGAAGAGCGGTACTTGAACGTTCAGGCCAGTTTCAAGCTTGGCGTTCTTAGTTGCGCCTTGAGCGGTGTTACCTTTAACGCCCGGCTCAGTCTCAACTACTTTAAGCTCAACGCTTGTAGGCAGGTTAATGCCGAGAAGCTCGCCTTGGTAGCTGACTATCTTAACATTCATGTTTTCTTTCAGGAAGTTAAGCTCCCACTCCAGTTGGTCGGCATCCAGGGAGAACTGGTCATAAGTCTCGTTATCCATGAAGGTATGCTCTTGACCGCTTGCATACAGATATTGAACCTCACGGTTCTCGATCATGGCACGGCCAATCGTTTCGCCCGCACGGAAAGTTTTCTCTACCGTGTTGCCGTTGCGAAGATTCTTCAGCTTGGAGCGTACAAAGGCAGCTCCTTTACCCGGTTTAACATGCTGAAACTCCAGAACCGTAAAGATATCGCCGTCCACTTCTACAGTGAGACCTGTTTTAAAATCGTTGACTGAAATCACAGAAAATCCTCCTCAAGTTAGACAAAATACTTCAATAATTATGCGTTAGTTTGTGCTAAATAACAATAAAATCTTTCGTGGATTCCGTCAACCGCCGCATGCCGTTCTCCGTAATCACCACATCGTCCTCAATCCGGACTCCTCCGAAGCCAGGCAGGTAAATTCCCGGCTCCACAGTAACAACCATGCCCGGCTTTAGAATCGTATCACTCAGCTTGGACAACCGCGGCGATTCATGTACTTCCATACCCAAACCATGCCCCGTGCTGTGTCCAAATTGATCGCCATAACCATAACGGGTAATAATGTCCCGGGCAAGGGCATCCGCTTCAGCTCCAGTCATCCCGGGACGAAGATGTTCGAGGGTATGAAGCTGGGCTTCAAGCACAATGTCATAGATTTCCCGGTGCTTGGCCGTTGGCGTGCCCAGCACAACCGTACGTGTAATATCGGAGCAGTAGCCGTTCAGAAGCGCTCCGAAATCCATTTTTACAAACTCATTATTCCCCAGAACCCGCTCACTTGCAACCCCATGAGGCAGCGCAGAACGTTCTCCTGAAGCCACAATCGTATCAAATGAGGAAGAGGTTGCGCCGTTCTTGCGCATGAAGAACTCCATTTCCAATGCCATTTCAAGCTCGGTCACACCCGGCTTCAAAACTCCCAACATATGCTCGAAAGTACGGTCCGCCAGGTCGGCGGCCTGCTTCATGATGGCGAGCTCCTCCTCATCCTTGAACACCCGAAGAAGCTCTACCAGGCCCGTTACCGGAACCAGTTTCACAGGCGCCAGCTCCTGCTCGTACTTGCGGAAAGCAGAGAATACGACATCATCCTGCTCAAAACCAACCTCATTAATCTGCTCTGCAGTGAGCAGACTCTTCAGCGTCTCACCAACCGAAACGCCGTGTTCAACCACCTCATACCCGGTTGCCTGCTGGGGAGCTTGGGTCATATAACGGAAATCGGTAAGCAGAAAGGCTTTGTTCTGTGTAATCAGCACGTAACCGGAGGACCCAGTGAAGCCGGACAAATATCTGCGGTTAATAGCGCTAGTAATAAATACCGCCTCTAGACCTCTTTGAAGCATTGCTTGTCTTAATTGAACTACCCGTTTGTTCGCCATATTCAAGTCTCCTTATTTCCCGCTTTCCAAGTGACGTCCCATTGCATCCAGGGCTAAATAATAGCTGCCATCGCCAAATCCTGCGATCTGACCAACTGCGATGGGGGCCACTACAGACTTATGTCTAAACTCCTCGCGGGCGTGGATATTGGACATATGTACTTCCACTACAGGGATCTTCACCGTAGTTAAGGCATCACGGATGGCATAGCTATAATGCGTCAGCGCTCCAGGGTTGATGATAATCCCATCAGACTCCCCCATAGCTGCATGGATGCGGTCAATAATATGCCCTTCGTGATTGGATTGGAAGAATGAAATGTGAATTCCCAGGCTCTCCGCCTGCTTCTTAAGATTGTCTTCTATAGAAGCTAAGCTCAAAGAACCGTATATGCCAGGCTCCCGGACCCCGAGCAAATTCAGGTTCGGTCCGTTAATGACCAGAACACGTTTCATCGTCTCCCTCACCCCTTCTGATAAAATAACCAAAGCTTATTTTACCATAGGACAGTTATCCTTGAGAAGCACTTTCACGCCGCAGCAAGGGTTTACGCGGCTCCCTGTCCCTTTCGTCTGTATACTCCATAGCAGCGGTGTACCCGATAAATAAACCCCAAAGGAGGTAGAGACAGAATTCACTGAAATGTGTATTAAAGTTCAGCTGTCTGAATGGGGGAGTCATATGAAGAGCAGGCCCCGCCAATAAAAAGAGCACGGCCCACCATAAGGCCCCGTAGACTAAACCGGGCCAAGGACCTTTTAACTTCCGCAGAAACATCGTGTAAATTAACGCAGCCAGGATGGAGAATATGATAAAAAACAGCCAGCCTATAAAGTAACCTGGCATGGTTTTTAAGTAAGCGTGCTTAAAAAAGGGCTCCGCTAGGAAACCGGGAATGATCTTCGTAAATCTCATAAAGTAAAAAACGCCATGAATCCCTCCCCAGATTAACCCGGCAAAAAAGCCGAGCTGAAGCGCAAACCACCAAGGATTTGTAACTTGTTTACCCTCTCGCTGCCGCTGCTTTGCCATATTGTTTTCCTCATCCTTTCTAACGTGTAATCCTGCACCACATCAGTTTTTAATGTGTAGTATGCACCAAATAAACGGGATGAATCCGACAGCCTGAAGCGATCATGCCATATAACTAGAATTTAGGACTGAAGTTAGATACAATAGACTTTATAGAGATACGGATTTGAGAACCATACAAATCTGAGAATAAATCTTAGGAAGGTGAAGTTGTTGCCTGATCAATCCAAACCAGCCGTTTATGGTGGCCAAGCTGTCATAGAAGGCGTTATGTTCGGCGGGAAACACGTGAATGTTACGGCGGTCCGCCGCAAGAACCAAGAGATTACCTTTTTGGAGGTCCCTAAGCACGATAAGAGATGGGTGAACCAGCTTCGCAGGATTCCCCTGATCCGTGGTGTGGTAAGTATTATTGATGCAAGCGCCAAAGGCTCTAAACATCTGAATTACTCAGCTGAGGCTCTGGCTGATGACGAGGTTGATCCTGAAGAAAGAGAAAAGCAGAAGGAAAAACAGGAATCTGGCTGGTCACTGACTTTAATCCTAGGTGTGGCTATAGTAGGTATTCTTTCCTTTATCTTTGGTAAAGTGGTTCTCACGGTTGTTCCTGCGGTAATTGAGGATTTCCTGTTTAAAAACGCATTCAGCAGCACTTTTTTGCATACGTTGTTGGAAGGTGTCATCAAGATTGTGTTCTTGCTTGCTTATTTGTGGGGGATCTCCCAGACTCCTATGATGAAACGTCTGTTTCAGTATCACGGGGCTGAGCATAAGGTGATCAGTGCTTTTGAAGCCGGGGAAGAACTTACGGTGAAGAATGTGCAGAAGTACAGCCGTCTACATTACCGCTGCGGAAGCAGCTTTATGGTCCTTACCGTTATCGTAGGTGTGGTTATCTATTCGTTCTTCCACTGGGATAACCTGTGGGAACGCGTGTACATCCGTCTGCTGCTGCTTCCGCTGGTGATCGGAGTCTCCTTCGAACTTCTGCGGATCACCAACTCCATGCGTGATATTCCGGTGCTGCGTTACCTTGGATACCCGGGGCTATGGCTGCAGCTGCTGACCACTAAGGAGCCGAATGATGATCAGGTTGAGGTATCCATCGCTTCCTTCAACCGGATGCGTGAACTTGATGCCGAAATGGAAAGCAAATCTTCTGCTGAGCTGTCAACGCTTGGCACCCATCTGGACCCTGTGAAAGGATGATTCAATGATGAGAAAACAAGGCATCATCTTCTGGGTCGTTCTCGGCCTGGCGGCCATCGGAATTGTGAACAGTATGCTTGCTGGCGGACTGTTGAACTGGCTGATTCCTGTTGTATTGGTCGGAATTGTATTCCTTTTATACAAGTTTCCTCCGGCCAAGTACCGTTCCAAGTCTCCCAAAGTGAAGCCTTCTGCCAAAACGATGGCCAAAGTAGCAAAAACGGCGCCGCAGCGCCGTTCAGATTCAACTCCAAAGCGTAAATCGTATCCTTTCCAGGTCATTGAAGGCCATAAGGGAAAAAATGATGATGGTCAGCCCAAATACCACTGAACGTGTATAACAGTTATTACTGTAAGCTAGAAAGCCTGCTGAAAATACTTTGTGAATTCCTCTTCGTAATACTGGGTACTCCAGTCGCCGAAGAATTTGCTTCCTGCACGGAAGCCGGATTCATGAAGCAGCAGGCTTTCTTCATGTGTAATATTGAACTGCGTAACTCCGATGCCAAGGATGGGCACTTTTATCGTTCTATACCGATTCGCCTGCTCAATATACCGCTCATCATGAGCGGACAGCATCGTATCGAACAGGGCCTGAAGCATGCTGAACGGCCCTCCGATCCGATGAGGCTTGCCCGAGTTCTTCCCTACCATTTGAAAACCTACCGTTGGAGTAATTTTGCCATGGCCTCCGTTTGGCTTCACACCATCCTGGTCAAACAGCCACAGGGGCATATTACTGAGCAGACCTCCATCCACAATGTGCAGGAACTGGTCCTTGAAGGCCTTAGACCTTGATAATTTGGGCGGAAGCCGAAGCAGTACGGGATCGAAGAAATAAGGAATGCTGCAGCTCATCCGTACGGCACGTGCCACCTCGAAATATTCCTCGTTAATCCCCAGCTTGTTCAAATCATTGGGAAGAATCAGGATTTTGCCGCTGGTAATATCCGAGGCGATGATCGACAGCTTGCCCGGTTCGATATCCTTGAAGGTTCGAATCCCCTTGGCTAACAGCACCTTTCTAAGCCAATCCTCCAAAGCCTCTCCCGCATACAAGCCTTTCTTAAGCATGATTCGTACTGCCGGACCTACTAGAGGTGTATTAAATATAAACGCTCTCTTCAGAAACTTGGTAAAGTTTGTTTCCAGGATGAGCTCCTTCATTTCCTCAGCCTGATATCCCGATGCCAGCATGGAGGCGACGATGGAGCCCGAAGAAGTCCCCGCCAATTTGTCAAAAGTAAACCCATGAATTTCAGCCGCCCGCACAGCACCAACCAGCGATATCCCCCGAACTCCGCCGCCCTGGAAGACTCCATTAATCCGCATCCAGCACACAGCCCCCATCCCGCATAAGTTGACCGGCCGCAGTAAGGGCGGTGGTCTACTGCTTATGTATGAGAATGGGGGCTGCCTTTATTCCTTATTATGCCTGCATTTTCTTAATTAGAAACTAAATATGATTTCAACAGCGGAAGCAGGCCGAGCGTGTTACTTAGCAGATTCTTTGCACTAAAAAATATACTTCCTTTAACTTCACTATACTGCGTATTATATTTTAGCTGGTTTACAATTTCCTGGGCGGTGTGCCACCCTACCTCTGGTGTACCCAGCTTATACGCTGCGTGGCCAATGTAGAGCTTCACGTTGGTGCCTCTGACCTCACTAGCCCACCAGTCCACCAATTTATCATAACGCGCTGTGTTAAAGGACATACTCCAATAAATCTGCGGCGCCACATAATCGATCCAGTCGTTCTTAATCCATGTGCGCACATCCGCGTACATACTGTCATAATCCGTGATACCTGCCTTCGTATCCGAGCCGGTCACGTCAGTCGCTTTATTCCGCCACACTCCGAATGGGCTGATTCCAAAGCTCACGTTTGGCTTCGCCTGATGGATGGACTGTCCCAAATCCCGAACTAAGCTGTTGATGTTGCTTCGGCGCCAGTCCCCCTTGTTGGAGATGGCCTCCGGGTTATAAGTTTTAAATGTGCTGTCGTCATTAAATTTATCACTGGAGCTCTCGCCTGATGGGTAAAAATAATCATCCAGATGCACGCCATCAATATTGTAGTTCTTCACTACTTCCATCACCGTGTCGATGATCTGCTGCCTCGCCTCCGGTATGCCCGGATTAATGTAGAGCTTGCCTCCCTGCTTCACAATCCAATCTGGATGCTGAACTGCCACACTGTTCGCAGGCAGCTTCGTCACATCCGTGATCGTGCTGGCGCGGAACGGGTTGAACCAGGCGTGAAACTGCATTCCCCTCTTGTGTGTCTCGTCCACCAGGAAAGCGAGCGGATCATAACCCGGATCTTTGCCAGGTGTGCCTGTAAGATACTGTGACCATGGCACAAGGCTTGATGGGTAGATGGCATCAGCAGCTGGTCTAACCTGCACAAAGACCGCATTGATTCCGGTATCCTGCAGCTTGTCGAGCATATCCGTATACTCCGCTTTTTGCTTCACTTCATTTCCATAGGATTTACTGCTTGGCCAGTCAATGTTGTATACCGTGGAAATCCATGCGCCTTTTAATTCAGCAGCATCATGGCCTCCCGGCACCGTACCAGGGATTGTGGGTTCCTCACTCGGATTATCACCAGGAAGTGTTGGGGTTGGAACATCCACCTTATTCTTGGTTACCAGAATTACCTGCTGCTTGGATGCGTTCCAGTCCACGAGCAGGCCCAGGTTCTCACCAACAAACCGAAGCGGAATCATAGTCCGCCCCTTCACCACCTGAACCGTAGCATCCAACGATACCGTGTTTCCGTTGACCTTAGCCGTTTTCTTGCCAGCTTGCAGGATAATGGTGTCCGAATCCTTGCTTATTGTGGCCGTGTTCGTGGATGGCTTCCAATCCACGCTTGCGCCAAGCCCTTCGGTAATCACCCGGACTGGAACCATGGTGAAGCCCGATTTCAGGTAAGGAGGCACATCACTCGTAAGCGGCTGTCCATCAAGCAGCATGGTGATGGTTGATGATTTGGCCAGGGCCGAAGGGGACAAGGACGACAGACTCAGCACCGACAACAGCATCAGCATCAGCAAACTACGAAACTTCATAAACTAGCATCCTCCCAGAATCAATAGATTTGCAGGCGAAAAACAACAGTCTACTAAAAGATCATACACCCTTCTTCACCCTAAAAAAGAATAAGCACCTGTCTATAAGGACAGATGCCTCATTCAAGAATCACTGGTCACTTCACCGTGCATGGCGTGAAGCTGCTGTATTCTTTGTTTATCCTGACGTAAAAATTCGACTAATGTTTCAATTCTCGTGATCGAATCCCAACTTAAATGATGTTCGATCCCTTCCACGTCCTTGTAGATGTTCTCCTGCTGTACTCCAATCATCTCCAGGAACTCTTCAAGCAGCTGATGTCTATCTACGAGACGTTTGCCTACCTTCTTGCCTTTACTGGTCAGAACAAGGCCTCTGTACTTCTCATAGATCAGATATTCGTCTTTGTCTAGCTTCTGGATCATCTTCGTGACGGATGAGGGGTGAACCTCCAAGCCTTCGGCAATATCCGATACTCGCGCATAACCTTTCTCATCAATGAGCTTGTAAATGCGCTCCAAATAATCCTCCATGCTGGGCGTTGGCAATGTAATTCCCTCTTTTCTTATTATCAACAAAATGGCCTGTGCGCCGGGTAAACCTGCTCTTGTAATGATACATGTTTCGCAGAGGACTTGGCAAGTCCTGGCGCCGTATCCTTCTAAGCTTCCTGCTCATTATTGCCATGACTTTAAGGGTCCCTGCGCACACACAATAACCACATTCCCTTTAAGAATGGAGGCTGAAGCGATGTCCACCCATGTTGCGGAGCCACCCGTAAAGCCGCGCGCACATACTAAACCTTTTATTCCCGACTTTGTCTATTTTGAACCGGGGGCACTGGAATATCCGAAGGGAATCAAAATTATGGACTGGGTAAAGTCCCAAGATATCCCTTACAAAATGACCGGCTCGCATAACCGCATAACAGGTCTTCCCGGCGATACCGAGCTCCAGCAATATAAAAATGCCAAACGTACCCTTGTCGTTGGTGTCCGCAAAACGCTGACCTTTGACCAGTCTAAGCCGTCCGCTGAGTATGCCATCCCCATTTCGACCGGCTGTATGGGTCACTGTCATTATTGTTACCTTCAAACCACACTTGGCGCCAAGCCGTACATCCGTGTGTATGTGAATACAAATGATGTTATTGCCGCCGCCAAAAAGTATATTGATGAGCGGATCCCTGAAATCACACGCTTTGAAGCCGCCTGTACTTCTGATCCGGTCGGCCTGGAGCATATCACAGGCTCATTAACCGAGCTCATTGAATTTATGGCCAAGGAAGAATACGGCCGGCTGCGTTTTGTCACGAAATTTCATCATGTCGAGCCCTTCTTAAAGCTCAAGCATAATGACCATACCCGCATCCGATTCAGCATTAACTCGGACTATGTTATCCGTCAATTCGAACCTGCCACCTCTTCGTTCGAGGAGCGGATCGCGGCTGCAGGAAAAGTTGCGGAAGCAGGCTACCCGCTTGGTTTCATCATTGCCCCCATTATCTGGTACGAAGGCTGGGAAGAAGGGTATGGCGATCTGCTCAAGCGCTTAGCGGCTGTTATGCCGAAGGAACCGGTAAAAGACCTCACCTTCGAAATGATCCAGCACCGCTTCACCAAGACAGCTAAAACGACCATCGAGAAGCGCTACCCGAAAACCAAACTTGAGATGGATATCGAGAAGCGAAAGAAGAAATGGGGCCGTTATGGCCAGTACAAATATGTTTATCCGGACGAACAGCAAAACGCCCTGCGAGAATTTATCACAGAGCGGATTTTTGAGTATTTTCCTTATGCCCGTATTGATTATTTCACTTAAAATTTAAGCCAATCCGGGGTGATACTTTGAAGCCAGATCGTAATGTAGGTCATCCGGTTGGTAAACAGCAGAATCCCCATTAGCACCATAAGAGCACCGCCGATTTTCATCATCAGGCTGGAATAGCGCAGAATCCACTTCGTTGAGCCGATGAAGAAGGCCAGTACAAAAAAAGGCAGGGCAAAGCCTACGGAGTAGGCAGTTATCAGCCCCAGCCAGGTGCCGGGAGCGCTTGCGGACAAGGCAATGATAGACATCAGAATTGGCCCGACACACGGGGACCAGCCTGCAGAGAAGCCGATTCCCAGAATGAAGGAGCCTACGTACCCCGCTGGTTTGAATTTAAACTGCATCTTGCGTTCCTTCATCAGGAACTGGGGTTGGAACAGTCCTAGCAGGAATAACCCCATCACGATAATCAATATCGCTGATAATTGACGGATCAGGTCCCGATATTCATTGAACAGCTGGCCAAACATCCCCGCCCCGAATCCAAGCGTGTAGAAAACAGCAGAGAAGCCTAAAATAAAAGCGAGCGTATGGGTCATCGTCCGGAAGCGGACGTTTGGCCTATCCTGCTCACTTCGCAGTGTCTGAACGGACATTCCTGTTATGTAGGATAGATAAGATGGGTACAAAGGCAAACAGCAGGGTGAAATAAATGAAGCGATCCCTGCCGCGAAAGCCACCCAAATATTAAGATCCGGCATAAGTTCCTCCCTCTGATTGAAGAAATTACGCGGTAAAACCCCTTTTACCCAGAAGAGTCAGAATCAGCATGGCAATCAGCAGCAGAACAATCGTTGCGCCAGGAGCCAGGTTCCAGATTCCTGCAACCATAAGTCCCAGAACCACAGCAATCTCCGCAATCACAACCGAGAAGACAACCGAGCTTTTGAAGCTTCGTGCAATTAATAAGCTGCAGGCTGCCGGGATCGTAATTAAGGCGGATACGAGAAGTGCCCCAACAATCTTGATTGCGGTGCTAATGACCAAGGCGGTCATGACGGTAATCAATAAATTCAGCCATTTCACGGGAAGTCCACTTACCGCGGCGGCATCCTCTTCAAAGGTAAGCAGGAAGAATTCTTTGAAGAACAGACCGATTCCAACTACAACGAGCACAGTGACCGCGCCGACCACGTACAAATCCGTTGTATCCAATGTATAAATACTGCCGAATAAATAACTCACAACATCGGTATTATATCCCATTCCTAGCGTGAAGAACAGGGAGGCCAAAGCGACACCACCAGACATGATGATGGCTATGGACAGCTCAGCATATCCCCGGTAGGCCTTACGCAGCTTCTCAATCGCAAATGAAGCCACAATCGCGAAGATCAGACCAATGGCAATCGGATAGATATTGATTAGAAAACCGAGTGCAACCCCAGCAATCGTGACATGTGCCAGCGTGTCCCCGATCATCGACAATCTGCGAAGTACGAGAAAGATGCCAATAAGCGGAGCCGTGATTCCGATAAGTATCCCACCGGCAAGCGCCCTCTGAAAAAAATCAACGGTTAAAATCTCCAAGTTTCATATCTCCTTCAAAATATATCTATCGAACCCTGGGGCAGATCATTGCATCGTATTCAGGGAATGCTGAAGATCCGATATCCCGCAATCCTGATCATGGGAGTGTCTTACATAAAATTTAATCCCGCCACAGCGGTCACGAGGCTCCTTGCCCAGGTATCCCTCAATCATCTCAATATCATGGGAGACCATAAGGAAGGTCATGTGATGATGGGCATGCATGTGGAAAATCAGTTCAAAGAAATCTGCCTGCGTCTGCACATCAATCCCTACCGTGGGCTCATCCAAAATCAACAAATCAGGATGATTAATAAGCGCACGGGCCAAGAACACCCGCTGCTGCTGCCCACCTGACAGCTGGCCGATCCGCTTGTCAGCGATATCAGTGATTCGCATGACCTCCATAGCGTCCGCACATTTCTGATGGTCGGACTTATTCATCCTGCGGAAGATCTTTGTGTTGCAATACAGCCCGGAAAGCACAACTTCCCGCACAGTGGCGGGAAACAGCGGATTGAAGGCATTCTTCTGGGGAACATAACCGATACGTTCCCAGTCTTTGAATTTCTGTATCGGCTGACCGAACAGCCTGATGCTCCCTTGGGAAGGGGAGAGCAGCCCTACAATCATTTTCAGGAGCGTAGTCTTCCCCGTCCCATTCGAGCCAATGACCCCGACGAAATCCCGTTCCTTGGCGGAGAAGCTGAGGTCTGTAATTACCTTCTGATCTCTATACGAGAAGGACACCCCTTCAATATCAAGTATATTCTGATGACAAAATGCTGCTTGCTGGTTGCTGTCTAAGCTCATAAGCGGCCGCCTTCCATTTCCTTGGAATAACTATCTTTATTGTAAAGCTAGAATTAGATTTTGCAAATTCTTCTCCATAAGGGTGAAGTAATTATCCTTGTTCTGCTCTTCCTGTTTGGTGAGACCCTCTACCGGATTTAGCACAAGGGTCTGCACCCCTGTCTCACTGGCCAGCGTGCGGGCCATCTTATCCGAGACCAGCTCTTCGAAGAAGATATATTTAATATTTTCCTCTTTAACAATCTTGGAAAGCTTAATGATGTCCTGTGCCCGTGGTTCGGCATCAGGTGATAAGCCCATAATGGCATGCTGTGTCAATCCATAATCCCGGCACAGATAACCAAATGCTTGATGAGAGACTACAATTTCTTTTTTGCTCATTTTAGATAATTCTGTGGTGAACTTCGCGTCCAGCTTTGCCAGCTGATCCGAGAGCTGCTGATAACGCGCCTCATATCCGCTCTTATGGGCGGGGTCTACCTGAATGTAGCTGTCTTTAATGTTCTTTGCAATCTGCATCGCTGATTTTGGGCTGACCCATGTATGCGGGTCCGTCAGATGAGCTTCAGGGGAAGCATTTGCATCGCCGTGGTCATGTCCATCTTCGTTCTCTTCAGCCTCGATCAGCTTAATTCCCTTGCTTACCTCTACGGTTGTCACTTTGGAATCTTTGCTCAGTCCCTTTAGAAAATTAGGGACCCAGCCCTCAAGCCCAGCTCCATTGTAGAGAAACAGCTGTGCCTTGGAAGCCGTTATCATGTCATTACTGCGCGGAGTCCACTCATGCGGCTCCACACCGGCAGGCAGCAGATTAATGACGTTGGCGTTCTCGCCTCCTATGGCGGAAGCGAATTCGTAGATCGGGTAGAAACTGGTTACCACATTGACTTTGCCTTCCACAAGCTGACCGTTCCCGCCTCGGCCGCAGCCGGCCAGTATACCTATAATTAAGAGTCCAATAAGAGCCCCGCCAAATCTAATTTTCATCATCTTTCGCCTTCCCTATTCGTAATAATTACAAAGAGAATTATAGGGTCACTATAAAATGAATGTCAACCCCGAGTTCCATTGTTCCCTGCCAAAAGAAAAAAAGACCTTTTCTAATGGATAAGGTTCCACTAGAAAAGGTCTTTCTACATCTACATAAGCTGAGTTCAGCGATTATTTAACCACAGCACCATTCGGCATACTGTCCGGTACCGTAGCCAGGGTCAATTGATCTCCCTGTGAAGCTGCAAGAATCATGCCTTGGGACAGCTCACCCCGCAGCTTAACCGGCTTAAGATTAGTTACCACAATCACTTTGCGGCCAACCAGCTCTTCAGGCTTATAGAACTTGGCGATTCCTGATACCACCTGTCTCTGCTCAAACCCAAGATCCAGCTGCAGCTTCAGCAGCTTATCCGCTTTTGGAATCGCCTCCGCTTTAATGACCTGCCCTACCCGGAGCTCCACCTTGGCAAATTCATCAATGCCGATCTCGTCTTTGAGCTCGGGTGCCGGTGCATGGGTATCAGCACTCTCACCTGATGCTGACTTGGCAGGCTCCTCCGCAGCTGCAAAAGCTGCTGCAGTGCCAGCCATAGCCTGCACAATGTAAGCGACCTCCTCGGCACTGTCCAGACGCGGGAAGATCGGCTCCCCTTTGCCAAGCTTAGTTCCAGCAGGAATCAGGCCAAATGATTTGGCGCTGTCCCAAGTGGTCAGCTCCCCTTGCCCGATTCCAAGCTGTGCCCAGATTTTGGCTGGTGCCTGGGTAAGGAATGGCTGAAGCAGAATCGAAGCAATCCGCAGAGACTCAACCAAGTGCACCATAACCGAGGCCAGTTCATCTTTCTTGGACTCATCTTTAGCAAGCGTCCAGGGCTGCGTCTCATCAATATACTTGTTCGTACGGCTGACAAACTGGCTGATCGCGGTCAGGGCAACGGAGAATTCCAGGTTCTCCATTACCTCTTCTACCTTGCCAATAGCAGCCTCGGCAGCACGTGTCAGCTCCTGGTCGTACGGGGTCACATTTGGCACATACGCCGGCAGTACGCCGTCGAAATACTTGTTAACCATCGCCACAGTCCGGTTGAGCAGGTTGCCGAGGTCGTTGGCCAGGTCGGAGTTGATTCGTTCAACGAAGCTCTCTGGAGTAAACTGCCCGTCGGAGCCAAATGGAACTTCTCGAAGCAGATAGTAGCGTGTTGCATCGAGTCCATAGCGGTCGATCAGGGTGTTTGGGTCCACCACGTTACCTTTGGATTTGGACATTTTGCCATCTTTCATCAACAGCCATCCATGTCCAAACACTTTCTTAGGCAGTGGAATATCGAGAGCCATCAGCATAATTGGCCAGTAGATGGAGTGGAAACGCACAATCTCTTTACCTACGAGGTGCACATCCGCGGGCCAATAGCGCTGATACAGCTCGTCATTATCCGTTCCATATCCGAGGGCGGTAATATAGTTCGACAGGGCATCGATCCATACGTAAACCACATGCTTCGGATCCCCTTTTACCTTCACACCCCATTCGAAAGTCGTACGGGACACTGCCAAATCCTCAAGCCCCGGCTTAATGAAGTTATTGATCATCTCATTCTTGCGGGACTCCGGCTGAATGAAATCCGGGTGCTCCTCGTAATACTGAAGCAGACGGTCTGCGTAGTGGCTCATTCTGAAGAAATAGGATTCTTCCTTCACCAATTCGACAGGATGACCGCTGTCGGGACTCTTGGCGCTTTGGATGTTCCCCTTCTCATCCCTTACGATATCTACGAGTTGAGTCTCGGTATAAAACGTTTCGTCCGGGATACTGTACCAGCCCTCATATTCTCCTTTATAAATGTCACCCTTTTGTAACAATCGGTCGAAGATATCCTGCACTATTTTTTTATGATTTTCGTCTGTGGTGCGGATAAAGTCATCGTTGGAAATGTCAAGCTTCTTCCACAGCTGCTTGATGCCTGCCACAATATCATCAACAAATTGCTGCGGGGTCTTGCCGCTTTGCTGGGCCTTCTGCTCAATCTTCTGTCCATGTTCGTCCGTACCCGTCAGGAAGCGGACATCGTAGCCACGCAGACGCTTGTACCGGCTCATAGCATCCCCCGCCACGGTTGTGTAGGCATGCCCTATATGCAGCTTGTCACTTGGGTAATAGATCGGTGTTGTCAGGTAAAACGTTTTTCGATCAGACATGAAATAGCCTCCTTCAAATTATCCGCATGAAAACCATACTTCCAAATCACTTCTGTAAGCCCATCTTCTTCTGCGGCAAAACAAAAAAACTCCCGCCCGCAATGGGACGAGAGAGTTCTCACGTGGTACCACCCAAATTCCCCAGGATTCATCCATGCAATTCCCAGGCTCAATTTCCGTCTGAATGTAGACGCACCCTTAACGCTGGTTCTGCGCTGCTCCCTTACTCAGACCGTCCAGACCATGGCTGACAGCTCGAAAGCAGTTCCTCCCGGACCATCTTCCAAAGTCCCTCCAGACCGGCTCACAGCTTACCCCGGCTCTCTGTACTGGCGGATGCTTCGTACTTATCCGTTCACAGGAAATGGATATGCAAATCATTTATATAAAATATATGAAATGTCATGAGGACTGTCAAGTCATCCCTCTTCCCTTTCCCGGTTAACCGTTTTGCGGGGAGGTACAGGATCGAGGCCGCCCGGATGAAACGGGTGGCACTTGGCAATTCTTTTCGCCGCTAACCAGGAGCCTTTCAGCGCCCCATGAACCTCAACCGCCTCCAAAGCATAGGCGGAACATGTCGGATAGAACCGGCAGGTTGGCGGCTTCAAGGGAGAAATGAATTTGCGGTAGACATGAATGGGTCCCTGCACCATTTTGCGCCCTATTGACATGTGATCAACCCTCTTGTCCTACCGGCTTTGGCTGCTCCCGGTCCACACGGCAGTTCTTGCAGTAGCCGAACACCTCAAACTTGTGCTTAACCACCTGGAATTGTTCTGGCGCATCCGTAAGCGGCATTGGGCAGAAATGAATCGGATAGGTCTTCTCACACTGAAGGCATATCATATGGTGATGATGGTGATTCTCGCTGCATCCGCCTCTAAATTTAAGTCCATCTTCAAATACAACCTGTTCGATCGCCCCAAGCTCCTCCATGACCCTCAGGTTGCGGTAGACGGTATCAAAGCTGAGTCCGCTGTATTTTTTGCACATATAGTCATACACATCTTTGGGTGTCAAATATCCTTCCGTTTCCGAAAACAACTTCGCCAGCGTCCTCCGTTGATCCGTAATCCGAAGTCCTTGCGCTGACATGATACGGATGATCTGTTCTGTCGACAGCATATGCTTTTCCTCCTGCCCTGACAAATCTGTCTACTAATCATAATGCCGCAAATAAAAGATAGAGTCAAACTGGACGAGGCTGGACACAAACAGCCCTGCTCCCACTGTGTTTAACACAAGAGAAGCAGGGCCATTCTTACATAATAGGTATAAGTCCGGTTGTTCTTAACTATATAAAATGAACTTATGAAGGTTACCCTTTAGGGGTACTGCGATGCCAAGTGTTCTTTAAGGCCCCTGTTGTCTCCGAAATCCTTGAACTAGATATTCATTGGAGCATTTCGGAGACAAAGGCGGACGCTCCGCTTCTTCAGAATCACTCGGCCTCTCCGCTGAGAGAGGTTAATTTTTAAAGTTCGTTTTATATAGAAGCAACCTCTGCAGGGAACCTGCTGCTTAGGGTTACCGGCAGTTTTCCCTCAGCCTGAATCTGCCCAACCAATACCTTAGCAATGGCATCAACCGTTACAGGACGGTTCTCATAAGCGCATAAGTATGTGGTGACATCCGGTATTTCATTGATATCATACGGATTTCTAACAGAAACAACAATGAGCTTGCCGCCCGTACGCTGATTTAAATCCTCAATCAACAGCTTCTGTCCTTCCGGCAGACGTCCCTCTGAGGTATAAGTAACCACAACGATCTGGCTGTATTCCGCGCTCCGCTCAATTGCAGCCGAGATTTCAGAGCTTTTCGGATGCGAGCCAATCAGTATCTCATCTACTTGGAAGTATGGCGCTAAAGCCTCGCCAAGTGTATATCGGAAGTGAGCCGGCTCATCAACCTCAGTAAAGTGGCGGACCTCAGCCCAGATTACAAGTGTTCTGGCATCGGTTCGGAGGGGAAGGTTATTCCCGGCATCCGTCACCAAGGTGATGCTCTTCTCAGCAATCTGGCGAAGGATTCGCTCGGACTCCTCTGCGGGAGTCAGAGGAACCGTTATCTCTGGTGCTTTATCGCTGATTTGCCCAATTCTCTTCTCTTTCAATGACAGAATTCGCTCCAAGGAAGCATCAATCCGCTCCTCAGTCAAACGTCCGCTGTTCACGGCTGCACGTACCGCCTTGATTGCGGCAACCTGGTCCTTCATAGTATGACTAACCAGAATTAGATCAGCCCCGGCTTCCAATGCTTTCACTGCCCCTTCGGGAATGCCGACCGATTTGGAAATCGCATGCATTTCAAGACAATCGGTCACAATTAGTCCCTCATAACCAAGCTCCTCGCGGAGCAGCTTAGTCAGCACCCCATAAGACAAGGTTGCAGGGATCTCCTCACTTTCGAAGGCCGGGAAGATCACGTGGGCCGTCATGATCATATCCACGCCCACCTCAATCGCCTTGCGGAAAGGCAGCAGCTCTACCTGTTCCAGGCGCTCTTTATCATGGGGAACAACCGCCAGCCCGAGGTGGGTATCCACAGCTGTGTCCCCGTGCCCTGGGAAATGTTTGGCTGTTGCGCTTACGCCTTGGTTCTGATATCCCTTGATCGCGGCAGCGCCATGAGCAGCGACCAGTTTAGGGTCTTCCCCGAAGGAGCGAACCCCGATGACCGGATTCACCGGATTGTTATTCACATCAACAACCGGGGCAAAGTTAAGGTTAATCCCAAGTTTGAAGAGCTCCTCACCGCCCAGAGCGGCAGCCGCCTCGGTTAACTTGAGATCACCTGCAGCTCCAAGGGACATATTGCCCGGAATCCGGCTGACCCCGTCATGATCAATCCGGGAGACCATGCCGCCCTCCTGATCAATGGCAATGAACAGCGGAATTTCACTAAGCGGCTTGGAAAGAACCTGCAGATTATGCGAAAGATCCGCAAGCTGTGAAGCCGAGCCTACATTACGGCGGAAATATATGACACCGCCAAGATGGTACTGCTCGATCAGCGTCTTGATTTGCTCGTCAGGTGTTTGGCTGTGAAACCCGCAAATAAACAGCTGCCCGATTTTTTCATCTAGGGTAAGTTTGCTTAATTGAACCAATTGAATGCACCTTCTTAATTAGGATGCGGGAGATTCCTTCAGGCGGTATTCTGATGGAGTCATCCCAATATATTTCTGGAATACTTTGGTGAAATATCGGCGCTCCTGATATCCTACGCCTATGCCAATTTGGGCAATGCTCTTGTCACTGCTGCGCAGCAGACACTTGGCCATTTCCATCCGCTGCTTGGTCAGGTATTCGACAAATGTCTCGCCAAAGTGGTTCTTGAACAATAGACAGAAATAACTGCAGCTGATTCCCAAATACTCCGCAATATCTTCAATGCCAAAATCTTTCCCAAGCTTGTGCTGGATATAATCTTGGGCAGCCAGCATCAGCTGCTCGGAGGTTTTCTTGGACGATACAGACTCTCTGGATCGCTCGATCAAGGATACCAGCAAGGACAGTAGCTCTTTCAGGCTAAGGGATTGCTGCATCTGCTGCCACACGGCTTCTTCCTGATCAGCAGGAAGCATGTGAAGCTCTCTCATCTCACGAACTAAGTGAATCAGGAGATAATGGAGAAGTTTCTCCGCCCGCCCGATCGCATTCTCATTCAGATGACCCACATAATGTTTCAGCTCGCCTATCATCTGTTGGAGCACTTGACTGTCACCGTTGCGAAGCCCTGTACCGATCTGCTCAATCCATTTCCACTGTGATGGAATATCTCCTTGCGGAGCTGCTTCATCCTTGGCCATAGTTTTATCAGCGCTTACAAACCAGTCGTTGGAAGAGTTCAGGATCAGTGCCTGCTGCATTCGTTGATACACCGTGGACATTTCATTAAGCGCCACAGGTCCATGCTCGAGACACATGCGCAGCTGCATATAGTCTTTCTTGTCAATCAAAGACTGGAGAGCCAAGAACCCGGGATAAAGCTGGTCTTTCGTGATTTCACCGGAACCCGCCGAAGAGAACACAATGCACCACTCCCCCTCCCGGATTTGGAGAACCGTCTGTTCTTTGAGCATGGAAACAAATGTTTCCCGCAGCATCTCTTTAATATGAAGATTCCACGCCTTGCGCTCATGAATCGACCATGTAATCGATTGATGGGCATATCCTTCGATGTCCACGACAAGAACGGCAAAATCCTTACGTTCAAGCAGGCTTTCTTCATCCAAAATCAGCTTGCCCTTATCCGCTTCCTGACCGAGCAGGGTATGAAGCAGAAAGTTCTCATTAGCCCAGTGGACCACCTGATCTATCTGCTGCTCCTTAAGCAATTTTCTTCTCTTCTCGCGAATCTCTTCACCGATCCTGCGAACGGTTGACTCCAGCTCTGCATAATCAATAGGCTTGCAAATGTAGTCCTTCACGTTATATTGAATTGCTGCCCGTGCATATTCAAATTCCTGATAACCGGTTAATAGTAGAACTTCACAAAGATTGCCCTGGCTTCTAAGCTCTTTAATCAAGCTGATCCCATCCATAACGGGCATCCGGATATCACTCAAAATCAAATCGGGCTGGTGCTCACTCACCATTCGAAGGGCTTCTAATCCATTCTTGGCCATACCTACAATCTCATAATCCATGTCCTCCCAAGGAAGAACTTTGGTCAAATTCTTCAAGATAGGGGCTTCATCATCGACCAGTAAGGCTTTAAGCTTCAAATTTTATCACCCAATTCATTTTTAGGAATTACGCACTGTATGATTGTGCCATGCCCCGGCGCGGAGCAGATAAACAAACCGTATCGGTGCCCATACTTAAACCTTAGACGATCTACAACACTTCGTAGCCCTAAACCTCTTCTTTCATGGTTGGTGACATCCGTAGTCTCCTGTACCACTTCACTCTCATCAAAATATTTGAACTTCTGCAGCTGATCATTGGTCATTCCGATCCCGTTATCTTCAATACGAAGCAAAATCCGGTCTTCCTCGACCCGGCCTGAGATTCTGAGCTGTCCCTTGTATTCAATCCCCTCGAATCCGTGCTGTATGCTGTTCTCCACAATAGGCTGAATCGTGAGCTTGAGCACAAGACAATTCATCATTTCATCCGGAATGTCGATCGTATAATCGAACAGATCCTCAAACCTGAATTTCTGGATTTCCAAATAATTGGACACATGCTCCAGCTCCTGCCGAAGCATGATCTCTTCTTTTCCCTGGAAGCTGATTCTTAGTATGCTTGCCAGCCTCAGAACCATCTCGTTTACCTTTTTGCCTTGATTCTGAATCGCGAGAACATTAATAGATTCCAGAGTGTTGAACAGAAAATGTGGTTTGATCTGTGCCTGCAGCACCCTCAGCTCAGCATTAATCTTCTTCTCCTGCTCGTTCTTGACCTGGTCAAACAGCTGGGAGATTTTATCCATCTGATTATTAAAGCCCTTCTGAAGCAGCAGCAGCTCATCGTCACCCTTTTCGTCAACCCTTGCCCCGAGTTCCCCAGCTTCTGCCTTGCGCATGAACCGAACAATGACCCCAATTGTCCCTGTAATACGATTCATAAAAAACACATTAAACATAATAGCTGTAACAACGAAAATGCCCAAGATCCCCACGAACCACTTGGCAAATGTCATGACTTCATTGGACAAATAGCTCCATGAGGTCACTGACACGATACTCCATGGATGCTCTTTCAAATGATAGATAGAAATAACGCTTTCTTGACCGTTGAATTTACCTTTAAAGCTCTGATAATTTCTACCGTAAGAAAGCGGTTCGTTCACGTATTTATTAATGGATGTGCCGTCAAACGAGTGTTTATTGTCGTATAGGACAAGACCACTGTCATTCACCAGATAGAAACTGGTATCACGCTGATTGCCACCAACCTGCAAATTTTTAAAGATATCATCAATTTCCCAGTTTTTGATCTGCACAGCAAGAATCCCTATTTTGTGCATGTTGGAAAGCTTCTTAATAACTCTAATTTGCGTGAAAACAGGCTCCGAGCCTGTAATCTCCGGATATTCGTGCGGGGCAATCCACAGCGCCTTGCCATTGAGCTTCATAACTTCCTTGTATACCGGATGATTCTTCAATTGAAGATAAGTAAGAGGGGTAAAGCCTTCCTTGTCGAATACCGGGAACGGCTTTTCCGTCTCATATTCTTTGTCGGCATCCAAATTGTTCATGACACTCATCTTATACAAGAAAGCATAATCGATTGCGGGATGATTATATAACAACGTCCTAAAGCTTGTTTGGTTAGCGTTAAATTCAATTTGTCCTTTAACCGTTAAAGCTAAGTTCTGATTCTTCGTTTTTTCTGGGTCCTTCACACTTAGAGCATTTTGAAAAAGCTCTCGGTCGCTTCCGCTCCGGGTCACATTATCGATTTCAGTGAACACGCTGTTAATACTGAATCCAATAGATTTCAATGCATATTCAGCCTGTTCACTGTATTTGCTCTGAATCGACTTAAAGGTAACCAGAAAAGTAATAATTCCCAAAACAAAAATAGGTATTATAATTAGCAAAATAAACGCGGTAAGAAGTTTAATTCTCAGATTCATAGGGATAACTCCAATCTGGCAATTATCCCTTAACGCTACCCGCTGTAACTCCCTCTATAATCTTCTCCTGCAGGAATGCATAGATGACAACAACCGGAACCACACTGTAGACAATACCGGCTGACATCTGCGCATAGTTCATCTGATATTGGTTGCGGAACTGAACCATACCGACCGGCAGGGTGCGAAGCGTGTCTTTCGACAAGAAATAGTTAGCAAGCAAGAATTCGTTCCAGTTGCTCAGGAAGTTAACGATAAATACGGTGATAATTGCGGGAACTGTTAAAGGTAACACTATTCTAGCAAAGATGCCTGAGGCGCTCAATCCATCCATAACCGCTGCTTCTTCGATCTCACTTGGAAGCGACCTCATGAACGCAGCCAAGATGATTACGGTAAATGGAATCGCATTACCAATGTAAGGAATTATCAATGCAAGGTGCGTATTCAAAATTCCCAATTTGCGGACTAGAGTATAAATTGGCAGCATCATAGCGTTATTTGGAATCAGCATTCCAATCAGAACCAAACCGAACAAAGCCGCAGCCAGCTTACCAAACCGCATCCGTGTAACCGCATAAGAGAACATGGCTGCAATAAGAATCGTTACAATTGCTGCCAAGAGGGAGATGTACAGACTGTTAAGGAAATACGTACTAATCTTGGCATTTACCCATGCCTCATAGTAGTTGTTAAATACAAACTCCTTTGGCAGACCGAAAGGATGCAGAGCAATCGCGTTGTTATCCTTCTTGACTGAGGAGAATAGAACAAACAAGAACGGAAACAAAATGATCAACAGGTAGCCTAACAGAAATATATGAGGTATACCCTTCTTCAAGTTACGCACCATTAGTACTCAATCCTTTCATTACGCCGCGCAATCAGCAGTTGGTAGATTAAGGTAACGATAAGCGTAAAGACAAAGATAAGTACAGCAATCGTGTTACCATAACCGTATTTAAAGCTCGTAATCGCATATCTAATCATGTACGTAGCCATAACCTCTGTAGAACCCGCCGGTCCTCCGTTTGTCATAACCAGAACAATATCGGCAGCCTTCATGGCACCCGCAATGGAGAGCATGATAACAACTGAAATGATCGGGGTAATTAGAGGAAGCGTGATACGGGTTGCTCGCTGGAATGCAGTGGCTCCATCAATCGCTGCCGCCTCTTCAAGTTCCTTGGGAATCGAGAGAATCGCGGCCAGTACCATAATGATGTAGTAACCGGTCCACTGCCAGGCGTTCGTGATAAGAATAGACAGCATGGCATAATTTTCATCGGAAAGCCAATAGATCTTGCCTACCCCAAAGAAGCTAAGAATTTTGTTGAGTAGACCGATATCAGGCTCGTAAATAAATCCCCATAGAATACCAATTACTGCAGTAGACATAATCGATGGAAGAAAGATTGAGGTCTTGTATAGCCCTTTCAGCTTCTTAACGTTGGCTATCAAGAGTGAGAAAATTACAATGATAGGCACTTGGAGCAAGCAGGAAAACAAAATGAAGTACACGTTGTTTTTTACAGAAACCCAAAAACGTTCTTGGCCTAAGGCCTTTGTAAAATTATCAAAGCCAATAAATTTCATATGCGTGGAAACACCGTTCCAGCTTGTAAAACTCAAATAAATTGATGAAAAAATCGGGTAAATAAAAAACATACCAAACAATATTAATGCGGGTAATACGAACAATATGAATACAGTAGGGTTCTTCAACGCTTTGTTCATACCAAACCTCCGGTTCTTGGGACGTGAGCTGCTCTATTTCTATTGTCCAGCTTTCGTGTAGAAGGGAATGCACCCTTACCGTGGTGAAGGATACATTCCCTTTGTTACCTAATTACTCTTTGTTGGCCAGCACTTCATCAGTTACCTTTTGAAGATCTTGAGCCATCTTCTCAGGAGTCGTTTGGCCGCCAATCAGTTTTTGAATTTGTACTGCGCTGAACTCTGTGTTGATGTCAGCTGCAACTTGGGAATCCCATGCAGGGAAGGAACCTTTAGTGGAGCTCAGTACTTTAGTGATGTCTTTCATCAGATCATCTGTAACAGTTGCGTTGAGCTTGTCTTCTGAAACTGCCATCGAAGGAAGAACCCCGTCTTCAGCAAGTCCGCGAAGCTGCATGTCTTCATTGAACAGTTCTTTGATAAATTTCTTAACCGCATCCAACTTACGAGGATCGTCAGCTACAGAAGCGGAGAAGCCATAACCATTATTGGAATCGCGCATAAGAGCTGTTTGTTCTCCAACACCGCCATCAACAGGAGGCATATTAAAGAATCCTACTTTTCCGATCATAGCTTCACCGGATTGGCCCTTCTTGAATACGGAGGATTTCCAAGTACCATCGAACCAGAGTGGTGCTTCACCGGAAGTGAATTGGCCAGTGATATCGCCATATGCGAAGCCAAGCTCACCTTTCTTAAAGTAACCTTTCTTCTCCCAGTCCACATGTTTAGCGAACGCTTTCACCATGTTCGGATCTGTCCATTTTGCTTCGCCGGCAGCAATCTTCTTCACAATATCCGGTCCAGCGTAGCGAGCCCACAGTTGGTTTGTCAGCATCAGAGGTACCCAGCCCTCTTTGGAAGCTGCTGCAATAGGTGTTTTGCCATCAGCTTTGATCTTGGCAAGCAAGTCTTCAAGCTCTGGGAAAGTCGTAGGAACTTTCAGACCTTTTTTCTCAAAGTACTCTTTGTTATAAAAGAAACCTTCGGCGGAAGCACCGATCGGAAGACCGTATACTTTACCATCAACAGTGTAAGGATCCAACACGTTCGGGAATTTGTCAGCGATTCCAAGTTCTGCGAGGATTGGAGTCAGGTCAAGCATTCTTCCCTCTTTAGCATACATTTGGGCATCCGGGCTGCCGAATACGTCAAAGATATCAGGTGGGTTGCCCGCAGCCATTTCTCCGCGAAGTTTTTCCTTACGGTTAACTTCAGAATCTACACCGTCGAGCTTAATGGTAAGACCTGGTGTTTCTTCTTGTACCTTCTTAACAACATCCTGAAGGATTGCCAGGCGGTTCTTCTTATCGGCCCCTACTTGGGTGTGACGTAGTGTCACTTCAAATGGTGAAGTATCCGCTTTCTCTTCTTGCTTCGGTGTATCACCTGTCTTTGGTGGCTCTTCGGCTTTGGTGCCGCCGCCGCACGCTGTCAGCATAGTAGTTGTCACGAGAAACAATGACAGTAACAATACTAGACTCTTTTTCATTTATTTGACCCTCCCATAGAATGGTTTGCCTTACACTTTCATTATAGGAACCGCTTTCAATATTGGTAAGGAGGACATATTTCTTTTGAAGGGATAAAATCCTCTAATCATTAACCTTCCTCTCAAAAATCTGTTGAAACAACGGCAAATAGCGCAAGAAATCCGGTTTTCACCTTCATTTCTCACGCTATTTCTGGATAAACTTGCAATTATTTTATGATTCCAGGACTTTCTGCTTACTTCCAATTCCGATTAAATCATAGGCCCTTTGGACCTCTTCATCTGTTGGAGACGGGACATTCTCTAACGGATACTTCCATTTCAGAGCTTCCCATTTATAGATTCCCATCTGATGGTATGGAAGAATCTCAAACTTCTCTACCCCGTTCAATTTGCCTACGAATCTACCTAAACGGAGCAGGTCCTCTTCCTCGTCATTGATTCCTGGCACAAGCACGTGCCGGATCCACATCGCTCTATTATGCTCTGACAACCACTCCGCCATCTTCAGCATACGCTCATTCGGCTTGCCGGTCAGCTCAATGTGTTTCTCGTTATCAATATGCTTCAAGTCCAGGAGCACCAGATCTGTAACATCGAGCAGATCTTTAATCTTGTCACCCTCGTTATAACCATTCGTATCCAGCGTGGTATGAAGTCCCCACCGTTTCTTCACTTCCCGGAACAGTTCTGTTACAAAGTGCGCCTGTAGTGTCGCTTCACCACCAGAGACCGTAATTCCTCCACCCGAAGAACGATAGTAATTAACATAAGGCTCAATCTCTGCCAACACCTCTTCGAGGCTCATATCCTTTCCGCCAGTCAAGTCCCATGTATCCGGGTTGTGGCAGTACTTGCATTTAAGTAGGCAGCCCTGCATAAAGAGGACGAACCGAATTCCCGGGCCATCTACGGTGCCGAATGTTTCCAATGAATGAATATGACCTGTAATCATGCTATTGTCACCCTTTCTGCAGGTCTGCAGCAATTTATTATAAGATTGTATCCCTATACGACCAGTTGATCCTTACATAGAACCGTGGAAAGTACGGTTAATTACGTCGAGCTGCTGTTCGCGAGTCAGCTTAATGAAGTTTACGGCATAACCCGATACACGAATAGTCAGCTGAGGATAGTTCTCTGGATGCTCCATAGCGTCCATGAGCTGTTCACGGTCAAATACGTTGACGTTCAGGTGATGGGCCCCACTGCCGAAATATCCGTCCATCATAGACACCAGATTGGACTTGCGTACTTCCGGCTCTTTCCCCAACGCTTTCGGAACAATGGAGAATGTATTGGAGATACCATCAAGACTGTGCTCATATGGCAGCTTTGCTACAGAGCTCAGGGAAGCGAGGGCTCCCTTCTTGTCACGGCCATGCATAGGGTTAGCGCCTGGAGCAAATGGCTCGCCGGCTTTACGTCCGTCTGGTGTAGTACCGGTCTTCTTACCGTATACCACGTTGGATGTGATGGTCAGCACGGATTGTGTAGGCATGGCGTTCCGGTAAGCTTTATGCTTGCGGATCATACTCATGAACTGCTCAACCAGCCCAACAGCGATTTGGTCGACCCGGTCGTCATTGTTACCGTAGCAAGGGTATTCACCTTCAATTTTGAAGTCTACCGCAATTCCTTTCTCGTTGCGGATAGGGGTCACCTTCGCATATTTTATTGCGCTAAGTGAGTCCGCCGCTACTGATAAGCCGGCAATACCACAAGCCATTGTGCGGAGAATATCGCGGTCATGAAGCGCCATCTCGATGCGTTCATAACTGTATTTATCATGCATGTAGTGGATGACATTCAGCGTATTCATATAAAGCTTAGCCAGCCACTCCATCATAGGTTTGAAGCGTTTCATAACCTCGTTGTAATCAAGTACCTCAGATGTGATTGCCGGATATTCAGGACCTACCTGAACGCCGGATTTCTCATCTTTACCTCCGTTAATGGCGTACAGCAGGGCTTTGGCCAAGTTAGCACGAGCTCCGAAGAACTGCATCTGTTTACCGATCTCCATAGCGGATACGCAGCATGCGATACCGTAATCATCGCCATAGATCGGGCGCATCAAATCATCACTTTCATATTGAATGGAACTTGTTTCGATGGAGACTTTAGCACAGTATTTCTTGAAGCCTTCAGGAAGCTGTTCCGACCACAATACAGTTAAGTTTGGCTCTGGTGCTGGACCCAGATTGTACAGGGTATGCAGGAACCGGAAGCTGTTCTTGGTCACGCGGGTCTGACCGTTCACCGCCATGCCCCCGAGGGATTCGGTTACCCAGGTTGGGTCTCCACTGAACAGTTCATTGTAGTCAGGAGTACGCAGGAATTTCACGATCCGAAGCTTCATGACAAAATGGTCAACCAGTTCCTGTGCTTGTTCTTCTGTCAATGTGCCTTCAGCAAGGTCACGTTCGATGTAAATATCCAGGAAGGAAGATACGCGGCCCAGAGACATCGCGGCACCGTTCTGTTCTTTAATGGCTGCAAGATAGCCGAAATATACCCACTGGAAGGCTTCTTTGGCTGTATTGGCGGGCTGTGAAATATCAAAGCCGTGCATCTCAGCAAGAACCTTAAGCTCGCCCAGAGCCCGGATTTGCTCGGATAATTCCTCACGCAGACGAATTACATCCTCATCAATCACATCAAGTTCAAGCTGCACCAGTTCATTCTTCTTCTGAGCGATCAGGAAATCAACACCATAGAGTGCAACCCGGCGGTAGTCCCCGATAATCCGGCCACGGCCGTAAGCATCTGGAAGACCGGTAATGATCCCTGCTTTACGGGCAGCTCTCATCTCGGAAGTATAAGCATCGAATACGCCTTGATTGTGTGTTTTGCGGATCGTTGTGAAGATGTTTACAACTTCTTCAGGCATTTTGAAGCCATAAGCCTCACAAGCATCAATCATCATCCGGATGCCGCCAAATGGTTGAATGGAGCGTTTGAATGGCGCGTCTGTTTGAACCCCGACGATTTGTTCTTTGTCCTTATCCAAATATCCAGGTTTATGTGAAATAATTGTCGAAGGGGTGTTCACATCCACATCCAGCACTCCGCCATTTTCCCGTTCCTGTTTGGTCAAGTTGGATACAATCTCCCACAGTGCTTTCGTATTGGCTGTCGCACCTTGAAGGAAGTCCTCACGGCCATGGTAAGGGGTAAGATTATGGTCGAGGAAGTCACGAACATTAACCTCTTTCTGCCATTTCCCTTTCTTAAAGCTTCTCCAACCCGATTGTGCGGCTTGTACTTCTCTCTCAATTACCGACATGATAATTCCCTCCATCTCTGAATTGTGTGAACAGACAAGATCCCCCAAGGCAATGCCAACTTAATGTTGTGATAGTTTTCACAATCAAATTTACTCCTACCCTAACATCAATGCCGATACTCCCTATAACTTCTGTTTACCGGGACCTTTTATACTTTTATCATAGAGGATTTGCCTGAAAAAGGATGTGACAAATATCACATTTGCGGTGATATTTGTCACTCCATTTTTTACGTGCTATGAACCTGTAGTTTGTGCTTATTCAAATCTTCCGTAGAATGCGTCTCTATAGACTTCTGCAAGTTCCTTAACAAGCGGCAGCTTAGGATTCGCAGTTGTACATTGGTCTTCGAAGGCGCGGTCAGCCAGATAGTCCACTCTGCTCTCGAAGTCTTTTGGATCGAAGCCCAGCTCCTGGAACGTTTCTGGAATACCCAGTTTGCGGTTCAGATCGCGGATTGCGCCAATCAGACTCTTCACGCCTTCTTCGGTAGTGCGGGCTGGCAGTCCCAGAATGCGGGCAATCTCAGCATAACGTTGATCCGCAACAAAGTTGGTGTATTTAGGGAACGCTGCGAACTTAGTTGGTTTCTTCGCATTATAGCGGATGACATGCGGCATCAGGATCGCGTTGGTGCGTCCATGAGCGGTATGGTATTGTCCGCCCCATTTATGAGCCAAGCTGTGGTTGATGCCAAGGAAAGCATTCGCGAATGCCATACCGGCCAATGTTGATGCGTTATGCATTTTCTCGCGTGCCAGCTTGTCACCAGTCAACGCCGATTTCTCAAGCCATTCGAATACAAGCTGAATTGCTTTGATCGCCAAACCATCGGTGTAGTCATTAGCCATGACAGATACATAGGCTTCGATAGCATGGGTGAGTACGTCCATACCTGTGTCAGCTACGGCTACTTTAGGCAGACTGTACACAAATTCAGGATCAATAATGGCTACATCCGGTGTTAATTCATAGTCAGCGAGCGGGTACTTGGTGTTACCGTTAACCTTGTCGGTGATAACTGCGAAAGATGTTACTTCAGAACCCGTACCCGAAGTGGTTGGGATCGCAACAAACTGTGCTTTTTGACCAAGGCGTGGATATTTGTAGATCCGTTTGCGGATATCCATGAATTTCTGTTTCAAGTTGTTGAAATCTGTGTCTGGGTATTCATAGAACAACCACATGCCTTTTGCAGCATCCATTGGAGAACCGCCGCCGAGTGCGATGATGCAGTCCGGCTGGAATTGAGCCATAAGCTCTGTTCCCCGTTTCACCGTAGTTGTGGATGGGTCCGGCTCAACTTCCGAGAACACTTCAATGGCGACCGGAGTTTGTCTTTGACGCAGATAGTGCTCTACTCTTTCCACATAACCCAGTTTCACCATCATTGGGTCCGTTACGATCAGCACACGGCTGATATCCGGCATTTTGGCAAGATATTGAGTAGCCCCTTTTTCAAAATAAATCTTCGAAGGTACTTTGAACCATTGCATATTCACGGTACGGCGATTCACCCTTTTCACGTTGATGAGGTTAACTGCAGTTACGTTAGAAGATGTCGAATTGCGTCCATACGAGCCACAGCCCAGTGTCAGAGATGGCAGGTTCGTATTGTAGATATCACCGATACCGCCTTGCGAAGATGGCTGATTCACCAGAATCCGGCAGGTTGGCATGCGGTCAGAGAATTTTTGGATAACTTCTTCGTTGTTCGAGTGAATAACCGAAGAGTGACCCATACCGCCGAAGGCAACGACTTCAGCCGCGCGATCAATACCTTGCTGAGCGTTGGATACTTTGTAGCAGGCCAGAACCGGGCTCAGCTTCTCAGCCGACAGCGGGTATTTAGGACCTACGCCTTCTACTTCGGCAACAAGGATTTTGGTGCCTTCAGGTACTTGAATTCCGCACATTTCAGCAATTTTTACGGCTGGTTGGCCTACAATTGCCGGGTTAACTGCACATTTCTCAGCAACGATTGCGCCTGCGCTCAGCTTAGCAGCTTCTTCCTTATTCACGAAATAACATCCGTTGGCAATCATTTTCTTCTTCACTTGGTCGAAGATTGGCTCTTCAATAATTACAGCTTGCTCGGAAGCGCAAATCATACCGTTGTCAAAAGTTTTGGACAAGATCAGGTCGTTTACCGCTTGATCGATATCCGCGCTTTTCTCAATGAAGCATGGCACGTTACCAGGTCCCACGCCGAGTGCTGGCTTACCACAGCTGTAGGCTGCACGAACCATTGCCGAACCGCCAGTTGCCAGAATCAAGGCCACATCAGGATGATTCATCAAAGCGTTCGTTTTATCCATGGAAGGTGCTTCAATCCACTGGATGCAATCAGCCGGTGCGCCGTGCTCGACAGCTGCTTTCAGCAGGATCTGTGCAGTTGCGGTACAGCAGCTTTGTGCAGATGGATGGAAGCCGAAGATAATCGGGTTGCGTGTCTTAATCGCAATAAGTGCTTTGAAGATCGTAGTTGATGTCGGGTTGGTTACCGGAGTAATCCCCATGATAATACCTACTGGCTCTGCAATCTTCTGGAAGCTGTCATACGGGTTGTCTTCAATAACCCCTACGGTCTTGTCGTTCTTGATATTATGGTAGATATATTCTGTCGCGAACATATTCTTGATAATTTTATCTTCGTACACACCCCGACCTGTTTCTTCAATAGCCAGCTTCGCCAGGTGCATGTGCTTATCCATACCCGCAAGGGCCATGGCTTGGACAATTTCATCAATTTGCTCCTGGTTCATTTGCATGAAGGCGTCGGATGCTTTCTTTGCTTTGTTGATCAATGTCTGGATGTGTTCTTCAGCAGTTGGCTTTACAGTTTCGTTAACTTGAGCTTTGGTAGCCATAACTCTCATCCTCCTATTATTTAGGTGAGCGGATTGTTGAAGTTGTTATTTCGTGAAATTTTTCACAAGTGTATTTAACTTCAATGTTGCCACTCGTCTTTCTTCTCTCTACGCATTGATCTTAGCATAGTGAAAAACCGCATACTGTGATATTTGTCACAGAAATAAAGTAAAGTGAAATAAATCACAAAGTTCGTTTATTCGACACTTTTAGGGCCTCTTTCGCCCCCTAAATTCCAAATTAAAGCTATATAATTGAGGCATAGAAAAAGAAATGGAACGAACCTCATAAGTTCATCCACAGAGCTTGTATAATTGGAATACTAAGGAGTGATCGGTGATGATTGATTATTTAAGTACAACATTAACCCGCGGGAACACCGGCAGCTTTACGGAGCAGAACTTCAACCGTCTTCTCGTGATGATGAAAGACAAAGCTTATGCTAGCGGGTCCCACCTGTTCTGGGAGGGAGATCTTGCGGATAAGCTGTTCTATATTAAACGCGGACGCATTAAATTGACTAAGTCAACAGATGAAGGAAAAGAACTTATTTTATATATGTACCAAAGCGGCGATCTCGTTGGGCAGGCTGATCCCTTCTTCGGATCTAAATACAGCTTTACAGCTGAGGTTATTGAGGATAGTGAGATCGGTATTATTGAGCAGCGTGACTTGGAGATTCTGATCTGCCAGCATGCGGATTTTGCAATCGACTTTATGAAATGGATGGGAATCCATCACCGGCTGACACAGACCAAGTTCCGCGACCTGATGATGTACGGCAAGCCCGGGGCCTTATGCTCGACTTTGATTCGTCTCAGTAATTCTTACGGTGAGAAGCATGGTGATTCGATCCGGATTAATAGAAAAATCACCCATACCGACTTGTCCAATATGATCGGAGCAACAAGAGAAAGTGTCAACCGCATGCTTAGTGATCTGCGGAGAAAAGAAGCGCTGGAGTACGAGAATGGCTATATCGTTATTAAAGACCTGGTTATGCTTCAGGATATCTGTCACTGCGAGCTGTGTCCGCATCAAATTTGCCGGATTTAAATTGTTAACCTTTATGATAATATGCTGTTTCAATCCCATTTATAGATAAAAAAAGAGCAGGAAGGCCGGAGTTAATCCAGCTTTCCTGCTTTTAAATTAGCTTGGAGGGTTAACCAGTGTGTAGAAGAATACAGCAGCTTCCTGTCTTTTTAGAGGCTGCTTGGATCGATAGTCAACAGACCCATCCTCATTCTTTTTGGCTTCAGGCCCATAAAGCCCAAGAGCGACAACGGTCTTGACGCTTTCAAGCGCCCAGGAATCCGTGCCCGGTGCGAGCTTGGCATCCTGCGGGGAAATTCCCCACATGCCTCTGACGACTTGGTAGAACAGATAAGCCGCCTCCTGTCTGGTTATCGCCTGATCAGGATTCGCGTTTCCTTTGCTATCAGGTGTCAGCAGACCGCCTTCCGCTGCTGTCTGCAGATCTGCCTCAGCCCAGTGACCTGCCGTATCCTTAAAAGCTGGCTCAGAGCTACGGGGTGTCAGTCCAAACAGAGTGATCAGGAAATGGACAAATTCGGCCCGGGTGGTATTGCCCTCAGGACTAAACTTACCGTCCGATCTCCCATTCAAGAATCCAAAGCTGTATAATGGATCAATGAACTTTGCATATGGACTCTTTGAACTAACGTCAGTGAACGGAGTTGGCAGCTTTATTTTTTCGAAATAATCAACGCCTAGATATTTAAAATATTTCGGAGTTCCAGCCGAATCGTTCACGAACGCAAGGGTTGCTCCGTTCTCATCTTTAAACACCTGTGGTCCTGTCTGCCGAAACTTAAGCGCCTTACCGTTAAGACCACTCAGAGCAATTTCCCCGTTACCCACAGCCTTAATCTGAACCACTGCGTTGAATGTCCGCAGCTTGCGGTAGCTTCCTTCCACAGCCTGCAAATCCTGAACTGGTGTATTCAAGAATTGTACCTGTGCCGGTTTGGCGGGGAAGAAATGGTCCATAAATTCGCTGTAAAGCTGCTCTCTCAGCTGCGTAGAGGCTGTGAAGCTGACAAATACACCAATGCTCTGCTCGGGGATAAGCCACATATAGGAAGTAAAGCCTTGATAGTCCCCATCCTTACCTACAACCTTCTGTCCGTTATCCTTCCAAGGCACATTGGAGGGCTCGTACCCGTAAGCTGTATCCGGAACGCCTGGTGCGGCGTAGTGATGGAACGTCTGCATTTCTTTTACAGAGCTTTCCTTCAATATCCGGTTATTTCCCACTGCTCCGCCGTTCAACTGGGAGATCAGAAACTTGGCCATATCCTCCCCTGTCGAGAGCATGCTGCCCTGAGGCTGGACTGTAGGTGCCACTTCGTGCAGCGGCATCGGGTTCCCGGCGCCATCATATGCTGTGGCCAATTGCTGCGCCAGCTTGCTTGTGAGCCTGAATGTGGAGTGGTTCATCCCAAGCGGGGTAAATATTGCTTTGTTCACATAGTCCTCGAACGGAGTCTTTGCAATTTGCTGTACAATATACCCCTGAAGCATCCATCCGAAATTGTCATACATAACGGCTTCACCTGGTTCGCGCTTCACTGGCCGCAGCATCTGCTTGAGGAAATCCTCCAGCGGCAAATAGGCATCCAAATCTTTGTAGTTGTCGGTTTCCTGTGCATCTCTTGCTGTGAACCCTGCGGTATGCGTTAACAGATTTGCTGAGGTCACCGGCTTAGAGAAGGGATTTTGCAGCTTGGGCCCGCCCAGATAATCTTCAATATTCTGATCCAGCTTGAGCTTGCCTTGCTCTACAAGCTGCATGGATGCCGCGGCTGTAACTACCTTCGCAATAGAGGCTACGCGAAATAGTGTCGCCTGTGGATCTATCCGTTTCTTGCTCTCCACATCCGCATAACCATAACCCTGATTAAGCAGCACCTTGTCCCCTTGCACAACGGTGAATATCGCCCCCGGAACCGATTTATCATTCAAATTGCGCTTGAAGAAATCTTCGGCGAACTGTTTGACCTCCTCCACTGTCAGCTGCCGCTTCCCCTCGGCGGACACCTTTCCACCCGGGAAGGCCGAGACCAAGACCAGCAGCGCCGACATGGTTAGTAAAATAATCCTTTGCATAAGCTCCTCCTTCGTATACCTTTAAGCAGCAACGTTGTCCCCAATTCCAACTTGTTCATTCGCCGCTTAGCACAAGCATACCGCCTCCTTCTTACGCCGATTTATCGACAATCTTAAATTAATCTTACAATGAGATCCCTGGTACAGGTTTTACAGTTCTTTCATAGAAATAGTGACTCAGAAATAATAGACTTATAGTAAAGAAGTGTTATGAACTGGAGGAGTCCTTGCATGAACCCAACCATACTGGTTGTTGATGATCAGCCTGACATCGCTGAGTTGCTCAAGCTGTTTCTCGAGCGGGAGCCCTACCGCGTGATTGAGGCATACGACGGTATCGAAGCCTGGAAGACCATCCAATCCGAGCAGGTGGATCTGGCTGTTATCGATATCATGATGCCTCATCAGGATGGTTATCAATTAGTTAAGCAAATTAGGGCGCACTATAATATGCCGATTATTTTTCTATCCGCGAAGGATCAGGACAGCGACAAAATACTTGGTCTGAGCCTTGGAGCCGATGATTTCATCGTAAAGCCCTTCAATCCGCTTGAGGTTGTTGCACGTATCCAGGCTCAGCTCAGAAGAGCGTATGATCTTAATATGCCTTCCCAGATGCATGCGGCTCAAACCTGGGTATCCATAGGAGAGTTAACATTGAATCTCGAGTCCTGCATACTCCTTCATGAAGAAGGAGAAATCACTTTGACATCAACAGAATTCAAGCTGCTTGAAACCTTTATGATGGCCCCCGGACGAGTCTTCACCAAAAAACAGCTGTTTGAAAAAGTATGGAGCGATACCTACTGGAAAGATGACAATACAGTGATGGTTCATATCTCAAGGCTAAGGGACAAAATAGAGAAGGACCCGCGTCAACCCGTTTATATCAAGACGATCCGCGGACTGGGGTATAAGTTCGCCAAGGAAGAAGACTTCCAATGAAAACTAAACGCCGGCTGCTCAACAGTCTAATCCGCTCTTATTTATTGTTCGCCTTTACACTTGGCTTAATCTTTCTTCTGGTTCAGTTATTCTCAGGGGAGCTGTCTGATCATTATGTAACAAAACCTATCGAGCCTTCTCAAATCGCCAGACCCGATTATACGTCCATCGATTCCGAAGTCATTGAAGAATCGGGGGGATGGGTCGAAATTCTGGACGAAGAACGGAATGTCATCTATATTAAAGGCACCCAGAAAGTGCCCCACAAAGCCTATTCCGCTGCTGAGCTTACGTCATTGCTGTATGACGGGAGCAGAATGCCTTATCTATATGCCTTAGCCCCGTTCAAGTCGGATAAGGGCGCCTCTCTGCTGTGCCTTGTAGCCATCCCCAGAGAGCGGGGGCAGACCAGCTTTAAACTGCTGACCCCGCCTGAGACAATATCAATTAATCTTAAGCTTTCATACGGCTTCTTCGGTGTTCTTCTGTTGTCAGTGATCAGTGTCTACCTGTATGGACGCTACACCTCAAAACAGTTGACCACCCCTCTTGAGCAGATCTCCACAGCTATGAGGCATATGAGGAACGGCCATTATGACCAGCGCCTGAACTATAATTCCAACAAAGAATTAACCACGATCCAGGAGTGCTTTAATGAAATGGCCGATCATCTGGAACAGACCGAGCGCGCCAATCAGCAGCTGATCGAGAGCAAACAGCGGATGCTTCTTGATATATCCCACGATTTGAAGACACCCATCACCACGATCCAGGGTTATGCAAGCGCACTGCTTCTTGGTCTGGCCGATACGGAGGAGAAGCGGCTCAGGTATTTAAATCTTATTTATTCCAAGGCTGGATTGATGACCGAGTTGGTTGGGGATTTATTCGAGCTGTCCAAGCTGGAAACTACGGAATATCCACTTTCAGGGGAATTTGAGGTAACAGACCTGGGCGAGTTGGTACGTGAGATTATCGCCGAGAATTATGAGCAGTTTGAACAAAAGAACTTTAATCTCACGTTCTCCATCCCCCATGAGGAGATTCCGCTTCGTCTTCATAAGACCTTGATAAGCAGGGCTGTGTCCAATCTGCTGACCAATGCCCTGAAGCATAATCCCAAAGGCACCACAGTGGATATTGACCTTAAGCATCTGGACAATGTTGTCAGGCTGACCATCATGGATAACGGGGCAGGAATTCCCGAATCGATACGGACAACCCTTTTTGACCCCTTTGTCCGGGGCAATGCGGCAAGAACCAGTGATGGAGGAACCGGGTTAGGGCTGTCTATTGCCAAGAAGGCGGTAGAGCTACACGGGGGAGAACTCCGGCTTTTAGATACCGAGGGGAGAACTTCTTTCCAAATCACCTTTAGTAAAACGGCATAAAAAGAGGAGCGCTTCGCTCGCGAAGCGTTTGGAACACAAACTGAACTTCTAAATTAATAAAATTTTTAATCTTCTAAACATCAATACAAATTGTTAAAATGCTGCGTTCTCCGATTTCTAGTCATCTGTAACTAAATCTCCACATTGCAGATCAGCAAATTTGGAAACAGCGGCAACCTGGAACGGAACTGTAGCCTAAAGCACACGTCAAAGAGCGATCCTCTATCTGCAGAGGATCGCTCTTAATTCTCCTTGTAGTCAAGCCTCAGATATCGTGTACAGCTAGACGACTTTTTCGACCCTGAATAATCTCATTAGAAACTGGGCCATTAGTGCAGTTATAACACAAATGCCTCCGCTGATCGCAGCATAACGGAAATCCAGGTAACTGAAATCCATCCGCAGATAGTTTACCGCCGGAAAAGCTGCGACAATTCCCACTAATATCAGCATTCTGAAAATCTTCAACACAGTCTCACTCCCGTTGGTCGCCCACACAATAGCGTTGGCAATGTACAGAAATGCTGCCACACCCAGTATAATGGTCAAAGTTGAGGAGAACAGACTGACAGACCACACCGATCGGAATCCGAGCGCAGTAAAGATACACCAGATAAGAACGCCGTTTATTAGTGCCATGACGACAACACGAATTAGGGCGAACAGCCACACCGCCAGCATAATTTTACCGGGCCGCGACACCACTGCCAGCAGAAAGCTCAAGTTTTTCTCTGTCTTTTCTTTGGTGAAGAACTGCAGCACATGCGGAATGCCTACATACAGTGCAAATACAAGTACGGATGACAAAAAGCCAACAGCAATTAAAGAATTGGTAAATATCAGCCGGTGCTCACGGGTCTCGTTTAACTTGCGCAATAGCGGGACAATGCCATCAATGGACAGATCCAGACTTTGTTCCAATTCCCCCAGCTGGCCAATCGTAAATACGAAAAAAATACCAAACATCAGCACCTGCATGGTCAATGACCTTTTCCAGTTCAGAGTTTTCACATCTTTTCTTAACAATGGCAGCATGTACAGCCTCTCCTTCCCGGCCATGGGTTACTTTATTGTTGCGCGGCGGCTTTTTTGGTAGTTCTATAGAAATCCTCGAGCGAGCTTTTCTCTTTAAAAAATTCCTCTACCTCAACGCCATGCTCCAGCAGAACCTGCAGCGGCTGAGCGATAAGCTCTGGTTGGACCGCAAATGTTACCGATTGCCCATCATGACCCGCCACCGTAATCCCTTCAATAGTACGAAGGAGCTCGGCCACTGTGTCCGGATTGCGGCAGATAACAATATAATGCTCGCTGATCCCGGTAATCTCCTGCAGCGCCTGATCTGCCACAATCCGGCCTTGGTGGATCATAATCACCTGATCCGCAATTTTCTCAATGTCATATAAATCATGTGAGCTGATGAGGATGGATGTGCCCTGTTCTGAACAGATTCTGCTCAATTTATCCCGCAAAAAAATTTTGGAATCCGGATCAAGTCCGTTGAAGGGCTCGTCAAGAATCAACAGCTCAGGCTCGTGCAATAATTCACGTATAATCATCAGCTTCTGCTTCATACCTTTGGAATACTGCCCTACTTTTACGACAGTTTTCAATTCAAAGTGTTGCACAAGCATGCTGAACCGCTCCACAATACTCTCTTTATTCATTCCACGAAGCCGCCCAAAAAACAGCGCATTCTCCCACGCCGTCATTTCGCCGTAAAGTCCCCCTTCATCAAACACAATGCCAAAACGGTTTCTGTTCTTCTGGCTCATGTTATAAGAAGGCTCGCCAAACATACTGCATCTTCCCTCAGTTGGAGGGTAGAGGCCTGTAATGCAGCGGATCGTTGAAGTTTTCCCTGCCCCATTCTCACCAATCAGAGCACAAATTTGCGCCGGATGAGTAATGATATTCATATCCTTAAGGACCACATGGCCTTGCAGGGTCAGGTTTAGTCCGCGTGTTTCAATAACCGGAGATGTCATGTTCTTCCCCCTTGTACATTACCAGGGGCTGCCTGGTTTATGTGTAACTGTAGCCGGCTGGCTGACTGCGCGGTTCTCCAATCTTTAAATGCCTGCCTAAGTAGAAGAAATCAGAATCATGGGAAATAATGATCAGAATTTTATAGAAAGCCTCATTCTCAATCATATTCAAAACACATTTTTTGGTTTCGGCATCCATGTTAGCCGTTGGTTCATCCAGAATTACAATATCTTTGCCCGCCAGTACAGCCCTCAAAAAGGCAATCATCTGACGCTGCCCGCCCGAGACATTGGCTCCTCCATGACCGATGGCCGTATCCAGCGCATCCGGAAAAACGGAGAAGAACGAATGAAGCTGATATTTCTCAACCAGCTCTTGTAATGGAGCGGCCTGTTCCTGCCGACCGTTCAGCAGAATATTGTCCAATATAGTACCTTGGAACAAATAAATGTTCTGTGATACGTATGAAATTTTGCTTCGCAGGTCAGATAGTTTAAGGGTTGAAATATCCGTTCCGTTGTAATAAATTGCTCCTTCACTCACAGGATACAGACCCAGAAGCAGCTTAATAAAGGTGGTTTTGCCCGACCCGTTGGCACCACTAAGGATTATGATATCACCTGCGTGGATGCTCTCATCGACCTGGTCCAGTACCGGCCGCGAATTACTTTCATTTCTGTAGGAAAAAGAAATATTTCTGATATTCACCGATTCAATAGGACCTGCAAGAACCTCATCTCTTCCATCATCCTCATTCCTATTATCCATATATTCCCTTACCCTATCAATACTAACCATAATAGGATTAATAGTCACCCCAAAGGTAGCCATAGCCTGCACATTGCCCAGTACTTTTGCCAGATACCCTGTAAAGGATACGTAGTCACCTAAAGTCAGTGTTTTGCCCAGGATCATGATCCCGGAGAAAAGTAGAACAACAGCTCCAGAGATGGAGCTGATGAGACTTGAACTTTCCATATAACCATTAACGTTCCTGTTCTGCTGCAAAATCGCTGTAATGACATGATGTGTCTTGGTATAGATCCCCGATATGTAACGCTGTTTGGCACCCAGGACCTTGATCTCCTCAAGTCCGTTAAGGGTTTCAAAGACGACTCCTGCCATCTCCGCTGAACTTTCACTTACCTTCCTCGTACTGGCACTCATCCGTCGGCTGTACCAAACTGTCACAGCAACATACAGCGGGATGATCGCAAGGACAATAAGCGACAGCTTTGGATTAATCCGGACCAGCAGAACTGCGGAGATCACACAATCAAACACGCCAATGATAATATTTATAACTGACGGAGAAAAAAGGTTGGATACACTTCCGCTTTCCGAAATTCGTGACATCAGATAGCCTTTGTCATGCTTATCGATAAATGCCATAGGCATATCTACCGTATGAGCGATCATCTCCATCCGGAGGTTGTTGGAAGCCTGGGTCCCGGCCTTGACAATATAATATTTACCGATGAGCGACAGGAAATATCTAATCAGATGCAGACACAATATAATGATGACTTGTTGATATAAGAAGTTTGCAGTCCCCTGCGAGGAAGACAGATTGTCAATAATTCTGCCGGTAATGAGCGGTATAGGCATAGCAATTAAAGATACTGCGGCAAGAGATCCAAGCGACAGCAGCAGCAGCAGTCTGTTCCCTTCCAGATACGGCCTTAAGAACATAAGGTTGCTCCAGAGTTTTCTCATAAATTAACCCTTGAACATGCCTATAATAAGAAAGGTTGAGATATACAAGACAAAAATGATGGCCAGAATCATGCTCATCCTGCTCTTATTCTTTACTTTTTTATTAAGAAAAACTGTAAATATGCCGATGACTACAATACTCAGAATCATAATCAGATTGTTCATACCAAGTTCTCCTTTAAAGCATGCTTACAATATACTTTTGATGACATCTCTCCCCCGGCGCTTCTCTCAATTGCCCGGCAATCTGTGCAAGCGTACCGCGAACTGCAGCTCTGGCAGGAATCCACTTTATCGAGCGTATACGTCCAGTACTCCTGGTACTTTCTTTTATCCACAATCTGTTTAAAGGTGTCCTTCAGCACATTGCCGATCACTTCATCCCGCATCATCGGACATACCGACACATCGCCGTTCCTGAAAACGGACAGCTTACCGTTTAGACAGGGATGAAAGTCAACATTATGAAAGAAGCTTAGATCGGTAAAACAACTTCCCTCCCCTTTATCGCTGAATAAAAGTTCGTTGTATACCGGATCATCACCAGTTTCATGGATTAAGCTAAACTGCATGCCCAAGGGATTAAATTGTTTATAGTATTCTACAATCTCCTCTCGGAATGTATAGTTTATTTTGTTCAATATTACATTAAAATAGAAGGGAATTCCTGTTTTTTTCAATTTATTCATATTTTCGTAGAAAATTGAAAAGTCAGGACGGTTCCTTACCTGCTGATTGGATGATTCCTGATTATGCGCAGAGGCATGAATCACAAGACTTGCTGTTGACAGCTGCTCCCAGTCCACCTGTTCAACATTAAATAGGTTCGTATAAATAAATATGCTGCTGAAATCCAGTATACGCGCCTCTATTAATATTGACGAGAGCAAATCCCATTGCAGTAACGGCTCCCCGCCGATAATGTGCAGTGTCTTGCAGCCTAATTGTTGACTGTGCTGTAATACATCCCGGTAGTCATTCTGCTCCATAACGTTATCTTGACTGAATCCGCTGTACCGTTTGCACCCGGTCGTACGGTTCACCCGATTATCCGTGCTGCAATAAGAGCATTCCAGATTGCATTCATCGTTAATGTTTAGATACAGATTGGATATTCTTACTTTATTCTTGGCAAAATCTTTGATTGAAGGCGGGAGGCCAAACCGTACCTTATCGATATAAGCATTATTGTCATAGTAGCTCCCCATCCCCTTGTCTACCAGCTGTGACAACAGCATATAATTGATGTTCCCCACCTGTTCGACAGGTACTCCCCTGTTCAGTTCGAGCAGCATTGCTGCGTCAGTTGGCGGTATATTCAGCATTACATTTTTGCTCAAATCGTATATAGAAGCCTGGCGTTCTCCCTGTACAACATAACAGTGTGCTCCGGTCTTAAAATACACTTCAGACACCTCCATTTGTAAATGCAGTTTATACAATTAGCTTCAGCATTTATCCATTACAAAACGAAAGGATTCGTACTTCCGGTCAATACTGTCTTTATGTGCCGTAATTTCACGCATTGCATCCGGATTCTTCTCCAGGACACCGTATAACACAGACAACTGTCTCTCAATGTCTGTTCTTCTCGTTGTACAGATTCCTTTTACATCGAAATTGTTGCCTACAGCACAGCTTGCATAACACAGGCCGCAAATAGCTTGATACGGGCATTCCCTGCATTGTTCCGTAAACTTGTCACTCCATTTTTCTACAATTTCACTGATTGCGTTCATATCTAATCCGTCTTCACAATTACCTATCGGAAATTGATAGCTAATCTTCTCACACATATGAAAGGTTCCATCGACAGCCACGAACATTCTACTGCCGGGAATACAGGCATTCCCCAGCAGTGACGAATAATTTCTGGCATAGGGATTGATGTTGCGATTGTGGCTTACTTTCAGGCTGGAACCAAAAAGCCTTTCTTTGAAAAACAGCTCGGACTTCCGCGAATCACCGCTAACATCCGTAATCTCCTGAAGATATTGATCCAGAAGAACGGACATACTGTCATTGATGCCTCCGCTCTCTCCCAATTCAGTATCCAGTATCTTGGATAATCTGCCGCCCATGGTCTTCATTAAATGCTTTTCCCTGATGAAGAAATCATTCATAGCGACCATATCTGTCTCATTATCGTAACAACTTAGAATCATTGTCGGGAGCAGCAGCTCTTTCCCTTGTCTCTCGATCTCGGCAAGCAGTTTCCGGATGTTCCCATAGACTACATCAAACGATCCGCGGTCATTCGCAAAGACCCTGTTCTTATCGTGCATCTCCTTGGAACCGTCCAGGCTGACAGAGACCATTACGTTATGCGTAACTAAGAATTCAATGATGGAATCTGTAAGGAGCGTTCCGTTTGTAGTCATGGAGAACATGGTCTTAAAGCCTGTCTGCTGTACATAAGCGACGACTTCCTGAATCAGATCAAATCTCAGTAAGGGCTCGCCCCCGTAGAATGAAATGACCGGTTGCTTATCCGGTGCATACTCTTTCCATTCTTCAATATAATCAATGTATTTCTGTACACTTTTGAGCGCAGTTTCCTTCTCCATCCGCTTCAAAGTATGCGTTCTCATCTCTTCATAATTTCCTGAGAAGATACAGTACTTACACCGCAAATTACAATTCTCTGTAAGCCCGAGAATCAGCTGTGGATAAGGATACGTTCTAAGCTCATCCAGAATCATATCTTGGTTCAGTTCAACCTCATGCGTATTGAATAAATCCCATTTCTTCATTAACTGTCTTGTCGGCAAGTCTGCAACTTCATAGATCAGCTCTCTGTCCAGCTTATCGTGGCTCTCAATCAGCTGAGCCAGCTCTTTGCTGGCTGGCACAACCATATTGGTAGCCCCGTCAAAAATATATTTACTTCCCTGTTTGGTTTCGAATACACCTATATTATTCATTATTCAGCCCACCTTAATTATGAATAAAGAACTTTAATAATAAAGAGGACATCCCGTACCTACTGTCCGGAATGTCCCGACTATTAGCTTAGAGTGCAGAGCTTGTCTTACTTGAAGTAATTGTTGTAGCGGTCGCATTGACAGCGGTTGCTCCGATAACATCGGAAATAGGAACCGGACCGTCTACCGCACATCCTGCTGCACAGCCTACCAGACATCCGCCGAAACAAGTTACACTACACAACCAGCCGTTTGTACCAAATTGTTGTTCAGACATAGTGAATTCCTCCTCATAATTATATAAGTTATATAAAGATAAGAGTCCTGAAAAACCTGAATTAAAATGCCGACTTTGTTGCTCCTGTAGATACGGTTGTAGCTGTTGCATTAACAGCAGTTGCACCAACAACATCGGAAATAGGAATCGGACCGTCTACTGCACATCCTGCTGCACAACCTACCAAACAACCTCCAAAGCAAGTAACACCGCACAACCAGCCATTCGTACCAAATTGTTGTTCCATGTCTCATTCTCCTCTTAAATGGAATTTGGACTTATCATTGCGACTTGCAAACGACCGGCCACAGCCCCCTTATCCAATTTAACATGTAAATAATTAGGTTATTTATTAATTACATTCAAATAATAGTATTTTATAGAACATAACAATATAATATATGTCACAATTTTATCTAATTTGATATTAATGGGAGTTTTTATATTAATAAGAAAAGATTAATAAAATAAGGATTTATACAAAAATGTAATCTCTCCTAAAAAGCGCAAAAAGACACTCTCTCCGAAAAACGAGAATGTCCAAATTTTAAGAGGCTTCGGTGGATTCTCGCTTCTCGTTGAATCCCTGAGCCTCAATTTTTTTAATCCAATATTCCACAGATGATGTTGAAGAGGTTATATAATCCCAGCCTACTTCACGGTAAGGTATTTTGTCCTTCAGCATTCGGTAAATGATTCGAAGTATGAGATGGGCTGCCGCTATGGTTGCCTTTTTCTGTCCTCGTCGTTTCTGAATTCGATAAAAGAAAGAAGCGAGTCGAGTGCCCTTGGTTTTACTTGCTGCCCAAGCTGCAATTTGCGGATCGCCTCCAAAACAAGACATATATTCCTGATCTCTGCACCGCATCTTTTTGGATTCCAGGAATGGTGACCAACAGCTCAGTGGATGCCGAATAGGGCTCTAACAATCGATCAATTTCTAGTTCTACTTTCTTCAATTGCTTTTCAACGAATGATAAGTGCTCCATATGCAGCCCCAACATCATCCGATGATGTTTCTTCAAACGCCCATCTAGAGCCTCCAAAAGTTCAGGAACTTTGCGCTTTAGTGAAGTTTTTACTTTTTCCTTGATCTCATCAGCCACTAAAACTTCACCATTAATGACGCATTCCAATAAAGCAGATACGCCAAAAATATCGCTAATGTAAGTGGTAAGCTTCAAATTAGCATCTTGCAATATCGTATGAATCCGATTTTTCTCAGCTGTTGCATCCCGAAGCAGTTTTCGTCGATAACGAGTTAAATCGCGCATACTCCGAATGTCTGCTCGAGGTACAAAGCTAGGAGTAATTAGCCCCGATCGAAGTAATTGTGCAATCCATGCTGCATCGGATACATTCGTTTTACGTCCGGGTACGTTTTTGATCCGTCTGGCATTCGCCAAAATTAAAGTGAATTGCTCCTCCAAACCAGATACACACCTGTACTTTCCATGGCAACATGCGTGCATTTGCAATCACTTAACTAATCATTGAGTGCGATCAGTCCTTTTGTTGTAGAGAAAGTACGAATTTCTTGCTTAGGTTTATGATCCAAATCACCATATAGAACACAAGCAACTATGGTCTCTTGATGTACATCAAGTCCAGCACACCTTTCCAAAATCGCTTCCATCCCACAGATCACTCCCGTAATTGTTAAGTTGCAGGTCATGTACCCTCAGAGAAAAGAATTTTTATAAACGTGCTCGTGGCAACAATTGGCGGTACTCGTGGGATATGGCCGGCCAGTTTGGGACTCAGAGTGTTATCCTACCAAAAAAGTCTCGGCCTGTGACCTGCAGTTCCATTATGGAACATACAGATCAGCAGGCCAAGACATTTTCATTCATCGTGGTGGCCGTCAAGCCATGTTAGTTGGGGACGGCCCCCTATCTTACTAACAGTTGAGATTTTAAGACAACAAACCTGCGGCTTCCTGTGCAGCTGCAGCCAAATATACAATCCCGTCTTTAACCATAACCGGGTAGGTTTGCACCTGTCCCTGGTCGGGTGCTTGGACGAGCCCCGTTCTTAAGTCAATCTTCCAATCGTACAGAGGATCGTACAGATAGAATCCTGACACGATACCTTCCGCCATAGGCCCTCCTTTGGGATGAGGATTGCGGTTGTCTATGGCATACATCTCTCCCACGGAAGTTAGAAATATGGCAATTTCCTTGCCACCTACCACGACAGTCCGTCCAATCCGGTCAGGGAAATCATTCACACTCCCCACTGGAATAAAGGTTGTTTCCTGTTTCATTGTTGATTTCTCCCTTCAGCAGATCATTTGACCGAATGGCCGCTTGGATGAAGCTGGTTAAACAAGGTCTGTTTGGCACGTTCATCCTCAATAACTTTCTTCCAAGGATCTTCTACCTGCTGCAGAGCAAATTCGATCCGCTCCATCAAGGCTTTACGCTGATCCAGGTTATCAACGACGGTCTCGCGGATTTGCGCAAGCCCCATTCGCTCCACCCATTCCGAAGTTCTCTCCAGATACTTACCAGTCTCTCTGTAATATTGCATAACAGCACCACAGATCTCGATCAGCTCTTCGTCTGTTTTTACTTTGCAGAGCGAATCCGCCAATCTTGCTTTTATTCCGCCATTTCCGCCTATGAAGATCTCCCAGCCGCCATCATTGCCCACAATACCGATGTCCTTCGTGCAAGACTCCGCACAGTTTCTTGGGCAGCCGTTTACCGCCAGCTTGAATTTAGCCGGGAAGTCCAGTCTCTCGAATTTGCGTTCCAGGATAGCTCCCATTCCCATGGAATCCTGGGTTCCAAACCGGCAGAATTGCGAACCGACACAGGTCTTGACCGTGCGGAGAGATTTAGCGTAAGCATAACCCGAAGGCATATCCAGTTCTTTCCAAACCTTCGGAAGGTCTTCCTTCTTCACCCCGATTAAGTCTAACCGCTGGCCGCCAGTCACTTTAACAACCTTCACGTTATACTTAAGCGATACATCGGCAATCTTCTTGAGATCCTCTGGAGTTGTTACGCCGCCGTACATCCGTGGAACGACAGTATAAGTCCCGTCCTTCTGAATATTAGCGTTCATCCGCTCGTTAACAAAGCGGGATTCCTTCTCATCACTATGGGTGTCCGGATACAGCATCCCCAGGTAGTAGTTGATCGCAGGACGGCACTTCGAGCAGCCTTCCGGTTGACTCCAGCCAAGAACGTTCATGACTTCTTTAGTTGTTGATAAGCCTTTAGCCTGAATTTCGGCCACGATCTCATCACGGCTTAATGTGGTACATCCGCAAATCCCCTGTTTGGCAGCTTCCTTGAAACCATCGCCAAGCACGTATTGGAGAATTTGTTCCACCATTGGCTTACAGCCGCCGCAAGAGCGGGTTGCCCCGGTGCAGGCTTTAATTTCGTCTACTGTAGTAAGCCCCTGCTCCGTGATCACATCCACAATTGTCTTCTTGGTGACCCCGTTACAGCCGCAGACGATCTCGTCATCCGCCATTGTCTCCACAGAGGCGGTCTTCTTAGCTCCGCCACCGCAGCAACCGCTGCCCGTAAGCTGGCCATAGAGTTCATCCGTCATTTCTGTGTGCTGTTTGATTAACTTCTGAAGATTAGCCGACTCTGTAATGTCTCCGAACAGAACCGCTCCTACCATAACGTTGTCTTTGAGCAAAATCTTCTTATAGGTACGTTTCCAATCATCCTTCTGAGAAATGACCCGATGCTCAGGACTATCGATGAATTCTCCTGTTGAGAATACATCCACCCCGGAGATTTTCAGCTTGGTCGAGACGACGGAACCCTCATAACCCGCAGTCTCCACTCCGCAAATATGCTTCGCAAGCACCATACCCTGCTCGAAGAGCGGCGCAACCAAGCCATAACAGATACCTCGGTGCTCATTGCATTCCCCTACCGAATAAACGCCCTCCATAGATGTGCGCATATAATCGTCAACCAGAATACCACGGCCTGTCTGAATTCCACTGGCAGCAGCCACATCGATATTAGGTTTGATGCCCACAGCCATAACTACGAAATCAGCCTCAAGCTCGGTTCCGTCGGTAAACTTAAGCCCGGTTACCCGGTTGCCGCCAAGCAGTTCCGCCGTCTGCACGCCCATCGCAAATTTGATTCCTTGCCGCTCCAGCTCATCCTTAAGCATCGCCGCCGCCTGGCTGTCAAGCTGGCGTTCCATCAGATCATTCATCAGATGCACAACTGTGACATCCATACCCAAATGCACTAGTCCCTTAGCAGCTTCCAATCCAAGCAATCCGCCGCCAATTACCGCAGCCTTACGGTAGCTCTTCGCAGCCTCAAGCATCTGATTGCAGTCTGCGATATCCCGGAAACCAATAACCCCTTCCTTATCACTTCCTGGTATAGGAAGAATGAATGGTTTGGAGCCTGTAGCTATAATTACATTATCATAAGGGACCCTAATGCCGTTCTCTGCGACAACTTCCCTTGTGTTCTCGTCAATACGGGTAACCGTGGTTCCGGTGTGAAGTGTAATTCCGTTCTCTTGATACCAATTCAGATCATTTAGAATGATATCATCAATGGTCTTGCTGCCTTCCAGCACGTAGGAAAGCATGATCCGATTGTAATTGGGATGAGGTTCACTCCCAAATACGGTAATCTCAAAATTTGAAGATAACTTTAAAATTTGCTCTACTGTACTAATTCCAGCCATCCCGTTACCGATGACCACTAGTTTCTTTTTATCCATATCAATATGCCTCCCACTCAATTCAGGCATTGGATTATCTATCGCCTTTGTTAAACCAAGTATACCGACTACCATGTAACTGAAGTGTGAGAATTGTCACACTTTAGTGATTATTTTCACAACTTTTTCCGCAAAATTGTATCCCTCTGTAAATGCGCTATTTATTCATAGCGCGGGAATAATATATTATTCTCCAGATGAACATGCTGGAAAGTCATCTCCTCCAGCTCCTCCAGACGGGAATAGGTGATTCTGTATGTGGTGCAAGCATGATCTGGCGGTGTAAAGTCCTGGGTTAATGCGCGAATTTCCTTAAGGATATTTCCCGCCTTGTCATGCTCCGCTTCCAGCTCAGCAATCGAGGTTTGCAATTTGACCAATGTCTCTGGTTCCCGCGCGGTCTCCCAATTGACCATTTTCGGAAATACTTCATCCTCTTCCTTCTCGGTATGCTCAAGCAGTTCCGCCTTCAATTGTCCGAACAACCGGTGTACCTCGGCCAAATGCGCTTCATGCTGTCCATGTACACGGAACACTTTATTCACGTTCTGCTCTATATGCGGGAGTTCCTGCCGCAAATAAGCATGATGCTTGTTAACGATATGAGCAATAAGATCACAGGAGTTCCAACGGGTATAATCGTTCTCTTCCTTGGCAGTAGGGTGTTCATTGACCATCTGGCGAAGATCATTCAGCACTTCCTCCAGGATGAGCCCTCTCTCTTCAACAGCCTCTTGCAGCGGACGGTTCCCTCCGCAGCAGAAATCAATTCTGCGGCTGCGGAAATAATCGCTGGATTTGGGGAAACGGATCACGATATCTCTAACTTGCTGCTCTCCGCCCAGTAACAGTTCAGCTAATCCCATATTTTATCTCTCCTATCTGTAGTCTGTGAATTTAGTTACATCGTACTTGATCCCTTGCACTAGGGTGTGTGATTTGAGTAACATGGAATATGGACAAATAAAAAAGCCCGGCAGAATTCCTGCCGAAGCTCTTATCGTTATTTATATACTGAATTTAACCTGAATTATTTCAAAACATCATGCTGCACATAACGCTCACCATTCAGTTCGCTCAATAATTCCACCGCAACCCTTGCTCCATCTCCAGCGGTGATAATCGAATGCACGCTTACTCCTGCAGCCGTCCCTGCCGCCCAAATTCTAGGATTGCTGGTTCGGCCAGCACCATCAGTTGCAATTACCGTCTTAATTCTTGGTTCAATACCTTCCTTAAGCTCAAGCCCGGTTTGCTTCGCCAAGTCAGTAAGCGCTCCCGTTGCAAGAATCACATAAGAAGCTTCATAGACTCTCCCGGATTCAGTCTTGATCTTAACGGTTTGACCGCCATTCGTATCCACTACGGTAACCTTCTCCTCGATGAACTTGGCACCAAATTTTGCAGCCTGCTCACGCCCAATCTTCAGCAGATCAGGACCAGAGATATCTTTGACGCCATAGTGGTTCTCAATCCAGGCCCGCTTGGTCATACTGGTGTTGCTGTCAATTACCAAGGTCTCTTTGCCTGCTTTGGCCAGGAATAATGCTGCACTGGCTCCAGCTGGTCCTGCTCCGATAATAATGATCTCTGCCACTAAAGCACCTACTCTCTGTAAGAATCAAGCCTGCCCGTCTGTCTAAAGACCGGGCTGGCTTATATTATTCTACCCAGGCTTCTGCCCAGGATTGAATCTGCTCCATGACAGGACGCAGCGCCCTGCCTTTGTCTGTCAGCTCATATTCAATTCTAACCGGGGTCTCCGGGTATACATGACGTACCAGTATCCCTTCACATTCCAGATCCTTCATGCGTTCAGACAGCATTTTATCACTCATAGACGGAATCAGTCCGGAAATATCCTTAAAGCGCTTCGGACCGCTCATCAATGTCTGTATAATCAGACCATTCCATCTTTTCCCCAAAAAAGAGAATGCAGACTCAAATCGCGGACACAAAACCCATTGATCCTCCACAAAAATCACCTCTTCGTCGTCCGGTCAGGGTTAACCGAAAAAACTTACGTTTAGTTAGTATATATATTTTACAACATTTTGCTTATAAATGAAACGGATAATATCTGATTATACAATATATACGTGCGATGGTATACAAAATGAACTTTGACACTGATTTTACAATTAAAATTCTGGGCGAAAAAGAGCCAAACCCGCTTCCGGCTCTTCCAGAAGGTAGTTTGGCTCTATTAGGTGGAACTTATTTGGTTATTTTACACCCACCACATATCCGCGCTTGAATCTTCAATAATAATCGGCTGAAGGTTGCGGACAGCCTTGGTAAAGCCTTCCTCGATCGACATCAGGCCGTCTTCATGCTCAATGCTGACCACATAATCATAACCAACAAGGCGCAGCGCACTCACAATATCCGCCCACGTCTTGCTGTCATGGCCGTATCCGACCGTCCGGAACTGCCAAGCCCGGTCAAGCATGTTGGTGTAGGACTGCATATCCGTAATCCCGTATTTGTTCACATTGATGGGATCAATCACCGTATCTTTAGCGTGGAAGTGGTGAATCGCACCTTCACGGCCGAGAATATGGATCGCTTGAACTGGATCAATCCCCTGCCACCACATATGACTCGGGTCAAGATTGGCCCCGATCGCTTCACCTGCAGCTTCCCTGAGGCGAAGCAGCGTAGCTGGTGTATGAACAGAGAAGCCGCCGTGAAGCTCGAGACCGACCTTCACATGATGGTCTGCCGCATATTTCCCCCATTCGCTCCAGTAAGGGATAACCTTGTTCTCCCACTGCCACTTCAGAATCTCTTGGTAGTCATTCGGCCATGGGGCCACAGGCCAGTTCGGATATTTCGCATCCTCGTGATCCCCCGGGCATCCGGAGAATGTATTTACAACGGGAACTTCCAATAATTCGGCAAGCTGCACCGTTTTTACAAAATCATCATGATCCGCCTTGGCAAGCGCCTTCTGCGGATGCAGCGGGTTACCATGACAGCTAAGCGCGCTGATGGTAATGCCCCTGGAATCGAGAGCCTTCTTAAATGCATCGCGTGCTGACTTGTTCTCCAGCAGCTCATCCGGCTTGCAGTGTTTGTTGCCAGGATTTCCTCCTGTACCAATCTCTACAGCTTTTACGCCTTGGGATGCGACAAAATCAAGGGCCTCTTCAAAAGAACGGTCTCCAAAAAGTACAAGAAATACACCTAGTTTCATTGTAATAGTTCCTCCTGTCCTCTATTCAAAATACACAGTTTTGCCTGTTTTGGCGGACTCATAGATCGCTTCCAGAATCTCCGTAACCACCAATGCCTGCTCTGGCTTAACAACTGGCTCCTCGTCCTCAAGCACGGCTTTCACCCAGGACTTGGCTTCCAGATAAGCATCCGTCTCCTCTTCGCCTTCGTAGAAGGCTACGCCGCCGGAGCTGAGATCCACCTTGGTCTCCCACAGCCGGCTGTTCTTCTCTCCATTCAGACGAAGACCGTTCTTCATATCCGCACCGCCTTCGGTTCCGCTTAGAATCGTCAGAGCTTCACCGATTTCAAGCACATTGAGCGCCCAACTGGATTCCAGAATAATGGTCGCCCCGTTCTTCATCGTAATGAAGCCGAATGCGGAATCCTCCACTTTAAACTTCTCAGGGTCCCAGGAGCCGAAAGCGTTAGCCGCATTGGCCCGGCTGCCCAGCTTATGGAACACAGAACCCGTCACACTCTTCGGTTCATAGTTGTCCATCAGCCACAATGTCAGATCAAGCGCATGGGTTCCGATGTCGATCAACGGGCCTCCGCCCTGCTTCTCTTCGTCCAGGAACACACCCCAGGTTGGAACCGCACGCCGCCGGATCGCCAGCGCCTTGCCCAGATAAATATCTCCGAGCTCGCCGTCCTCACATAGCTTCTTCAGGTATTGACTGTCACTGCGGAAACGGTTCTGGTAAGCGATCGATAATTTCTTGCCTGTACGTTTTGCCGCTTCCAGCATAGCCCGTGCCTGCTCAGAAGTCTTGGCCATCGGCTTCTCACACATGACGTGTCTGCCGGATTCCAGCGAAGCGATTGTGATTTCAGCATGGGAGTCATTTGGCGTACATACATGAACGACTTCCGCTCCACTTTCCTCGAGCAGCTGTTTATAGTCAGTATAGACTTTACTGTCCGCACTTCCATATTTCTCCTTGGCTTCCACGGCACGCTCTTCAATAATATCGCAAAATGCTACCAGTTCAACCTCTGGTTGTTTGGCCAGACTTGGGAGATGTTTTCCCTTGGCAATTCCGCCGCAGCCAATTACCGCTACCTTCAAAACTTTAGACATGTATTTGTCCTCCTTGACGTCGATAGTTCTTAATCCATTCCATGCTAATCTCGATGCACTTCAGCGGGTCATTTCGCAGACACTCATCCTGTTCAACCACCAGCCACTCAGCCCCTGAAGCGACGGCCGCATCCGCGATAGCTTTCAGATCTACTTCTCCTTGACCCAGCTCTACCGTTTCAGCTGATCCATCCGCCTTCGTGACCATGTCTTTAAAATGAACAAGCGGAAGTCTGCCTGTATATTTCAAAATATACTCAACCGGATCATAACCCGCGAAGTGGACCCAGCAAGTGTCCAACTCGGCTTGAAGAAGAGAAGCAGGCACCTGCGAGAACATGGCATCGAGCGCAGGCTGCCCTTCATACTCTTCACTCAGCTCAAAATCATGGTTGTGATACAAGAGCACCATGTCTTCTTCCGCCGCTTTCATACCCAGGCTCCGAATGCCGTCAATGGCGCCCTGCCAGCCTTTACGCTGATCTTCCGACAGATAGGGAATAATTAAGTATTTGTTCCCAATGATCTGATTAAAAGCAACTTCATCACCCAGCGACTGCTTCAACCGCTCGTATCCGATATGGGAGCCCAAAGCCTCCAGGCCAGTCTCGGCCAGCAATTCTTTGACCTGCTCAGCGGTGCGTCCATAATACCCAGCAAACTCCACTCCATGGTACCCAAGCTCAGCCACCTTGCGGATCGTTCCTTCGAAGTCCTGTTCAAGTGATTCCCTGACTGTGTACAACTGCAAGCCGATTTTGGTCAAAATTGCTCACTCCAGTCTTTGTATTTAGTTCATTCCAAGTAATTATATAAAATGAACTTATTAAGGTTACCCTTTAGGGGCGCTGCGATGCCGAGTGTTCTTTAAGGCCGCTGTTGTCTCCGTAATGCCTGAACTAGATATCCAAGTAGGGGCATTTCGGAGACAAAGCCGGACGCTCCGCTTCTTCAGAATCACTCGGGATCGAAGCTAAGATCGGTAAATACTAAAGTTCATCTTATATAACATCATTCAGATCAGTTCTTGGGCTGACTGCCTGAAGTATGCCGCCAGAGCCGCTGCACTCTCCAGTTCAATATGACGCCCTTCTCTCGATGAACGCTCGAAGGCATGCATGGCCTCCAGCACATGATAAGCCTGAAGTCCATTAGCCCGGTGTAATATACCCGCCTGAATAGCCCTGGTCATATCCTCAACGCCGCGGCCCCTTTCATTACCCCCGCATTCAAATAGGGCAGGCAGGGTTTCCCATTCCTCATTCCCCGGCTTTCTCAGCTTGACCTCGCCACCGAAATAATTCGGATCAGGCAGATGAAGCGTACCTTCCGTACCATAAATCTCCATCCGAGGCAGCTGGCTGCCGCCAGGGATATCAAAGCTGGTGACCAGTGTTCCAATAGCCCCTCCCGCAAAATCAAGGGTCCCACTGTAATGCGTCGGTACATGCACCGGGATCTCATCTCCCGCATGCTCACCGGTATGTATCCTTCTGGGCGAAATCTGAATCCCCGCCGATCCGCTGATTCTTCGAATAGGCCCCAGAAGATTCACTAGGGCAGTTAAGTAGTATGGCCCCATATCGAACATGGGGCCGCCCCCGGCCATATAGAAAAACTCCGGATTGGGATGCCAGAGTTCAGGACCAGAGCCCACCATAAAGGCAGCAGCGGCTATCGGGCTCCCGATGGCTCCCTGATGAATAGCATTGCGCGCTGTCTCCATCCCCGCACCGAGGAAGGTATCGGGGGCTGCGCCCACCCGGAGGCCTTTCTGAGCAGCAAGCGCCAGGATGGACCTGGCTTCTGCCAGTTCGAGACACAGCGGCTTCTCCACGTAGACGTGCTTCCCTGCTTCAAGCGCCTGAAGGCTGACAGGTCCATGGGAGGCGGGGATCGTCAGATTGATAATCAGGTCAATCTCTGGAGATGCCAGCATCTCCTGGACCGTGTATACGTTTTCAACTCCATACTGTGCCGCTCGTTCTTTTGCTTTATCCAGGACGATATCCGCACAGGCGGCAATATGTACGTACGGACTGTGGCTCAGGTAAGTGAGATATGCCGGACTGATATTGCCACAGCCTATAATTCCCGCCTTAAGTTTCGTCAATGTCTCATCTCCCCGGGCTCTGGCGCAAGCCAAGCTGATATTCAATTCACTTAACAAGTAATATGGTATTCCTATTTGCAGTACAGTAAAATGAATAATATGATTGAAACCTGAACAATCTGGTCATTATTTCTGAGAGATATAGGGAGAAGCTTGATGAATATCAATGATAACTTGCATATATTGGCAGCTGGTTATGCAATGCACCATAAGCCTTATTTTTCTAATCATCCGGATGGACTTGATCACTATCTGATCCGGATCCAGACTGAAGGAAGAAGCCGGACACGGTGTGATGGCAAGCTAGTCAACGTTGAGGCTGGCGATCTGATCATCTTTGCTCCGGGAGAGCCCTATGAGCTGAGAATTGATGCCTTTGAGAACAAGCAGGGGGATAAGACTCTGTTCAGCGGAGATTATTATATACTTCTCCAAGGCAATTGGATGGACGAATGGTGGAAGATGAAGAGTCGTCCCCATAAGCTCCGTGTTCCCCTGTCTGAGGGCTTTGTCGGAATCTTCCGCCAGATAATGCTGGAGCAGCAGCGGATGTCGAACCCCACGCCCGAGATTGCTGAGTACTATCTGCGGATTCTGTGTCTTGAAATTGACAGACAGCTTCTGGAGCTTCCCGTTCCAACTCCGAGAACTTATCTTGCGTATCAGATCAAACAGTATATTGAAGAGAATGCCTCCACTTCCTTTAAGCTGGAGGACGTAGCTGCCCATGTGGGGATCAGTGTGTCCCGGGCAGTGCACCTCTTCAAGGCCGCGTTTGGAACCAGCATCATGCAGCATACGCTGGAAATTAGGCTGAACATGGCCAGAGAGCGGGTCATATTCAGCCCACTGTCCTTGGAACATATTGCTGAAAGCTCCGGCTTCCCAAGCTACAACTATTTTCACAAAGTATTCCGCTCACGGTTTGGCATGTCGCCCAAGCAGTTCAGATTGTCCAGCCGGGAATCCATGAACGGGTAGACAACAATGACCAAAATAGCAAAGCGCTAGTCCAAAGTTACCCCCTTGAACTAGCGCTTTGTTTATTTTTTGTAAAAGCTGACCGCTTTGCTGTAAGATTACTCGCTTTTGGGACGGCTCTGTCTGATTCCTCTTTATGGCTCAGTGGCTTCAGTTCACCGCGTTGCGGATGGCTCTTTGTCTTGCATTGTTTCTTTTAACATAATTGCCGATGCCAACCACCAAAGCAATCATAACAATCTCGAAACCGTACTTGATGAACCCATTCGTGAACCAGGCGGAAATCATCGGCTCGTCCACCAGCATCTTGGCAGCAGTCCAGGCCAGCACAGCTGCCCCCAGCGTGATGACAATCGGGAAGCGTTCGGTAAGCTTCAGAATCACTGTACTTCCCCAGATCATGATCGGAACAGAGATTGCCAGCCCGATGATGACCATCAGGTTGTCCCCATGCGCCGCTCCCGCAACAGCTAGAACGTTGTCGAGTCCCATCATGGTATCCGCAATAATAATCGTGCGAATTGCCGCCCAGGATCTGTTCCCCGCTTTAATCTCATGGTTCTTATCATCGACAATAAGCTTGTAGGCAATCCATAAGAGTGCAAGGCCCCCCACCAATCTCAGACCCGGCACAGCCAACAGCTGAACCACCAAAATGGTCATCACCACACGGACCAGAATAGCGCCGATCGTTCCCCACATAATGACCTTCTTCTGATCTTCCTTAGGCACATTCCTTGCTGCGAGACCAATAACAATCGCATTATCCCCGGCCAAAACCAAGTCAATCAAAATAATTGACATCAGCACAGTCCAAAAGTCCACGCTCATCAAATCCATTCTCATCTCCCCTTTACCATTTAAATTTAGTGGCCGGTCCACGCAAAATAAGCGCCGCGGCTTTTACTTGGGCCACGACGCTTAACGCATCAAAAAAGACCTTTACCCAAGTATAAGTACCGGGCAAAGGTCTCGCTAACAACGGTATCGTTGTCAATAAAGCCGGGGATGTTATCCCGTAATGACGACTTTATTGTCAGAAGCTACTCCCCTTTGAGGAACCATGCAATATTCTTATTTGGATTATAGCATGGTATTTATCAATACGCCAGTCCCTGGTCAAATGCCCATTCAATAACCTTCCCTTTAATATATAATTCGATTCCACGCGCACTCTTTGGTATTATGATCATATATAAAATGAACTTATGAAGGTTACCTTTTAGGGGCGCTACGATGCCGAGTGTTCTTACGACCACGGTTATCTCCGTAATGCTTGAACGAGATTATCCAAGTAGGGGCGTCTCGGAGACAAAGGTGGACGCTCCGCTTATTCAGAATCACTCGGGATCGAAGCTGGGATCGGTTACTCCTCAAGTTCATTTTATATAGCAGTTTTATTTTTTTTGAAAGGAGCCGCTATGCGAAAATGGCTGGCTGCCGTAGTATACGTCATATTGTTAGCTGCCGCTTGGGTTAATAAAGAAGCGCTGGCTGACTGGTTTAACCATCGCCCTCCGGCCGGGTCCATGCTGGCCATGGCCACCCTGCTTGCCTTATGTCCGGTCATCCCTTACAAAGTTGTTGTGGGTGCCGCAGGATTTATGTATGGACCTTGGTGGGGGGCTGTGATCTGTCTGATTGGCTCCACAACCGCCGGCGTTCTGGTCTACTTGGCCGTAGCCTATGCTTACCGGGAACAAGCCAGGGCTTGGCTGAGCAAGTATCAAATGCTTGGCCGCTACACCCAATATGTGGAGAAGCATCCTCTGGAGTCTATCATTATCATGCGGGTGATTCCCCTGCTTCCACAGATGGCCGTCAATGCCTTTGCTGGAATCACGCGAATGAAGCTGCACGTCTTTGTATTAGGCTCAGCGATCGGCAAGCTGCCCGGTATTTTTGTCTACTCCTTCCTTGGGGGAACCGTGTTCAAGGACCCAATGCTCGCCTTCGGGATTATGGCGGGTTACCTTCTGTTTACAGGGGCCGCCCTCTGGGGATATAAAAGAATGACACGAGTTAGATAAGGTGAGCCATATAACATACTATAGATAAGGAGTGATTCATACCTATGAGTAATTCAACTCAAACCCACGAACTTGCTACTTTTGCAGGAGGCTGCTTCTGGTGCATGGTCTCTCCTTTTGAGGACCTTCCCGGCATCGAGAAGGTTGTCTCCGGCTACACAGGAGGCCATGTTGAGAATCCAACCTACGAGCAGGTCTGTTCTGACACAACCGGCCACTATGAAGCCGTTCAGATTACGTTCAATCCTGACATCTTCCCCTATCAAAAGCTCCTGGAACTTTTCTGGCAGCAAATTGACCCGACAGATGCAGGCGGCCAGTTCCATGACCGTGGGGATTCTTACCGGACTGCCATCTTTTACCACAATGAAGAACAGCGTATCCAGGCGGAAGCATCCAAGAAGAAGCTTAGTGAGAGCGGACGCTTTGACAAGCCGATTGTGACGCCAATCCTGCCGGCGGCCCCTTTCTATGAGGCCGAGGAATACCATCAGGGTTACCACAAGAAGAACCCAGCCCATTATAAACGCTACCGCAAAGGATCGGGACGCCAGGACTTCATTGAGAGCCACTGGTCGGGCAAGGTTGATGAGGACGAGCTCCGCAGTCGCCTGACTCCGATGCAGTATAAGGTGACCCGCCAGAACGGGACCGAGCCTGCATTTGCCAATGAGTTCTGGGATCACCATGGCGAAGGGATTTATGTGGATATCGTCTCGGGCGAGCCTCTGTTCAGCTCCAAGGATAAATATGACTCAGGCTGCGGATGGCCGAGCTTTACCCGGCCAATCCGGGACTATAATGTCAAAGAAAAAACAGATCTCAGCCATTTCATGGTCCGTACGGAGGTGCGCAGCACGGAAGCTGATTCCCATCTCGGGCATGTGTTTAATGACGGTCCTGCCGACCGGGGAGGCCTGCGCTACTGCATCAACTCGGCAGCGCTTCGTTTTGTGCCGAAGGAAGAGCTTGAAGAGCAAGGATACGGTGAATACCGTTACCTTTTTGATACAGAGTAATTTTTGTGGGAGCTTCCTGCCAGGAGGCTCCTTTTTCATTTTGCCATGCCTGCATACCAGGCCGATAAACCTGTGAATTGAACGTTTCACCATACATCAGCAGGGTAAGTAGTAACTATACAGAGCATAAGGAGTGATTCATATGCCTTGGAGCAAGAATGATTACCCGCCCTCCATGAAGAACCTGGATTCCCGCGTCCGTAATAAAGCGGTGGAAATTGCCAACGCCCTTCTGGATGAAGGCTTTGATGAGGGACGCGCCATTGCGATCGGAACATCTAAAGCGGAAGAGTGGGACAAGAATCACCCCACACACCAAAAATAACAGAAGGAGGACCCTGAGCTTCAGGCGTCCTCTTTGCTTTTAATCCAACCAAGTGGCTTAGCAGATAAAATAAAGGCATTTCACAGCCTAAGCCGTAAAATGCCTTTAACTACCCTTATGCACGGGCTGTCTTCTCTTTGACTGCCACCGGAACACGGAGCTTCGGCTCTTCACTTCTGCCGTAGTTCACAGTCCAGGTTATGACCTTACCTGCGATCAATACCGCCACAACGGTAAACAGTGTCTCCATCATAGGCAGATAGATCAGCGAGATCAGAAGCACGACCGCATCCAGCGCAATAAACACAGTACCAATCTTCAGTCCGGTTAATTGACTTAGCAGCAGGGATAGAATATCATCACCGCCTGTTGCACCACCGGCCCGAAGCACCACCCCGGCTCCAATACCGGTAAATAACCCGGACAAAATTGCAGCGAGCAGCAAGTTGTTATGCAGATCAATATGAAGCGGCGAGAACCGGTCGCAAAGCTCATAGAAACCGGAGAAAGCAAGCGAACCGATAATCGTGTTCAGCAAGAACTTACGTCCTTTCAGAATCAAAGCCAGAATGAATACCGGAATGTCCAGCACCAAAGCCGTAACCGCTGGCGGGAAGTTAAACAGATACTTGCCCAGCAGGGAAAGGCCGACAAACCCGCCTTCTGAAAGGTGGTTCTGAAAATTAATATGGTAATAAGTAAATGCAAGCAAAAAAGTGCCAATAAGCATCAATACTAACTGTTCTGTGTCAACTAGCCATCTCTTGTCTTTCCTCATACGGAATCCCTCTTATCGTAGTTTGGTTGACCTTACGGCAACTCCCTACGAAGAAGGTCCTAGAGGGCTTTATCCTTCGCATTGTCACACTCTTCTTTCGTGGAAGTTTAGCCGTAAACCGACGAGCCACGAAAGAAGCTAAGTATAAGAGAGATCACAACGTTTCCAAATCGTCCTTTGGGGAATTGTCCTTCGGGGACACATGGTATCCTGATCCTTTCTTCTTTATATTGCAGAATGATTCATGGGGACTGATCAAATATTTCATCATGCCGATTCTGCTTACTAATACTATTATACCACACTAATAATCATGTCTAAACAGCTTGTTTGTAAAACAAGAAATTTTCTGAAAAGAAAAGTGATAAATTTCATTGCAATTTGATTCCTTTTCACAAAGTGTCAATTTTTCGTGTGACGGCGATCACACTGACAGACTATACGGGTTTCTATACTTAGTTATGAATTCAAGTTCATAACGGAAGGAAGAATCCCATGCTTGATCCAAAAACTATCGAAATTATTAAGTCCACCGTCCCTGTGCTCGAAATTCACGGACAGGACATTACACGCACATTTTACCAAGCTATGTTCAGAAATCATCCTGAACTGATGAATATCTTCAACCATGCCAACCAGAGACAAGGCAAACAATCCGCTGCCCTAGCCAACGCGGTGTATGCGGCAGCCGCCCACATCGACCGCCTGGAAGAGATTCTGCCAGTGGTCGTTCAAATTGCCCACAAGCACCGGGCATTGGGTGTCCTGCCGGAGCATTACCCGATCGTAGGTGAGAACCTGCTGGCGGCAATCAAAACCGTGCTTGGCGAAGCGGCAACCGATGAAATTCTGGACGCTTGGGCACGGGCCTATGGTGTAATAGCCGATGCATTCATTGATGTTGAGCAGAAAATGTATTCGGAGGCTGCCTCACAGGCTGGCGGCTGGCAAGGATTCCGTCCCTTCATTGTGGACCGTAAAGTCCGGGAGAGCGAGGTTATCACTTCTTTCTACCTCAGGCCCGCTGACGGCCAAGCCATTGCTTCCTTTGAGCCGGGTCAATATATCACGGTATGCGTAAAACCGGACGGGCAGGAGTTCACACATTTGCGGCATTACAGCCTGTCTTCAGCCCCTAACCCGGATTATTACCGGATCACCGTGAAACGCGAGGATGCCGGGGCCGGTTCACCGGCAGGCGTTGTATCCACCTATATGCATCATGCGGTGGAGGAGGGCAGTCAGCTTCAGATCAGCGCACCGGCGGGATCATTCGTACTAGATCAGGCGAAAAGCTCCCCGGTTGTTCTCATCAGCGGAGGTGTTGGTCTCACTCCTATGGTCAGCATGCTGGAAACACTTCTTGAGCAGAGCCCGGAGCGTGAGATTGTCTACATTCATGCGGCCCGTAGCGGAATCTACCACGCCATGAAAGATCATATCCTTGAGCTGACCAAGAATCATAATAATCTCAAATCCTATCTGATCTACGAAGATCCCGCAGATGGCGAAGTCTGTGATAAGACCGGATATATTGATCTGCCTTGGCTTCAACAGGTAGCGGATGGGCAGGCCGACTTTTATTTCTGTGGTCCGGTTCCTTTCATGCGGGCTGTAAACCGCGCGCTGCAGGAATGGGAGATTCCTCAGGAACGCATTCATTTTGAATTTTTCGGTCCAGCTGACAGCTTGTAACTCGCAAAATAGAATCTACTAAACTTCCGACCTCCCTTTCCTTCACTTTAGGCAAAAGGGAGGTTTTCTTGCTTAATTAAATGTAATATTATATTACATAACGAGGCATATTTAATTAAATATATTTTATTTTTTATATGAAAAATCAACGAAAAACTTAATAATTCAAAGAATTTATATGATGTATCCGCTTTTTTGACCTCTACTTAGATTTGTTAATTTACCTAACATCAATTTATGATCATTCCTGAACTTATTAAACTTTTTTGGGACATCAGGAAGGAGAGTGGATGCATGAGGATTGTTACATCTACAGGAAAAAAGGGGATATTAGCAGTACTTGCAGGGCTTCTGATCACTGGAGGAGCAGGATTAAGCCCAGCTCAGGCAGCGGGGAGCACAAATCTATCTGCGTCACATAATGTGACATACACTAAGCAGGTAAAAGGGGTTTCTCAGGCAGAATTTGCAGCAAAGCTTAAAGAGCTGACCGGAGCTGCAGACATCCCCTACTCTTCATCCAAAGGGTCCGGGATACTTCTAACAAGAGCGGAAGCTGCGAAAATGATACAGCTGGCGCTGAGCCTTAAAAGCAAGTCGACTGCGTTTCAAGATGTGTCTGGCTCTTCCCCCTACGCGACGTACATAGGTGCCGTGATTCGGGCCGGTATCATGAATGGGCAGTCCGAACGGCTTTTTGGACCAGAAGCTCCCATTACCGTCTCACAAGCCTCCATCATTTACGACAGGGTCCAGAATTATCTGAAGCCATTTGTACTTGAGGAAGCCTCCATCACCGATATGCAGACAGCGATGGAGCAGGGACGCTTAACCTCCAAGCAGCTGGTGCAGCTGTACCTGGACCGTATCCAAAAGTACGATGACCAAGGAATCAAGCTGAATGCAGTGCTGAACCTCAACCCGAATGCTCTGCAGATTGCAGAGTCCCTGGATCAGGAACGTGAGACAAACGGTCCGCGCGGCCCCCTTCATGGAATCCCAGTATTAGTGAAGGATAACTATGATACCAAGGACATGCCGACAACCGCAGGCTGCATTTGTCTTAAGGATTCGGTTCCTTCCAAAGATGCGGAGCAAATCGAGAAGCTGAAGCAGGCAGGCGCCATTATTTTAGGCAAAACCAATCTCCATGAATTCGCCTTTGGCATTACAACCTCCAGCTCGCTTGGAGGGCAAACCTTGAATCCTTACGCGCTTGATCATTATCCCGGCGGTTCCAGCGGAGGTACAGGAGCAGCCATTGCTGCCAACATGGCTGCAGCTGGCATGGGAACCGACACAGGAGGATCGATCCGCATTCCTTCCAGCTTCAACAGTCTTGTGGGGATCAGACCTACTGTGGGACTTTCCAGCCGTGACGGCATCATCCCACTTGCGCTGACCCAGGATGTCGGTGGTCCAATGGCTCGCTCAGTGGCGGATGCGGCCATCCTGCTGCAGGCCACAGCCGGATATGATCCTAATGATACGGCAACGGTTTATGCGGCTGGACATATCCCTAAATCATATACTCAATTTCTGGATGTTAGCGGGCTAAAGGGAGCCCGGATTGGCGTAGCCACCGAGCTGTTTGGCACGAAGCCTGAGGAGATGCCGGTTACGAAAGTGGTCAATCAAGCGGTTGAGGAAATTAAAGGTCTGGGAGCTACCGCAGTTCCAGTACAAATTCCGAATTTGGCGGCAATCATGAAATACCCGAGTCTTAGCAGCTATGAATTTAAATTCCAGTTGAATGATTACTTAAAGGAACTCGGTCCTTCAGCCCCTTACCATTCCTTGACGGAGATCATTAATTCCGGGAAGTATGACAAGACCCAGGAGACTTCCATGAAATCCCGTGATGCGAGAACTACACTGGATGAGCCGGAATATAAGGATATCATCCTGAACCGTACCAAAATTACCCGGGAGTCTCTCCTTAAGGTAATGGCGGACCATAATTTAGATGCCATCGTATATCCCACAACTACCCAGCCGGCAGCATCCATCGGCAAGGATCAGAACTCCGGGAACAATAACCGGTTAAGTCCTTACTCCGGGTTCCCTGCCATTTCGGTACCTGCAGGCTTCACAGACGACGGGCTGCCCGTAGGCATTGAATTCCTGGGACGGGCATTTGATGAAGGCACCTTAATCAAGCTGGCCTACAGCTATGAGCAAGGAACACATCACCGCAAATCACCAGTCTTGGCACCCTGAACCTTGATGAAATTAGTAAAACAAAGCCGGGCCTGCCCTCATTTGATGAGGAACAGGCCCGGCTTGTTGAATTAAGATTAATTTTATTACACTTCCAACGGAATCTTCCCTTGCTTCTCCAGTACCGCCATCCGCTCAAGAAGCTTCACTCCACTTAGCTGGGAACTGAGGGATACTGTTCCTTTAGGAGGAAATGACCAGTCCGTACCGATAAGGCCCTGAGCGTTCCTTCCTCTCTCCCAAAGCATGACGGCATTTAGATGAAGAAGCTGTATCGCCCGATCATCTGTATCTCCAGCAAGAGCAAGCTCAGCCAGATACCGGACAAAGATCCCTTTGAAGAGACCTCCATCGCCGTCTTCCTCATCCGGCAGCATTCCCGTAGCTGGATCGACGAGCTCCTCTTCAGCAGCTGCGGCAGTCTTATAAGCATCCCTTAAGTACTGGGGATCGCCCGTAACCCGGTTCAATTCCACCGCCGCCCCAATGTACACTCCTTGGCAGTAAGTAAATTTCCAATCCTTATCGACGACTCCGTCCCCATTGCGGTTTATTCCATCCCAGACGAACCCGCTCTCCGGATCTACCAGATGTGCCGTCTGCCAATTATAGATTCGGCGGGCCCAATCCAGATCCGCCTCCTGCCCAAAGCTGTCATACAATCTTGCCGCCAGAATAACCGCGGGGGCATTCGCAGGTGTATTTTTATAATCCAGCTGCGATTTCTGCCAGGCAATCCCGCCCCCCATTTGATCATTCCAGCCGGTCTTGATGTCCTCCCATAGAATTAGCGCTGTTTCCTTATAGGCCTGCACTCCAGTTGCCTGATATGCCCTCAGCCAGGCAATCGCCATCCATTCCATATCATCATATAGCTCATTGGGATAGGCTCCGCCATTTCGTTTCCGGATTCCGTCATGAAGGGCCGCCAGCGTCTCGGCATAACGCGCTTCACCTGTTCTCAGCCAACCATCGACCAGCACATCCACCGCATGAGCCATCCACCAATAATGAAAGATTGTGTTGCATGCCCCATTCAAACAAGGGGTCTCAATGTTATACATGTCAATTTCCGGATTCCAGAAATGATCATTAAGCGACCTTTGGGCAGCTTCCGCGCGTTCGGCCCACAGCATAACCACTCCTCCTCTAATCTGATCCAATTATCATATTTATCTTTCTAAAGACCAAAAATTTGATCGACATTCAAGTAATTCGCATTCCCTTTACTGCTGTCATAACCGATGACTATAGTGTTAAAACCGGCTTTTAAATTCACATTTAACGTTAGTGTCTGCCAATCGCCCCAACCATTGGTAGCATTAAATACCTGGTTAGGAGCGATAACAGAACCATTTACAGAGATATAACGGCTTGCGTTCCCCGCACCTGCCGCGTAACGGATTGTCATGGTACGGGTGCTGTCCGAATTCTGGTTCACGTTGAAAGTGATGCCCGTCCCGTTCGTATTCCACCCGGCTACATACCCCCTGCCCGAATAACCTGCCGTACTGCTTTCATTAAAGATTCCACCCCCGCCGTTTTTGGTCAACAAGGCGTTCTCCGCTTCATACACTCCATTGCCTGCGATAAAGCCTGTGTAGCCGTCGGCAGGGACAAGCTGAAGAACCGAGGCCCCCGCCGCCGCAGCGAGACTTTGAACATACCCGCTTCCAGTTGGTCCAGTCCAATCACTACCTATAATCTGATCTGAATTACGGCGGTGGTTGTAAGCCTGGGTTGCATTTTGCTGCAGGAAAGTAAGATAGGACGAGTTACCTGTTTCAAGCCGGAGCTGATTAAGATAGCGCATAAATATCATCTTGAACCCGGCTCCGTCATTCTCCCCTTCGTACATAAGGGTATTAGACAATGTCATCTTGCTGATGACATAATTGGCGGAGTTGTTAGCATCCGTTAAGTAAGCCGCATTATGGGTTTCCTTATATAAGGAGAGGGCCGCCCCCATATAAGTGCCGTAGTTATAGCTGAAGTCCCAGTCTACTGCAGTTCCGTTTCCGCTGCCCTCCACGTGATCCTGCAACTTGCTTCCAGAGGAAAGCCTGCTCTTAATCCAGCCATAGATATTCTGGGCTTTTGTCAAATAAGCCGAGTTCCCGGTCGCATTCTTTAACTTCACAGCTGTAATTACCATTGGGGCGTTGGTCGCCATATTTTTTTGCGGGGAGGTTCCGTCCCTCTTCCACCAGATTCCCCCACCATAAGTGTTGTCATAGAAGCTGTAAATTTGATCAAATAAAAAGGAAGCGCGATTGCGGTATTCCTCTGTTCCGGTTAACTCATAAGCACGCATGCAGGCCAGCGCCCACCATCCCAAGTCATCGTTGAAATCGTTGGCCATCATATTCGGATACTTCTGGTTGAAGCCGGTATAAATTTCATCGATCATTGTCCGGTAAGTGCTGTTATGTGTTCGCTCATAAGCATCCATCACCGTTTCCCACAGCTGGGCTTCCCACCAAAAATCGGTGTATTTCCCCCCATCCGGGCCAAAGGCATGTTCGGAGTGAATCTGATGGTCACTATTGGTATAAAAGTACTTCGCACCTGGATCGTAAAATACATTTACAAAAGCATTCATTGCCGAGTCCGCATTGGAGCTTGTAAAAGCAGCCGCCTGCCTAGGCGCAGCTCCTACTCCAGCAAACGAACACGCCGCCAATACCGTAACAAGCAAACATTTTCCGACATTTTTCAACATCGTTCGCTTCATCCCTTCTACCGGTAAGATTCTTGCCCGCAATCACACTTCAGCCTTTAATTCCACTAAACGCAATGCCCTGCACGAAGTACTTCTGCAGCAGCAGGAAGAGAATCAGTATTGGCAGAATGGCGATTAACGCTCCTGCCATCATAGGGCCATAATCCGTCTGGTTGTTATATGAAAAAGCTTGAAGCCCCATTTGAATCGTGGCTTTCGAGGGATCATTAAGAACAATCATCGGCCATAGGAAGCTGTTCCAGCCGGCCTGAAAGGTAAAAATACTTAACGTGGCAAGCGCCGGCTTAGTTAATGGAAGATAAATATTCCAGAAGATCCGGAACTCACCGCAGCCCTCTATTCTGGCTACTTCCATCATGTCTGTCGGGAGGGTAAGGAAGAACTGGCGCATGAAGAATACAGCAAAAGTTCCTGAGGCTCCCGGCAGAATAATTCCCCAGAATGAGTTCAGAAGTCCCTGTCCGCCTGTTCCGAACAGGTCGTTGCCCCCGAGTAGTGGGAAGTGCCTTAACACATAGAAGCTTGGAATCATCGTAACGATCCCGGGAATCATCATCGCCGCCAGCAGCAGCCTGAACATTGGCTTGCTCCCCCGGAAGGTTAGCTTGGCGAATGCATAACCAGCCAAAGAGCCAAAGAACAAGTTGGCCAGTACCCCGGCAACTGACAGCACGAGTGAATTCCAGAAATACAGACCGAAAGGTACTGTAGTAAACGCTTTTTGATAATGCTCGAAAGTTAAGTGGCTCGGGAACCATTTAATCGGCAAGGAGAAGATTTCGTCGCTAGGTTTGAGCGAGGTCATCAGACTCCAGAAAAAAGGCAGAATCATGGCAACCGCAATTACAATGCTGACTGCATAAAACAAGATGCTTGCGGCAGTTTTGCCCATAACCATCTTCTTTGATTTTAGAGGCCGGATCACCGGGGAACCCGAATTGATATGAGTTTCCATCCAACTTCCCCCTTTCTAAACAACCGGTTCTTCCGCTTTATTGATCCGCATATTGATCAGCGAGAAGATCAGAATGGCCACAGCCAGAACAAACGCCTGGGCTGAGGCGTAACCCATTTGAAGCTGCTTGAAACCCTGCTGGTAAATCAGATATACCGGTGTTTTTGTCACATTCCCCGGTCCCCCTTGCGTAAGAACAAAGGCTTGGTCGAAGAGCTGCAGCGCAGAGATTATAGCTAATGTACTGATCAGAAAAGTTGTAGGTCTAAGCTGCGGCCAAGTGATATAGCGGAATCGGGCAAAGGCCGATGCGCCATCAAGCTTTGCGGATTCATACAGGTAATCCGGAACTCCTTGCAGCCCGGCAATATAAATCACCATATTAGAGCCGATAGACTGCCACAGGGTCACCATAATAATAGAAGGCATTGCGGTTTCAGTCTGGGCCAGCCACGCTGGCCCTGTAATCCCGAATTCGCTAAGCAGCCCGTTCACCAGGCCGTACTCCGGGTGAAGAAGCCAGATCCACACTGTAGCCGCTGCTACCGCTGAAGTTAATGTAGGCAGATAGTTGAAGGTGCGGAACAAACGGACCCCGAACCTTTTGTAATTCATCAGCATGGCAAGTCCCAAGGACAGCAGGATATTCAGAGGTATAAATATAACCGAGTAATATATGACATTAACAAAGGTAGTCCAGTAGAGACTGTCTTTAAACAACCGCTTATAGTTATCCAGAGCCACCCAGTCCATTCGGCTAAGGATGTCATAATTGGTAAAGCTCAAGTACAAGGCCATAACCACCGGTATGATGGTGAATACAGCAAACAGCAGCATGGTCGGAGTGATGAAAATGTAGGCCATTTTTTCTTGATGCCCGTTCAATCTCCCTTTGGAAGCCACTCCTATCCCCCCTTTTTCATCAAGCTAATTCAGCTATTTCACTACAGCGTTATCCTGTAGGAGTTGATCTCCACGCTGTTGGGCCTTGGCCAAGGTATCGGCCGCATTCTGCTTGTTCTGCTGGAACAGCTGCAGGCTCGGAATCAGCGCATCGTCTTCCATTACCGAGTAACCAGGATGCTGAGGGCGGATCTTAGCGAATTCCAATGTATCCAGGAATGGCTTCCACAGCGGATCATTCTGGAAGAATGGGTCCTGAAGAGCCGGTTTAAACCCTGGAATATTCAGGCTTGTTTTGGCCCATAACAGCGCGTTCTCCTTGTTGGCAGCCCACCATTTCATGAACTCCCAAGCTTCTTTCTGGTGCTTCGATCCTTCAGGGATGACCAATCCAAGCCCACCCATGACACTGCCTTTGTCTCCGTTTGGTCCTACTGGCGGAACCACTACACCGAAGTCCAGATCCTTACCGTATTTTTTATAAGTGCTGAGCATCCATGGACCGGTATATTGCATAGCCAGTTTGCCTGTTACGAACGCATCGGTTCCTTCACCGAGCCCTTGTTCAAACCCGACTTTGTATACTTTGTCTTTGTTCAGCAGACGATCCCAGAAATCAAGCACGGCCTTGCCTTTATCGTTGTTAAAGTTGGTTTTTGTGCCAGTCTCATCCATCATTTGACCTCCAGCCTGCTGAAGGTACATGTTAAACAAGCCATTATCCGCTAAAGAAAAACCTGCGACTTCCAGTTTGCCGCCGTTCCACTTCGTCGTTTTGATGGCAGCCTGTTCAAGCTCATCCCAAGTTGTTGGCGGCTTCACCCCTGCCTGATTGAGCAGCTTTTTGTTATAGAAGAGTGCCCGGGCATCTACAGTAAGCGGAAGCCCATACAACTTCCCGTCATAAGACAATTCCTTAATGGCTTCCCCATAGAAGTCATCCTTGTTGACTTTATCCTGGGCCATGAACTCGTCGATAGGGTGAAACACATTTTTAGGCGCATACAACGATGTACGCCATCTGTCCCAGAATACCAGGTCCGGCATCTCTCCGCCGGCGGATGCCATGGTCATGAATTTAGTGATCATATCCTGCTGGAGCACATATTTAACGCGGATTTTGTCTTGCGACTTATTGAATGCGTCAACCATCGTTTCGAACTGCTTCTGTCCCTCGCCAGCCCAGTCGCCCCAGAAGGTAAGCTCCACCGGCTTGCCGGATGCGCCATCCCCACCCGAAGCGGCCCCTGAGCTGCTGTCAGCCGACTTGGAAGGACCGCACCCGGCCAGAACAGATAAAAGCAAAATTGTGCTGAGCAGCATAGAAGTCCATTTTTTCATACATAAAACCTCCCTTTTTCTAATCTGAAAATTATATATATAGCTTAAAATGGTTACCCGCGGTTAACATAAAGCCCGCAGTAATCCATAGCTAACTCACAAAACATCATATTGGCCCATGAGAACCAGGGACGTGTATATTCGGACGGATTATCCGCATGAAAGCCTTCATGCATCAACCCCGTGCCTGCCTCCGTCGTACTCATCAAGCGAAGAATTCTTTCCTTCTCATCCCGGCTCTCCGCAGTCAGCCCCTGCACCGCAAGAGCAATGTGCCAGATATAACGTTCAGGCGTATGCGGACTTCCAATTCCTTCTGCTGCCTGACCCTTGTAGAAATACGGGTTCGCTTCGCTAAGAATGAATTTACGGGTATTCCGGTATACCGGATCATCCGGGCTGCAATAACCAAGATAAGGAATCGATAGAAGGCTTGGCACATTGGCGTCGTCCATCAGGTTGTAGTGACCGAGCCCATCCGTTTCATAGGCATAAATCCTGCCATATTCGGGGTGGTCGTAAACTCCGTACTCTTGAATGCCCCGGTCGATCTCAGCCGCCAGCTCCAGCGCCCGGTTCTCAAGAGCCTTATCTTTGAGAACTTCCCGGGCAATCTCTGCCAGATAGTTCAGTACAACAACGGCAAACATGTTCGAAGGTACCAGATAACCGTACTGACAAGCATCATCACTGGGACGAAACGCCGACCAGGTCATACCGGTATATCCGGTTTCAGGGCCTTTTCCTTCTCTGGTCAGCGTATCTGTTACAGCCCCGCCCGATCGTTGGAAACGGTAGGAGGAATCCTTCTCATGGTTCTGTTCCGTCTTCCACAGTTCCAGAATCTTCTCTGCTGATTCTCTGAAAATCCCCTTGAACTGCGATGTTCTCCCGGTATTCTTCCACAGCAGATAACTCAGCTGCAGAGGATAGCATAAGGAGTCTATCTCATACTTCCGCTCCCATATCCATGGAGACATGTCTGTATCATCATCTTGGTGTCCATGTCCATTTGGCGATTCGTTGAATGCGTTTGCATAACCATCCAATGTAATATACTGCAGCTGCCTCAAGACCAATCCTTCAATCATATCCGCCACATCTTCATCCTGCCCGGCTAGAACCAGAAAGGGCCTAACCTGGGCGGCTGAGTCACGCAGCCACATGGCTGGTATATCCCCCGTAATCACAAATGTGGTGCTGTCCTCCAGCCTCTTAATTGTGGTTCCCCAAGTGTTCTGCATCCCGTCTTTAAAAATCTCCAAAATTCTCGGCATTTCCTTCAGCTTCTCGGACATTCGTTCAGTCATCCGGCTCCAAGGCACAGTTATCTGGTCCTTCCGCTCCACAACAATCAACCCCTAACAATTATATCAACCTTATGTTTAACTTCTTGATTAACATTATAAAAACACAAATATAATATGTCAATATATTTTATATACCATTCTTATATATCAATATACTATTATATCATTAAAATAAAACAGCCCACCGATAGCCTGGTGGGCTGTTTCAAATACACTTGCATTTTCGGTTTTCAAGTTAGCTCCGAACCCGGCCTGTTGATGAGCCGGTAATCAACTCGGCTTCAAGCATAACCTTGGGAGGCACAGCTTCCCCCTTCTTCAGCCTGAGCACATTCTCAAACGCTGCCCTGCCCATCTCCTCCTGCCTTTGTCTCATATGGGTGAACAGAAATCCCCCTGTGTACTCGGGACTATCAAAGCAGACAATCGAGATATCCCCCGGTATATTCATCCCGAGTTCACTTGCGGCCTCATATGCCAGTTGGGCGATGTTATGCTCAAGCGCAAAAATGGCTGTAATCTGCGGATGATCTTGGAGATGGCGTTTGATTCTCTCCTTCTCCCTAAGCTTATTCTCTGGAGTGAAGGCTGTTGGCAGCGTAGCCATGATCTCTTGAATCCAAAGCTCGCGGTCCACCACGATTCCGCTCTCGGCATGCGCCTGTATAAAACCCTCGATACGGTCTTCAATCGCTGTTGTGTCCTGCGGCGGTGTCGTTAACAAAGCGATATGGCTGTGCCCAAGCTTAAATAAATAATTGATGAGCTGTCTGGCAGCTGCTGCATTGTCGGTGCTGATAGAACTTGCAGAGATGCCTTTCAGATGGCGGTCAAGCAGAACGAGCGGATATCTGTCAATCACAAGCTTAAGGATCTCGGCATTGAAATATTCGCCTTGGGCCGGGAATATAATCAAACCATCAACACCCAGTTCCAGCAGTCCTTTAATCGCTTCTTCTTCCCGGGCCGGTTCACCCAAAGATCTTCTTAGAACGAGGTACGCATCATGGGTCCGGGAAGCCTCTTCCATGCCATAAATTAATCCCGTGCCATAACTGTCGCCAAAATCGGTCATCACAAGCCCAATCAGCAGCTTGTCCGCTTCCCTGCGTCCCTTTGTGCCCAGAAGATAGCCACTTTGAGAACCTGCATCAGAATTATCTTCGGCTACGAAGGAACCCCTGCCCGGCTGGCGTACGATAATCCCTTCCTGGGTAAGCAGTTCCAGCGCCTTCTTGCTGGTAATCCGGCTAACTTTATAAATCTCACCGAGCTCCTTCTCGGAAGGTATCCGTTCTCCCGGCTCATATTTGCCAGAATGGATTTGATAAAGTAAATCTTCAAATATTTGTTCATACATAGGTTTCGAGGATGATTCATGAGACACAATAGGCACCTCCAAAAACAAAACACGTCATCTGACATTCGTTTGTTTTCTAATTTACTATAATGCATATAATAACATATCATGATATATACATTTTGTGAATAGGAAGGCCCTCTTATACGTTTAATGTCCCCGAAGCAGTCTATTCACCGTCTCCCGCCGAACCCCGATTAACTGGCCGATCTCTTCTTGCGTCAAATATTCCGTTAGCGGCACACCATGGACATAACTGTTCAGCCATTTAGTCAGCAGCTCCAGCCTTTCCGCAGGCGTTCCTACCGTAAGGTGGTCCAAACGCTCCTGCATAAAGCGGACCTTGGCCTGAAGCAGCTTGGCAACCTCCAGCGCCTTTTTCGGGTCCTCCTCCAGCTCACGATACCACTCTTCGGCCACAATGGGTTCCACCTCACTGGTTACTAAAGCAATGGCTGTCCCATGGGTATCTTTCGGAGATATCAGAGAATGATGAGGCACTGTTTCTCCGGGATACAGAATATTGAACAGAACCATGTTCCCGTTCTCATGCAGACGAGTAACCTTGAAGAGACCGGTCTTGATTTTGTACAAATAAGCCCCCTCGTCACCTTGGTGGAACAAGATCTCTCCTTTGTGCAAAATCATGACAATCTCCCCTTATCTCTAACTTTATGCCAGTCTTTCCTTCACAAATCTGCCCACATTGTCTATAGCCTGATCGGCTTCGGGCAGCAAGTAAGCGAGAAACTGGAACACACTCCACATATTGTCCCATATTTCCAGCTTGACATCCACCCCAGCTTCCTCAGCCCTTTGCTGAAGCCTTGTCGCATCACTCAGCAGCACCTCCCTGCTCCCGGCCTGAACCAGCAGCGGAGGCAGCCCATAAAGCGGCATCCGAAGCGGTGACAATATTTCGGGGGCCGGGCCACCCCACCCCTCCATATATAGCTCTGCAATTCTCCGGTTCCCTTCCAGACTGCCAGTGAGGTCTGCTGCCCTGTTAGTTATGTAGGACTCCCCATCCAAATGAATCAAGTCGGTATGAGGAGACATCAGAAATGCTCCTGCCGGAAGCTCCTCGTTCCGGTCACGGAGAGTGAGCAGAGTCATTAAAGCCAAAGTTGCACCGACAGAGTCACCGCCAAAGACCATGTTATCCGCAGAATATCCTTGGTTTCTCAGCCATCTGTAGGCCTTAAGCGCATCCTCATTGGCCGCAGGGTACGAGTGCTCAGGAGCTAGCCTGTATTCGAAGGTTAATACTTTAATCCCGCTTGCCCGGGATATCCGGGCGGCCATATCCCGGTAATATTCGCATGTGCCCGCAGCAAAGCCACCCCCATGGAAATAGAGGATGGCCTGATTGTCTGCTGTGCCTTGGCCAAGTATTTTTACCCATTCGCCGGTTAATCCACTTACAAGTATTTTTTCAACGTCCAAATGGTCTAACTGGGGAATTCCCTCAGGCCGCCTGGACATTGCCTCTCGCAGCTGCTTAACGGGTCTTAGCGGGTTATAGTTCTGTCTAAGATGTTCAATAACGGCATTCAGCATTTCAGGATTAGTGCGGGCTTCGGTCATTGTCTAACTACCTCCTACATGTATGATTATTCCTACTGTAGGACCTGTAGTCAGGTACAAGGTCAAGGCCGAATTTCCTGCTCCATACCCAGAACTTCAAGTACCTGCTGAATTTCAGGATGTTTATGTACGTCTTCCAAGCTAGTTCTTAGTTGTATCAGCATATTTATCGTATTCTGCTGTTTTGCGATCTCTGACTCAATGCTGTTCACTTTTCTGTCGATTAACGCTATGAAGTCATCAATTCTTATGCTGTCCTTGCCTGCCTTCAGGGCTTTCCGGATTTCCTTTAATGAAAAGCCGCATTCTTTGGCGTTCTTGATAAAAGCGAGCCGGGTTAACACCTCCTCCGAATACAAGCGGTATCCGGATTCGGTTCTTGAGGGGGTATCGATAAGACCATAATTCTCATAGTATCTGATGGTCTCCATGTTTAATTGTGCCATTCTTGCTACTTCTCCACGCAATAATCCACTCAATCCTAGATCCTCCCAACACTCTTATTAGCATATATTCCAGTTTATCAGGTTTGCGGTTTAAAGTTAGCTATCGACTGCCTTTGAGCTTTGATCTTCTCTTTATTCAAAAAAGACAGCCTAAAAAGGCTGTCTTCTTCTTAGTCGGTCTTCAGCACGGTCTTTGGCGGCTCGAAGCGTGTCCTCCACGCCTCGTAGCTGTGTACAGCCACTCCGGCGAAGGACTGATGCTTATCCCCCAGATCAACCAGCTTGTCCAGCTCTTGGTCAAGCACTGCCTCCGATTGGGCATAGAAGGATACACCTTCCCCTTCCTTGCTTTGGGCCAGCTCAACACCAACCCATACCTTCTTCTCCTGTCTGTCCGCCTCTTGCAGCAGATGTTCGGAAATATCATAGATTTGAGAAGCTTTGTCCCGGTAAGCCATAATAGCCAAATAATCCAGCTTATTGACCATCCATTCGCTCATCGGCTGTTTCCCGTTGCCGTTGGGATTATTGATCCCATTCAGCCAAAAGGGAACTGCCGCACCAACGGAGAGCCCTGCCTGCTTACCACTGTCGCTCCACGCTCTCATATTTCCCATCCATTCCTGAAGCACGACCTTCCGCTTGCTCTTCCACTGCTTGAGCAGATAAGGCTCCACGTCGAATTGGACTCCTGCGAACCGCTCCTCCGGTTTGGAGCGGCTGTTGTAGCCCTTCACCCAATCAAGAAACTCATCCGCCTCAGCCCTGTGGTCATATAGAGCCCAGCCAGGCCTTCCGTTCAGGGCGTGCACCTGAATCTTCTCTTTGGCTGCCTTGGAGATAAAGCTGCGGTACTTGTCCTCAGCCACATTCTCCCCAATCTGCAGGAAGATGACTTTTACTCCCTGCTCCTTGGAGAAAGATACGATATCATCGGCTTGATGAACAATCAGCCCCGTATCCCAAAGCCAGGTTGATTTCGTCTTCGGTGCGGAAGAATGCTTGTTCAGGAAAGGAATGAGAACGATCAAACCAATGATGACAGCCAGGAGCGCCATAATCCAACCCTTATACTTCATCATCATTTGACCGCCTCATCCCTTCTTGTCCAGTTAGGTTATACAATCAGGGCTGGCTCATCCTGCAGGGTAACCTGTTGTACGGAATGGCCAATTTTATAGATGTGCGGGTTGGAGAATGCCTTGAAAGCATTGCGGGTGTCGAGAATTGGCACGCCCAAGTTTGCAATATCGCTGTAATTCAAATCGCTATGGTTGGTGATCAGAACGATGCAATCATACTTCTTGAAGCTCTCCAGATCATAGGCAATGCTGTTCACTGTTCCGCCGACTTTATCACGGAAGCTTGTTGCATGCGGATCATAGTAGCTTACATAAGCACCGCTGTCTTTGAACAGTTCATAGACTTCAAGCCCTGGTGATTCGCGAAGATCCGCAATATCCGGCTTGTAGGCCATGCCAAGAATCAGAATGTTGGATTTTTTAATCGACTTAGCATACTCGTTCAGGATCTTCGAGGTCTTGTTCACAACATAGTATGGCATGTTGTCATTCGTAGACTGAGCAAGTTCAATAAATTGGCTGTAGAAGCGGAAGCCCTTCGCTTTCCAAGACAGATACATCGGATCAAGCGGAATGCAGTGGCCGCCGATGCCAGGACCTGGATAGAACGGCATGAAGCCGAACGGTTTTGTTTTTGCCGCGTCGATAACTTCCCAAATGTCGATGCCCATGCGGTCGCACATCATGGCCATTTCGTTGATGAAGGCAATGTTGACACTGCGGAATGTATTTTCCAGCAGCTTAGACATTTCTGCCACCTTTGGTGAAGTTACAGGGACCACGGTCTGGACATATTTACTGTAAAGCGCCTCGCCCAGCTTCAGGCAGGCCTCAGTTGTTCCGCCGATAACTTTCGGCGTGTTGAATGTATTAAAGCGGGTGTTGGATGGATCCACCCGTTCCGGGGAGAAGCAGAGGAAGAAATCTTCACCCACAACATGACCCAGAGCTTCCAGCTCATGCTGGATCAGCTCTTCCGTCGTTCCCGGATAAGTAGTACTTTCCAATGTAATCAGTATGCCTTTTTTCATGTACTGTTTGATTTCGTCCACTACAGTCACAATATAGGAGGTATCCGGATCCTGATTCTCACTAAGCGGTGTTGGTACGCAGATGCTGATCGCGTCAATTTGCCGGATATGGCTGTAATCAGCCGTCGGCTTGAACCGGCCGGAGGCGATTACTTCCGCTAGAGTTTCATTGGAAATGTCGTGAATATAAGATTCTCCACGATATAGTTTATCAATCTTGGAGATATCCAGATCAATACCGATGACATGGAATCCCTGCTTAACCATCTCTACGGCAAGCGGCAGACCTACATAACCCAGTCCAACCACACCAAGTACGGCATTCTTCGATTCAATAGCACCCAATAAGTCATGGTATTCTTTATTCACAATCTCTCAGCCTCCATTTTATCTATTTAGTGTATTTGGGATAAATCCGCTGCTTAACCTTCTTAGTTAAAGCAACGACGAATCCTTGCATCCAGTTCTACGGGCGAGAATGGCTTCGTAATATAGTCTTCAACTCCACTTTGGAAGCATTGACTAATGGTCTGCTCGACCTTCTGCTCTGTCAGAACAACAATTTTCGGGGACTTGCTTACATTCATATTTTGAATATGGTTAATGTAAGGCAGGCCATCAATGCCATATAGATTGAGTTCGGTAAGCACCATGTCCGGCTTCAGCTTCTCAATCATTTCGAGTGCGGATAGACCGTCCTCGGCTTCATACGTTTCATATCCCTGCATCTGCAGGCGAATTTGAAGAAATTCACGGATCGTCGCATCGTTATCCACGATCAGAATACGGCTGCGTGCGGCTTTTACTTCTTCTTTGGAGAAGATGTGAATGTCGCCGGTTACGCTCCTCTTTGCGGACTCCGCCATTTGCTTGAGAACCGATTCTGTTGGTTCTCCTTGTTCAGGGAAGCTGGCCAGGGTAATGCGCGGATCTAAATCCGGCAGGGTCTCCTGAAGCCGCTGCTTAAGCAGCAGCCCTTCAAAATGTACAGCATCCAGAGTAAGTCCCGGCATAATAGCAGCTAAAATTCCCTCTTCATTATTCCAAACTTCAAAGGAAAGATCAGGCTGAGACTCCAGTATTCCACGAACCTGGGCTTCCAAATGTGCAGGACCGTTCGCGGAATACAAGAATAACACTCCGCATACCTTCTGTTTGGCCGCTTTCACCCAATCCTCGATGTGCTGGTATAAGTTCTCTTGAATACCCGTTTGGAGCGTTGCCGTATTGGGCATTTCAATTCCCACCTTTCGTAAAGTTTGAATTTATATTGATTTATTGTCGGCATCACATCCTTCCCGTCAGGGGAAGCGTTGTTAATTATGCACTGCTCGGGGTTTCGCTTTTCTCTTTCCAGCTCTGCCTTGTCATAGCTCCCCATGAGTTATTGTTCTGCAGGTACTGGATATGCCCCTGAATACGCCACAATGTCCCGAGCTGGGAGTATCCGAAAAATTTAAATGCCCCGTAAAACAGCATTTTGAACAAGTCGGAAATCTTGGTGAAGCGTTTGAAGGCAAGCTCCTCAAGCAGCAGTGCTCCAATGCTGAACAAATAACCGCTCAGGAAGTTAATCAATCCGAACACCAGCAGAATCTTCCACTGAGTCATATCCAAGGCCACATAACCTGCAAGAGCAAGCAGACCGGTAAGCTTGAAATAAGGGTTCAAGGCTTCAAAAATAATGTTGTATGGCATGGTCAGAAGACCCATGACTTTATATTTCGGATTGAAGGCCATGTCGTAGTTCTCGATCATGTTCTTCAAGTTACCGCGTCCCCAGCGCTTGCGCTGGTTGGAGAGGATATGGTACGTGTCCGGAGCCTGTGTCCAGCACACGGCCTCGGGACAGAAAGCGATCCGGTAGCGGAGCTTGTTCTCCAGCATGTACCTGTGAAGCTTGATAATAATGTTCATATCCTCGCCCGGGTAACCACCACGGTAGCCCCCAACCGCAATGACATAGTCCTTGCGGAACAGTCCAAACGCACCGGATACGATGATCAGTCCATTGATGGAGCTCCATCCGATCCGGCCGCCCAGAAATGCCTTGAGATACTCAATCGCCTGGAACATCGGCCACATCTTGTTAGGCAGGGAGAAGTCCTTAACCTGACCGTTCTCAATCAGACATCCATTGGCAATCCGGACATCTCCGCCGATGGCCACAGTCTCCTCCGGATTCTCCATGTACTGTCTGGCCATCCGGATCAAGGCGTCCTTCTCCAGAAGGGAGTCCGCATCAATTGAAGAAATCAGCGGATAATGGGACAGGTTGATTCCGGCATTCAAGGAGTCAGCCTTTCCTCCGTTTGGCTTATCAATTACAAACAGATGCGGATACTTAGGATTGTGGTAAACCCCGGTAATTGCCTGACAGTCAATGGAGTTTCTCATCTCGGGATTGGCCATCTTCTCGAGCTCGAACTCCTTGACCAAGACGCCTAGTGTGTCGTCTTTTGAACCATCGTTAATGACAATAACCTCATAGTTCGGATAGTTGAGAGTCAGCAGACATTTTACATTCTCAATAACGGTAACCTCTTCGTTATAGGCTGGTACCAGCAGCGATACTGCAGGCACCAGTTCCGAACCGGACAGTGTGTTGTATTTCGAGTAAGCCGATCTCCTGAAGATGTTCATAATGTTCTTAAACGAAAACGCCAACACTGCAAAGTACAAAGCATTTACCGTCATTACATAATAAATTGCAAACAATCCATAGATCAGCAGTATATCTCTAAGCAGAATAATCCCCTCCAACCGCTGCCACTTTGCGCACCGGTTTGCGTTCGGTTACACCGAAATACCGGTCATAAAGCAGCCTTTTTTTGTTGAAGGAAACCATCTGATCCACCGCATGATGATCTGCTCCTTCACTCATCACCTTCTCAATATGGAAGAGCGCTGTCTCCCGCTCAACCCCGGAACCTCGCAGAGCCGTTTCGCACAGAATCTCAAATCCTGTCTCACCAAGCTTTGCCAGGCTCTCCGCACTGTTGTTGCGAACCCACCAGTTTTCGTCACGCATAGCGTTTCTCAATAGTGGAATGCTGCCTGCCGCATGAAGCGAGCCAAGGGATTTGGCGATGGCCGCGCGAACTTCCCAGTTATTGTCCGACATAAGCTGCTTAATTGTCTCATCCTTCAGAACCGGATTAGAACTTAAGTACAGCTTGACGGCTTCGGCACGCACATCCTTCTCTTCGGCGCCCACAAGCTTATCAAGTGCCGGAATCACCTCAGGGACAGCTTGTCCCCACATTGCAACGAGGGCAACCTTAACGAAATCCGGATTTCCGTCTTCCAGGAACTGAAGCAGCAGCTTGCTGGAATCCAGATCCGTCTCCAGCAGCACGTCCGCAGCCAGATTATGAATCGGCTTGCCGTGACGCAGCATGAGGGTCAGCATTTCCTTAAGCTGGTCCTCCTGCTTCGCCGCCTTGGCGATGGCCCGTCCAAGTATAATTGTCAGCGGGCTGTACTTCTGTTTCCGCAGCATCTGGAGCAGACGAGGCACAGCTTCATGTGCCCGCATATTTCCCAGACGATAGGCCGCTTCGACCCGGCGTCCAAAGAACAGGCTCTCAAGCTGGTCCATCTCATCCTTCACGAAGCCGGCTCTTTCACACAGTTCAACGAGCCTGTTGCGAAGCTCTCCCTTGAACTGCTCAATCAATTCGGCCAGTTTATCCTGAATGACCCTTCTCTCCAGTGGCGCCAGCTTACCTGGCGGCACCGGAAGTTCACTGTTCTCGTGAAGGTGGGATTGGATAAATTTGAAATAATCCTGATGCTTAAGACGGTAATGCTCTTTCATCTTGAGCATCTTTAGGTGCTTGATTTTCATATAGAATAGGAGTGCAATTCCCAGTCCAATCAATCCGAGGCACACATAGACAAAATAAATAGCCACGGTGACATGTGAAAACATAATGCAATGAGACCTCCTCTATAAGTTCGTATTTACTGTGCTACTTGTTCATTTTTGAATAAACATCCTTCAGGTCGTAGTAGCCGGATTTGAGGTGTTCGGTGTACTCTACGGTCTCCCATGGATTCCACTTATAGATCGGCTGGTCTTTCAAATTCAGCGTACTTGCGCTGCCTCCCGGCCAGGATACCTGCTTCGTGCCGCGGTCAACAATCCACGGAACCAAGGTAATTCCTGCCGTTTTGGTCGTTGAGAACGTCCGGCCTTTCTTTAGCGGCGAATAATCGATGACCTGCTGTGAACTCGGATCTGCGAATCCAAGCAGCATCCATGGAATGCGGAGCTCTACCTGCTTACCGCTGTACTGCCATGAAGTCAGTGAATCGAACTGCGCACTTTTGCGGTCTGAAGTTCCTCTCTTAAGTGTCCCAACTGTCTCATCCTGGAATGGATGTGATGAGCGTGTATCCGGTGGCGTCATGGTCAAGCTGACGGCAAGCTTCCATGGCTGGAAAGCTTTCTGCTGCTCACCCTTCAGTTCTGGAAGCATCCAGTATCCATACTGCCCATACAATCTGCGATGGAAATCATAAGAAGGAGCAATCTTAACCTGGGTCTCATTGTCCTTTCCGATCACAATCAAATTCTCGAGCCCGTCACTAAGCTTTTTGTTCGGCAATTCCTTAACCGGTTGATCGCCACCGGGTTCCGTATCAGTCCCCAGGTACAGCAAGGATTTTTGCGGATCAAAATCTTTGTCCAGATCAAGCCCGATATACACATAGGCTTCATCATGAGTGACTCTCATGCGGTTGATTCCCGGTACAGTCTTCTGCCACTCCGTAACCTGTTCCTTCGGAAGCGTGTCCCAATCATCCAGTTTGCCGTCAATAATAATTTTGTCGGACTTGCCAGACCCCATGGAGACCACACCGAACTGTTTCTCGTTCGTCAGGACGTTCAGCCAGTAAGAGCGCCGGTCAGCCGGGATTTCGAAGCGCATGGTATTCCATGTCTTCTTGAACCATTCATCCTGCCACATAAACAGAATAGCTCCAGAGTAGCCTTCATCATAAATATCCTTAGTGAGGGAAGCATTGATCTCACCCTGCTCCTTCTCGTTGTGCCCGCCCTGATTGCGTCCTCCAGGACCAAGATGTGACACCCCCAAAGAGGAAGGTACACCATACTCTGTAACCATAATCGGAATATCCTTGTAATAAGTTTTGAGCTTGCGCAGATAGGCCTTGTAAGTGTTGAATCCGCCCTTCCCGTCCGGAATCGTCTCCAGCGTCTTATCCAGGTGGAAGAAGTCGGGATAGTACGGATACACGTGATATGCCGCGAAGTATCCAGCCTCCCAATCTACCGGTTTAACGTGAGTTGCATCCACACTGACGAGATCCTCTTGGAATAGGGGCTCACCCGGATGTTTAAGCACGTCGGTGGTAACCCAGTTCGTGAAAGTAACCGGATGCTCCCATCCATAACTTTTCTCTTTGGTCGCCGCCCGGTCGAGCATGCTCGCAAGGAAGCTTTCAAACGGGCTTGCATCCTTGGTTGCGCTGAAATACTTGCCCTGATACGGGGCTTGTCCGGCATGGACCTTATTGGTGTTCTCCACCATCTCCGGATCCCACTCGGTTCCAATATGCCAAGCCATTAGATAGGCACCGGCATTCGTTGTGTACTTGCCCCCAGCAAATCCCGGCTTAACAGGAATATCCAAATCCCCGTAAACTGCACTTACCGCCTTGTCGATATCCTCTTCAAAAGCTTTCGGAATACCGCCGCCATAAGCATCCTTGGATTCAATCAGCTGCTCCTCCTGGGAGTATACTCCCTGAATGAAGTAGAGCGGATTCTCTCCCTTATCGCGGTTGAATTTAACTAAAGACGTATAAAACACGGGATTATGAATCGTATAGACCCGAATCACGTTGGCGCCCATATCATGAATCTGTTGAAACCATCTCAGGTAGTCCTCTTCTGTGGCCGGAAACTCACCGGGGAAATGCCCGGGTACGGTGGCCCCTAAGTTGACGCCCTTAACAAAAACTTCCTTCCAATTGCCCTTTCCGTCGTACCTCAGAAATTTGTCTTTCGAGGTTTGAAACTTCATTTCCGCACCTTCCGAGGTAGCGTAACTTGTGTGGGATGGAGGAAGATACAGGAATACCAGGGAGGCTGCCCCTCCAATTAGGATAATTCCTAACGTAATCCATAGAATCATTCGTTTCCGCGCTAACTTTGACATCGGTATAAAACCCTTTCACCTCGCTATTTTTTTGTATGCAGGCGATCTTCATAGTATGGCTCTTCACACCTCCACTCCCTGTCGATACCTCTATGATTAACCAAGTGAACTCATAAAGTAACTAGGCGGATGGAAGCATTTTTTTTCGGGACTTTCATGAAATTTCCACTCCATTACAAAACATGTTTACAGATTTAACTGAAAAGGAAACGGAGTTGGAAGAGCCGCCTCGATCAAAACTTTAATTAACCTAATGATTGAGGTTTCCACTGATGAACCGCGCTGCAACAGTGCTTCCTGCAGTTCCGTCATATTTTAACTTAAATTTTTGTAATATTAAACGCTAAAGATATATCGAAGTTGCACTTTTTCTTACATTGATTTCCAAAGTGGTTACAGAATTGATACCATAGTCTCATCCAAAAACCTCATAAAACCGCACTGCATCAACATTTATTAATTTTTGGAAGGTTACAAAAAAGGTAACATAGACCTAATCTAGGTCTCCTGGTTGCTAGCCCTCTTCCCTTCCCTTAGAAATCCGGGACTCCCTCTCAATAAAACAGCCTTTTTTCCTAGGATCAGACTACCTAATCTTCTTTTTTATGTAAAAATTGTTAAGCTTGCTGCCTTTGTTGCCAATTTGCTTATTCCCTGATTTCCCTTGATTCGCCATGATTTCATTCATTTCGACAGGTTCTGGATGGCATCCAAACTGTTGAAAGGGACGTGCCGGAGACATGATGAAGAGGTGACACCGCCTTTTAGACTAGATATCCGTTCGTTAAAGAGTGAAAGATCGTTAATAAAATTGTCAATAAATCCATAAAATCTAATAAATGTAAATTAACTCTCTAAAATGTGACAAAATCGTTAAAAGCCGAACTTCTCAAATCCAACTTTTTTTAAAACAAACCTGTTACATAGAAAAAGAGGTCGCCCTCTAGGGACAACCTCTTATTTAATTCAGGACACTTTGTGCCATGAGTCACTTCTAAGCGAACCAATCCTCAAGATTTGAGACGCCCTTCAGCCTGTCATAGGCCTCTGGAGACAGCTTGCCGCCGCCCTCCGCCTCCATGGCAAGCCACAACGCACCAACTACTGGCTCCACCTGTAATCGCACCACAGAGGCACCAGGAGCTGTCTCTTTTACATATTGCCGTATCTGGTCAATGATAATGTCCCCCTGACCACGGGCAAGAACGCTGCCGGCCAGTACCACATCAAATGATTCCTGCTCCATGCCAAGACGTTTGATCACCGCACGTGCCGATTTGCCGAGTTCAACCCCCTGGAACCTGAGAATTTCCCCTGCAACCTCATCCCCCTCCGAGGCAGCCTGAAATACAAGCTTAACCAGATGCCTTGGCGGTATGCGGTCATGATCCATATAATCATCCACCATCTCCTGCACTGACTTATAACCTAGCTCCTGAAGCACCAGTTCTGTAAGCCGGGTGGGCCTCTCTCGACCATCCCAAGCCCTTACAACAGACCGGAAGGCCTCGACTGCCAGCTCGCCCCCTCCTCCGTAATCCCCATATTGATAGGAGAAGCCGCCGCATTGATAGGTGATGCCCTCGGGGCTGCGGCCCGCACTGTTCGTTCCTGTTCCACAGATAAGTACAACACCATAAGGGCGGGTTGTGCCCGCCCGCAAAGCAATAATCGTATCACAATTCAGATCATAACGTTCAAATCCCAAGCTTCCAATCAGCGGCCTTAAGATTCGATAGTCCGCCTCTCTGTCAGCTCCAGCAAGCCCAAAATAGGCAAAGCTGATGTCCTTCCTCGTGAGATTGGCCTCCTGCAGCGCCATTTCTACGGATTCCGTAATATTGCGCTTGGCCTCTTCGTAATCGACCTGATGATTTCCGTTGCCGCTGCGGCCCTTGCCAACAACTACTCCCTGCTCATCCGCAATCAGCGTATAGGTTTTGGTTCCTCCCGCATCCAATCCTAAGTAATATTTCAACTCATTCACTCCCAAGCGATAGATAATCTTCTATGCTTGATCTCTGGAGGGCCTGGCTGTCGACTCCCGTATAATAAGCTCCGGATCAAGCTGGACTGTATGGTTGCGCTTGGATGAGCCTCTGATCATGCCCAGCAGGAGTTCCACGCCAAGCCGGCCAATCTTCTCCGCCGGTTGACGGACTGTGGTCAGCATAGGACGGAACTCTGAAGCGATAATTTGATCGTCAAACCCGACTACCGACACATCGTTCGGAACCCGGATTCCCGCATTTTTAAAGGCATCCATAACCCCAAGCGCTATATAGTCATCTGCTGCAAAAATAGCTGTAGGCAGGTTACCTGATTCGACCCATGCGGATGCGATCTGGTTCCCTGATTTAATCTGGAACATCCCCTGCTCCACGGCAAAAGGGGTTAACCCCGCTTCTTCCATAGCTTGGCGGAAGCCTCTCTCCCGCTCCCGGCTGCTCAGGAAGAACTGCGGACCTGAAATATGGGCAATCTGCTTATGCCCAAGCTCAATTAAATGACGGGTGGCCTCATAACCACCCTTGAAGTTGTCGACAATGACCGACGGAGCAGAGGTGCCCGGCTGCTGGTTGTCGAGCATTACAAACGGGATATTCCGCTTCTTCAGCTCAAACATGGACTCATCCTCCTTAATCGGAGAGAGCATAATTACACCGTCAACCCGGTCTTCCTGGAGCATCAGCCGGTGCATCGACTCTTCCCTGCCCGTCACAATCGACAGGGCCAGAAAGTATCCCTGCTCCTCCAGCCGGTCACTGATCTCCTTAACTACTGCATCGAAGAAGGAATCGTGCAGGGTCGAGAGCGACAGGCCGATAATGCCTGTTCTTCCCCGGGCAAGACTCCGGGCAGCAGCATTGGGCTGATAATTCAGTTCCTTCATCGCCTGAAGAACCTTATCCCGGTTCTTCTCCCGGACTGATGGGGCATTATTTAACACCCGGGATACCGTCACAACGGATAACCCGGACTTTTTAGCTACATCAAAAATACTTACTTTCATACCGCAAACACTCCTATCCGCACTTTCGAGAATCAGATACTCCTACCGTATCACATTCTACTCTGCGGTAACAAAGAAAAATACAAGCGGCTGAGGAAGAAAATATTCTTTTCGTTCCCCAGCCTGCTCTTCCATTATTTATTTACACGATCCAGCAGCTTCTTAAGCTTCTCCTGAATGACCGGAAGAACATCCTCCACTTTCTTCTCGCCATTCTCTACTCCAGCCAGCTCGTTAATGAACAGTTCATTGATTTGGGAATAATTGTCCATCAAATGGTTGTAAGATTCAAATCCGTATTTGAATGCACCTTCATAAACCTGTTTGATCTGTGCCGGCTCGATACCTTCGAAGCTTCCGTAGTACTTCTCGGCAGCCTTCTGGTTCACCGGCGGATTACCTCCGGACAGCTCGATGGATTTCTCCTGAACTTCCGTGGTGATCAAATATTTAATCCATTCGAGTGCCTCTTTCGGATGTTTGGAATCTTTCAGTACAAAGAGCGGGTCAACATATAGAACGCTGCGGACTTTCTCGTTCGGACCTTGTGGTATAGCGGCTACGCCCACTTTAAAGTTAAAGTTGTTCGATGAAGCCAGACTCCAGGAGCCCACCGCTGACATTCCGATCTTGCCGGACAGGAACGGATCTCCGAATTGTCCAGAGACGGATTTACTGAATGCTGGTGTCGGGGATACCTTCTTCTCCCAAATCAGACTGTAAATTTGCTTGTAGGCATCGATAACATTCGGTTTATCCAGATTGATCTGGGATGGCTTGCCTCCGTTAGTCCAGGTGTCTTCCGAATATACGTCAGCCCCGAAATATTGAGGCCGCTGGTCTCTTTCACCCCAGCCGAAGTCAAGACCGTACTGGGCTTCCGCCAGGTTCTTGGAATCTACAGTCAGCTTCTTGGCATTCTCCACCATCTTGTCGAACGTCCAGCTCTTGTCCTCATAATCGGTTGGCGGATAGGCTACCCCTGCCTTATCAAACAGGTCTTTGTTGTACAGCAGGACGGAGACGTAGCTGTTAAGAGGAATACCATAAGTCTTGCCGTCCACCTTGTAGATATCCATCAGGTTCTCCGGAATGTTGTAATCCGAAGCCTTGAAATCCTTCAGGTAAGGGGTCAGATCCGCCAGCATGCCCTTGTTGTAATATTCCATAAAACCGCCATAGCCCCACTGAGAAGTTACATCCGGGCCATTCTTGGCTGCGATGGCAGACTGCAGCTTGGAGTCGAACTGCTCATATGGCGCCTTTGTCACTTTGATCTTGATATTCGGATGCTTCTTCTCAAAATCAGGGATTAGCTTCTCTACAAAAGTCCGGTCCGGAGAGTCAATCGTGTAGTGGGTAATCGTAACTACACCGTTCTCTTCGGCTGATTTGCTTCCTCCACCGCACCCCGCAAGCACGGTTACTAATGACACACATAAAATTGCGGACAACCACCTTTTCTTCATAACCCAAACCTCCTGAATTTGTGTTCTCGTTTCTTTTTTTGTAACCCAGGTAATACCCAATCCAGGTAATACCCAATCTATGTGAGCAGTTACTTGATGCCTGTAAGTACAATTCCTTCCACAAAACGCCGCTGCGCGACTGTGAAGAGCACAATGATGGGCAGGGACGACAGGATGGAAGCTGCCATCAGCAGGTTCCATGGCGCAAGCCGGAACTTCGATGACATCATGGAAGCGAGTCCGACTGGCAGGGTGAAATTCTCCTGGGAATCCAGGTAAAGCACAGGTGTGAGCAGGTCGTTCCAGTTCCAGATGAACGTAAAGATCGCACAGGTTGCAAGCGCCGGCCCAGCAAGCGGCAGCGTCAGATTGGCGAACAGCCTGAACTCGCTGCAGCCGTCCATACGCCCCGCATCGTACAGTTCATTCGGAATCGATGAGAAGAACTGGCGCAGGAGAAAGATCATATAAGCTGAACCGAAGAAATTCGGCAGGATCAGCGGGAGCAGCGTATCGTGCATGCCCATCTTTGTAAACAGCAGGAACTGTGGAATCATGATGGCCGGATAAGGCAGCATCAATGTGCTGAGTACGAGCATAAACATCAGATTGCTGACCTTCGTATGATATCTGGCGAACCCGAAGGCAACCAGTGAGGAGGACAGCAGCGTTCCGATTACAGCCAGCACCCCAACGATCAAGCTGTTCATATACTGCTGCCCGAACTTAATTTCTGTATTTGTGAACAGCTCCGAGAAGTTCTCCCAAGCAAAGGTCTGAGGAATCAGCGTCGGCGGAAAGGCCAGCATTTCCTTCGAGTTCTTGAGTGAAGTGGTCACCATAAACCAGAGCGGCGCCAGCATAATCACCGTAACCAGAAGCAGGAGAATGAACCCGATAATCCGGTTCCAGGATAACGGTCTTCGCTTGGACTTCACCGGAACAGGAGCCGGAGCGGCAAGATTGATCTGTTCCATTAGTTCTTTCCTCCCTCATAATAAACGTACTTATTCGAGGTCTTCATGATCAGATATGTCACGATCATTACCGCGATCAGAAGCAGCCAGGCCATTGCTGAGGCATAACCATAACGGAAGTTCTTAAAGGCGTTGATATAGATGTTGTAGACGTAGAACCAGGTCGAGTAGCTAGGCCCCCCCTGGGTTACCGTATAAGCCTGGGTGAATACCTGGAATGACTCAATTATCCCCACGATGAACTGGAATAAGAATACCGGGGAGATCATTGGAAAAGTAACCGCCCAAAAGGTCCGCCACCGTCCGGCCCCATCCAGCTTAGCCGCTTCCAGAAGCGATGCCGGCACACCCTGCAGCCCTGCGAGGAAGATAAGCATGCCTGTTCCCATTCCCCAAAAAGACATAATAATCAGCGCCGTCATAGCATATCTGGCATCCAGCAGCCAGGCTATAGGCTCTACACCGAACCATGACAGCACGTAGTTGAACAGCCCCGCCTGCGGATTGAACACCCAGAAGAACAGCAGGGACATGGCCACCCCTGAGATCATGCTCGGAAAGTAGATAGCCGTGCGGAAGAAGCCCTGCAGCGGCACCTTCTGGTTAATCAGAATCGCTAGCAGCAGAGACAACGTTAAAGTGAGTGGTACACTTACAAAAGTGTACTTCAGAGTAACGCTGATCGAATTCCAGAACTGCTCATCCTGAAAAAGCTCACTGAAATTTCCGAATCCGACCCATACCGGTTCATGAATTACATCATAGTCCGTAAAGCTGTAATACAGTGACGACAGGATCGGGTACAAGGTGAGTACAATAAATCCGATGAGCCACGGAGAAATAAACGCATAGAATGAGCGGGTTTCTCTCCTCCTGATCTTTCCTGCCATTTTCTCTGAACCCCTTTCTTAATTTAAGTTAAAGCGCTTTAACTTTTTGGAGAAAAAAATATATCCCTCTCCTATATTTATATAAAGCGTTTTCATTAGTATATTCGACATTGCTGGAAAAAATCAACACTAAATAATTTGATGCGCTTTAATTTTATGTTAAATTTTTGTCATTCCAATCCCCTGCTGCCTTCTTACATACCAAAGAACAGACAGCGAATTCGCCGCCTGTTCTTAATTAAACCGCTCAAACCAATAGGATCAAAATATATATTTTGACTTAAGCATGTTATTTATAATGCCCTCCAATTTTTCGCGACCTCTCCAGTGCCTGGCCTGATGAGGTTAAAGATGCGGCTCTTACAATAGCCGCGCTGCCGTACTTGTCCTTGATGGAGTCCGTGGCCCTGTTCAGAGCCTGGACTCTCTCCAGATCCTCAAAGAGGCTCAGCTGGTATTCTTCATCGCTGACAAGCTGACTGAGAGTTACCCCGACCTGACGCACCGGCATGTGATCCCAGTGCTTGTAGAACAGGGCTTTCACTGCCCGGAATACCGTATTCGTATCATTTGTCGGATCGGAAATTTTCATCTGACGCGAGAACCCCGTCGGGTCCTCATAAGGGCTGCACATGCAGTTCACCGACACCACCTGGCCCATATATCCCTTCCGTCGGGAATCCCGGCATACCTCCTCTGTAATTTCCAGCAGCACCGTGTTAATATGCTCTTCCTGGGTATAATCCTGCGGAAGGGTCATCATATGGCCGATAGACTTGGGAGGTGTGTTGAACGTAGCCGGTGTCACTGGAGAGTCGTCTATGCCATTGGCTGTTCTCCACATTACCTCGGCATGGATATCGCTCTGTTTGCCAAATCGTGCCCGGAACTTCTCCTTAAGCCTGGGCAGCGGCGTTCTGGCCACATCCCCGATCGTGTACATCCCAAGGCTCAGAAAATGGTTTCGCATCCGGGAGCCTACCCCGAACATTTTATTCACCGGCTGCTCCCACAACGTCTTGGCCAGCTCTGCCTTATTTAGAACGTAAATGCCGTCTTTATTTTTCTTCGCCCACATATCCGTGGCTGCCTTGGCCAGCGTCTTATTCGAGCTGATTCCAAAGCGCACCCGGACTCCGGTTTCCTTAAGCACCTTCTGCTGAATTGACCAAGCCATCGTATAAGGATCTCCAAAAATCCGAAGACTTCCAGTCACATCCAGGAACTGCTCGTCAATGGAGAAGATCTCAACCAGATCAGTATACTGCTCGTAAATTTTAGTGATTTTAAGGGAAATATCAATATACCGCTGCATTCTCGGCTTCACTACAACCACATCAGGACACTTCCTAAGCGCCTCCCCAAGCCGCTCGGCCGTAGTTATTCCATAGCTCTTGGCAAGAGGACAGGCCGCCAGAATAATACCCGATCTGCGGGTCGGATCCCCGGCGACAACCAAAGGGCGGTCCTTATAAGCATCATGCTCGGCTTTCTCCACACTGGCGTAGAAGGATTCACAATCCCCTAGCATAATAACCCGTTCAGCTGCTTTCACTTAAACGCCACCTCTTCCAGGTAGAAGATTACGCGCCTGTCGATCTCTGCTTTGGCAAAACCCCACAGCATGGAGAACTCATATTGATACCCCCGGCATAAGTACTTTGCCTCAAGCCCAGCCCGGGTGCGGTGCTGCTCATACACCTTAATGCCATGCTGACGCATCTGCTGCCGGATCTGGGCCAGCTCGCGGGTGATCCGGGCCTGCAATTTGCGCAGCACATCCGCATACAGCTCAGGCAGCTTGAAGGGGCTTGCGTCTGAGGAGATCAGCCTCAAATCCCTCTCCATCAAATCGAGAATCAGCGGCAGCAGAACATGCTCCTTCACCCAATCGGCCTCTTCCTCCGTTCTGTAAGGAACCGGCTTCATAAGACAGGACTTCCTTCACCTAAAGCCGTATGCTCATCCGTATCTTTAATCCGTTTATCATCCGCCGGACTGCTGCACGTACATTCATTCATCAACTATTCACCACCGACAGGAACGTTTGTTCTTATTATATTCATAATACGAACAAATATTCCCCGTGACAACAGGTTATTATTGGGCTTTCATCCTTGAATAGACTATACTGGACGGACCTTATTGTTCTGTAAGAATTAGCGGCCCGTCTGCGGTAACCGCAATCGTGTGCTCATATTGGGCAGACAGCTTGCCGTCCGCGGTCCGGGCCGTCCAGCCATCCTCATCGATGGTGATCCGGTACGTTCCTTCGTTGATCATCGGCTCCACGGTGAAGACCATGCCCTCCTTCAGACGGATGCCTTTCCCGGCTACGCCAACATGCTCGTAATTAGGCTCTTCATGCAGGGAACGGCCAATGCCATGCCCCAACAGGTCCCGGACCACCGAGAAGCCGTTGCTCTCCGCATGCTTCTGAATGGCAGACACCACATCCCCCAGCCGGTTACCCGGGACAGCTTGTTCAATGCCCAGGTACATACATTCACGCGTAACCCGCATCAGCTTCCGGGCAGCTTCACTGACCTCTCCGACCTCATAACACCAAGCCGAATCTCCGAACCAGCCGTCACACTCTACCACGATATCAATCTTCGCGATATCGCCTTCCTTCAGCGGCGTAGGCCCTGGGAAGCCATGAGCAACAACATCATTGATGGAAGCACAGGTCTCTGCCGGAAAACCATTGTATCCTTTTGTGAACTGCTTGCCTCCCAGCTTAATAATATGCTTGGCAACCATATCATTAATCTCCGCAGTTGTTATTCCAGGGGCAATCACCTTGGCAATCTCCCGGTGGCAGTCAGCCACAATTTGGCTAGCTCTACGTATAGCCTCAATCTCTTGCTTGGATTTCAATACAATCACAGTTCATCTGCCCCTCTCGTCTTGAAGCCCGCCAACAGCAGCTTCACAATATCTTCCTCGTTCATCTCATCCGAAGTCCCATACACCAACAGTCCGGCACACCCGACCAGACCGGCGATCATCAAAGCGGCTAGCTGCTCCTGCCGTTTAGCTTCGGTTCCCGATTTCAGGGCCCCGGCTATCGGTTTAATAACCACCTGTCTAAAGTCCTCGGCCAGTTCCCCAGCAACTGGAGCCGGAAGTTCCCTAAACTGCTCGCATCCGAGCTTATAGAGAACGAATAAAGTCCGATCCTTGCCCCACCTTCGCAGCAGGACCGTGCAGTAGTCATTGATCGACGGGTCTTTCCCGCTCAGATACCGCCCGGCAAGCTCAGCCGCTTCATTCAGTCCTTGTCTGAGCAAATCAGCCAGTAGATCAAATTTGTTCTTGTAATAATGATATACCGTGCCATATCCCAGATCGGCCATGGCCGCCACATCGCGCATTTCCATATTAATGCCTTTGAGCACATAGGAATTGGCAGCGGCTTTCATAATCTGCGCCATACGGCGGACACGAATTTCCTCATTCTGTGCTTTCGTGCGGGGTGTCATAACGCATCTCCCCCTTTATTTTTTGACCTACAAACATGTCAATATAAAACTACTCCTTTTTGTTGAAAAAAGCAACATGTTGTTCGGCCATTTTTTTTGCATAAAGGGAGGGAAGCAAAGGTTCGGCTTACCAAAAGGAAAATATAACAAAGCAAGCCCTGTGCTAAAGAGCACCGGCTTGCTTTAAGAAACGGCACCACTTGATCACCTGCAAAAAACATAACAGGAACTTGAGCAAAAAAATCTCTTGCCTGAGCCTGAATCCCTGATCATCCGGAATACTCCCGGACATACGGCAGCGTTCCAAACCGCTTTTTAACTTGTAATTTTTTTACTTGTAAGTGTTATGTTCGGTCTTATGAAACTTCTCGTTGTCCGTGTGCAGGGCCTCTTTCCTGCGGTCATTCCGCTTCTGCTGGAACTGCTGGGCCTGCTGGCTGGTGACAGGGGTCGTTTCGAGATCTTTTACCGTGTTCATCAGATTCTTGTCCGGCTGAATTGGGCTCATCATGAATTCCTCCTTAAAATACGCAAGATGCAAAGACGTTGGATACACATCAAGAGTAATACATCCTCTATTGTTGCAGGAATTGATGGTGGCTATTCACAGCGAATCCGCAGGCTGGAGGTCTAATATTATAAACATAGCCAGCAGCCCCACCAGGTGATGTCACCTGACAGACTGGACGGTCACTGGAGATGATGATCTGTTTGCGTTCTTCAAGCAGCGTGTTGAATGTACATAAAGACCTCCCCTGCATGGCTCCTTGCCAGCTAAAAACGGAGTACCATCCTGGAAGCAACTTTACTGAGCTTCTTTTGCATGGACTCCTTGCCGGCCAAGAATGGAGTACCGTCTGGCAGCTACTTTAAGCTACTTTAAAGCGAACGGAAGATCTCTCTGAAAAAAAGCAAACAAGCTGTCACCGGTGACAGCTTGTCGCACTAGGAATGGGAGTCGGCTGTTACCGGAACATCCCCCACAGCTTGATCAAATGAAACGTATTCTTAGGATCGATTTTCTGGATGATCACGAACTGCACCATCTGGTGCTCCTGAGCCGCGGTCAGCTTCTCGTTCAGAATCACCGCTGAGGACTTCACAAGCCTATGCACCTTGGCCGGGTCCTGTAAGTCGGCCTTCGTGAGGTTCTCCGTCAGCTTCTTTATGCGGTCCTTGACCGCTTTATTCTTCATCTTCAGCTTAACCCGCTCCACCAGCTGCGGGTTGATGCCGTACTGCTGATAATTCAAGCCCCATCTCACCTCCCGTGCTCCTGATCTAATATATGACGGCAGGCAGTCTTCTAGTGCAAAAAAATTAGAGGTCTTCTGATCAGAAGACCTCTTAAGGCGCCGCAACCTGGCGCTCGTTAATCAATTAACTCGCCCTGCAGAATCTGCTCCCGCTGCAGATAGTGCCGCAGCGGGCCGTAAGCAGGCGAGGTCCAGAACGCCTCCTCGCCCACCAGATGGGCGGCATCCTCCCTCGCCGCCTCCAGCACCGCGAAATCGCTGACCATGTCCGCGATTCGGAACTCCGGCACGCCGCTCTGCTTCGTGCCGAAGAAGTCCCCGGGACCGCGAAGCTCCAGGTCCCGGCGGGCAACCTCGAAGCCGTCGTCCGTCTCTGTCATGACCTTCATGCGCTCCTGACCGACCTCCGACTTCGGATCGGCGATGAGCACGCAATACGAGGCGTGCTCCCCCCGGCCAACCCGGCCGCGAAGCTGATGCAGCTGGGACAAGCCGAACCGGTCGGCGTCCATCACAATCATCAGCGTCGCGTTCGGCACGTCCACGCCGACCTCGACCACCGTCGTCGAGACAAGAAGCTGCACTTCATTCGCATAGAACTCGCGCATCACTTCTTCCTTCTCGGCCGCCGTCATCCGGCCGTGCAAGAGACCCACCTTGAAGTCCGGGAACGCCTGGGACATCGAGACATACAGGTCGATGGCATTCTGCACATCGAGCTTCTCGGATTCCTCGATGAGCGGGCAGATCAGATAAGCCTGCCGGCCTTGACCGATCTCGCGGGAGATGAAGCCAAGCACCCGGTCCATTTTGTCATGCTTCACCCAATAGGTAGAAATCGGCTTTCTTCCTTTGGGCCGTTCAGACAAGGTGGAGACATCCATATCCCCGAAAGCGGTAATCGCCAGGGTGCGGGGTATCGGTGTGGCCGTCATCGTCAGCACGTCCGGATTAAAGCCCTTGCGCCGCAGAATGCTGCGCTGGTTCACGCCGAACCGGTGCTGCTCATCGGTTACGACAAGGCTGAGCTTGCGGAAATAAACGTCCTCCTGAATGAGTGCGTGAGTCCCAACCACCACATCGGTTAAGCCCATTTGCAGCGATGCCAGCAGATCTTTACGTTTCCTTCCGTTCACACTCCCGGTAAGCAGCCCGACGGTAACGCCAAAGGGCTCAAACAGCTTCGCCAGTGACCGCACATGCTGCTCCGCCAGAATTTCCGTCGGCACCATGAACGCTCCCTGACAGCCCGACTTCACAGCAGCGTACAGGGCAATCGCCGCAATGACCGTCTTTCCTGAACCTACATCGCCCTGAAGCAGCCGGTTCATACAGAAGGGGGAGCGCATATCCTTTAGGATTTCAAGCTCCACCTTCTTCTGGGCATCGGTCAGCTCAAACGGAAGGCTGCGGACGAACTCCCTTACCGTGGCATTATCCACCGTATGTACCACCCCGTCCATCCGCTCATGATTCATAGCCCGGTAGGCCTGCAGCTTAAGCTGGAACAGAAACAGCTCCTCATACACCATCCGGCTCCGGGCTCTCTGCCCTTCCTCGCTGTCCAGCGGCTGGTGGATGCGCAGAATGGCCTGCTTTCTCGGCATCAGATCATACTTGCGGACAAGCTCCTCCGGCAGAATCTCCGGGATCATTTCCCCGAACTGGGTCAGTGCTTGTCCGACAGTTTTGCGCATCCAAGCCTGAGTAATATTGCCGCCTACAGAATAGACCGGCTGCAGGCTTCCACTGCGGATGACCCCCTTGTCGGGAAATTCCGATTCCGATACCGTCATTTGAGCACGGCGGAGATCCCATTTCCCCGTTAGGGTAACCTCACGGCCAGGGGTGAGCTGGTCTTTGAGAAAATGGCGGTTGAACCACGTGGCGGTGAACATCCACTCATCGGCCATCACCTTGCACGTCAACCTGGATTTTTTGCCGTAACGCTGTAGGACCGGCAAACCCATCACCTTCGCCTGCACCGTCACCTTCTCGCCGTCCTTGACTTCACTCAGCGACCGGAGCCGGTAATCCTCATAACGAAACGGATAGTATTCAAGTAAATCCTGTACCGTAAAGACGCCAAAGGCGTGAAGCTCTCCCTCTTTGAGAGCACTCACGCCGCTGACCTGCTTTACGGATATCTTTTGGATATCCATCAATTAATCCCTCACTTTATGCCGGCCAGACGAACACCGCAACAATTCCGGGACCCACGTGAGTCCCTACTACTGCACCAATGTCAGTCCGAACCACTTCATGCAGATTGAAATGTTTGGACATTTCCTGCACGACGTCTTCCGCCGTTTCCGGGTTAACCCCGTCACATACGGCAATATTCAGATCTTTGTGATCTCCAAAGTCCTTCTGGAACAGCTCCACAATCCGCAGCACCGCTTTTTTGCGGCCACGCGCCTTGTCAACCGGATAGATAACGCCTTCCTCATCCACAGAAAGGATGGGCTTCACATTAAGCACCGTGCCAATCAGAGCAGCTCCTCTGCGAATACGTCCACCCTTCTGCAGGTACTCCAGTGTATCCACCAGGAAATAGAGCCTGCGGACCTGCCGCAGACGTTCCACCTCATCCACTATCTCCTGAACGGATGCACCACGGGAAGCCATTCTTGCGGCGGCAACTACCTGAAGCCCGAATCCGTAAGAAGCGCAGCGGGAATCAATGATGGTGATATCCGCCACAGTCCCATCTTCCTCCATCATGGACTTGGCCAGCAGCGCGGACTGATAAGTCCCGCTCATCCCGGAGGAGATATGAATGGATATAATAGAAGCTCCGGGATGCTGTTCCAGCAAGCTCTGATACACATTTACATATTGGGTAGGAGATGTTTGGGAAGTGGTCGGGAGCTCCGGTGACTTGGTCAGCCTGTCGTAGAATTCAGCCGGAGTAATATCCACGCCTTCCACAAAAGACTTATCTTTAAAGTTCACCGTCATCGGAATAACATGAATGCCGTACTCTGAAACCGTCTGCTGCGGAATATCCGCCGTACTGTCGGTAACAATAATAATATGATTCATTGATACTGCCTCCGTCCCCGTCCTCTGAACCTTCCCCAATTAGGATTCTACAGAGAATAAATAGTAATAAATAGGCTGTCCGCCCTCATGGATCTCCACTTCGGCGTCAGGGTATTTCTCCTTCAGCCAGTTGGACAGAAGCAGGGTATCGTCGCTGCTTGCCTCTTCGCCCGTAAGAATCGTGACGATCTCATCACCGCTAATAAGCATCTTCTCAAGCAACGACTCACAAGTCTGAAGAAGAGCTTCTTCTGTAGCCACAATCTTGGAGTCTTCAATCCCGATATAATGCCCGGCCTTGATCTCCAGGTCATCAAAGTGGGTATCGCGAACCGCATAAGTGACCTGTCCCGTCTTAACATGACCTACCGCAGCCAGCATGCTGTCCGTGTTGATCTGAACGCTTTCCTCCTCTTGGAAGGCAAAAGCGGCAGCAATGCCTTGAGGAATGCTCTTGCTCGGAATAACCGTCACGCTTCGTTCTCCCTCAAGCAGATCACGGGCCTGCTGCGCGGCAAGCACAATGTTCGAGTTGTTTGGCAGCACAAATACATGCTGCGCCGAAATCGAGTTAATCGCGTTTACGAAGTCCTCTGTACTCGGATTCATCGTCTGTCCCCCGGACAGGACCACGTCCACACCGAGGCTTGTGAAAATATCGGAGATGCCCTGTCCTGAAGCCACAGCAATAAAACCATAAGCTGCGAGCTCGTCAGCTGGCAGGATAGCAGGCTCAGCCACCCTTGCCTTTTCCGCCGGAATGTCCGCGAACAGCTCCGGTGCAGGTGCAGCATCCATCCCTGCCGACAGCAGATCACGGTGCTGTTCCCGCATATTCAGAATATGAATTTGGGTAATCTCCCCATACCGGAGAGCCAAATTAAGAACTTCACCCGGAGCTTTCGAGTGAACGTGCACCTTGATCACTTCATCATCAGCAATCACAATAATGGAATCCCCGTTCACAGCAAGTGCTTGACGGAACTGATTCTCATCAAAAGCCGTGCCCTTGGCATCACCCAACTGGCGGTTAATGAAGAATTCCATGTCATACAGGAACTCAATGTCCTCCGTCTCCAGACGGGCTTGGGCAGACACCGGCGCCTGCGCTGCCGGCTTGGCTGCAGTGTATGAGACTGCTGGAGCCGATCTGAATCCGGCTTGTCCCTGAGTGCCCACCGCAGCAGATGGAGCATTTGCAATTTGGTTTGACAGATAATCATAAAAACCTTGATAGATATACACCAGGCCTTGACCACCGGAATCCACAACACCGACCTGCTTCAACACCGGAAGCTGTTCAGGAGTATGGGCAAGTGCCTCTTTTGCTTTGGCAAGAACCTCGGTCATCAGCTCGGGTATATCAGACGTACGACGCGCAAAATATACCGCATGCTTGGCAGCTTCCTTGGCTACAGTAAGGATAGTGCCTTCAACCGGTTTGACTACCGCCTTGTACGCCGTATCCACACCGCTCTGCAAAGCTTGAGCGAACTGAACGGTATTCAGCTCTTCATAAGAAGCCGCATAGCGGCTGAAACCGCGGAATAACTGGGATAGAATTACTCCCGAATTACCGCGTGCGCCCATCAGCAGACCTTTGGCCAGAACCCCTGCCCGGCTGCCTACCCCGCCGCTGCCGCTCTTGGTTAGCTCGCTGACTCCTGCGGTCATTGTAAGATTCATATTCGTGCCGGTATCCCCATCCGGAACCGGAAACACATTAAGGGAATTAACATGTTCCGCATGTTGCTGAAGCTGATCTGCCCCGGCCAATACCATAGCTGTAAAATCTGTTCCATTTAGAGAACGCTTACTCAATGAGAAATCCCCTTCCTAGCTTGATACACGTACGCCCTGTACCACAATGTTCACTTCATCTACTTGAAGTCCAACAATATCGTTCAATACATATTTAACACGCTGTTGAATGTTATGGGCAACCTCGGATATCTTGATTCCATAAACAACTATAATATATAAATTAATAATAATTCTATTGTTATCGGGTTTCACTTCTACTCCCCGGGTCAGATTCTCCCGCCCGAGCAGCTCTGCAATACCGTCTTTAAATTGCTTTCGGCTTGCCATCCCCACGAGTCCATAACATTCCATGGCGGCTGATCCGGCAATTACCGCTACCGCTTCATCCGAGATATCAATTTGTCCATATTCGGTATTCAGTTCAATAGCCACTATCCTTCACTCCTCCCTTAAAAATATTATGGACTAATCAACATTGTACTATAAGAAGAGGGAGAAATAAATAAAAGAAGGCTCTGGCGGGACAAATAAAGTTAGCTAGCCGGTTGACGAAGCTTTTTTTGCTGTGATATGATATTGGAGTATTGTTTTAAGCAGGTGTATTGGAACAAGGAGGTGTAATTCATGTCTCGCAAATGTTATGTAACAGGCAAAAAGCCTAGCACTGGTAACCATGTATCCCACGCTAACAACCGTAACCGTCGTACTTGGGGTGTTAACGTACAAAAGGTTCGCATCCTTGTGAACGGTAAGCCAAAACGCGTTTATGTCAGCACTCGCGCTTTGAAATCCGGTAAAGTTACACGTGTGTAATTTCTGAACAGGCATATAGACAAAAAGCACCTTTTTTCAAGAAGAGGTGCTTTTTTAATGCCCTTTTTCAGTTCTTGTGAAATGTATTCAGAACGGCCTTCACAAAACCTCCAAGAAATTTAGGCAACTTAAATGTGTAGAACTTCATCATTCACCCTCCCCATACTTCTCATGCTTGCTTTATTCTATGATTCCATCCCGCACCTTGTGTGCTCTTCTCACAAAAAAAAGGTTACATGAGAACCTTAGCTCATGTAACCCATTGTATGCGCCCTACGCGCGCCCTATTCCATCAAAGCAGGCGCAGGGCTGTCCCCATTTTCACCTATGCACGCACACTGTTCATAATCTCGGCTATAGCTTCCTTACGGTCCTTACGGCCAAAAACAGCGCTGCCCGCAACCAGGATCTCCGCTCCTGCCCGGGCAACAAGCGGAGCCGTCTGAGACGTAATTCCGCCGTCCACCTCAATCAGAAGGTCCGATCGCCCGCGCTGCTCCTTCATCTCGCTTAGTTCACGGATCTTGCGGACCGCAGCGGGAATGAAGGATTGACCTCCAAATCCAGGATTTACGGTCATCACAAGAACGAGATCCAGGTCTTCCAGCACCTCAGACAGCACCGAAGCCGGAGTCCCAGGATTAATCGCAACCCCTGCCTTCACACCATGCTCCTTGATCAGATGGATAACCCGGTGTAGATGGACACAGGCCTCCGCATGGACGGTGATATAGTCAGCTCCCGCTTTGGCAAAAGCAGATATGTAATTCTCCGGGTTTTCAATCATCAAGTGAACATCCAGAACGAGCTGGGTGTGAGGCTTGATGGCCTCAACCACAAGGGGGCCCATCGTGATATTGGGCACAAAGCGCCCATCCATAACATCGATGTGAAGCCAGCCTGCTCCTCCTTGCTCCACCTCGGCGATTTCTTCACCCAATTTGGCAAAATCCGCAGATAAAATAGACGGTGCAATGTTGATCATTTCGTTAGTACCTCCGTTTCTTATCTTTCATTTCCTCATAGAATTGAACGTAATGCTCATATCTGCTGGAGGCAATCCGTTTCTCTTCAACCGCCTGGAGCACCTTACAGCCAGGCTCGTGCAGGTGGCTGCAGCCCCGGAACTTACATTCCGCCGCATAAGGAACAAACTCCCGGAAGCATTCGGATAATCTCTCCACCCCAAGCTCCAGAAAGTCCAGCTGGCTAAAGCCCGGTGTGTCAGCAACGTAACCGCCATTGCCAAGCTCAATCAGCTCCACATGCCGGGTCGTATGCTTGCCGCGTCCTAAGCGCAGGCTGATTGCGCTGGTCTCCAGACTTAATCCCGGCAGCATCGCATTGAGCAGAGAAGACTTGCCCACCCCTGACTGACCCGAGAACACACTAATTCCTCCAGCCAACCGGCTGAGCACCTGATCCGTACCCGCACCTGTCCGGGAGCTGGTGATGATCACCTCGTACCCGATGGAGCTGTAGAGCTCTGAAACCTGCTTCGTCAGCTCATCTGCCTTGTCTTCATCTGTCAGCAGATCCTGCTTCGTCAAGCAAATCAGCGTATCAAGTCCTTCGTTCTCAATATGAACAAGGAACTTGTCCAACAGCTGCAGGTTCATATCGGGCTCACGAAGAGAGAAAAGGAGAACGGCCAGGCTGGCATTCGCCACCGGAGGACGAATGAGCTCCGTCACCCGGGGGAGAATCTCCGTTACAGTCCCTTCCCCATTCTCTGTAGGTTCGTAAATGACCCGGTCCCCTACCAAGGGGGTTATCCCTTTCTTCTTAAACACTCCCCGGCCGCGGCATTGAATGGTCTCGCCTGATCCAGCCCCAGCCGGCTTCACATAATAATATCCACTTAGCGCCTTAACAATTAAGCCTTCAGGCATGTACGCAGGCCTCGCTTCCTTGTTTTTCTGCCTTATTCATGATCCTTTTTGCGCTTCTTCTCGGCTTTTTCCTTCTCTTTCTGGGTTTTCATGACTTCCTTAGAGGAAACTTGACCCGAAGCGAAACGGTCGGTTACCTCCTGGTAACCGCCATTAATCGCCGCAGAGTCTCCGGCAGTTCCATTATCACCGGAGTTGTTGTCATCCGGTGGGGGAGTCTGCTCGACCTGCTCCTGTCCAACCGGTACGCTTGGAACCGGAACCGTGCCCTGCTTGGCATCAATATAAGAGACAGGCAGCGTATCCAGATATTCACCGTCCCGGTATACCAAAATCGCTCCGTTTTTGGTCGGAGACAAAACAAGATTTACCGGTATTGTCTGAACGGTGTTAATCGTTCTTGTTGTCGCTTCCTTGTTATCTCCCCGGGCATCGGTATACACCAGCCGGATCTTGCTCTTCTTGCCTTCCGTCTTAGGAGCTATAGGTACATTATAGGTGTACGTTACCGCTTCTGGCGGATATCCGGAGCTGACCACAAGGGTAAACTCTGTACCCGGAGGAACTTGTTCTCCCGCCCCGTAAGGATGCTGTTTAAATACCTTCCCTTCGTCCACCGAGTAGCTGGACTCCTGGGTGATGCCATCCTTGGCCAGCTTCAAGCCGAGCTCCTTCAACTTGGCCTCGGCCTGACTCTGGGTCAGGTTCGTGAGATCCGGCATCGTCACCATTTGTGGGCCTTTGCTTACCGTAAGTTCAACCGTCGCTGTGGCCGGATCAAAGTCCGAGCCGGCGGCAGGGTTCTGGCCTGTCACCTTGCCAGGATCAGCATCACTGTAATCTTCCTTCGGGATAATCTGTTCGGCTTTCATCTGGAAATCATCCATCAGTTTCTTCTTGGCATCCTCGAACGATTGTCCGCTAAGATCTGGAAGCTTCTTCAGTGGTTTCTCCACGCTTACTGTCAGCGTTATAGGCGTATCCTTCTTGACCTCAGCGCCTTCCGGCCTTCCCTGTTCATACACTACACCTGCAGCAACGCCTTCCTTGTAGGCTCTGGTGATTGGATCCTGCACCTTAAGCCCTGCCTTGGTGAGCTCAGCTCTGGCCGCGTCTTCCTGAAGACCGATCAGCTTAGGCACTTTCACATTAGGAACATTCAAGCTCTGGTTGACATACCAGGCCACCCCAAGCATGAATAAGATGACAAGCAGCGTAATTCCGATCCACAGCGTAGGTTTGACCCAGGCTTTCTTGGTGTTCTTGGATTTGGCCGCCTGCGGCTTTGCGCCTTCATCAGGATCATCCACACGGGATGTTCTCCCCGCAGCAGGCCGCTGCACCGGTGGTTTGATCGCCGGGATTACCCGGGTCTTATCCGCGTCGTCGGCATCCTCAAACACAATCTTGGATTCCAGCCGCCGCTCCGGCAGCAGACACGTCTCCAAATCACGCAGCATCTCCTTGGCAGACTGGTAGCGTTCATTTGGATTTTTGCGCATGGACTTCAATATGATATTCTCAACACTTTGAGGAATAAGCGGGTTAACGAGCCGCGGTTCCTCGAAGCTCTCCTGAAGATGCTTCAGAGCCACACTGATCGGGCTCTCCCCCAAGAATGGAAGCTTGGAGGTAAGCATTTCGTACAGTACGATCCCCAGGGAATACAGATCCGATTTCTCACCTGTAACCACACCTTTGGCATGTTCTGGTGAGAAGTAGTGCACGGAACCTACAACCGAGCCCGTCTGGGTAATTGTTGTAGATGATACCGCACGGGCAATACCGAAGTCGGTTACCTTTACCCGTCCGTTCCGTCCAATGAGTATATTATGAGGCTTTATATCCCGATGAATGATTTGGTTATGATGAGCATGATCCAGTGCGTCACAAATTTGTGTTGCAATCCGAACGGCCTCGTCCACCTGGAGCGGGGCGCGTTCTTTTATAATCTCATTTAAATTCTGACCTTCAATATATTCCATGACAATATAATGGATTTCGTCTTCCTGACCGACATCATAAATACTTACCACATTCGGATGTGACAAAGATGCGGCAGATTGCGCCTCCCGCCGGAAGCGGCGGATAAATTCCTCATCGTGCACAAATTGCTGACGCAGCACTTTGATAGCCACATTGCGTCCGAGCAGAATGTCCTGCGCCTTGTATACCAGCGCCATTCCGCCTCCGCCGATCCGCTCAATAATCTGATAACGACCGCCCAATTCATGTCCGATCATGTTGTCCACTCCTTTACACTAGACCCCGCTGTACCCTCGGAAATTTCGATGAGAGCTACAGTGATATTATCTTCCCCGCCCGCATCAAGAGCAAGCTGAAGAAGGTGGTCGGCCCGGTCCTTCAAGGACACCTCAGACAATCCGACCGTTTGGGCCATCTGATGCTTAGATACATAGCTGCTGAGTCCATCGCTGCAGAGGAGCAGAATATCCCCTTCCTTCAGCGCAACATGAATCAGATCTACCTCCACCTGGGCATCCGTTCCCAGTGCCCGGGTGATTACGTTTCGGCGGGGATGATGAGAAGCTTCTTCTTCGCTGATCTGCCGGCTTTTCACAAGCTCGTTGACCAAGGTATGGTCCTCCGTCAGTTGGGTAATCCCACCTTGGCGGAACAGATAGGCACGGCTGTCACCAATGTGACCGATAATCCCTTCACGCCGGTCAAGCAGGATCGCTTCCACGGTGGTGCCCATATTGTGATATTCGACACTTTCTGAAGCAGTGCGGAACACCACCTCATTGGCATGGAGAATCGCCTTTCTCATAGCCTCACGGCGAAGCTCTGTGGAAGTGGCTCTCGGCAGCTTCTTCAGATCGGCCGAAATGGTCTCTACAGCCAAGCGGCTGGCGGTATCCCCCGCCTTGTGTCCGCCCATGCCATCAGCCACAATCCCCAGAGTGAAGCCTTGTTCCAGGCTCTCCACCCAATATGAATCTTCATTTACGGAACGAACATGTCCCACATCACTGACACATACCGTTTTAATCAAATGACCTCACCTCGCACCAGACTCCATATGCTTCGCCCGCAGTTGTCCGCAGGCAGCCGCAATATCGTGGCCTTGCTCACGGCGGATCGTAACATTAACCCCTTTGTCCGCCAATATGCGTTGGAATTGAAAAATGTCATTTCTCGAAGTCCGGGTGTACTTACGTTCAGGCACATAGTTCACCGGGATCAGATTCACGTGGCAGAGCATGTTTTTCAATACATTTGCCAGTTCCTCCGCATGCTCCGGCTGGTCGTTAACCCCGCCGATGAGCGCATATTCAAATGTAATTCTGCGGCCCGTCTTCGCCTGATAATATCTTAGTGACTCCATCACATCGTCAAAAGGAAACCGACGGTTCACCGGCATCAGCTTCGAACGAAGCGCATCATTCGGTGCATGAATCGAAATGGCCAGATTAATCTGGGTATTCTCGTCCGCAAACCGGTAGATGTTCGGCACAATACCGCTTGTTGATACAGTAATATGCCGTTGTCCAATATTCAAGCCCTTCTCATGGATCATCAACCGCAAAAATTTCATGGTAGCCTCATAGTTCTCAAACGGCTCCCCCGTTCCCATGATGACAATGCTGCTCACACGCTCGCCGCGTTCATCAAGGATCTGCTGGGCCCGTACAACTTGGGCGACAATCTCTCCAGCGGTCAGGTCCCGCTTCAGCCCACCCAAGGTGGATGCGCAGAACGTACATCCTACCCGGCAGCCCACCTGGGTCGTTACACAGATGCTGTTCCCGTAGTTGTGCTTCATGATCACCGTTTCAATGGCATGGTCATCATGCAGGCCGAACAGGAACTTGACCGTTCCGTCCTTGGACTCAAACTTCGTAATCTCCTTCAAGGCCACGAACTGGAACTGCTCATTCAACTTCTGGCGAAGCGCCTTGGACAGGTTGGTCATCTCGTCAAAAGAATTAACCCGCTTCACATAAATCCAATCAAAAATCTGTCCGCCGCGAAAAGCGGGTTCCCCTTGGGAAACTGCCCATTCCTGCAGCTCCTCCAACGTAAAGTCATATATAAAAGGCTTCATGATCACACACCTGTTCTTTTTTAAATTGAAGCATGAATTCTATTCATTCTTCCCATTTTATCATAAACACACTTGACACTAAAGTGCAAAACCCGCTGGAGGTTCCAGCGGGGTGTGCCATCTGTCATATTAACCTAGTTTGACCAAACGGGCAATATAGAATCCATCGGAGTGGAAATCCTGAGGCAAAATCTGTGTTCCGACAGCAGCCCGCGTACGCGCTTCACCCAGTTCATTTAATGCTTGCACCTGATCCGCTTCGGCATATTCCGGATGCTTGTCCAGAAAAGCCTGCACGACCTGCATATTCTCCCGCTTTTCTATCGTGCACGTGCTGTAGACCAGAACACCTCCAGGCCTGAGCAGCCCGGCAACCCCATCAAGCAGCTTGAGCTGAAGCTCTGCAATGTCTGTGATGTCTTCCGGCTGCTTGGCCCACTTCAGATCCGGCTTGCGCCGGATTACACCAAGCCCCGAGCATGGAGCGTCGAGCAGAATCCGGTCAAAAGATTCCGGCGCATACCGCGCCGCAAGCTCCAAGGCGTCGCCCGTAGTTGAGCGTACAATGTCCAAATCCAGACGCTCGGCCTGGGACTCTACCAGCTTGGCTTTGTGCGGGTACACATCATTCGCGATAACTTCACCGCTGCCATTCAGCTTTTCCGCAATATGGCAGGACTTGCCGCCGGGTGCGGCGCAGCAGTCAAGCACTTTCATGCCGGGCCTCGGATCGACCGCGTCCGCAACCAGCATGGAGCTCTCATCCTGGACAGAGAGCATCCCCTCCTGATACCAGTCCGTATGGGCCATATTGCCTCCACTGCGGACAAGGATCCCATCCTCAGATACAGGAGAAGGTTCAGCATCGAGCCCCCGCTGTCTCATCCGCTCCAACAGCTCTTCCCTGCTGAGCTTGGTGCGGTTCACCCGCACACTCACAGAAGGAGGCTCATTGTTCGCACGGCAAATGGCCTCCGCCTCCGCTTCCCCGTACTCTTTGATCCAACGGCCAACCAGCCATTCCGGATAAGCATACTCTAGAGCAATACGTTTGAGCGGGGGAAGGTCTGCCGGTATTTGAAGCTCCTCCTTACGCCGGAGCACACTTCGCAGCACCCCGTTCACCATGCCTGAAATGCCTTGATGACCTTTCTTCTTGGCGATGTTAACGGCTTCATTAACCGCGGCATGTGCGGGGATACGGTCCAAATAATACAGCTGATAGAAGCTTAGACGAAGCAAATTCCGCACCCAAGGCTGAAGCTTACCCAAGCCTTTAGCAACGAACTGACCTAAGAAATAGTCAATCGTGGATAAGCGCGAGATCGTCCCATACACCAGCTCCGTGGCAAGGCCCGCATCCGCTCCGGACAGATTGCTGCGCTGAAGCGCGCTGTTCAGCTGCAGGTTGCTATAAGCGCCCTCTTCCTCTACCTGGGTCAGCACCTCAAGAGCCACTTCCCGTGCGGTAACAGGTCTCTGTAGTCCGCCGGCGCCCTTTTGTTTCGCCCTTTGAGGAGCGGAACCGGTCTTCGGCTTATTTGCCGGCTTATTTCCCCTATTCTGAGAGCTGCTCAAGAGAATACCTCACCTTTCTTCAGCACGCCGCCCCGCAGAAATTCGGCCGCTTCCATGGCCTTCTTACCGGCAGGCTGCACTTTGGTTAGAATAACCGAGCCGTCCCCGGTCTTCACTTCAATCCCGTTTGCATGAAAAGCCAGTACAGTGCCTGGAGCCTGTCCGCTGCCTGAGCTCGCGGCCGTCAGCTCAGGCTTGGCTACTTCCCATACCTTGAATACTTCCCCATTCCAGTGGGTGAAACCTCCGGCAAAAGGCACGAGGCCTCTCACCCGGTTATAGATATCCCTGGAGGAATCGGCCCAGTTAATGCGTTCATCTTCGCGGGATAGATTCTTTGCATATGTAGATTCCTCATCATTCTGCGGAATACGCGCCGCGCTCCCGTTAATGACTAGAGGCAGCTGTTCCTTTAGCAGCTTAGCGCCAGTCAAGCTCAGCTTCTGGAACAAGGTACCCGAAGTGTCCTCATCCTCAATCGGAACCACCGACTTCGCAATCATATCCCCGGTATCGAGGCCTTCCGCCATATACATGAGCGTGATCCCCGTTTCCTTCTCCCCGTTGATAATCGAGCGCTGGATCGGCGCACCGCCCCGGTATTTGGGAAGCAGCGAACCGTGTACGTTAAGACAGCCGTATTTGGGCATGTCCAGTACCGCCTTAGGGAGAATTTGCCCATATGCTGCAGTCACAATCAGATCCGGCTCATATGCGGCCAACTCCTGAACTGCTTCAGGACTGCGCATCCGCTGAGGCTGCAGCACGGGAAGGCCGTGAGCCAAAGCCGCTTCTTTTACAGGTGTACGCGTAAGCACCTTTTTCCTGCCTTGGGGCCGATCTGGCTGGGTTACTACGGCAACGACATTGTACCCTTCATCCAGCAAGGTCTCCAGGGAAGGTACCGCAAAATCGGGAGTTCCCATAAAAACAATATTCATGCGCCTCACTCCTTCTTTTCATTCGTCGCCTGCTGTTCCTGCTCCTGTTCGAACTGCTCCTCTTCCTCAGGCGGAATTTCGTAATAATTCTCGGCTAGCTCAGTGTATAATATGCCATTCAAATGATCGATCTCATGCTGAAATGCCCGGGCAAGCAGTTCGGTCCCGGTAATCGTGATTTCCTTGCCCTTCCGGTTAAGCCCTTTGACCGTCACCTGATTCGCCCGGCGTACATCTCCCCGGTAACCAGGGATGCTCAGACAGCCTTCCGGTCCGAATTGTTCCCCTTCCGATGCAATAATCTCCGGGTTGATCATCTCAATGAGCCCGTTGTCGTCCCCCACATCAATCACTATAACCCGCTTGAGAATGCCAACCTGCGGAGCCGCCAGTCCAACCCCATCCGCGTCGTACATCGTATCTGCCATGTCTGTAAGCAGCTTCCGGATAGCCGGGGTAATCTCCTTCACTTCCTCCGCAACCTGATGCAGAACCTCATTGGGCTCCAGAACAATCTCTCTAATCGCCATATCGCACCATCCTTCTGTATGTCTTATATATGAGCGCGCTGATGAGGAATGAGTCTTGAGTGAATAACTCTTGAGCAATTCCCATTCATGTAAGCCCGCTCCGCTGACGGATCATTCTTACGATCGCTGTTGGAGCTAAATTTCTTTGAACTATCCATTCAATGTCGAAATTTAGCTCCAAAGGCGAACGCTTACGCTTCTCCAGAACGATTCCGTAATCTCCGCTATTTCATGTATATGCAAATACCTGATAGATGCTCAGCCCCAGCACTCTAATCCCTACACAACCTCAAGCGCATCCCGCAGGGACAGCGCCCGATACGTGAGTGAATAACTCTTGAGCAATTCCCATTCATGTAAGCCCGCTCCGCTGACGGATCATTCTTACGATCGCTGTTGGAGCTAAATTTCTTTGAACTATCCATTCAATGTTGAAATTTAGCTCCAAAGGCGAACGCTCACGCTTCTTCAGGACGATTCCGTCCTCTCCGCTATTTCATGTATATGCAAACATCTTAAAACCCTCTCAAACCCCAACACTTTAATCCTTGCACCAACCTTAAGCGTATCCCGCAGGGATAGAGCCTGCACGCTCGCATCATCACCATACCACAATTCCAACACTCTAATCCCCGCGCAACCCCAAGCGTATCCCGCAGGGACAGCGCCTCCTTGCTCGCACCAGCAAAAGCGCACATCTCCAGCCCTGCGCCCGATCCGCACCAAAAGTAAAGCGGGCCCCAAAGGGGCGGCAAGCGGCCCCACGAACACCGCCAGCCCCATACACGAAAATCAGCAGCACGAACGCGACCTACCCAGGCCGCCAAACTCCGCCAACAAGGTAGCGGGTCCCGCAGGGACGGCAAGCGATCAGATCCGCCGCAGCTCCTAAACCCCGCCTATGCACCTCCTACGTTCTCCCTTTCGGGTGTCCAGAGGGCGAAGCCCTTGGGGCCCTCCCTTGGAAGGGAGGGTTTGGGAGGGTTCACCCCCCCTTTACATTAGCATCTGCGGGTCCACATCAATACTAATCTGCAAAGATGCATCCTTCATATGCTCCAGGGTCAAGCCGCTCACTTCCCGGACAAGCTGAACCGCCTCCAAGGCCCCCCGGTACTTCACCATGCACTGGAACCGGTAGCGGTTCTTGATTCTCGGGATCGGCGAAGCAATTGGGCCCAGGATGTCGAACGCATCCGAAGTGAACCGGTCAAGGCCGCCGAACCAGCCTTTCTGCTGCGCTCTCCCCCGCAGATCGCTGACGAAATTCTCGGCCATTCGGACCAGAATCTGAAGGTTCTCATGCGTGAGAGTCACCAGAATCAGCCTGCAATAAGGCGGATAACCGAGCGTTCTGCGGTGCTTAAGCTCATCCCGGACAAAAGACAAATAGTCATGCCGGCTTGCATGGATGATCGAGTAGTGGTCCGGCGTATAGGATTGAACGAACACCTCGCCTGGAAGCTGGTGCCTTCCGGCCCGTCCCGCTACCTGGGTCAGGAGCTGGAAGGTTTTCTCCGCCGCCCGGAAATCCGGGAAATTCAAAGAGCTGTCAGCCGCGATCACCCCTACAAGCGTAACATCAGGGAAATCCAGCCCCTTGGCGACCATCTGGGTGCCAAGCAGCACATCGGCTTTCTTCTCCCGGAACGCATTCAGCAGCTTCTCATGAGAACCTTTCTCCACCGTCGTGTCCACATCCATCCGGATCACCCGAATGCCAGGGAACAGCTTGGCCAGCTCGCCCTCGACCCGCTGGGTGCCGGTGCCAAAATACCTGATATGCTCACTTCCGCATTCCGGGCATACCGACGGGGCAGGCTCGGAATAACCACAGTAGTGACAGCGCAAATTGTTGGACTTTTGATGATAGGTAAGCGAAATATCACATTCGGGACAGCCTGCCACGTAGCCGCAGGTCCGGCACATCACAAAGGTGGAGAATCCTCGCCGGTTGAGGAAAAGCACCGTCTGCTCGCCGCGTTCCATTCTCGAAATAATGCCTTGATGGAGCTCCCGGCTGAACATCGAGCGGTTTCCATCCTTAAGCTCCTCGCGCATATCCACAATCCGGACTGCGGGCAGTTCACTCCCCGCCGGACGCTGGCGCATCTCAAGGAGAACAGGGGCGAACTCCTCATTCGCCTGGGACCTTGCCGCGTGATAGCTTTCCAAAGACGGGGTAGCCGAACCCAGAACTACAGCAGCCCCATGCTGCATCGCCCGCCTTACCGCGACATTTCGCGCGTGGTATTTCGGGGTCTCTTCCTGCTTATATGAGGTTTCATGCTCCTCATCCATCACGATGAGCCCCAGATCGGCAAAAGGCGCAAATATCGCAGACCTCGCGCCAATCGCAACCTGCACCTTGCCCTCGCGGATCTTGCGCCATTCATCATAGCGCTCGCCTCCTGACAGCCGGCTGTGCAGAACTGCCACCCTGTCGCCGAATCTTCCCTTGAATCGCTCGACCATTTGGGGGGTGAGCGAGATCTCGGGCACCAGCACAATCGACTGGCGTCCCGCCGAGATGCAGCGTTCAATTGACTGCAAGTATACTTCCGTCTTCCCGCTTCCAGTTACCCCGTGCAGCAGAAATACGCCGTGCTCCCGGCGGTCAAGGCGATCCGCAATATGGTTGTACGCCTCCTGCTGTTCGGGCGTAAGGCTGAGAGGCAGAGTAGGCTTAAATCTGCGGTCCTTGTAAGGATCGCGGAACACCTCCACATCCTCGATCACGGCCAGCCCCTTATCTGCCAGCTTCTTGACAGTTCCAGCCGTTACGCCAAGCGTGGACAGCAGCTCCTGCATTCCGATCGGAATCTGCACTTCTAGAAGAAAAGCCAGAACCTCCTTCTGCCTGCGGGCCTGCGGAGTGAAGGAGGCAAGAACCTTCTCGGCTTCCCCGCCCGATACCGCAGCAGCTACAGTTTTCATCGTTTTGATTTTGAGCTTATCCTTAATAGACTGGCTTTCCTGCAGGACACCCCGCTTCATCAACGATTTGATCATAGCCCCCCGGCCGGGGTAACGGGCATCCAGATGTGAGAAAGTTACAGGACCAACAGCCTTAACATACTCAATTATCTCTTCCTCCTCGGCCGGCTGAAGCAGAGACAACGAGAACAGTCCCTCAGGTTCGCCCTGATCGCTTTCGGCAGATTCCCCGGACGGCTCAGCGTAGCTGATGTATCGTTCCGCCTTTCCTTTCAGAGCAGAGGGAATCATGGCCTGAAGCGCGGAAATCGTACTGCACGCATATTCCTGGCTCATCCACCCTGCTAATTCCACCAAATCTGACGGAAGCGGTGGAATATGGTCAAGCAGTTCCTGGATCTTCTTCATCCTGGATCTGTCAAGCTGGGATTCCTGCTCAAGCGAGATCACAAAGCCCTGAACTGTACGCCGTCCAAACGGAACCGCCACCCGGCTCCCTACTTCAATCCAGTCCTGGATGGAATCTGGAATCAGGTAATCAAAGGGACGGTCTGTCTCCCGGCTGGGTACATCTACAATGACTTTGGCAATCGTGTTCATAAAGACAGGTCTCCGGTTAACCGCTCCCCAGCCAGCTCCAAGATCCGGCGTGCACAGGCTTCCTTGGACATCAGCGGCAGCGCTTCAACAAGTCCTTGGCTGTCAAAAATACTAATCACATTCGTATCTGTCCCGAAGCCTGCCCCCTCGGCTGTAACGTCATTGGCGATCAGCAGGTCACAGTTCTTGCGGGTCAGCTTGTCCATCGCATACTTCTCCAAGTCGTGAGTCTCTGCCGCAAAACCAATCAGAAACTGGGACGTCTTCCTTTTGCCCAGACTCTCTAAGATATCAACCGTCTTGACAAGCTCGAGCGACATCTCATCCCCGCTTTTCTTGATCTTGCGGTCCAGCTGCTCCTTAGGACGATAGTCGGCCACGGCCGCCGCCTTCACAACGATGTCAGCTTCGTCCCAATGTGCAAGCAGAGCATTATACATATCCTGGGCAGATTCAACTTTTGTAAAAGGAATGCCCACAGGCGGACTTGCCTGCGTGCTGCCGATAATCAGGTGAACCTCCGCCCCCAGCTCCCGGGCAGCATCGGCAATGGCAAATCCCATCTTCCCGGAGGAATCATTAGTAATATACCGAACAGGATCAATTCGCTCGACGGTTGCCCCTGCCGTAACCACCACACTACGGCCCTTCAGCGGCTTCGCGTTGACCCGTTCCTGACGCTCAAAATAAGCCTGGACAATACGGACGAGGCTCTCAGGCTCTTCCATCCGCCCCTTGCCAACATAACCACAGGCAAGAAGCCCTTCTCCAGGCTCAGCCATCATCACCCCACGCGCAGTAAGCTCCGCCAGATTGCGGATTACGGCTGGATGCTGATACATATGCACATTCATAGCTGGAGCCAGCATGATCGGAGCCTGCGTTGCAAGCAGCGTGGTCGACAGCATATCATCTGCAAGGCCCGTGGCCATCTTGGCAATAATATTAGCTGTTGCCGGAGCGACCAGCACCAGATCCGCCCAATCCGCAAGGTCGATATGAGCAATGACGGCAGGATTCTTTTCATCAAAAGTATCCGTATAGACAGGCCCTTTAGACAGTGCCTGAAGGGTCAGCTCGGTAATAAACCGTGTGGCTGACTCCGTCATAATCACCCTTACTTCCGCCCCGCTCTGCACGAGCTTGCTGCACAGCGAAGCCGCCTTAAAAGCAGCAATTCCCCCACTTACTCCAAGCAAAATCTTCTTGCCGGTTAACATCCGTATCCCCTCGCTTCTTTTTCGCATATAGAAAAAAACAACAACCTTGCGGTTGTCGGAAGCGGCCCTGAGGGCCGGTAATTATTTGTCTTGTTTATCGAGTTCCGCAAGGTCCTGACCGTCGCGCTTAATGCGGACGAAGTCACCGTAAATCTCCTCCAGCGCAACCCCGACTTGTTTATGGGATTTGGCCTGCTTCAGCTCAGAATTCTCTCCTTCTCTCAGCTGTCTTGCTCTGCGGGAAGCCGCAACTACTAAGGAATACTTGCTGTCGACTTTCTCCAGCATTTTATCAATCGATGGGTATAGCAATACAGACACCTCTTCTTTCGGGCAATTAGGATATGTAAGCATGTGCCCGGACTATTTGGTTATAACGCAGGTCACGGTCTTACTTTCTTACTTTACAATGTTCGGCTATGATAATAGATTCTATTCTCTTGCAGGCCAGATCAATCTGATCATTCACCACTGCGTAATCATAATACTCAAGCAGATTGATTTCGTCCAGGGCGACCGACATGCGATGATCAATCGTCGCCTGATTCTCGGTGCCACGGCCCTGAATACGGTCCTTGAGCTCATCCATTGACGGCGGCAGCAAAAAGACAAATACGCCCTCAGGGAACTTCTCCTTCACCTTAAGCGCACCTTGGACTTCAATCTCAAGTATGATATCCTTACCGCTCGCAATGGTTTCTTCAACGAAATCACGCGGAGTGCCATAAAAATTGTTCACATATTCGGCGTGCTCCAGCAGCTGATCATTCTCGATCATGCTCATAAACTGCTCCCGGCTCTTAAAGAAATAGTTCACGCCATTCTCTTCGCCCATTCTAGGCTGGCGAGTCGTTGCGGATACTGAATATACCAATTCAGGCACGCGCTTGCGCAGTGCGGTGCACACGGTTCCTTTGCCGACACCCGAAGGTCCGGATAATACAATTAATAACCCTTTAGCCATTGTTCTCTCCATATTATTCGTCGTTGTCATCATCTTTCGTGGACAGGCGGTGCGCGACCGTCTCCGGCTGTACAGCCGACAAGATCACGTGGTCACTATCCGTAATAATAACCGCGCGTGTACGCCGTCCATAAGTCGCGTCGATCAGCATGTGCCGGTCTCTCGCTTCTTGGATAATACGCTTAATCGGTGCGGATTCCGGACTCACAATAGAAATAATCCGATTCGCTGATACGATATTCCCAAAACCGATATTAATGAGTTTGATCGCCATCTTCAGGTTAATCCCCCTATTATACTTGACTCATTCAAGTCGAAACGAATCATCATTCCATATTCGCCGCTTGTTCGCGAATTTTCTCCAGCTCCGCTTTCATTTCGACAACACGGTTCACTAGAGCCAAATGATTGGCCTTGGATCCAATCGTATTTACTTCACGGTTCATCTCTTGAATTAAGAAGTCCAGCTTCCGACCGACAGGCTCATGCGCGCGCAGCAGCTCCCTGCATTGCTCAAAATGGCTGCCTAACCGGGTCAGTTCCTCGTCCACATTGGAGCGGTCAGCGAAGATTGCCACCTCCATGCCGAAACGCTGTTCATCCATGATTCCATCAAGCAGTTCAGACAGCCGCTGCCTAAGCCGGTTACGGTAGTCTCCTACCACTGTAGGCGCCAGCCGAGTAAGCTCGGCATGGAACTCCTCCAGCTTGGACAGTCGCTCCTCCAAATCCTTCGACAGATGCCGGCCTTCCTTCTCACGCATTTTGACCAGTCCGGCAAGCGCCTCCTCAAGTCCCGACTTCAGCACCTCTTCCCACTCTTCATCGGGATGGGCGCTTCCGGGGAGCGTATCCTCGCTGATTAATACATCCGGCAGCGACAGAAGCTGATGTGCCGTAAGCGAGTCATCAATTCCAAGACTCTCCCCAAGCTGGCGGGCAGCATCCAGATACGCCCGGGCAGCGGAGGTGTTAACAACAAAGGATTTAGCGGAATCCTCCGCTTTCTCCTTGCTGATGTTCACATCAATTCTTCCGCGCTTGACATGCCGCTGTACAATGCGCTTCAATTCATCTTCATAGCAAGTCCATTCCCTGGGCATGCGAAGAACGATCTCGGCGTATCGGTGATTGACTGATTTTATCTCAAATTGTACATAGTAGCCGCCAAAATGTCGGGCGGACTGACCGAATCCGGTCATACTGAATGACATCGGCATCACATCCGTTACCCTATTGTAATTGATAATTATGAGTGAAACAAGTGGGCTCTCCGCTCTTTCGACTTCTCTTTGACATAAGAGGTCAAGACTGCTGTCATCTCATAAAACATAAACGGAGTCATCAAGTAGATTCCGTTAAAGTGCTCCATCGCCACATCCAGCAGCTCCTTGGCGATCTCCACGCCCTCGCGCCGCCCCTCTTCACCCTGAAGCCCTGCCATTCGTCCGCGCACTTCATCAGAGAGCTGGATTCCGGGCACCTCATTGTGCAGATATTCCGCATTTTTGCCACTTGCAAGCGGCATGATACCAAGGAAGATTGGGACATTCAAATGAGCTGTGGCTTCTTTTATGGAAACGATAAGCTTAGGATCATATACGGGTTGGGTCATAATATAATCCGCACCGGAGGCAATTTTTTTCTCCAGACGCTGCACCGCCTTATCCAAATACTTCACGTTCGGATTGAACGCCGCACCTACCACAAACTTGGCCTTCTGCTTGAGCGGCTTGCCGGAGAAAGCAATCCCTTCATTTAGCTGTTTGATCATCTTGATGATCTCGAAGGAGGTCATATCATAGACAGAGCTTGCACCAGGCAGATCGCCGAAGCGGGCCGGATCTCCGGTTACAGCCAAGACATGGTCAATACCCAAGGCATCAAAGCCCATCAAATGGGATTGGGTGCCGATCAGGTTGCGGTCTCTGCAGGCAATATGAATCAGAGGGCGCAGACCGGTCTCCTTAAGCACCAGATGCCCCAGCGCCATATTGCTCATTCGGGTTACAGCCAGAGAATTATCGGCCAGCGTCAGCGCGTCCACGCCAGCTTCCTTCAGAGCTGCCGCCCCTTTCATAAACTTGGAAATGTCCAAATCACGCGGTGGATCCAGCTCCACAATAATAGCGTGGCGGTCGTTCACAACATCGACCAGTGTAGGCTCTTCGCTGCGCCCGCCCCCGATCTGCAGCTCTTCTTCCAGATGCTCGGCAATGAGAACCTGCACCGACTCCCTCGTAAGCACCGAGGTTTCGGAAAGCGGCTTTACCGCATAGTCCTTAACCGCCGCAGACATAGCCGAGACATGCTCCGGCGTGGTCCCGCAACATCCCCCGATCAAACGGGCGCCAAGATCCGCAAAGGATTGGGCGCTGCTGCCAAAGTACTCCGGGGTGGCCCCATAGATATACTCCCCATCCACATAATCAGCAAGTCCCGCATTCGGATACACAGACAGGGGAACATCCAGCGGTCCTCCCAGCCTGCTCATTACACTCATAATTCCTTTCGGACCGGAATGGCAGTTGAAGCCAAGCACATCGGCCCCTTCCTGGCGGAGGATCGCAAAGGCATCCGCAATCGGATAGCCATCAATCGTTCTTCCAATGTTGTCCACGGCAAATTGGCAGATTACCGGGACATTGCTGCCTCTGCGTACAATTTCCAAGGCCGTGCGCATTTCGTTCAGATCAAAGAAAGTCTCCAGAAGAATTCCGTCCACGTCCTCCCCTAAAAGGGCGGAAATCTGCTGTTCAAAGTATCTCTGCAGCTCTTTGCCCGACACATTGACCCGCTTGCCACCCCGGATGGAACCGACAGCTCCCACTACGTAGCTCTTGCCAGCGGCAGCCTGCCGGGCAAGCCTGACCGCCGAACGGTTAATCTCCTCAACCTTGCTCTCAAGCCCATACTTCGAAAGCTTATGATAATTAGCGGAGAAGGTGTTTGTCTCAATCACCTGTGCTCCCGCTTCCACATACTGTCTATGAACATCCCCGATCACCTCGGGGCGGATAAGATTCAGCTCTTCAAAAGAAATGCCAACAGGAAAACCAAGCTGATACAAATAGGTTCCCATTGCCCCATCACCAATTAAAACTTCGTTCTCCCATCTTGCCCGCAGATCCAATTCCGGTTTCATCTCATCTTCCTCCAACCTTTAGCGGAACATATTCCCCTTAATATTCACTTTAATGTAACATAAATTGAGCAGGATAGTAAGATTAATGCGGGATTCGTCTGCCACACACCCTGCGTCCAATTATTTAAAAGCGCACACTCTATCCCTATACAATACTAGCTCCCAAACGCATAGGGCTCTGCATGACACCAATCTACAGCCCTTTATCTCCGCCTGATGGCTTAGATGCTCTCTAAGGCTCGATGCCTTCAACCACTTTATAGAAAATAAAGCAGCCCTCGAAATTGAGGACTGCCTGACTATTTGTTTCTTTGAGCTAATCTTTCAGCTATTAAGTGGAACTGTTGATTTACGCGTGCGGCAGCCTTGTGAAATGTTCCTCCGATCACGATTGCTCCCGATCTCTTAAATTAAATGTGTAAGGTAGTAGTCTGGTCACAAAGGTGAACGCTTCGCTTCTCCTGAATCATTCCACAATATTGCCGCGGTATACCTCTGCCGCAGGTCCGCTCATATACACATGGTTATCTTCCTCGCTCCACTCAATATACAGGTCTCCGCCCTTTAGGCCGACCCACGCCGCACGGTCGGTTACCTCGTTCAGAACAGAAGATACCAGCGTTGCGCAGGCTCCCGTGCCGCACGCCAAGGTTGGACCCGCGCCACGTTCCCATACCCGCATCTCCACCCGGTTCCGGGAAGTGACGGTGGCGAACTCCACGTTGATTTTTTTAGGGAAGTAGGGATGCACCTCCAACTTCGGCCCCCATGTTGTCAGATCAAAGCTAGGCGCATCCTCCACATAGATAACACAGTGCGGATTCCCCATAGATACCGCCGTGAAGTTGAACTCACGTCCATCGACCTCGATGGGACGGCTCAGCACCGGATTGCCTTCAAGCGCGGTTGGAACACGCAGGCCATCCAGAATCGGTTCCCCCATATCCACTCGGACAGTCTGAACCACGCCGTTCTCAACCTGAAGGCTAACCTGCTGCACGCCAGCTCCCAGTGTTTCAATGGTAATGTTCTCTCTATCCGTCAGCTTGTTGTCATACACATATTTGGCCACACAGCGGATTGCATTCCCGCACTGCTCGGCCTCCGATCCATCGGAATTGATGATCCGCATGCGGAAGTCTGCTTTCTGTGAAGGCAGAATAAATACCAGTCCATCCCCGCCCACACCAAAGAAGCGGTCACACCATTTTACAGCAAGCTCACTTACTTTATCGGGTAAATCCTGATGTTCGTGGAAGACCAAGAAGTCGTTTCCGAGTCCGTGCATTTTTGTAAATTCCATAGCAATCCCTCTCTTTAAGGTTCTTATGGAGTAAGTCTATATTTTCGAGAGAGGAAATGCTATTCATTTTATGCCCGAATATTTGTACTATTCACCGGCAGCCTACGGCGGGGTCCAGCTTTGCGTTTCTTCGTGGACAGCACGCTTCCGGCTCCCATCAGGAACGTTGGAATCCCCCCTGCGACGAAGGCGATGGCCCACTCACGAGGTCCCAGGGCTACCGTTTTGAAGATCGGCTGCAGCGGCTCGATGTAGAACACAGCCAGCATCAGCAGCAGGGACGACAGCACGGCGAACACCAGGTATTTATTTTGAAAGATATTCCGGTGGAAAATTGAACGCGAGCTCCGGCAGTCAAAAACATGGATTAACTGGGCCAGAACGAGTGTGGCAAATGCCACGGACTGGGCGAGAAGCAGCTGCTCCGGACTATCCGGACCTGCCTTCAGCGTGATCCAGAAAGCGCCGAGAGTACACAGGCCAATGAGAATCCCCCGGCTGATGATTTTCCAGCCTAACCTGCGCGCAAAAATGTTCTCGGTGGCGCCTCTTGGCTTATGTTCCATCAGATCCTTCTCAGGCTGATCTACTCCGAGAGCCATCGCTGGCAGACCATCGGTCACGAGATTGACCCACAGAATCTGGATCGGCAGGAGCGGCAGCGGCAGTCCAGCCATCATCGCAAAGAACATCGTCAGAATTTCGCCTACGTTGGAGGCAAGCAGATACCGGATAAACTTCCGGATATTCTCATAAATGCTTCTTCCCTCTTCAATGGCGGACACAATGGTCGAGAAATTATCATCATTGAGAATGAGGGATGACGCTTCCTTGGATACATCTGTTCCCGTGATGCCCATCGCGATGCCGATATCGGCTGCCTTGATGGCCGGAGCATCATTCACGCCGTCTCCTGTCATGGCGACGACATGCCCTTTGCGCTGCAGGGATTTCACGATTCGAAGCTTATGCTCAGGAGATACGCGGGAGTACACGTACACGTTGTCCACCTGCTTATCCAGATCGTCATCGCTCATGGCTGCCAGCTGATGGCCCGCAAGCGACAAGCCGCCCCTTGCCATGATGCCAAGCTCACTCGCAATAGCCTCCGCTGTCAAGCCGTGGTCGCCTGTAATCATCACCGTCTTGATGCCGGCGCGGCGGCAGATGGAGATGGCCTCGCGCACCTCCTTGCGCGGCGGGTCAATCATCCCGGTCAGTCCGACAAAGATCAGCTGGGCTTCCACGTCTTCCGCGGAAGCGGTACTGTCGCTCGGCCGGAGATCACGGTAGGCAAGGCCCAGAACCCGCAAGGCCGAGCGGGCCATGCTCTCGTTCGCAGCCCCAACCTTCTGCCGAAGCGTGCCTGTGAGCGGCACCACGTTTCCTTCCCATAAGATATAGGAGCATCGGTCCAGCAGCATATCCGGCGCGCCCTTGACATAGCTGAGCTTGCCTCCCTGATGGCTGACGATAACTGACATTCTTTTGCGGTCTGAATCAAACGGGAACTCCAGCTCTCTTTGATAGATGCTGTTTAAAGACTGTTTGGGAAAGCCTGCCTTGGATGCAAGAGTAAGCAGCGCTCCTTCAGTCGGATCTCCCTTCAAAAGCCACTGCGGGCCGAGATCATCCTTAATCTTTTTCTTGCTGCGGGTCTCATCCCCCGTGGATTCGTAGATTTCAGCGTTGTTGCACAGCGCACTGATCTGCATCAGTCTGCGAAGACTTGACTCTTTCTTGAAATCAGCGGGCCTTCCTTCATGCAGAATGTGTCCCGACGGCTCATAACCATCCCCGGTGACTTCATAAGACCTCCCCTCCAGCCACACCTGTTTGACGGTCATCTTATTCTGGGTCAGTGTACCGGTCTTATCAGAGCAGATCACCGTGGCACAGCCGAGCGTTTCGACGGAAGGAAGCTTGCGGACGATGGCCTTGCGCTTAATCATGCGCTGCACACCCAGCGCAAGGGCGATCGTCACAATGGCAGGAAGGCCTTCCGGGATCGCGGCCACCGCTAAGCTGACTCCGGCGAAGAACATGCTGCCCGCAGGCTGTCCATGCAGAATACCGGCAAGCACCACAAGAATCGTGAGGCCCAGCGAGAGCATGATCAGGATTTTCCCCAGCTGATCCAGCCGGCGCTGCAGCGGAGTCTCCTGAGCTTCCGTGCTTTGGATGAGATCCGCAATTTTGCCCATCTCGGTATCCATCCCCGTGCGGATCACAACTCCCTTGCCTGTCCCGCGTGTAACCATCGTGCCCATAAAGCCAAGGTTCTTCTGATCTCCGAGCGGCACTTCGTCCGCTGCAATGGCCTCCGTTATTTTGCCTGACGGGTGGGATTCCCCGGTCAATGCGGACTCCTCCACATCACAGCTGTTCGTCTTCAGCCACCGCAGATCCGCAGGAATCCGGTCCCCGCTCTCCAGTACAACGATGTCGCCCGGCACAAGCTCCCTCGCAGGAACATCCTGGGTAACTCCTGAACGGATGACCTTAGCATGAGGCGCCGACAGTTGTTTGAGCGCACGGAGCGATCTCTCGGCCCGGAACTCCTGAATGAAGCCAAGCACCCCGTTTAATACAATGATGGCCACGATCGTGATGGCATCCAGATACTCGCCCAACAGCCCGGATACCAAGGTTGCGCCCATCAGAATCAGCATCATAAAATCTTTAAACTGGTTCAAAAACAGAATCAGCGGTGAGATGCGCTTCGCTTCGGAAAGCTCATTCCATCCGCTCTCTTCACGTCGCCGCTCGGCTTCTTCAAGAGTCAAGCCCTGGTCCTGTTCGACGGCGAACTTTTGCAAGAGCTCATCGGCACTCCATTGGTGCCATTTTTTTTGATCCATGCTCGCAATTCCCTCCCGTATTTCCCGCATATTGGCAGTGTGACGGCTTATCCACCCTCTTACTGGGTAAATGTATTCAGGCAAGTCCCAAAATATCACACGGTCAGGCCTTAAGTTTTTGCTCCATCTATGGCATCATAGAACGAGAAGACGTATGAATAGACAGGAGAATCCAAGAATATGGCACTAGACGGAATTGTTACCCGGGCCATCGTACACGAGCTGCAGCTCTGCGTTGGCGGACGAATTAATAAAATACACCAGCCTTCACCCAGCGATATCATTCTTAATCTTAGAGCCCAGGGAGAGAACCGGCGCCTGATTCTTTCGGCAAACCCGACTTACCCGCGGGTGCATTTCACAGAGAGCAGTTTCCTCAATCCACAGGAAGCCCCTATGTTCTGCATGCTGCTTCGCAAACACTGCGAGGGCGGTGTCATTGAATCGGTCACTCAGCAGGGGCTCGAGCGGACCATTCATATCGACGTCCGCCAGCGGGATGAGCTTGGGGATGTGTCCACCAAGCGGATTATTATTGAACTGATGGGACGCCACAGCAACATCATTCTGATTGACCCGGCCACTGGCACACAGCTTGATGGAATTCACCACGTTACACCATCCATCAGCAGCTATCGTGTCGTGATGCCTGGCTTCAGCTATACCGAGCCGCCTCAGCAGCACAAAATGAATCCGCTGGAGACGGACAAGCAAGCTTTTATCGCCGCCTATCATGCAGCCGCAGCGGACTTTGCGTCTGAGAAGGCCTCCGGCTGGCTCGTGAATACGTTCAGCGGGCTGAGCCCGTTGATTGCCCAGGAGATCAACCACCGGGCAGAGCATGCGAATGAAGACTCCGCTCAGGAGCCGCCAATCGAAGAGCTCTTTGAGTCTTTTGCACAAATCATGAATGAAGTTAGGGAGCACCGCTATGCTCCGGTTATTGGGGACAACGCCAAGGGAAAAAGCATCTTCTCTGCGATCCCTCTCACCCTGATTCAAGGGGAGCCGAAGCGCTATGATTCAATCAGCAAATGTCTTGAAGACTATTACGGGGACAAGGCCGAGCGCGATACGGTCAAGCAAAAGGTCGGCGATCTGATTCGCTTCCTGCAGAATGAGCGGACCAAAAATATCAAAAAGCTCAGCAAGCTGAATGAGGACCTGGAAGAGGCCGAGGATGCGGAACGCTACCGCATCTGGGGAGAGCTGCTGCTTGCCTCCCTGCACCAAATCAACAAGGGGGACAAGGAAACCCAGCTTGTCAACTATTATGATGAGAACCAGGCCATGGAGCGGATTCCGCTTGATCCACTGCTGACCCCGTCTGAAAATGCCCAACGGTATTTCAAAAAATACAACAAATTCAAGAACAGCCTGGCTGTGATCGATGAACAGCTTAAGCTTACGAACGAAGAGATTGTGTATCTGGAGGGGCTGCTTCAGCAGCTTACTTTTGCATCCTTAAACGATGTGGATGAAATCAGGGAAGAACTGATTCAGCAGGGTTATCTCAGAGACCGGAGCAAGAAGACGCGGAAGAAGAAAAAGGACGGCCGTCCAACCCTTCACATGTATACTTCTTCCGAAGGCATCGAGATTTATGTAGGCAAGAACAATCTCCAGAATGAGTATGTGACCAACAAGCTGGCCAGCAGCAGTGATACCTGGCTGCATACCAAGGACATTCCAGGCTCGCACGTGGTTATCCGCAGCGCGTCCTTCGGAGAAGCCACCTTGGAGGAAGCTGCCCAGCTTGCCGCCTATTTCAGCCAGGCCAAACAGTCCAGCAGCGTACCGGTGGACTGCACCCTGATCCGTCATGTGCGCAAGCCGAGCGGCGCCAAGCCTGGATTCGTCATTTACGATCATCAGAAGACGCTCTATATTACCCCGGATGAAGAGCGAATCAAGAGCCTGAAAAGCGTGATCAAAAACGGTTAACAGGTTAATACACAGTAAAAAAGAGGTGCCCGGCAAGCAAGCCGGTACCTCTTTTGCTTTTAAATATATACGTCTGTTGCGTCAGGTTCGTTGTAAAACAATCACAACCCCGCCTTACTGCGCAGCTGCTCAAGCACCTCTAGACTAACGGACCGGCTTCCGAGGTCCCCGTGGAACACCTTGCCCTGCCGGATGCCGTGATAATCCGAGCCTCCTGTCATGATCAGGCCATATCGTGTGGCCAGCTGGATATAACGCGCCTCATCCTCCGGCCCGTGATCAGAGTGGTACACTTCGATCCCTGCTGGCTTCCCTTCCTCAATAATCCGGGCGACCAGTTCATCGTTGCCATACAGCCCAGGGTGGGCAATGACAGGCACACCCCCAGCTTCCCTGATCCAGGTAAAAGCTTCAAGCGGCATAACCTTGGGCAGGGAGATATAAGCCGCCGACCCTTCAGCAAGATACTTGTCGAAAGCCTCCCGCATATCGGCGGCGTAACCTTTACTGACCAGCACCTGAGCGATATGGGGCCTTCCGATGCTATCGTCAGGGCCAAGCTCTCTTCCCCGTCCGGCAATGACCTCTTCCATCGTGATCTCAATCCCAAGCTCGCCAAGCTTGTCCAAGATCTTTCCGTTTCTGCCCGCTCTGGCCGTTCTCAAATTATCCAGCCGCGACAGCAGGATCGGGTCCTCATAACGGAGATAGTACCCGAGGATATGAATATCCTTGCCCTCCATGCGGGTGCTGATCTCCACCCCTGGGACTACGGTGATTCCATTTTTCAGCCCAGCCTGAACCGCCTCGGGGATGCCTGCCACCGTATCATGATCAGTAATTCCGATTGCCGCCAGTCCCTTTTGCTTAGCTAGATGGACATTCTCAGCAGGACGGTTCATCCCGTCCGAAGCTTGGGTATGGGTGTGGAGATCACAGCATCCGGAACAATCAACATTACTCATAGTTTTGCCTCCTCATAGCTGGTTTGCCGCCATTACAAAGGCAGCTTTTGCTTCCGCAGGAAATCCAGGAAGGTCACGGCCGAAGTCGGCAACAGCGTTGATTTCAAGTAGATGGAGTAGAAATATCTTTTGAACGAGACATCCTGGATATCAAGAATCTTCAGCAGGCCAAGGGCGACCTCATGCTTCACTGAAGAAGGCGAGAGCATCGTAATGCCAAACCCTGCTTCAACTGCGGATTTTACTGCCCCTGTGCTTCCAAGGTCCATCACCGTCTTGACGGAATCCGATGGCACGGACAGCCGGCTGAGTTCTTCCTCCATCACCTGACGGGTTCCTGAACCCTTCTCTCTCAGGACGAAAGGATACTCTAGAACCTCATCCAAGCGAACCTTAGGAAGCGCCGCCAAGGGATGCCCAGCCGGTACGATCAGCTTAAGCTCATCCTCCATAACCGGCTCCATAACCATGTCAGGATGCTGTACAGCCGCCTCTACCAGTCCGAAGCTGAGCTGATGGTGAAGAATCTGCTCCAGAATTTCAGCGGTGTTCATCACCTTGAGCACAATACTAATGCTTGGATACTGCTGACTGAACGGCCCCAGCAGGCGGGGCAGCACATATTCGCCGATCGTCAGGCTCGCGCCAAGCTGGAGCCTTCCTTCCAGCATCTGCGTAAACTGGGCCATGGCGCTATCGGTCTCGCGCATTAGAGAAATGCCTCTTTCCGCATAGGGCATCAGCGCCTTTCCCGCTTCCGTAAGCTCAATCCGTTTAGTCGAACGAAGCAGAAGCTTCGTGCCAAAGTAATCCTCCAACGACTGAATCTGCATGGTCACAGCAGGCTGGGTCATATGCAGGGCCTGCGCGGCTGCCGAGAAGCTCCCTTTTTCCGCAACTGTATAAAAAATATGAAGCTGATGATAATTAAGAGCCATACTTCCCCGTCCTTTCATTCCTTCTACAATAGCATGCCTCTAATAACAAAAAAAGACACCAGGGAATGACTTCCCCGTGTCTTCTGATTACCGTATTCATCCATCTACTTACGTTTGCGGCTGTTCTTCATTAGGGTCATTCGGCGTGAGTGTCGGAGCCAAGAGTAGTATGATTTCAGGTCTCGGAGCTCAATAGTTTGAGACATTTTACCGAGAAAGGTCACAATAATCATCTTATGTAACGGATTCCCCGAGATGTCCACTTCTCCCGGCAGTTCAGTAAATTCAGCTACCACAACGATATCCTCATCGATCAGGTACACGTCCTCTTCATTCCGGTAGTATGAAACCATCCGGTTCTGTTTAAGGCACTCCCACAGCCAAGCCGCAATTTCATCGGAGTCCCCGAATTTTTGAGAAATCCGGTCGTTATATCTGATCTTAGCGTGGTTCGTGATAATGATGTCTGCAACCTTCTTATCACCAAGCTGCACGAAAAAAGCCTCGTAGGTATTCCATCTCTCCATAATTTTATCTCTCACTACTACACCCCCCTACCATATATAGGTCTTTATATCTAAGTATATTTACCCACTATCTTACATTAAATTCTAATAAACTACAAGTTACAACAATTGTTGTCGATTTATGTCTTTATATCTGATGTATTTCCTAAGTGATACGTAACAGATATGTACAATGTTTCATTATTTATAACAAGTCTATGAGTATAAAAGTTACATATTCCTATTTTCATTATTTTCATAGGATGGAGTGATGGAATGAGCAAAATCTGTTTCTTGAAGTAGAAGGTTAGGTAGGAAGGACATATTGCTTAGATTTAACATATGTTACTTCAGCACCCCGCTGGGGCTAAAAAAACCGCTCTGGGAGACCTTTCGGTCCAATATATATCAAGACAAAATATATCATTTTAGACAAAATGAAGTCAAAAAACATTTTTTTCATTTTTGCAATAACAAAAAGTGCAGACACAGCATCAAAAGATACTGTATCTGCACTTGAGGGATCAAAACAGCAATACAAGATGGTCAATCCTAGACTATAAACCGTAATACTGGGTTTTATCAGGCACATCCTTCGTATACTCGGTCTTGATTTCGTTCCGGTAAGAACGTTCAATCTTCCTTACATAAGAAAGCTTGCGGACATTCTTCATAATATCCTCAGCCCGGTCCGCATTTACATACATCACCACATAATGCATTCGCTTGGACAGATAGTGCACATTGCCGTACTTGTCCAGGTTCCTGGCTGCTTTCAAGTCACTTACCCAAATAATGTAGCCTGTACGTTCTTGAAACATAGCGCACCTTCGCCCCTCTTTCTCCCGCCAAAATATTCAAGTTCCTAGCCGCAGCTGCATTTGCCTCCGCTGCCGCATCCGCCGCCCTTCGGGTTCGGATCGTTGCTCGGAACCTTAATGCTGTCCGACACCGCGTAAGCAATGGTCTCTGACATCTGGTGCAGAAGCTCGTCAAGCTCCTTCTCGGCCTGCTTGAACCGGCTGACCGACTCATGCTGCTCAAGCTCCCGCTCCACTTCGGCCACCCGCTCCATCGCTTCATGGTAATTCGGATGAAAGTGACCGAACCGCTGGGTCTCTTCGAATAATTCCTTCTTGGCTGCCAGCTTCTTGACTAGTGCCTGCACCTCTGTATCTTTCTCGACCTGCTGCTTCCAATACAAATAATCCGCAACACAGGTCGAGCTATTAATCATATCGCCTAATTCATAGGCGTAAGTAAGCATTTCGGCCATATCAACCGTCTTCTTCTCGGATACGCTCATGAAATTCATCCCAATTCTATAAGTGTTCTACACTTGGGTAGACATAACTAATATATCATAAACGGGTCACCATAAGAAGAGTTAACCTCAGGTCTTGAAGATGATACTGGGCAGCTCAAGCCGGATAGCCTCCCACGCTGCTGGTGTGAGCTCCACAACCTCCCCTCCGGGAAGTTTCTGCAGCTCCGCAGTCCACGGATCACGCTCAAAGATTCTCTGCGGCAAGAACTCTGCGGTCTCTCCATTCAAACGCAGCAGGATTTTTGTCTTCCAGGCCAGCGCCTGCCGGATCAGGGATTTCGAGGTGGAGGGATGATAGTTCCTCATCTCCTTGAGCCAGCCTGCCGGGACTTCTTCCATGCCCGGGAACAGCTCTTCAGGAGATGGGAAAGCCCCATCCTGTTCATAAATATGAACAGGGGCTCCAGACACAATCAAACCTTGGCAGACCTCACGTTTAGCAGGAAGGCCGCCCGGACTTCCGGTGGCTTCCGCTGTGTCTCGTCTTCTCCGCCCGGACCATGTGCTGCTTCCTGCCAACTGATTCTGCTCCAGCTTCGGGTATATTCCCCGGGCAGGCATCCCGGCCTCGTCATCGGCTGCAGACATGCCCGGAGACATTTCCAGCTGCATAAGCCCCTTTCTAACACGCTCCAGTTCCTCCTTAGGAACAATGAAATTCAACGGACCGATTCTCTCAAGCTTAAGTTTGCCCGCAAAGTGAGCGGCAATCGCCTCAGCCGCTTCGGAATCCCTACATCTGAGAAGAACATGTTCCTCAATGGCTGTTCTCCCCATCTCCCTGTCCCACATCTTAAGGGCTGCCTGTACATTCTCGGGCACCCCCGCTGCAGCATTTTGTTCCAGAAATGCTAACGTATCCTCCGGTGTCCGTCCGTGGTTGTGCGCTTCTGTCGAAGAAGATCGGCTAAGCCGATAGACCGACATGACGTCATACGAAACGAACTCTGAGCAGATTTCCAGCTCCCACCGGATTGTATATGGTGTGTGTTCGGGTACAAGGATTTCGAAATCGGGCTGCACGTAAATTCCACTCATTCGGGCAGACGGTTGATTCAGGTTTGGGCCGCCGGCTGTTTCACTCCCGGATGCTTGATCGAATTCTGCCCCAGTTCTCCCCGGTTTCACTCGCCACCGGAATGCACGCTTCCCTTCCGTATTGGCCCCCAAATCCATAAAACCGAGGCCGCACAGCAGATTCAGCCAGCCGGTCATGAAATCTTCCTGCTCCTCTGTAATCTTGGTCTTGGCTGCGATCAGCTTGTTCCCATGAAGCCAGTCTAGAATATTCTGAAGCAGATACCAGCTGCCTTCCTGCAGCCTTGCCGATCCAAGCGAATAGGCGTACTGCTGCAAATTCGGATCAGATGGGATATAACGGGAAAGGACCTGACCGTAGATAACAGTCCGCATTGCATCCGGGCTTAAGGCAAGCCACTCAGCCAGTGTATCCTCCTCCAGGACAAAGTTGTCTCGTCTTGTCACCAGTCCAAGCCCCAGCAGCAGATCAAGCAGGACGGCAATTTCAGCTGAATATACATCCCGGTGAGGATAGTGAAGCCTAAGCTTGTCCAAATCGACAGAAGCCAGCCTTGTAAGACCGGCAAGCTTGCCCCTGGCCTTCTGGTGAATCGTGCCCTTCGCGGTAACCGGAAGGCCGTGTTTGCCAATCCAGACCAATATCCGGAATAAATCATTCTCCATCCCGTCACCCGCAGACCGTTCAATACTCATCTCGCCCTGCTCTTGTTGTAGAGAGCCCAGCAGCTGATCCTGAAGTCCCGCAAGGACTTCTCCGGTTAAATAGTACAGCCGCTCGCCCCAAGATTTCCTGACTGCGCTCAGAACCCCGGCTTTTCGAAGCGTGATCAGGCCCGCCCGCAGTTCAGCACCGCTGATCTCGGGTCCTGCCAGCTTATCAAGCTGCTCCAGCGTAAATGGCAGGGCCGCAAAGCTGCGCACAATCGCCAAAAGCGTCTGTTCTCCGGCTTCCGGCAATCTGCCAGATGCCAAGTTCCACTTCATCACATCTGAATGCACGATGCCCAATCGGCCTCCTTTCCAGCGAAATCATCTTCTGAATATTCACGAACGGTATATTCGTAACCTTGTTCGATAAGAAACAGCTGTCTGCGCAGGGCAAAGGCCAGTTCTTTGCTTTCGTCAGAAACCAATGTATAGAAAAAAGCCCGGTTGTCTCCCGCCTTGGGTCGCAGCAGCCTGCCAAGACGCTGGGCTTCCTCCTGCCTGGAGCCATAACTGCCAGATACCTGGATGCCTACAGCGGCATCCGGGAGGTCGACAGCAAAATTGGCTACTTTGGATACAACCAGAACTGGAATATCTCCACGCTGAAAGCCCCGGTATAAATCGATCCGCTCCTGCTGCCCTGATCTGCCGGTGATAAGGGGAGCCTCCAATTCAGCCGCAATCTGAGTCAACTGGTCAAGATATTGGCCGATGATCAGCGCCGGCTTGCCCGTATGACGCTGCAGCAGCCGCTTAGCAATAGCCAGCTTGGCCGGGTTCTCTGCCGCTATTCTGTATTTGTGCTTCCCTTCAGCCAGCAAATACTGCTTACGCAGTGGCTCTGGAAGCGAAATCCGGATTTCGGTGCACTTTACCTCGGCGATCCAGCCCGCCTGTTCCAGCTCCCGCCAAGGCATTTCATACCGCTTGGGGCCAATCAGAGAGAACACATCCTTCTCACAGCCGTCTTCCCGGACCAGCGTTGCGGTTAGCCCAAGCCTGCGGGTCGCTTGAATATCTGCGGTCACTCTGAATACCGGGGCCGGGAGCAAATGCACCTCATCATAAATAATGAGACCCCAGTCGCGTTCATTGAACAGCTTCATATGCTTAAATGTCTCTTCTTTCCTGCTGCGGTGAGTCAGAATCTGATAGGTGGAGACCGTCACAGGACGGACCTCCTTCTTATCCCCTGAATATTCACCAATCTGCTCTTCAAGAAGAGTCGACTTGCTTCGCATCTCATGAATCCACTGCCTTACTGAGGTTACATTAGACGTTAGGATCAACGTCTCACACTGCAGTCTTTCCATGGCAGCCAGACCGATGACCGTCTTGCCTGCCCCGCAGGGCAGAACGAGCACCCCGCTTCCGCCATCAGATTCCTCTCCCTTGCCGGCAAATGCATCCACGCTTTCCCGCTGATAAGGCCTGAGGGTGAAGCCGTCTTCCCCGGCAGTGCGGGTCCTTAGGGAGAAGCGAAGGTCGTTCCCATCGTGATAGCCCACCTCATCCAGCACAGGATACCCGAGCCGTGTAAGCTCCTGCTTGACAGCCCCGCGGTGCCGGGCTGCAAGAAGGCACGAACCATTGACCCCGCCGGTAAATTCCATCAGCAAACCTCTGATAGAAGGATACTTTCTGATTTCATTCATATATTCGGAATCACTTTGCAGGATGAGCGTGGTTATGTCATCCGGATTGCGGCGTAACCGTAATTTACCGTACCGGGTTAACCACACATCCATGCTCTGGTGCACCTGATCCGGCACCTTAAAGCGGGATAGCGTGCTCAGGCTATCCATAATTTCCGTTTTAGTCATTCCGGAGGCCGCCGCATTCCAGAGAGACAACGGAGTAAGTCGGTACGTATGAAAAGAAGCCGGGCTCTTCAGCAGCTCAGCATACCTGGACAGCTCCAATCTGGCGGATTCAAAGCCAGGATGGTCCTTTTCCAGCAGCACTGTAAAGTCCCTTTGTACGATGCATGCTCCGGTTCCTTCCATCTGATCAACACCCCTTAGCTGATTTATCCCTGAAATTGGCCAACATGGCACAATGCCAAAAAAGCCCGCAAGCTCTGCGGGCTCCTTGCTTCTTAAGTTAGAATTCCAAATAACGCCAAAATTATTCGCGCTTCTTCTCCTCCAGATAGGATTCGGCCATCGTAATCAGCAGACCTGCCGCATAGAGCATCGCATCCTCATCAATGTCGAATTTGGGATGATGGTGCGGATATACAGCCCCTTTCTCAGGATTCCCCGCTCCTACAAGCACAAAACATCCGGGGATCCTCTTCACATAATAAGCAAAATCCTCGGCAGGCATAATCTTAGGAGACAGCTCGGCACGGAGCCCAAAGGCTTCCCCGGCTACCCGGAAAAAGCGCCCGGTCTCATCTTCGTGGTTCACGAGCGGTGGATATCCCATGACATAATCCACCACGGCCTCAGCGCCATAAGCTTTAGCGGTGCCTTCGGCCATTTCCTCAATCCGTCTGCGGATTAAATGCCTTGTCTCTTCATTAAAGCATCTGACCGTTCCAGATAAAAGACAGTGCTCCGCAATCACGTTCTGTACCGTTCCTCCCTGAATCGAACCCACAGTAATCACGGCCGGGTCGAGCGGATCGACCGACCTGCTCACAATGGACTGAAGCTGCATCACAAGAGCAGCTCCAGCGACCACGCTGTCTACAGCGACATGGGGCATGCCTCCGTGTCCTCCCCGCCCCTGCATATCCACAAAGAACTCGTCCGTGGAGGCCATAAGCGGACCTGGTGCAGAGGCTGCCGTTCCTACTGGGATTGGCGTCCACAAATGAACGCCGTAGATTACATCAGCGCCGTCAACTGCGCCTTCCCGGATCATCGCTGCGGCCCCTCCAGGACACACCTCTTCAGCTGGCTGGAAGATCAGCCGAATCGACCCGTGAAGCGTATCCTTGATCTTCATGAAGTATTCGGCAACAGCCAGCAGAACGGCGGTATGTCCATCATGTCCGCACGCATGCATAACACCAGGCAGGCGCGACGCATAAGCACAGCTTTTCTCGTCCTGGATCGGCAATGCATCCATATCCGCCCGCAGGGCAACGGTTCTTCCCGGGAAGCTGCCTTTAATTTCTCCGATTACCCCATAGCCCCCCACATTGGTTCTGACTGTGAGGCCGAGATTGGTAAGAATAGCGGCTACGTAGGCCGAAGTTTTCTCTTCTTTATAAGACAGCTCCGGATTCTGATGAAGATAACGCCGCCTCTCCACCATTAGCGGATACAGTGAATTTACTAAATCCCTATCCTTCATAAAATGACACTTCCTTCGCATGGTTACGCTGCCTGGCCGGTAGCTTCTATCATTGTATCATAGACGCCTGATCCTTACGGAAAGTGTTTTCATTACAGGGCTTAGAGTGCTTGCACAACTCCCGGAAACATACTATCATGAATGAATATACAGTATGTTAAGGGAGGACTATGACCCAATGATTTTTGAAAACACTGGTTTGGACGGAATTAAGAGCGATCTCGCTTATTTGGATGAATCCGCCGAGAAAGTAGGTTTTATCCGGTGGCAGTGGGAATACTACCGTGCTACATATGATTATAAAATAGAAGATAACAATAACGAATATTTCCTGCGCATCAATACACGTGCTGTGGAAGGTAAGCTGGAACGTCCCGATGCCGTGCTTGCAATTGAAGCCGTATATATGGGCCGTGCCACTTTCCCGCATGGGCTTGAGTATGAATCCCCAATCCCATCCGATGTTCTGAGCAAAGCCAACCAGAAGCTGACCGAACTTAAGAAACTGCTCGAGGCCTAACATCCGGCTATGAGTGATAACAAAACCCAGTCCAGAAAAGGGACGCCCGACTTTCAACTGCTCATACTCACCCTGCTACTGGTGGGCTTCGGTCTGGTCATGGTGTTCAGTTCAAGCTCCAGCATCTCTATCGTTAATTCCAAATTCAACAATGACGCCATGTACTTCACTAAGAAACAACTAATGTTCGGCGGACTCGGACTGATTAGCATGTTCGTTACTATGAACATACCTTATGCGAGATACAAGAAATTGTTTGTACCGGTATTCATAGTTACTTTAATTATGCTTTTGCTTGTCCCCTATATAGGGAACAATGTAAACGGAGCTAGAAGCTGGTTCGGTGTCGGTTCTTTTGGGATTCAGCCTTCCGAGCTCGCCAAGATCACCATCGTTCTCTACTTGGCTGCCCTGATCTCGAAGAAAGGGGAGCGGTTCCGCGACCTGCGAACCGGTTATATTCCGGTGATGATGATCGTGGGCTTCGTTGCCGGGCTGATCATGCTTCAGCCGGATTTCGGCTCCTGCCTCATTCTCGTCGCTACAGCCGGGCTGGTTATATTCGCGGGAGGAGCTAATCTGAAGCATATTCTAGGCTCTATCGGACTGCTCATCCTCGGGGCCAGCATTGTGCTTGGCGCCCAGTTTCTATTCGAGAAGCTGAGCGGTGCCGAGGCAAGCCATAATTATAAGGCAGGCCGGATCCAGGCCTACCTGGATCCGCTTCATGATCCCCAAGGAGTGAGTTATAACCTGGTACAGTCCCTCATTGCCATTGGTCATGGCGGGGCAGCAGGTACAGGATTCGGCCAGAGCATCCAGAAGCTCCATTACCTTCCGAATCCATATAATGACTTTATTTTTTCCGTAATTGGCGAGGAATTCGGATTCATTGGGACTTTTTTGTTCCTGCTCTTCTATATTTATTTCATATGGAGGGGAATACTTGTCTCCGTCCGCTGTCCCGACACATTTGGAACCCTGGTCGGTGTTGGAATTATGGGGCTTATCGCCATCCAGGCTTTTATTAACATTGGCGGGGTAACCAACACAATCCCTATCACTGGCGTAACCTTGCCATTTATCAGTTATGGAGGCTCCTCTCTGATGGTTATGATGGCAAGTATGGGGATTGTGCTCAGCATCTCAAGGCAGGCCAATGTGCCGGTGCCCCAGGAACGGACCAAATCGGTTGTTGTCAAACAGGCGACTATACCGGATCGGCCGCGCAAAAGGACTTATACACGTTAACATAACGCTAGTTTTACCCAATTCCGTTGTCAATAACAAAAAGAGACGGTTCCAAGCCGCGGTTAATCCGTGGAGGGAACTGTCTCTTTTTGTGTTATACACCGTTCAAATTAGAGTATCGTTATGTAAGGGTTAAGCTTAGGGCGGGGAGCAGTTCTAAGCCTCATCGTCCTTGAAAGCTACTCCCTCCACTTTAACGTTCACTTCCACAACATGGAGCCCGGTCAAGCTCTCTACCGCAACCCGCACGTTCTGTTGAAGCATACGGCATACCTCGTGGATCGGTGTTTCATACAGTACGATAATCCTAAGATCGATCGCAGCTTCCAGCTGGCCAACCTCTACCGTAACTCCCTTTTGAACGTTCTTACCGCTAAGGCGCTTAGCCCAGCCTTCTGATAATCCTCCGCTCATAGCGGCGATGCCTGGAGTTTCCAACGCGGCCATGCCCGCAATTTTAGAAACGACATCATCCGAGATTCGAATGGTCCCTAGTTCAAGCTGCAGCTGCTCGGTCATGGTCATTCCACCTCCAAATTTCTCATTATTTCTCAATTGTAATGTGTGCCGTGTTGGAAAGCAACTATAGACCATTCTTCCATCTTCCGTATATAATACGGAATGACTAAGGGGCTGTACATCAACTGCCGTTTATATGGGGTACAATAATGGTTATATTGTTGTTGTACTCTTATAAGCCTATACCAAATTACATAAAGTTGAGGTGTCTTGTTTGAAAAAAATCTGGTTTCCTAGCTTGCTCATCATTACGTTTCTCCTTAGCGCTATCGGGCATTACGGCCACTGGAACCCTACGCTGCAATTCATTATTTCTGCTATCGCGGTCATATTTGTAGCTGGGTTCCTGGGGAAAGCCACCGAAAGTGTAGCCCATTATGCCGGACAACGCCTGGGTGGGTTCCTGAATGCCACGTTCGGCAATGCGGCCGAGTTGATCATTGGCATTCTGCTTGTGAGCAATGGGCAATTTGAAATTGTTAAGGCAAGCATTACAGGTTCGATTATCGGAAACCTGCTGCTTGTACTCGGGCTTAGCCTCTTCGCCGGGGGGCTGAAATACAAAATCCAGAATTTTAACATTTCATTGGCCGGACTTAACGGCTCCCTGATGATCCTAGGCATTATCGCCCTGTTCGTACCGGCTATCTTCCTCAACACCCACGCTCTTCAGAAAGAGGACGAAAGTGTGCTTAGTCTCGTTGTAGCCGGTATCCTGATTGTCGCTTACCTGCTCTGGCTGGTGTTCTCTATGATTACTCATAAAGATTATCTGGCTGACGTCACAGATGACAATGAGGAACAGTTGGCACATGAACATGAGCCGAAGTGGTCCAAGGGCAAGTCCATTCTGTATCTGATTGTCGCCACCGTGATGGTTGCCCTCGTCAGTGAATGGCTGGTTGATACGCTTGATACGTTTACAGCAAAATTCGGATTAAGCGAAATCTTTGTCGGCGCATTTGTCGTTGCTATTGTAGGAAATGCCGCAGAGCACAGCGCAGCGATCATGCTGGCTATGAAGAACAAAATCGGGGCTTCGGTGGAAATAGCTATTGGAAGCAGTCTGCAAATCGCGCTGTTCGTGGCGCCTGTTCTGATCTTTGTCAGCCATCTGCTGGGCCGTCCTATGGACATTGTGTTCACGGTTATTGAGCTTGCCGCAATTGGCGTATCCGTATTTATCGCGAAATCCATCACCCAAGACGGATCAACGAACTGGTATGAAGGGCTGCTTCTGCTGGCCGTATACGGAATACTGGGTGTATCCTTCTATCTCGTATAAAATGCAGCAATAAAAAAAGCGTATGTCCGGCCAAGCCGGCTTACGCTTTTTTGGTATGCTTCTATGGAGAAGAAGCTATTCCTTCTTATTCAAGGCCTCATACAAGACAGCCAGATTGCGCTCAAGCTTGCTGAGAATTTGTTTGCCGACCAGAGGATTCACAAGACCGGCCCGGACTGCAAAATCAACCTCTTTGGAGAATCCAAACATTTGGGTATCAAGAACCTCCTCATATAGAGGGCAGTATCGCGTGGCCAGGTTCTCCATCTGTACTTCAATCAGCTTCTCTATTTTATCTGCGTCTTCTTGCAAAAGACTCAGTGCTTTCAAATTCAATTGCTCCTGCAAATCAGATGAAGTCATGCAATATTCCCCCCCTGTGTACAATCATCAGTCTATATAGTCCAATTCATATCACTATCTTTAATATTAGTCGAAAATGATTCCCAATACAAGAACCCCACGAAATAAACGCCGTTAAATAAGAGCAGAAGCCTTCTTAATAATAAAAAACACCCCCGCTTGCTGGCGGGAGTGCGTTCTTAAGACTATTCTTCGACTACATGCACCTTCAGACCGTGCTTCGCGAAAGCTTCGGATACCGCAGCTTTTGCCTCTTCCGCATCAGGTCCATGAACATGAAGCTCATAGCTTTCGGAGCTAACCAAAGTAGTAAAAAGTCCCAGGATACTCTTTACATCAATATACTTGTTTTCAGCTTGAAGAACGATTGAAGACGTGAATTTTCCTGCTGTCTGGGCTATCTCCACAATCGCCGCATTGTTGTTCGCCATAGATTATCCTCCGTTTTTAAGTGGATTAAATATATGTTAATGATACCTTGAATCCGCTTACCAATCAAGGACAAATCTGGCTTACTTCAGGTTCTCCGGATTTAGCGCCTCAAGCTCAGGAAGTACAAAGATCCCGTCCTTGCGAATCAGCTTATCGTCGAAGTAGATTTCTCCGCCGCCATAATCAGGACGCTGGATCTGCACAAGATCCCAGTGGATGGAAGAACGGTTGCCGTTATCGGCCACTTCATATGCCTGCCCCGGTGTGAAATGGAAGCTGCCCGCAATCTTCTCATCGAACAAGGTGTCTTTCATCGGGTGCAGAATATACGGGTTAAATCCGATGGCAAACTCACCGATATAACGCGCCCCTTCATCCGTGTTCAGAATCTCATTAATGCGCGGCGTGTCGTTGCTGGAAGCTTCTACAATTTTGCCGTTCTCAAAACGGAATTTGATATTCTCAAAGGTTACGCCGTTATAGAGGCTTGCAGTATTGAAGCTTATGGTTCCATTAACCGAATCGCGAACCGGAGCGGTGTAGACCTCACCGTCAGGGATATTGTTTTGACCCGAGCATTTGATTGCCCCGATCCCTTTGATCGAGAACTGCAGGTCCGTGCCTTCCGCTACAATACGCACTTTATCCGTACGGTTCATCAGCTCGGCAAGTGCATCCTGTGCCCGGTCCATCTTCGCGTAATCCAGATTGCACACAGAGAAGTAGAAGTCCTCAAAGGCTTCCGTGCTCGTATTCGCAAGCTGCGCCATGCTGGCGTTCGGGTAACGCAGCACAACCCACTTGGTATGCTTGACACGCTGCTCACTATGTACAAGGTGGGAGTATAACGAGTTATACAGTTTCATTTTGTCTTCAGGCACATCCGCCAGATCGTTAACATTCTCGCCGGCCCGAATTCCGATGTATCCTTGCATTTGCTTCATACGGTGCAGGTCGATTTCTCCCCAGGTTCTAATCTGCTCTTCATTCCCGTATTTCAACATGGCCCGTTGAACGGTTCTGTCGGTGAGCTGTACAAAAGCATTACCGCCTCTTTTACCGATCTCCTCCACAATAGCGTTCAGCAGATCACGCTCGCTTCCGATCATCTCCACCAGGATATTCTCCCCTGGTTGAACATTTACGGAATAACCTACAAGATTTTGAGCCAGCTGGTTGATTCTTGGATCACGCAAAATTGGTTCCTCCTCTTAAGCTGCATTTAATTTAACAATGGTCGAATCCTTTATATTGTAGCATTTTGACTCTGTGAAGTCAGCTTATGCCTCGTCATTGAAAATGACAATCCGCCATAAATACTTCCGGTTTGTTCATGCCGCTGTTGGCTGGGTAAGTAACCTTACTGCTGGAAGTAAGCCGCTTGGGAAGCCCCGATTTGTTATCAATCGTCAGATGATATACCGAGCTGACCTGAGCAATATCCAGCTTATGTGTCATGTCCTTCTTTCCTTTGCTCCAGGTATCTTCAACCTGCCGGGTGAGCGCATCCAGTTCAGGCCGGGAAAGGGCAAGTCCCGCCGCTCGTAGCTTCCAGTCCGCCAAAATATTGTCCATTTCCTCGGTAAGCTGCCTGCGAAGCAGCGCCTTGGCCTCATCGGGAGATAGTTCAATCCGAAGCATCTTGGTCCCCCGGGCTGCACCACTCTCGAGCCGAATCGTCTTTGCCTTAGTATCGTGAATCTCTTCCAGCTGGGCGAGCGGGTTAATCCGGTTCAATGTCCTTGGCAGCGGACTGGCACTGCGCTCAGTGCGATCCAGCATCACCCATTTCCGCCCCTTAAGCTGGAAAGTAGCCAGCTCGGCTCCCTTTCCCAGCCCGGCCATTGCCAGATTCTGCCCTCTCCCTGCCTGTGACGGCTCAGCCTTGAGCGTAAGCGTCTGATGATTCTGCAGCTGTCCGGAAAAGGCAATATTCCCTTCTTCCTGGATCTGGTTATCCCGAAGAAGGGACGCCCTTCCTTGAAAATTCATCGTGTCGCTCCCGGCTAGACCGGCCCACGTCATCTCAAACCAGTCCTGAGCCGTCTTAGGACCGGATATCCCACAGGCCCCAAGAAGCGCACAAGTCAGTAGGAGCGGGAGGAATCTTCCTTTTTCAAGATATGTAAACATAGCTACGCCGCCTTTCCGTATAAGGTATACACTTAATCCTAATCTCTCCTGCGAAAGACAAGTTATACGGAAAAAGACCAATATAAAAAAGGACACCGCTCTGGTGTCCTTTCGGGTCGTGCTTCAGTTGGACTGCAAGTTATCACTTTCACCGATCTGAGTCTGGTTTCGTCCATTGTTTTTGGAACGGTACAGAGCCATATCCGCCCGGTAAAAGAGTGACTCCACGCTGATCTTCTCATCCTTGCGGTTCCACTCCGATACTCCGCACGATACCGTAACCTGCGGAGTCGTCTCAGCAGCCACCTTCTCCCTAATCGCCTCGGCCACACGGTAGCCATCCTCCAGCTCCATGCCTGGCAGGTAAATCGCCAGCTCCTCGCCGCCCCATCTGGCACAAAGATCAATCTTGCGGACCGAGGACTGAATAATCACCGCCACCTGCTTCAGAATTTTATCCCCAATCTGGTGACCGTATGTGTCATTGACCTGCTTAAATTTATCAATATCTACAACAATAAGAGAACCCCTGGCTTCCCTGCGCTGAAATTCAAGCAGTTTATCGTCCAGATAATGCCGGGCGAAAAGACCGGTCAGCATATCCCTGTTGGCCATCCGCCGAACTTCAGCATGAAGGGAAGCATTTGCAATTGCAAGGCCGATATGGGTGGCCAGCACCTGCAGCAGCTTATAATTCTCATAGGAGAAGAAATGCGGACGGGTATGTGAAAGCAGGATCGCTCCGCTGACCTCCCCCCGGATCAGGAGAGGGGCTCCAATCATGGAGTTCGATCCCGTCTCCTCCATCAGCTTGGAGTACACCCTTCCATAGCTGTGGTAATCGGAAAGAATGACAGGCTCTTTGGTAGCATAGACCAAGCCGCAGAAGCCATAATCTCTTGGAAAAATCTCCTTACTGAGCGAAGGAACATTGGTGGATACCATCTCAAAGAAATCCTTATCCTTATCAAGCTGGGAGATACAGCAATACTCGGCATTGAAGATGTGCAGGAGCTCCTCGGTGGCGAATTTGAATACCTCCTTAAGCTGGAGGCTTTGACTTAATTGCTGTGTTAATTCATTTATTAGGCGAAGCTCATCAATAAGCAGATTGGACTGCTCATACAGCTTGGCATTCTCAAAAGCGGTTCCTGCCGTATCGGCCAGCATGCCGACGAGTTGGATGTCCGCCTCTTCAAAATGCTCTGAAGGAATATACATATGAAAAACGCCATAAACCCCCTGCTTTCCGCTAAGCGGAACAGCAATCTCAAGGTACTGGGTTCCTTCTTCACTCAAAAATGCATTCCGGAGGAGCTTTCCTTCCATAAAAGCTTGGACACAGAGCCTGTCCATTTCCCCTTGAAGCTGAAGAGGCTTCACCCTGGGATTTGTACTCTGATGATCCTGGGACATCAGGATTTCCAAGCGGACGTTCGGATAGACACTGATAATACTGTCCAGCACCTCATTAAGCACTGCGTCCACATCAATTTTGTCATGAAGCCGCTGTACTACTTCAACCAGAAATGAGCGCCTAAATGTCTCACGTTTGGCCTGCTCTTGCAGAGTCAATAGATCCTTAAAGAATGTATTCTCAAATCTCCGGTAAAAGCATGTGACAAAATGACGCTCTGCAATTCCCAAGATCCGGTTCCCAAAAGCAATATCTTGATCATTTCCCTGCATGATGCATCCTATAAACGCAAATATTTCGGCATTGCTTCTTGTACGTACGGGAACTGCTGCTGCCGTAATCTCATGTGCTTGCGCAGCGTCCTCAAACAGTTTGACCGTGGTAATCTTCCCCGATTCCAGACTTAAGCGCATTGCTTTATTTATACCCTCTATCCACTCGTTCAGCTCGGGATCACCTTCGGCTTGCAGAAGCTCTGCCGTCCAGTCCCCAACCAGCCACAAGGCCCGGCCTCCGGCTTGCAGCGTAGACGCAGCCGATAGCCAGTCCCGAAAAGCGGACTTTAACAGAAAATGTATGTATGGAAAATCATAAGTTGTGATGTCAAGCTGTTCCAGCCATGCGAGTTCATTCAATTGAGGGTTCAGTTCAGGAGATTGGGAAGGTAAGCTGCTGATCACCGGGTCCTCTCGTGGGTGTTCTGCCATAGGGGGCTCCTTCTGCACCGCGTATCCGTCGGCTTAATGGTAACCTTTTGTTGTATGCTAAATAAAGAAACTTATTTTAAAAGGGTAATTTTAGGAAAATCATGTATATTTGTATTCTACTATTAATAACACTATTTTGCATCATAATTCCACGGTTTTGTCCTGCATTTTTGGTGCGAAAGCCCTATCGACAAAAACCTTCTTTTTCGAACAAAAACTACACCTTGACTTTATATACGAACTTCATATAATATTTATTGTTGATAAAGACTGGATAGAGTCTTACATTAGGGCGTAATATTGTGTCACCCTCACGGATTTTGTTGCTGACTGGACAGCGGCTGAACTTTTCTGTCAGTAGAGCGGATATTATCATCTATCCCCCCGCCCGACAAACAAAACCGGCGCAAGTGTAGCCCCACCTAAAATTCCATTTATGAAGGAGTCTACTATACAATGGCACGTTACACAGGTCCTAAATTTAAACTCAGCCGTCGTCTCGGCATTTCCCTGAGCGGCACAGGCAAAGATTTGAAGCGTCCTTTCCCTCCGGGTCAGCACGGCGCTAACCAACGCAGAAAAGTAAGTAACTACGGAGCTCAGCTTCTTGAGAAGCAAAAACTTCGTCATATGTACGGTTTGGGCGAAAAGCAGTTCCGCACTCTGTTCTCTAAAGCCCACAAAATGCAAGGTATTGCCGGTGAAAACTTCATGTTCTTGCTGGAATCCCGTTTGGACAACCTTGTATACCGTCTTGGTTTCGCTAACTCCCGTGCTGGTGCCCGTCAGTTGGTTTCCCACGGACACATCACTGTTAACGGCAAGAAAGTGAACATCGCTTCTTACCTCGTGAACCTTGGCGACGTCATCAGCCTTCGCGAAAGAAGCCGCGGTCTTTCCTCCGTTAAAGAAGCTTTGGAAAACCGTACTCACCTTCCAGCTTACCTGGAGTTCAACGATACTTCCCTCGAAGGTAAATACATCCGTCTTCCTGAGCGTTCCGAATTGTCTCAGGATATCGATGAGAAGCAAATCGTCGAGTTCTACAACCGTTAATCTTTAAACAACAAGCCGGCCAGGTCTTCCAGACCTCGGCCGGCTTTTTCTATGGCCCTAACAAAATCCGGAGGCCTGCAGGCTTCTTCAAAACGCGCACTCCCTGCCCCCTCCCCATAGTTCGGAGGAAAGGGACGGATTTCTACTAGATATTCCCATACCCTGATCTATATCCAATTGTATTTTGCGGTATATCTTATAACATAATATATTTTTTGGGAATCACGACCTCGTCTCAATAAGCCCGCCATGCCCCATGGGGGATTATGGGAAAAATGAATTCAAACCCTTGTATTTATGCTATAATGTTGCTGTTAAAAAGGAGGATACCCAATGGTAGAAGTGCACGGAAAGGATCCCGAAGAACAAACAGCAGCGCCTGCAAGGCATTGGGGAAAAACCACTTTGAAGGTTTTCCTATGGCTGTTTTTTGTTGGCTTTACAGGGATTCTGTTCGTTGGAGGAGCCATCTTTGGCTTCGTATCCGCGAACGTGATTGATGATCCCGTCCGGACCCGGGCGAGTATTGAGCAGAAAATAAGCACTAACAATATTACCAGCTTCGCTTACTTCCGTGACGGATATCCGATTGGGCAGCTTCGTTCGGAAGAAGACCGAAGGCCGGTAACTTACGAGGAAATTCCCCAGATTGTCATCGACGCGGTTATATCCGTAGAAGACAACAACTTTTGGAATCATAACGGGGTAGATTTGAAGGGAACCCTGCGCGCGGTCAAGGAGCGGCTGCTCAGAGAAAGCAGTCAGACCGGGGGCAGTACGCTGACCCAGCAGCTGGCCCGCCGTGTATTCCTGAGTCTTGACCGTACGGATAACCGCAAGGTAAAGGAGATGCTGCTCGCCCTTCGCCTAGAGCGGTTTTTGACCAAGAAAGAAATATTAACCGCTTACCTCAACAAGGTTCCTTTCGGCAATGGTTCTAACGGATACAATGTATTCGGAATCCAGGCCGCTTCCCGGGGGATATTTGGAATTGCGGACCTGAAGAAGCTTAACATTGCCCAGGCGGCTTATCTGGCCGGTCTGCCCCAGCTCCCTTCCTCTTATTCTGCCTTTAACGGCAAGGGAGAATTTAATAAGTCCAACTTCAATCGTGCCATCAAACGTCAGCATCTTGTTCTGCAGCGCATGCTGGAGGAGAACAAGATAACGAAGGTCCAGTATGATGAGGCACTCGCATTTGACATCAAGAAAGCTCTCGTACCCAAGACACAAAAAGCCTATGCTACTTATCCTTATCTGATGCTTGAAACCGAACGCCAGGGCGCACAGGTTCTTGCTCTGCTCAAGAATCCCAAGCTGGACAAAAACAAAATTCCAAGCCAGGTGCTCGAAGAAGCCCGCCAGCAGCTGATGACCGGCGGTTACCGCATTTATACTACAATTGACAAAAAAGTATACACGGCGATGCATAAGGTGGCAGAGAACAGCAGCAACTTCTCCCCTTACAGCAAAACCAAGGGTCTTGAACAGGTGGCTGGTATTATGATCGACCACAGGACAGGCGGGATTCTGGGGATGATCGAAGGAAGGGATTTCTACACCGAGCAAATGAATTACGCAACTCAGATGGTGAGACAGCCCGGCTCAACCATGAAGCCGATTGCAGCCTTCCTGCCTGCTCTCGATAAAGGCCTTATCCAGCCAGCAAGCGTCATTGACGACTCACCCGTCATCTTTAAGGATGGACGGAAGGGCTACCATATTCCAGTGAACTCAAGCGGGGGCTACAAGGGATTGGTTACAGCCCGAACCGCGCTGAATGAATCACGCAACATCCCGGCTCTGAAGCTGTTCAATAACGTCGTCGGCATTAACGATGCATGGGCCTTCGTCAAAAGACTGGGTATTACGACGATACAGGATCAGGATTACCAAGCACAAACCGGGGTTTTAGGTGGTCTTAAGTATGGTGTAACCGTGGAACAACTGGCCAACGCCTATGGCGCTATTGCGGATCAGGGCGTGTACAACGAGTCGTATATGATCGAGAAAATTACAGACTCCACCGGTCACGTCGTTTACCAGCATGAAAGCAAGCCTCAGCAGGTGTTTTCCAAACAGACCGCTTATCTGATGACGGACATGCTCCGGACAGTTATCTCCCAAGCCGGATCAACTGGACATTCCATCACCCGTGAGTTTAAGAAATACGGCACCATTCCGGTTGTAGGAAAAACGGGCACAACTCAGGACTATGGGGATGTCTGGTTTATGGGCTATTCGCCAGATGTCACCCTGGGCGTCTGGGTAGGTTACAAGGAACAGAAGAACACACTCGTGACCAAGCAGGCCAAGGCCAGAGCCAAATCGATCTGGGCGCTTGTCATGAACGAAGTAACCGAAAGCAAGCCGGAGCTGTTCAAGACAGCCAAGTTCGAGAAACCAGATGGAATTGTGACCAAGACCGTATCGGGTTACAGCGGACTTCTACCAACGGCGCTGACACGCCAGGCCGGCAAGATGGTTACGGATATTTTTAATGCCAAATACGTCCCTACGAAGTCGGATAACGTGCTGATCAGAGCCAAGTATATAACCTATAACGGGGTAAATTATATCCCTCACGATGGGACACCGGACGATATGGTGCAGCAAAAGGTTGTGGTCCGGCGCGACAAACCTATTAAAGAACTGATCGAGGATCTGCAAAAAGCCTTCTCCAGAATGAGAGGCGGCCATAGATCACTTGACTTCTACATGCCTAAGGATGCATCAGAGGATGCTCCATATAAGCTCGATCCGCGTGTGGATGACGGAAAGGCTCCATCTGCACCGTCTAATGTCAGATCTATTGCTGGGGCAGGACATAATACGATCACGTTTAGTCTCAGCGGGGAGAAAGATGTTGCCGGTTACCGGCTGTACCGCTCTGTTGACGGCAGTGCCTTCAAATACAGCAGTTCTGTATTAACTGGCTCTGAAGCAAGCTTCAGCGACGGGACCTCTTCGGGTCATAATTACGCTTATTATGTAACTGCTGTGGATGTTGGCGGACATGAGTCGCAGCCAAGTGCTGTCGCCACCTCTGAAGGCGGAGGCAAACCGCTTAACGTTCCAGGGTCTGAACAGTCCGGCAGCAGCACAACGCAAGAAGGTTCGGGCGGAACAATCAAGAGCGGCGTAACTACCACCCCATCTGCTCCCCAGCGCCTGCATGGTGAATCGGCAAGCAATGGTGTCAAAATTACTTGGGCAGCCAATCCGAAAGCTGAAGGCGTTACCGGCTACAACGTCTATTACGCTGACAAGGAGAATGGGGTTTACTCCTTGGTCGGAACCGTGCAGTCGAATGCGTACGAATACACAGCTTCGCCGATTGACGGTTATATCCGTGTAACCGCAGTAAACAAGTCTGGCGAATCGACTCCAACTGCAGCTATGCATATCCAAAAGCAGTAAGTCGTACCCAGGTTGCAACCAGCGGCCAGATCCCAAAGGCCGCTTAAATATACAATCGCAAAAGGGGCCGTCCCAAAAGACGGTCCCTTATTTTGTTTAGGAGTTCGGTTAGTGTTTGAAAGGCTGCGAGAACGAACGTTACTCCCACCGCTGTTTGTTTTGGATTTCTTGAATCATTTTCGATCGATAAAATCCAAGATCAAAGGCGTAGCTAACACTTGTCAGATCGTTCATCTCTCCCGCGGGCCTCTTGCACAATCTGCCACAAACAACTAAGAGTAAATGAAGCGGCTTTTGCTTGCCCATAATCTTCTAAGAAGCATGTGGTAGACCATAAATAACAGAGCGCCAGCCAAGGATAACCCTTTGGACTGGCGCTCTGCTCGCTTTTTTATAAGTTGTCAGAAATATATTAGTCCTCAATCGTCGACAAATCGCCCACTGGCAGCTGAAGCTCCCAGGCTTTGAGCACACGGCGCATAATCTTACCGGAGCGTGTCTTCGGAAGCTTATCCTTGAATTCGATCTCACGTGGGGCCGCATGCGCTGACAATCCCTCTTTGACAAAGCGGGAGATATCCGCTTTCAACTCATCGGATGGCTCAAAGCCCTCACGCAGCGAAATGAAGGCCTTGATGATCTCCCCACGGGTCGGGTCAGGCTTGCCAATAACACCCGCTTCTGCAACTGCCGGGTGCTCTACAAGCTTGCTCTCGACCTCGAACGGTCCAATGCGTTCACCAGACGAGTTAATGACATCATCGATGCGGCCCTGGAACCAGAAGTAACCATCCTCGTCCACATAAGCGGAGTCACCGGAAATGTACCAGCCCTGAATACGGAAATACTCCTCATACTTGGCTGGATTGTTCCAAATTTTGCGCATCATCGACGGCCAAGGCGTCTTGATCGCCAAATTCCCCATCCGGTACGGCGGCAGCACATTCCCGTTGTCATCAATGATCGCCGCTTCAATGCCTGGCAGTGGACGTCCCATGGAGCCAGGTTTCATCGGCATAGAAGGATAGTTGCAGATCAACTGCCCCCCGGTCTCCGTCATCCACCAAGTGTCGTGAATTCGCTTACCGTACACCTTGAGTCCCCACCGTACCACTTCTGGGTTCAACGGCTCCCCAACAGACAGGACATGACGCAGGCTGGACAGGTCATACTGTGAAATAACGTCCTCTCCCGCTCCCATCAGCATCCGGAATGCCGTTGGGGCACTGTACCAGACCGTAACCTTATTCTTCTGAATCGTATCATACCAGTCGGCAGGACTGAACCGCCCTCCGCGGATAACGTTGGTTGCCCCGTTCAGCCAAGGGGCGAAAATTCCGTACGAAGTACCGGTAACCCAGCCTGGATCGGCTGTACACCAGTAAATATCCCCCTCCTGCAAATCAAGGACAACCTTACCGGTGTAATAATGCTGAATCATGGCATTGTGCACGTGATAGACGCCTTTAGGTTTGCCGGTGGAACCGGACGTATAATGAAGAATAAGGCCGTCCTCACGGTCCACCCACTCGATTTCGGCATCAGGCGAAGCTTCGGACATCGCGGACTTGTAGTCAATAAGACCATTTCCCGCTCCTTCCACATCATCACCAAGAACAATAACATGCTTAAGCTCAGGCAGTTCGTCCCGTTTAATACGGTGAAGGAGTGAAGTCGTTGTCACGATCGCAACCGCACCGCTGTCTTCCAGGCGGTCTTTAACTGCTGTCTCCATGAAGGCTTCAAACAACGGCCCTACAATTGCACCAACCTTAATGGTGCCAAGTATACTTACATAGAGTTCAGGGGTTCTAGGCATAAATACAAACACCCGATCTCCCTTGGTAATCCCCAGACCACGCAGCACATTTGCAAATTGGTTAGACAGTGTGGACAACTGCTCAAAGGTGTAGGATTCATTTCTGGCCGCATCACTGTACAAAAGGGCTGTTTTCCCTCCCCGGCCCGCATCCACATGGCGGTCAATCGCCTCATAAGCCATGTTCAGCTTACCTGTCTCATACCAGGAGAAATCTTTCTCCACATTCTCCCACTCAAAACTGTCATACGTTGTTTCATAGTCCCCCAAATTTGATGAGGGTGCCACCGCAGAAATGACTTCTCCTTGCAGTTGATTCATCGTTTCATCCTCCTAATCCTCTCTCATAATCGGATAATTGTAAGTTTGAATTCATGAAAACAGTAACAAGTCGGATCATAGACAGCGCTTACAAGAATTTTGTCGAAAAAGAGCCGGCGCGGTCATTTTGTCACGCATGATGTCAAGAAAGAATTTGTGAAGAATTTATGTCAAAAGATATTATATCATACGCTCAAGAAAGCGGCTACACTTTTCAATTACCTGTTTTTCTGCTATAAGTGAGAGGAAAGAGGAAAGGAGACCGACGATGGAACATCCTAAAATGTACCACGCCCATATCCTGTCCCGCCCACCAAAACAAATTACGGTGGAAGGACCTGTATCCCCTGACGAACTCCGTCGTCTCCGAATGCACCCGGAACTCGACGCATTTCGCAAACCTGAAGATCAGCATCAGGCCCTGATAGAAATCGCCGGTCTTCCAGAGGGGCGCATGATTATTGCGCGGGAAGGGGATTTGATTGTAGGTTATGTCACCTTCCATTATCCCGATGAGATGGAACGGTGGTCTGAAGGGGGCATGGAGGACCTGATTGAGCTCGGAGCCATCGAGGTGGCCAATGACTACCGCTCGCTTGGACTCGGCAGCTCGATGATCAAAACCGCATTTGAAGATAAGCAGATGGAGAATTATATCGTTTTTACTACTGAATATTACTGGCACTGGGATCTCAAGAGCAGCGGACTTGATGTATGGGAATACCGGAAAATGATGGAACGTCTCATGCAGACCGTTGATATGGTTTGGTATGCGACGGATGATCCCGAGATATGCTCCCATCCGGCCAACTGCCTGATGGTGCGGATTGGCAGGAACGTTCCCATTGAATCCAAAGAGCAATTTGATCAAATCCGCTTCAGGCAGCGGTTTATGTATTAATCCGGAATAAGAAAGGGGGACTGCTCCGAAATGTCTGGAAGCGCAGTGTTCGTGCATCACGCCAAAGATTTGAGTTATCATTTCCATGAGAGCCACCCTTTCCATCCGATTCGTCTGCAGCTGGCCATTGATCTACTGTCAGAGACCGGCGCTCTACCGGAGGAATTGAAGCTATCATCCCGTGAGGCTCAAGAACATGAGCTGCTCCGTGTACACAGCGTGGAATACGTAAAAGCAGTTCAAGCCTTAAGTGTGCCTATCCCCACGGAGGACTGGCTGTCCAAGGCCGAGCAGTACGGGCTGCTGGATGAAGAAACACCATATTTTACGGGGATGCATGAGGCCTCATCCTATATTGCCGGAGGTACCCTAACAGCGGCGGAAGCCGTCATGTCGGGCGCGGCTACACACGCCCTGCATTTAGGGGGCGGGCTTCACCATGCTCTCGTCGCCAAGGCAGCCGGGTTCTGTGTCTACAATGATGCCGCTGTCGCGATTGCACACGTCCGGGATAAGTACAAGGCCCGGGTGCTTTATATTGACACGGATGTACACCATGGGGACGGTGTGCAGTGGAGCTTTTATTCGGATTCTGAGGTGTGCACCTATTCCATTCATGAAACAGGCAAATATCTGTTTCCAGGAACAGGCTTCGTACATGAGCGTGGCGAGCATTTAGGTTATGGCTGCTCGGTCAACCTGCCTCTGCAGCCATATACAGAGGATGATTCATGGATGGAGTGCTTCACCGAATCTATTCACCGCCTCACGGCCCATTTCAAACCGGATCTTATCATCAGCCAGCATGGCTGTGACGCCCACGCCCTCGACCCGCTGGCTCATATGAACTGCAGTATGGCGATTTATCACAAGATGCCAGCCATCATCCATGATCTTGCACACCAATACTGCGAAGGGAGATGGGTGGCTGTAGGTGGAGGCGGTTATGATATCTGGAAGGTCGTCCCAAGAGCCTGGAGCCTGCTCTGGCTGGAAATGTGCGACCATCCTCTTAAGGCTAAACTTAACACCGACCCCCTAACCCCTCTGCCGCCCAAATGGATTGAGCGGTGGCAGCCGCACGCTCCCGTCCCCCTCCCCGCTTCATGGCTGGATGATCTCAGCCGCTGGGAGATGATCCCCCGGAGGGCGGAGATCACGGCAAAAAACCGCGATACGCTCGCGGTTGCCCTTCAAGATATACCTTGATTCAAGTCTGAAATTCAGGGTCACATATGACCTACGATATCGCTTAGGATTTCATAGGAGCGGCGGGACGCTTCAACGGTAAACTCCGCAAAGTTAACATTTGCCGTCCCGTCCGCCTTATCAGACATCGAACGCAGAACCACATATGGGATTCCGTTCATATGGCTTACCTGGGCTACGGCCGAACCTTCCATTTCCACACATACCCCGTTCAAATCTTCGTATAATGACCGCACCACAGCATGATCCGCGATGAACTGATCACCGGAGAGCACCTTGCCCACCACATACTTATGTTCCTTACAGATTCTCCCGCAAGCCTCTTCAGCCAGCTTGATCAGCCGATCATCCGCAGGGAAATCCGATACGGACTGGTAAGGAATAACACCCTTTGCGAATCCAAGCGCAGTAACGTCCATATCGTGCTGCTGGCAGGACGAGGAGATCACAATATCCCCGATATTTAGATCAGGATGCGCTGCTCCGGCAACACCCGTGAATAAGATCGCATTCACTCCAAAACGGTCGATCAGAACTTGGGTGGTGACCGCCGCATTAACCTTACCTACCCCTGATCTGCATACCACAACCTGCTTGCCGAGCAAGCTTCCCTTTGTAAAGCTAATCCCGCTGGCTGTAACCGTCTCTTTATCCTGCATATCCGCAAGCAGAAGCGCAATCTCTTCATCCATGGCGCCAAGCAATCCTAATACCGTCATCCGTATACTCCTTCCGAAAAAAAAGCTCCTGCATTGGGAGCTTTTTTGTTCTAACCTTTTTCATATTGTCATAATATTATGAATTGAACAGTTGACCTGCACCGCCTGTCAAAAAAGCCCAATTCACTTTTATATCTAATTTATGAATTGTTGTTCTCCAAATGATTCACAGACAGACGAAGAATCGTCTCATGCGGAAGAATAACCCGCGGGTTCTCCACATTCTCCTTCTTCATCAATTTGGTCAGCAAACGCATGGCAACGGCCCCAAGATCGTACATCGGTTGAGCCACAGTCGTAAGCTGCGGGCGCACCATGGAAGCCATGCGAACATTGTCGACACTGATGACAGAGAAGTCATCCGGAACTTTAAGACCCTCGTCCTGAATGCTATGTATGGCGCCAATCGCCATTTCATCCGTAGCCGCAAACACAGCCGTCGGCTTCTTCTTCAATCCGAGGAAGTACTTCATAGCTTCAACGCCGGACTCATAGCGGTAGTTCCCGATTCTTACGAGGTCCTCCTGATAAGGAATTCCTGCTGCCTCAAGCGCTTTCTTATATCCCTGGAAACGGGCATAACCGTTAGCCGGGTCCTGAAGTGTTCCGCTAATCATGGCGATTTCACGGTGACCATGGCGAATCAGCGTATTCACCGCATCGAATGCGGCCGCTTCGTGATCAATATCCACCGATGGAATAACCCCATTCTCATCACTGGTCGCACAGAGCACAATCGGTACAGAAGAAGTCTGGAAGGCTTGTATATGTTCCTCCGTTACGGTTCCGCCCATGAACAGAAGACCGTCCACCTGCTTCTCAAGCAAGGTGTTAATAACACGAATCTCCTTCTCCTTCTTCTTATCGGCGTTACACAAAATAATATTATAATGGTACATATTTGCAATGTCCTCAATACCTCGGGCAATTTCCGCAAATATGGAATTGGAAATATCAGGAATGACAACTCCAACCGTTGTTGTCTTCTTGCTCGCAAGACCCCTGGCTACAGCATTAGGGCGATATCCCAATCGCTCAATTGCTTCATAAACTTTCTTGCGCGTCTGCGGCTTCACGTTCGGATTGTTGTTTACAACCCTGGAAACCGTGGCCATTGAGACGCCAGCTTCACGTGCCACATCGTAAATGGTAACCGTCACATTCTTCTCTCCATTGCCAATAAATTTTTCATCCTGATCGCGTAGATGCTGTTGTATCCGAACGAACTAAAAATCAGCAGCGGTACTTCATAGGTTCGGTCAAAATAGTAAATTTGGGCTGTTGACTTTAGCTTACATTATAATATGAATTAAATTTATGATACGATAAATCACATCTTTGTGCAATGATAACACCATTTCTACGCCGGAATTTCGTACAAAGATCTTGAGGTTATACTGGAATGGGAGGTATGCCGGACTGTCTTACCCTCTCTGATTATCAGCAGCTCAGGCAGCTGATTGAGCTCACCTTCGTGAACATAACCCTGATCACTTCTTATTCTCGTCAAGGCAGTCATCAGATATTCAGCTCCTCACGTACTTGAATTCCATTTCCGTTCCTCATGCTGTATGTATTTTAGCAAAAAACGCGAAAAAAATCCAATTATCGTGGAAAAACTGCTGATTTTGGAGAAAAAAGTTATTTTATTCTCGAAACTTGTCGATTTGTATGAAACAATGTTAACTGGGATAAGCGCTCCGAGATATCCTTCATCCACAAACTGTCGTCTTTGTCCTTGGCATATCCATAAATATCGAGCAGAAGATTAATACGGTCTTCCTTCTTCCTCTCAAGTACATGTTCAATCGGTTCCGAATCCGGTTCCGTATAAAGCGTATCATAAAGCAGGCTTGCGATCTCATTTATCTCATTGAAATGGATCACCCTGCTCCCCTCAAGCTGTCTCCACTCCCCAATTAGAGACAGTAAATGCGGCTTTACCTCGGGTAAAACCTCATAAGACCCACATGTGCATGACTCACACTGCAGTATGGGTACATTCTCAATTTCAATTCGCCCCTCAAAAATGACCTTTCTGAAATCCAGGCTCATTTCTTGTCCGCAATCACACGACTTGCGCACATCATCACCTCATCTATATTGTGTTTCTAAGTATGCCTTATACAAATAACGTATCAGATGTGTAAAAAGTTTTAGGTTTTGATACAATTAAATAATTGAAATAATATTTCGTCAATACTCAAATACGACAGGAGGAGTAAGATTTGAGACTAACTGGAAAAAGAGTTATCGCTCTGGTGGACGAGGAATTTGAGGATCTGGAGCTTTGGTATCCGGTCTATCGCGTTCGTGAGGAAGGGGCTGAAGTCCATCTCGTTGGGGCCGAGAAAGGCAAAAAATACATCGGAAAATATGGCGTTCCCGCTGAAGCTGAATTCAGCTACGAAGAGGTGGAGAGCCAGAATTATGATGGCATACTAGTTCCTGGCGGCTGGGCGCCGGACAAGCTCCGCAGGTATCCGAAGGTGCTTCAGCTTGTCCGCGAAATGCATGAGGCCCGAAAGCCCATTGGGCAGATCTGCCATGCAGGGTGGGTTCTGATCTCCGCTGGTATTCTAAAGGGCGTCACGGTCACCTCCACTCCAGGAATCCGCGACGACATGGAGAACGCCGGCTCGATCTGGAAGGACGAGGCTGTGGTTACAGATGGGCATATCATCTCAGCCCGCAGGCCGCCGGATCTTCCCCCATACGGCAAAGCCTTCTGTGATGCGCTTGCTGCCAGCGGAGCAGCTCAGAAATAATTAAAGCTTGAATAGCACATTCAGCTATAGTTACATGCGAATAACCGCCAGTGGGCTTAATGCTCCTGGCGGTTATTATTTGGTAAGGCATCCAATAATGCTAATGAAGACTACAATTATGCCGTTCTGTCTGCTGGCCACCCCGGCTGGCTTCAGCCATCAGAAGGCTCTCAATTTCTTCGCTTGTCCGCAGCTTGTAGCAGGCTTCACCGACCGCTTTCTCTTGAGAGGCCTTACAGCCTAATATCCGGTGCTTTACCCTAAGCAGGGACAGCGGTGACATACTTAAATCATGAATTCCGAGATGCAGCCAAAGCGGAACGAACCTCTCATCCCCGGCCATCTCTCCACACACGCTTACAGTAATTCCTGCGGCATGAGCGGCGGTAACCGTGTTGCGTATCATGCGAAGCACAGCGGGATGATACGGATGATACATATGGGCGATCTGTTCGTTCATCCGGTCCACTGCAAGGACGTATTGTACAAGATCGTTGGTTCCAATACTGAAGAAATCAACTTCTTCAGCCAGCAGATCGGCTATAGCCGCAGCTGCTGGAACCTCGATCATAATACCTACAGGAACATCGGGGTCATATTCCACTCCCCGCTTATCAAGCTCAGCCATCGTCTCACGCAGGATGCGCTTCGCTTCGATCACTTCCTCAACCGAAGAGATCATCGGGAACATGATCTTCATGCTGCCATAAGCGCTAGCCCGGAGCACTGCGGCAAGCTGAGTTTTGAAGACTTCCGAACTGTCCAGGCTGATCCGGATTCCACGGTATCCAAGAACGGGGTTTTCTTCCTCCGCGATGGAGAAATATTCAAGCTCTTTGTCTCCCCCGATATCCAGGGTGCGGATAACGACTGGATGACCGCCGGCCTTCTCCGCAACCTGACGGTAGACCTCGAATTGCTCATCCTCCGTAGGAAACGTGCTGCGGTTCATATATAAGAATTCCGTTCTGAAGAGGCCCACCCCTTCGGCCCCATACTTAAGAGCAAGCTCACAGTCCTTGAGAGAGCTGATATTGCCTGCCAGCCGAAGCCTTGTTCCATCCAGAGTGACGGCATCCTCCGAGGCCAACAGCTGAAGCTGTTCCTTACGTTTACGGAGCTGTTCCGAAATCCGGGTATAACGTGTGATCAGTTCTTCATCGGGTTCGATGAAGAGACTTCCGTCATCTCCGTCAACGATAAGCATATCGCCTGTCTGGATGGGAAGCGTCAGCTTATTCTCAAGCCCGGAGACCAGCGGAATTCCCAGCGCTCTGGCCATGATAGCGGAGTGGGAGGTTTTCCCGCCAAGCATGGTAACCATGCCCAGAACATTGTTCGGGTTCAGATGAACAAGCTGTGAAGGCGAAAGCTCCTTGGCAACCAAAATGTAAGGCTGGGTATCGGCTGGCAGGGTGATATCCGGCGTGCCAAGCAGGTGCTTAAGCAGCCGGTTGCCAACGTCTTTGATATCAAGAGCACGCTCTTTCATGTATTCGTCATCCAGCAGGTCGAACATGGTGACGAAATGATCAATCGCTTCCTTTACCGCAACCTCCGCCGCCTTGTATTGACGCTCAATGATCCCTTGGATTTCACTCATAAATACGGGATCTTCCAAAATTGCGAGATGGGCGTCAAATATGCCTGACTCCTCTGAGCCAACTGTTTCCTTAATTTCGTTCTTGATTTCTTCTATCTCATGTTTGGAGGTCCTGATTCCTTCATATAAGCGATCAAATTCCTTCGTCAGATCGATGTTATCCATTCTCCGGTCAGGTACATCCCATTCCCAGGATGGCAGCACAAATGCCCTCCCGATGGCTACCCCCGTCGAAGCACCGATGCCTTGTATCATATGAGCCCCCTCCAAATTCCTATTTCTCATAGGATATCCTCTCTCTTTATGAATATGGTATACACCCGCCCGAACATTTGTCAAAGAAAAAAAACAAAAATTAAAGCGGGCATCCCTAAGGACACCCGCCTTGCACCGGTTAAACGGCAGATCTCAGCGGCCACGCACAGGAGAGGTAATCGCATCCTCCACCTTGATGCAGCGGTCCATGATCACCGTCAGACCGTGATCCGAAGCCGTCTGGTATGCTTCCTCACTGTAGACGCCAAGCTGCAGCCACAGCACCTTCGCTCCGATCTCCACCGCTTCCTTAGCCACTTCCGGCGTGTATTCGCTGCGGCGAAATACATTAACAATGTCCACCGGCTCAGGAATATCCTTCAAGGAGGCATAGGTCTTCTCCCCGAGAATGTCCTCGGTAACCGTTGGATTCACCGGAATAATCCGGTAGCCTCGAAGCTGCAGCGCCTGACCGATCATATAAGAGGTACGATCGGTTTTATCCGACAATCCAACAATCGCGATATTGCCAGCTGATTCCAGAATCTGCTTGATTTCTTGACGGCTTGGGTTCTCAAATGCCATAGTAGGCAGCCACCTTTCAATATACAGAATATATAGATTTAGATAAAATGAACTTATGAAGGTTACCCTTATCGGGCGCTGCGATGCCGAGTGTTCTTTAAGGCCGCTGTTGTCCCCGAAATGCTTGAACTAGATCTCCAAGTAGGGGCATTTCGGAGACAAAGGCGGACGCTCCGCTTCTTCAGAATCACTCGGCCTCTCCGCTGAGAGCGGTTATTTTTCAAGTTAATTTTATCTAGATATAACTATTATTTAACCCATTCTACAGACGCGCCAAGCGCGGACATATGGTCGAAGAACTGCGGATACGACTTAGCCACATGATGGGCATCCTTAATCGTAACCGGCTGTTTGGCACGGAGGCCGACAATGGTAAGAGCCATGATCACCCGGTGGTCGTAGTGGGCGTTGATTTCCACTCCGCCTTCTACCCCTTCAGGTCGCCCGTGCACAATAATTTCCGCCTGCCGCTCCTCTACATTGGCTCCGGCCTTCTTGAGTTCGGCCAGATAATCCGTGATCCGGTCACATTCCTTATAACGCAAATTCTCAACATTGTAAAATCTTGAAGTCCCTTCCGCAAATACAGCTGCGGCCACCATCGCAAGTACAGCATCTGTAGCAGCATCCCCATCAAATTCCACAGCGGTCAGCTTGCTGTTCCCCTGAATGTGCACCACCCCATTCTCATGGGTAAGCGGAACATTCATCATTCTCAGCACGTCCACAACAGCCCGTTCTCCCTGCTTGCTGTGCTCCTCAAGGCCATTGACCGTTACATCGGAATTGGTTACAGCCGCGGCGGCCAGAATAGCCGCAGAGCCTGGATAGTCGCCTTGTACTTTATAGGTCTTGGCCTGATAACGTTGACGACCTGGAACTCTGAAATTCACATAATCATCCAGCACTTCAATCTTAATGCCTGCCTGTTCAAGAACTTCCAGCGTTTGTCCCACAACCACCTTGGACTTAAGATCCCCGAGCACCTCAATCTCGCTATCCTCTTCAAGCAGCGGAGTGAGGAACAGCAGTGCACTCAAATACTGAGAACTGACTTCACCGGATACTTTTATTTTACCGCCTTTAGCCGCGCCTCCACGGATACGGATCGGCAGACGACCGTTATTGTGCTCGACCTCTACTCCCATCTGGGTAAGAGCCTCGATCAAATCATCATGTGGACGCTTGCCCAGTGAATCAGGATAGGTATTTACAAAAGTCACATCCGGACAAAGTGCCGTAACCGCCATCAGAAAACGCAGCACCGCCCCCGCATTACCCACATTTAGCTGCTGCACGTCCTTTGGTTTAGCACCGAAGCCTGTAATCACAATTTTCTCATCGTCTTCTTCAATTACCGCCCCAAGATCCGCTATACAGCGGCGCATGGCATCGCTGTCCTCGCTATGAGCCGGATAATAGATCGTACTCGTTCCTTCCGCCAGAGCCGCAACCAGCAAATAACGCGTGGTGTAGTTCTTGGAAGACAAGGCCTGAATCTCTCCACTTAAATTTGGGGTAGGTCTCACAATTATGTCCATATGTACTCTCCTTTGTAAATATTGCAAAGTATAAATATGATCATTCGTACCTGCCTAATTTCCTTCGTAATAAAAAGCTTAGACGCGGTAACGTATTAAAATATCCGAGGCCACTTCGGCCGCACTTTTGCCTGCCGTATCGATCGTGCAGTGTGCAAAATCATAAGCCTGCTTGCGTTCTTTGAGCAGCTGAGTGATCCGCTCTGCAGCACCTCCGGCAAGCAGCGGACGGTTAGGATCTTCCCCCACCCTGCTGATAATACTTGCGGCATCGGCCTTCAGGGCAACAACCCAGCCATTGTCCAGCATGATCTTGCAGTTGACGTCCCGCAGCACACAGCCGCCGCCCGTCGCGACGATAACGTGCTCTCTCTGAAGAACTTCACGGAGCACCGAGCTCTCTAATTCCCGGAAGTATGCTTCACCTTGGGATGCAAAGATATCCGGAATGGATTGACCAGCCTTAAGCTCGATCTCATGGTCCATGTCCACAAGCTGATAACCCGTTTCAGCCGCAAGATATGCACCTACCGTGGATTTCCCCGTACCCATCATGCCAATCAGTATAATATTGTCTTTATGCCCCTGCACCCTGTCACCTACTTCTCTAGATCTCCATGCTGTGAGTAAAAGAACTTTGTCATATCATAACACATAATCCAGCAAGCAAAAAGACACCCGGTACGGCTCGGCCGCATCCCGGGTGTCTTTGAATTTATTGCCAAGAACTTTGAAGCCTTAGAACCACTGATGGTGGAACACGCCTTCTTTGTCCACACGTTTGAAAGTATGAGCGCCGAAGTAGTCGCGCTGCGCCTGCAGCAGATTCGCTGGCAGTCTTTCTGTACGGTAGCTGTCATAATAGGAAAGCGCACTGGAGAAGCCAGGCACCGGAACCCCGTTAGCAACGGCCGTGGAGACAACCTTGCGCCATGCATCCTGATAATTCTCAACAATTCCTTTGAAGTAAGAATCCAGCAGCAGGTTCTTCAGAGCCGGATCACGGTCATAAGCGTCTTTGATGTTCTGCAGGAACTGAGAGCGGATGATACAGCCCCCGCGGAAGATCATAGCGATGTTGCCGTATTTCAGATCCCAGCCATATTCGTCAGATGCTGCGCGCATTTGAGCAAAGCCTTGGGCATAAGATACGATCTTACTTGCGAACAAAGCTTTGCGGACGTTCTCGATGAACTCCTGCTTGTCCCCATTGAACGATTTCTCTGGACCGCTCAGGATTTTGCTGGCGGCAACCCGCTCTTCCTTCATGGCAGACAGGAAGCGGGAGAAGACGGATTCGGTAATCATGGACAACGGCACGCCTAGATCCAAAGCGCTCTGGCTTGTCCATTTTCCAGTCCCTTTCTGGCCTGCGGCATCCAGAATCACGTCGACCATAGGCTTACCGGTCTCTTCATCATACTGGGAGAAGATGTCCGCGGTAATTTCGATCAGGTAGCTGTCCAGCTCCCCTTTATTCCATTCCGAGAAAATTTCATGTAGTTCTTTTGCATCCAGGTTCAGAGTATCCTTCAGTAGGTGATACGCCTCCCCGATCAGCTGCATGTCCCCATACTCGATGCCGTTGTGAACCATTTTCACATAGTGTCCGGCACCATCTGGACCGATATATGTACAGCAAGGATCGCCGTTCACTTTGGCGGAAATAGCCGTAAGAATCGGTTTCACCAGCTCATATGCGCTTTCTTGACCGCCAGGCATGATCGCTGGACCGTTCAGAGCGCCTTCTTCACCGCCTGATACCCCTGTTCCAATAAAGCGAAGGCCCTTGGCTTCAAGCTCCTTGCTGCGGCGCTGGGTATCCGGGAAGAATGCGTTGCCCCCGTCAATAATGATGTCGCCTTCATCCAGGTGAGGCACAAGCTGTTCAATTGTCGCATCTGTAGCTGCACCGGCTTGTACCATGATCAGAATTTTGCGCGGCTTTTCGAGGGATTCTACGAATTCTTCGATTGAGAAGGTTCCGAAAAGATTTTTGCCCTTGGCTTCATTCTCCAAAAGCTCGTGTGTCTTCTGAGGGGAACGGTTAAATACAGATACCGTAAAGCCTCTGCTTTCGATATTCAGTGCCAAATTCTTGCCCATCACCGCTAGTCCGATGACGCCTATCTGTTGTTTTGACATCAGGTTCTCCATCCTTTGCAGACTATATTTTATGACAATAATATCATTTTAACGTTTTTGTGGAAAGAAGTGAACCCCACTCCATGTTAAGGAACTTCTTCAAGCCCGAACAAAGCACCCCAAAACCGAAAGTTTGAGGTGCTTTGTTCATTGCAGGCATTTGTCCGGGCAGCTCACCATTCCAGCTCCATGAGACTGCGGCGCAGCTTCTTCAGCTTCTCCTTGCTGGCCTCCGCCGCCTGCTCATCACCGGATTTCAACGCCTCATATAAACGCTCAAGCTCAGCGTCCACCTCGATCTGCAGACTTTCTATCTGCCGCTCGGCCGACTGGGAATTGAACATATATGACATTTTCTCGAAACTCGGAATGGAGCCTTTCTGATACAGCACGCGCTGCTCCACACCAGATACCTCTACAAGACGGATGACTTCCCCGAACAGAATGTTCTCGATCAGGATCTGCCGGTCCTTGAAGCGCTTAACCACCGCGTGTCCCCTCAGGTCACCGATCAGCTTCTCGAGCCATTCTGCCAGCTTGGCATCTTTAATTATATAATCCCCCACTAATTTATAACTCATCTGCACACGCTGGAACCGAAGCTTGGTCAGCTTGCGTCCCGTACGGACCGATACGATAAAGATAGAATCACTTTCACTCCAGTACAGAGAATATCCATCCTGTATCAAGTCACGGATCAACTGCTGGATATGCCCCCGTTCAAATCTTAGTTCAAGATTACAATACTCCACTTCGTAACTCTTGTTCATGGTACTCCCTCCTTCAAGTTTTGCTAAGCAAAACTGCTCCGAAAGATTAGACTCTGCAGGGCATGAAACTCAACAAATTACTATCGTCCTGGTTACAGTTTACATTATCTTATACTTCATCCTATGTAACGGTAACTTGGATTATTTGATTATTTTTACCCGCAAAGCTCCGGTCATGACGCACGGCCGCCCGGATTTTGATATAATCAAGCTGCTGCACATGGATCCACCCGTATTGTGAGCATATTTCTAATGTAACCAGGAGGCAAGACTCATGACGTTTACAGGCTTCACCAATCAAGACTTCGACGTCTTCAAGGTTCCGGGACTGGAACCAAGAATGGAGGCGCTTATTCATACGCTGCGTCCCAAGCTGGAAGAGCTTGGAGGTAATCTAAGTCCGTACTTGTCCGCGCTGTGTGGTGAGGAGATATTCCCTCATGTGGCGAAGCACGCGCGCCGTACGATTAATCCGCCGAATGACAGCTGGGTCGCCTGGGGAAGCAGCAGACGCGGTTACAAAGCTCTTCCGCACTTCCAGGTGGGGATGTTCGCCTCACATCTGTTTATCATTTTCGCCGTGATTTACGAAAGTCCCAATAAACTCATTCTCGCCAAATATTTGGATAAACACGCGTCTGCCGTGAAAAAAAACATCCCGGGCGAATTCTACTGGTCCATGGATCATATGGATCCGGGCGGCAGGTTTCATCAAGATCTCAACACCGAGGACTTCAAAAAGATGGCCGAAAAGCTGGCTTCGGTCAAAAAATCCGAGATCCTCTGCGGTTTGCGGATTGAGCGGGATGATCCAATTCTTAAGGATGGGGACAAGCTTACCGCTAAAGTGGAGGAGACCTTCGAGAAGCTGCTTCCATTGTACAAAGCATCGTTCTAGAAATTCACGTGGACACTACATTAAAATAGGCGGTCTGCTTCTTGGATAGGTGAATAGCCGGAACTTACCCGGTGTGTATGACAGAATCTACCCGCAGCAAAAAAGGGACACAAGCTGTTGACTTGTGTCCCTTTTTATATACCCTAAGTCTTGTCTCATGGTTTAACGGCCGTCCGCGCATGACGGCGGGACAGCGCCAGATGAAGGAAGAACATAATTCCCATCACAATGGCGCTGGTCATAAACGGCGAACCGGGGCCAAATAAATCCCATAGCTTGCCTGACACCATAGGCCCAAACACCATGCCTGACCCCTGAATGGTCAGGAACAACCCCCAGATGGCCCCTTTCTCGCCAGAAGGAAGCATATGCGAAATCATCGTATCCCAGGTGGGAAGAATAAACGCGTAGCTGATTCCGATGAGAATCACCAGCAGCCACAGAATTTGAATAGAACGGTTCATAGAGAACAGCCCCACAGATACTGCAGCGAGCAGGAAGCCAATATGAAGGAACCACTTGGTGCCATACCGGTCCGCCAGCTTTCCAATTGGAATCAAACCAATTACGGTAATCCCTCCTCCGACGACCATAAGCGCACTGTAGCTTGCCGGAGACAGGTGAAGCACCGTGCGTACATATAGCGTGATCACCGGGGTTAAGAGCCCGACGGCAAAAGATTGCAGGAACAGCGCCGGATACAGCATCCAGCTCACATTCAGGTTCTTCCTGATCTCAGCAAAGGTCTTCTTAAGATTGCTGCCAATATTACGGATGCCCCCGGTCGTAAGACTCCGCTCCCCCTCGGGATGCAGGACGTGCGGGTCCACCTTCTGGGTTTTATTCTTGCCCGGAAGGAACAAGGATACCACCAATACCAGCGCCATGCAGCCAAGCAGAATCCAGAACACCTTCCTGTAGGACCCGCCATCCACAAAAAAGTTAATCACAATCGGTCCGGCACCCGCACCTCCCAGACTGGACATCTGAATAATTCCCATCGCGGTCGCAAAATTGTTGTTCTGTCCGCTAACCGCCGAGACACCCATCATAATACAGGGCCAGAGGGGTGCAGTCCCCATTCCAAGCAGAGCACAGGCAAGCACAATCAGCGCTGTGTTGGACGTGAAAGCAATCACCGCCACAGCAGCAAAGGTCAAGGATAACCCGATGGCCATCGTCATCCGGAATCCAATCCTCTCAATCAGCCAGCCTGACGGACTGCGAAACAGATTGTCCCCAATATACTGCATGGAGATCGATAATCCGATCGCAAAGGTGGTCAGATGAAGAACATCCCCCATATACACGGGTAGTATGGTAACGAGCAGGGCGCCTTTTACAAATTCAACCAAAAACATAATGACCCATAAACAGACAAAAACCGGAGTAATCAATCTCTTGGACACTGCGTTTGCCTTTAATAATTCCATGCTTTCCTCCTTCTCCTACCATCCGTAGCCTGTCCTATATTTATATTTTGTCCCATTCAGGCCCGAATTTACACCAATGCGGCTTAAACGATGCTTGCATTCCCGTCGCTATTTGCTATACTCATCCTTGTTTATATATTACACAAGAAAGGCTGTGACGGCTCAAAATGGATCACCACCGTACGCCGCTTTTTACGGCTCTTAAGAAACATGCGGCTAACAACCCTGTTCAATTCCATATCCCCGGTCATAAGAAAGGGGCAGGAACTGACGAGGAATTCAGAGAATTTATTGGCGATAACGCATTTTCTATAGATCTCATCAATATTGCGCCGCTCGACGACCTGCATCAGCCCAGCGGCGTAATTGAAGAAGCCCAGAAATTAGCCGCCGATGCTTTCGGTGCGGACTTCACCTACTTCTCCGTGCAAGGAACCAGCGGTGCGATTATGACCATGATTATGTCCGTATGCACTCCTGGTGACAAAATCATTGTGCCGCGCAACATTCACAAATCGATCATGTCCGCGATTATTTTTGCCGGAGCCAAGCCTGTGTTCGTATCTCCGGCTCAAGACGAGAATCTCGGGATCAGCCACGGGGTGACGACCTCATCCGTTCGAAGAGCTCTCAAACGGCACCCTGACGCCAAAGCGGTCCTGGTCATTAATCCGACCTATTTCGGAATCAGTGCTCATCTCGAGGAGATTGTAGAGCTTGCCCACAGCTATCATGTTCCTGTTCTCGTAGACGAGGCACATGGGGTGCATATCCACTTCCACGAAGACCTGCCGATCTCCGCTATGAAAGCTGGCGCGGATATGGCTGCGACCAGCGTTCACAAGCTGGGAGGCTCCATGACCCAGAGCTCGGTGCTGAATCTGAATGTGAAGAACGGATACGTAAACCCACAGCGGGTACAGACCATTATCAGTATGCTGACCACCACCTCAACCTCTTATATCCTGCTGGCGTCCCTGGACACCGCGCGAAGAAACCTGGCGCTGAACGGCCACCAAATGATTGAAGAGACCCTTCAGCTCGCCGATTATGTCCGGACCGAAGTCAATAAGATCGAAGGGCTGTACTGCTTCGGCAAAGAAATTCTCGGCGGTGAGGCCACATATGCTTTCGACCCGACCAAGATTACGGTTCATGTGAGGCATCTGGGAATCACAGGCTACGAGACGGAGAACTGGCTTAGAGAGCACTACAACATCGAAGTAGAGCTCAGCGATATGTATAACATTCTGTGCTTCATTACCCCGGGCGACACCCGGGATACCGCGGATATACTGCTCCGTGCCCTTCGGGAGCTGTCTGCCAAGTACTATTCCGTGAACACCGCTAATGAGCTGGTTGTCAAAACACCGGAGATCCCGCAGCTCTCCCTCATTCCGCGCGATGCGTTCTATGCGGATACCGAAGTCATTCCTTTCAAAGAATCGGCAGGCCGCATCATTGCGGAATTCATCTATGTGTATCCTCCGGGTATCCCGATCCTGCTTCCCGGTGAGGTGATCTCCCAGGAGAACATCGACTACATTGTAGACCACGTGGATGTCGGACTTCCGGTGAAGGGACCAGAGGACCGGTATATTCATCAAGTTAAGGTAATTGTAGAAGCAGATCCCATATTTTAGGTTACATGATGAGGCCGGGCGATTCAAGCTCGGCCTCTTTTTTATGCAGAGCACCAGCTCCTCCTGCTCCCCTCCAAATCAAAAAAGCTCCCACTTGGGAGCTCTAACTTACGCATGCATGATTTGTTTTAGGATTCTTCCTGTGCGGAAACAAGTTCGTTGTATGCTTCTTCAACTTGACGCCATTCTTCTTCGTCTTCAATATTGTAGAGCACCATCTTCTCGTCTTCTTCCTCAAGGCGGAGAATGATCCCATCAGCTTCCGGATTGTTGCGTTCAAGCAGAAGTGCATAAACCTTCTCATTCACGTCAAAAGTCTCAACCAGAACCATTTCCACATCCTGGCCGTTCTCATCTGTCAAGGTGAGCACAAACTCCTCGTGTTCATGATCATGGTCGTGATCGTGTCCGCAGCCGCAAGCGTCATCATGGTCATGTTTGTGATCGCTCATTGAAATACCTCACTTCGGGTTAATTTGTTAAATACTGTCGTATCCCCTCGTATCGTATCATTTTAGAACAGACAGGTCAATTTAGGGTATGCAGCTGCCCTCCAGTTTATCAATCAAATTGCATTGATCACTTTCTCGGAGACAAGCTCGTATTCTTTGCTCTTGGCCTGCTTCATATAAAATTTAATTGTATATTTGCCGGCACTCTTGAAATCATAGGTGTAATCGTTCGTTCTAAACCAGAAATTATCCTTTTGGTCCTTGCCAAGCTCCTGGGACTGGATCGCTTTCTCCGAGCCGTCCGGGCCAACAATAGACACTTTCACCGAGCTTATATCCACTTTCAGGCTGTCCACCTGACAGAACACATTAAATTTCAGTTTCCCTACACTCACCTTACCAAAAGGTGTGTCCCCTTTAAAAACAAAAAGGTCCACATTAGGCTGTGTAAAGTTAACCCGCTTGGTCGCATCGTCAAAATCAATGATCCCATTTAATTCTCTAACGGGAACATAGGCCTTGCCATCGATCATGTATCCCCCGTCTGACACATCACTTCCGTTAATAATCAGACGGATCTTCTGGATGGCCGCATCCGCATAGATTAAAGTTCCTCCCAAGAGGGAAAAAGCCAGGACCATTGAAGCCACTCTTTTCCATCTCATATACTAACTGTCCCTCCTCCATATCTTGTTGCCTGTATAGTTATACTTAGGAAAATCGTCCAAGTTGCGGTCCTATTTTGAAGAAGAACTTCTTTTGGCGGCTTGGTTTAATCCCTGCTCCCATGTTAAAGTATGGGAAGAGATCAGTATAAAGGAGATGCCTATGGGACTAAGGATACAGATGCTTGGTACAGGCGGTGCTTTTGCCAAAAAGTATTACAACAATAACGCCCTGCTCTACACAGGTTCACATACCCTGCTTATCGATTGTGGTGTTACGGCACCAGCCTCCTTGTATCAGCTTGGCAAGACCTGGGCGGACATCGATGCCGTCCTGATTACGCATATTCATGCGGATCATGTTGGCGGGCTTGAGGAGTACGCATTTCAGATGAAGTATATCTACCAGAGGAAGCCTGTTCTTTATATTGCAGAATCCCTTGTCGGGCCGATTTGGGAGTATACGCTAAAGGGTGGGCTATCCCAGGACGGTATTGAGCGGCTGGAGGACGCTTTTGAGGTCAGACCACTTCGGGAAGGGACCACCACGACGATTGACGAGGCGCTGCAGGTTGAAATTATTAAGACCCCGCACATTGAAGGAAAAAACAGCTATTCACTTTATCTGAATGGCGAGATTTTCTATAGCGCGGATATGCGCTTCCAGCCGGAGCTTCTTGAGGATCTGGTTACCCGCCGGTCCTGCAGGAAAATTCTCCATGAAGTGCAGCTGATCGGCACCGGTTATGTGCATACCACCCTGGATGAGCTGTTGTCTCTCCCGCCTGAAATCCAGTCACGGATCAGCCTCATGCACTACGATGATGTTATGGAAGAGTTTATTGGGAGGACGGGCAGCATGGAGTTCCTGCGTCAGCACGAGGTCTATGATTTATAGATATAAGGCCTTGCCTTAAGCCGCCAATAATCTGCGGTGAGCTTCTAGCGGAGCGTGTTGGCAGCTTGGCACGCGAGGAGGAGAGGAGCTAACTGCTCCTTCAAGAGGGATGGAAGCTCCTCTTAGGCATATCAGGGACCTGCAGTTGCGGCTTATACAGGCCCATCAGATTAGCTTACGGGGTGATAGCAATACATAATCCAAGTTAAACTGCTCACTCCCGAGGCGGGATGTACGAACACAACAAAGAGGCTGCCCATAAGGACAGCCTCTTTGAGTTGTTGCTATTATCCTATTAGAAGGTTGGCAGGGCATCGAGGTTGTTCGTAGGATCGCCATCGGCATCTCCACGCAGGTAAGTCCCGCCGTCTTTGCCCTTAAACGCGTTTACTCCGGCAATGGCTCCCGCCTGGACTTCCCTCAGTGCCTCTTCATAATTCAGCACCCGTCCGCTCGAAGTTTTGAACGAGGTCAGGTCCCCATCTCCGTTTCTTTGTACGGCTACAAACACTTCTCTTGCTGATTCAGGCATGATAAACCGATCTCCCTTCTGCAATCATTGTCTTTGTAGTCTTGCATATGATAGGATCACCGGATTTCCGCCGAAATATTACAGCTTCTTCTCCATCCGCACATGAAGAATTCCCGCATCATAGAATGTCTCCGTGGAAACGGTGTGATAGCCAAGCTTGGCATAGAACGGCTCAGCCTGACACTGGGCATCAAGCACTGCCTTATCAAAGCCAAGATCCCTGGCCATCTGCTCCAATGCCAGCATCAGAACCCGCCCAATTCCCTTGGAACGGAAGTCCTTGCGTACAGCAATCCGCTGAAGCTTGGCGGCATTATCTTTATAATACGTAATCCGTCCTGTCGCTGCGTAGCGGCCCTCCTCTTCAATCAGTACATGATGGGACTCAGGGCCAATCACATCGTACTCGTCGATCTCCAGGTCCTCAGGAACCTGCTGCTCCTGAACGAATACTTCCTTCCGGATATCAAGTCCATGGTTCAACTGCTCTTCGGTATGTACCGGTATGATGATGGCAGCCAATTCAGTCACCTCTTCTTAATATGTAATTGCAATTAAGTCGTAATTGGACCATTATAACAAAAATTCAGTTACAGCAAAATAACCAGGAAGCTCTGCGAAGGCTCCCTGGCTCAATTCGGACAGAATCATTTCCATAGCTTGCTGCATGGCAGAGGCTATTGAGCAACCTCAATCCGAGGAATAAACCTCCTCCAACACTGAGGGATTGTAGACGTCCTCGGATACGGGAGTATCCGGGACAGGGAACAGCGAGGCTCCCGGCTTGCCAATTTCAAATAATGGCTCCAAGCCACAGCCTGCCAACAGCGTAGTAATCATTAAAGCACCAAGGCTTATTTTGCAGATGAACCTAGCCATCTTCCACATAGAGCAGCCCTCCAGGGTAGTAATAATTCCCTAGCTTAACCAATCAGCCAAAGTTATATTCCCCCCCCATTGACAGGTGCTTTCTAGCCTGCTAAGATATTATTTACTTACATTATTTTTTTGATCTGCTAGCTCAGCTGGGAGAGCACCATCTTGACAGGGTGGGGGTCAGTGGTTCGAGCCCACTGCAGATCATACTTCCTTATAAAACAAGGGTTTTCGGCTGATTTTAACCATTCAAATAAATGGTGGTCAATCGAAAACACTATTTCAACTAAGGATACCACTATTCTATTGTTTCAATTAACAATAGAACGGTGGTATTTTTATGTTGTTAAAATTCGCTTTAAATGAGTTCAGGAATGACCGTGAGTATCGTAACCTTTCCCCTCGTACTATCACCAGTTACCTGGCAGCCCTTGAAGAATTCCATCAATTTTGTGTTCAGAATGAAATAGTAAATCTTGAGGACTGCACTGCTTCCCTTGTCAAAAATTATCTTGTTCATTGTGGCAAGAATCGCAAAAACAATTCAACCACTGTACACTGTAAACAGTAAACTTCACATCCTAAAAATCTTCTTTAACTACTTTGAATATGAAATAGATCTGTTCACTCCTAAAACAAACCCAACGAAAAAAATCCCCTATGCCAAAGAGGAAATCAAAATTGAAGTATTTTCAGATGAACAGATTAAGCAGATGCTTAACTATTACAAACGCTTAAAGCACCGTGATAAAACGCTTTACGCCTATCGTGATTATTTTCTAATCATCTTCTTCCTTGGTTCGGCGTGTAGACTTGGTGAAGCGGTTAACTTACGCTGGATGGATGTTGATCTTAACAATCAAGTCATAACTGTAACTGGTAAGAAAAGAGTTGCCAGCAGTATCCCAATGACCGACAAGTTAAAGATGGAATTTTAGAATACAAACTATTTTGCGAGCTACTTCGCTCCTTTTTAAAACAGGACTACGAGCGACCATACGGAGTTTACGGTTAGATACACATCAAATATTTGCATTGTGTGTAAATATATAAATGAACATTTTAACAAGTAATAGTTCAGTTAGACCACAATCTATATGTTTTGTAATTCTATATACCTATGTGGATGTTGGTGGTAATATATATAAAAACCAACTGGAGGAATTAGAAGTGAAGAAAATACTGATTTTGTTAGTGTTAATTTTTGTGGCTAGCGGTACTTTGTCTGTGAGGACTAACGCTTCGTCAATTTATGAACTATCAACAACTAGTAGTTTAATTGAAAATGTATCGATTAAAACAATGGATGGATACTTTGCTTCCTCATCCGGTCTTGAATATGATGAAGGTGCGATACTTATTACTTTAACATCGCAAGCAGAATACGAATTGTTTAAAGGAATGTCAGTTGACGATAAGAAAAGGGTTATGAACATGCTTGCTCAATCCAATTGGGGTGATTATTTAGGTGCTAGCGTATGTTACATTCTGGTAATATACAATGATAACGTATATGCGGTTGGCAAAACCACTTATAACGCCGATGATTCATCTATCTCTCTACAGAATTTTGAACAAGGAAGTTTAAACCTAACACCATGGAAAAAAGAACCTACTAATGCAGATAATTCTAAAGTTAAATCAATCAGCATTAAAGATACTGGGGTGATTATAAAATATAATACAATGCTTCCAGCAGCACAAGTTTTCAAAAACTTAGGTGGAAGTATTCAATTAAATAACAAAACAAAGGATATTACATTTAAGTATAGTGACACTACAATCAACTCAAAACTTAATTCCAAATACATAAAGATCAATAACGCTAAGAGTTCGTATGCAGTTGCTCCACAAATCATTGATGGTAAATTAATGGTTCCGTTGCAATTGTTAAAAGATCTCTTTAATGTGACCGTTACAGTTAATAAGGGTGAATATGGCTACGATTCAACTTATATAAAATCAGTAACTCTGTTATCTGATACCGCTAAACTCACAGTTCCGGTCAATGATCTCTATGAATCCTATAAAAGTTATTATGGCAAAACAGCCTGGATACACAATCCACAGGTTGTAGTAAAAAATTTATCCGGTAAATCTGTGGATGAGCAGGTTAAAAATCTTGCCCAAGTTATGATAACAAAAGTAGAAAGAAAAATAGATGACGGAAATGTGTTGAATGTTTATTTTGTTCATAAGGGAAAAACCTACAAAGTAAATATAGAGCAATCTGATTTCAAATTCGTATTTTACACAGTTAGTCCATACAAACAATACAAATATTCACAACATGATTGGAAGCAAATAGAGGATATGACTATAAGTGTTGGGATGACTTCTGATATGGTTTACTTATCTTGGGGAATATATGACCGTCACAGTAAGGATATCTTTTCATGGGGAACTAGTGATATGTGGGTATACGAACGATCTATTGGCGGTAATAAATACTTATTCTTTGTGAATGATGTCTTGCAATCAATTTCTACATACTAAATGTTTTTCTAAATGACCTACCTTCGGGTAGGTTATTTCTTTGCCTATAATCACACATAAAGGAAAAATCTAAATGAAATATATAGAACGTCTGCAACTTGAAACGAAGGGAATTACATTCTCTCCCAATGAACTATCCATTTCCCTAGCAGAAGAAGGAATAACAAATCCTGCAACAGAGTATGGTGTTTCCTCAATAGGTGATAAACGTAAAATTTATTCAGCGGCATTATCTATTTTGAACAGTGTTGCAAATAATCCCTTACTGATGAAGTCGTATAAAGAGGATGATATTTCTGTTTCTGACTTTAAACCGAATCAATCCAGAATAGAATTAACCAACTAGAACGCAAAATCCGCACCATGACAATATCAATCGGAATCCTCTAATACATTTATGTTGTTTCATCGTTAAGGGGGTGACGTTATGAAATATCTTTTTCAAAACAATACAGACGATTTTACTTTCCTGCTCGATCAATTGGGTAATGATGTTTTAATTAATGACAGCATAATACGGGCTTTTTCACTAATGCGAATCTTGAACAAAACTATGATGATCGCCGCCTTACTTCCCTATCACCATTTAACCGTGGTGATATTGTTTTTATGACAGAAAAAAGTATCTAATAATTTCAGAAGTAAATGAAAAACGCTACAACAAATACAAGGGTATCATGCGCCTTCTTCCCCATCGTATCGTTGTTAATTCAGATAGTAGATTCTACACTCTGGATTGCTATATTAATATAACAAATCTAGGTATTACAACTGGTAAGGTACTAACACTGGCAGATGGGGAGATTACTGTAAATTGCAGTAACTTAAAAATGGATTCTAACCTTAAATTAGTTGCTAGGTTCCTGCTAAATGGTCAGGCATGGAAATTAACTGGAATTGATGACTTCAGCAAGCCAGGAACGGCTGCTTTAACCTGTGCAAAAGATTCAATCACACAAACAGATGATTTAATCAAAGGTGTGACCCGAGCTATTTATGCAGATAACAAGACAGGTACAACGACATTTGCAAAGATAACCAATCAAACGGGAACATCCTGTATTGTGTCAGGTGAGGCTATCGGATATATTCAATTGAAGGCAACTTTAGTTAATGATCCATCTGTTTATTCATGGCAGAGGAGTCAGGTAAAGAGTATGATTTAGACCACCAATCACAGGAAATTTTAGCGACCACTTTACATTTTTTTGATTGACCAGCTTATAATAAAAATTAATGAAATAATTGAATAGTGGTTACTGATTATGAACGCGGATGAATACTAACCCCCTCCCATATATAGGTTTACCCGTAAAAGCGCCAGGCTCTTTCGCCTGAACTCTGGCTGTTATTGAGACAGGAATAAAGAAAAAATGCTTAATATTAGTTTTTTCTTCATTATTTAACCCTCCTCAGATTCTATATTAAACATCATTTTGTAGTAATGCTAATGTCTCTTCAACGGCAACCACACACACGGAACTATTTACCTTTACCCTTCGTATTGTAAACAAAGGAGATAATCATATGCTGTTTCTGCTCGGCGTGGTTTTTTCTCGCTTTAGGCGTTCTTGCCATCTTGAAGCCGCCTGTAATTTGGTACTTAGATGAACGTTGGAAGGTAAAAGGAAATTTGAACCCAGTGATGCCTACATCAGGTTCACACAGTTTAGCGGGGCGGTGATAACAACCATCGGAATTCTATTTATGATCATTGGATTCTTCTACCTTCTTTAGATCGGCACAATCACGGTGGGGCCCCTTTCTGAGCAGAAGTATCATAAATAAGTTTAAGGAGGAGTCTTAATACAAAAGCTCATTAGCGCTGGCCTGGCCAGCAAAATGCTCATTATTTTAAATTTAATCATGCTTGTGCTGCACATTTTGATTCTCGCCGGATTAGTCCCTCAAAGTATGGTATGGGGAGGGCAGATAAAAGGCCAGGCGTCCCTTTATATTTTTGAAATCGTCGCGCTTGTCACAACCCTTCTTTTCATTGGCATTGTATCTTTGAAGGCCGGGTATATCAGTCCTGGAAAATGGAGAAAAGCAGCAGGCATCGGCTGTTGGCTTATGTTCGCTTATCTGGTTCTGAACATAGCAGGCAACCTGGCTTCATTTAACAGCTTGGAGAAATATATATTTACCCCCGTTGCAGTCGTTATGGCGGTGCTGGCCTTAAGGGTTGCCCTTGAGAAATCACCCGGATCTTAAGAACAAGGCTGCCCCTGAGGTTCTACTATATTTTCTGAACATAACGTATAATTCTCTCGTACCGCTCATAACTTATATAAAGAAGGTTCAATTGCTAGATTCACATGCAGCGGATTAGGTAAAAAGTCGTGATTTTAAAATTGCTATCAGGATAATAGTCTCTTCGGCCGAAAGTAATAGTAGAAGCACTTATTCTATTAACACTGGGGGCGTAATGATATGAATAACGAGACTTGTGTAGACTTGATTGAATTGAAAATGGCCGTGACACTTGAACATGAAGTTGTAATTAAGCTGACGAACGGCGACTTGATGTCGGGAACACCGAAATGGACCAAGAAATCGAACGAGGTTCAGCTTAGAACAGTTGATGGAGCCGTTAAAGTAGACCTGGAAGAGATCCAGCATGTCACCCGGATCATCCCTTTTAAGGCCTAATCCCCGAACGTAAATACTTATTAGAGGATTACTCATGACCCGCAGCAAACATTATAATAATTTTACATAAAGCGGGTTATTCCGCAGATGGTGGCTTCTAACGCAACTGACTTTGGGGGACAAACTGCTTGAAATTAGACATTGCAGACAACAAAGAAATCCCACTGGAACGACTCTTCTTCCTTCACGTAGGATAAGAATAAAAGAGTTGCTCTGGATGGGATTTTTTTACAGGTCTATTAGGGTATATTAGATACGGTTTGATGGTCGAGAGCGACTCTGAGCCTAACAAAGCTTATCTGCTCACGTCCCGGATTGGCAGAATTATTGTCCTCAAAAAAAGTGATGCCTTTGTAGGCACCACTTTTTTCTATTTCTCTGTTTTTGCCTTTTCCATAAAAGAGCGCAGCGCCTGCCGGTAAGCGTCGTCGGCGATCTTCTCCCTATCCTGGGAAGCTGCAGGCTTCGGGGCCGGGGATTCCTGCAGCCGTCTGATCGCTGCACGAAAGTCCTCGTCAGCCGAAGGTGAATTAGGCTCATTCAGCTTTCTTTCCTGCTTCTTCGCAGAGAGAGTCTCCTCTGTTGGAATATCCGCATAAGACTGCTCTATTCTCTCGCCAACAGCTTGATCTTGTACAGCCGGAGCAGCTTCTTCGTGATGAACAGATGAAACCCTAGGTGCAGGCTCAGGTGCCTGTACCGTCTCCGTCCCTGTCTTCGTCTCCATCCCAGTCTCCGGCACTGATACTGATGCTGGAACGCCCGTGTTCGCTACCGCTTCTTCTGGTGCGCCAGATTGCTTAGGTACAGCCGATCCGCTGCGAATATTGATCGAAACAAGAACCGCAATAATAATAATAGCTATAACCGCACATGTAATAATGATCGTCATGACTTTCCCCTCCTTATGCTACTTCACAAATTGGGCAGTCAATCCGGCAACCCGTTCTCCAAGTGCAAGGCCCAGCTGTCTTCCCTTGTCACTCAGCACCTCAGTACTATCAATCGGACAGGATACGCCTACTCCGTAATAGGATCCGTAAGTAGCATTATCCGGGATATTGCCGGGCAGTCCGGCAATGATCATCCCGTGGTGCAGCATTGGGGTCAGGAGGTTAAGCAGCGTGGCCTCAAGTCCCCCATGCTCGGTAGCGGTTGTACAGAATACCGCGCCTATTTTATTAATCAACCGTCCTTCGGCCCACAGGTATCCCAGCTTATCAATCCAATGCTTGAGTCCTGCGCTGATGGTGCCAAAGTGTCCGGGACATCCCCAGATAATGGCATCCATCCCAGCCAGCTCGTAAACGTCGGCTTCATCCACCGAATGAAGATGAACGTTAGCCCCACTTACACGGGCTGCCCCATCCGCAATCGCCTGGGCAAGCGCCTTCGTATGGCCGCCTTCTGAGTCATACACAATGTAAATATTCATGAATTAAACTCCCCTTTCACTGGCAAGGGTTTCTTTAGGTGCTGGAAGCATAAGCATTTCTCCGTTCTTCAGCTTTTTCTTCGCAAGACGGTCTTTGTCTTTTCTTACATCACGAAGGAAGAAGCTGAGCACCAGACCCGCCACGGAAATGATGGTCGCCCAGTAGAATGCGTCATTAATTCCCTGCACAGTGGACTCCAATTTGACTTGACCAGCTAACATGGTCACGGCCTGAGTCTTGGCCTGAGCTAACGGAATATGCAACTCTGTCGCAATCCTATTAACCAGCTCACCAAAGGACTGCATAAACGTAGGATTCGTTGTATCCATACGGTCTGTCATCGCAGCACCGTGGAACGTTGAACGGGTCGTAAAGATCGTTGTGATAACACTCGTACCAATCGAACCGCTGACCTGTCTAAGCGTGTTGGACATGGCCGTACCATGCTTATTCAAATCCCTTGGCAGCTGGTTCATCCCTGCCGTCATAATCGGCATCATCAGGAAGGACATGCCGAAGTAACGGATCATATACAGGATCAGAATGTAGCTGTAAGAGGTATCCAATGTAAGCTTCGTGAATTGGTACGTGGTCACAGTTGTAATGACCATACCAAGAATGGCTAGCGGACGAGGGCCCACCTTATCAAATAATATACCCGAAATCGGGGACATGATTAGCATAACGAGTGCCCCCGGCAGCATCAGAAGACCTGAATCCAGCGGCGTAATGCCACGCAGGTTCTGCAAGTAAATGGGAATCAGCAGCATCCCCGCATACATACTGGCAGTAACAAAAATATTAATAACATTGGACAGGGAGAAAATACCGAACCGAAACACACCCATGTTCAGCAGCGGCTTATCGGTCCGTATTTCCCAAATTACAAAGAAGGCTACAAGCACTGCCCCAATGATGATGCAGGTCAGTACCTCAGTATCGCCCCATCCCTTGGTGCCGGCTTCGCTAAGCCCGTACAGAAGCAAGCCTACACCGGCCAAGGAGGACAACGTGCCCATGTAGTCAAGTTTAATGATCTTCGGCTGCTCGATATTACGCATTTTGAAGAAAGCAATAATGAGTACGATAATTCCAAACGGAATCATCGATGAGAACAGAAGGTGCCAGTCATAGTTCTGAACGACCCACCCGGAAAGAGTCGGCCCGATCGCCGGGGCGAACATCATCGCAAGCCCAAAGATCCCCATCCCTTTCCCCCGCATTTCGGGAGGGAAAATAAACAGGATAACACTCATGACCAGAGGAGACAGTACCCCGCCTCCGACCGCTTGAATAAGCCGTCCGATTAACAGCATAGAGAAGCTTCCGGCAATCCCGCAGATTAAGGCTCCAAGCGTGAAGCAGAACATTGCCGCCAGAAACAGCAGTCTGACTCCGAACCGTTCAATCAGGAAGGCGGAAAGCGGGATAAGCACACCATTAACGAGCATGTAGCCTGTAAGCAGCCACTGGGCTGTATTGGTGGTGATTCCATATTCGTTCGTAATATGTGGCAGCGCCACATTAAGCAGGGTTTGATTCAATATTGCCAAGAACAAACCGATCATAAGCACAACGAGCAGCGGCAAATGCTGTCTGAAGCCGCCGCTGGCCGGTTTGTCTAGTTGTTGGTTGGTCGCCATCGTCTATCTCCTTTCTGCAGATCAAGTACCTCTGCGAATGGTTCCCTATTTCTTAGTAATGACGATTTCAGCGTTCATCCCAGGCAGTACATTTTTGGAATAGTTACTGATCGACACTTTGATTTGCACTTTTTGAGTGACTTTGGTGTAGCTGCCGCTAGTATTGCTGGTTGGCATAAGCGAGAATACGGAGTTGGTGGCATAACCGATCTGTTCCACACTCCCTTGGATTTTGGTGCCTGGATCACCGTCTACCACTACATCCACTTTGGAACCTACATCGATGTCTTTAATTTGGTCTTCATCCACATTCGCAACAACATAGAGATTCTTCATATCCACAATTTGACCAAGTGGAGTACCAGCTTGAACAAGCTGACCGTTGCGAGCCTGATTCTTAATTAAGGTTCCTCCCATTGGAGCCGTTACATTGACATTGGTAGTACCGCTGGCAACTTGACCAAGCGTTGCTTTTTCACTAACGACAGAACCCTCTTTCTGATTCCATCCGGATATCACACCGGTGGCTGGAGCAGATACAGGAACGATATCGGCAGCTACACGGGCATCCTCGGTTTTGATGTAGGTAACGCTTTGGTAATAGAAATAAGCACCACCCATAATTAACGCGGCAAGTACTACGATCCCTATAATATTGGTTAAAATAAGACGACCTTTCATAATTCTCTCGAACTCCCTCCAAAAATTTGTGTTATAATTACTTTACAATAAAGTAATTTGGAAATAAAGATACTTTAGCATAGAATGAATGAATGCACAATCCTTATTTTCAAAAAAATCATGAAACATTGCATAGGCTGTTACGTATAGAAGGTAGGCAGTTTGACAGGGGGCAATCAAGAATATGGAATCCGGCAAGATGGTTATTAAAGAAGTGGAGACAATGGAACATTTCATGGAGACCTTATACCGCTATAGGAACAAGCTGTACGACCAGCAATATAAGAAAAGAGATGACCGGCTCAATAATACCAAGGCGCGCATGCTGATGATTATTTACCGTGAAGAGCGGTCTATGGTGGTTAATATTTCAAGACAGCTTAACCTTTCCTCGGGGGCTACTACTATTATGCTGAACCAGCTCGAATCCGAGGGTTATGTCATCCGGGTAAGAAGCAACGACGACCGCAGGATTGTGTGGTTATCCCTTAGTGAGGAAGGAAAATGCCTGGCTAAGAAAATTATTGATTTTCGCAATTACTATGCGGCCGATCTGCTCGGGGTCCTATCGTCTGAGGAGCGTACCGAATTTATGGGCATTCTTAAGAAGATCGAACAGCGGATTGAAGAAAGACTGACCGAAGGACCTAAATAAAAATCCAACCAAAGCCCCTGATAAAGGGGCTTTTTTTGTGATTTTAGGAGGAACTTCCCGCTTTGGTGGGGAAATGTACTTAAGTAGAGAAATACAGAGGAGATATGGTGAATATGAAACCTGAACATCTGCTTAAGATCATCTTTGAATATACAACCAGAATTACCAATGAGCGCAACTTGGATACGGTGCTCACTCTCATGGCCGATATGGGCCGGGACATGATTGATGCGGACCGCTGTACAGTCTGGCTGATTGACCGCGTTCATGAAGAGTTATGGACCCGGGTGGCCCATGAAGTCGGTGAATTGAGAATCCCCCTGGATGCCGGATTAGTGGGCCATTCCATCTCCACAGGCGAGTCAGTTTTCATTAATGACGCCTACACAAATGAACAGTATAAGGAGGTACTCTCAACAGGGGCGCTGCGTACCGATCTGTTAACCGGTTACACAACCAAAGCGCTGATCGTTATACCGTTTCGCAGCAATGACGGGAAGATCATGGGCTGCTTCCAGGCGGTCAACAAAAACTCGAACGACGGAGCCTTCACCAAACAGGACTTGGAATACTTGACCCTCGCCGCTTCCTATTCCGGTAAATGTCTGGAGTCTGCGCTGCTAAGCCACGAAATTGAGGAAACCCAGAAAGAAATTATATTTACGATGGGCGAAATTGGAGAAAGCCGTTCCAAAGAAACCGGAAATCACGTTAAACGTGTGGCCGAGTATTCCAGCGTCATTGCCCGCGGGCTTGGCCTATCTTTTCATGATTCTGAAATACTGCGCATGGCTTCTCCTATGCATGATATCGGCAAGGTTGCCATTCCCGATGATATTCTCAACAATCCTGGCAAGCTGACTGAAGAAGAGTATGAGATTATGAAGACGCACGCTGAGATTGGCTACAACCTGCTCCGGAAGTCTTCCCGCCCTATTCTGCAGGCGGCGGCTATTGTGGCCTACCAGCACCATGAGAAGTGGGATGGTACCGGTTATCCTAGAGGTCTTCAGGGGGAACAGATTCACATTTATGGGCGAATTACTGCAATAGCAGACGTATTCGATGCGCTGGGCAGCCACCGGATTTACAAGGAGGCTTGGCCACTTGAGGATATTCTTAAGTATATCGAGTCTGAACGCGGCAAACATTTCGATCCCCGCGTGGTTGATGTGTTCATGGACCAACTTCCGGCCATCCTTCAGATTCGGTCAAGCTATTCCGATGTGAACCTGCGTTAAAAGACGATTCAATTCTAGATGATCGGGTTATCCTTACATATACCGGTTGTATCCGGAAGATTCTATAAGGGAATCTATAGGAAGGAGATGACACGGGTCATGAACCAGACGAATGAGAACCGAAAGCCAGGTTTTGACGAAGTGCCTGACGTTGATCCAAACCGGCCAGCCCCCACAGACGGTCTTGAGGATGTGGTTGGTGCCATTATGGATAATCTGGAGGGGAATTCAGACAAGTCCCCAAGCAAAAAGGAAACCAACGACAACAACGACGATACACAGCTCGTGTAGATTTATGGAGGCGCACACATAAAACAAGAGGTCGTCTCATAAGCAAGTAATCTTGAAGTAGAGGAACAGCTTTGGAAAAATTGCAAGCAAAAAGCGCCAGTCCAAGGATCCCGGGACTGGCGCTTTACTATTTTCGTCTACTCCATGCTCTTCAGAAGATTATCGGCAAGCGAGAGCCTCCATAGTTAGCTGTCCTTGCGACGGTATAGTGGCTTATTCTCCAGAGCCCTGATCGGAGGGGTCCAACCTCCCGCCTCAGCCATCGTATCGAGCGCATCCTCAGCAGCCTGCATCTTGGCATCAAGCTGGTCAATCAGATGGAGCGCAATCGCTTCAGGCAGCTGCGGCTGTACAGGGCTTCCCCACTCCCCGAGATTATGATGGGATAGAATTAAATGCTGCAGCATCACCAGCTTCTCAGAGCCCGTGTCAATTCCTTTCAAGAGCGCCGCTTCAATGATCCAGTTCACGGCTAGGGAAATATGTCCGATCAGTTTGCCCGTGAAGCTGTACTCCGAGACAATGCCAAGCTCTGCCGTGAGTTCCTCTGTCTTGGCAATGTCGTGGAGGATAATCCCTGCGATCAGCAGATCCCGGTTTAGGAACGGACGCTGAACAACGATAAATTCCGCCAGCTCTAGCATGCGGACCATATGATAAGCAAGCCCGGCATAGAAGTTGTGGTGCATTCCCTTCGCCGCGGGATAATGAAGCAGCTTATCCCCTACTTTGCGGATGCAATGATCCACAATAGAGCGCAGCTCTTCATCCTGAATACTGGCTGCGGCACAGGTGATCGTATAGAGCAGATCATTCGGAGGAACGGGCGCTGAACGAATAAAATCGGTAATATGATGCCCGTCATCCGGCGCGGCCGGACGCATTTGCATAACCTTGAACTGCAGCTTATCCCTGTACGTATGTACAAGACCCTTCACCTTAACCAGCATAGGGGCAAAAAATGTCTCTTTGTCCGTCACTGAAGCATCCCACAGCTTCGCGGTAATCTCACCTGTGGGATCAGCCAAGATCAGATCAAGGTAATCCTTGGGGACCGTCCCATTGGTTTGTTTGATACTAGCTGATTTGAGCAAATAGAAGCCTATGATCTCTTCCCCGTCAACAAACGCCTTAACTTGTTTCATCTGACAACTCCTGTAATAAAGTATAAATAGAATGCTTCTGCCCGAGATTTAAGTCTAGGTTGCTAGACTTCTATAAATCTACCATTTCTACTCGATTCCTACCACATGATGAGCTTTAAAAATATTAGCAACCCTGTCCGCTTCATGCGGCTCGCACTCCACCATGACAAGAACATGCCCTTTAAGCAGATGGGCTTCATACTGCTGTGCATCCTCCTTGGGAACTCCCGCACTCATCAGAGGCACGATGAAATCATCTGTCCCTTTTCCAATCTCGGTCCCAGCCATCTTCCGCGCTGCAGGCCCTGCTGCCACAACCTCTTTAGGATCATCCTCAATGTTGGCAACCATATTCTTTAGCATACCAAATACGCTGTTGCCCGCGTTGCCGGTCATCGGCTTCCCTATCCCCGTACTCTCGCTTATTTTATTCATTTGCTTAAGCTTTCGGGACAGTACGGATACCTCTTTATCGGAGTATCCCGTTTTATACAATTCGTCGATGACGATGGAAGCATCCTGTGTGGTCGAGAATATTCCTATTAGCAATTTTGCCATTTTCGCTACCTCCCCGGTTACTTACAGAGTATTACCCCACAGTCTTTTTGAGTAAAACATTGCTCCCAAAGAACGAGAAGTTATATCAATAATTAATAAGTCTGCAGGTCCCACAACTGATACTTATATCTTATATATTTGATAAAAATTACCATCTATAATGAGTTTATACCCTATACCAATAAGCTTAGAGAGGATTGATAAAACCGCCAAGTGTAACAATAGGAAACAACAAAATTTAAATTCGATGAAGGAGGAAATTAATGTTTATTGAATGGCTCAGGTCCAATGCGGCCGCTATGTGGTGTCTCACCATAATTCGCATTTATCTCGGTTATCAGTGGGTGACGGCAGGTTACGGCAAGATTAGCGGTGGTTTTGACGCATCTGGATTTTTGAAAGGGGCTATCAGTAAAAGCACCGGTGAGCATCCAGCAGTTCAGGGATGGTGGTCGGCCTTTCTACAGCATGGAGCTCTTCCAGGTGTAGGCTTTATAAACATTCTGGTGCCCTTCGGTGAATTCCTTGTCGGTTTGGGTTTGATTTTAGGCACTTTTACTACCTTCGCGGCATTGATGGGTGCGGTTATGAATACGGCCTATCTCTTCTCCGGAACGGTCAGCACCAACGCGCAGATGCTGATTCTGGAAGTGCTCATTCTGGCGGCCGGCGCCAATGCGGCCAAGATCGGATTTGACCGCTTCATCCTGCCTTCCCTGCGCAGCCGCACCAAGAATACTCATGTGAGTACCATACCTGCACAGACGCTGGTAGAAAAGCAGTAAGCCAAGGAACCTTCTTGTAGGCGGATGTATATAATGGGGGGACTTGGAAGCTTTTATTACAACAACACGATTCTGCCTTTAGTGCTGTACGAACTGCTTGTTATAAGTCTTCTGGCATAACAAAAGTCATAAGGAAACGCGATTCAGCCTTCAGGCCGATAAAGACCTGAAGGCTGAATTGATTTTAAAGCTTATTCACTAATCAATTGAGTCCACTTAGATCCCAGCTCCTGAGGCTGATACTCGCTCATTTGGTCCAGAAGCGCTTCAGGATCATCAGAAATCCGGATGAGACTTAAATGTGACTCATTCGAGAAGCCTTCCTTCACACTATGTTTGATTAGTTCAATAAGCGGATCGTAATAACCGTTAATATTTAAGAGTCCTATAGGCTTGGCGTGAATACCAATCTGTGCCCAACACAGCACCTCGAACAGTTCCTCGAACGTTCCAAGACCCCCAGGCAGCGCTATGAACCCGTCAGCAATCTCGCCCATCTTCGCCTTCCGCTCATGCATGCTCTCTACTTCAATCAGCTCGGAAAGCTCTCTATGGACAATCTCTCCCCTGAACAGCCCGCTCGGCATCACTCCAATGACATGACCCCCACGCAGCAGAACCTCATTTGCCACTTCTCCCATGAGACCCAGCCGGGAACCGCCGTACACTAGCCGGATATCCCGGTCTGCAAGTACACTCCCCAGCTGAATGGCCTGAGTCCGATATTCAGGCTTGACGCCCGGGTTGGAGCCGGCAAAGACACATACGGTTTTCATGTTCCTGATCATCTCCTTATCCCTGTAGCACTTTTACGTTTTCTTCCATTTCATATTGTACTATATGAATGGGCTGATGGAAATAAACGTGACTGACAGCAAATTCGCAGAATCCGCAGTTTCCTAGAATGATTCATGGCACCCTGCTGAGACAGCAAACTACCTGTGAAGACGATTATCTAAATTTTAAATCACGGCTGCCTGAAGCGTACTTATCTGTTTGGGATCATGATGGATTGTCCGCAGATAGCTGATCGTAGAAGTAACAGAATGCATAACTACAGAGTGGGTCTCAGCTTTATCCCCGGGAAGGTAGCGCACCCCGTTCAGAAAGTCTCCTGAAGTCACACCCGTAGCCACAAAGATGACGCTGCCGCTCCCAACCATATCTTCCATGGTTAAGAGTTTCCCTGGATCATCCATTCCCATGCGTTTGCAGCGAAGATGATCCTCTTCTTGTTCAGGCAGCAGCCGCCCCTGCATCTCCCCACCAAGGCATTTGAGTGCCGCTGCCGCCAGGACGCCTTCCGGTGCGCCGCCCGAGCCAACATACATATCCACTTCATTATCCATGGCCGTTTCGATCGCCCCCATCACATCTCCATGGCTAAGCAGCTTAATCCGCACCCCGGACTGCCTAAGCGCCGCTATCAAGTCACGATGACGTTCCCGGTTCAGAATGGATACCGTCATCTCCGGCAAAGACCTTCCCAGAATCCGCGAAGCCTTATGTAGTGTGGTCTCAATCGGATCGTCCAGGGAGAGCTGTCCCGCGAGCTTTGGACCCACAGCCAGCTTCTGCATATAGATGTCTGGCGCGTGCAGCAGATTCCCCTGCGGTGCGGCAGCAATGACCGAGATGGCGTTATCAAGCCCGTTCGCCACGGTCTCGGTTCCCTCCAGCGGGTCAACAGCGACGTCCATCCGCGGTCCGCGGCCATTGCCAAGCTTTTCTCCGATATACAGCATAGGGGCCTCATCCATCTCGCCCTCCCCAATGACAACAGTACCGTCCAGAGCCACAGAATCGAACTTGCTGCGTATTGCTCTTGTTGCCGCGTCATCCGCGCTGTTCTTATCCCCTCTGCCCGTCCATCTTGCAGATTCAAGTGCTGCGGATTCTGTAATTCGTACCAATTCCATAGCTAAATGACGTTCCATACTGTTCCCTCCACTCAAGTTATAGTAATTATAGAAACTTCATAATCAAGCCCGCTGTCTCCTCAATCGCCTTGTCGGTCACATCAATAACCGGGCAGCCCAGCGAATTGAACAAGGATTGCGCATACTGCAATTCCTCCTCCACTCTCTCAAGAGAGGCATACCGCACACCATCCGGAAGTCCCATGGCCTTAAGCCGTTCTGCGCGTATCTTCACCAAGTGTTCGGCTTCTATCGTTAAACCGAAGATTTTACCGGTAGTGACCTCCTTCAGCTGAGCTGGCGGGAGCATTTCCGGTACTACCGGGTAATTAACAACCTTCTTCCCTTTATGTGCCAGAAAAATAGACAGCGGAGTCTTCGATATCCGCGATACGCCAAGCAAAATGATATCCGCCTTCAGCAGCGCACTGACGTCCTTGCCGTCGTCATTCTTCACTGCGAATTCCACCGCCTCCACCCGGCGGAAATAGTCCTCATCCACCCGGTGCAGCAGCCCTGGAGTCCGCTTAGGCGAATCGTTAAACGTATCAATGAACGCCTGCATCATTGGGCCCATGATATCGACAGCACGTACATTAAGCCGAACAGCCTCTTCCTTAATGACCTCTCTCAGTTCAGGCTGTACGAGCGTGTAGACCACAAAACCGCCTCTGGCCGCCACCTCCTCCATCAGCTGGCTGAGTTCATCCTCATGACGAACATTCATGAACCGCTTAATCTCTGCCGATGGCAGTTCGAACTGCCGGAGAGTCGCCTGTACGACCGCCTCAGCGGTCTCCCCAACCGAATCCGAACAGATTGCTATGAAATGAGCCGCAGCATGATTCATCCCATTCCTCCCACTATTCCTCTGCTACTGTATCCAGCAGCATTTTTATAATATTTGTCTTGGTGATTCGCCCGACTACGTTCCACTCGCCTGGTTTACCAGACGGTGCAGGAACAACGACGGGCAGGCTGTCAATTTGGTAGGAAATAATCTTCTGTGCCGCTTCGAGAACAGAATCCTCGGGTGAAATCGTCACCACTTGGGGAAGTCTGGTCATAATTAGGCTTACAGGCATCGAGGATGCTGCCGCATTCCCCAAAGTCACTTTCAGCAGATCCTTACGGGAGACAATACCCGCAAGCTTCCCTTCTTCATCCGTTACAATCAGGTTCCCGACATTCTCCAGGAACAACGCTACCACAGCATCGTGAATGGTCGTCGTCTCACGCACAATAACCGGGACCCCATGCAGGTCCCCTACCTTCATATCCAGCAGGCGGACTTTGTTCTCGCGTTCCGCGGCTCCCCTTTTTCCCAGGAAATAACCGACTTTTGGCTTTGCATCGATATAATCCAGCATCACCAGGATCGACAGGTCGGAACGAATCGTCGGACGGGTTAAATTAAGCATTTCGGCGATCTGCTCCCCGGTAATTGGCGCATGTTTCTTGACAATATCAATAATTTCCAGTTGACGGGATGTCAGTTCGATATAGATCCCTCGCTTTTCAATTATGTTGGTGTTGATGTCCTCCTCCTATTAGAGATCATTTAATGAAGATATAATACGTCATATATAAACTAATTTCAATAAATAAAACGCATTATTTAAAAAATGTAAGTTAAATAAACGATTTTACGGGTAAAAAAATACGGGTGAAATGTCCTTTAGGCTGCTATTGCTCGGGGTTTGTTGGTTAAATCAGATCAGTTCAGTTCAGTACGTCAGAAATCTGTTCACTAATAAATTCTATTTTGCCGCGAATGAACCGGCTAACCTATGAAATGGGCGGTATTTCTAGTAGATTTAACTGTGCTTTTTAACCAACAAAAAAAGCGCCCAATGGCGCTTCGTATACGGCTATTACACGTTTTAGCCGAATCTATTTTCCTAAATATGCCCAAACCTTCGGCTTCCTAGAATCATACAATACGTTATGGGGTTATCCTGATTTAATAAAGGAGGTCGGTCAATATGAAACCGGTCCGTATCAAGCAGCAGCAGCCTACCAGCACAGAATCGGCTGTTGCACTAAGAAGAAGCAACCAGTCAGAATCCCGTGTGCTTGATTTCTGGTCTCTGGTCGCGGCAATCCTGGTGTTGGCAGCTGCTATAATCGGGGTCTATGTTGCCTACAGAACTGTAATTATTGGAGGAGGATCAGATGTGGTAATCGCCTAAACCTAACGGTCCATATGATATGGCACGGTTGCTACCACGACATTTTTGCGGTTAATAAGATAGGCTCTTATCATCAGGCTGGACTGATTATGCAGCAGATTCTGCCACCAATGCTTAGTAATGAACTGCGGAATAAGAACTGTAATATGATCACTCTCTGCTTTCTTCCATTCCACAGTATCGATAAATTTCCGGAGAGGGCCAAGTATGCTCCGGTAACGCGATTTTAGAATAATTAGACGGACGCCGGGATTCCACTCATTCCACCGCTGTTCAATCTTCCGGACCGACTCGTCATCAAAACCGACATAGACGGCAACCACATTGTCCGAGAGCGTCTTTGCATAACTTACGGTGTTAAGCACCACCCTAGTCACCCCGGCTATCGGGATAATCACGGTGTTCCCTTTAGCGATCGGCTTCTCATTGAACAGGTCAATGCGAAGCTGGTCCGCCGTGTTGGCGTAATGCAGCTTAATTCTCATAAAGATATATACAACCAAAGGCAGAAAGATAAATATGACCCATATTTGACTGAATTTGGTAAATATAAAGATCAGTGTGATCGACAGCGTTGTCAGCATCCCGATCGTATTGATTAACAGCTTAACCACCCAGCCTTTGGGCTTAAGCTTGATCCATCTGAGCATCATACCCAGTTGGGACAAGGTGAAGGGAATAAACACGCCTACCGCATACAGTGGAATCAGATTCTCTGTGTCCCCCTGGAACACCATAATCAGGATGGCAGACAGTATACTCAGGAAAATAATCCCGTTTGAGAAGCCCAGACGATCTCCTCTGACCATGAAGGCATGGGGCATGTATTTGTCCTTCGCCAGCATAAATGCCAGCAGGGGGAAAGCTGAATAAGCAGTGTTGGCCGCCAGGATCAAAATTACGGCTGTAACACCCTGAATTACATAGTATAAGGTTCCTCGTCCAAAGGTAGTCTCTGCAATCTGGGATACAACCGTCTCCTCTGCGGCTGGTTTGATGCCATACCAATAAGCCAGCAGGCTGATCCCGATGAACATTCCCGCAAGCAGGATACCCATCATCATGAGTGTTGCTGCTGCGTTCTTCTCTGCGGGTTTTCGAAAGTTGGGTATAGCGTTGGACATGGCTTCAACCCCGGTTAATGCTGAACATCCCGAGCTGAAGGCCTTTAGCAGCAGGAACAAGCTGACATTTGAGACGGTTTTGCCGAATTCAGGCGCAGCGGCATGGGCGCCACCAGAGAAATAATTGATAATTCCACATATAATCAATACATAAATCGCAACAACAAACAGATAGATCGGTATAGCAAGGACGGAAGCTGACTCCGTCACGCCTCTTAAATTCATAATGGTCAGAAACAGGATCATAACCAGGGCAATCAGCACCCGGTGATCATGCAGCACGGGAAAAGCCGAAGTAATCGCATCGGTTCCGGCCGAAGCGCTTACCGCTACGGTTAGAATATAGTCCACCAGCAGCGAACCCCCCGCAAGCAGGCTCGGAGATAAACCGAGATTGTCCTTGGCAACAATATAAGCCCCGCCTCCGCCTGGATAAGCAAAGATGGTCTGACGGTAGGAGACAATCAGGATGGTAAGCAGACCAAGAACCGCGATGGAGATGGGAATGGAATACCACAAGGCAGCAAAACCAGCCGCCATTAATACAATGAGTATCTGCTCCGTTCCGTAAGCTACCGACGATAATGCATCAGAAGACAAGATGGCCAGTGCCTTCAGCTTACTTAGTTTCTCGCCCTCAATCTCCGTGGATTTCATCGGTCTTCCGATCAGTAGGCGCTTAAATTTTCCTGCCATGTTCAACTTCCTTTACCTGAGTCTAGCGTCTCTTGGAAAAAGACACAAAACGTATTGTATATTGTTCGTTGGAATTAATCCAGTATATAGATTACTGTTTCTAATATTTTTTTACCCCCTATATTTGGAATGAAAAAAAATAAATCCCGCTCCGCACCCGGAGGGGATTATTTGGTGTATTTCTATAAGCCGATACGGACCGTATCAGACCCAGCATCCTTCATGCCTTTCTTGGAAAGGTATGTGATCGTAAGCGCACTGGCAAAGCAAAAGATTATAAGCAGCCTAAACGGCCAGCTGCTGAAATGACTGATTTCAAGTACAGGAGCAAGCACGACAATGCTTGCCACAATGAGCAGCAGCTCCCGCCATACCAGAATTCTGTTAAAAGGTTCATTAATACCTTAACACGCTTCAAGCCCAGAGAACATGTACAATCCGATAAAGCACATGAAATTTTTGATCATAAATCGGTAATACGGTTTTCGGCTGCTTGCCTACAGTTTGCTCACGGTGTGCCGCTCTATCAGCTTAGGCTGAATGCCCCAACGAATCGCGTGTCTTGTTCCGCTGAGCTCCGACATCAGCAGATCCACAGCGGAATCACACATTCCCTGTTTATCTACACGCATAGTGGTCAATGGCGGCTGTGCCGCTTCCGACATGTTCAAGTCGTCGAACCCCATAATCGACACATCTCCGGGAACCTGTATTCCACGTTCCTGCAGCAGCTCTCCAAGCAGCAGGGCGATCCGGTCGTTTCCACAAAAGAAAGCTGACGGCAGGGCTTCATGCCTATCCAGAAACCTGGCAATTTCATCCCGCGTGGCCTCAAAGCCCTCTGACTCAGTCAAGCACCAGGAGGGGTTAACCGCAAGGCCGCTGTCTTTCATCGCTCTCCAAAAGCCGTAACCACGCTCTTCATGACTCGTGGTCAGATTGCCTGGCCCGATGAACCCGATCCGGCTGTGACCGCACTGTATCAGATAATGTACGGCCTCATATCCCCCCTCGATATTGGCTGAGGTTACAGCCGGACAGGGCAGCTCCCGGTAATAGGAATCAAGCATGACCAAGGGGGCGTCCAGCTTCCAGATCCGCTCAGCATAGGGCTTGTCCATAATGCCAAATAAGATGATTCCGGCATAAGAAATATCCTCGAACACACCAGGCAGGACCAGATTCTTCTCCATAGCCTCATCAACCCGCACAATAATGGCATTGTATCCCTTTCTTCGGATGCTCGATTCCAATCCCCAGATCATATCATGGTAGAAATGAAAGTGGTCATTATCATCGTACCTGGTAATCCGGTCGGGAACGACAACCAGCAGGTTCGGATGCTCAAGCTGTTTCTTTCCATACGGTCCGTAGCCCAGCTCCTTGGCTGTTTGAATAATCCGGTGCCGCATTTCTTCACTTACTCCTTTTTTGTCCATAAGGGCAAGTGACACCGCATTTTTGGATATGTTCAGCTTATCCGCTATGTCCTGCATGGACACTTTTTTGGCACGTGCCATCCTCTTGCAATCCCTTCCGAATATGATACACTGACTTTAATCATACTTTACATTATTTAATTTAAGTCAAGTTTTGTCAAGTAAAACAGATCAGGGAGGACTTATCTTGAAGTATGCGATTGGAATTGACATTGGGGGCACCAAATCTGCAATCGGCTTAATTACCGATACCGGTGAAGTCGTAGCTAAAACCTCCATTCCTACAGATCCCGCTGTGAGCCCATATGTTATGGTTGAGCGGATTGCCGCTTCGGCAATGTCCCTCATTACTGAAAGCCAAATTGACACTTCCCTCATCAGCGGTGTCGGTATCGGCGCTCCAGGACCGCTCGATACCCGGAGCGGCCGGCTCACAGTTCCGCCGAATTTGCCAAGCTGGCATGACTTTCCGTTGGTTCAGGAGATGAGCAGATTGTTCCCGTTCCCGGTCAAGCTTGAGAACGATGCCACAGCAGCCTGCTTGGCAGAGAAATGGCTTGGAGCCGCCCAGGATGCGGACCATTTCGTATTCATCACCATCAGTACAGGGATTGGGGCAGGCCTCTATATGCACGGCAAGCTGATTACAGGGGCCAGCGGAAACGCAGGGGATGTCGGCCATTTCGTCATCGATCCCGCTGCCGGTGAATGTGTCTGTGGACAGCGAGGCTGCTGGGAATACATAGCCTCAGGCACTGCGGTGGCAAGGCAGGCCAGCGAGAAGCTCGGTCGCAAGGTATCTTCCAAGGAAGCCTTCGACCTTGCCGCAGCCGGTGATTCGCAGATGAGAGAGCTGGTTGATCAAGTATTCCGCTATATCGGTATTGGCTGCGTCACCTTGATCAACACGCTGGATCCACAGAAAATTGTCATCGGCGGCGGCGTGTCCCAGGTCGGCGAACCCCTGTTCCAAGCTGTTCAGAGCTATGTCTCAGCTCATGCGCTCAATCCTATCGGACGCAAAACGCCGATTGTGCCTGCCGCACTTCTGCAGGATGCCGGGCTTATCGGGGCAGCCGCCCTTGTCCATACTGAATACTAAATTATTCATCTGAAAGGAGATTTACTTACAATGAATCAACCTATTTTTCTAGAGCCCGTATTTAAAGACCGTATCTGGGGAGGAACCAAGCTAAAGGAGCTGTTCGGGTACGAGATCCCTTCGGATCAGACCGGGGAGTGCTGGGCTGTCTCTGCCCATCCGAACGGACAAAGTGTAGTTAAAGAAGGTCCTTACAAGGGCACTTCACTTGGAGACTTGTGGGCAGGCCATCCGGAACTGTTCAATTCCAACTCCAAAGTCTTCCCCCTGCTAACTAAGATTCTAGATGCGTCCGATGATCTGTCCGTTCAGGTTCACCCCGATGACGCCTATGCAGGAGTTAATGAGAACGGAGAGCTTGGCAAGACGGAATGCTGGTATATTGTTGACGCCGAACCGGGTGCCGAGATTATCTACGGTCATGGTGCGGACAGCAAGGAGCAGCTTGCGGACTGGATTCATCAGGGAAAGTGGGACCAATTGTTGTCCAAAGTTGAGGTTAAGCCCGGTGACTTCTTCTATGTGCCAAGCGGAACTCTCCATGCACTCGGTAAAGGTATCGTTGTCCTGGAGACACAGCAAAGCTCAGATACTACCTACCGCGTCTACGACTACGACCGGAAGGACTCAGAGGGGAACACCCGGGAACTCCACTTAGAGAAAGCCATTGAAGTGACCACGGTGCCTCAAGCTTATGTAAAAACAAACTACAAGGTTGCCAACCAACCGGGTGCCGTAGTAACGACTTTCGTAGAGAACGAATTTTTCACGGTTCAGAAATGGGAAGTTGGCGGTACCGCCGATTTCAAGTCCTCTGACAAATACCTCATTATCAGCATTATTGCGGGTGAGGGCGAATTATCGGCTGAGGGGCATAAGTATCCGCTCCATAAGGGGGATCATCTGATTCTGCCTGTCGGCTATGGTCCTTATCAGCTCAGCGGCAAATTCGAAGCGATTGCCTCCCACGAATAAGCCGCACTCATAAAATAAAAGAAGCCTGCCATACCAAGATGACTTGGTCGGCAGGCTTCTTTTATTTTATATAATGTGCTCCAGCAGCGGTTTCTCTTGGTGATGCTGCTTCGTGGTGTTGCTTGATAGTGTTACTTGGATTGCTTAGGTTCACTTGGAATCACCGGGGTTCACATAGTATCTCTTGGCTTACGCTTTGTATCGCTAAACGTCCCCTCGTGTCACTTGGCGCTGCTTGGAAATCACTTGGCGTCACCTGATGTCACTGGTCATCACTTGGAGCACTAGCTTTACTTGGAACACCAAGCATCACTTGATATCACTTCAAGTACCTGAAGTCACTCGGCTTCCATTTATGTAGCTTGGGGCTATTTAGCGCCCCTACTCGCCGCCTGATGGTTATTCACCACGTTCTGCCAATTACCACTTGCGAGACTACGCTCAAACTTCGTAGCGCTCTCTCAATATGCGCAAATGATGAGCCGTATGCCCTGCAATAGTATACAGCACAGCCCTTGCTGACGCTGGAAACCCATTGGCTACGCCCGTACGAAGCCAGGCTGCATCATCCAGCTGTCTTGCCAAGGCCAACGTTGAGGCACGTACCACCGCAAACTCGTTTACCAGCTCATCTACGGCCAGCCGCTCCGATCCCGCATGCAGGACATAATCATTCTCCTCAAATCCCGAAAGCGGCGTCTTGTCCCCGCGGGCGATTCTTAGCAAACGGTAGCTCATGATCCGTTCCGAATCGTTGACATGACCCAGCAGCTCTTTCACACTCCATTTCTCCGGAGCGTATCTGTAGTTACCCTTCTGATCATCCAAATTTTTGAGCGCTTCAAACTCTTCGGTTTGCGAAGCTAAATAAGCCAAAATATCTCCTTCAGGCAAGGCCTGAATGTACGGCTCATAATATGAAGCATACTCTTGCGGCAGCGGTTTTTGCAAAGACATAGTTCCAACACTCTCCCTATAATTTCCGGCTAGTCCTCCCAGACATCCTTCATCAGTGACTTAATCTCCTTGATCCGGATTTGTGTCTCCTCAGGATTCGTCACCCATTCATGACCATTCCACTCCACCACATCACAGGTCTTCACTGAAGAATTCACTTCATTAAGAGGCACATTCTTTGAATTTCCCTCAACTTCAATAATACAATAATTATCCTCGAAGCCTTCAACAATTCCCTTCATGTCCAAATCACCTCTCCGCTCTGATCTCAAACTGCTGTCCATCCGTTATGAATTCAACAGTTCCCTGCTTGTCGTTACGGTATACTTGGACGCCCTGCTTCTGCAGGCGCTTAAGCACGGTTTGGGTAGGATGCCCATATTTGTTATCTGCCCCAGACTGAATGACGGCATATTTCGGATTCACCTTGGTCAGAAAAGCCGCACTAGTCGAGGATTTGGACCCGTGATGGCCAACTAGCAGCACATCGGAGCGGAGATCCGCGCCGCTGGCCAGCATATCCTTCTCACTGTCCCGCTCAGCATCTCCGGTCAACAAGAAGGAATGCTGCCCGTAGGTCACCTTGATGACCGCGCTCATGTCGTTGGTATCCTCGTAATTCCGGACAGGCGCAAGCATCTTCACAGTCACCGCGTTATCCCATTCTAAATTGAGTCCTGCTTTAGCTGTGGATACCTTGAGACCTTTACGCTGAATAGAGCGAAGCACCGATTCGAAGGTTTTGGTTGTGGAGCTTACCTTAGGCATATAAATTCTCCCAACCTCATGCTGGTCAATGACCTTATCCAGCCCGCCAATATGATCCGCATCCGGGTGGGTGCCAATGACAATGTCAAGACGGCTGATCCCATACAATTTCAGCGCATCCAGCATCACCTGCTCCTTGTCGTTGTTCCCGGCGTCAATCAGCAGGGTCTTCCCCGATGGGCTGATCAGAAGCTGGGAAGCACCCTGCCCCACATCAATGAATATGACGCGGAGCTTGCCGCTTCCCTCTGTGAAGTCATGAGGCACCGGCAGGCTTCCTCTTGATGAGCACCCTGCTAGCAAAGCAAGGCAGAGAATCAGGCTCACAACCCCGAAGAGATGTGATTTGCACAAACGAATAAGTCTGATCATAGATGCATTCCTTTACATTAAGAACATTTGTTCCAATTATATTCCATAATCTGCACTTATTCAATCCTCGAGGCGGCCTGAACCGTAGGAGTTCGCAGGGAATTAGTAAGGCAGCGGTGTGAAATGTTCTCTAGGGTCGCTGTTGCTCCCAGACTTCCTGAATTAAATTCATAGGGTGAAAGTCCGGTCACAAAGGCAAACGCTTCGCTTCTCCTAAATCATTTCACGCGCTTGCCTTTTCGTAATTCTTAAGTCCAATTTACATAGCTGGGCCTTCAAATCAATAGTTCAACTTATATAGCCTGCGCTTATACCCGGCGCCATCTAGCCTTTAATTGCTTCAATTGAAAATATAACGTACAGCCGATACAGTAACCGCTTAAGGCGGCCAATGCCGCTGCGAATAATAACCATGAAAAGAGGTAACCCGCCCATGCTAATCCAACCAGAAAAGCTGCTAGGGAGAGGCTTAAGAATACAACCGCCAGCGTGTTGTTAAACCGCTGCAGCTCTGCAGCCTGGGTCTTACCCGGGTGAACCTTCAGAAAGGGCTTAGCCACAATCACAAACAAATTCCGGCCGGTTAGCAGACCCATGACCTGAACCAGCCACAAGCCTGCGAGCAGATATGGCTGTCTAAATAAAGAGGCAGCAATAACGAGCAGTACAATTCCAGTTTGGTTGGCTTTGACATAGGATTCCGGTATTTCTTTCAAGGAAGGTCCTCCTTTGCAAATATCTTACTTTAAACTATACCCGATTAATCCGATTTAAACAATCGGTTATACAACAAGAAAAAAGCCCCTTGCACTGAGCAAGGGACTGGAGACTAACCCACGGGGGGATCAATCTTTATTTTACCGAAATCGAGATAGTCACAATCTTGTTGTCAAACTTGGCCTTGATCGTTGCGGTTCCTTTGGCAACCGCTTCAATCTTGCCTGCACTCACCTTGGCAACCGAAGGCTTGGAGCTTGTCCATACGGCACTGCCTGTAACAGAAGTAGTTTTGCCTGTATCATATTCAGCTACTAAGTCAACCGTTTTGACAGCACCCGGTGCGAGAACGTATCTCTTCTCGTCTACAGTCAGTTTCATCAGCTTCGGTACGACTCTTATATCAACCTTAGCTGCGACCCCCTGGTAGGACCCGTTTAAGGTAGCTGTTCCTTCAGCCACTGACTTTACCGTTGATCCTGACACCGTTGCAACTTCTGGATTCGAGGATACCCAGTCCATTTTACTGGAGAGATTGATCTTCGTTCCGTTGGTGTAGAAGCCTGTTACCTTAATCGATTTGCTTCTCTTAAGGTTAAGCTCTAACGACTGGGGCTCTACAACGATCTTCGTAATTTGGGGCTCTACAGCAACCGGAAGTTTGAGACTCTGATTCAAATAAGTCCCCTTCAAAGTTGCATTCCCTTTCACCAGACCTTTGATCTTGCCTCCCTTAATTACAGCATTGGCTCCTGTCAGGCTCCATTCGATCTTGTCGGTTACATCCTCCTCATCACCATTGACACGAACCGCGGTGACTTTGGTAAGCGGCAGCTCTTTGCCTATAACCACACTAAAATTCTCTTTTTCAGGAAGAAGCACAAGCACCTTCTCCTGAACTACAACCTCAACCACAAGCGGAGCAGCTTTGCCAAGTTTGCCTGTCAGAGTAACCTTACCCGTACCCTTGGACACAAACTTGCCGTTCTCAACCACTACCGTATTGCTGTCGCTGGAAGTCCACTCCACATTGGAGGTGAAATCCTGTTTCTTCTCGTCAAGGGTAGTTGCCGTTACTTTTGGAACAGATATGCTTTCGCCCTTGAACATATCGAGGCTGGTTTTCTCTGTAGAGATCTTCGTAACAGTAGGGAATACAGTAACTTTGATCTCACGGCTAAGCCCCTTGTATGTCACTTTAACCGTTGATGTCCCCACCTGTCTAGGCGTGATGAGACCATTCTTGACAGTTACCGCAAGAGCGTTGGAAGATACCCACTCCGCCTTGTCGGTTACAATCTCACGTTCTGTATCCACACTATTACGAACTGATGCTTCAACTTGAACTGGTGAATCGCTGAGGAACAGCGTTTGGTCATTGGACGGATTTACAATAAGTGCCTCAAACTCTGTACGTACCAGCACGGTAACCTCAGCGGTAACGCCGCGGTACGAAGCTGTAATCGTAGCTTTACCGGTAGCTAACGCTTTGATTTTTCCTTTGTCTACCGAGACCACAGACGGAGCAGACGATTTCCAATCCGCCTGATCGGAGACAGTTTGCTTGGTGCCGCCCTCGCTCAGCTGAGCTACGGCATTCAATTGAAGCTCTTTGTCCCCTACGAGCATTTCAATGTCGCCATCGGGCAAGCTCTGTTCAGGAACCAATTTAAGCTCGGAGTATGGGGAAACCACGTTTACTTTGTAAGAAGCAGTTAACCCTTTGTATTTTGCCGTAATTGTGGATGATCCCTTGCCGACCAGAGTCAGCTTGCCGCCCGCCACCGTAATGACGGATGTGCTGGAAGATGTCCAATCGGCATTAGCGCTAACGTCATTGGAAGAACCGTCGTTATCGACAGCCAGCGCCTTGACGCTCAGGTTCTCATCACCCAGCTTATACTGCACTGTTCCACTCTGATCGAGCTTCAGCTCTTTGAACAGGTATGCGGAATCCGCGCTTAATGTAAGATTAAAGCCCTTATACTTGGCCGTAATCGTTACCTTACCGCTCTTGAGCGGAGTCAGAAGCCCTTTTTCCACTTTAATCACCGATGGATCAGAGGATACCCAAGTACTATCGCTGGTTACATCCTTCTTATCCGTCAAGCCTTCAATCTTAGCCAGCACCTTAAGCTGCTGGGTGGTTTCAGCTACATACAGATGTACTGCGGCCGGATTCTCAAATTCGATGGAAGTTACATCGCCGGAGGCTGCAAAGACGTTCGCCGGAAAAACCACTGCCACAAGCAGCATAACAAGAAACCACTTGGTCATTTTCCTGTTCCCAATCATTCATTTCTCTCCTTTGGTTATCTGATCTGTGTAAATTTTACCAGTCCTCCCCTAATTTATCGACAGTTATCTTCTAATTTGTTACCTTTTTTCGGAAATTGGTCAAAAATAAACACAAAGACCCATTCAGCCTCGAATGGATCTTACTACGAACAGATGTTTTTGCTTGTCTAATCTTTCCCCGCTCACGAGAATCACTTCATGCTCATTATGATGATGAATTGCGGTTCGGAAATGTAACAGATTATTGCCACTCCATACTGTGACTGGTGACTTAAAGTAAATCGCATTGTCGAACTGTACCTGGTTCTTCATTACATAACCAACGGAATGAGGGACTGCCCGGTCTGTCTTGGTTTTCATGACCTTTCTCGCATACCTTCGGTTCCGGCTGCCAGGCTGAATCTTAATAATGTCATCCAACGGCACCGCGATCGGCCTTGGCCCAAGGATCAGCTTATTCGCCGCCGCATCCCAGCTTTCAATGATCCCGGTATAAATATCATCCTGATTCTCACAATAAACAATGACTTCCTGTCCGATCCAGTCTTCATAACGCAAGCGCAGTTCCCCCTTTCTATTCATTATAAATATCCGTTATTTAGATCATTCCATATTTGTGGTCAAAATCCTGCTACAGGCTCTCCCACTTAATTGGAGTCTGTCCATGCCTTGAGAGGAAATCATTCGCTCTGCTGAAAGGCCGGCTCCCGAAAAATCCACGTCTAGCCGCCAGCGGACTCGGATGTGCCGAGGTAATCACCTCATGCCGCTCCTTATCCACGATCGCCCCTTTTTTCTGAGCCGGGGCTCCCCATAATATAAATACCATAGGCTCAGCTCTCCGGTTAAGCACTTCGATCACAGCCGTCGTAAATGTCTCCCAGCCCCGGCCATGATGCGAGCCCGCTTGTCCGGTGCGTACGGTCAACACATTATTCAGTAGCAGCACACCCTGCTCCGCCCAAGGAGTAAGTGTGCCACTGTGAGGAACCGGCACACCCAGATCGCTGGACAGTTCCTTATAGATATTTCGCAGGGAAGGCGGAATCTTAATCCCAGGCAGAACAGAGAAGCTCAGCCCATGCGCCTGACCCGGACCATGATAAGGGTCTTGTCCAAGAATAACCACCTTCGTGTCCGAATAGGAAGTCAGCTTCAGCGCCTGAAACAGGAACTCCCTTGGCGGGTACACCGTATGCTCCGCATATTCCTGATCAAGCCAAATCATCAGTTCCTTGAAGTAAGGCTTCTTTAACTCATCCCCCAGCAGTTCATCCCAATCATTGCCAAACATCGCAGTTCCTCCTTAACTAGCTCTGTCTCTCTATCTTATACCCAAATGGTAGATTCCGACACTACCCATAAGAATCAGAAAGACCGTCCCTGTGTGAACAGGAACGGCCTTGTCTGGTTTACAGCTATGTATTTCGGATGCCGAGGACCGGGATCGAACCGGTACGGTAGTCACCTACCGCAGGATTTTAAGTCCTGTGCGTCTGCCAATTCCGCCACCCCGGCGCGTATTCGCCAACTTACAGCAACGAATTAGATAATAACACGTTTTTAAGATACGTGTCAACACCAACATAGTCAGGAAGTTTAAAATCGCTTTTTCTAGCTTGTTGGCGATCTTAATTTATTGTAATTCTAACTTATCAATAAAAGAAATTAAATGCACCGGAACAGGCGGTGAATTACAACTTGCTTGTCCACCTCACCCACAGCATTTTTGCCAGAAATGCATGAATCCCCCCTTTCCTCACATACTAAACCGGATTATGGTTAACGAAGGAGGCAATCATGCGTAAATGGCAGACCCTTGCGCTTGCCCTGCTGCTTGGCACAGGATCACTTTCCTGCGCTTCACCTGCTGCCGCACTGGGAGCACCTAAGGGCAGAGATTATTATGAACCCCGCGGAGAGATTGTATGGGAAGTAGCGACTGATGATAAGGTGGTCGCCATAACTTTTGATGATGGGCCAGACCCTACCCAGACTCCGGCAATTCTCCACCTGCTTGACCAGTATCAGGCCAAAGCGACCTTTTTTGTCATTGGCAACCGGGTGAGCCGGTTCCCGGAGCTCGTTAAGACGGCCTCGGCTAAGGGGCACGAGATTGGCAATCACACGTATAACCATACTTATTTTAGCGCGGGAAATACCGCCCGTTTATTTGACAAAGAAGTCACCCTGACGGAGGAGAGCATATATAATGCTATAGGAAAACATTCAGCCCTGTTCCGTCCTCCTGGAGGCTACTATAACAGCATCATCGTGAACTCCAGCCACGCTAAAGGCATGCAGGTTATTCTATGGTCCTGGCACCAGGATACCAAAGATTGGGCAAGACCGGGAGCGAACCGGATTATTAATAAAGTACTTAATAATCTGCACAGCGGTGACATTATTTTGATGCACGACCATGTGGAAGGCAGCACGCAGACGGTCGCTGCACTAAAAGCTATTCTCCCAGAAATTCAAAAGCGCGGGTACCGCTGCGTCACCGTCAGCGAGTTAATGAAGCACCAGAAGCATGCGCAGCCAGTTAAAGACTCACACGATGAAAGCAAAAGATCAGGGTTGTGATCTGCCGACTCGAAGAAAGGCCAAGCGGGCCTGAAATGGCCCGCTTCGTGAGCAACTGCAGTAACCGCTGCGGCTTCTAAACCCACACTCCCCGCGTAATGATAACCAGCAGGATGAACAGGACGAGAATATAGCCTGTAGAGTTCCAAGGGGACGGAACTGGTGCAGGCGCATGACACACCGGAGCTTCATGCACCGGAGGGCAATGATGATGGTGATGATGGTAAGGGACGCTCTGCATGGTGGTGTGTGAGTCATATACAACACCGGTTACCTGAATAGGGGGAGTGGTATAGCTAGGCATAGGGCTGGTGTAGCTTGGGGAAGTGTAGGCCGGCCCTGGTTTTTTTTCTGGCATACCTCCAACGACACTGGTCATTTGTAAATTCCTCCTTGATAGTTGACTTACCCTACCATATGCCCTTGATGACCCGGTGGGCTGGGTGTACGCCCCTTTGACCAAAATAAACTTGTGCGGAAGTACCCTGGACAAGCCCAAATTGTTATATTGTAAATGTCAAGTCATCCTACAAGGATGGCTTGTTTATTTTTAAGGGCGGCCAGCTGAATTTGTATGATCTGTGGGCTTACTTTTGTTAAATGCGAGTTCGAACAACCCCGTTGCCGATAGCCCTGCAAGCCCTCCCGCCCACAGCCTGAGCACGAGTGTCAGCTCTGTAAAAGGATATGCGGCGACCCCAATAACCAGTCCGATGATTAGCCCGCTTAGGGGGATAAGCCGTTTAGGGATATCTATCGTTGATTTGACCAGCTGCACCAGCGCCAGCACAAACACAGCCAGTACCGAGGCAAAAGATAGGACATTCGTTAAAATCTCATTATTCATATGGACAGCTCCTTTATTTCGGTGAATTGTACAGTCTCGCCAGGATCGTGCCGAGTGTTCCGATGTCCACAGGGTCCCCAGGCTTCCAGTTCTCATGGATTCCCGCGTTGGCGATCAGCCATTTGCGGCCTTCTTCTTTCCATTGGGGAGCAGGCACAGGACTGCTTGGGGAAGAGGGTTTCGGCAACTCTTTATCCTTGTTATTTGGATTAGGCATGGAATTATCTCCTTTTGGCAAAATAAACTCATTCTTTAGCTCCTGCACCGTCCCGGCATATACGTTGAGGTCCACATTTCCTTGGATGCCAGGCACGCTTCCCTTGCTGCTCGTCTGCCAGAAATGCCATCTTGTCCATGCAGGAACATCACTTGGCACTTTACTGCTGCTGTATCTCGCAATCCACAGCTTGTACCCTGACAAGGCCGGGCCGAATTTAGCGGCAAAAGAATTCCCCGTGTACAGCATCGGACGACGCCCAGTCAGCTGCTCAATCTCGCGCAGGAAAGCGAGAGCAATCCCGGTGATCTGCTCATCATCCAGGCCGCCGGGATTGTTCTCGTAATCGAGCACCGGCGGAAGTGCAAAACAGCCCGGACCTCCGGCTGCCTGAATGGCTGCGGCGAAATTCCGGGCTTCTGCCCCGGCCTCTTCAGGAGTCCGGGCGTTGAGGAAATGATACGGGCCGGTGAGAAGGCCTGCGGCTGCGGCTCCTTTTACATTTTCCAGGAAGCGCTTGTCCCGGTAGGACTTGCCCTCACTAGCCTTCATAAAGGCAAACGTTATGCCGCTCGCTTTCACTTTGTTCCAATCAATTGTGCCTTGGTAATGACTGACGTCAATGCCTTGGGCGCTGTTTTGACTGCGGGGTTGCATATCAACTCTCCCCTTTCTGAGACCGTGAAAATAGTTAATATATGAACTAAACGACGGGCATTCGTTAGAATGTGGTCGAGCATATACGTTGTGTTCTAGAATGATCGATCTTTACGAAAATTATAAGCCAGACTAGAATACGCATCGAGGGCACAAAGGCACTAGTGAACTCTGTCCGAATGCAGTTCTTGAGGTGCATTTGGCGATGGAATATGAGCATAGTAGCTGCGCCCGATTTCCGTCTGGAGCTGTTTTGATGCGCTTTTGTATCTGGCAATGGTCAAGCTGATGCGGCTGGACGCATAGTTTAATTCCCTGTTTTTCTCACGATGGGCTGGAAAAAGCCGCTGCAAAATACGATTCAACACGTGTTACCCTCCCTTGTGATCCGATCCGTCCTGCTGCTTCAGGTTCTTCACCACTTCCAGCAGCGGTGTCATGAACCCCTCCCGTTCCTTATCGAGGATGGCCTGCAGCCGGTCCCGGTCCTCCTCCGCCTTGTCCAACAGACTGCGCGGCACCAGATCCCCCCGGATAATCATCCGGATGATGACCACAACGACGAGAAGCAGGATGAACGACAGCACAACGGCCAGGCCGTATCGCTCGGCGAGTGGGAGTAGATCCTTCAGACTGTTCATCTCTTCTTGCCCCATCTTCTCGCCCCTCTCTTTAGATTTGTAGATAGGTGGTGAGCCCCCGGGTGGGGGCGAAAAAAAGCTGCTATTACTTTTTCTTACTATGCGTCTGCCTCCCAGGATCGAAGCACGACAAAAAAACCTCCACAACTAGGAAGTTACTAGGAAACTATGTTATTTAAGTTAATTTATAGGGTTCTTCCCCTTACTAGCATCACATGAAAATGATGCAGGAGCTTGTTCGCGCAGGCGATGACAATGACTATCTAATACGGATTGCTGCCTTCAGCTTCCTACTCGAATAGCCCCTGAGCTTTCCGCTTGCGTCAAGAAGTCCACGTTGAACCCGCAGCGTCATTGTTTGTGAATGTTCTCCAATCTGCGAAATGTAAAAATACCTACTCTGTTTGTCAATCCTGAAACTTTGGAAAGGTAGTACGAATATACTAACTCTCCGCTAATAAACGAAGATCGCCTTGGCAATAGTTGAAGCAAGTAATAAGGAGTTACAGCAAGCGATTGCCGATTTAACCCTGAACCCTTGTTTGGTCATAGATTGTTTTTCAAGATTAAAAAAACATTTTATATTCCACTCCCTAAACTGAATTTAACTTGATCATTTGACTGAACAGGCTACACCCATTTGGTTGATAACCATTCACGAGGAATTCAACTTCTTTAGAGGATCTTGTTGTATTCTTTTCTATTGAAATGCCGTACCACCCTAGTGGGTTATCAGCCGAATAGTATTCCGGGGTAGTCCATAAGAGCGAATTATTGCTCCCCAAATATTTACTAAGCCTTGTTACTTTACGTTCACTATCACGTGTGAGAAGAAATAATGCTCCGTCACGTGCCACGTCAAAATCAAGTACCGTCTTATCGATACCAAAATCGTATACTTTACTAAGATCACTGGCTCTGAATTTGACGAGGTTATTAGCACCACTGCTAGCTAGTCGGTAGAACATATAGATATAACCATTTGCATCAAATGCCATTCTTTTTGTGTCCCCGCTGTAATAGCTACCTGTATTGTTTATCCAAATACTTGTTTGATAGAAACCAAGGCTATTGTATTTAATCATTGCCGCATTTCTTCCGCTATATTGACCGTCCGTCGCAAGAATTACAACATTACCGGAATCATCTAAAGTCGCGCCGGAAAACCAAGACATCCCAAGGCCGCCGCCGTAATTATTAGAAAACACTACAGACCCGTTTGAAGAAATCTTATGCCACGTAGTATCCCTAAAGATAAAGCACCCACCATCGCCAGTTCCTATAACTTTTCGGACGAGATAAATGTCGGGATTAGCGTTCCACGGTAACGGGTTGCCTGTCATGATGTTAAGCCTGATAGGATAGCCACTATTCCCAGATGAATCATAAAAAATATATCCATTCGTTAGGTCATGGTGTGCGTATCTGATGCCATTAGAACCGGAAACTGTCGTTACAAGTGCCTTGGTATCTAAGGCATAAATTGCAATACTGCTATATTCAACCACTGCCACTCTGTTTCTCCCGCGGTCAATAATTAAAGAATCATAGTTAGGACTAACGTATGTGTTTAATAAAGGAAATGAACTTTGGGGAAACGGAAAAGCTGTGCCAGGCACAAAATTGTCAATCGGAATCTCGTTTCCCACTTGATAAGCCGTAAGTGAACCAGGAACAACACCATTTTCCGTTCCAAACGTTTTACCCACGAGCACATCCGCAGCGGTCGCTGTTCCATACTCCCCCCCTTCACCCTGTAAGATAAAAGCCGTTGAGCCATTCCAGGCAACCGTGTATAGTCCGCCTAATTTAAAGTTTGCTGCGTTCCCGTTTGATTTAAGAATGGGTTTCGCACCAAGTCCATTAACATTAAGCGTAGGTGCCCCAGTACTATCTGCATTGACTAGTATCCGAATAGGTAATCCCGGTTCAAGCTTCGTAATATCCGATGATACCGTAACCGAGTATGCGTTACCGTTATTGATCGTTGTCCCGAATAGGCCAGTCTTAATGAGGGCAACTGTGCCCGAATCCATCTCTTGCAACGTAATTCGTTTTGACATTTGGGTTTCTTCCTCCTTTTCTCAGCTTCTTATGGTCGCAATGGCCCTAGTAAGATCGGCAATAGCTTGCCTTAGTTCCGTCACCTGTTCTGTAAGTGGTTGCTGTGGTTCTAATACCTCTCCGGGATTCGAATCGTCTGGATAATAAAACTGAATCTTTTTAGTGCTAGGGTCAAACCTCCAACTCGTTGATCTTGAAAAGTCTTCAGCGTATTGTCCATATTCAAAGGTGGTCATTTCAACAGCTTCCGGACTATAGCCAGCTAATTCTGCATATAACGCAAAGTCTTGCTCCTTCGTTGACTCGACAAGAGCACCTTCCATCTCGTTTCTTTGAGCAATAATATTTCCTGTGACTTTATCCCAAAAGAAGCGACGCCCGAGTCTATTTACCACTTCCATTAATCTACCTCCTAAATTCCAAATACAAAATAACTATCATACCAAGTTTTCATGCTGCTAGGAACAGCTCTCTCCAAAGCAATCGAATTTGAATAAAAGATAACACTTAGATACGAAGCAGCTTGCGGGCTACCACCATTCATATACAAAGCAACCTCTTTGCCATACCGTAGTGCTGACCCATCTAAATATGCGAGTGCATCCCCCACCGCGGTACCATTCACCTCATTTAAAGAACCAGAACAAGAGTAACGAACAACTACCAGCAGAGGTTTAAAAGCAAGATTAGATATAGTGTATGGTATAGTTGCAGATTGGCCTATTTGTCCGCTTGCAAATTTCAGACTTGAAGGTATCTGACCTATTTTCGCAGCCAACGAGTTGAAAGGATCTTCCATTGTCGCGGGCACACCTTTAGCAACCAGTGCATCTATAAACGCTCGCTTGCTTAAAGTGCCTGTCTGCTCTCCGCCATCGTTTGTAAATGTAAAGCCTGATTCAACTTGCGCAGGCTGCGCGTTACCCGTACCTCCTGCGCTATCTGCCAAAAAATCCGCACCCACCCGCCTGAATGTGTACGGCATCCCCGCTTTAAGCTTGGCCGCCGTATAAGCAATGCCCTTTTGGTCTTTTAACGCCACAGGACCTAGCCCGTTAATATTAAGCGTTGGGTTAGCACCGCATTCCGTATGCGGCACGACCGTTATTCCGAAGCCTGCCGGAATACTCGCAGGAACTGGTGACAAGGTAGCAGTATAGGCCGTAGACGTCCCGGAAGTCACCGCATAGGCTGGGGACCGCACATAATCAGCCTTCGTCACCGTTTCTGCCAATTGCTCGCTTAGCCCATTCACTCGATTAATCGGCACACTCCCCTCAGCCAGCACCGCCCCGTTAATCGCACCTTCCGCACCAATCGGTACGTTTTTAAGCACAACCATTGCGACCTCGGACGTTTTCGAGATGCCTTCCAACAGATTAAGCTTCGCCCGCTGGGTCACCATCCCGGACCCATTCCGAACTGTATTCGTAATGGTGTATTGCGTTGCATCCAGTGTTGCCCGGTTAATCGACACCAGCAGCGTATCAGTGTTTGAGTCAAAGGTATCGAGCGGAATCTCAAATGAAGTCTGATTATTGGTCGTTGCTGTCACCAGCAGCGGATAGCTAACCAATTTGGGTATGCCCGTTTCTGTTACAAGACCGATTTGTTGGTCGGTATAGGCTTTGGACTGCACTGTCACTTCTTCCTTCGCCTTCTTCACTGCATTCGGGGTTGCTGCATCCGTTACCGACGTGCTATTTGTTGAATCGTTAAGCTGCACCTTCCCCTTAGCCGTCAAGCTCGCGTCAGGGATATCAACCTTGATCCCCCCGACCGCCGCATCGATCTTATCCCAGTTGTCATTCAACATGGTCTTGATATTAAAAGTCTCGTTCCCATCTGTTACCGGGTCCTTCTTATGCAACCCTAGATTTGGTGTGCTGCTTGGCAAATCAAACACCTCCTGCAAATTTAGATAATGGGATTTTCTCGAGCTGGTTCAGCGTCTTAATCCCTTCAATGTCGCGGATCAGCAGGTAGCTGAACTCATACTCCACCGCCATATGCGCCGGCTTGATCTCCTCGATCACAGCCTTCAGGTCCTCCAGATTCGGTGGGATGCCAATCGTGTCCACGAACCGGATGGTAAAAGAATACTCCGCCGGCGCAAACGTCACGTTCACCGTCCCGCCGTCGTACGATTCCGCCACGTTCTTCACGAGGCGGCCGGTGAAATTCCCGGCTCCGCGGAGCCGGGACTCAACCAGCGCCCGGCGCTGCTCGACCGGCTTGCCCGGCTCGGGCGGAATGCCCAGCTCAGCCTCCCAGCGGTCTAGCCCCCAGGTGGCTGTTTTCACAAAAAACTGATCCAGCGTCTCGTCCATTGCCGCATAAAGCGAGTCCAGCTCCGCGCCCTTGGCATCCATGTCCGCCTTCATCACCCGGGATGTCTCGTAATACCCTGGCAGGAAGGAGAGCATCTCCTTCCCGCGTGTACTCTTCATCACAAAATCATTCATATACATCCACCGTTCCCAGCACTGCCACCTGACCCGGTGAGATCTGCAGGTTCGTATTATTCACGCCATTTACCGTCAGGTCGGCGTAGTCGATAATAGCGGAGAGATCCAGCAGAACAGCGGCAATGCGGGTATAACGGACGAGCGGATCGGCAAAAGCCACCGTTTTCAAATACTCGCGAACCCCCTTCTCAATCATTGCCTTCACCAAACCGAGTGAAGCTCCACTAGCCAGCGTAAGCTTCACACGGATGCTAACAGGCACCTCTTCCGCCGCCATTACCGTAACCACCGCACCAGCCGGAGCGGCTCCAAGTCCCTGACCGTCCTGGGACGGATCAATATACTTCTGAACGGCAGCGACCGTCTCGGCATTAGCGGCTCTTTTGTCCGTATCCAGCAAATAAATGCCAACTGTCCCCGGCCCTTTCCAGAGCGGACGGACCTGCACTCCACCAACTCCGGGCTGATCGAACGCCCATTGGGTGTACTGAGCCTTGTTTCCGCTAGTTCCCGGGCTGCGGACCTTGCCGTAAAACCGCTCCAGCAGCGAAGCGTCCGATTCCACGTCCGCACCTCCCTTGGTTTCGGCTTCGTTGACCACCGAAGTGATTCCACTAAGCGATGTGGTCATCACGGTAATGGTCCCCGCAGGAACATTCCCGTTTTTCCCGGCGACTTCCGCCTGCACATTGATTTTGCAAACACCCTCATCCCCAATGACCGCATCCACCGTAGTTGCAAATTCAATAGACACCTCACGGGACAACTCATCCGCCGGGGTTGCGACAACTGTCCCTTCAGGCACCAGTGTCCCCGGCTTCCCGATGAAGATCACCTCTCCCCTTGCTGCCACCGCCTCACGCCGGACCACCCCGTGCTCCGCGCAGCGCAGGTCCAGATATTCACCATAGGCCGTCTGAGCGAACCCTCGCTCAAGCACCTGCTGTGCCCATACCGCAGCTTCACTCAGCATAAAAGCCGCAGGAGCCGCGGCATCCCACATAAAAGAACCCTCCGATTTGTCCAAATCAGAGGGCACCCGTGCGAGCATCCGCCGCATTATTTCTTCCTCAGTCTGATCCTCCAAATATAAAGGCAGCTCTGTCATTAGACCACCACACTTCCTTGTAAAGTCACCTGCTCATCCCTTACACTGGACACCTTACAGGTGAAGGAGCACGCCTCTCCAGACCAGGCAAATATAAACCCATCCACCCGTTCAGTCCGGCTGTCCGTCATCAGCGCCTCGGCAATCATGCGCTGAATCTCGCTTTCATAGACCGCTCGCGACACGCCAGAGCCGATCAAATCCTCCAGCTCATGACCGTAGTCGCGGGAATACACGAGATAACGATACCTCGGCGTACGGATCACCTTCATGCACCACTGAATCCAAGCTTCCTGCTCATCCGCCACGGCCAATTTACCAGTCGGAGTCATAATAAACTCCCCGGCTTCATAATCAAATCTCCAGCTGCGGCCGAACATCACGTTGTCATCAGCAGCACCTTCCACTGCTTCATTTTCCGTGAACTCACTCTCCAACGGAAAAAGATTAGGCATGTCCATTCACCACCTTACACAGCACCACCACATCCTGCCCGCCGTTCAGGCGAAAAGCGAGGACGCGGTCGCCCGGCTGAAAGCCTTTTTTCACATCTAAAAGCGTCTTCTCAATGTCCGTCTTGGCAAATTTAAACTTCCCCTGACCATCAATCCCCTCGCCAGTACTATCCCGAAGCCCCTCCACGGAGCCGGAAATCGCAAAATCCGGGAGCTTTAACGTTCCCGGAAGCTCAGCCACCAAATATTCCGGGATCTCATGTTTGAAATCATCAAGCTTAAGCCCCCCGGCGGTTATCGTTCCCAGCACAGCTCCCGTGCCGCTCAGAGCCTGTTTGGTGTGTGCCGACATGGCGGTATTCACAAGAGAAGCAAGGGAGCCAAAAGCATCTTCACTCAAGATAAAACCTCCTTCTCACATCATCCATGGGAGCAAGCTCCAGGGTCATCGTCCCGGCGCTTTTCAGTTCCCGGCTGACAGAAGTTACAATTAAACGCTGCCCGCTCAGCATGACCACATCTCCGGCACGGATCGTATTCACATCCAGTCCTGTCACCGTAAGGAGACGCTGTACGCCTGCAAGCTTGCTGGCAGCCAGTTTTTTGGCGGCAGCTTCTGTCTTGACTGAGTCGTCCTGGACAATCTTAAGCAGTGTGCCCAGCTTGTCCGTCTGCCCTTTGGCGATCGCCAGCACCTTGGACGGCGTCTCTTCTCCGGCGCTGTCCGACGTGCCGAGCACCTTCACCTCAGTAACCGCCCCCTCCAGTGTTCTGGACTGGGACGCCTCTGTAAGATTTTCAAGTACATAGACCTTTGAATTCGAGCCGAGCTTGTACAGCGTAAGTCCGCCGGATACCATCCTTGGGTGGAACAAATCACCGCCGAGCTTTGCCGTCTCTCTCAGGTCATTTGTCATCATCGAATAGATGGTCTGAGTGCGGTACATGGCCCGGCCCAGCTTGGTCTTCGTGTCAGGCATGTTTTTGTCGAGTGGAATATGCCAGTGCTGCGCATATTTGCGCATCCGCTCATTCGCCGTCTGCCCTTTCGGGAACAGATATTCATCCTCGGACCGGTCCAGATAAATGGTCTTATCATATACCGTCAGCGTCAGCCGTTTCGGGCTGCCGGAGCTCTCGCACTCCCACACCACACCCGGGTGCAGCAGCGTTACCATCCCACTACCGCCAAAAGGAATCCCGCTCACCCGTATCTCCTGCCCTGGATCAACAGCAGGAAGACTATCGTTGACAACGAGAGTAATCGTCGCCTGATAAGCGATCTGATCCAGCGAGTCACGCAGAGAAATGCTCTCCACGAGTGGGGTGAGATCGTATTTATTTTGCAAAATGACTTTATAATTCACCTCATGCCTGCCGCCGCTCATGGCATCACCAGCTTCTGTCCGACCTTGATCTTATTCGGATCTTTCCCAATGACCTGCTTATTCAGTTTGTAGATGTCACTCCAGCGGGAGCTTGAACCAAGCTGCAGTTTAGCGATCTTGGAAAGCGAGTCTCCGGGTTTGACGGCGTAGGTTTTAGGTGTTTTCTTAAGATCGGGTCTGCTAACCTTCGTGCTCGCTCCCTTTCCTCCAGCTGCTGTATTGATTCTACCCACCTTCAGGTCTCTCCAAGTCCGCATGGTCAGATCAAAATACACGTCCCCCGTCTCCCCGCCCCGGAAGGTGGAGTTATGGGAAGTGATGATGACCAGCACATTCACCTGGGTATCGGTAATGATCAGCCGCAGCGGAGTTTTGCTGTGCATAAAGGTCGTCAGCTTGTTCATCGCCGTCTGCGGATCAGGCACAGGATTGTAATTGCAGTAGCTCTCGTTATACTCTCTTGGAAAAAAAGAAGAGAAGGTGATCTCCTTCACCCTCTCTCCCTGCGGAAAATCAAAATCTCCTAGCGACAAAAGGGATACCGTATCGTATCCCCGCTCACGCGTAATCTGTACCTCCTCAGGATTCACGGGAAATACAAATTTCTCCCCGTTCCCATCCGTCAGACTAAATTCCATACCGGAAATCATAGTTCACCTCCAGCATCTAATTGGCTAAAAATTTAGGTTTGCTGTTCTGCATGGCCCCTCTAAGCTGAGCCGCAACCCGCTGCCCAACCTGAGCCGCAATTGCATCATAGTCGATCTGTCCGTTCGAGGCCTGTACCTGAACGGCGCCAACCGGCATGTTGACGTTAATTTGATTAGTTGTCTCTAGCTTCAGGTTTTTGATTTCATTAAGTAAGCCATTTAACTGCGGCTCTGAAATTCGCACCGTTTGCATCTGCCCGTTCCCTGGCCCAGCAGGGATAGAACTCTTCGACTGAGCTTTCGCTGCTACTGCGCCAGTTGCCGATCCAGCGGCTGCTGCCGCGGCCAGGGATGCCCCTGTTGCTGCCGCTGAAGGAGGCCTTGGAGGTGGCAGCTTCGGTAGCGGAGCCCTGAATGTTGGCTTAGGCTCTTCCTTCTTCTTTCCCCAAAAGAAGTTCCCGATAGCACTTCCAATGTCACTGCCAGCGATACTTCCAATTAATCCACCGGCTGCGGCCCCAATTGCGGTTCCCACACCTGGGAAAATCATCGTGCCAATCGCTCCACCAGCTGAGGCCCCTGCCCAGCCGCCTGCGGCCGAGCCTACCGCCCGATTACGCTCCTCTCCAGGCTTAGCTTTGGCAATGTCAATGACATCCATTGCTGTGCTGAGTGGACCAAGAACTTTTTTGCCAATGTTCATTGCACCTTTAAAAAGGCTTTTCCCGGTATCAAACAGCCCGCTGAAAAATCCCTTGGCAGGTGAAGCTGATTTTGCAGCCTCGGCCACTTTGTTCAATGGCGGTGTCACAGCGGGTTTTGGCAGGACAGCAGGTTGTGGTGGTGGAACAACCGGTTTTGGCGGAACAGCTGCTGCTGGAGATGTATTGACCGCTGCAGGATTCGGCAAGATCGGAGACCCTGCCTGTATATTTAATGCAGGGGATTTTCCACCTGCCAAGGAGTCCGTCAATGTTTTTGTCGGAGTATCCGTTATGGATTTGGGCACAGCAGGGGACTTGCTGTTTCTGGTTTGCCTGCCTCTGTTTTTCCCGCCTTCACGGGGAGTTTTATTACTGACATCTCGGTTTTTATCTGAAAAAGTTTCGGTAGCATCATTGCCGGATTTACCTCTCTTTTTCTCTTTTCTTTTATCAAAATAGCCCTTACCTTTTTCAAACAAATCAGAGGCATCATTTAATCCTCCGATTATGCTTGTTGCCATATCAATCCAGTCTTTCAGACCACCCTCTTCCTCTCCCTTACAGCTACACTCCACCGCCAGCTTTCCCCCGGGAAAGATTTCGCTAAGTGCTGCCTTAAATGAAGCTGTAAGCTCGTCCGAACTAATTGTCGTCACGCTCACAGTAGTGCTTGGTGTAGTTGGAGCAGCGGTTCCCATCGGCATACCCTTCAGCCATTTTCCAAGTGCAGAAGCCAAGTCCCCAAAGACAACCTCTACCTTCTCCTTAATATTGACTCGGTAAGCAGCCGGTTTAGAAAGATACCTAAGGTGCACTTGGTCCAGAGCTCTCGATAAATTCTTTACAGACTGGGTCATCCGGTCAACCATGTTGACCTGGGACATGAGCTGTACGCGCTCAAGCTTTTTCACCCGCTTCTGGATAGAGTCAAGATATTTATCCATGTTTTTTAGCTCTCGGTTACCCTTGATCAGGCTCTGAAAGCCAACATTTACATTTAGCTTAACATCCGAAATTTCATTCATATCATGCGTTCACCCCCTTCTTTACGAACTACTCCCCGCCAGCATATCCAGCTCCAGCTCGGAGAAGGCAAGCAGCAGCTTGCGCTCTCCCTGCGGCAGCGTCCAGAACACTCCGGGACGGAGATGATGCCGCGACCACATGTGGTACAGCATCGTCGTCATTCCGCCGGAGTGAATCAGTTTTTTAGGTCTTCAATCGACACGCCGAAGCCCGACAGCTCCAGCACCTTGTCGCCCACAGCGTCAAGCTCTCCGGCCAGCAGCATGCGGCGGACGGCCTGATCGCCGCCGGACAGCTTCAGGCGGCTGACAATACGGGGATCGCCCCAGCCGCTGAGCTGAAGTCCTTTGACTTCAAGCTGCGCCGTGGCTTCCGAGATGAGCAGCGCGTTGAATACTTCAGTGTCCACCTTCTCCTCAGCCCGGCCCTTCACGGTTTTGCGGATCGTGCAGCGCTCGCGGATACTATCGACCTTGCTGGATGTGAGTCCCCGCAGCACCAACTTCATATCCAGACGCTGAATAAATACAGCCTCTTCAGGCAGCTTGTTCGCCGCCTCAAAGAGGCTGTCCAGAATTTGCTCTTCACTTAAGTTTTCATTTAGGGTCATGATTATCTTCCTCCGGCTTAATATAGTTACTTAGCTTGCAGCTATATAAGATGAACTATTGATTTACACGTAAGGAAGCCATATGAAATGTTCCGCAGGATCGCTGTTGCCCCCCGATTTCTTGAATTAAATGTATAAGGTCGAAGTCCGGTCACAAAGCTTATGCTTCCAATGTAGCTTTCTTTCAGAAAGCTTGTAGGCGAACGCTTCGCTTCTCCAGAATCATTTCACACTCTTGCCTATTGGTAATTCTTAAGTTCAACTTATATAGATCAATGCCTGCCAATTAATTGGCAACAATCGGGTCTACCAGCTCATATCCCTCAAAGGTGAACGTGGTTTCCTCAGCCACCTCTTCGCCGGCCGTCCAGTTCGCGAGCTGGATCTTATCCGGGGAGCAGCGGATCAGCTTAACAGACTCATAGCCGTAGGCTTCCGGGTCAGCTAGCTTGGAGATAATTTCAAATTTGGTGAATCCCCGGTTGATCATATCAGAGGTGATCTTATAACCGCTCATTGTACCTGTGCCCTTCTTGATCCCGTTCTTATGAACCTTCCAATCGGCGCCGCACAGATTCAGCTCACGCTTCTCCATCTCCACACTGGCTTCCAGCTTGTTAATATGTGTCTGCCAGACTCCGTCAATATGAACCTGACCGTATGTGCCAAGAATAATTTTTGATGCATCCAACATATTTTCTCATCTCCTCAAGAGTTATTATTGAACGTAAAATGTTCCAAACAGCTGCTCCATCACATCAGACAGCTTGGCATCCCAGTGCAGATACACTTGGTCCGGTTCCGGTTTATGGGCAGCCGACGGACCATAATAATCCGGGTCCAGTTCAACATTAAATCCGGTGGATTCAATCACACCGCTGGAAGCCAGCTGACGCAGATACTCCTTGCATGCCCCAATCAACGCTAGACGGCCTTCCGCGGTATTGTTCACCTTACCGATATAGGTTTCCTCAGCCGAACGCTGAAGATCGGCGTTAATGGCATCCAGCACACGGATGGTACGAATCTTCTTCCACGCGCTGTTTTGTCCCGTACCCGGCACAATCAGACTGTTCACACCGCGCAGCGCCTTAACCTGGCGGCCATCATGAACGAGCAGGAACACCCCATTCTTCACAGCCACTTCCTGTTCGGAACGTGTCCATCTGCGGGTTACGTCCTCAAATGGCGCCGCCGAATAGGTGGTCGATTCATTGAGCTTCTGGCCCGCGATCAAACCAGCCACATAAGCGGCTGTCTGGGCGGAGCTGTATTCCGTGCCGCCAAACACCACACCGGTTCCCACATTCACGATACCTTCGTGATTGAACAGTGCGGAACGGGCAGCTGCCTTGCTTGCTGCATCCGCTGCTTTGTCATCTGCAGCAGCACCGCCAAATACGGCAATCGCCTTCTTGCCTTCCTTGCGTACCCGCTTCAGCCAAGCCGCAAAGCTCTGGAGCAGAGCTGTGTCCGTCACGCCGTCCAGGGACAGCACATCGAACTCGCGGGTCTCCAAAGCATTTTGCGCCTCAATATAATCGCTGTTCTTAACTCCGCTAATACCGCTGACTCCACCCGTAAAAGCAGTATCCGTCACATTCGCAAGCGGACTCTGGCTCTCGGCGAGCTTCACAGCAGTAACCCACTTGTTCGATGGATGTTGATTCAACGCATCCACCACCGCATCCACCTGCCCTGTCCCGATGCCAAAGGTATACAGCAGCGTGGTGTTCTCATACAGCTTCAGTTCCTTCACTGAGCTGTCACCAAGGCTTGGCTGCACTGTTACTTTGAACTGATTAGCCCGGCTGCCTGGATATTTTGCCTCAAGCTTAAGAACTTCGGCTTTGCCATCCTGGAGAGTGAGCGAGGCTGGAGCAGCTGTGCTGTCCGCTAACCGGTACGCCAGAAGCTTCTTCGGACCCCCGAGCAGGGCTAAATATAGAGAGGTAAAAGCTGTTGCACCACCCATGTCACCGCTTGTGAACACTTCACGAATCGCAGCTTCACTCCCGATTTCCACGAATTCACGAACCGGTCCCCAGTTCGCCTTGACGGGAATGACAACTGTCCCACGGCTGCCGGGCTGAATCGCCGACGCAGCTGCAGCTTCAAAATTCATATATAATCCGGGAAGGACTTGTCCTTCCGTAGTTGACCAATTTCCTCCTGCCATTTCACTTCACCTTCGCTTTCAAAAATTGTTGTACCAATTCGGCGGATTCCAGTACGGAGTATTTCTCCCGGGCTGTGCCATACAGCGCTCCGGCCAGAACTTCCGGTTTGACATGAAAAAGAGCCTCGGATTTCTCCGAAAGCTCCTCAATTGAATATTGAATTTCTGTTTCGCTGAGTCCTGCCTGTTCGACCGCAGCTGTTGCCTTAGCCGCTCTGTCTGCTTTTCGCAGCATATCCACTCACCTCATTTGTTCAGGATTGGGTTTATAATAAATCTTTTGCATAAGCGGTTCCTCGGGGAAGGTCCGGCCTGTCTTCATGGATAACAAAACGGTGAGCTGTCCCGCAGCAATCCGGTCTGCCTGAGGGTTTGCCGTGCATTCACGCACTACCGCATACCTCTTTCCAGCAGCTTCAAGCGGCAGCTTGACCTGACCCCCAATCGCTTCAAGCAGCCTTCTGACCGTTCCCTGTTCTTCTTCAGGGCTTCGCCCGATCACATGAACGGAGAATCGGTGCTCATTTTCCAGACCAGACGATTGGGTCATTTTCAACTCGCTGCCCGTAAGTCTCCACAATACACAGGGCCTCTTATAGCCCGAAGGCCACCAGCCGGAATACACCGCCCATTCAGGACCAAGAATGCCCTCTGTCCAACTCTGCAGTCCCGTTAACCAGGGGTCCTCCGGATCGCTGGGCAGCAGGTTCGATGAAGGGTTCATCACCGAGAATCTTAAAGTGCGTGCCGCAGCTTTACGCTCCGTATCCACCGTATCCCCACCCACATTTCCCGTATAGATACACGTGATGGATTGCCCCGGGTCAGACGTCAGCACTTCTTCGTTAAGCGCCCGAATGATCTGTTCCGACAGCTGATCTACCTCGGTGAATCCTCCGGCTCCATATGGAATCACATCGAAATATCTCCGGTACCCAGTCCATGGGGATTCCACCGTTTCTTCCCCCTGCTTCACAATACACAGTGGAAGTGGCAGGCTTAACGCGGCATCCACATCATACACTCGTCCCGCGAGCTCGGGAACAGCCATACTGATCTTTTGCTTAATGACTCCTCTCATATTCAGCTCCTTTCTCCATCAAGGTGAACGGGAAGCCGCAGATGATGACCGCGGTAAAATAAATAGCCGGACTCTCGTATAGAGCCGGCTGTGCAATAAGGGCATGTGCGCCTTCGGTATCTCTTTGCTTAACTTCCCGATGATATAACTATAACACCGTTTTTGCCTAATGAACGGCCAGCTTCCGGCCAAGAAGCGGCCACTTTCCGGCCACGAGCATTCGATGCCGTATTTCGCTGGCAACTCGGCTGCACGGTGTTGTTCGGGTTTTACCTTTTGTATGTATTTGCTCCCCGAATGTCCGCAATTCCACCTATTAAAATCCTCAAGTTCCAGCCACTCATCATCTGCTGTGTTGTATCTTCTCCCCAAACTTTAGATCTTTCGTCTTCTCTCCCTGATAAAAACAGTACTGGAAACAACAAAACCAGTTGATCCAAGCTCAACTGGTCCATACTTTTAAGTCCTATATCAAAAGCAAGAGGTATCTCACAATTAGAGCCTTAAGAATCTAGTAATGCCCTATTTTATCATCTAACCCTCCAAGCGGCTGTTCTACCTTAAGGTTTTATCAAATTCTTCTGCTTCGCTCAATAACCGCTTTATCCCTAGTGCCTGCTGCCTACTGCCTGCTGCTCTCGCCCTAGCCGATCCTCTCCAGCTTAAGCCAGTACCTCCAACCTAAGGGCAAGCGCCAGCTTGTACATGGCCTGGGCCTTAACTCTGCGGTATTTCCGCTCACTTACGCCCAGATCTCCACAGACGAGATAATCGTAAGTATCATCCGTATCCAAATACCTCAGCCGAATCAGCTCCCGTTCCATTTCATTCAGGCACATCAGCGCTTTATCCAGCATAACCACCTTCTTCTCCATAACCTGCTCACGATCCACATTCCAGACAGCCGTGTTCTCCGTTGTCTTGCTTACGAGGTTCGTGGAACCGTGGACCCTTGGTTCATACCTGCCAACGGTTCCCACCTCCCGGCGGATGATTCCAATACGTTTATAGATGCGGACCGTCTCAAGCTCTTCCTCCACCCGTTTACGGGTCGCTTCCTTATTCACAGCCGGCAGTTCATAAGTTAATTGCAGAGCATGTCCATTGTTCTTCATTGTATATGCATCCCCAATCCAGTTTATTTGGGCAACAATTTGTTTCCTGACACTTTTTATTATACGCAACAAATTGTTTCTGTCAACACAAAATAGAAACTAATTGTTGCTTATCTATTTATATAGGGTATAATAATAGTAAGCGAGGTGATGAAGTGTTTACGGAACGATTGTCACAATTAAGACTGTCCAAGGGCTTGACCCACCAAGATATGGCTGATAAATTAGGGATGACACGGCAGGGATACGGACATTACGAGTCCGGCAAGCGCACGGTCGATTCCGAAACCTTATCGGCCATCGCAGATATCCTGGATGTGGATGCGGACTACCTGCTCGGACGGACTCCAAGTCCCAAGCCGACCCATGAAGAGACCGGCATCGCCTTCTATGGCGGCCCGGATAAATATAGCCAAGATGAGATTGAAGTCATGGAAGCCGCCCTCAAGGCCTACCGGGAACAGAAGAAGAAATTCCTGAAGTAATTTGACCGCCCTTTTCGGAGGGCTTTATTTTTCACCAAATATACGAACATACATTCTTATAACTGGAGGAATCTGTTATGGATTTATCCCTTTATTGTGAGACCGAGCTTGAGAACTGGATCAGCTCCAGGTACATAGAACATGGAATTCATCACCCTGCCGATTTGAACATTGAGGAGATCTGTGCCGCTTTTGCGGTTGATCTTGTGGAATATGAAGGACCACCCTTCAGCTGTAATCAGAGTGATGTTATATTTCTGCCCAAACGGATGGATGCCCGGGTCAGACGTGTTGTCTTCTTCCACGAGCTGTGTCATGTTCTCAGGCATGCGGGTAATCAGAAGCATATGCCGGAATTGTTCCTGCAGCATCAGGAGATGGAAGCAGAGCGATTTCTCCAGTATGCGGCGGCTCCATTTTTCATGATCAAGGAACTGCCCCTTTCGGAGAGCCAGAAGGAATCTGTGGATATTATTGCCTCGGAATTCTCTCTGCCTTATGAACTTGCGTATAACCGCCTGCTGCAGATTCAGAACCGGATTCTTAACCAGGTCACCACGAAGGAAAGCACCCGTTATATGCAGCAGCTGAATGAAGCTGACAGCAACGGAGAGCACGCGCCAGGCGGCCCACCACCGGCGGCTCCTTCCAAGGAGACCAGGCGAATTTTAAACCAGCTGTATGCCCAGCTGGACAAAGGAGTGAGCAAATCATGGCCAAAATAGGAATTATTTCCGAGTACAATGTGTATGCTGAGGCTCCCTCGCTGCTGCTTGTCAAGTTAAGCCCGGCCGAGAGGGATTGGTCAAGCATGCTGTATTTGAAGGTTGCTCCCCCTTGGGAGCACTTTGAACTCGAGGAGTTTGGCGATGCGTCCGGAATTACCGTTCTTCTGGAAGACATTACTGTTCTGGACTCAGAGGACCACATTATCGGGGTTAATCTCCCGCAAATTTATAGACGCCATCAGGTTGATGAGGTAGATCAGCTGGTCATCCGGCTTCAGGACGTGGAGGAGGTTCTAGGAGCTTATATGTAAGCCACCTTAACATGACAAAACCGGGAAGAGTCATTCTTCCCGGTATCCTTCAAACTGCTTATCGGTGCTCGATCAGATCGATGGCTCCAAGTACAATATGTGCCAGTCCAAAGCCCAATGCTCCGGTTGCCGCCAGCTTGTACCTCGTTCCCAGCAGGGAAGCGGCTGAAGCCGAGACAACAGCGCCCAGTACGGTTGGAATCAAACCTTCACGCATGCCTAACACTCCCTTTAAGTGGTTTGAAAGACACTAATATACTGTGTGAAGTGAGCGCAATTTATTCATCCCGGACTTCATCTCGGAGGAATTCGGTCCACTCTTCCCCGGCCATACAGCAGCCTAAGCTCCTCTAATACAGCCGGTTCCTCGTTCTCTATACACCACTGGCGCAGAGCTTCAATCGCTTTAATCTTGCCATTTCCGCTATCCCGCCATGTTAATAGTTCCGCCACCTTGACCATAAGCGCCACTAGGCTGCTGTTGTCCTGCTTGGTCTTCTCTGCTTTGATCTTCTGATACAGAGCCTCTCTCTCCCAATCCAGCAGGATCTCTTCCCCAATTGTAGGTTTCAGTAGAGAATATACTTTGCTGCATCCAGGACAGCGAACAGCTTCGACCTGTTGGCTTCTAAACCGGACTGCAATCTCGTGCTGGCAAACCTGGCAATCGAATTTAACATGGATCTCAGGTATGAAATCTTCCATTTGTATAGCCCCCCAACTTGGATGAAGCATTCGCGTCAAAAGTACAATATCTTTACCCAAAACTAGTAACCGGGAATCTGCTGTCACCACAAGTTGTTCATAGAACGAAATCGGCGGACCGTCAAAATGGATTTTTTCGCTTGTATATGGATATATTTTCTATTTCAACTATACCATATTTATTCCGATCAACAACCTCTAACTTCAAAATAACAAAGACGAGCCCGGAAGCCCGCCTTGTAGGTAAATGATGGTATTTGGGACACTTGGAATGTGCACTGTCTTATGCTTTAGACGAAAGTACGGCTGATAATAACCAGCAGAATGAACAGAACTAAAATCACACCAGTAGAAGTAAACACATTGTTAACAGGACGATTTTCTTGGCATTCGCTCATGTTGTTCCCTCCTCTCGTCTCAGGTACAAGGTAATGTATGCTCGGTACATCTGCATCGTAAGGGCATTCTGGTAATGTATATGCATTTTTCTATGTATGTCATAAGAGTGAGCCATCATGAGGACAAAATTGGACACCTTATTCGCAAAATAAGCAGCCTCTTAAAAAGCTTATCCGGCCGCATACAAACGACTATCCCCCACCGCGCCTGGTGGGCGGGCTGGAGGATTGTCGATACTCTATAAGTTATGCTGAGTGCTTCCTTATCTATATTAATCCTGTTATAGCTGCATTAATCCTGTTATAGCTGCATCGCTTTCTTGGCGTTTTTCACATCGTCAGCAAGAAGCTGATCCAGATTATAAGCTGGATACAGGTTCCGTTCGAGCATGAAATAGAACACTTTTCCGTGCAGATTGATTGCGTTATTCAGCTGCTTCTGGAAGGTTTCCCTCAGCTGCGGAGTTGCCGTCTCCGTAATGGCAATTGCGTAATTGCGGACGGCTGTCTTGGCGAACAGCAGCAAGTGAGCCGCATGAAAAGCTGTCAGGTCTCCGGAAGGTATACTTCTTGTTCCAACCACAGGTGCCTGTGAGAAGTAAGGCAGCAGTTCCTTCAGATTCTTCTCCAGGCTTCTTATCGTCTCTTCGTAGAGCGCACGGAGCTGCGGGTCAGTCACACCTGGTAATGTCATCTTGAATCCCATCAGGTGATTGGACTGGAAAGCTACTAGCTCGTGCATCTCCAAAGTCTCGTGCCAAGCTAAATGTTGTTTATTACGGTACAATATGATCCCTCCAAATTCTTGATGGGATAGCATATGCCCAGACCGATTAGAGGGGGACTGTCAACGGGATAATTAAGCGTGCTTTTTTATAAAATGAAGTAAGGGAACAACTCCTAGAACAAATTAAAGGACCGTCTTTGGAGACGGCCCCCTTGAATCAGTCTATTGATAAAGAAATTCACTTCAGTATAGGGTGGGTATCGGAGGGCATGACACGGATCTTATGAATCTAGGATCTAACCCATAATAAAACCAGAACTGGCCACTCCAACGATAACCTGAAACTTCACCATACTCAACCCTTGTTGGATAATACCAGAAGCTATCCCCATTCCAAAGCCATATATAAGTGAAATTGTGTATACAATCGATAATGTAAGATGGCCCAAATGGCATGGGCGGGGCATAAGAAGGTGGTGGAGGCAGCGCATCCGCAGGTGATCCAGGCAACGGCAGAAAAGACATTTTAACTTCACTCCTCTACAAGTTCTGTTCTAACAAAACGATGATAAGTAACTCCAAAAGCACTGACGTAAGATTTGAGCGTAACTAGCATGAAAATGGACTTGGTCCGAACAGGCAACACCCCCCGCATAACTAAATCGTACTTCTTATATAATTATGCTCGGGCCTTAGCCTAGGTTCCTCAATCAATACTCCGATTGACGCAGGACACGCTGCAAAATCAAGCAGTACAATGAACTTCTGAACAGCAAAAAACCCTTGCTCAGCAAGGGTTCTTCACATTATGGGCCCTGAGGGACTTGAACCCCCGACCAATCGGTTATGAGCCGACCGCTCTAACCAACTGAGCTAAGGGCCCTTGTTACCTTAATTAACAAGTATTGCGGGGGCAGGATTTGAACCTGCGGCCTTCGGGTTATGAGCCCGACGAGCTACCGGGCTGCTCCACCCCGCGTCAGTAAATAGCGACATCTAATAATATAACCCATAACCAGGCCCTTAGTCAAGAGTCTTGTTTCAGATGATGAATCTCACCCCATATTTGCCCCGACGGGATCGGAAAATTTCAATTTCGCTCAGGTCATCCAAGCCATAGATCCAGCCGTCATGTTCCAGCCTTCTAGCCAGACAGCCCGCCTGGAATTTCGTCCGATATAATTTATTGAAATAGACCCAACGCATACAATTCGCTCACTTTCTGTAGATTTTATTCTTAATTAGCCCTATTATGCCCATTTCTGGTCCAAATAAAGCTTTTTTTCTCCCCTTATAATTCCCTCCTTTTGTTATTTCAACCTTTTATACAAAAACAAAACGACCTCCCAGATTTACGCCTGGAAGGTCGCTACACGATGAAGCTACGACATGCTCAGTGTATTATTTGGCTGTCCCGCTGCCCCCAGCCTTGGAAGGAACCGGAGTTCCATCTGGAGTAAAGGTGGCCGTAGGGTCCTTTTCCAAATATTTGAGCATCTCATTTCCCTTAGACTCCCACTCAGCCAAGCCTTCCTTGACCGTTTTCTTTCCATCCACCACTTCCTGGAAGGCTGCTGTTGCGGCTATATATATCGCCCTGTTCAGCTGTGGCTTCTTGGAGGAAAGCTCCTCTTCATTCGCATTTGCTGGAGGAGCTGGGCTCAGCTTCAAAAAAGCCTCCACGTTATAGTTTTCTCCGTCGACCGGCTTGATAAAGGATTTGCGTGTCACCATTTCATAGCTGACAGACTTTGCTTTTACCTTAGCCCACTCCGGACTGTTCACGGACTTTATAAATTCCCACGCCGTGTCTGGACTCGGAGCATTGCTGTTAATCGCCATAGCATCACCAATATAAATACTGCTTCCTACGCCCGGTTTCTCAGGGTGTACCGGAGGAGTTACGACTCCCCATTCAATCGGGGTCATTTTCTTATTCGTTTTGGCTGCCTTATTATATCCTATCAATTCCCGGACTTTACTTATGTCGCCGAGTTCCATTGCAATCTTTCCAGTCATAATCCCGGTTTTGCTCATATCAACTATAGTTCCATCCTCTATTTCACCAGAGCCACCGTCGATAATTTTATCTTTATGCAGCTTGGACAATGTATTCCATACCTTTTCCCATCCAGGCGTATTAACGGTCATCTTCTCGGCTTTTTCATCATACATTTTGAGTCCTAGAGGTGCGGCATAAGTCCTCATATTAATTATTGGTGTTGCTCCGATGGGTGAAAGGCTTATTCCAGTGATGTGATCTTTCCCCTCACCGCTGGTAACACGTCGCGCTAATTCAAAGACTTCATCATAGGTCATGCCATCTCTGGGCAGCTCCACGCCCGCTTTCTGGAATATTCCTTTGTTGTAGTATAGAGCTGCCGGCTGGAATGTTGGAGACAAGGCATACAGCGTATCCTTTCCACTAATTTGTTTGAGTCCTTCCAGTACACCCGGAACAATATCCGAAGTATCGAACTTGTCCTGCTGAATCAAAGGATCCAGCTCTTTAAGCATATTGCTGTCAGCCAGTTTCTTCAGCGAGGTTGTGTCCGCCACAACGACATCCGGCGGATTGGTGCCTTTCATAAGTTTCTTCATATTGCCTATAACATCCGTTGTCTGAAATGAGCTATCTCCCACATCCGTGAACTGATTCACTGCCATCGAGGATACAACCTCTACCGTAACATTAGGATGGGTATATTCAAATGCATCCACATACTTTTGTCTGAACCAATCCTCCGATCCCCCATACAGCATCGCAATCCGTAACACCTTGTTCTCCTTCGTTTCAGCCGCTTTATTTTCAGAACAAGCAGCTAAGAGTGATGTTAACAATAGAAGAGTAAGACATACCACAATTGCTTTTTTTCTTTTACCTTTCCTAAAATTCACTTCATTTCCTCCTTAAGCTAAATACAATATTTCCCTGATCTTCACTTGATGTACGGATCACTATCCACGATAGTTACAGTTAATAACAAAATAATTAATCATTTGTTTAATTGGGCTTTTTATACAAAAAGAGACCGCCCCTTAAGCCATTGTCATGACTTGGGACAGCCTCTCTCATTAGAATGTTATAGAATTAAATATTGACTTGTTAATTAACCCTTGGTTCCATCTGCTGGCGGGATATACGGAGTTCCATCAGGCTGGAACTGTGTTTTTGGATTCTTCTTGATCTCCAGGAGCATTTGGTTCCCCTTTGTCTCCCATGCTTGAAGCGCCTCTTTCGGTGTCTTCTTGTTGTCAATAACGTCTTGGATGATCGTCTGACCCACATAACGGACGCTGTATAGTCCTGGCTTATCGGTATACAACTTCTCATCGTTGGAGCTCAATGGCGGTACTGGCTTCAACTTATAGAAGGCAGCCACATTGTAGTTCATGCCGTTCAAAGGCTTAATAAATGATTTACGGGACACCATATCGTAAGTAGTACTTCTTGCCTTAATCTTCGCCCACTCTGGACCGTTCAGGAATTTAATGAAATCCCACGCCGTTTCAGGGTTAGGAGCCGTTGCATTAATCGCCATGGTGTTGCTGAGATAGACATCCCCGCCAATACCCGGCTTCTCTGGGTGAGTTGGTACAGTTACTACATCCCAATCAAAAGATTTAAGCTTCTTGTTCGTTTTGGCAGCATCACCAAGGCTTTTCAGTTCGTTAACGAGATTAACGTCACCGATAACCATAGCTGTTTTGCCGGACATGAAGGTATCCGATTCAACCGGGTTGTAGGCCTGGTTTTGCTGATTGTTCTGCTGGCTCTCGAACAGAATTTTATCTTTTCTCAGCTGGGCAATCGTACTCAAGAGCTTCTCCCATTGCGGGGTATTCATGGTCATCTTTTCAGCTTTAGCATCAAAATATTTGAGCTGAAGCGCATCGCTGTATCTGCTTAGATCGTCGTAAGCCGTCGATCCGTTGTAACGGTTGAAGGAGAATCCGTAAACCCGGTCTTTGCCTTGGCCTTTAGCCACACGGCGGGCCAGGTTAAAGACCTCATCATAGGTCATGTCATCCTTAGGCATCTCAACGCCGGCTTTTTTGAAGATATCTTTGTTATAAAAGAGAGCTGAGGAAGAGAAAGTTGGCGAAAACGCGTAAATGTTATTATTGCCAATTTGCTTAATGCCATCGATAACCGATGGAACCATATCGCTTGTGTCAAATTTATCTTCCTGAATCATTGGATCGAGCTGCTTAAGCATGTTCTCGTCAATTAACCTCTTAAGCGTACTCGTGTCGGCAACTACGACGTCGACCGGATTGCTGCCTGTCATTAATCCCTTCAAGCTCTTGATCACATCAGGTTGTTCAGTGTTCTGATTCTCGGAGTAACGCATTTGGTCATAATTCACCGCAGGCACAATTTCAATTGTCACATTCGGGTGTGTGTACTCGTACACATCTGTGAATTGCTGTCTGAAATATTGGTCGTTACCTCCGCCGCCATAAGTCATGCCGATCCGAAGCACCTTTGGCTTGTCGTTATCGGTATTGCTCCCACTTGAACATCCCGCTATCATTCCCGTCAGCATCACCGCCGCAAGACTTGTCGCTAAGATTTTGTACGTTTTCTTAAATCCGTTTTTCAAGATTCTTCCTCCTTAATTGGTTTGGGTGGTGTGATTACAATCTTTCCTCCATCGAACTCCATGCTGGCCCTTCCCCCAATTCCGAGAGCCTCCAGATATTCTTTGGGAACTTGCAGTCTGCCTACCCGGTCCACAACAACGAACGCTTCATGCACTTCCTGAAGCCCGCCTTGACGATTAAATCCGTCCTCTGTCGAATCGAGCCCCGGATTCCTCTTCACGAACTCTGTGCTCGTGAGTCCATCCCGAATCGCAACGACCCGGTCCACCTTGCTTGCCAAAGTCAAATCATGGGTAACAATGACTATGGTAAGACCAATCTCCCGATTGATCCGGCGGAATATATCCATAATCTGATCTGAAGTCCGGGTGTCCACCGAACCGGTAGGTTCATCTGCAAGCAGCAGTTTGGGACGATTAGACAACCCAATCGCAATCGCCACACGCTGCTGCTCACCACCGGACAGCTGCTGAAGGCGGTTATGCATCCGGTCCTTGAGACCAACCCACTCCAGCAGCTGCTTGGCATATGCCCGGTCCACCTTGCCATTTAACATCATCGGCATTTCCACATTCTCGAGCGCCGTAAGATAAGGCAGTAGATTACGCGCATTGTTCTGCCAGATGAACCCTACTGTATTTCTTTTGTACTCAACCAGTTCCCGGTCGTTCACCTTCAGAAGGTTCCATTCTCCCACGGTGACCGTACCGGCAGAAGGGTGATCCAACCCTCCGAGTATATTCAGGAGCGTTGACTTGCCGCTTCCGCTGTTGCCGATAATCGCCATCATCTCGCCATCTTCGACGGTCAGGTTCAGCCCCTGCAGCGCAACGACTTCGATATCCTTGGTTTTAAAAATTTTGACCAATCCCTCGCAGTGAATCACGCTTTATCTCTCCTCTCCAAGCTTCACAGCCTGATGTACCTTAAGTCTGCGAATCTGCCACAGCAGCAGCCCAGCCCCCATAAGGAGCATAACTGCGACAACCAGGTACAGCTGCTGCGTATCCTTGGAATCAAAGACGATCCTAAATGGCGGCACCTGGGATGTGACGTTCTCTGCCGTCTGAAGAAAAGGAAGATACAAACGCCCAACGAGCTTGCCGATTCCAATTCCAAGCGCAATGGAAAGCCCGGCGGTAAGAATCTGCTCCGCAAGCAGCATAATCGTAAGCTGTCTGCGGGATAACCCCATGGCTCTTAGAATCCCGAACTGGACAACCCGCCCTGACAGATTAAAGAACCAGAACAAAATATATCCAATCAAGGAAACCATGACGGAAACGAGGAAGCCCATACTTAGAATCCCAAAGACACCGCCCCGGGTCGGCAGCTTGCTCTGCGTCACCAGCTCTGTTCTTACATCCTTGATCTTGGCAACCTCAATATCCTTCTCAGCCAGTTTGCTGTAGATCGGCGCGACCTTTGCTCCCGGCTTCATCTTCAACCATACTTCATAAGGCATCATCGGCAGCTGGTCATAGATATAATCCAGATTCGCAACAACAAATGGCGTTTGGTCTGGATACAGATTTGGCCAGTAAGGAATAATTCCGTATACCGCAAAATCGATCGTCTGGTCATTAATCGACACGGTGAATGTATCTCCAGGCTTGAGCTTGTATTTCTCGGCCAGACTCGATGGAATCAAGGCTGCCGCTTCATATTGTCCAAGCAGGTTTAAGTATCTGAATGGATGTGCCGGGAACAGATCGTTACGGAACCATGCCACCTTGGAGAAATCCACATTGTCGATGCCCATAATTTGCCCTTGACCGGCAGATTGGCCGGAGACCACGATATTTCCTTTGGTCTGAAGCACTCTTGCTGCATGCTCCACCCCAGGGAGGGTTCTGAAGATTTCAAAAGGCGGCTCCGAATAGATGATTTTGGCGTTCTTGTTCTGCTGCTGTCCAGAACCTCCGCCGCCTCCAGGTCCCGAAGGGCCGCCCCCTCCTGGGGCTCCGCCTCCCTGCTGTCCTCCCCCGGATGGTCCCTTACCAGGAGTAATCTCAGGTGTGCCGGACCACTGGGTCTCCACAACCACATCTGTTCCATATTTGTACAGGGTACGTTCCGTAGAATTCAGATCGATCGTCCTCGCGGCCGATGCATTATATACCCCGAGTCCCAAGGTCAGTACCAGCAGGATCATCAGCGGGTAGTAAGACAATGAAGAGCGGGACAACTGGGTAAGGCTCAGATAATACGGAACTGGCAGCCACTTCTTGCCAATCCAACCTATAAATCGAAGCAGCCATGGGAAAATGCGAAGGAAGAAAAGTCCAATCGCAAATATGGCAATGGCCGGAACGAAGAACAGAAACGGCTGAACCTGAAGCTGATCCGTAGTTAATCCGGTTGAGAACGTGAGCATTTGACGCTCATTGAACAAGTAATATCCATACCCTGCTACTCCAAGCAGCACAACGTCCACGAACCACCGCTGCCAGAATGGACGCCGGTCGGAACGGGCCTGCTTACGCTTGGCATTGACGATCGATGATCTTGCATAGGTGATCGCCGGAATCAAAGTGGACAGGATAGCAATGATCACCGCACCCGCCCCTAGAAGCAGGGCATCCGAATTGAATCCGACGGGAATGGATTTGCGGTCGACAAATTCCAGGAAGCCATTGGCTGAGCCGATCGATTTGGACATAAACCATCCAAGCAACGGCCCGGCGATCATCGAAACAACACCGAGAATGATGCTCTCCAGCAGATAGATCATAATGATCTGCTTGGTCGAAGCCCCCCTGCTTCGCAGCACTGCAATATCACTCTGCTGTTTATCCAGAGCCTGCCTGGCGTTCATAACGATATAATAGAACACCATCGCGATCATTGGCGCTGCCAGGGTGAACAGCATCGTTTGAAGCTGCAGACTTTGGGTGCGGAAGCTGTTCAGCAGCTCTCCGAAAGAGATTGTAACTTTCGTATTCTTAAGCTTCTGATACAGTTCCACGTTGAGGCGGTCCAGAACACTCGACAATGTCGTGATTTGACTGGTTTTAATTTCGCTTAGATCAAAAGCGTAATACCATGTCGCATTATTAAGTGGGATATTCTGTTCCTTCAGAAGGCTGTCGTTAAAGACAGACTCACTGGTATACAGACTGTTGGCCATGCCCTCAAAGCCCTGAACCCAATAAGGATCTGTTTCTTTTTTCGGTTTAAAGGAGCCCACGATTTGGACCCGCAGCGTGATATCGAGCCCGCTGTACACCGGATAATCCAGAATATCCCCAACGTGAAGATCGTTCTGGTACATTCCTTCTTCAAGCATCATAACTTCGACAACGCCATCCGACCGTTTGTCTCCGTACATGTTGCCCTTGGTAATTTCAATTTGATCTTTAAGTCCGCTCATCGAAGCTAAGGTCATCGAGCGGGTCCGGCTGGCATCCACCTTGCTCGGATCTTCCGGAACGACCTCGGTTCCGCGGATAGAGCGGGTATTGACATAGGCCTTATGCGGGAAGCCAATTTGTGCGGGAACATTCTGACTTATGTATTGGTCAACCGCCTTAAGCCCGGCTTGGTCTGTCTTCTCTCCGCCCGAAGCCTGATAGGTCATGAGCAGGGAGCCCGCAGGAAGACCGGTGCTTTGCTCCTGAAGCGTCTTGGCTACAACCCGTTTAAGGGCACCGTCTGAATACATCGGGATACTGACTGTGAACGACACGGCAACAATAAGTCCGATCAGTGTGCTCAATGTCAGCCACCTTGTATTCCACATTTTACGGAATAAGAATCGAACCAGCGGCATTCCCATTAGCGGCCCACTACTTTCTGTCCAGGTGTGAGGCCCTTCTTAATCTCAACATCCGTAGATCTCTGCTCTCCGACCTCAACATCCACCTCGCGTTTGCTTCCATCCTCCTCGACGACCTGAACATAATTCCGGGAACCGGTGGTCCGCAACGCCGAGATCGGAATGACTGTTACATTCTCACGCTTGGAAGTTGTAATCGTGACACTAAGCTGGGTTCCACGTTCAACTCCCTTAGGAAACTTGTCGAGCTGGATGATCATATAACCCTCAAGAGACTGCTTCTTCGGCGGGGTTGTCCCCCCATTACCGTTATTGCCCCCGTTGCCGTTATTACCGCCTCCGCCACCGTTATTGTTATTGCTGCCCGATGCCTTCTCAAGCGCGTCAGCCTTAGGAAGCACCTTGATCTTGCCGCTAACCTCACCCACCTTGTTAATATCCACCTTGGCAGGCATACCCACAGTCAGCTTCTCTAGATCTTCCTTCTGGATGTTGGCCGCAACCACCAAATTCGACGTATCCGCAATCACGGCAATTGTGTCATAAGACTTAATCATAGCACCCTTGTCCACATTGATTGAGGTAACTGTTCCGGTAAAAGGAGCTGTGAGTACAGCCCGTGAAACCTGCTCTTTCAAATCTGCTAATTCCTGACGGGCCTTCTCGAATTGAAGCTTCTTCGTTTCAAACTCAATCGGGTCCTTCTCATCCTTGGTACGCAGGGCTTCCTTCATCGTGACTTCCTGAGAACGGATATCAAGCTCCTTATCCCGGATACTCTTCTGAAGATCTTCCGTGTCCAGTGTGGCAATCACGGCCCCTTTTTTCACTTTATCGCCAAGCTTGATGTTCAGCTCTTTCAGATGAAGCTGCAGCGTATCTCCCAAGGTGAAGTACACAGGCTCCTCCCGTTGGCTTAGAAACTGCCCGCTGCTCTGAACGGTCGTCTCAAATGTTCCTGAGGTTACCTCATACTCCGGTTTCTTGGAAATTTTCGGCGCTTGGATATTCGGCAGCACCTCTTCCTCCTGCTCCTTCGGCAAAAGGCCGCATCCTGAAGCAGTTATAACCGAAAGACACAGGACGGCTGCTCCAGCACTGCGTGCCCACTTCCTCCTTCCCTTAGACAAATCTGCCATCCACCATTTCGTAAACATGGTCTGCTACCTCCAAGATTGTAGGGTCGTGTGTCGTCATACAAATCGTCACATTCTCTGTCTCGATAATATTTTTGAATACAGCCATGACCTGGGCCCCCATCTGCGAGTCCAGATTCGCTGTTGGTTCGTCCGCAAGCAGCAGATGAGGCCGGTGCGCAATAGCCTTGGCGATAGCTACCCGCTGCTGCTCTCCCCCGGACAACTCAAACGGCCGGTGATGCATCCGCTTGCCGAGTCCGACCAAATTCAAGCAGTGGGTAATTCTCTCTTTCCATTCCCGGGAGGGAACCGAAGCCATGCGCAGGGACAATTCCACATTCTCATATGCGGATAGAAGCGGGAGAAGGGCATATGCCTGAAAAATAAACCCGATCTGATCCCTTCTAAGCACAGTCCGCTTCTTGTCACTAAGCGTGTGAAGCTTCTGACCCCGGAAGTAGATTTCACCTTGAGAAGGCTGGTCAAGACCTCCCAGCATATTAAGCAAGGTCGTCTTGCCTGACCCGGATCTTCCTTTCAACATAACCAGCTGGCCCGGCATCACTTCCATGTTGATTCCTTTCAGTACATGAAGAGACTGGCCTCCAACTGGGAACGAACGATGAACTTCCCGAACTTCAAGAATAGGTTCACTCGGCGAAATAAGACCGATCTTCTCCTGACTGCCCGGTTCATCCATCTCCTCTACTTGGGCAGCGGGATCTGCAAAACCATCCTCTGAAGAATTTGATGTTTGAACCTCAACCAGTTCTCCCTCTAAAGGGCTTGCCGCCTGGGATTCCGTTATGGCTTCTTCCAAAGTACCCGCTGATGCAGGGACATCATCTGAAAGACCTTCTGGTGGAGCTTCTTCGAAGGAGTCTGCTGATGAGGCATTCATGGTGGCCTCTACAGAAGGTTCTGTTAGCGGGACGCTCTCAGAGCCTGCTTCGGCAATGCCTTCATCCATTATTTCGTGCTCCTTGGAAGCTTCGCTGTCCAATCTCGCTTCTGCCCCAGGCCCATCATGCTCTGCCTGAAGGGATTGGTGGGAATCCGGAATTTCCAAATCTCTCATACTCTCATTCACATCTCTATTATTTGCGGCCGGATCGGGATTCGGATTGAAAGAGGGCTCACTTTCAACTTCCGGTTTCTGGCCTGCAGGTTGCTTGCGCAGCCAACGCATCATGAATTACGCTCTCCTCCACCCTAATGTATGTAAATCCTTCCAAGTCCAACTGAATTATAAACGATCTGCCTTGTAAAAAAGTTACAATATGTTTATCCTTAACGTCCTATTTTTTTGCACCCGGTCAGAAAATAGAAAAAGACAACCGGAATCGGCTGCCTGTTATAGATTACTATAATTCAATTTAATAGATTATAAAAAAACTGTAACCTTCGAGGTCATTTATTGGCCAAATGCGGCCGGGTTCTCTCTCCAGGACTGAAGCAGCTGTAAATCCTGCTCCTGGATCGTACCCTTAGCAGCCGCCACCCGAATGAGCGCTGAATAGTTGGATAAGGACTCCACGTGAATGCCGGCTTCATCAAAACCTTGAACCGCCTTGTCCAGCTGGTAGCTGAAGATCGCAAGCACCGCCAGCGGCTCTGCTCCAGCTTCCTTAACAGCCTGGGCGGCTTTGATGGAGCTTCCGCCGGTGGAGATCAAATCTTCAATAACGATGACCTTCTGTCCCTCAGCAATCAGACCTTCAATCTGGTTCTCTTTCCCATGGCCCTTGGCCTTGTCGCGGACGTAGGCCATAGGCAGACCCAGTTTTTGCGAGACGAAGGCGGCATGCGGAATGCCTGCGGTTGCCGTACCGGCGATCACATCCGTATCCGGGTACTGCTCCCTGATCAGGGTTGCGAACGACTCCGCAATCAAATCCCGTACTTCGGGATAAGACATAGTCAGCCGGTTATCACAATAAATTGGGGATTTAATACCGGATGTCCAGGTAAAAGGCTGATGTGGACGCAAGGCAACGGCCCCTATATCAAGCAGGCTTTCTGCAATCTTGGATTCTATCTCTTGTTTATTCAGCACGAAGTTGTCATCTCCTCTAAAATTTGCTCGGCTGCGCGTCTTGGATCCGGACTTGCGGTGATCGGACGTCCTACCACAATGAAGTCCGTGCCACAGCGGATGGCCTCGGCTGGCGTCATGATGCGGGACTGGTCGCCTACAGCACTTCCAGTCGGGCGGATTCCAGGTGTGACGGTCCGGAAATCCGGACCACACGCCATCTTAATCGCCTCCACTTCTAACGGGGAGGCTACCACGCCATCAAGTCCGGCTTGAAGCGTTCGCTTGGCATAACGAACTACGGCCTCCTCAATGGTCCCTGGAATGCCGATCTCCTCATTAAGCGTGCTCTGATCCGTACTGGTCAGCTGGGTAACCGCAATAATTAGCGGGGAGGTTAAGGAAGCATCCTTGGCCAGAGCCTCGTCTGCTCCCTCCCTTGCAGCCGCCATCATAGAGACGCCCCCGGCTGCGTGAACATTGAACATATCCACGCCCAGGCGGGTAATACTATTGGCGCCGCCTTTTACCGTATTGGGGATATCATGCATTTTCAAGTCCAAAAACACCTTGTAGCCCTTAGCTTTAAGCTCCCGGACGAAATCAGGGCCAGCTGTATAATACAGCTGCATCCCTACTTTCATATAACAGGGTATCCCCTGTAGCCGGTTAATCAGGAGCCTGGCATCCTCCGCAGAGGGATAATCCAGAGCCACCATTAATTTTTCAGCAGTATGTTGAACCTTCACTTGTTACTCCTCCTTAAGATCAGTCATTGTTCCTGATGCGGTCGGGGAGTTATTTGGCCGATGCCACGGAAGGCATCGCCTGCGAAGTGAAGTTGATTGATTCAAGCATCGTCAGAAGAGCCCGGACCGTATCAAGCGAAGTCATACATACAATTCCGTTCTCCACCGCTTCACGGCGGATTCTGAAGCCATCACGCTCCGGCTCCTTGCCTTTGGTCAGTGTGTTCACAACAAAGTGGGCTTGACCTCCGCGGATCAAATCAAGAATATTAGGTGTTCCTTCACTCAGCTTGTTGACCGTAGTCACATGAATGCCGGCTTCCTCCAAAGCTTGGGCCGTACCGCCTGTTGCGATGATGTTGTAACCCAGATTGTTGAAACCGCGGAACAGTTCAATTGCCTCTTCCTTATCTTTGTCTGACACGGTGGCAATCATGGAACCGGTTGTCGGAATTTTCATCCCTGCTCCGATCAGTCCTTTATAAAGCGCTTTGGCGTAATGCTGATCCCGTCCCATAACTTCTCCGGTGGACTTCATTTCCGGTCCGAGGGTCGGTTCAACCCGGCGCAGCTTGGCGAAGGAGAATACCGGCACTTTCACCGATACATAGTCGCTCTCCGGCCATAAGCCGTCCACATAACCAAGATCCTTCAACTTCGTTCCAAGAATGCACTGGGTGGCCACATTCGCCATCGGAATATTGGTAACCTTACTTAGGAACGGAACAGTCCGGGAAGAGCGAGGGTTCACTTCGATCACATATACTTCGTCCTTGTAAATAACGAACTGGATGTTCACAAGCCCGACAGTCTTCAGCTCTTTGGCGATTTTGATCGTGACATCCACAATCTTATTTTTCAAAGTATCGGACAGATACTGCGGAGGATACACGGCGATGGAGTCTCCGGAGTGAACCCCGGCACGCTCAACATGTTCCATAATGCCTGGAATCAATACCGTCTCCCCGTCGCAAATCGCATCCACTTCCACTTCCTTACCGAGCATGTAACGGTCAATCAGAACCGGATGCTGCGGATTGATCTGTACCGCCTGTTCCATGTATCTAAGCAGCTCGTCATCCGAATATACAATCTCCATGGCACGGCCTCCAAGTACATAGGAAGGACGAACCAGTACCGGATATCCAAGGGACTGGGCTGTTCCAACCGCTTCTTCTACGGAGGTCACCGTGCTGCCTTTCGGCTGGGCGATTTCCAATCTGGACAGGAGCGCTTCGAATTTCTTGCGGTCTTCCGCCTCATCGATGCTCTCGAGGCTGGTTCCCAGAATGTTAACCCCTGCTGCCTTAAGTGGGGCCGCCAGGTTAATTGCGGTCTGCCCTCCGAACTGTACGATGACCCCGACCGGCTTCTCTTCTTCGATCACGTTCATAACATCCTCGAAGAACAAAGGTTCAAAGTACAACCGGTCCGATGTGTTAAAGTCCGTTGAAACTGTCTCCGGGTTGTTATTGATGATAACCGCTTCATAACCCGCTTTTTGAATCGCCCATACCGCATGTACTGTTGAGTAGTCGAACTCAATCCCTTGGCCGATCCGGATCGGACCGGAACCAAGCACGATGATCTTCTCCTTGGAAGAAGGGGTCACTTCGTTCTCCTGCTCATATGTGGAGTAGTAATATGGTGTAGTTGCTTCGAACTCTGCGGCGCAGGTATCCACCATTTTATAAACCGGGCGAAGACCTTGGGCAAGACGCAGGCTTCTTACATCTGCTTCGGTTGTATGTTCACTGAATGACGCCTGATTGCGAAGCTCAGCAATGGCCCGGTCAGTGAAGCCCATCCGTTTGGCTTCGTACAGCGTCCCTTGGGTAAGCTCAGATTCCGAGGCAATCTTCTTCTCGAACTCCACAATCCGCTCAATCTTGTCAAGGAACCACCAGTCGATGTTGGTCAGGTCCTGAATCTGCTGCAGTTCATACCCGCGGCGAAATGCCTCTGCAACCAGGAAGAGTCGCTCATCGTCAGGTTGAACCAGCCGTCTGTCAAGGTCCTCTTGGGTGAGCTGGTCCGCCCCTTTCAAGAACAGGCGGTGAGTCCCAATCTCCAGGGAGCGGACAGCCTTATGAATCGATTCTTCAAAAGTACGCCCGATCGCCATAACCTCACCGGTGGCTTTCATTTGGGTTCCCAATTTGCGGTTTGCACTAACAAATTTATCGAACGGCCAACGCGGGATTTTGCTCACGATATAATCCAGTGTCGGCTCAAAGCAGGCATAGGTCTGCCCGGTTACCGGGTTGACGATTTCATCCAAAGTGTATCCAAGTGCAATCTTGGCAGCCATCTTGGCAATCGGATAACCGGTTGCTTTGGAGGCCAGCGCAGAGGAGCGGCTTACGCGTGGATTTACCTCGATGACATAGTACTGATAGCTCTGAGGGTCAAGAGCGAATTGTACGTTACATCCACCTTCAATATTCAAGGCGCGGATAATCTTCAGTGATGCGGACCGAAGCATCTGGTACTCGCGGTCCGACAGCGTCTGGCTCGGAGCCACTACGATACTGTCTCCCGTATGAACGCCAACCGGATCAAAGTTCTCCATGTTGCAGACTACGATACAGTTATCGTTGGCGTCACGCATAACTTCGTATTCGACTTCCTTCATGCCGGCAATGCTCTTCTCGATAAGGCATTGTCCGATCGGGCTGTAACGGATACCTGCCGCCACGGTCTCCCTCAGTTCCTCTTCATCCGCACAGATGCCGCCGCCTGTTCCTCCCAGGGTATACGCAGGGCGCACGATAACCGGATATCCGATCTCCTCGGCAAAACGCACCGATTCTTCCACCGTCGTAATAATCGTACTGGCCGGTACCGGCTGCTCCAGTTCGCGCATCAGCTCACGGAACAAATCACGGTCCTCCGCTTTCTCGATCGAGGTGAGCTGTGTTCCAAGCAGCTTCACATTCTCGCGTTCAAGCACACCTGCCTTGGCAAGCTCCACAGCCATGTTCAGACCTGTCTGTCCGCCCAAGGTTGGCAGCAGTCCATCCGGACGCTCCTGGCGGATAATTTGGGTAACGAAGTCCAAGGTGATCGGCTCGATGTACACCTTATCCGCCATATTCGTATCCGTCATAATGGTTGCAGGGTTACTGTTGATCAGGACAACCTCTACCCCCTCTTCCTTTAGAGCCTGGCAGGCCTGCGTACCAGCATAGTCGAATTCCGCGGCCTGGCCGATGACAATCGGGCCGGAGCCGATAACCAGGATTTTCTTCAGTTCATTATTTTTAGGCATCTTAACGAGCTCCTTTCGCTGCTGCCATGATCAGGGCCTGGCGTGGTTTTTGTGGATTCTCTTGTTTGTGGTTGCGGATCATTTCCAGGAACCGGTCAAACAGATAGCTGTTGTCGTAAGGGCCTGGCGCGGCTTCCGGGTGGTACTGCACCGAGAAGGCAGGGTATTTCGTATGCTTAAGACCTTCGATGGTCTTATCGTTATTGTTGATATGAGTGACTTCCAGCTCTGTTCCAGCAATGGAAGACTCGGTTACGGTGTAACCATGGTTCTGCGAAGTGATATAGCAGCGTCCGGATTCCAGTTCCTTGACCGGATGATTCCCGCCACGGTGGCCGAATTTTAGGCTTTCCGTATCCGCTCCGCAGGCCAGCGCGAACAGCTGGTGTCCCAGACAGATGCCGAAGATCGGATATTCGCCGAGCAGCTCGGATACCATTTTCACGGCATATGGCACATCTTTCGGGTCCCCAGGGCCGTTGGAGAGCTGGATGCCGTCAGGATGAAGCTGACGGATCTCCTCTGCTGTCGTGTCATGCGGCACTACGATCACATCGCAGCCCCGCTTGGTCAGCTCGCGAAGGATTCCGCTCTTGGCGCCAAAATCCACCAGGACAATGCGCTCTTTGGCTCCTGGGCTGCTGTATATATGGTTAGTGGACGTACGCGCCACTTGATTTCTAAGTTCGTTAATGCTCGTTGCTTTAATCATCTCTTGAAGCTCTTCAAGCGATTTGGAGGAAGTCGTAAGTATCCCCTTCATCGTTCCGTGATGGCGGATGATCCGGGTCAGCATGCGGGTATCAATATCGCTTATTCCAGGAATGCCATATTCCTTAAGCAGGTCACCAATGCTGGTCTGGGCACGCCAGTTGCTCGGCACCGGTTCATAGCGGCGCACGACAAAACCGTGGATCGATGGGGCGACAGATTCAAAGTCATCCCGCGTGATCCCGTAGTTGCCGATTAGCGGATAGGTCATCGTTACGATTTGTCCACAGTAGGACGGGTCCGACAGAACTTCCTGATATCCGGTGATTCCTGTATTGAATACTACTTCACCGGTCTTTTCAACCTCGGCTCCAAAAGATTTGCCAGTGAATAAAGTGCCGTCTTCGAGCAATAATCTAGCCTGCATTGCGATATCATCTCCCATATTAGATTACCCTCCCAAACCCTCCCTGGAAGGGAGGGCCCCAAGGGCTTTGCCCTCTGGACACCCGAAAGTTTGGCGAAGGATTTAGAGTGTGCTTCCTTGCTGCTGATGGTGGTAGGAGCGCTTGCCGTCCCTGCGGGACCCGCTTTATTTCAGTGCTCCTTTGATTTGGAAAAGCATGGGTTCGTGGTGCTGCCCTTGGCACGATTTGGTGTTGCTTCGTGCTCCGTGCGCTCTCCCTGCGGGATTCGCTGCTCTTTCGAGCAGGGCCCTTGGGGCTACGGTGGTGCGGTTTTGCGTTGCTTCGTGCTCCGTGCGCTCTCCCTGCGGGATTCGCTGCTCTTTCGAGCAGGGCCCTTGAGGCTACGGGCGTGCGTTTTTGCGTTGCTTCGTGCTCCGTGCGCTCTCCCTGTGGGATTCGCTGCTCTTTCGAGCAGGGCCCTTGGGGCTACGAGCGTGCGTTTTTGCGTTGCTTCGTGCTCCGTGCGCTCTCCCTGTGGGATTCGCTGCTCTTTCGAGCAGGGCCCTTGGGGCTACGGTGGGCGTTTTTGCGTTGCTTCGTGCTCCGTGCGCTCTCCCTGCGGGAATCGCTGCTCTTTCGAGCATTACTTCCATCTATACTTGCTTACTCGGACCAGACTACTTTGCCGCTTACGATGGTAGCGACAGGCCAGCCCTTAAGCTTCCAATCGGTAAAAGGGGTGTTGCGGCCCTTCGACGCGAAGGTCGTCGGGTCTACGGCTCTCTCAGTCTCAAGGTCCACGATCGTCAGATCAGCTGGAGCGCCGGGCTCAAGCTTGCCGGCCGCCAGGCCGAACACCCGGGCCGGGTCAGCGGTCATCCGCTGGATGAGCTGGGCCAGCGGCCATTTGCCAGTGGCCACGAACTTGGTGTAGAGCAGTGGGAACGCGGTCTCGAAACCCACGATTCCGAACGGGGCAAGCTGCATGCCACGTTCTTTCTCTTCCTCACTGTGAGGGGCGTGGTCGGTGACGATAATGTCGATCGTACCGTCCTCCACCGCCCGAATGCAGGCCTCCACGTCGCGGCGGGAGCGCAGCGGCGGGTTCATTTTCCAATTGGCATCCAGTCCCGGAATGTCCTCTTCTGAGAGGATCAGGTGATGAGGGCAGACCTCAGCGGTCACCTTGATTCCGATTTCCTTGGCCTGACGGATCAAGCGGATCGACTGCTCCGTGCTCACGTGGCAGACATGGTAATGCACGCCAGTCGCTTCAGCCAGCAGAATGTCACGCCCCACATGAATCGCCTCGGATTCGTTTGGAATTCCTTTGAGCCCATGCTTTCTGGCAAATTCACCTTCAGCAACCGGAGCTCCTTCCACCAAGGTATTGTCTTCACAATGGGCGATGACCGGCATACCCAGCTCAGCAGCCCATTTCATAGCGTTCTTCATCATTTGAGCACTTTGCACACCGACTCCGTCATCGGTGAATCCGATAGCCCCAGACTCTTTAAGCGCCGGGAAGTCGGTAAGCTCGCGGCCCAGTTCACTCTTTGTAATGGCCGCATAGGGAAGGACATGAACCAAATCCGCTTCCTTGGCTCTGTCCAGCACCAGCTTTACCGTCTCCGGATTATCAGTTACCGGTCTTGTATTGGGCATGCAGGCAATGGTGGTGAATCCGCCTTTAGCCGCTGAGCGTGCCCCAGTCTCGATCGTTTCTTTATATTCAAAGCCCGGCTCTCTAAGGTGAACATGCATATCAATGAACCCTGCGGATACCAGCTTGCCTTGAGCATCTATCACTTGCGCATTGTCCAGGGCTACCTGTTCAGATGCCTCCACAATCTGCTGAATGACTCCCCCGGCAACCACGATCTTCTTCAGTCCAAGCTTGCCGTCCGTACCTACGATATTTGCATTTTTAATTATTAGTTCCATGATGACCTCCGCTTATTTTCCCTCTTTGTATCATATCGTTTTAGGCGTTTGCCGTTACAATTTCATTGCACGTTCCATAACCGCCATGCGGATCGGAACCCCGTTTGCCATTTGGGTGAAAATACGGGATTTCTCACTCTCCACCAGGCTGTCATCAATCTCAACGTTCCGGTTCACAGGAGCCGGATGCATGATAATTGCTCCTGGCTCAAGCTTAGCGGCTCTCTCTTCCGTGAGCCCGTACTGCAAACGATACTGTTCTGGAGACTTCAGCATACCTTCGGCATGACGTTCCAGTTGGACGCGGAGCATCATCACCACATCAGCTTTTAGCGCTTCTTCCATAGATACATAAGGTGCATGCTCAGCAAGCTCAGGTGCCTGCATATTGGCTGGAGCACAGAACTTCACATTGGCGCCGAATTTTTGAAGAGCCCACAGGTTCGATCTTGCCACCCGGCTTTGAATAATGTCGCCGATGATGGACACTCTCAGCCCCTTCAGTTCACCAAAATGCTGTTTCATCGTGTATAAATCAAGCAGTGCCTGGGTCGGATGCTCATTGTTGCCGTCTCCGGCATTGACCAGCGGAACCTTGACCCGCTCAGCCAGCTCAGCCAGCAGACCGATGGGCTTCAGCCGGATCACTCCGGCGTCGATCCCCATGGATTCAAGGGTTCGTACAGTGTCGTAGATCGATTCTCCCTTCTCCACGCTTGAGGCCGCTGCAGCGAAATTGAGCACCTGTGCACCAAGACGCTTCTCGGCCATTTCAAAAGAAAAACGGGTGCGTGTGCTGTTCTCAAAAAACATGTTCGCGACAAACCGGTTCTCCAGTACCGGTATCATCTTCTCCTGCTGGTTAGCCCAGTAAGCTGCCCGGTCCAGGATTGAAGATATTTCATCCCGGCTTAAGTCCTTAAGGCCAAGCAGGCTGCGCTCCTTCACCGCCGACATGGAAATGGTCATGATTAGATGTCCTCCCGCTGCTGTAAAATTCTCACTTGATCCACTCCGTCGAACTCTTTCAGGTGCACTTCGATTTCCTCCGCTCTGGAGGTGGGCACGTTCTTCCCGATATAATCAGCCCGGATCGGCAGCTCCCGGTGTCCCCGGTCCGCCAGAACAGCGAGCTGAATGGATTCAGGCCGTCCACAGTCCATCAGCGCATCCATCGCCGCCCGGATCGTTCTGCCTGTATAGAGCACATCGTCGCACAGGATAACCTTCTTGCCTTGAATGGTCTGACCGTTCAGCTGCTGCCCCAAGGATTCGTTCTTCCCGCTAGGGGCAGATCTGTCATCCCGATACTGGGTGACATCGATCTCTCCCCAAGGAACCGGCGTGCCTTCAATCTCTTCCAGTCTCTCGGCTATCCGCTTCGCCAGATACACACCGCGTGTGCGGATACCTACCAAGACACAGCCTTCGATACCTTTGTTCTTCTCCAGAATTTCATGAGCAATTCTTGTCAGCGCCCGCCGGATTGCGATTTCGTCCATAATGACATGTTGTAATTCCATACTCACAGATTAGCCTCCTAATGATCAGATTCATCAGGTTCCGTGAAGAGCAACAAAAAAACTCCTTGCCCAGTTCCAGGCAAGGAGTTCCGAGTCATGTCTGCACACAGAGCATGACTGTCACAGGTTATAAGGAAGGGGCACCTGCGCCGCAGCGCGGTGTTTATCCATTCCGAATAAAACCTCATTCACGTTACCTTGCCAGCCTCACGGGACTGATTTAAAGGTGCTATTGATTTACATGAATTATGACAGAACACCGGGAGCCTGTCAAGGCGGGGGAATACAAATCATGTCGATTATTGTCGATAATCAGTCTCCTCCCTGCAAGAGGAGGGTAAACTTTTCTCATCCCTATTTATAATTATACGTTATTATTGCATAAATATCCACATATAAAAATCATGATTTCTAATTTGGTACAGCCTTAAACTCATCTTTTAAGCATATTGGAATGACAAAAAGCCACCGTCACTAAACGGTGGCTTCCAGTTTCTTATTCACTTAAAATTCAAACTTCACATCGCCTAAACGACGTTTAATTTCAGAAATGACCCGCTTCTCCTCTTCCTCGCCTGCAGCAATGAAGGTCACGGAGAAGCGAACAAACGCCCCCGCATCATCCCAAGGCACCGTGGAAATCAGCTTCTCACGAATAAGGTATTGGGAGAAGGCTTCTCCGCTTTCAAAGCGAGGTCCCCCCTCTACGCCTTTAGGAGCGGCTACATACAGGAAGAATGAACCCTTAGGTTTCTTGGCCTTGAAGCCAAGCTCATTCAGGGCCGACACCAGCATATCATGACGGCGGGAGTATTTCTCCGCAATTTTCTCCGTGATCCCCGGATTCGCAAGACCGTAAGCAGCAGCCTTTTGAATCGCGATGAATTGACCGGAATCATTGTTGTCCTTCACATCACTGAATGCCTTAACCACAAGTGGATTACCAGCTACAAATCCGATTCTCCACCCAGTCATGTTATAGGACTTCGAGAGGGAGTGAAGTTCGATACCAACGTCCTTGGCCCCCGGCACCGACAGGAAACTGAGAGGCTTAAGACCATCGTATGTCAGGGCAGCGTAAGGTGCGTCATGTACAACTACCACATTGTATTTTTTAGCCCAAGCCACAACCTCTGCAAAGAACTCGGGAGTGGCACTTGCGCCTGTAGGGTTGTTCGGGTAATTCAGATACAGCAGCTTGGCCCGGCGGCTGATTTCTTCCGGAATGGAGGAAAGGTCCGGGAGAAAATTATTCTCCTCTGTAAGCTGAACGTTGTATACTTCCCCACCCAGATACTTGGTATGGGTGCCAAGTATAGGATAGCCGGGAACGGTCATTATAGTGACATCACCCGGGTTGATGAAGCAGGAAGGCAGCATGGCTAGTGCAGGCTTGGAACCAATCGAGTGCACAATTTCAGTCACAGGATCAATACCGTCCACGCTGAATACTTCTTTCAGGTATTTGGCAGCAGCCTCCTTGAACTCGGCGATGCCGTTGTCCGCATACCCGCGGTTCTCCGGTTTAGCCGCCTCTTCCGCAAGCTTGGCCACGATGCCCGCATCCGCCATCTCATCCGGTTCACCGACCCCCATGTCAATAAGCTCAACATCAGGAAAGTCTTTTTTGGCTGCAGCCTTTGCACGCTTAATCTTCTCAAATTTATAAATGGCGGTATCTTTGCCGTAGTTCGCTCCGCCAATCCGGTCTGCAAAATTGGTTTGAATATACGTTGATTGATATTGTTCAATACTCATGTTTAAGTCCATCTCCTTAACTGAATCTATGTCTAAATATGCTGTAAATCCCGGATGAACACAATGGATTTTCCGTCAGAACGTTTGTACTATTTAACCGCCCGGTCTTGGACACGCCAGCCCCATGTATTTCCGAGCAGAGCTGCGCTAAGCCCTAAACCTCTCTATGCAATGGTTCCGTCATTCCTTACCTAAAGGATTCTCCAATAAGGCAGTTCCTATCTGCCTATCTCGCAAAATATAGTTTTTATCTAAAAACGCTTTAACCTCTCCCTCCAAAATGTGTAAACCTATGTGTGATCGCCTTAGCCAATTTTAAACACAACAAAAAAAGCATCCAGAACACCCTGCTCCGGTTAATGCCGGAAGCTTGAAATACGTGTCCTGTGATGCCTTGTATTTGTGCCAATGTAAACCTGAATTTAAACGTACATAGCGATTCCTTATCTGTTCCGCAGCGAAATCAACAGCTCTTCCATATCACCAGGAATCGGGGCATTGAACTCCTTATACTCGTCAGAGGAGGGATGAACAAATCCTAGTACCGCCGCATGAAGGGCTTGTCCATTCATTTTAATGCCTTTGCTTCTTCCATACATCGGGTCGCCCACAAGCGGGTGCTCAATAAATTTCATATGTACCCGGATCTGATGGGTCCGCCCCGTCTCAAGCTTCAGCTCGAGCAAGGTGTAATCCCCGAATCTTTCCACAACTTGAAAATGGGTCACGGCCGTCTTGCTGTTCCGCTCGGTGACCGTAAACATCTTGCGATCATGCGGGTCACGGCCAATCGGCGCATCCACTGTTCCCTGGTCATGGACCACATTCCCGTGAACGAGAGCGAAGTACTTACGCGTAACCGAGTGGTCCTTCAGCTGCGCCGCAAGCGAGGCATGGGCCTTATCGTTCTTGGCAGCCATGAGCAGGCCTGACGTATCCTTGTCGATACGGTGCACAATGCCTGGTCTAAGCTCTCCGTTAATCCCGGAAAGGTCCTTGCAGTGATACATGAGCGCATTCACCAAGGTTCCCGAAGAATGGCCAGGTGCAGGATGTACGACCATGCCGCGGGGCTTGTTCACCACAATGACATCGGAATCCTCAAAGTATACATCCAGCGGAATGTCCTCGGGCACAAGCTCCACGGTGCTGGGTTCAGGAATCGTAACGCTGACCAGATCGCCCTGTGCCAGCTTATAGTTGGATTTCACCGGCGCGCCGTTAACCACCACATGGCCTTCCTCAATCCAAAGCTGAATCTGGCTTCTCGAATAATCCTCAGTCAAACATTCTTTAACATACTTATCTATTCGTTCTTTGGCCGATTCGGCTTCAACCGTCCACTCTAAAGTTTCATTCATGAAGTCTGTTCGCTCCCTGCCTCTGCCTCTTTTTTCTTCTGTCTTCCCATATCCAGGAACGAGTCAAGCACAATCAATGCCACACCGACAACGATACAGGAATCGGCAATATTGAAGATCGGGAATGTGTAGCTTCCGAAATTAAACATCAGAAAATCCACTACTTCCCCATTCAGAGCACGATCAAGGAAATTCCCAATCGCACCGCCAAGCACCAGTGCCAACGCCGTTGGGAGCAGTCTGTTCTTACCACCTTTAATTTTCTGCATATACCACACGATAGCAAGCACAACGATGACTGTAATTACAATGAAGAACCAGCGCTGGTTCTCAAGAATCCCAAATGCCGCTCCGCGGTTCCGGTGTGAGGTAATCACAAAAAAGTTCCCGATTACAGGAACTAGCTCATTTAGCTGCAATTTGGTTGCTATGATATATTTGGTTCCCTGGTCAATCAGAAATACAATTAGCGCAATCAAGTAATAAATCACTGCCATTCGTCACCCCGTTTTTGATATCATCCGCCATTTCATCCAGCAGATTTAACCACTATTCAGCCTTGTATATTGTAGCACAGCGGGAAAGAAGCCGTCCATGAACGATAGGATTTTCCTTCGCTAAAACCCCAGGCTTCTGCACAACCTACAGGAAAGCGAAAATTCTCAACATGTGTATGCGGAAAGGAGAATCCCTATGTCTCATCTAAGCAGTGAACAGCTTCAGCAACTGGAGCACCGATTACGGGAACAGCGGGAGGACATTGAGACCCGTCTCGCCTATAATGAGCACTATGGCATGGCCGCCACCACCCGGGAGAACATAGACGAATTATCTTTTTACGACAATCATCCGGGTGATTTGGGAACAGAAGTATTCGAGCGCGGCAAGGATTTGGCTCTAGCCGAACACAGCGAGCTTCTGCTTGACCGTGTTGATGCAGCGCTCGAGAGAATACAGGACGGCAGCTATGGCACCTGTATTACCTGCGGACAGCCTATATCCTACGAGCGTTTAAACGCGGTGCCTGAGACAGCTTACTGCATCGAGCATACCCCACAGCGGGAGGTTTCCAGCAAACGTCCGATCGAAGAAGAATTTCTGTACCCGCCGTTTGGCCGGACCAGTATGGACGAACATGATGACCAGAACGGGTTTGATGGGGAAGACGCCTGGCAAATCGTCGAGAGCTTTGGAACCTCCAACAGTCCGGCCATGGCAGAAGATAATGAAATTGATGATTATAACGACATGGAAATCGAAGCGTCAAATGAGCTGGATGGGTTCGCAGAGCCTTATGAAAGCTTTGTTGCCACAGATATTACCGGCACCCAAGTGTTCTTTTACCGCAACGGGGTATACCGCAAACATATGAGCAGCACCCGTCATTTGGAGTCCGAGGATTCGCTGGGCACGGGCTCTAACGAGTATTAAGCTCAAGCTGCCGCTGGACAATTCTGACGATGTCCGCAATGTAATCCCCAACAATCGGCAGGTTTAATGCGCCAAGCACCTGAAGGAAGTAAATGATGGTTGCCGCAAAAAAAGTAAATCCAACGGCAATTCCGATGCCCCGTGAGGTGCCAGACAGTATATTTAACCAAATCAGTCTCCAGGGCCTGACCATAAGCTGGGTGTATTCCATAATTCTCGACTTCTCCAACTCATGGGACCAGAACAAGGTGAGCTTATACATCGCATTTATCTTCTCATCCATCGTTCCATTCAGCACAGAAGCTTCAGGTGGGACCTGTGTGCGTGCATTTAGAGCTTTTACTGTCCTGTCTTCTTTCACCCTCTTACGGTGTATCATTGACCTGTTCCGCCCTTTCATGATGCAGCTCAATCGCTAACTATATAAAACAAACTTTAAAAATTAACCTCTCTCAGCGGAGAGGCCGAGTGATTCTGAAGAAGCGGAGCGTCCGCCTCTGTCTCCGAAATGCCCCTACTTGGATATCTAGTTCAAGCATTTCGGAGACAACAGCGGCCTTAAAGAACACTCGGCATCGCAGCGCCCCATAAGGTAACCTTTATAAGTTCGTTTTATATAAATCAGCATTCATTCAAAATACAAACGAGCCCGCCCTTCTCCCAACAGGAGAAAGGCTAAAGCTCGTTTGTTATTTTTGCTATTTAGTATGGCCCCGGAAACAGGGTCCCATCCTATATTTTTTACTATGCAATATAAACGCCAATCTGCTTCGTGCCCAGATCAATCTTCTCGGACTGTTCATGTGCGCCAAAAGTTACCTCGGTAACCAGGACATTCTCTCTCAGCACATGTTCAAATGCGGTGATTGCGGACTTCAGCTCATCGTCTACTTCAAGCGTAAGCTGTACCCGCTTTTCAATCGGCAGGTCCAGCTTTTTGCGGGTATCTTGAACCGCGCGTACGACCTCGCGCACCCAGCCCTCCTGCTCCAGCTCCGGCGTAATCTCTGTATTCAGGGCAACGGTGATGCCATAGCCTGATGCGGATGCAAATCCAGGCTTCGCCTGCTTCTCGATCAGAAGCTCGTCAGCGGTAATTTCAAGCTCCTCACCTTCTGGAGAGGTGATGTTCAGCACGCCGCTTTCGACGATCCGGCGGGTATCCTCGGCAGCCAAGCCTTTAAGATAGCCTTGAAGGAATCCGATATTCTTTCCGTACTTCTTACCGGCGAGTTTTAAATTCATCTTCAAGGTGAAATCAACGAACCCGCTGTCGCTTTGCTCAAGCTCGATACGCTTCACGTTGATCTCTTCTTTGATGATCTCCTCATAATCCGCAACTTCAAACGCATGATCAATCGAAATGATCAGTTCGGAGAGAGGCTGACGCGTCTTGATGCCTGTCTCATTACGCACGTTACGGGCAAGCTCCACAATTTGACGGGCACTCTCCATATCCTGCTCCAGCTGCTTATCGATCAGGGACTCATCCGCCTTCGGATAGTCGGCCAGATGAACACTCTCCAGCTCTCCGCTAAGATTGGTGTAAATATCTTCGGAGAGGAGCGGTGTATACGGCGCGGTTAACTTGGCCATAGTGACCAGAACATGGGTCAAGGTCTGATAAGCGCTCAGCTTATCTTCACTAAGTCCGCTTCCCCAGAACCGGTCACGCGAGCGGCGGATATACCAGTTGCTCAGCTCATCCACGAACTGCTCGATCGCTTTGGCCGGATTCAGGAAGTCATTGACCGACAAGCCCTTATCCACAATCAGGATCAGGCTGTTCAGACGGGACAGAATCCATTTGTCCAGCTTGTTCTCAGAAGCGCGATGCGGATGCTCCTCCGGACGATAACCATCGATGTTCGCATACAGGGTAAGGAACGCATGGGTGTTAACCAGAGTATCCACGACCTTGGATTTGGCCTCGGCCACAATCCCCTTGGAGAACCGTTTACTATTCCAAGGCGCGCTGTCCGACAGAAGCGCCCAGCGGAACGCATCGGTGCCATACTCTTCGATGATGTCCCAAGGATCGATGACATTGCCTTTCGACTTGGACATCTTCTGCCCGTTCTCATCCAAGATGTGTCCCGTTGCAATCACCGCCTTATAAGGTGCTTTGCCCGTAAACAAGGTGGACACTGCAAGCAGGCTGTAGAACCAGCCGCGGGTCTGGTCAATTCCCTCACAGATCATGTCTGCTGGATACTGCTCCGAAAATTCCTGTTCATTCTCAAAAGGATAATGCTGCTGGGCGAATGGCATCGAGCCGCTGTCGAACCAGACGTCAATAACCTCAGGTGTCCGTGTCATCACTCCATCTTCATGGAATGGGGACTTCAGTTTAATCTCATCCACATACGGCTTATGAAGCTCAATGTCTTCTGGCACCTCGCCGATGGCATGCTCACGCAGCTCAGCAATGCTTGCAGGCGCGAACTCCTTGCCAGTCTTATCGCAGACCCAAACATTAAGCGGTGTACCCCAATACCGGTTCCGGCTGATGTTCCAGTCTACGAGATCCTCCAGGAACTTACCGAAACGGCCCTCGCGGACGTGTCCTGGATACCAGTCAACACTGTTATTGTTGGCGATCAACTGATCCTTCACCGCAGTGGTTTTGATGAACCAGCTGTCCATGGCGTAATAGAGCAGCGGCGATTTACATCTCCAGCAGAACGGATAGCTGTGCTCATACTTCTCTTTGCTGAACAAGAGACCTCGCTCCGACAGCAGCTTCACGATATCCAAATCACAGTCCTTCACGAATCTTCCCGCTAGATCAGTCACCACATCTGTATATCTGCCCTGAAGATTTACGACGCTGATAAATTCAATACCATGCTCACGGCACGTACGGTAGTCATCCTCACCATGTGCCGGAGCCAAGTGAACGATCCCCGTACCACTGGAATCGGTAACGAAACCGGCTCCCACAACAACGAGACCATTCTTAGGGTGAATATAGTCAAACGGAGCTTTATAGCTCTTGCCGACCAGCTCAGCACCTTTTAGTGTAGAAAGAACTTCATATCCACCTTTAAACAAGCCTTCCGCGAGGCTTTTAGCCACAATATAAACTTCCCCATCCTGTTTCACACGCACATAATCGAGCTCTGGATTTACAGCCAGTGCGGTGTTGGCCGGAAGTGTCCACGGTGTTGTCGTCCAGGCCAGAATGTACTCATCCTGATCCACCAGCTTGAATTTGGCCGTCGCACTAAGATCCTTTACGTCCTCATAGCCCTGGGCCACCTCGTGAGAGCTGAGTGTGGTCTGGCAGTCCGGACAATACGGGCTTACGCGATGTCCCCGGTAGAGAAGACCCTTCTTGTGAATGGTGGACAAAATATTCCATACGCTCTCAATATAACTATTCTTCAGCGTGATGTATGGATTATCCAGATCTGTCCAGTAACCGATTGCTTCGGTCAGCTCTCTCCACTGCTTCTCGTATTCAAATACACTTGCCTTACATTTCTTGACGAATTCCTCAACCCCATAGTTCTCGATCTCCTGCTTGCCGGAGATGCCCAGCTGCTTCTCCACGCCAAGCTCAACTGGAAGACCGTGCGTGTCCCAGCCCGCTTTACGGACTACACGGTACCCGTTCATCGTCTGATAACGGCCGATAAAGTCCTTAATTACTCTACCTAATACGTGCCCGATATGAGGCTTCCCGTTTGCTGTTGGAGGACCTTCATAGAATACATAGTTTGGTCTGCCTTCCCGGTTCTCAATCGTTTTACGGAACGTGTCCTCACTGTTCCATTTCGCCAAAATCCGTTTTTCCCGTGCGCGGGCTTTTTCTTTCACATCTACTTTTTGCATGACCGACGCTTCCTTTCCTGAACAAAATACGAATTAAAGACAACAAAAAAAGCCCATCCCTAAAGGGACGAGGCTTGATCTCGCGTTACCACCCTTGTTCCAACCTTACTTCGGCATGCGAAGGAAGATTGACAACTTAGTCCCATACTGAATCATATGGGGCCGGGATAACGGTCGGCTGCCGGTACAGCTTAGCATTTCCGGAAGCTACAAATTCCGAAAACTTCAGCTTAACTTCTCCGGGAGGATATTCCGTCTGGGTCCTGAACATCGGCTTTCAGCAAAATGCCGACTCTCTGGGGATCAAGGGCGCAGCGTACTGGTTCCCATCATCAAAAGCTTGATTATACAGTTTCATTGCATATATTTATACCTGTTTTGACCCGGAATGTCAACCTGGGCAAGCGTTTAATAAGCTTCGCGGACCTCGCGCTCAGGCAGACTGGCTGCCTCCTCCTCCAGCGACTCCCAACCGTCTTGGCTGAGCAGCTCAAGCTGGGCTTCAACCAAAACACGGAAACGGGCACGGTAGACGGATGCCTGCTTCTTAAGCTCCTCAACTTCGAGTGCTACCTTGCGGGATTTACTGAGGGATTCGTTAATAATCCGGTCTGCGTTCTTCTCTGCTTCTTTTATAATAAGCTGAGCTTCCTTCTTCGCGTTAGTCCGAACCTCATCCGCCGCCTCCTGGGCAACGATGATCGTCTTGCTCAGCGACTCTTCAATATTGGCGAAATGGTCCAGCTTCTCCTGCACCGTTAGCAGCTGGTTCTGAAGATCCTTGTTCTCCCGAATGACGCTCTCATAATCCTTAATAATCTGATCAAGGAACTCATTCACCTCATCTTCATCATAGCCGCGAAGACGCCTAGAGAACTCCTTATTATGTATATCCAGCGGCGTTAATGGCATGCTGCGCACCTCCCAAAAATTTTAAGCAACAAAAGGCAGAAGTCTGGCCTATACTTATTTTATCGTAATCCAATTCGACAGAATGAAGAGAAATCCTGCTGCACTACACAAATTTACCGATTTTTACGCGATATCTACCTTTTTTTGTCACGCCGTCCAACTCAAGAATTTTGAACCGGCCAAAACCTTGCAGGGATACAACGTCCCCCTCCTGCAGCGATTTGGAAGGATCTTCCTCAGTCCGCCAATTAACCCGGCAGCGGCCGGCTTTGATTGGAATCAGCACCTTGCTGCGGCTGAGCCTGAATGCATCGCTTACAATCCCGTCCAACCTCAAGGAAGCCACCGTCAAATCCAGCGGCTCCAGCTTCTGGGCTGCAATCCGGAGCTGATCCAAATCCTTGATTTCCGTGTAGACATTCACCCGGTGAACCTGCCTTAGATGGGTACTTAAATATTCAGCAGTCTCTTCAGCTACTATAACATTGCAACCGTCTTCAAGTACATGAATATCTCCAATCTTGTCCCTTTTTAATCCAAGGGATAGAAGTGCTCCCATATAATCTCCATGTTCCAGGCTGTCCAGCTTTTGATCCAAAGAACTGATGACCAGAACTTTAAGCTTCATCGATTCTGTGGAGAGATCACGATAATCCGGGGCAACAAGAGCTCGTACCCGCTCAGCTCCTTCGTAACCTCCGTCCAGACGTACGGCCACATCGGGATGACGTCTCGCCAGCGAATCCAAGATGAAGATTTGACGGGGGTCCAAAAAATCAGTCAGCTTGACTTCATGGTAATCCCCTGCGCCAACCACCCATTCCCAGGCCCGGTCAACAAACATCCGTTCTTCGGGTCTAAAATGTGCGTAAATTTCCGTCTTCATTTTATCTGTTTCCTGTCAGATATCCAACCACACTGCTTAGACCCACAGCGGCAAGCCTCAGTACGAACAAGGCCACAATCGGGGAGATATCAATCATCCCCATAATTGGGGGAATGAACCGCCGAAACGGCGCCAGGAAAGGCTCCACCAGCTTACCGAGTAAATCACCAATAAAACTTTCTCTAATATTAGGTACCCATGACATCAGAATGTAGATGATAATCATGTACATATAAATTTGGTACAGCGCAAATATAATCGTATCGAAACTGCTCAAACTCCGGTCACCTCATTCTGTTATAGTCTTGTTCGTCGGCCAAAATTTCAGTAATGGAGCCCTGAATTTCGACCGTATCCGGGGTGCACAGAAAGATGTTCCCGCCAATTTTGGAAATGTTCCCACTTAGCGCATACACCGTGCCGCTCAGAAAATCAATAATCCGCAGCGCCTGATCATTGCGGACACGCTGCAGATTGACCACAACCGCGCGGTGGGAACGCAGATGGTCTGCAATCTCCTGGGCTTCATCGTAAGAGCGGGGCTCATTCAAGATCAGCTTCACATTTTTCTGGGAATGAATGCTAACTACATTGCTTCCCCTTTGGTTTCTACGTGCTTCGATGCTCGGAGTTTCATGTTCAGATTCTTCAGGGTCCACAAGCTTCTCCCGTTCCACTATTTCTTCTTCCTCCTGAAGGCCAAAGAAATTCATAAATTTATTCATGACGCCCATCAACTCTCCTCTCCTTTACCCACTAATAGGGTTCCAAGGCGAAGCCATGTCGCCCCTTCTTCCACCGCCACCTCGAAATCATTGGACATTCCCATGGATAAATGGGTTATCGGCTCGTCCGTTAACGACTTAAGATTGAGCTCATCACGAAGCTCTCTAAGGCCTCTGAAGATGGGACGCGTATCCTCGGGATCTCCCTCGAAAGGAGCCATGGTCATCAGACCAATCACCTTAACATGGGGGAAGCCGCGTATTTCCTTCAGGAATCCTTCCACGTCACCAGGCGCAAGTCCATGCTTGGTCTCCTCTCCAGATATATTAACCTGGACAAAGGTATAAATAACCGTATCTGCTGCGGCGGCCTTCTTCTCCAGCTCCTTCGCCAGCGAGAGACGGTCAAGCGAATGAACGTACTGGAACTTACCAATTACGTCCTTGACTTTGTTGGTCTGCAGATGGCCAATGAAATGCCAGGTGCCTTGGCCGTCCATCGCCTCCCATTTGGGTAAGGCAACCTGCAGACGATTCTCGCCGATATGGTGTAGCCCGCTTTCAAGCACCGCTAAGGTTGCTTCAAGGGAGACATATTTGGTCACTGCAACGATGTTAATATCCTCAGGCTGCCTTCCGCTTCGTTCGCAAGCCTGTCTGATTCGCTGGTTCACCAGCTCAATCCGCTCTTGAAGACCCATAGAAGGATCACCTCTCCTTCATGCCAATCCAGCTGGCCATTCTTCCTGTTGTTCCGTTTTCCTTGCGGTAAGAGAAGAACAAGTTGCTGCGGCAGCTTGTACAATAAGATGTACATTCGATATGACTCGGCAAAATTCCTGCTTTAATCATAATGATTCGATTCAGTTCTTTCAAGTTCAGCATGCTCCGGTCCGGAATGGTTGAAGGAGCAGCCACCTGATCCAGTCCCGATCCTGCCCCCTCGGGCACGATATCCCTCACCTTGGACATCACATATTCATCTACCTCATAACAGCAAGCCCCGATGGAAGGGCCGATCGCTGTGCGGATGTGCTGGGGCTCACTGCCGTACTCGCTTGCCATAGCTTGGATCGTTTCCCACGCAATCTGGCTAACGGTGCCTTTCCAGCCCGCATGAGCAAGTCCCACCGCCCTGTTAACCGGGTCAAAGAAGTACAGCGGAACACAATCCGCATAAAAAGACGTAAGCATAATGCCGGGCACATTCGTGATCAACCCGTCGGTAGACTGAAAAGCACTGGATCGGTCCGCCCTTCCCTTCCCACGGTCTTTCTCTGTAACTACACTAACCCGGACATCATGAACCTGCTCCCCACAAGTCCATGCCTCGAAAGAAAAGCCGGCTGCTTCTGCTAATTTGGCACGGTTTGCCGCAACTACAGCGGGGTTATCCCCCACATGGAGGGCCAGGTTCAGACTGCTGTAATGCCCTTCCCCAGCCCCACCGCCTCGCCCTGAGAACCCGGCACTCAAACCGGGGAAAGCATCCTCCCAGGATTGAATCGTCAGGCGCTCGGGTTCTCCGTCATTTATATTTACCCTAACAAACGGTTCCATATCCATATCCTCCTAACACCTCAGGTACCTTTACCAGTGTACCATATGAACCGGCCTTCTTATCTTAAAAAGCCGATAATTTATGCAAATCACCCGTTTGCTGCATATTATATGCTTCGGCGGCCTTCATGCCGATCATGTTCAATATATATCGTGTTATCCTGCTCCGGGGGCTTGATCCTGTTCTCATCCAGCTTCACAAGTACCACATCAGAGCCGATCTTGACAATGTTCCGCCACGGGATAACCATATCATTTCCGCCTCCAAATAAGCCCATAAACTTGCTGTAGCCCGGAACGACAATAGCTTCAATGAGCCCCTGCCGCAGGTCTAGCTCAAGATCGCTGATCTGACCGAGCCTTTTGCCGTCTATCACATTGATCACGTCTTTCGTCTGGAAATCGGAGATCTTCACCAATCTTCTCTCCTCCTCATCATTAAAGTTCGCTGTGGTCCACTGCCAGGCGGCTCATCCATCCTTGTCTGTTCAATAATTATATGAGGGCGGTCAGCAAAAAATAAGGCCATATCACAAAAAAAGACGGTCCCCATCGGGCCGTCATGATTTCACATGCTTTTGCATCTGTAGGATAGCGGACTTCTCCAGTCTGGACACCTGGGCCTGAGAAATGCCAATCTCATCGGCAACCTCCATTTGGGTCTTGCCTTCAAAGAAACGCATCGAAAGGATCATTTTCTCGCGCCGGTTCAGCTTGTGCATCGCTTCCCTGAGAGCAATCTCCTCAATCCAGGACACATCTTTGTTCTTGTCGTCGCTGATCTGATCCATTACATAGATCGGGTCCCCACCGTCGTGATAAATCGGCTCGAAGAGGGACACCGGGTCCTGAATCGCATCTAGGGCGAATACCACGTCCTCCTTCGGGATATTCAGCGCTTCGGAAATCTCAAGCACGGTCGGTTCCCTGGAATTCCGGTTCGTCAAGCTGTCCCTCATCTGAAGCGCCTTATATGCGATATCCCGCAGAGACCTGGAGACCCGAATCGGATTGTTATCACGAAGATAACGGCGGATCTCGCCGATGATCATCGGGACCGCATAGGTCGAGAACTTCACATTTTGCGACAGATCAAAATTATCAATAGCTTTCATTAGTCCAATACAACCGACTTGGAACAAATCGTCCACATACTCTCCCCGATTGTTAAACCGCTGGATGACGCTAAGCACGAGTCTTAAATTCCCATTCACTAACTTTTCTCTTGCTGCTCGCACGTGGTCTTGTTGTAAAGAGTGGAATAATTCACGCATTTCCGAATTCGTTAGAACAGGCAGCTTTGCAGTATCAACACCGCAAATCTCGACTTTGTTTCGTGTCATCGTGTCTTACCTCCCAAGGATACAGATCTTGCTGCCTTCCGGCTCTTCGCGCCTGAAGCTGATCTGCCGTGAAACTAATGTTCATTATCTCCGAGGGATGTATTTTTATTCCTGCTGCTCAGATCTATACCATTTTATTAAACTCCTTGCGAAGACGTTTGATAATCCGCTTCTCAAGTCTGGAAATATAGGATTGGGAGATTCCAAGCAGGTCTGCAACGTCTTTCTGGGTCTTTTCTTCTCCATCGGTCAAGCCAAAACGAAGCTCCATGATCATACGTTCCCGTTCGCTTAATTTATCAAGCGCCTTATGAAGAAGCTTGCGGTCAACCTGCTCTTCGATATTCCGGTAGATGGTGTCATTCTCGGTGCCCAGAACATCCGAGAGCAGAAGCTCATTCCCATCCCAATCAATGTTCAAGGGTTCATCAAAAGACACTTCTGAGCGGATTTTGCTGTTACGCCGCAAGTACATTAATATTTCGTTTTCAATACAGCGGGACGCATAGGTGGCCAGCTTAATCTTTTTCTCAGGATCGAATGTGTTAACCGCCTTGATGAGTCCAATGGCTCCGATCGACACCAAATCCTCAATGTTGATCCCCGTATTCTCGAATTTGCGGGCGATATAGACAACCAGTCTGAGATTACGTTCAATCAGCATGGCGCGGATGGCCGCATCACCTGTTGAGAGCTTCTGCAGCAGGAACTCCTCTTCCTCCCGGGTTAGCGGTGGAGGCAGGGCCTCGCTGCCGCCAATATAATAGATTTCTTCACTTTTCATCCCGAGCAGGAACAAGAACCGGTAGTACTGCAGCTGCAGCGTCAATTTCCACTTTACAAGCATGATTGAACCCTCCTATATCACGTTAACCGTTGCTTTATCTCCGTCACTCCCATGTTCTGTCAGTGCCGGGTGAATAATTGCCTGATAGGCGCCTTCTGACGACAGTTTTCCTGCATCAAACCCTACCAGCACCCTGTGTGTCGAAGTCAATTGGCCTGCCACCTTAACTTGGACTTCATCGGGTTTCAAGGCAATCATAAACTGTGATCCCTTGTTAATCCCCCGATAGGGCACCAGCCTGAGCCTCTCTCTCCATAGGAACCGGTCATCCTCGCTAAGCTCCATAATAAGGTTGTCCGCTCCTCCGCTGCGGATTTTGGCAGCCCAGCCTTCCGGAAGATACTCATCCCACAGCGAGGTCTCCATGACCATTACAGGCATGCGTGTCAAAGGATCTGTCAGCTGATTGCCGGTATCAACCAGCCCTGTGCAGGTTACACTTTGCTCCCCGATGCGGACGGTTACTTCTCCCAGATAGGAGCTGAGCTGAAGCTGTCTTTGCCTGGAGGCTTGCACCAGCCTGAATCCAATCAGAACACCAAAGAAGACAACCAGGATGAACACAGCTCCTATCTTCAGCTCGAAGCTGGCTCCACCGGTAGCCGAATACCACATCCCGTTCCATACTTCCCCTGAAGTCTGCAGCAGATAGTGAACACCCAGAATCCCCCCGGCAGCCACGAAGTTAACGATATAAAAGGCGCCCATATTCCGCAGATAGGTTTGCAGACTTCCAAAACCGAATGCCACAAACAACATCACAACAGAGAATAGAAACTTTGTCAGGAATGTATACAAAAAAGAAAGCTGAGGCAGAAACATCATAAGCACATAGGCTGCACCAATTCCAGCCGCAGCCGCCAGCCGCCATACCCTTATCCTCAGCTTCCTCATCCACGCTGTAACCCCAAGCAGGGCTGCATCGATGATCAGGTTCATCAGAAAAATAAGATCAATATAAACAACCACAGCTTCACCTGCCAATTTCCATAGGTTTAGTGAATATCATTTGTAACCTAATGGAAATACTACAGAGCATAGTCTCTTAAACGCGGGGGAGATGCTACCAGTATAAAGAGATCAAGATATGAAGTCTGTCTAATAATGCGCGCGGAGTTCAACTTTTTTTGTCGACCTTGCGGGGAAAATCTCTATATAAAAAAAGCCCGCCCACCGCGGAAACGGTGAACAGGCTTTAGTATCGGGGGAAAGCAATTTCTGAATTAGTCGTTGTTATTACGGCGATTCCGCAAAAATGTTGGAATATCCAGCTGATCCCCGCTTGGTTGGTTCCCGAACGGTCTCAGGTTATTCGTACGGCTCTCTTGGGATTCAGGAGCCGATACGGGAGGCTTGCGAACAGGTTGGGACGGAGCAGCCTTATGTTCGAAGCCCGTCGCAATTACGGTAACTTTGATTTCTTCTTTCATATTCTCATCAATAATCGCACCGAAAATCATATTCACTTCAGGATCTGAAGCGGAGATGACAATTTCAGCAGCTTCATTGACTTCATATAGCGATAGATTAGATCCGCCGGTAATATTCATAATTACACCGCGGGCCCCCTCAATCGTAGTTTCCAGCAGTGGGCTCATAATCGCCTTGCGTGCAGCCTCGGCAGCACGGTTCTCGCCGGTAGCCAGACCAATACCCATCAGGGCCGATCCGCGTTCCGTCATGATCGTCTTGACATCCGCAAAGTCAAGGTTAATCAATCCCGGTACGGCGATAAGGTCGGAAATACCTTGAACGGCCTGACGGAGAACATTATCTGCCTCCCGGAAAGCTTCAAGCATCGGAGTCTTCTTGTCCACCATCTCAAGCAGGCGGTCATTCGGAATCACGATCAGTGTATCCACTTTCTCTTTCAAGCCTTCAATACCGAGCTCGGCATGTGATGAACGCTTGCGTCCCTCGAAGGTGAACGGCCGTGTAACCACGCCGACAGTCAACGCTCCGCATTCTCTGGCGATTTCAGCGATAACAGGTGCAGCACCTGTTCCTGTTCCCCCGCCCATTCCAGCGGTGACAAACACCATATCTGCACCCTTCAGGGTGTTAGCAATCAATTCTCTGGATTCCTCAGCAGCCTTCTTACCGACTTCCGGATTAGCTCCGGCCCCAAGACCGCGGGTCAGCTTGTCCCCGATCTGAAGTCTGTGTTCGGACTTAGCCAGATGCAGCGCCTGAGCGTCTGTGTTCACCGTGATGAACTCAACACCCTGCACTCCATTCTCGATCATACGGTTCACGGCGTTGCTTCCGCCGCCGCCTACACCGATGACTTTTATTTTTGCCATACTCTCCATTTCAAAATCAAATTCCAACATACTCTTCCATCTCCCCCTCAGTGTGCGTGGATGGCCCGTCCATCACTAGGTCCAGTTATATAAATTCCTTAAAGATATTTTTGATGCTTCCCCAAATGCCCCCGCTCTTCGGTGCAGATTCTTGAGCAGCCGGTGCGGATTTGGGAGCCTTCGCCGGCTTCTTGTTGCCGGTACTGCGGATTCGGAAGTTACGAATCACATTATACAGGATTCCTACGCCGCTTGTGAAACCCGGGTCTCTCACCCCGATATAGTCCGGTACAGCAATTCTAACCGAAGCGGCCAATTCATTCTGCGCCACTTGCAGCAGCCCAGGCATGGAGACCGTCCCCCCCGTTAGTATATAACCCCCCGGAAGCTCAGTGTAACCGAGCCGTTTCACTTCCTGACGGATCAGATGGAAGATTTCCTGTACTCTCGGCTCTGCAATAGCAGCCAAATCTACTTGAGTAAATTCCTTGTCCACATTGCTTCCAATGCGGGTTACTTTGAACCTTACATCTTCCTCGGCATCTTCCATAAGCGCGCATCCATATTTCAGCTTCACTTTCTCAGCCTGATCAGTCAAGGTTCTAAGCCCATAGGCAATATCATTGGTAATGAACTCCCCGCCTATAGGAAGTGTGGAAGTTGCGGCAATTGTGCCCTCCTGATACACAGCAATTGTGGTTGATCCAGCCCCGATATCCACAAGCACGGAGCCCATAGTCTTCTCATCCTTAGATAAAGCCAGCTGTCCGGCTCCGAGTGACAGAAGCACCAGATCGGTAACCTTAAGTCCCGCCTTCTCTACACAACGAAGAAGATTATGTATCGCTGTCTTAGCGCCAGTGATAATCGTAGCCTCCACCTCAAGGCGGACTCCGATCATACCGCGCGGATCTTGAATTCCCTCCAAACCATCAACTACATACTGCTTAGCCACCACATCAATAATTTCCCGTTCCGGTGGAAGAGCAATGACTTCCGCGGCCTTCATGACCCGCTCAATGTCCTCTTCCCCGATTTCACGATCCTCGTTCGATACAGCCACGACACCGTGACTTGATTGAAGTCCGATATGATTCCCCGAAATACCGACGTACACTTCCGATATTTGAATTCCCACCATGCGCTCAGCATGATCGACCGCACTCTTGATCGACTGCACAGTCTGGTCAATATCTACAATTGCGCCTTTACGGATTCCTTCCGAATCGGCAGATCCAACCCCAATAATATTAAAGGTTCCATTCGAGATTTCCCCAATAATAGCACGAACTTTGGATGTACCGATGTCCAAACTAACAATGATGTCATTGTTGCTCAAGCCCCTGGCACCTCCTGTTTTCCTGAAAATTAATATGAGAGCGATATACAACTCTCTACTTATTCAACGTGTTTTATACTTTCCCTCTTTTTTCTACAAATTTTTTAATTGCCAACATTTACTTATAGCCTGATCCGACAAGGTTTTTCCAGGTTTTTCTCAGAGCAGACTCTCGCAAAAATAATAAGAAAAAAGAGGGAGATTGTTAACAAGCTCATAAATTATATTTTATCATTGTTTGTCACTGATTAGTAGTGTCTTTTTGCTGCTCGTCCTTATCACCCGAAGACGGAAAGGCTGAGTATGAATTAGCCTCCAGCATGGTGAGTGTACCCGGCTGCTGGGAATCAATGACAGACCCCAGATACTCTATTTTCTCGGGTAAAAGAGAGATCGCGGTAATGACCTCAAAGTGGGAGCTTGTATACATTTTGATCCGGTCCGGGTAAGCCGCCGTTGGTGACGGAACGATCTCCGAGATATCCGTAGTCAGATTATCCGGAATCTTGCCCAGTGCAAGACACAGACTCTTTAGGTTGGCATCCCCCTTCTTCCATCCGGAAAGGAGAGGCTTCTCCACGGCAATACTGCCTGTCTTGGCGGGTACTTCCGCACCGCTCGCCAAATAAGCAAGAAGACTGCCGTCTTTGTTCAACGTATATCCCACAGCACGGTATTCCTTGATCTTAATCAGCACAAGACCGGGGAACTGCTTCTCCACCGTCACCTTTTCGATAGAAGGGATTAAAGACAACCGCTGCTGTACCTCGCTCTCGCTAATTCCGAAATAAGAGGCACCGATCTGAATCCCAGCCTGCTTCAGCAATTCGGGGTTCGTCGTATACGTATTGCCGGAGAAACGAATTTCTGAAATTTTACTGATTTGTGACCGGAAGAACAACACCCCTGCCAGGACAACAAACAGCAGAAGCAGAATGGCAACCACCTTACGGCTTGTCTTCATTTTAGGTTTGGCGTTCTTCAGGACAGGTACATTTGCTTTTGGCATCGTCACTTCTCCATAAAGCCTGATAGCCCCTCCGGATCGGAGGGGACGACCTAGGCGTTAATCAGGCAAAATCAAGCTGCTTCAGCGCCGGGCTCTCTCTGTGCATACTCGCCCCCAGGCGCTGAAACATATTCTCTATGCGGTCATAACCACGGTCAATGTGATGAACCTGCTCAACCACGGTCTTCCCGTGCGCTGCAAGACCAGCAATCACAAGCGCGGCGCCAGCTCTAAGGTCAGTGGCTTCCACAGTGGCTCCATAAAGCCTCGATACGCCCCGGATATAAGCGGAGGTATGGTTGACCGAGATATCCGCACCCATCCGTACAAGCTCATCCACATGTTTGAACCTGCCTTCGAATACGGTCTCCCGCATCATGCTCGCCCCGTCGGCCAGAGACAACAGCACCATAACTTGGGACTGAAGATCCGTAGGAAAGGCCGGGTAGGGTGAGGTCACGATACTTTCAACGGCTTTAGGTCTGCCAAGGCTGCTGACATTTATTATATCATTGCAAGCCCCTATTTGAACACCAGCACGCCTCAGCACATGGATCAGAGAGACCAAATGGGAAGGATTGCAATGGGTGAGAGTTACAGTCCCGCGGGTCGCGGCTGCAGCAATCAGAGCAGTGCCCGCTACAATCCGGTCAGGGATGATCTCGTATTCGCACGGGAACAGCTGCTGAACCCCGCGAATCCTGATCGTATCCGTTCCCGCCCCCATGATGCTTGCTCCCATCTGATTAAGGAAATTCTGCAGATCCTGAATCTCCGGTTCGCGCGCCGCGTTCGTAATGATCGTGGTTCCTTCTGCAAGAACGGCAGCCATCATAATATTCTCGGTCGCACCAACGCTTGGGAAGTCCAGATGAATGTCTGCACCCACCAGTTTGCTGGCCCGGCACCAGATTTGCTCATCGCTCTCTTCAATCTCCGCACCAAGCGCCTTGAGGCCGTTCAGATGAAGATCGATCTTACGCTCTCCAATGGCACATCCCCCGGGCTGGTACACACATACCTCACCGAACTTAGCCAGAAGCGGCCCCATCAGGAATATGGAAGATCTCATCAGCTTCATTAAGTCTTCCGGCACTTGGCAGGAGTCTGTCCCGCTTGAATCGACCACCACGGTGTCCCCTTTGTGAATCGTACTGCAGCCCAACCGGTTCAATATGCGCAGCATAACATCAATATCAAGCAGCCGCGGCACATTTCGGAGCTGAACCTTGCCTCCGGACAGCAGGCTTGCCGCCAGAATCGGCAGTGCGGCATTTTTCGCTCCATGGATACGAATGGCTCCTGATAGGGGTTTCCCGCCTTCAATCACCAATTTGTCCAATGTATCACCTCCGAGTTTACCGCTCACCCACGCAGAACACTTCCGGAATCAACTTCACCTCGAACTTAGAGGCAACCACGGTTTGGATATGGTGCATTAGGGTGAGAACGTCCTCTGCTGTCGCTTGCCCGGTGTTTACAATGAAATTGGCGTGCATTTCAGATACCTGGGCGCCGCCCTGTCTATAGCCTTTGAGGCCTGCGGCTTCAATAAGCCTTGCCGCGTGATCTCCCGGCGGGTTGCGGAACACGCTTCCTGCACAAGGCTGCTGAAGCGGCTGGGTCTGTCTTCTGCGGTCTTTGTACGCTGCCATCGAGGCTGCAATAGCCGAACGGTCCCCTTCGATCAGCTGAAAGACCGCATTGACCACAATTCCGCTTCGTTCATGAAGAACCGAATGCCGATAGGCGAATTCCATCTGATCCGCATTGTAGTTAACCAATTCCCCTGTATCCAGAACAATCTCAGCGGATTTGAATATGCGTGACACATCAGACCCATGTGCTCCAGCGTTCATATACACCGCACCCCCCACTGTGCCGGGTATACCTGAAGCGAATTCCATTCCGGTCAGGCCCTTCTTTCCGGCCATGATGCTGAGACTGACAAAGCTCGCTCCTCCGCCAGCCTCCACTTCAGTTCCCGAGAACTGCACCTGCTCCAGCCCCTTGCCGAACCGGATCACAGCACCACGGATGCCTTTGTCGGATACCAGCATGTTGGAGCCCTTGCCCACGGGCATCCATGGAATTTTCTCTTCATGCAGGTAACGGATTAAATGCTGAAGCTGCTGCACATTCTCAGGCACAATCACCGCGTCGGCGGGACCCCCGATCTTCCATGTTGTATATTTGGCCATCGGCTCATTCGGCAGCACGCTGCCGACTTCCGCCTCGGAAAGTTTTGAAATCCACTGCTGCATCTTAAATTCCCCCCCTGGTTCGTTACCTTTACAGCCAATGAAAACTTGGATGAATCAAATCAATGCTAAAGCTTCACACCGGCACCCTGGGTTAGATTGTCACGATTATAGAGTATCTTATGTCAGCCTCCCGAGGAGTGTGACACCCGCCCAGAGCCTGGATTTATCTTCGCTTCTGCATAAGACGGCGCATCTCTTCCACTAACAGCTGAGCGGAATCCGGCTTGCCGAGCCTGCGTGAAGCGTTGGACATGGAGACCTGTATGGCGACATCTCTCATGATTTTCTGAATAGCGCCAAACAGGGTCTCTCCAGTTAATGCCGATTCAAGTATAACCTCCGCGGCTCCGGCTTTCTCCAAGGTGCGTGCGTTCTTCTCCTGGTGATTATTCGTAACGTTAGGAGAAGGGATCAGGATAGACGGGATACCCAGGGAGGTAATCTCCGCCAGGAATGAGGCCCCGGCCCGGTTGACGATAAGTGTGGTGCTCGCTAGAACCTCTGGCATGTTGTGCACATAAGGCAGCACCTGAAGACCGCGCGGCAGATTGCCCGTCTTGGCTTTAATCGCCTTCAGCGTGGGTTCATAGTAGTTCTCGCCTGTCACATACACAAACCGGACCTGGTCAAGGGTGTGCAGATAAGGCGCCATTTCTATCATGGCGTCATTAATCGCCTTGGCTCCCCGGCTGCCGCCGACAACGAGCACAATCGGAGTTCCCGGAATAAGACCGAGCGTGGTATATCCCTTGGTCTTGTCCGCCTCGTATACCGTCGTTGCCCGGGGATTCCCGGTGTAAATGATATTTTTAGCCCCGGGAAAAGCGTCTTCCATACCTTCGAAGCTAAGGGCAACAGTACTTGCATATTTGCTTAAGAACCGGTTGGTTAAGCCCGCAACCGCATTCTGTTCATGAATGATGCTCGGAATTCCCAATTTTGCAGCCGCATACACCACCGGTCCGCATACGTATCCACCCGTTCCGACAACCACATCAGGCTTGAACTCCTTCAGCAGCTTCTTTGAAGTGCTGACACCCCGGAGGAAGCGGACCACGGTTTTCAAATTCTCCGCAGACAGCTTACGCCGGAACCCGGTGATATTAATGGCTTCAAAAGGAATATTCTCTTTGGGAACAATGGAGCTCTCCAGCCCCTTCTGTCCTCCGATGTATAAGAATTTCGTATTCGGAAATTCAACAGCACACTGCTTCGCGATCGCGAGCGCAGGATAGATGTGACCTCCTGTGCCCCCTCCGCTAAGTACAACTCGCATTAGGTTCACCTCGAATGACGGGATAAATTAAGTAAAATACCCAATGCCGTCAGCATCAGCGTCAGCGAGGAGCCGCCGTAACTGATGAGAGGCAGGGTTATGCCGGTAACCGGCATCAAGCCAATGACAACTCCAATATTAATGACCACCTGGACGGCAACCATGCCGATAATTCCAACGGCGAGCAGACTGCCGAAGGTGTCCTGTACCGTCATGGCCACCCTCATTCCCCTCCATACCAGAATGGTAAAGAGAAGGAGCACCAGACAACCACCGATAAAGCCGAGTTCTTCGGCCAAAATAGAAAATATAAAGTCCGTCTGCGGCTCAGGCATATAGCTGTACTTCTGCCGGCTCATGCCAAGTCCAAGACCGGCAAGCCCCCCTGGCCCGATGGCGTATAGCGATTGAATGATCTGATAACCCGCCCCAAGCGGATCGGACCAAGGGTCCAGAAAAGCGGTAATCCGCTGAAGACGGTAAGGCGCTGCCAGAATCAGCCCCACAAAGCCGGCGACCCCTGCCAGTGCCAGTCCAAATAAATGCTTAAGCCGTGCTCCCGCTGTAAACACAATGAGCAGCGAAGCCCCCAGCATCACCGTGCCCGTACCCAGATCGGGCTGCATCATGATCAGGCCGAAGGCGAGGGCAATCAGGCCGAGCGGCCTAAGCAGTCCTTTTGCAAAACGGGTAATGTCCATTGTCTCCCGGCTCAGCCAGTCTGACAAGAACAGGATCATGCCCAGCTTCATGAACTCGGAGGGCTGAATCCCGAAAGAACTGATTCCGAGCCAACTTCGCGCTCCCCCGCGCACAACACCAACTCCGGGAATTAACACAATCACGAGAAGGAAAAAACAGATTATAAGCAGCGTTCTCGAATATTTACGTAAGTTCCGGTAATCCAGGTTCATGGTAAAGAACATCGCAATCAAACCCAGCACGGCAAACAGCAGCTGTCTTTTCACAAAATAAAAAGAGTCTCCATAATCGTGAAAAGCAAGCACCGAGCCCGCACTGTATACCATAACCATGCCGATTAACAGCAAAGCCAGAATGCAGATTAATAGCCAAATATCCGGCGCATGGCGCGTCTTGCTCATAGCGGAAGCCACCTCTAACTAGTATAGTAGGGGCTTTTCCACCCCTCTACTAAAGGTTATGCACCGCCTCTTTAAAAATGCGTCCACGCTCTTCATAGGAAGCAAACATGTCCCAGCTGGCACAAGCCGGGGACAACAGCACAATATCCCCAGGCTGGGCAAGCCCCGTTGCTTCCCGAATCGCGGTGTTCAAGGCAGAGGCGGAATCCTCCACAGTATCGACGAGCACGACACGGGTTAATCCCGCAAGCCCGGCCACGCGGCCGATTTTCTCCCGAGTCTCGCCCAAGGCGACCACCGCTTTGACCTTATCTTTGAACACCGGCAGGAGCTCCATATAATCGGAGCCGCGGTCCAGACCTCCAGCGATCAGGACGATAGGTGCATTAAGAGCACGAAGGGCCATAGTTGTCGCCTTGGAGTTGGTAGCTTTGGAGTTGTTGTAGTAGGTTACCCCGTTCTTCTTCTCTACGAATTCAAGCCGGTGCTCCACACCTCGGAACGACATCAGCGGCTCAGCTAATTGATTCGGCTGCGCCCCTGCAGCAATAGCAATGGCTGCAGCTGCCAGCGCATTCTCCACATTAAAGCGGCCGGGCAGGCCGATTTCACTAACATTCACAATCTCATGGGCTGCTCCCTGCGCATCCCGGTAAACCACCATTCGTCTAAGCTCATCCTGAACTTCAGGTATATAAGGCGGGTCCAAATACACTCCTTCTACAAGCTTCTCCGTAATGGAGAACGGGAGCAGCTTTGACTTAACGTAAGGAACCAGCTTCCGGCAGACCGGGTCGTCCCAGTTCAAGACCGCCGTGTCACTTTCGAGCTGATTAGCGAACAGCTTGGCTTTGGAATTCACGTAATCTTCCATATCCCCATGATAGTCCAGATGGGTCTCGGCCACATTAAGCAGACATCCGACTGTAGGCCGGAAATCGGTCGTCCCCTTCAGCTGAAAGCTGCTTAGCTCCACAACCATCCAGTTATCAGATGTAGCGGACGCCGCCGCCTCAGACAGCGGTGTCCCGATGTTCCCGGCCACTATTGGTCGCAGTCCCGCCGCCTCAAGCATTTTCCCTACCCAGGTGGTCGTCGTTGTCTTGCCATTAGATCCTGTAATCCCAATGATAGGGGCTGAGCAAATATGATAAGCGACCTCAACCTCGGTCACGACCTCAATGCCAAGCTCCATCGCTTTCTGAACTGGCCCTACGGAATAAGGTATACCCGGGTTTTTAACCAAAAGAGAGACACCCGGATGGATGAGTCCTTCCGGGTGACCCCCGCATAGAACAGAAATTCCCAAAGCCTCCAATTCGGATGCCTCGGGACACTGATCTCTATCCTTTTTATCATTTACAATGACCTTCGCTCCAAAGGCATGCAAAGTTTTGGCTACCTGAACCCCACTCTTGGCCAGGCCAAGAACTACAACTTCCTGACCTTTGTACGTTTCTGGATGTTTCATTGTCATTACAACCCCTTGTTGAGATAAAGTCCAATAAAGGCAAGTACGAGCCCAGCCGCCCAGAACGAGATAACTACTCTCCATTCGGACCAGCCCGACAGTTCAAAGTGATGGTGAATCGGACTCATTTTGAAGATGCGCTTCCCACGTGTCTTGAATGAGGCCACTTGAAGGACAACCGACAGGAGTTCGATGACAAAGATTCCCCCGATAACCAGGAACAGCAGCTCGCTCTTGGTTACAATCGCAATAGCGGAAATCGCACCGCCTATGCCAAGTGAGCCTGCATCCCCCATGAATACCCGCGCCGGGTGGGCATTAAACACCAGAAAGCCCAGAACGGCTCCGATCATGGCACCGGCACACACCGCTGCTGACAGAGACGTTGCCTGCATCGCCACAACTGCATAGGCACCGAGCGCAATCGCGCTGACCCCGGAGAGCAGTCCGTCAACGCCGTCGGTAAAATTCACCGCATTGGTCACGGCCAGCATCATGATGGTGATAAAGGGATAATAGAATATGCCGCCCCAATCAAAAGAAAGATTTGTGCCCGGAATACCAAGGGCTGTGCTGTGGCCGTTCGAGATCAGCAGAATACATATTATCGCAGAAAACACAAGCTGTCCGATCAGCTTTTGCTTAGCTGTAAGTCCTAAGGAGCGTTTAAATACGATCTTGATATAATCATCCAGGAAGCCGACAAGGCCAAAGCCAAGCGTGGCTACAAGCATAACGTAAAAGTCCGTGTTGATTACTGAGAATTTCATAAAAGCAAGTGTAAAAGCAATCATAATGATAATGCCGCCCATCGTCGGCGTGCCTGCTTTTTTCAAATGGGATTGCGGCCCCTCCGTCCGGACCTGCTGTCCGAATTTCAGCCTGCGCAGAACAGGGATGCAGAGAGGAGCCGCAATGACGGCGAGTATGAAGGAAACGCCTATGGTGAGAAGTACAAGTGAGAAATCCACGGGATCTCCCTCCTTTCGCTATCATTTAAGGTTGTTGAAGCCGATTTATCTTAATGGCCTGGGCCACCTCTTCCAATCTCATCCCCCGCGAGGCCTTTACCAGCACCACATCCTTCGGGGTTAACTCCTGCATAAGTCTATGCATGAGCTCGGTTTTGTCAGTATATGCATGAATACGCTCGGCGGGAAGATGCTCTGCCGCACCCTGGGCGATTTTGGCACCCAGTGTTCCGTAGGTAAACAGGATATCTACCTTCTCCGGGGTAATATAACGGCCGGTCTCTTCGTGATACCGCTCCTCATGTTCACCCAGCTCAAGCATATCCCCAAGGACCGCAACCTTCCTGCGGTAGCCTTTCATTTTCTCCAATACCCCAATGGCGGCTTTCATTGAAGTCGGACTTGCGTTATAAGCGTCATTAAGGATCGTAACCCCGCTTACGCCTTCAACCACTTCAATTCTCATGCTTGTAAGCTCAAGCTGGTCCAGCCCTTTGATAATATTCTCTTCAGTCACACCATAATGCCTGGCCACCAGCATAGCGCCAAGCGCATTAATGACGTTATGCTCCCCTAGCAGCGGAATCCGGTATGCTGAGGCTTCCTGCCCCGAGTGTGCTGTGAATACAGTCCCCGCACTTTGAAACATCATACCCGTCGGATAATCATCGTTGTCCGCATTCATTCCAAAGGTTAATGTCTTCAGGTCCGCAGGCTTATAGGTTCCCGATTCTTGAAGAACCTGGGGAATCAAAGGCTCATCCCCGTTGTATACCAGCAGGCCCCCACGCTTCACACCGGCAAGAATCTCTACCTTGGCCCGTGCGATTTCCTCGCGGGACCCCAGCTGAAGCAGATGCGACTCACCAATGTTGGTGATCAGCACGGTCTCGGGTTCAGCCAGCTTTGAAAGCAACTCAATTTCATAGCGGGCACTCATCCCCATCTCCAGAATGGCGATTTCAGAGTCTTCCGGCATGGCCAGAATGGTCAGAGGAACTCCAATATGATTATTGAAATTACCATTTGTTTTATGAACCTTATAGGTCGTCGCAAGCAGCGAGAAGACAATATCTTTGGTTGTGGTCTTTCCGTTGCTGCCGGTAATTCCAATTACCTTGGCCTTTGTCTCTTTCAAATAGGACTTGGCAAGCCGCTGTAGGGCCTCCAGAGTATCCTCCACAAAAATAACCGGGCCTTCCGTTTCCGGAGGAGTCCCATGGTCCCTCTGCCATAGACAGCCCGCCGCTCCCTGGCGGAGAGCTTCCGCTGCAAACGCATGTCCGTCGAAATTCTCTCCGGCAAGCGGCACGAACAGACAGCCCGCAGATATTTTCCTGGAATCTGTCACAACACCTTGGGCCGTAACCCCGGAATGCTCCTCACGGCCAAGAGTGCCGCCACACATTTCCGCAATTTGAGATAGGTTTCTAATTATCACTTTCGAGTACCCCTTATGGCTTCTTTTGCTACAACACGATCATCAAAGTCATGGACCTCTGTACCCACAATCTGGTAGGTCTCATGGCCTTTCCCCGCAATCAATACTACATCTTCAGAGCTTGCCATTTCAATAGCCTTTTGAATGGCCTCCTTCCGGTCCACCACAAGCACATAACGGTCTGAAGGCACACCATCGTCCACAAGCCCCTGTTCAATATCCTTCAGAATCGCATCCGGGTTCTCAGTTCTTGGATTATCGGAGGTTACAAACACAAAATCGGAATACTTCGCGGCAATTCGGCCCATAATCGGCCGTTTCGTTCTGTCCCGGTCCCCGCCGCAGCCGAACACACAAATCACCCGGCCAGCCGCAAATTCATCCACGGTGCGAAGCACATTCTCCAAGCCGTCAGGTGTATGGGCATAATCCACAATAACCGCAAAATCCTGGCCCTCATCTACAGCTTCCACCCGTCCTTCAACACCCTGCAGCGACTCCAGGCTCGCCTTAATCTGCTCCAGTGTGATGCCTTCCAGCAAGGCTGCGCTGATGGCGGCAAGCGCATTATAGACATTGAACTTGCCAACCATCCGCAGTGAAATATCCGCTGCACCTGCGAAGGTCTCCACATGGAAGGCCGTTCCTTTAGCGGTGATGGAGATGTCTGATGCTCTTACATCCGCTTCCTTCTCCACGCCATATGTAATCACTTCGGCGGCCGTCTGCCTGGCGAAATATTCCGATGCTTCATCGTCCACATTCAAGACAGCATAGCTGCGTTCCTGCGGATCCTCAAAGTAACGGTTGCCCAGACGGGAAAAGAACAGCCCTTTGGCCGCACGGTACTCTTCCATGGTCTTGTGATAATCCAGGTGGTCCTGCGTTAAGTTTGTGAATATAGCTGTGCGGAAATGTGTCCCCTTTACACGTCCCTGTTCCAAGGCGTGAGAAGATACCTCCATGACACAATAATCACAATCAGCCTCAGCCATTTCGTGAAGATAACGCTGCAAGTCAAGTGACTCGGGCGTTGTCCCGGACATCGGATAACTGTTCCCATCGTATTTACGCTGGATCGTGCCAATCAGCCCGGGTTTATTCCCGTGATCATGCAGAATTTGCTCGATGAGATAAGTGGTAGTCGTCTTGCCGTTCGTACCTGTCACACCAATCACGCTGAGCTTAGAACTAGGCTCTTGATAAAAAGCGTTGCCCAGCACAGCCATAGCCAATCTGCAATCCTTCACCTTCAATTGAGGAAGATCTACTTCCTCAAGCACCCGCTCAACTACAAGAGCAGCCGCCCCGCGATCTGCAGCCTGGCGGGCGAAGTCATGCCCATCCACCGTATGCCCGGGAAGGCAAATGAAAAGATCGCCCGGGTTCACTTTTCGTGAATCGATTTGGATACCTGTTATGGAAACTTCTCCGTCCCCGTGAAGCTGTGAAGCCGTGAGATAAGACACCAATTGATTAAGTAACATGATTATACCTCCATCTATCCTTACTGTAGCAAAACCACTATATCTAGTATCGTCAAAATCACACCATCTCAGGCATCTTATTCCTGGTGATTATGATTCGCCTCAGGGTCTTCCCCCATATAAATACGAATAGTTGATCCCCGCTCCACCCTTGCGCCAGGCTTCGGCGCCTGATTAATGACAAAGCTGCCGGACCCCGAGCGGGCCAGATTGAAATTCATATTCAAATCCTCATAAAGATCCTGAACCGATGCCCCTACCAGGTCGGGAACCTCGACAATAGGCTGCTCGCCCAGCTTATAATTTTTCGCAAGCTGGTCCTTTCTTGGAGGAATCTTCAAATAATGAAGTGAATCTTCAAGAATATTCTTGACAATCGGCGCGGCGACCACGCCCCCGAACTGGATCCCTTGAGGATTATCCACCGCCGTATAGACCACGATCTGGGGATCATCGGCGGGAGCAAATCCGATGAACGAAACAATGTGCTCACTCGCCGAGTAGCGGCCGTTAATTACCTTCTGTGCAGTCCCTGTCTTGCCGCCGACCCGGTAGCCATCGATGAAGGCCGGACGTCCAGTGCCAAGCGCAACCACACTCTCCAGAGCGCTGCGCACCTGCTTGGAGGTTGCTTCGGACACAACCTGCCTTACGAATTCAGGCTGCACCTGCTCTACAATCTGGCCGTTCTCCGGGTTCACCCAGGCCTTAGCCACATGGGGCTTAAACAGCTTCCCACCGTTGATGGCAGCAGAGACGGCCGCAACCTGCTGGATCGGGGTCACGGATACCCCTTGGCCAAATGCAGTCGTAGCTAGTTCAACAGGGCCAACCTGGGGAAGCTTGAACAGGATTCCATTCTCTTCCCCACCCAAGTCGATCCCTGTTTTGCTTCCGAACCCAAAGTTCCTTATGTAACTGAACAACGACTCTTTGCCCAGCCGCTGCCCCAGAGCGACAAAGCCCGGGTTGCACGAATTCTGAACGACTTGCAGGAACGTCTGACTGCCGTGTCCGCCCTTCTTCCAGCAGCGGAGACGGGCACCCCCGACCTTCACATAACCCGAATCAAAGAAGTGTTCATTTACAAGATCCACCTTCTTCTCCTCCAGGGCGGCTGCAAGCGTAATGATCTTGAAGGTCGAACCCGGCTCGTAGGTCATCCAAATCGGCAGATTCCGGTTATACACCGAAGAGGGATAATCCTGATACTCTCCAGGCTTATACCCGGGCCGGCTGGCCATAGCCAGAATCTCACCGTTCTTGGGATTCATCGCAATCGACCAGGCCCCATTCGCCTGGAACTTGGTCATGGCCTGATCCAGTTCACGTTCCATAATGCTCTGAACATTCTTATCGATCGTCAACTGCAGATTGAGGCCGTCTCTCGGCTCCACATATTTCTCCGACGAGCCCGGCATAATCCGGCCTCCGGCATCGGACAGGAATGAAATACTCCCGTTCATGCCATTCAGCTTCTCATCATATTTTTTCTCCACACCGGTCAAGCCTTGGTTGTCGATGCCTGTGAATCCAAGAATATGCGCACCGAGCCCTTCATAAGGATAATACCTTTTGTTGTCCTCGGCAATGACAATACCCGGCAGACCCAAATCACGAATTTTCTGAGCCTTCTCCATCGTAATTTTGCGCCCGCCGGGTCGTAATTTTACAATCAACTGTCTGGTCTTAATTGCCTTCAGTACAGCTTCCTCATTCATTCCAAGAAGGGGTGCCAGCTTATGGGCCGTGGTCTCGGGAGATTTGATCTGTGCCGGGATCGCCATAACTGTCGGTGTTGTAATGTTGTAAGCCAGCGCAACCCCGTTGCGGTCCAGAATCTCCCCGCGTTTGGCGGAGAAGGGAATATTTCTGCGCCATAGATCCTCGGCCTGCTCCGACAATTCACTCCCCCTGCTGAGCTGCACGTAAGCAAGCCGGATAACCAATGCTGCAAAAAGCATACAAAGTATCAAGAGCAGCCAGAACAGCCTGCGTCTTATCATCATTCCGGAAATCTTCATGGGCCGACCTCCTGTTCATCCTTGTCCATGATGGCTTTGATATCATGAATATTCAGGACAAACAGGGGTTAGAACAAGCTATCCGGAATCCTTTTGATCTTTATCCTGCCCCTTACTCTTGGAGTCCCCTTCCGGGGTCTTACCCTTGTCCGAAGATCCGGCACCCGGAGGCTGCAGGGTCAGGGCCACACTTCTCTTCCCTCCGGACTTGGTGACTTTCTGGCTCACCACATAACCCTCACCCTGAGCTGAGACACTCACCTGCATAATCGTCAGAATTTCCATTGCATCCCGAAGCGACACCCCTGTAAGATCAGGAATATCCATCGTCTTGCTGTCCTCAGTAAGCAGGAATACCCGCTGGGCAGAAGAGAGCATCGTTCCTGCTTTTGGATATTGGCTGATCACTTTGCTGCCCTTACCCAAAGTCTCAAACGGTATTCCCTTCTTGGTTAAGGTGCTTTTGGCATTCTTGAGCGACATTTCTTTAAGATCAGGAGCGGCTACCGCAGCTTCGTTCTGGTCGGCTGACGCCACATTAGATTTGGGAATACCCATGTATTCCAACGCTTCACCCACGATTTTCTTAAACACTGGCGCTGCGGCTGTACCGCCACCAAGGTCCGAATCCTGCGGCTCGTCAATGACAACCAGAACAAGAATCTTAGGATCATTAACCGGAGCATAACCGATGAAGGATACGACCTGTTTCGTATAGTCATATCCGGCCTCGCCGTTAGTCTTTGGTTTTACCGCTGTACCTGTCTTACCTGCAATCCGGTAACCTGGAATATAGGCATGACGGCCGGTACCGATCTTCTGGTCCGAGACCACCTGTTCAAGATAACTGCCAACTTCTTTGGCCTTATCCGGAGAAATCACCTGTCGGACTAATTCCGGCCCAAACGCCATCGGTGTACCCGTTTCCGGATCAATGGCGGGCTTGCCAGTTGCGGGATCTGTGATCTCCTTGATGATATGCGGTTTAAGCAGCTTACCGCCATTGGCGACTGCAGCTACAGCAGCAACCTGCTGGATTGGGGTTACCGTAATCCCGTGACCATAAGTGGTGGTTGCGATCTCAATATCACGCTGCGGATTAACCCTGCCCTTCAACTCCTTTGGAAGCTCAATCCCTGTTTTGGTACCAAAGCCAAAGTTCCGAATATAATTCAGCAGCTTGTCCTTGCCTAACTTCTGATACCCCAGCTTGACAAAGGCCACGTTACTGGAGTGCTTAACCCCGTCCAAGTAACTGATCGACCCCCAGCCATCCCGCTTCACATCATATAAGGGAGTCTTATACCCGGGAATCTTGATATGTCCCGACATATAATAATCATTCGGATTAAATAAACCTTCCTGGACCGCACCCGCCAGAGTCACGATCTTAAAGGTTGATCCTGGCTCATAGGTTGCCTCAAGAGCAAGATTTCTGAAGCCATTCTGATATTCCGGCTTCCAGTACTCATTCGGATCAAATGTAGGCATATTCGCCATACCCAGAATATCCATTGTGTTCGGATCGGCAGCAATGATCGTCATACTTTTAGGTTTAAGGCGATCATACGCCTCTTTCATCGCATCTTCGATATAATACTGTATTGTATCGTCAATCGTCAGCTTGATATTACTTCCATTCTTGGGAGCCTTGTATACTTCATCATCTTTGGACAGCTTGACTCCCTTGCGGTCACTTTCATATTTGATGTATCCGTTCGTGCCCTTCAGCAGATCGTCATACTTCTTCTCCAGCCCGATGACAGCATTTCCCTGCCGATCCATATAACCTAGAACCTGCGCAGCGAGAGTCTTGCGGGGATAATATCTCTTCTGCTCCTCCATCAAGGTGATGCCCGATTCTCTGATCTTTGGCTTGTGCTCACTTATGATCTTGTCTGATAAGGCCTTCACCTTATCTCTTAGATCCTGGCTGATCATCCAACCCTCGTTTCGCACTTCCCGCTGATCAAAGTATTGACCTTTTTCATCCTTGGAGTTGATCAAGTCCTTAATTTCACTTACCGGCTTGTTCAAGAGGGAATGAAGCCCTTCAACCACTTCATCCTCAAGGTTGTATTTCAAAATAACTTTAGGATTTACCGCCACCGTATATGCGGGAGCATTGGTGGCAAGCTTATCACCCTTACGGTCGGTGATTTCACCGCGGACCGCTTGAATCGTCTGTTCACGGGACCAATAATTGCTTTGGGCATAATTCTCCCAGAAGGAACCCTCCACGATTTGCAGCCAGAACACTTTGCCTATAATTACAATAAAAAAGAGGGTAACAAGTCCCCCTATAAGTAAAGTCCGAAGTTTTATTCTCTTGTTCATCTATAAGCCCTCTTTATTTCAAAAAATTGTTTAGTTCCAAGTTACGGAGCATCCACATCAGGCTTAAGTTTCTCTATGGTTTCGAATTGGCAGCCTCATCTTTCAATTCTGATGCTCCCAAAGCCTTGGCCGCTTTAGGAATCTCTTCCTCCAGCTGCTGCTTCTTCACTTCCAACACTGACATTTGCTTGTTCAAATTCTTTACGTCGTTGTCCGCCCTGTGAATCTTATATTTCAAATCATACACATGAGCATTCTGCCAAACCAGCACACTGGCCACCGCCACACAGAAAACAACTGTAAGTAAATACAAGAGCTTCTCCGCTACCGGCAGCGGCGCACGCCTCGTTACAACCTTGGTGGTCTCTTTGTATTTCGGTAAAGCCTGTCCACGTGCGGACGTCTTCTCTTTAACTGCCAGGTTCCCCCGTGTATATGCCATATCAGATTTCCTCCGCTAACGATTGCAATTTCTCCGCCACACGCAGTTTGGCTGAGCGTGCCCGGGGATTCTGAGCCAATTCCTCTTCGGTAGGAATCAGCGGTTTCCGGTTAACCAATTTGAGCGTACCCTTTCCGCCGCATACACACATTGGAAAGTCCGGTGGACAAGTGCATTTCTCTACATACTGGGCAAAAATCTGCTTGCAAATCCGGTCTTCCAGCGAGTGAAACGTAATTACGGAGATTCGTCCACCTGGTGCCGCACAGCGTACGGCCTGGTGCAGACTGTCCTCGAATACGCCAAGCTCATCATTCACCGCAATCCGCAGCGCCTGAAAGCTTCGCTTCGCCGGATGCCCACCCGTTCTGCGGGCAGCGGCTGGAATTCCCTGCTTGATCAGCTCCACAAGCTGGCCTGTAGTCTCCACAGGGGTCGTCTGCCGGGTATCGACAATCACCTTTGCGATACGTCTGGAGAACTTCTCTTCCCCATATTGAAACAGCACACGAGCAATTTCCTTCTCCGGCCACTCATTCACGATTTCCCTAGCCGTCAAATCGGACGAGCGGTCCATCCGCATATCGAGTGGTGCGTCCGCATTATAGCTGAATCCGCGTTCCCCCTCGTCAAACTGCGGCGAAGATACCCCAAGGTCATAGAGGATACCATCAACTTGAGGTATTCCGTCTACTTGCGGTACTCCGTCAATCTCTCTGAGCTTGTCTTCCAAATGGCGAAAGTTGCTCTTCACCAAGGTTAATCTGTCTCCATACGCCGCCAATCTGTCTTTGGCATTCTCGTGAGCCCAATCGTCCTGATCAAAAGCGATCAGCCGGCCACCTGGGCCGAGCTGGGACAGGATCACCGAGCTATGGCCTCCGCCACCTAAGGTGCAGTCCACATAAATGCCGTCCGGCTTGATGCGCAGCCCTTCTGTCGCCTCTTCCTTGAGTACCGTGATGTGATGAAACAAGCTGCAGCCCCCCAAACTTTAAATATACACAGATTCAGCTCTTCATATGGATGGTTTCCGTCCACATTTGTTTCTTTGTTCTCTCTATAGTTCGAAATTAAAGTCAACCAACTTCTCCGCGATTTCGTTGAATGTGTCCTCCGATTGCTGACAGTACATTTCCCACGTATCGCGGCTCCAAATTTCTACCCGATTAGATACACCAATTACAACACAATCCTTCTCCAGCTTCGCATACTGTCTTAGGGTAGCCGGTAAATTTACCCTTCCCTGCTTATCCCATTCACATTCAGTAGCCCCTGAGAAAAAGAACCGGGTGAAGGCGCGGGCATCAGATTTCATGAGCGGCAGTGCTTTAAGCTTCTGTTCCATGATCCCCCATTCTTCCTGGGGGTACACGAATAAACACTGGTCCAGTCCGCGGGTAACCACGAAAGAAGTGCCAAGAAGTTCACGAAATTTGGCCGGAATGATAATTCGGCCCTTATCATCAATGCTATGTTGATATTCCCCCATAAACATTGGTTCCGCTCACTCCTTACCTCTTTCCCCCACTTTGCACCACTTTCCACCACTTATAAATAATACTTATTCTCCACTTGCTTGTAAACTCCTTCTGGGCTGATGCAAAAAAATAATGGTAAATTGCGGCACAAAGACCTTGAAAATGAATGAACTCCCTTCCTGCGTTCAACAGGAAGGGAGTTCATATCCACTTTTGTAAACGGGCCCACGCCTCGGCGGAATCTCAAACCCATTTTCTAATATTCATCTACGTTTATTTCCAGCTATCCAGGTACGCCTTCTGCTCCTCGCTGAGCGTGTCAATCGTGATCCCGAGGCTTTCCAGCTTATATCTGGCCACCTGCTCATCAATCTCATACGGAACATTAATTACTGAGCTGCCCATCTCCTTGTAATGATCATTAACATATTTCAGAGATAATGCCTGAAGGGCAAAGGTTGTATCCATAATTTCGGCTGGATGGCCGTCTGCGGCACCAAGATTTACCAATCTTCCTTCGGCAATCAAATAAACCTTGCGTCCGTCCTTAAGCTTATATTCTTCAATATTCTTACGGACCGTGCGCACTGATACCGCCCGCTCAGCTAGCTCTGGCTTGTTCACTTCCACATCGAAATGACCCGCATTTGACAGAATTGCCCCGTCCTTGATCACGTCATAATGCTCGCCGCGGATTACAGAATGATTGCCGGTTACGGTAATGAAGAAATCGCCTACCTTGGCCGCTTCCAGCATCGGCAGAACCTCAAATCCATCCATATGGGCTTCAACCGCACGGATCGCGTCCACTTCCGTAACCACAACCTTCGCGCCAAGCCCCTTGGCCCGCATAGCTACACCCTTGCCACACCAGCCGTATCCGACAACGACTACGGTTTTACCGGCTACCACAAGGTTCGTGGTGCGAATCAAACCGTCCCATGCCGATTGCCCGGTTCCATACCGGTTATCGAACAGGTATTTGCAGTAAGCATCATTCACCGCTACCATCGGGAACTTAAGCGTTCCTTCTTTCTCAAGCGCCTTCAGGCGGATAATGCCGGTTGTTGTCTCTTCCGCACCCCCGCGAATCGTCTCAAGCAGGTCCGGGCGCTCAGAGTGAAGCACCGACGCAAAATCACTGCCATCATCAATAATAAGATCCGGCTTGGTCTCAAGCGCTTTGATAATCAGCTGTTTGAACTCGGCCGGGTCCGGATTATACTTGGCGAACACTGTGATTCCGTCCTCAACCAGTGCTGCACACACGTCATCTTGGGTGGACAGCGGGTTGCTACCGGTAATGGTTACTTCGGCACCCCCGGCTTGAACCACCTTCGCCAGATAAGCCGTTTTCGCTTCAAGATGAAGGCAGATCGAAACTTTAAGCCCCTTGAATGGCTGCTCTTCTTCAAATTGCTTACGTACACGGTTTAGTACCGGCATGTGGGCTTCCACCCAATCAATTTTCAGATGGCCCTCCGGAGCCAGGGAGAGATCGGTGATGATGCTGTTCTGAATGGCTTTCGTCGTCACTATGGGTTACCTCCACGTCTATTAAGTTGGTTACAGCTGGATTAAGCGATGCCCGCCTGAAATCTCATACGGAACCTGTATGAGCTCATGAATCCAATCTTTACCGTATTTATTTAAATAGTAGTATACATTAAACACGCGCTCTTGCAGTTTGCCCAGAGGGAACAGGGTCTGTCCGATACAGTCCCACTGCCTCAATGCCGCATCGTTGGCTTCCTCTACAGCAAGCTTGGTCCGTCGCCGGAGGAACTCGATCTGCTCCGCAATCTTATCCTGGTTAGCTGCACCTAACCGCACAAGTCCGCGCTGAATGGCGCCAAGCTCCTCAATAAAGGGCTCATATAGAGCCTCAAAAGATTTCTTAACCTCATCAAAGCGGGTGTCCACATCAATTTTGATCTGAGCGGCCAGCCAAGCTTCCCGCTTCTCAGCTAAACGGTCCTTTACGTCGGTAAAGGTCAATCCGTATTTGTCCATGTACTTCTGAACCGTACCATCCGTCACCGTAAAGGACATCCTTGGCAGAAGCAGCGGCATCTGCAATCCCAATACCTTAAAGGCCGCCCCGGTAAGTGCCCAGTAAGCGATCTCCCCGGCACCCAGCACCGTACCGAGCACCGGAAGAAGAGAGTCCTGCATCAAAGGACGGGTCAGCACATTGTTGCTGAAGCGTTCAGGATAAAGCCGCAGCTGCTCCAGCAGATCGGTTCTGGAAAAAGAAACGAGTCCTTTGCGGTCCTCGTACCTCCCCTCCCGCTTGAACAACAGAAGCCGCTCCTCTTCATGTATGTAAAACAGGTTCGCGCCATCCTCGGCAACCTCCGCCTGTGCAGCAAAGCCCAGTTTCCCGGACAGCTCCGCCGCCTCCTGATAAGCCTGCCCGAGCTCATCGTTATTTATAATGAGCCGTTCAAACACAGCCTGCTCGGCTGCCCTGAGTCCAGGGTCCGAGGAATCCAGCAGGATCAGCCCGTACCGGCCAAACCACAATCCCAGCAGCTTCGCAAAAAATTCAGACAGCGTGGCTGAACGCGAGGCCACCCCTCTTACCTCTTCCAAGAGATCCGCTTTATGTTCGCTGTCCGGCAGCAGCTCCGCCAACTCCCGGATCGCTTCGTTCCAGGTACCCGGATCCACCTTTGTCTGGCCTACCTGAGTCCGCTTCTCGTCTCCTTTGGCAATGCGAATCCGATTCACCTCAAGCTCCCCGGTCAGCACATAAGCATGATTCGCCTCTTCCCAGTCATGATCCTCGCCCGCAATCCAGAAGATAGGCACAACTGGCCGGTCAAGCCGCTTCGCAGCCTGTTCCGCTGCTTGAATAATGGTGATCGCCTTATATATTACAAGCACCGGCCCAGTGAACAACCCAGCCTGCTGGCCTCCTGTGATAACCAAAGTTTCCGGCTGCTCCAGCAAATCCAGCGCGGCAGCCACTTCGGGAGAAGGATTATGCCGGCGGTTAAATTCCCGCAGGACCTCCACAACAGCCTTGCGATCCACCCGGGTCTCCCCTGAACGGTCAAGCCATGCCGCCCGCTCTGTCCAACTTGCATCCTGCCTTGCATCATTTGTATATAACTGCCGAACGGCAGCATAGTCCGTTACCAGCGCTTCAGCCAGCGGCTGCTGCGATGGCAGCGGTTCAGATATCACATTCATGGGATATAATCCTCCTGTCTGTAGCCCATTCCAGCCCTACTTGATTGTACTCAACTTTGATGATCTCCGTCAAAAGAAAACGGAAAAACCGCCGACACTAATCATACCACTCTATAACCTTGGGTGGAATGATGGTGTGGCGGTTTTTTTATTATGAAGGCATAGCGACCCAGTGGCCTGGATTCACTTCAACAAGACGGGAATTTTCCAGATTAAAGATGTCTCCGGCAGCAGGCCCTTCCTTAGCTGAGTGTATCGGCCCTGAACCATGATCCTCCAGCAGAACCCGCTGCTTGTTCGCTTCAATCTCCGGATCGGGTACCGGGATCGCCGAGAGCAGCGTCTTCGTGTACGGATGCAGAGGATTCGCATAGAGCTCCTCGCTCTCCGCAAGCTCGACCACTCTGCCCAGGTACATGACCGCCACCCGGTTACTGATGTGTTTGACCATGGATAGATCATGGGCAATGAACAGATAGGTAAGCCCAAGCTTCTTCTGCAGGTCCTGGAGCAGGTTAACTACCTGGGCCTGAATGGACACATCCAAGGCCGAAATAGGTTCATCACAGATAATAAATTTCGGGTTCACCGCAAGCGCCCGGGCAATCCCGATCCGCTGGCGTTGACCTCCGGAGAATTCGTGAGGGTACCGTGTGGCATGGTCAGGATTAAGACCCACCATATCAAGCAGCTCCTCAACCCGTTTCTTACGCTCCGTACGGCTTCCGGCCAGGTTATGGATATCCAGGGCCTCGCCGATGATATCCGTAACCGTGAATCTTGGATTAAGGGAGGCATAAGGGTCCTGGAAGATCATCTGCATGTCGCGGCGCATCGCTTTCATTTTACCGGGAGACAGCTTGTAAATATCTGTTCCATTAAACTTTACGCTTCCCGCCGTAGGCTCATACAGCCTGAGGATCGTACGGCCTGCTGTGGATTTCCCGCAGCCGGACTCCCCTACAACCCCCAGTGTCTCGCCTTCTTGAATAGAGAAGCTGATGTCATTAACAGCCTTCAGCACATTGCCTTTACCCAGGTTGAAATACTTCTTAAGCCCTTGGACTTCAATTAAAGGTTGACTCATGATGATTTCACCTCCTGCGCCATAGGATGGTGCAGCCAGCAGCGGGACATATGGGTGTCACTCTTATGTGTTGGAGCCGGATCGATATTCTGACACACCTTCATCGCATGCTCACAGCGGGCTGCAAACGGGCAGCCCACGGGCGGTTTGATCAGATCGGGAGGTGTTCCAACAATCGGAATAAGTGGTTCATCCTTGCGCTGATCAATTCTCGGCAGGGAGCGAAGCAAGCCCCGGGTATACGGGTGCTGGGGATTTTTGAAGATCTCCATGCTTGTTCCGGTCTCCACTACTTCCCCCGCGTACATAACGATGACCCGGTCAGCCATACCAGCTACTACACCGAGGTCATGCGTGATCATGATAATCGAGGTTCCAAAACGCTTCTGCATGTCCTTCATCACACCAACAATTTGAGCTTGTATAGTAACGTCCAGCGCGGTCGTTGGTTCATCCGCGATCAGGAGCGATGGCCGGCAGGCCAACGCAATCGCGATCATCACCCGTTGACGCATGCCTCCGGAGAATTCATGGGGATATTGGTTAAAGCGGGCTTCCGCATTCTTAATGCCAACCAATTTGAGCATTTCTATTCCTCTTTGCTTCGCCTCGGCCTGTGCAAGGTTCTGATGCTTGATCAATCCTTCAGTAATTTGCTTGCCTACTTTAATTGTAGGGTTGAGCGAGGTCATAGGGTCCTGAAAAATCATCCCGATATCCTTGCCACGGATCGCTTCCATTTGTTTATTCGTCTTGGTCAGCAGATCCTGGCCGTTAAATATAACCTTGCCTGACTTAATCTTCGAGGGCGGTGAAGGAATCAGGCGCATAATCGTCTGAGCGGTTACACTCTTACCACTCCCGGATTCACCTACTATGGCAACCGTCTCCCCCTTGCCTACCGCGAAATTCACTCCTCTTACCGCTTTCACCTCTCCACCTCGGACAGAGAAAGACACATGAAGATCTTTAACTTCTAAGATCGGTTCCATTCCTGGGTCACCTCCTACTTCTTCAATTTAGGGTCAAGCGCATCGCGCAGACCATCTCCAAATATATTAAATGCAAGCATCGTCAAGCTGATTAAGAGAGCAGGAAACAGCATACGCCAAGGGTACAGCATCCAGCCTGACAAGGAAGCGCTGATCATAGACCCCAGGGAAGCAACAGGCTCCTGCACACCAAGCCCAAGGTAGCTTAGAAATGCCTCGGAGAAGATGGCATTCGGTACCGACAGGGTCAGGGTTACAATAATCGGACCCATCGCATTCGGAAGTAGATGACGGAACAGCAATCTTCCTGAGCCTGCCCCCATGGAGCGTGAAGCCAGCACATATTCTCTGCTTTTGAGCTGCATAATCTCCCCGCGGACGATCCACGACATGTTGATCCAACCGGTTATCGTCAGGGCCAGAATAATGGTGCCAAGGGACGGTTCAAAAACAACCAACAGCAGGATGGTGACGAGCAGATAAGGAATCGCATATAAAATTTCTGCGAATTTGTTCATAACCTCATCTACACGTCCGCCGAAGTAACCCATAATGCCTCCGTAGATTACCCCGATCATAAGATCAATCAATGCGGCGGCCAGTCCAACAATCAGAGAAATTCGGGCTCCCATCCAAGTCCGCACGAACATGTCCCTTCCCAGATCGTCTGTACCGAACCAGTGAAGTGAGGATGGTGGTTTGTTCGTATTCATGAGATCGTTCGTCTGGTAATCAAACTTGGAGATCATCGGGCCAACGATAGCCATAAGGACAACGAGGGCCATTACAATCAGCCCGGCCATCGCCAGCTTGTTGGAACGCAGGCGCTCCCATGAATCCCGCCAAGCGGAGAGACTCTCGCGCTGGATCACTTCGGACTGCTTCTCATCCGCTCCCATCTTCTGGAAGTCCTCAGCTGTCAAATTTGCGGCGGAGGCTTGCGGAATTAGCTCATTCTTCATTTCCAACGGTTAGCCCTCCTTTCTGTTCGACAATTTAATACGAGGATCTACGAATACATAAGCGATATCCGTTAAGAAACGGGCAAGCATCAGAATCACGCCATAAAATATGGTCACACCCATAATCAGTGTGTAATCTCGGTTACTGATACTGGATACAAACACTTTACCAAGGCCGCCGATTCCGAAGATCTGCTCGATAACAACCGAGCCGGTGATGATGTTCGCCGTCATCGGTCCCAAATAGGTGATAACCGGCAGAATCCCGTTGCGGACAACATGCCTGAACAGAATGGTTACCCAGTTCAGCCCTTTGGCTCTGGCCGTCTTAATGTAGTCGGCATGCAGCACTTCCAGCATGCTGGAGCGGGTCAGACGGGCAATGAATGCAATCGGCTGCGCGGCAAGCGCCGCCACTGGCAAAACATAGTCGAGTGGTCCATTGAAGCCCATGACATTGAAGATGCCAGCCTTCTGCGCAAACACGAACTGAAGCATGGAAGCAACTACAAAACTTGGCACCGCGATTCCAAGTACGGCCAGCACCATTGCCACATTATCAATCAGCTTGCGGTGATAGAGAGCTGCAAGAAGTCCCAGCAAGACGCCCACGATTACAGAGACTGCAATCGCTACGAGACCGAGCTTCAGGGAAGCACCGAAGGTATCTGTAATCAGACCGGTCACTTCTTTGTTCTGCATTTTCATGGAAATCCCAAAGTCGCCTTGGGCAATATTCTTCAGATACTGTCCGTACTGAACGATGAGCGGCTTGTTGAGGCCATACTGCTCCATTAGACGTTCCCGGATTTGAGGAGGCACCTGCTTCTCAGACATAAACGGATTTCCCGGGATAGCCTTCATTAAGAAGAAGGTGGCTGTAATTAGAATAAGCAGAGATACCAACATATATAGAAACTTACTGGCAATATACCGGGCCATAACAGCTGTTCACCCCAATCTTCCTTGTATAGTTCTAAAAAAGTTCTCCAACTGAAACAAGATATGGAAAAGACTCCTTGACATAAAAAATCGGGATATATATAGAGGATCAATTCCTCCATATACACCCCGAAGCCATCATTTAGTTATGACAGGATTACAATTAATGTTCCATCAGCTTGACACGAGTGATGTCGAGCTGACCGGCGTAGTCTACAATAACATCCTTCACGTAAGGTTTTACCAACTGAATATTGGTATAGTAGTAAATCGGAAGAATAACCTGATTGTCCTTGATAAGGATGTCCTCCGCTTTCTTCATCGCTTCATTACGCGCTTTGTTGTCGCTGTTTGCATAAGCATCTTTGACAAGTTTGTCATACTCCGCATTCTTGAAGCCGGTATCGTTATTGCCGCTAGTTGATGTAAACAGATCAATAAAGGTCATCGGATCATCGTAGTCAGCACCGAATCCGGCACGTGCCACTTGATAGTTCAAGTTTCTACGGTTCTGCAGGAAGACGCCCCACTCTTGATTCTGAATCGTAACTTCTGCGCCAAGATTCTGTTTCCACATGTCGGCAATGGCCAAAGCCAGCTTCTTGTGATTGTCATTTGTGTTGTAAATCAGAGTAATCTTAGGCAGCTTCGTAAGTCCGGATTCCTTCAGACCTTCCGCAAGCAGGGTCTTGGCTTGATTAACATCTTCATTGCCAAGTACGGAATCCGGATTCTCAGCGCGATATTCTTTATCCACGCCTTTGATTCCTGGTGGCACCAGTCCAAATGCTGGAATCTGATTGGCTAGCGTCACATTCTCAATCAACGCCTTACGGTTGATGGCTTTAGTGAAGGCCTGGCGGATTTTCACATTATCAAAAGGCTTGGCAGTTGTATTGAACAGATAATAGTACGTTGATGCAATTCCCTTGATCGTCAACTCATTAGGAGTCTCGGATTTCAAGGAAGCAATTTGATCCGTAGGAATCTCACCGATAGGTTGTCCCGCAAGATCAAGCTGTCCGCTCTTATAGCTGCTTACTTCCGTTGCCGCTTGGTCAACGATAGAAGCAGTGATTTTAGTCAGAGTAATATTCTTGGCATCCCAGTACTTGTCACTCTTGTCTACTTCCAAGGACTGTCCTGTAGTCCAGTTTGTTAATTTAAACGGTCCGTTAGAAACTAAGGTGCTGGGGTCAGTTGCCCACTTCGGGTTGTTCTTAACAGACTGATGAACAGGATAATACGTTGTGAAAGAGGTCAAACCCAGGAAATACGGGGTTTCATTCTCCAAAGTAACCTTCAGTGTTTTATCATCAATCGCTTTTACACCAACTTGGTTCGCATCCGTAATCTTCTTCTCATTGTAAGCCTGAGCATTCTTAATATAGTACAGCTGGTATGCATACGGAGGAGCTGGCACTGTCGCAGGGTTGAGCACCCGTTTCCATGCGAATTCAAAATCCTTGGCGGTTACCGGATCACCATTGCTCCATTTCGCATCGCTACGAATGTGGAATGTATATTCCTTCCCATTCTGCTCCCACTTCTCTGCAACGCCTGGAACAACGTTTCCGTCCTTATCCTTACTGGTCAAGCCCTCAAACAGAGTTCTGAGCACAGCACTGGATACATTATCCTGAGACTGGGCCGGATCCAATGTAGGCGGTTCCGAAGCCAGGTTGATATGGAAAGTTTGATCTGCAGCAAGCGTGGTATTTTGACTACCGGCATTACCTTGGGTTGAGTTTCCAGAATTTCCATTCCCACAGGCTGCCAGCACGGTACTGAAAGCAAGTATAAGTGTTACAACAATAAGCAGTCTCTTTCTGTTCATCTAGCTGTCTCCCTTACTTAGTTGGTGTGTGCTCTCGATTATACAACCACAGGTCAAAAAATCATATTGGTAATTGCTTCTTGAGAATTGGGGTTTAAAGAAAACAAAAAAGCATATCGATTTGGATATGCTTTAATTTAGGTGATTTTATTCATTTTTGAATTGTAAAGAAAGGATTTTATATCCAGTATACCATTTACATCTATATAGATTATGTCTTACTTACACACCTAATATGTATGGAAAAAAACCAACAATCATAAAAACAACATAACTCAAGCCTGTACCAAGAAAAGCCAATCGCCAGACCGCCCTCAGCAGCCTTCTCATATCCACCTGACCCTTCATCCGGTTCTGGGCCCCTCCAATAAGTCCACCGACAATGAGCAGGACAAGAACGATCAGATAAAAGCCGAATCCAGAGGCAAATATCTGGTTAAACAACGCGGATACAGAGAAAATCAAAAACACGGTGGTCACATCCACCGCAAGAAGCAGGGACTTCTTCTTGTTTCTCTTACCACTGCTTAAATAGTGAATGAAGAATACCAGCAGAAATGGAATCACCGGCATCACACTAAAAAATATAAACGGAGCAAGCAGAATGTTCATGCTTTACACCTCCCGGATAATTTAGCCAGGCTTTATAGAGGAAGATCCGGCGCAGCTGTCAATTACATTGCCGAGACCAAGCGCCAGACAAGCTCAAGCGTTGGAGCCTGTATTCCCCTCGCTTGTGCCAGCTTCACCAGATAGCCGTTGATCTGATCAATCTCCGTAATCTCCCCGGATAGAACGTCCTTAAGCATGGAAGACGTATTGCTTGATGTGGACCTGCACACCCCCAGCACTTGCTCCTCCATGTCCGGATCATATTGAATCCCATATTCGTCATATATTCTCAAGGTCTCACGGACCAGGCTCAGAAGGAGGCCTCTTCTCATCTCCGTAGCGAGAAGCTCTCCATTAGGAACTCTCCAAATTGCGGTAAGCGGATTAATAGCAGCATTAATCAGCAGCTTGCGAAAAATTTCCTTATCGATGTCATTCGACAATACCGCAGGAATTCCTGCCGCGGTCAGCCTTCCAACCAAAATTTCAGCCGATTCCCGCAGGCAATCTGACACGGGTTGTCCACCAGGAAGCCCGATCCGTGTCTGCCCTTTCCCCGCACGGACGATGGTGCCATAACCGGTTCGGCGTGCCCCCTCCGTCGTCAAGGCAGCCAGTACCTGCTCTCCCCCAAGCGCCTCACTTAGCCGCTGTACGTGCCCGACTCCATTTTGGAAACAAATAATGCCCGTCTTTGGCCCTTTCAGTGCTTTAATTCGTGCGAAGAGCTGCTCATTCATATGCCTCTGTTTGGTTGTGACAAACAGCCAATCCGGCCAGCCGCCCTCATCCGGATCATATAATTCCAATGAGCTGCTGACACCCACATAACACCGGCCAGGCGGAATCAAGATGTCCGCATCCTCAGCTGTTTGCAGTCTCACACCCTCTCTGCGCAAAGCCTCTGCCTGTCCTTCTCCCCGTGTCCAGAAGCGAACCTGTACCCCGGCCGAACACAGCGCAGCCCCAAACAACATCCCTAACGCCCCTGTTCCTATAATGTCAACTCTCATGCTCCTCAAGCTCCTTTCGCCCTTGTTTCTCCTATACTCTTTATACCAAATCAAGACATTACACCGCATCACAAAAAAATCCCCGTCCTTCTGGACGGGAATCTTGTTTTGTACAAATCCTATTCAATTCGTTCCAGGTTTCCGTTAGCATCCATCTTAAACCGGGATTTTGACTCCTCATCCTCTTCGTTCAAGAAGGCAAGCCGGCGTGCCCGGTCCATAATCTGAATTAGCGCTTTGTAATCATCATTTACAACTCTGTAGTCGGTTTGGACCTCATTCACCTGCATGGATAATCTGCGGTTCTCTTCTCTTAATGCAGAAATCTCTTCTTCCTTATCCCTGATTTTCTTTTCTAAGGATCTTAAATGACGACCGCTGTCCTGAATCGTATTTTTCCATTGGCGCAAAAAGCGGATTACCGCATCAATCGATATCGTTTCTTCGGAAACCCCTTCATTTTTGTACAATCCCTCTTCCAAATCTACGGAAGCAAGCGATGCCATACTGCCTGCGCCTACCAGCGGAGCTTGTTTCTTAAGATAGTTTCTCTTCTGGCGCTGGGCTTTGGCAATCTGAATAGCGGCCTCGTATTTCTTGCGGACGCAGCTGTTCCATCTAAACCCGCAAGCAGCCGGTGTTCTCGAGATTTTTTCCCCAACTTCTTCAAAAGCAGTCAGCTGTGTGCTTCCTTCACGGATATGGCGTAGTGTGACCTCAGCCAATATTAGGTCATCCTCTGCACTCCATGCGTCTTGTCTTACTGCTGTCATGCGATACAAACCCTCCTAACGACATCCTAATATAACCGTCTTCATAAACCGGTAGTCCGGCGACCTGAATAAGGTAAAAAAGCTGCTTAATCCATTCCTATGCCTCTCTTAGAGTTCATAGAATCTATTTGATACTAAAATGTATTTCCAAAAATCTAGCTCGTCATACCTCTAAGCTCCGAAAACGATCCTCTTATTTCTGGTTTCTCGTTTACACACCCCACCAATTTCGTTATAATGTATTTAGAAAAATGAGGTCGCTTACATACATACGAGAGGGGGATTAATCATGGCACGCATGTTCCGGGTGCTTGGTTTCTTCACATTAGCCATCGGGCTTATGGCTTACGCCGGGAACTTGATCGAAATGGCCCTGCTATTCTTCTTGCAGACTGCTTTTTTCGTCATTTTCGGATATTTGAAATTTACGGAAAGAACGTATATCCTGCTGTTCTGGGGATACATGATCGTCACATTTACCGGCTTCAGCTATTGGACGGTATTTAAAATGGGCTTGCCGCTGTAAACCGGCTATGCCTCAAAGATCATCTAAAGGTGATTCGGCTGCGGCCGGGTCACCTTTTTTTAGCCCTACCAAGCCTATTTCAGGGTGCTCAGACATATAATCTTATATGCTTCTACATATAGATTCTGAACCAATGAAATGGCCTTGATACAGTATACTAAGGAGAGGATCCCATTGTTACGCCGTTTTATTATCTGCAGCAGCCTGGCTGTGTTCTTCTCCGCTGTCATCCTTTCCTATCCCGTCCTTGCCGAGCCTTTGTCTGAAGAAACTCAGAAGATTCTGGAGAAAAGTCTTTCGATCGTGGAAATTGACCGGGAAATAAGCAAGACCGAGGAACAGCAGCGTCAGGCTGAGCTGGATCTGCAAGTCCTCGATAAAGAGCTTCAGTCCAAACAGCTTCAGATTACAGAAACCCAGTCCCAGACGGACGAGCGTATACGCGCCTATTATATGGGGGAAAGAGAAGATTTGTTCGCAGCCCTGCTCTCCGCGGAAAGCATCAGCCATTTTATTTCTATTCTCGATTATATGGATATGATATTTGAAAGGGACCATGACATTCTAACCGACTATCAGAATGCCTACCGCAGCCTTGCTCAGACCAGAACCCAGAAAGATCAGGCGCTTGCTGAACTTGCAGAGCTGAAGGCTAATCTTCTAACCCAGCGTGAACGTGTCCAGAAGCTTCAAGCCAGCGTTGACGGATCGCTTAAGGGCCGTTCGGATGCCGAGAGATTGAGAGCTCTGATTGCCGAAATGAATGCCTATTGGAACAACGTGGGCTTATTTGAAGTGAGGCGTCATTTCAAAGCTCTAGCCTCTGCTATGACAGACCTTCCGGATTTTCTAAAAGAGAACGGAAACCAAATCACTGCCTCGGGGACTAACTATACGATTACGATTAAGCAGGAAGATTTGAATACTTTCCTGAGAACCAAAGATGAGCTATTCAATCAGTTTGCCTTTTCATTTGAGGACGGGAAGATTATTGCCGAAGGGAAGCGCGACTCGCTGCAGCTGCGGGTGGAAGGCCACTATACCATAGAGAATGAACCTCAGAATTCTATCCAGTTCCATGTGGACAAGCTTGTATTCAATGGCCTTGTGCTGCCGGATACGACCTGCCGTGAGCTTGAAGAGGATTTCGACCTTGGCTTCTATCCGAAGCTGATCATTCCGCTTGTTGAGGCAACCGAAGTCTCCCTGAAGCCTGGGGTCATGACTATAAAATTAAAGCTCGCCCTTTAAGGGCGAGCTGCATGGTTTAATCTTGTAAAGGAAGCCATGAAAGACTCCATATTCCCCGTACCATTTAAATAAGCCGAAGCATCAGCAGAGAACTGTGATAAAAGTTCAGGAAGCTTCGCATCAACCGGCAGCGCGCCGGATTTGCCCCGGTTCTGAATAGCATTAAGCCATGCCTGCAGCTCCTTTAATCTGACATCCTGATACAGCTCCTTCATTGCAGGAAGCTTGTTTCCTTCTTTGTAAGATGAGATTTGCTGCTCCGGGGAAGTCATCTCAGTAATCCACGCCCCTGCGGTCTTAATGTGCTGGCTTTGGGCGGTCAAGCTATAGCTCCGGCCTTTCAGCCAGAGCATTCGGACTCCATTAGCTGACGAGGGGAACTCAAGCTTCAGCGAAGGGTTGTTGTCCTCATCAAAAGTGGAAGCCGGGGTTACATACAGCAAAATTTCCCCGCGCTCCATTTTGTCCCAAATCTGATCTCTGGCCGCCTGGTTGTCCGCTGCTGGAAAAAAGCGGCTCCGGAACTCGGCCACATGGGAGAAGGCGCTTTTCATGCCAGGTGTTAGATGAAAATCCTCATCCTTCCTGGAGTTCATACTCAGACCCATACGCCACAAAAGAGAGAGATCCGCATAGGGATCACTCATATTCAGCGCTACCCAATCCGCGGTCTGATTATGCTTCTTGAACCTGCTTGCAAGCTCGGCCCACTCCGCCTGAGTCTGGGGAAGCTGTTTGAACCCCAGCTCCTGAAGCCGGCCTGGCGAATATATGATCACGTAAGGATCGTGATCCTTGGGAACACCCCAAAGGTACCCGTTCCACGTATTCTGATTGAGTGAGGTACTCAGCGAATCTACTCCTGCCTGACCGGAATAATAAGATTCCACCGGCAGAAGATATCCTTTGGAGGCAAATTCCCTGACCCAGGCATTATCCAGCAGCAGGACATCCGGGGCCTCTCCCAGCTCCAGGCTGGTTTTATAGGTCTGATAAGCCTCTTTCTCTTCGATATTTACAAGCTCCACTTCCAACTGGTGCTTTACCATAAACTGCTCATTCAACTTATTCAGCCGGTCGAATTCCTCAGGCTCCATCGAGACTGCAACCCGGATGCTCCCCATATCCTTCTCCGCCTTCTGCTTAGGTTGAGGCACAAAGCCAGTTCCCCCCTGCCGCTCTTGCTGGGTCAGTGCAGACTCCTCACCCGGCGACAAGCTGATCAAGGCAAGCAGCAGAACAGCAAAAAGCACCCATTGGTTTCTTAACTTCACAACCTGATCTTCCTCTCGTGCCCTTAAGTTTGCATTCCTATATAAAATGGACTTGTGAAGGTTACCCTATTTGTGGAGCTGCGATGCCGAGTGTTCTTACGACCACTGCTGTCTCCAAAATGCTTGATATCCAAGTAGGGGCATTTCGGAGACAAAGGTGGACGCTCCGCTTCCTCAGAATCACTCGGGATCGAAGCTGGGATCGGTTAATTCTAAAGTTCATTTTATATAGTTGTATTGTAACAAATTCCCTGCGTCTTTGTCCCTATTAATGTAAACCAGTCTTCCTTAGCAAAAACATTCAAGCCCAAACAGCACCATCTCGTTTAGCGAAGGTGCTGTTCAGTCTTTCCTATTTACACAATGAACCGGATCATCCTAGTCATAACGGTTATCCAGAATTGCTTATCACCTACAGCAAATCCGCCGCCACCTGCGCGAGCTTAGAACGTTCCCCTTTTTCAAGGGTAATATGTCCGCTGATGCCTTCCCTCTGGAACCGCTCAACCAGATAGGTTAGTCCATTGCTTGACGAATCCAAGTAAGGATGGTCGATCTGCTCCGGATCACCTACCAATACGATTTTGCTGCCCTCACCTACCCTCGAGACAATCGTCTTCACTTCATGACGGGTTAAGTTCTGGGCCTCATCTATAATGATGAACTGGCCCGGGATCGACCGGCCACGGATGTAGGTTAACGCCTCCACCTGAATACTGCCGAGTCCCATCAAAATTTTATCAATATCGCCCGCTTTCTTGGTATCGAACAGATACTCCAGATTGTCATAAATCGGCTGCATCCAAGGCCGCAGCTTCTCTTCCTTCTCGCCTGGAAGATAACCGATATCTTTGCCCATAGGCACAACCGGGCGGGCGATCAAGAGCTTTTTATATTTGTGCTCATCCTCGGTTTTGAGCAACCCTGCGGCAAGAGTGAGCAGAGTCTTACCTGTTCCCGCCTTGCCTGTGATCGTCACAAGAGGAATATCATCATTTAAAAGAAGCTCAAGCGCCATGCGCTGCTGTGCATTTCTGGCACTGATGCCCCAGACCGGCTCATTGCTCATATACAGCGGCTCCAGTTGGGTAACATCCTCGTTCACCTTCAGCAGAGCGGATTTCCCGGTTCCCATCTCATCCTTCAAAATGACGAATTCATGCGGGTATAGGGCGAAATTCAGACCCAGCGTGTGAATCTGCAAAGAACGGTACGTGTAGAAGTTATCGATAATAGAAGGATGAACCTTTATATGTGAATACCCTGAATAGAGATCACCAGGACCTGCAGTCCGGTCGGTCAGATAGTCCTGCGTAGGAACCCCAAGCACATCCGCTTTGATACGGACAAGCACATCCTTGCTAACCAGGATCACGGCTCTGGGATTCAACGACTGCTGCTCCTCTAGATGATAGTTCAGCGCAACCGCAAGAATGCGGTTATCATTCGTGACCTCCCCGAACATTTCCTGTACTTTAACAAAGCTCTTGTGATTCAGCTCCACCTTCAAAGTTCCGCCTTGATCCAAGGTTACTCCGCTATGAAGCTGCCCTTTCTCCCTTAGCCCATCCAGCAATCTGGATACTACCCGGGCGTTCCTCCCGATCTCTTCCGGGTTGCGTTTCTTGGAATCAATCTCTTCCAGAACTACAGCAGGTATAACCACTTCATGCTCTTCAAAGGCAAAAATCGCATTGGGGTCGTGCAGCAATACATTCGTATCCAGGACAAATATTTTTTTCATCTTTATCCCCTCCACCGCGGTCTTTGCAGCCTGTTCATTCACATACATATTTTTCTTTCGGCTCGGGTAGCCTAAACCTACAATCAGAGATTACCCGAAAGGAAGGAACATTCATGCGAACATGGCTGTGTCTACTATTAACGGCACTACTGCTTTCAAGCTGCGGAACACCAGCTAATAAGAATGCATCACCCTCTCCTCAGAGTCAAAAGGGAAATAAGCCGCGTACACTTAGCAATGAGCAGACCGGAAGAAACAACATACCATCTAACCAAACTCAAAGCGGATTACCGCTTCAGGCACATCTTGAGTCCATTGCCAACCGGGTTCCAGGGGTGAAAAGCGCCCACTGTGTCCTATTTGGAAATACCGCTGTAGTGGGCCTCGATGTGGACGGGAACCTGGACCGGTCCAAGGTCGGAACCATTAAATATTCCGTAGCCCAAGCTCTTCGGAAGGACCCTCACGGGGCGAATGCCATTGTGACAGCCGATGTTGACTTGTCACACCGGATCGCAGACATCAACAAGAGTGTCCAGCAGGGTCATCCCCTCTCCGGCTTCGGCAATGAGCTGTCTGACATTATCGGCCGTATCGTTCCTCAGCTGCCCCGTGACGTTGCTCCTGCCAAGCCACCAGAAGGAGACCTCCGGACGAAGGGCAGCTCAAGCTCCGTTCCGCCGGGTAACGTGACTCCGAGGAAGCAGAATACACCTACAGGAGAACACGTTACCCCTCGGCATCGGCAGACTTCAAAGATGAAACATCAAACAGGGACCACGGAATATACCCCAGCAGAGCGTCCATAGATTGTCCCAAATGAACAGAAAAGCCCGGTGAGCTTAAGCTCACTGGGCTTTTCTTACGGCAGCAAACACTTGTCCTTCAAGCATATGCACAGCATTATTCAAATTCGCGAACCAAACCTGCTGCACAGATTTCTGCACCTTCATCAGGGCTTTCATCTTTGCACCAATGACAATAGAAATGACCGAATTCAAAAGTACCCCGGCACGGGAACAGAAGAAGTGAATTAAGGATTCATACCATTGCGCGACAGCTTCTGACATTCGGCCAGCCTCCCGTACAGTTGAATCGATCTTCATAGGATAACTTAATGCCTTATTAAAGCTTGGTTATCCCGTCTATCCTATTATATTATAACATGCGCCAAAACTTGCATTCAATTGGTAACTGCCTGTGTAACCTTGCCCGCCATTTCATCTTGAAGAGCTTTCTTGGCCTTCTCCAACTGATCGTCGTTGATATAGACATAAGGGCTCTTCCATTCCCCGGTTACAGGCATGAAATGAACATTATCCTTGGAAATGTTCCAGTACGTCGCAATCATATCCTTCAATTGTTGGGACTCAAAATCTGTCTCCATATTCTTGCCTACCGCCTTAATAACATCAGCAGCTCCCATAACTCCATTGATCGACTTCGCTTGGTCGATTAAGGCATGAAGCACCTCATTCTGGCGGCGGTTCCGGTCGAAATCGTCGGAGCCTTTCGTCTTCGGCTTACAGTTGGATTTGCGGTAGCGGACGTAGTCCAGCGCATCCTTCCCGTTCAAGTGGGCCGGCCCCTTCTTCAGGTTAATGTCGGTACCATCCGCACGATCACGGTAACACATGTTCATATCCACGTTCACGTCCACACCGTTAAGCGCGTCAACCACATCCCTGAATCCCTGGAAATTCAGAATGGTCACATAATCAATAGGCAGATCAAAGTAGTCTCCCATCAGCTTTTTCATCGTATCCCCAGCCTTTATCGGGTCCTTCGTATCCGCCAGAATATTCGGGTAGAACGAATTGATTTTGCCAGTTCCATAACCCTTGGCCTTAAACCGGGTATCCCTTGGCAGCGATACAATGGTGGCTGATTTCGTCTCTGGATTGAATGCGACCACCATGATGACGTCAGTAAGATGAGTCTTTGTTTCAGGACGGTAATCCGTACCCATGAGAAGCACAGTCAGCGGCTTGACTTTGGCCGACTTCTCGGCAGGCACTGTGTTGGAGGTTCCCGCATCATCGATCACTCGATTCAAGGTCAAATACAAATTACCAAGATATGCACCGACAGCCAGTACAGCCACAATGACAAGGATAAGCAGAACTCTAAGCCATTTGCGGCCTTTGCTTTTTTTCCTTTTATTTTGCGGGCGGCCTTTAGCCGTTCTTTGGCTTCCCTCTCTAGGGGGAAGACCGCTGGTTCTAGGATTCATGAATCAAAACACCTTTTTCCTGATCTGTTATAGCCTGCCCGCTTTATTCAGCGGGCGGGACTTGGGTTTGCTTCTTCTTCTGACGTCCTTCAACAAGATACCGGATCCGCACCATAAGCATCAGGACCACAGCTACAAACAGGCACTGGATAATCGGTAGTCTGAAGATCTGGAAGATCAGCAGCAAGACACAGCCGATCGCCATCAATACATAGAGTATCGCCTCTTTCCAGAGAGGCAGCTTATGCTGCGCACGGAACACTTTATTGTACACGTAGGCCACAAGTACAAAGATAATCAAATATGAAATGTACCAATGGTGTGAAAACCAGTCCTGCATGAGAACCCTCCTCGCGTGGTTGATCCGGTATCGAAATTACAGGTTAGCTTCAGCGTTCTTGCGGTGTTTCTCCGCACGTTCACGCTCACTCTTGTTCAGAATTTTCTTACGAAGACGAACCGACTTCGGTGTGATCTCACAATATTCATCGTCATTTAGGTACTCCAACGCTTGCTCCAATGACATCAAGCGTGGTGTCTTCATTTTAACTGTCTCTTCTTTGTTAGCGGAACGAATGTTATTAACCGCTTTTTCTTTACAGATGTTCACGACAATGTCGTTATCACGGGTATGTTCACCAACAATCATACCTTCGTAAATTTCCGCACCTGGCTCAACGAACAGAATTCCGCGATCCTCGATCGACAAAATACCATAAAGACTGGAGACCCCGTTCTCACTCGATACAAGTACACCTTCATGACGTCCGCCCACTTGTCCGCCATGAAGCGGTCCGTAGCTGTCAAAGGCATGGTTCATAACCCCGTAGCCACGGGTCAGTGTCAAGAAGTGTGTACGGTAACCAATCAGGCCGCGAGCCGGAATCAGGAATTCCAAGCGGATTTGTCCACTGCCTGTATTGATCATGTTCACCATTTCAGCTTTGCGTGAACCCAAACTCTCCATAACAGCTCCCATGCTCTCTTCAGGCACATCAATCAGCAGACGTTCGATCGGTTCCATTTTGACACCGTCAATTTCTCTGACGATAACCTCAGGCTTGGACACTTGAAGCTCATAACCTTCACGGCGCATATTCTCGATCAGAATACCCAGGTGAAGCTCGCCACGTCCGGATACGATAAATGCATCAGGGCTGTCTGTTTCATCTACACGCAAGCTCACATCGGTCTCCAGCTCTTTGAGCAGGCGTTCACGCAGCTTACGGGAAGTGACCCATTTCCCTTCACGTCCGGCAAATGGACTGTTGTTTACGAGGAACGTCATTTGAAGGGTAGGCTCGTCAATCTTGAGAACCGGCAGAGCTTCCGGATTGTTCGGATCGGCAATTGTCTCTCCGATATTGATATCCTTAATACCAGCAATCGCCACAATATCCCCAGCGCCCGCTTCTTCGATTTCCACACGGCGAAGGCCCTGGAAGCCGAACAGCTTCTCAATCCGCGCGGACTTCTTGCTGCCATCCCGGGTCATGACTGCTACAGGCTGGCCTTGGCGGATAATCCCGCGGTTTACACGGCCGATCGCAATACGGCCAAGATACTCGTTATAATCCATCAGTGTAACTAGGAACTGAAGCGGCTGCTCCACGTTCTCAGTCGGAGACGGAATGTGTTCAATAATCGTTTCATACAGGGCCAGCATGTTGTCGTCCTGTTTCTCCGGATCCAAGCTGGATGTTCCGTTCAGGGCGGAAGCATATACAACCGGGAATTCAAGCTGGTCATCATTGGCTCCAAGCTCAATGAACAAGTCCAGCACTTCATCAATCACTTCAGCAGGACGTGCGGCAGGACGGTCAATCTTGTTCACTACCACAATTGGAGTCAGATTGGACTCGAGTGCTTTGCGGAGAACGAACTTCGTTTGCGGCATGCAGCCTTCATAGGCGTCAACAACCAACAGCACGCCGTCAACCATTTTCATAATACGTTCAACTTCACCACCGAAATCGGCGTGACCCGGAGTATCCACAATGTTAATCAGATAGTCCTTGTACGTAATTGCAGTGTTTTTCGCCAAAATGGTAATTCCGCGTTCTCTCTCTATATCGTTGGAATCCATGGCACGCTCCTGTACAGATTCATGCTCCCGGAATATACCGGACTGCTGCAGCAGCTTATCGACTAGTGTTGTTTTGCCGTGGTCGACGTGGGCAATAATTGCGATATTACGGATCTGATCTCTAGATTGCATGGTTGTTCTCCATATCCCTTCTGGTTCTATTTAATGTTCTTTCCCCTGTGGAGAAAGTTAATCATCATCAAAATAAGCGCCGGATCTATGAAGGCCGACGCTTGACATATCCCTTATATTATACGCGATATCACGGAGAATTCAAGAACTTCCACTCAGTCACCAGCCCCGGCGGCTTCTTCCACGTCCGGCAATCAGCCAGATTCCTCCAATAATCAGAACAAGGGCAAGCAGATAAATCACAGACAGCGACATCAGCGTGATCCCATAAATCACAACCGTAATGGCCGTAAGAATAACGGCAATGAGAAAGACTCCCGCAGGTCTTGGAGATGACAGCAGATCATATTCAAACAGCCCGACAGCAATCCCGAGAATAAACAAAGGCCATACATATGCCACTGTGCTGCCTCCCGAGAAGTTGAGAATGAAGAACAGAATACCGTACACAGTCAATATGCCCCCAGGAACAAGCAGAACGGCGGAGCCTCTTCTTGCGAAGTACAGCAGGTGCAGCAGGATACCCGGGACAAGAATGATTAACGGCCAGAGCGTAAAACCAAGAAAGCTGAAGACTCCCCATTTCCCCAGAAGAATGACGATACCGGCAGCAAGAATGAAAATTCCGGTAACCAGCTTGTTGTTCTCTGACATCCCACCACACACCTTTCCAAAAAAGTCCGAAGTAAGGACAAGCCGCAGCAAAAAGCGACAATGTCTCTACTCTTAGTGTAATAGAATATTGTAAAAAATTCCACTCTCCCCCTCCATGCGGAACATTTCTGCGAACACAGCAAAAAAAGACCGATGTCCACCGGTCCTTCATTGTAATCGTCGGGTCAAGCCCGCTGATGCTTTTGCTTCTTCAGCCATCCGATTCCTATGACCAATAAGGCCATGGCCATCGGCAGCATAGGCATAACGGCTGGCAGTAATGATCCCAGCACTGGTCCCAGCTTGGGATCATGAAGCACCATTTTTCCAGCTGTGTAGGCCAGGATGCCCGCTCCGGCGTACACCAGCAGCGGAAAGCGGTGAAGCCATCCGGCAATAAGGTTGCTGCCCCATACCACAATCGGGATGCTGAGTGCGATACCGATAACGAGGATCGCCAGATCGCCTTCCGCAAGCGCGGCGATCGCCAGCACATTGTCCAGACTCATAATGAAGTCAGCGGCTAGAATCGTCTGAATAGACTTCCACAGTGTCGACGCTCCAGCAACTCTGGATTCATCTTCCTGCTCCAGAAGGAGCTTAAAGGCGATATACAGCAGCAGCAAGCCCCCTGTCGCTTGAAGCAGCGGAATTTGCAGCAGAACAACAGCCACCCAGGTTAAAATAATCCTCAGCACAACGGCTCCCAGTGCGCCGAGCCATACCGCCTGCTTCCTCTGCCGGAGCGGCAGGTTCTTGCTCGCCAATGCAATGACTACGGCATTATCGCCGCTTAATACCAGGTTCACCATCAGAATTTCTCCTAGCAGCACAAGCGGTTCCACACGAACATCCCTCCCTTATTTATGTATGAGGGATAAGCCCAAGCTATTCCTTGATGTTGTCCCTTGTGTGTGGGCCAGTTTTCTTGTTTCCGCTAAAAAAGAAACACATAAAGAAAACAGCACTCCATAAAGAAAACAGCAGGGGACCGGACAAATCCGGCCTCCTGCTGCTATTTTAATCCAATTTATTAATCTGCTTGTAAATCCGGTAGACGATTACTGCTGCTTCAGCCCGCGTAGATGGAGCTGCTGGACGAAGGGTCTTGCCGTCTCCCTGTACAAAGCCTTCCTTAACCAGAGCCGCAATACTGTCCACGGCATAAGCCGCTACGCTTGGAGCATCCTTAAAGCTCTTCAGGTTGGATGCACCGCCAGCTGGAACCTTTAACTCATTCGTGATTTTCAATGCTCTGGCTACTAAAACCATCATATCCTGCCTGGATATCGGCACATTCGGAAGGAACTTCTGATTTCCTGTTCCAGTAGTAATACCAAGCGTCTTGGCTGTTCCCAAAGCTTCATAATAATAAGCACCTTTGCTCACGTCCGTAAAGTTTGATTCAGCCTGCGCCTTTATGCCCAGCATACGGACGAGCAGCAGGACGAAATCAGCCCGGGTAATCCGGCTGTCAGGCTCGAAGGTGGTAGCTGAAGTGCCCTGGATAATCCCTTTGGATGTCAGCTCCTTGATCGCTTCTCTTGCCCATCCATGTCTGCTCCCAACATCGTTAAACTTATTCTGGTTCTGTTCTGACGGCTGTGTAACAACCGGATCTGGAACAGATGGCGTTGGGGTATCCGGCTTCTGTCCCGATGTGCCTCCACTTCCGCTGCTGCCGCTACCGCCTGAACCGCTATCCGTGCCTGAATGCCATGGTGTGTACACAATCTTGACGTTGCTGATTCTGGACGAATTGCCGGCGGCATCATAAGCAATCACGTAATACTTGTAAGTTGCTCCCGCCTGGAGGCCACTATCCCGGAAGTTCGTCTTTGATGTATCGGTAATCACGGTGTCGTTGCGGTATACTTTGTATCCCTTGATTCCAAAGTTATCGGTGGATGGGAGCCATTTCAGCTCAATCTCTGTCTGGGAAATCGCTTCAGCACGTTCCAAAGTAGGAGCGGTAGGAGCCTCCGTGTCCTTGATAGACGGTGTCCACCAGTTTCCTGAGGCCACAATCATGCTCAGCAGACGAAGGTTATTGCCAAAGTAAACATTCTCCTCTGTTGATGCCGCAGCATTGAAATCCCACAGCTTATTCAGCCATGCCTGGTTCGAGGTCGAGGAGTCGGTCATCGCGCTGACCAACAGCGGCGCACTGAAAGTAAGATCAGTCGAGTCATCGACTGGGGTACCATTCAGCTTATACCCCGCCATAATCTTAGCCGGATCATTGTTGGCCTGCCCGCGTATCCAGCTGTTCATCTTGCCAAGCTGGTCCTTGGCCCGTTTGTCTCCTGAAATCAAGTAATCCGTGCCGATACGCCAAGGAGTCCGGGAAGCATTATAACTGTAATCCCCGTCATGCTCCGATTCAAGGAAATACCCGCTTTCGGTATCCCATTTCTTCTCGCTAACCGGCTTGTATTTGCCGTCCACCGTGTCTTTGAAAGCGAAATCCGGCAAAAGTCCAGTTGAAGGACTATATCCCTGATGGAGACTGTTAATCACACTGTAGGTCTTGTCGATGACCTTATCCCAGCGTTCGTCCCCCGTCACGATGCGGAAATCCTTCATATGCTGAAGCATGAAGTCAGACGGGCGTGTGGCATTGCCATAGATCGGATCGTTGTCGTCCACCCAATCGGCCAGCTTCAGTGTCCATTCGGTATGATTTACATCACTTTCCATAATTGCGTTAATTACCTTCTTGGCCTCTTCCAGGTAATTGATCTCTCCCTTACTGCCCCACTGCTCATGGGCAAGCAGCAGCGAATAAGCGATGTCCATGTCCCCATCGGTGGCTGAATCGACCCCTTCGATATCGACAATCTTCTTAGCTGCCTTGTCATCTCCCTGCTTCCAGGCCATCAGGTCCTTGTTAATGCTGCTTGGGTGAGCCCGGAAGTAGCGGTACATTCCGTCAAAATACTTCTTCGCCTCCGGATCATGCCCCGCCATAATGGCAGTTATCAGCATGCCATAACCGTGAGCCTCCGAGACGGTAATGGAGATATCGTCCTCTTCGAACCAATCCCCGTCACTGTACCAAACATAATACTGGCTTGGATCATAAGGATTGGCTTTGACATATTTTTTCTTCCATTCGTCATACAGCCTGGAGACCGTCGCATCCAGCTGTTGCTGAGACTGGTGATTCGGCTTGATTGCACCGCCAGCATAATCCGTATGCTGCGGGAACGCCTTGTTCGGTCCTTGACCAGAAGGAAGCTGTTTGGTTGTAACCTTAACACTGTTGCTTGCCAGCGATTCAATGCCTTCCGCGCTGTAAGCTTTGACCGTATAGGCATATTCCGTATTTGGGCTGAGTCCATAATCATTGAAGGAAGTTGTTTGGGACGAACCCACCTTCTCGCCGTTCCGGTATATATGATAGCCAACTGGCGCATTCACTCCCGCGGATGCCGTCCACTTCAGATCAATCTGGTACGGGGATACCGCAGTGCCGTTCAGATTGGTTGGAGCTGAAGGAGGCTCCTGTTCCACAGGCCCTTCCTTAGTGCTAACCTCAGTAGCATCCGAGTTCATTCTCGTGCCTACCGCTTTGATGATGAAATCATACTTCTTATCCGGGTTAATATCCTTCACCGTCAAAGTATACTCACTCTGCCCGGCAGCAGCAGGAATATATTCGCCCCAGTGCGTCTTGACTTTATCAGACTTCTCATACACCCTAAAGCCTCGTACGGGTTCCTTGCTGTCCGCAGGCATCTTCCAGGTCAGCACGGCCTCATTGCCTTTTACTTGAACCTTGGTTTCCGCTACCCGATCCGGCTTCACATCTGTTCTCTTGACACCATACTTGTCGTAAGCAGACAAGCCGTTACCCACAGTATCCGCCTTGCCTTCGTCCTCTACCGCTGCGGTATAAGCGGTAAATTTGAGCACTTCCGGGGAAATGGACACATCCGTGAACATTTTCTTCTCCGGCTGCTCGTCAATAGCGGCAAAATAGTCGTTATAAGGAATCGGCTTGCCGTCTGGACCCTTAATTTCTTCCGGTTCACCGTCTTCCCCTGGCTTATACTGATTATTCTTATAGTAGAATTTGTTACCGAACGCATTCGACATCAGATAAATGGTTCCCTTAGGGTTAACCGCGTTGCCCTCGTTGTCGAACTCCAACTGGTCTTTAGGAATAACCTGGTCGTTATACATTTGGAACGATCTCATATACATGTGGTCATGGGCTTCAAACACCATATCAATGCCCATCTCATCAAAAGCAGGAATCAGATATTTCTTGTAGAACTGAATCCGGTCGTCTTCCCACTGGGCCGAGTTGTCTCCAGCCGCATAAGGACTCTTATGAAATGCGACAAACTTCCATTTCTTATCACTGCGGGCCACCGTATTCTTCATCCACGCTACCTGGTCCCAGAATTCATTATCGGACCACTTGATGCTTTTGCCGTCCTCATTCAACTGTCCAGCGTATTGGGAATTAAAGACCATATAAAGCGCATCCCCGTATTCAAATGAGTATACGGACCCTTTATGGGTTCCCTTAACAACTTGTTTAGGAACATTGAAGTGATGGTAAAAGTTATCATTTGGCGTCGTCTCATCCCCGTCATAATCCTGGATTTCGTGTCCGCCGAGCACCGGGACAAATGGCACGTTGAGCAGCTCTTTCTGGGCGGCGCCCAGCATCCACTGCCACTGCTCCTCAAGATCCCCGTTGTCCACCAAATCTCCGGCATTAATCAGGAATTTAGGATCGCCGATGAACTCCCTGGCTTTCTTGAACGTATCGCCCCACGGCTGGAAATCCTCTTCACTGGAGGCTTGGGAGTCTGACCCAGCAATGAACCGGTAAGACTGGTTCTCCTGGGTATCTGTCTTGAAGGAGCCAACTTCACTCCATTCTTTCCCGTCGCCAACTCTGAACCGGTAAGAGGTACCCGGTTTCAACTTGTCGGCAACGGCCTTGTGACTGATAAATTTAACTTTCTTATCCTCTTCCCTGTCCTTCTTGGACATGAAGGTTTCAATTTCTTCGGCCGTGCCAGTATAAGATGAAGCCTTCTCAGGGAAGCTTTCCCCCTTCATTTGATCTGCTTCAACGACTTGAACGGTCGTACCTGTCATCTTGTCGGTATACCAGGCAAACGCCATGCTGGTCTTCGGATCGCCGTTCAGAGTCATATTCACCGACTTCGGCATAAGCGGAGAATCCTGAACCTTGAACGTCCAAGTGATATCCTTTTCCAAAGCCACACCATCTGTTCCTTTAACAGCATCTTTAGAAATTTGCACAGTATAGGACCGGCCATAAGCCAATTTCGGCCCGGCACTTTCCAAAGTATGCTGATTGATTACCGACGGCTTGAGTTCTTGGACTGTTTTATCCTGCTCGTCTGTAATTTTAACCTTGGCGTCTTCGCTGACCGCAATAGGTTTATTGAACTTGACCTGAATCGGACCTTGTATACTCGCATGGGTGCTCCCAGCCTTCGGAAGCTGCCACAGATTCAGGGTAGGATGAAAGAGCTCAACATCCGGGATACGTTCACCGCTAATGCGGATATCCTTGATCCGGCTGGAACCTGACCCTCCAATCCCGTCTTCTTCCTCACTGGTGCTTGCATCTGATGCAACAACCCAGCGGATATAGACCAGATTCTGGTCTTCAATACCCGGAAGAGGAAGATTGTTAAGCTTGCATGTGTCATCAGGACAATTAAAACTGGACTTAACCATCTTCAGTGTGCTGTTAGGAACGTCCTGCCAACTCTTCTGATCAGTACTCGTCTGTACCTTGAAGTCCCTTGGACCGGAGCCCGAAGAATTCTGAACGGAGGACAAGGTTAGATTGCGGAAACCTTTGGTTGACAGCACGGCTAACCAATACTTCGTGTCCTTGGAATCCCGCCAGCTCTGGTAACTGAGTGACTTCTCATTCTTATCAAGATACTCGAAGGTACCCCCTACATTGGTGAAGTAAGCTGAAGGTCCATACTCCCCGGAAGTTGCGGGGAACACGCCATGCTCTCCCTCATCCTTGAACTGCCATGCCGCTACAGTTGACTGCTCTCCCGGAGTTGCGGCAACTGCTGTACTCCTGTCTTCTTCAGCGCGTACTACGCCTGCCATGCTCGACATAACCAGCACAAGCGCCATAAGCGCACAGAGCATCCTGTTTCGTTTCCATTTGTTCATAGACCTCATAGCCATCCATTTCCCTCTCTTCTTATACAGATTGTCCCCCATAATGAATGCTGGAATCTTCGTCTTCTTACACCTGCACAGAGACTGAGTCATGTTAGAAATCAAAAGGTGCAAGGCGGTGATCTGGCAGATTAAATAGCTGCTGCCAAGACGCTCAAATTAACAAAAGTTAAAGCGCTTTTACATTTTGTCCACATCACCCCTATAAATTTTACAGTAACTTGACACTGAGTTAACAAAATTAAAGCGCTTACACATTTATACCTTACTTCAGCCTATATCTTTTTGTCAATTTAGAAAATTAAATTTCTTCATTCTTTATCTGCTTCCATTTTGATCAGGTAAACGATAAAATAATTGAGTTAACGGCAAAATAAGCGGGATTCACTTTCCCCCGCCTAGTCATACCAAGATTATTTCGTGTAATCCCCACGTTTTGAATCTTTTTGGTTAAGTATAGCGTATATAACATCGAAGGAAGTGACTTAAGTTGGAATTGTTCAGTGCGGCATTTTTCATCTCATTAATCAATATTATTTTTATCGATTTGATTCTCGCAGGGGATAACGCGATTGTCATTGGAATGGCTGCAAGGAAGCTGCCCCATTCCGTTCAGAAGAAGGCCATCCTGTACGGGACGGCAGGGGCTGTAATTCTGCGGATTGCTGCTACTTTAGTGGTGGTATGGCTGCTTAACATCCCTTGGCTTCTTGCAGTTGGGGGATTGCTGCTAATATATATCTCCTACAAAGTGCTGACGGACGAAGGCGATCACGATTCTGTCAAGGCCCAGACTTCCCTGTGGCCAGCGGTTCGAACCATTGTTATAGCAGATGCGGCCATGGGGCTGGACAATGTTATTGCCGTAGCCGGCGCTTCCGGTCAGCATATGGTTCTTGTGGTTATCGGGCTGCTTATTAGCGTGCCTATCGTGGTTTGGGGCAGCACTCTATTCATTAAGCTGCTCAACTTATTTCCATGGATCGCTTATTTGGGTGCAGCAGTCCTGGCTTATACCGCGGCTCATATGATCACCACCGAGCCTAAGCTGGCCGCAGTATTTGTGGACAAGCCCGTGATCAGCTTCGCATTTATTATCCTCATCGTAGCCGCCGTCCTGGTTATCGGGCATTGGAGGAAGAAACAACAGCGCTCCAGCGGCAAAAAACCGCATTCTGATCCAGCGACCCATTCATAACAGCAGGCCATCAGAAAAGAGGCTGTCCCGGGATCATCTTAGGATGATTTTGGGACAGCCTCTTGTTATTTGCACAGTGCTTAAATAAGACTAATTCTCTGCTAGAACCAATCTTCCTGAATTCCTGTGCCCCCAGTCTGTACCGGCTGTTCCCCCGGATGAAGCACAAGGGTCTTCGTGCCTGAGATTGCGGCTTTGATTTCCCTGTCTAGATCAGGCGAGGATGACTCAATCTTCTCTACGATCCGCAGATTCGGATTGGTGGAGGGAGATTTCGGCACGAACAGGGTGCAGCAGTCCTCGTAAGGCAGAATCGACAAATCGTAGGTGCCAATCTCACGCGACAATTCGATAATCTCTGATTTATCCATCATGATCAGCGGTCTTAACAGAGGGAGCTCTGTAGCCCGGCCGATCACATTCATGCTTGGCAGAGTCTGGCTGGCCACTTGTCCCAGGCTGTCCCCGGTTACAAGCGCCAATGCCCCATTCTGCTCCGCCAGTCCAGTGGCAATCCGCAGCATAGCCCGGCGCATCAAAGTAATCATAAGCCCTTCCTGCTTCGACTTGGCTAGGAGCGTCTGCACCTCTGTGAACGGAACCAGGTGCAGCTTAATCTGGCCCGAGTAAGTCGACAAGACATGTGCCAGCTGGATCACTTTCTCCTCGGCCTGCTTGCTTGTAAAGGGATAGCTGTGGAAATGGACACACTCTATCTCCAGACCCCGGCGCATGGCTGACCATCCCGCTACCGGACTGTCAATGCCTCCTGACAGCAGCAGCATCGCTTTGCCATTTGTACCAAGGGGATATCCTCCAGCCCCAGGAATAATTTCGCTGAAGAGGTACGTCTGATCCTCCCGGACTTCGACCCTAAGCTCAACCTCCGGTTCATGGACATCCACCTTTAAGGTCCCTATCTCCCGCAGAAGCGGCCCGCTGACCAGCTTGTTAATTTCATTGGAGGGATGAGGAAACCCTTTCCACACCCTCCTGGCATTGACCTTAAACGTTGTACCCTCTGGCAGGTTCAAACGGGTGACAAAGTCCTTTGCGGTTTCTATAATTTTATCCAGTTCTGACCCGGTCACCACCACAGGACTGATCGATGCGATCCCAAATACCTTCTTAAGTTCCTTAATCAGGCTTTCCGCCGACTCTCCTCCAAGGGAAATATAGAACCTTCCGAACTCCTGACGCAGTGAAGCGCCCGGATACAATTCAAGCAGTGCCTCAATATGGTTCATGGCCGCTTTCTCAAACCGTCTCCGGTTCTTCCCTTTAATCGCCATCTCACCGAAACGCAGCAGCAATAAATCATAAGTCATCATTAAAAATCAAAATCCACCTTTCACAGCTTTAAGCCGGCTTACGGCTGAGGTTAGTGCATCAATCAGAAGCTGGATGTGATGCGCGGTGTGTTCTTCTCCGAAGCTGATCCGAATTCCACTGGTAGCGGCTGCTTCTCCGGCGCCCATAGCCAGCAATACACGGCTTGGCTCTGCTGACTTGGAAGAGCAGGCTGATTTGGTGGAAACCATGAACCCGGCTTCCTCCAGCATATGCAGCAGGGCCTCGGCCTTCATTCCCGGATAGGAGAAGCTGACAATATGCGGTGCTCCACCTTGAACCGGAGAATTAAGCACCAGCTCCGGGATTTGCTGAATCCCGCTGACCAGCTGCTCCCGCAGATGCCGAAGCTGTTTTGCCCTAGCCTCGATATGTTCCCCGGCCATCCGCACGGCCTTGGCCATGCCCACAATCAGGGGAACATTTTCAGTCCCTGCCCGCAGGCCTCTTTCCTGACCTCCCCCGGACAGAAGCGGGAATAAGGACACGCCGTCTTTTATATATAAGAGCCCTACGCCTTTAGGCCCTCTAATCTTATGAGCAGATAGGCTGTACAGATCAATCCCGCATGATTGCAGGGACAACGGGACCTTGCCGTATCCTTGGACGCCATCGACATGGAACAGCACCTTCGGCCGGGTACTCTGGAGAGCTCTGCCGATCTCCTGAATCGGCTGGATACTTCCGGTTTCATTGTTCACATGCATGACGGATACCAGGATTGTGTCGGGCCGGACAGCCTCCAAAACTTGCTTAGCCGTTACTGTCCCATCATGGCTGACCGGCAGAAAAGTAACGTCAAACCCCAGGGTTTCGAGCTGCTTCGCACTCTCATATACGGACGGATGTTCAATCTCAGTCGTTATGATATGTTTCCCCCGGCTTCTATATTGCAGTGCAGCTCCCTTTAGAGCCAGATTGTTGCTTTCTGTAGCCCCTGAAGTAAAGATGACTTCTCTCGGCTGTACACCAAGAGAGGCCGCGCACACTTCCCTTGCTCTTCTCAGCAGCTTCCCGCCCTCAAGTCCTGGCTGATGCAGGGAGGACGGATTACCGTAATGCGCCTTCATGACTTCGTAAACTGTACGGATTACCTCTTCACTGGGCGGGGTTGCTGCGGCATGATCGAAATAATACATCTGATATCCCCCCTCATCCCTCTATTGTAACAGATTTCGATTCCTGCTGGAAAAGCACAAAAAAGAGCGCTCCGGTCTTGGAACGCCCTGCTTGCTATAAGTCATCATGCCTCATATTTGGCACGAGCCCGTTCTATCTTGGTAATATATTTCTGAGTCTCCGTCGGCAGCAGATGAAGCTTCTCCATAAGCTCCTGATCGTTAGAGATGCCCAGCTTTCTCAGTGTTCCCGGACCCGCATTATAAGCGGCCATCGCTGTGTTGATATTCCCGTTATACCGTTTGAGCTGGTAGGAAATATATTTGGTTCCCCCATCGATATTCTGAGCCGGGTCAAAAGAATTGCTCACCCCAAGCCCCTGGGCAGTTCCATCCATAAGCTGCATCAACCCTTTAGCCCCCGCGGAAGACAACGAGTTCGGATCAAAAGAAGACTCCGTATCAATCACCGCTTTAATTAATGACTCCGGTACACCATAGTCCCGGCTGGCCTTGCTGATCAGCTCATTATAAGCCGTGGGCTTAGAGGTGTGATCCACATTCGGGTTGGATGCGCTTGGACTTACCGGAGATGATCCGGAAGCGGAAGCAGTACCGCTACTGCTTCCCGACTCTTCAGTGGAGAGTCCCTCTGTATTCGTCTTAAGAAGCTGCCACAATTGGCCGTTAACCGAGATGACCGCGCCGGTATCCAGAGCCGAATTGTACTGATCCACAGAAGAACTGATGGAGTCTGTCTGCATTAATTGCTGTAACACTAAATTAAAGGCGGAATCGGTTCCACCTGTGGTAGATGTACTCTGTAACGCGGTTCCTTGCAGATCGATTCCGCTCATCAATTGCAGATCAATCAGCTGTTTGGCGGTACGCGGATCTATTTGCATTGCTTTTTGCTCCTCATCTTGTCCATTAGATATTTATTCCAACTTAATTTTACACGTACTATGGAAACATAACCAGTATTTTGGTAAAAAAAACAGGCTCTGTCCTTTATATCGGACAGGGCCTGCGAATATTTGAGATCAGTTCGGAGATTTCTTTTAACGTGTAAATGGAATCAAGACAAAGTAACTTAGTGTCGCAATGATACCAAGTCCAGCAGCCCAGGCGCCCGCGGTTCTTCTTCCTTGACTGTAAGCATAGAAGCCAAGGATCGCGGCGATCGGCCCCAAAATAATGGACCAAATAAACATGGATGCGATCCCGAGAGCTACTCCAATATAGCCTGCTGTACGTCCAGCCGTATTATCAGCCTGTGCGGATGTTCCTTGGCTGCGGGAAGTGGTGTCCCGCTTGCCATTGGTGCGCGAAGCCGGAATATACGTGGTTCCTGGTGCAATGTCCGCACCATACTCCTCGCGGTGAGCCCGGCGCGGATAATCGGAAGTAGGTCCAGGGGTGTTATATAACTCTGCAAACGTCCCCTTGCTGCGGGGGGTGGTATCTTGCTTGTCCTTGGCGCGCGACGTGGTTCCCGAAGAAATATCCGAACTATACTCCTCCTGGTGTGTCTGGCGCGGATAATCTACGCGGTTCGTACTTGACGTGCTCTTTGACTGCTCATCGTCTTTGATTTGTTTTGGATAATCACTCATGCTATGCACCTCCGTAAGTTTCCTGATTTAGGATGACTTCGATTTCGGTTTAAACGTATGACAGCAGGTGGACGCGGAAGTTCGTGCCGCATCCCGGTGCTCAGAGTCAAACGTCTCGCCTGCATACTCCTCACGGTAATTTGCAGCCGCATGCTGATCAATGTCAATCATAATCAAATCGGCTTTACAAACGTTTTTTTCACCCCAATAATGGCAGTTTGAGACACTGCATTTCACTATGGGCTTTTCGCCATTTGGCATATTGATCACCTCAGACTACATTTTCTCCTGAGCCTGAATGCCCTATACGGCAGGCGTATTGTCAATTCAAAGCAAAAAAAAGATACCTGTGCAGGTATCTTCGGCGGTTCATCTTAAGATTATTTGTCCCTAGGCATTATTGCGCTGCATGCGGCGCTGTGTTAAATAATCACTTTCATAAAACGTGAGGTCATCACGGAGGTCTTCATATACTTTGGTTACATCCAATACGACATCACGTGCTGCGCGGACCGGCTTCTTGCGGAAACGAATAGCGTCTTGTCCGGTGTAGGCATAACGTCCATCTTCAGAGTAACTTTCATTTTTAGGATAGAAGAAGCTGTTCACGCAATCATGATATGCGCTGTATAGCACTTTCTCTGCGGCTTCTTTGTCAAAAGTAGCCCGGCGAAGTACAGTCCCCAATTTCTCATAAACAACTTCCGAGTTAACCAGAAGATGGCGCAAGTCTGTTAAAAATCCTTTGGCAAAACGGATGGATTCTTCATCCTGTTCGGGTGCAAGCTGCGCAAGTGAGTGTTCGTTCAAAAACTGTTCCAGCGTAGGAATGGCAATTTTGAGTTTCTCTTTCGCGGTTTCACAAAGTTGTTGGACATTGGTTTCAGGCATACAAACTGTTCTCCTTCCGTTCTGTCAAGCAAGAGCTTGGGTACAACACAGTAATGGTAATTGTGTCTAAATCATAGTATCACAAAACCAATCAAAACGATATCCTTTCTTGTCCCGAATCTCTTAATTATTCATGGATTCCCAGGCAATTCCTCCTCCCACGATAAGCCCGGAAGAATAAAACATGGTGAGGTTCCTAACGCTATAGGAAGACCCACTTTTTGCCCGAAGAAGAAGGAGGCTTTGTGCCCTTATGTCAAAACGCAAATGGATTGCTGCTGGAGTTACTGGTGCCGCGGCTATTCTCGCTATCTCAATGTTTCCGTCCAGAACAACAGACAAAGCTCCGATTAAACAAGCGGAGATCGCGTCTCCGCATCAGGAGCACCGCCTTAAGCAGCATCTGCTTCAGAGAGATATGACGGCTACAGACCGCATTGTAAGGCATGATGCAAGGCAGCATACCAAGGAGATGAGCAGAAAGTTCGGAAATGCAACCCCTCAGGAAGCCAGGACTTATATCCGCAAGCTTCAGAATGATCACAAGCACTTGCTGTCCGTCGTTTGGATCGGAAAGAATCGGGAGCAGGAGCTTGGGCATTCAGAATTCCCCCGGGGCAGCAAAGAAGAACAACAATTGAAGTCCTACGTCCAGCTGGCCAAATATTCGCTGGATAAAGGCCGCTCTTATGAATCCCCTGCGTTCCCTGCGGATAATCCCAGGTATTTTGTTACCGCGGAGCCTGCACGCGAATCGAAGCAAGGAGTAATTGCGCTATTTAGTCTGGATATCCTAGATAAAGTAAAAAACCATCAGCGAAAGAACATGAGGTTAATCCCGTATCCTAAAGAAGGACGTTATAAGATGGAATCCTTCAATACCGATACGCTGAAAGATACCACGGTTAGAACCGGTCAAGACAACGAAAAAGCCAGCCATTACTACGAGAATGAGGTCGTCGTGACGTTCAGACAGCCTCCAACCCGCGAGGAATTAAGGCAAATCCGTAAGGACCTAAGGAGCATAATTCCTTATCAGAAAATAAACAACACATACATTTTCCATGCAGATGGAAAGAACATGAGTGAGCTCAAGTCGTATTTCATCTCAAAATGGAATCCGCTGTATGTGGAGCCCCACTATCTGTATTTGACAAATACATCACCTGCTGCTCAGGCTGAATCCTTGGAGGATACCCCTGAGGTGCCCAATGATCTATTATACTCGGAGTACCAATGGAACTTGCCTATTATCGAAACAACCCGCGGCTGGAAGCTGACCAAAGGGAAAAGTGACGTGGTGGTCGCCGTAGTGGATACCGGTGTGGACCTCAAGCATCCGGACCTGAAGGGCAGATTACTTCCGGGCTACAATGTGATCTCCCCAAGCAATAAACCTATGGACGACGTCGGTCATGGCACCCATGTGGCAGGCATTATCTCCGCACAGGTGAATAATAACGAGGGAATTGCCGGAATGACCTGGGGGAATAAGGTTCTCCCTGTTAAAGCGCTCGATTCCTCCGGTTCAGGCACCACCTATTCTGTAGCTCAAGGCATCGTCTGGGCAGCGGATCACGGTGCCAAAGTCATCAATCTCAGTCTTGGCAACTATGCGGATGCCCAGTTCCTGCATGAAGCAATCAAATATGCTTTCAACAAAGACGTAGTCGTGATTGCAGCAACCGGAAATGATAATACAGAAAGACCCGGGTATCCCGCAGCATATCCCGAAGTGCTGTCCGTTTCAGCGACGGATGCCAGCATGAACAGGGCATCGTTCTCCAACTATGGGGATTACATTGATGTCATGGCGCCGGGTGAGAGCATTGCAAGCACCTATCCAAACAACCAGTATGCCGCTTTATCCGGAACTTCAATGGCCACGCCGCACGTATCGGCACTGGCTGCGTTAATCCGCTCGATTAATCCGGACCTCCGCAATACGGAAGTCATGGACATCATCCGCAAAAATGTCATTGATCTGGGGAACCCCGGACGTGATAAATACTTTGGCTTTGGGCAAATCGATGTTCTATCGGCGCTTCAGGCGGCGGGCGTTAATTCCTCCCCGCTGCAGCTGTGGCCCCAGTTCATGGAGAACAGGCTGAACACCATCACCGGCCAAAGAGTTCATTAACAAACAAAAGAAGCCTCCGATCCAAAAGCAAATGGGTATCTGCTCATGGATCGGGGCTTCTTATTTGGTGTTACTGTAGTAGTTATGGAAAGTCTTCCGTAAGCCGGGTTCTGTGCTCTTTAGTGGTACAGACGGGAACTACCCTCCCACTACAAGCGACAATCATCTATCTAGGCCGTACATTGCTGCACAGCTCAAGCGACCAACCCAGACGCGCCTCGGGCAAAGGCTGCCTCTTCGCAAGCGAGGAAGCTGCGTCCCATTAGGTCTTGCTCCAGATGGGGTTTACCAGGAACGAAGTCACCAACGCTCCTCGGGGTCTCTTACACCTCGGTTCCATCCTTGCCTGATCCGTTCGTGTAGAACGGCCATCGGCGGTCCATTTCTGTGGCACTATCCTTCGGCTCGCGCCGACTGGACGTTATCCAGCATCCTGCCCTATGGAGCCCGGACTTTCCTCCCGCAAGACAAGCTTGCCGGCGATTGTCTGTCAAACTTTCCAAAGCAACACTTGATAGTATACAAGGATTTCAGGGGCGGCACAACCCCCAAATCGGTCCCTCTTTTAACGGGAAATGGAATTTCAGAGCTTTTATGCCTACATAAATTGAAATGGCTCCGTATTTACGCCAGACACGTGCACCTCAGTCTGATATTTGGCTTCACCCAGCCTATCCTTAAGCCACGCAGCCACCTTATCCTTCATAATTTTCTCGGCATGATGTCCCGGATCAATAAGTGCAATTCCTGCCGCAAGCGCATCCTGGGCAGTATGGAAATCCACGTCTCCTGTCACAAGCACATCCGCCCCGCGGAACTGCGCCTGCTTCCAATATCTCCCCCCAGAACCTCCAAGAACAGCGGCTTTGCGGACAGGACGGTCTAAGTCTCCAACCACGCGGACGTGGTCTACCTTCAAGGCCGCTTTCACCCGATCCACAAACTCTCTAAGCTGAACAGGTTCTGATAACTTGCCGGTTCTCCCAAGACCAAGGGTTCTGCCTTTCAGATCCATCGGGTACAAGTCATAAGCCACTTCCTCATAGGGATGATTCTTAAGCATAGCCTGAATCACTTTGCTGCGGATACTGTTAGGAACCACCGTCTCGATCCGGATTTCTTCAGTACGTTCCATCTTCCCCTGCTCACCTATAAAAGGATCGGTGCCTTCCTGTGGCACAAACGTACCGTATCCCTCAATATTGAAGCTGCAGTGGCTGTAGTTGCCAATCGCACCTGCACCCGCGTTCAAGACCGCGTCCAGAACCTGCTTGTGGTGTGACTTTGGCACAAACACAACCAGTTTATACAGCTTGTCGGTATGTACATTCTCCAGAGAATCGGAAGCTTCGATCCCCAGCGCTTCAGCCATCCAATCGTTCATGCCACCTTCGGTCACATCCAGATTCGTATGGCTGATATATACGGCGATATCGTTCTTGATCAGCTTCTCATACAGCCTGCCTGCCGGTGTATCCGTCTGAAGCTGCGCCAGCGGACGAAAAATAATGGCATGATGCGCAATGATCAAATCCACCTTGAGGGCAATCGCCTCGTCAACTACCGCTTCCGTCACATCCAGAGTGACAAGCACCTTCTTGATCTCTTTCTGAAGTGTCCCGAGCTGCAGGCCGATTTTGTCATCCGGTACCGCAACGTGCTTGGGAGCTAACTGCTCCATCATCTGAACTACAGTTTGTCCTTTTGCATACATGCCAAGATCTCCTTCCACTGTTCAATTTGAAGCCCAAGCTCCTCTGCCTTGATGCGGGAAGCTTCAAGTTCAGACTTAGATATCTGGCGCCGTACTTTTTCAAGCTTCTCGATCTCCGAAGACCATTTGTCGAAAAATACCGCATCAGGCCGCTCGCTAAGCCATGGACCCATAAGCAGCAGCCTTTCTTTCGTAAGCTGCTGACCGCACCCCGGAAGCGGCCTGTCCGTATAAAGCTGCCGGTTCAAGTCCCCCGCCTGCCCGGTTCTGTCAGCTGTAAGCACCTCGTAGATCTTGCCGTCTTCTTCAAGAATAGATTCAGATGACAAATACCAATCCTGTTCCAGCAGCCATCTGCGCACAAGATCCTCGCCGACGTTCGGCTGCAGAATAAGCCGCTCAACCCCATCCAGCTTGGACATTCCCTCGGAGAGAATGGAGACAATAAGAGCCCCGCCCATTCCGGCAATGGTTATGACGTCAACTTCTCCTGGAGTGATAACCTCCAGCCCGTTGCCCTTACGTACCGATATCCGCTCCTGCAACCCAGAAGAATGAACCTGACGCTTTGCAGCCTCAAGAGGTCCATCATTCACTTCACCGGCAACCGCAAACACAGCCTTTCCATTCTTCAGAGCGGCTACAGGAAGCAGCGCATGGTCTGAGCCGATATCTGCGAACCGGCACCCTTCGGGAAGCTGATCGCAAATCTGTTGTAATCTTGCTGATAATTTCATTTAAACACCCACACAATCCATTTTTTTCGCAAAACAAACAGCAATATAAAGGCAACCACAATTTTAAGCAGACATAATAATACCATACCATGCACAGAGCTGTGTCTCATTAGAAGCATATCCGCTTCGGGCATGAACCAAACTGTAATCCCCACCGCAAAGAACACAGGAGCCATCCGCTTGATCCGGTGATGAGCCAACCAGCACAGCCACACCATGACGACACTCAGTGGAAGCCAGAACAACTGCATCATCGGCCACGAGGCATCTGGATGAATTTTTCCAAACATGACACCATACAGAAGAATGAAGCACACAAAACCGCAGTAATTAAGAATGCCTAAATTCAGGAAATATCCGGCAAGCCACCAGATCAAACCGCATACACCGACTAGACCTGCAATGCCGCCAGGGGACAGCCAATCCTGAAGCCACAACGTCCAAGCCCCAAGCACTAACAAGATAACGCTGCCGCCAGACGCTGTTAGAAGGGCAGCCGCTTTCCTACGTGGTCTAAATACGGCCGAGAAACTATAACAAATCGAAGTTACCAGCAAGGCGATCGCCATTTGCAATGGCCAGGGAAAAAGGCTAAAATAAAACCCAATAAAGAAAATCAAGGAAATAATTCCAAATCCAAGCAACCAGGTCTTCAGGCTTCCTTGTTGAATCGAGTTAATGGAGAAGGTCCTGCGCGCGGCCTGAGCGGCCTGCTCTTGGTACAGATTTTCAAGGAAATCACAGTACTGCTCTGGCAGCAGTCGGCTTGTCCGCCAGTACTCGATTTCATTTAATATGATCTCGCGTCTTTCCGAATTCAAAAGTCCCTAACCTCCACATGCACAGCGAATAAGATACTGCCCTAATTATAGTTGACCCTGACCAAGAAAAAAAGACCTGTCTGCTGTTGCAGAAAGGTCTCAGTCTTAAGCCGCTTATTCCAGGAAATCCTTCAGCCGCTTACTCCGGCTTGGATGGCGCAGCTTCCGGAGCGCCTTCGCCTCAATCTGGCGGATTCTCTCCCGGGTTACACCGAACACCTTCCCGACTTCCTCCAGTGTCCGGGTTCGTCCGTCATCAAGCCCAAAGCGGAGACGAAGCACGTTCTCTTCCCGCTCTGTGAGCGTATCCAGCACGTCCTCCAGCTGCTCCTTCAGCAGTTCATACGCAGCTGCGTCAGCAGGAGCCAAGGCTTCCTGATCTTCAATGAAATCCCCCAGATGAGAATCATCCTCTTCCCCGATCGGCGTCTCCAAGGACACAGGTTCTTGGGCAATCTTCATAATCTCCCGAACCTTCTCCACACTAAGCTCCATCTCAGCTGCGATCTCTTCAGGCGAAGGCTCACGTCCAAGCTCCTGCAGCAGCTGCCTGGAGACCCGAATCAGTTTGTTGATGGTCTCAACCATGTGTACCGGGATCCGGATCGTTCTTGCCTGGTCCGCTATTGCCCGGGTAATGGCTTGTCTGATCCACCATGTCGCATACGTGCTGAATTTAAAGCCTTTCTTGAAATCGAACTTCTCGACGGCTTTGATGAGTCCCATGTTTCCCTCCTGGATCAAATCCAGGAAGAGCATTCCGCGCCCCACATAACGTTTGGCTATACTTACCACCAGACGAAGATTGGCCTCGGCCAGCCGGCGTTTAGCCTCCTCATCCCCTTCTTCAATACGCTTGGCAAGCTCAATCTCATCGTCCCCTGACAGAAGAGGAACCCGTCCGATTTCTTTCAGATACATACGGACCGGGTCGTTAATCTTAATGCCTGGAGGCAGGGACAAATCATCATCAAAGTTAAAATCGTCCTTATCTTCACGTTCACGATCATGATCATCACCAGGCCGGGAGATCAATTCCTCATCACTCTCGTTCGTTACATCAATGCCGAGATCTCCTAGCTGTTCGAAGAACTCATCCATTTGCTCAGGGTCTTGATCAAACGGAGATAATTTCTCGACAATCTCCTTATAGGACAAAGATGACCTCTTTTTGCCTTTCTCAATTAGCTGATCCTTTGCCTGATCCAGCGTAAGTTCTGTTTCTAGTTCAGCATGCTGATCCTTTGCCATACCCTTGACTCCCTCCTCCCTAGAAACATGCCTGCTACTTCTCATTCATCTGTCTCTCTAGGGCTATAATCTCACTTGCGATTTGAGCGGCACCCATAAAGTCACCTGCACGTTCAGCAGAGACCATCTGTTCTTTCTTGCGCTCAATGTCCTGCCTAATAGGGTATTTACGAATCTCCCGGATACAGTCATCAAGTTCCTGAACCGTCCACTCCTGCGGTGTCTCCATCATGGCAATGGAGCTGACCGTCTTCTCCAGCCGGTCATCATGCAAAGAAGCGATGAAACGGCTCGCGTCCGGGGTCTTTCCCTGTGCATAATAGGCGTATAGATAAGCAGCAACCGCTGCATGATCATCAATATTAAAGCTGTCACCAAGGTGCTGGTTAACATAAGCGGCAACTTCATCATTCTGAAGCATAAATGACAACAGCCTGCGCTCAGCGGCATGATAAGCCGGAAGCAGTACAGGAGCCTGTACCTGCCCTTTTTTATGCCTACCATTATTCCACGTTTTGGGGTTATTATCCCCGTCCTGCTGCTTTTTTTGCATATCCGTGCGGAGCTGGTTGCATTCCTGCTTCAAGCTATCGAATGAAACCTTGAGTTCAGCAGATAATTCCTTTAAATAAATTTCCCTCTCTGTGGGAGAAGCGATGGGTGCGATCACCTCAAGAGCCTCTTTAATATATGGAACCTTGGCTTCCTCGTCCGCTCCGGGCGTTATATAGTTTTTTTTCAAGTTTATAAGCTTAAATTTAATGGATGAAACACTACCTTCGATAATCTGCCGCATAAATCGTTCAGGCCCATACTTCTGGATGAACTCATCGGGATCCAGCCCCTCGCTGAGCAGCGAGATTCTGACGTGGAAGCCTGCATTCTCCAGAATCGGAATACTCTTGAGCGCTGCTGCTTGTCCGGCGTTATCCCCGTCATAACAGACCACAACTTCATCCGCCAGATTCCGGAGTATGGCCGCATGGCTCTCGGTCAAAGCCGTCCCCATCGTTGCCACACCGTTATGAACCCCCGCTTCGGAAGCACTGATCACATCCCCATAACCTTCAAACAATACAATTTGACCTGTTTTGCGTATGGCTGTCTTGGCTTGATGCAGGTTATATAACGTCCTGCTCTTGCTGAACAGCTTGCTCTCAGGTGAGTTCAGGTATTTCGGCTGGCCTTCCCCAAGGATCCGGCCCGCAAACGCAATAACCTTACCAGTACGGTTATGAATCGGGAATATGACCCTGTCCCGGAATCGGTCGACATAACCTGTCCCGTCTTGTTTTGCGGCCAGCAAACCGCCTTTCTCCATCAGGCTGAGATCAAATGATCTTTTATCCAAAAACTGGACGAGTGTGTCCCAGCGTGCAGGAGCATAACCGATTTGAAATTGGTCAATAACCTTGTCAGTGAAGCCTCTTGCTTTCAAATATTCCATTGCGGGCTTGCCATGCTCCGTATTCTTCAGCAAAAAATGATACAGCTTGGCGCTCCACTCATGAGCCTGGAGCAGCGCTTCAAGCTCAGGATTCCGGGGAGTCGGATCCGTACCCGCCGCATCCTTAAACGGAATATTGGCATCTTCCGCCATAATTCTGACGGCCTCAGGAAACGTCAAACCCTCGATTTCCATTCTGAACTTAATCGCATTTCCGCCTATACCACAGCCATAGCAATGAAAAATCTGCCGTTCGGGTGTTACTGTAAAAGACGGCGTCTTCTCCGAGTGGAAAGGACAGAGTCCCTTCAAGTACTTCCCCTGCTTGGTGAGATGAACATGCTTGCTGACGGTATCAACAATATCATGCTGCTTCAGCACGGATTCAATGATTTCTTCCGGAATGGTTCCCCGTCCGGTACTCATCTTAACCACCTTCATCTCTATATGTGGAGTGAACGCGTAACATATAATTCGCTAAAATAAACCATTCTCCTGCATCCTGGACAAAACTTTTGTCAATTCCTGTAGGAATGACTCCCGGTCCAGATCGGTGAATGGCTTAGGCCCCTTGCTATGCTTGCCGCCCCGTCTGGCCTTGGCGTTAAAGTGGCGGCGTTCAAGAAGATAATCAATATTGCCGCTGTGATAGCTCTCTCCACGGGGAGAAAGCACAGCGCAGGACTTGGCCAGCGCCAATGCGGCGAGGCCATAGTCCTGCGTGATCACAACATCTCCAGAAACAATGATATTAGCGATAAATAAATCCGCACTTTGGGAGCTTCGGTCCACCTGCACCACCGTTACCCCTTCCCCGGGCTGAAGCACATGGTCGTAGGAAGAGACCATGATGACCGGGACTTGAAACTTTCTTCCGGCAAATACAATTTCACTTTTGACAGGACAGGAATCACCGTCAACTACAATTCTCATTGTTCACTGCCCCCGTCCATTCAAGTTCATCCCCATTATTATATGGTTACCGCCTTAGTATTATATACGAGGGGCCTAGGCTTTTTTCCTGCTGCCCCTCCTAATAATCCAATCACGGGTTCCCGGAGAACTCAAACGGTCAAATTATGCCCATACCAGCTTACTGAAATCAGCGAACTGCTTCAGATCGCTATCGATGGAGGCAAGCAGTGCAAGGCGGTTAGCCCGGATCTGCTCATCCTCGGCCATAACCATGACCGAATCGAAGAAGAATGTAACCGGAGCCTTCAAGCTGCCAAGCATATCAAGCGCCTTGGCCGCCTTATTCTCTCCGAGCAGCCCGCGATACTCGCCTGATACGCTCTGCCACGCCGTGTACAAGCTCTTCTCTGCATCCTCTTGCAGCAAATCCGATCTGACCTTCTCGGCTGAAGCTTTCGACGCGAGATTGCTGACCCGGTTGAACGATTCGACTGTTGTTTTGAAATCCGGCTGCTGGTTCAACGTATCCATCAGAGCATTCCCACGGGAAACCACGGAAACCACGTCATCGTAGCCAGCTGCAATGACAGCATCAACCACGTCATAACGCAAGCTGTCAGACAGCGTCTTCTTCACCCGGAGACCGAAGAACTCATACAAGTCCTTGCGGATTTCTTGAGCAGAGCGCTTGAGTGTACCCATGGATTCATGCACCTCAAGGGCAATTCCGAAAATATCCGACAGCAGAAGCGGCAGCTGATGATCAAGAACGATCTGTACAATGCCGGCAGCTTGACGGCGCAGGGCATAAGGGTCCTGCGAACCTGTAGGGATAATTCCGATGGAGAAACAGCCCGCAATCGTATCGATCTTATCGGCAATGCTGACAATCGAGCCAACCATGGAGGCTGGTGCCGAGTCTCCGGCAAATCTAGGCTGGTAATGCTCAAAGATTCCCCGCGCTACCGCCTCAGGCTCCCCAGCCTTACGGGCATAATCCTCACCCATTACCCCTTGAAGCTCAGGGAACTCGTATACCATTTGGGTAACGAGGTCGAACTTACAGATCTCCGCTGTACGGCTGATTTCTTCAGCAGTTGAAGTTCCAAGCTCAAGCTTCTCAGCTAAGCTGTCCGCAATCCGGCGAATGCGTCTTACTTTGTCGCCGACCGTGCCAAGCTCCTCATGGAATACAATCGTCTCCAACTTCGACAAAGCATCCTTGATCTGAAGCTTTTGGTCTTCTTCATAGAAGAATTTAGCATCAGACAAACGTGCTCTAAGCACTTTTTCATTTCCTTTTGCAATCGTATCTAAGGCCACTGATCCCCCGTTGCGAACGGTCACGAAGTATGGAAGCAGTGAGCCTTGGGCATCAAGCACCGGGAAATACCGCTGATGCTCACGCATCGAAGTAATCAAAACTTCCTGCGGGATGTTAAGAAAAGACTCGTCGAAAGTCCCGAACAGAACGGTTGGGACCTCGACAAGAAACAATACCTCTTCCAGCAGATCATCTTTGACCGCGATATTCCAATCCTTCGATTTGGCAAGCTCAGCGATTTGAGTTGAAATCAGCTCTTGACGCTCATTAACGTCCACAATCACATGCTCCGCTCTCAAAGCTTCAACATAAGCCGATGCTTCTGGTATTACGGCATCCTTGCCTAGGAAACGGTGCCCCCTTGAAACATTACCCGATTTAACCCCGGTAATTTCAATATTTACAACCTCACTGCCGAACAAAGCAACAAGCCAGCGGATCGGACGGACGAACTTGAAATCATAGCTCCCCCACCGCATGTTCTTCGGAAAATTCATCGCATGGAGGATTCCTGTGAGCCCTTCAGCCAAGATGGAAGCCGTCTCACCCCCCGTTGTGCTCTTGCTGACATAAATATATTCCGTACCTCCAACCTCTTTGAAGGTGAACTGTGAAGGGTCCGCACCCTGGCTTCTTGCAAAGCCAAGCGCCGCCTTGCTCCATTCGCCGTTCTCACCCAGCGCGATTTTGCGCGAAGGCCCCTTCACTTCCTCATGAACGTCCTCCTGCTTCTCGGCAACGTCCTTAACCAGCACAGCAAGCCGTCTTGGGGTAGCGAAAGCCTGTACCTCACCATGTGCGATAACTGAATCGCTGAGCCACTTCTCAGTTCGTTCCTTAAGCTGGTCCATAGCGGCGCGAAGGAACCTTGCCGGCACTTCCTCCAGACCAATCTCAAACAATAAATCCTTAGCCATGGACTACGCCTCCTTTCTTAAGCAGCGGGAAGCCCAGCTTCTCGCGTTCCTCCAAATACGTCGCAGCCACCTGACGCGCCAGGTTGCGGACACGGGTAATATATCCGGTTCTCTCAGTCACACTGATCGCCCCTCTTGCATCAAGCAGGTTGAATGTGTGCGAGCATTTCAATACATAGTCATAAGCCGGAAACACAAGATGCTGCTCCATGGCTTTATTCGCTTCCTGCTCATACATGTTGAACAGGGTGAACAGCATTTTGGTGTCAGATACTTCAAAAGTATATTTGGAATGCTCATACTCCGGATGGTGGAATACATCCCCGTAAGTGATACCCTCTACCCATTCCAGGTCAAACACATTCTCTTTCTCTTGAATATATGAGGCTAGGCGCTCCATACCGTAAGTGATCTCCACTGCAACCGGATGGGTCTCGATGCCGCCAACCTGCTGGAAATAAGTGAACTGCGTGATTTCCATCCCATCCAGCCATACTTCCCAACCTAGACCAGCGCAGCCCAGGGAAGGGTTCTCCCAGTTATCCTCAACAAAGCGGATGTCATGCTGAAGCGCATCTACACCCAGCGCCTTCAAGCTCTCCAGATAAATCTCCTGAATGTTGTCCGGTGAAGGCTTAATAATCACCTGGAACTGGTGATGCTGATACAGACGGTTCGGGTTCTCCCCATACCGCCCATCAGATGGTCTGCGGGAAGGCTCCACATAAGCCACCTTCCAAGGCTCCGGTCCAAGGGAGCGCAGGAACGTCATCGGATTCATTGTGCCCGCACCTTTTTCCGTGTCATAGGGCTGCACGATGATACAGTTATGTTTAGCCCAGAACTGCTGCAGCGTCAGAATCATTTGCTGGAAATTCATTTGCACACTTCTCCTTTGGTTCATAATGTGGCGCAGTGCCTGGGATCGACTGGCCGGCATGCTTACCGGATACAGCAAAAAACTCCCGCCTCTACGCCTGTTATACAGACGTAGGGACGAGAGTTATTCCCGCGGTTCCACCCTACTTGATCACAGCTCTGCCCCATCTTGAGGTTCTTCGCCGGATCCACTTTTCCGTTCAATCATGCTCCCGGGCGCCTTGTTCATGAACGCGTTCTTCCAGGCTTTCACCATCCCCGGATCGCTTGCCGTACTAGAACAGCCATTCACTACTTTCCCGTTCAACACATGTCTGTTGTTTAACAGAGAATTATTCAATAATAATAAATGATTTGCATGGGATAGTCAAACTCTCAGCAAAAGTGGTCACCTGACGCATGCCTATTAAAGGGGAGTCCTCACAGTTCATATTTGTCCAACTGGTCCAGAAATTTCTGTGATTTCAGATTTAATCCCAATTGAGCGTCCATAAAAGCTCTCATGACCGTTTTCATTTCCTTTTTCGTTGTATCCCTCACATCGATGTTCCCAAGCCGTCTAAGATCTAGCTTGGAGAACAACCTAAGAAGCTTCAGCGTCCCCGGTGTCACGGTCATGGCTGCCGGATCATGATGCTTGCATCTGCGGCAGAGCACACCTCCAAGACGGGGGCTGATCACAGCGGGCTCCTCCTGACTCCCGCAGGAGATACATTCATCCAGCACCGGCCCATACCCGGCTGCCTGGAGGATTTTCATCTCAAACAGATGCACGGTAACCTGTGGATCCTTGCCTGAAGACAGCGCCTGAAGGCAGGCCTTTAATTGGTTAAACCAGAATGCCCCGACTTCCTCATCCTGCAGCGTCCGGTCGAGCAGCTCACAGGCATAAGAAGCATAGGCAGCGAGCGTGAGATCCTCACGCAAAAGATGGTGAGATTCCATAATCTCACCTTGATTCAAAGTTCCAAGACCGCTTCCTTGGCGGTAGAACACATATTCACCATTTGTAAAAGGCTGGGTCAATGCAGCATGCCGGCTTTTCGCTTTTTTCGCCCCCCGCACCAGCACTCCAATTTTGCCATGGCTTGCTGTGCAGATGGTGATGATTTTATTCCCCTCGCCGTAGTCCATGCTGCGGATGACAATCCCCTCCACCCTGTATAGCATGTCTCCTCCCCCAAGCTGGCCTTAAAGGCAGGAAGGCCGCCCTAGGTGGCCTCCTCCTCCAGGTCCGATTCATCTATTGCCTCCGGCTCCTCGTTCGTGTTCATAGTAGCCGCCTTATACAGCAAATAGGCATCGACATCTCCACTGTTCGTAAAATAATTCCATGAGAAATCACGCATACGTTCTCATCCTCTCTTCGAAAATGACGCTGCATCACGAGATTAGGATGTGCTGAAGGGCGCGAACTATGAGTTGCAATAACTGTCAGTATAATTCTAAGGAATTACTTTTAAGATCACTCTTTATGGAATCCCAGATCCCTGAGAACCCGATCCTGGTTGCGCCAGTCCTTCTTAACCTTGACCCACAGTTCCAGGAAAATTTTAGAGCCAAGCAAATTCTCGATATCCTGTCTGGCGAGCCGGCCTACTTCCTTAAGCATAGCCCCTTGTTTCCCGATAATGATCCCCTTCTGGGAATCCCGTTCCACAAAAATCACAGCCGAAATGTGTACAACTCCGTTACTCTCTACCCGCATATCTTCGATTGTGACCGCGATTGAGTGTGGGACCTCCTCACGGGTGTTATGAAGAATCTTCTCGCGAATCAACTCCGCGCACACAAACTGCTCAGGATGGTCTGTCACCTGGTCTTCCGGATAATACTGTGGTCCTTCCGGCAGGTATTTGGAAATCTGCTCAAGCATTGTGGTGACATTGTTCCCCAGCTTGGCTGAGATTGGAATAATCTCGGCAAAATCGTTCAGCTTGCGGTACTCCTCAATCAGCGGAAGCAGCTGCTCGGGCTCAATTTTGTCAATCTTGTTCAAGATCAGAATGACGGGAGTTTTAATGCCCTTCAACCGCTCGATAATAAAGCGGTCTCCGCCGCCGAAGCCTTCGGATGCGTCTGCCAGGAAAAGAACGGCTTCTACCTCGCCAAGCGTATTTAGGGCCGTCTGGTTCATGAAATCCCCCAGCTTGGATTGGCGTTTGTGGATTCCCGGCGTATCCAGGAAAACAATCTGCATGTCCGGCGTGGTATACACCCCATGAATTTTATTACGGGTAGTCTGCGGCTTGTCTGACATGATGGCGATTTTCTGGCCAATCACTTGGTTCATCAGCGTTGATTTTCCTACGTTAGGCCGACCCACGATGGCCACAAAGCCGGATTTGAATTTCGGTTTCATTGGTTTTGCTCCTTTGTTTTTCATACCCACCCAAACCCTCCCTGCTTAGGGAGGGCCCCAAGGGCTTTGCCCTCTGGACACCCGAAATTGGAATAACGAGCGGGGGACTGAGTACGGATCTATGGAATGCGGCGGGGGATCGCTTGCCGTCCCTCCGGGACCCGCTTGATGTTAGTGTTGCTAGATACCTGGTTTTGGTGAAGCTTGGTGTAGAGAGTGGCCTTGGTGCGTTTTCCTGCTGCAGCCTGCTGCGAGGCGCTCTCCCTGCGGGATTCGCTTGGCTTGGGTGCGAGGCGAGGCGACGCTTTCGGCGCGTTTCTCTGCCACTTCCTGCTTGGAGCGCTCTCCCTGCGGGATTCGCTTGGCTTGGGTGCGAGGCGAGGCGACGCTTTCGGCGCGCTTCCCTGCCACTTCCTGCTTGAAGCGCTCTCCCTGGGGGATTCGCTTGGCTTGAGTGCGGTGTGGGCGCGGCTTTGGCGCGCTTCACTGCCACTTCCTGCTTGGAGCGCTCTCCCTGCGGGATTCGCTTGGCTTGGGTGCGGTGTGGGCGCGGCTTTGGCGCGCTTCCCTGCCACTTCCTGCTTGAAGCGCTCTCCCTGCGGGATTCGCTTAGCTTGGGTGCGAGGCGAGGCGACGCTTTCGGCGCGCTTCCCTGCCACTTCCTGCTTGGAGCGCTCTCCCTGCGGGATTCGCTTGGCTTGAGTGCGGTGTGGGCGCGGCTTTGGCGCGCTTCACTCCCACTTCCTGCTTGGAGCGCTCTCCCTGCGGGATTCGCTTGGCTTGAGTGCGGTGTGGGCGCGGCTTTGGGCGCGTTTCCCTGCCGCTTCCTGCTTGGAGCGCTCTCCCTGCGGGATTCGCTTGGCTGGGTGCGGAGCGAGCTACTTGGACAACCAAGCGGTGACGGGATCGTAGAAGAGCACGATCCCGATGATTACCGCGAAGATGGCGCAGACGAGGACGGCGCCGGCGGCGGTGTCCTTCGCTGCTTTGGCCAGCGGGTGCTGTTCCGGGCTGGTCAGATCGACAACGGATTCGACCGCGGTGTTGATCAGCTCGGCGGCGATGACAACCGCAATGGTGAGCAGCAGGATCGCCCATTTGACCGCGGATAAATGGAAAAAGGCGGCCGCACCGGCCGCCAGCACCGCGCAAACCACATGAACGCGAAGGTTGCGCTGTGTTTTGAGCCCGTACGTTATGCCTTGGAACGCATAACGGAAGCTGGAACTCCATCTATAACGCGATCTCATTATCGAACAAGCCCGACCTGAGAGAGAACGGCCTCCTGCTTGCCCATCATTTCAGCTTCACTCGCTTCATCCTGATGATCATAACCCAGCAGGTGAAGGAAGCCGTGAACGAACAGAAACCCGATTTCCCGCTCCAGCGAATGACCGTACTCCTCGCTCTGCTCCTTGGCACGCTCTACTGAAATAATAATATCCCCAAGCACGTCCGGAATATCATTCAGGGACTGCCCTTCCTCAAGCTCATACAGGATCTCCGGTTCTTCGTCTACCGACTCGTTCATTGCGAAGGAAAGAACATCTGTAGGACGGTCGATGCCCCGGTATTCCTTGTTAAGTTCATGAATCGTCTCGTTATTCACAAAAGTCAAGGCAACCTCGCCTTCATGAATGCCCTCCGCTTCCCCAGCCTTCTGGAGAGCGGCTTCAAGCAGTGCGATAAGCGATTCATCAATGTTGAATTCGTCTTGCTCGTTATTCCACGCCAGCTGCAGGCTCACCCGCATCACGCCCCTTGTCATTCTGATCATTTGCTTTAGGTTTCTTTATCTCTTCCGGATACTCTATCCGGGAATGGAAAATGCCCATTACGGTTTCTTTTAACGTCTTGGCGATGATATCCAGCTCACGCATCGTCAGATCACACTCATTGAACTGGTGATCGTCCAGACGGCTTTTGATAATTTTCTCAATCATGGATTCCACCTGCTCTACCGTTGGCTTACGCAGCGATCTCACCGCGGCCTCCACACTATCGGCAATGCCGACAACAGCGGCTTCCTTAGACTGTGCTTTCGGTCCGGGATAACGGAAATCCTGCTCGGTGAAATCCGGCTCCACGCCCTGCTCCTCCGCAAGTTTAAGTGCTTTATGGTAGAAAAAGTGCAGAAAGGTCGTTCCATGATGCTGCTCTGCGATATCACGTATCGGCTTGGGCAGTTTGTAATCCTTCAGCATCTCCACCCCATCCCGGGCATGGGCCACAATGATGGACTTGCTGAGCTTTGGATCTATGAAATCATGCGGATTCTCCATATTGTTCTGATTCTCAATAAAATAGCTTGGCCGCTTCGTCTTGCCTATATCGTGATAGTAGGAGCCTACCCTGCATAACAGGCCGTTCGCCCCAATCGCCTCCGCGGCTGCCTCTGACAAATTGCCAACCATTACACTATGGTGGTAAGTTCCCGGTGTCTCGGTAAGCAGCTTTCTGAGCAGCGGATGATTAGGATTGGACAACTCGACCAGCTTCAGCGCGGACAATATGCCAAACGACACTTCAAAAAACGGCATAAGCCCCACAACCAGAATCGTTGTCAGCAAACCTCCGGCAAACGCAAATGCAATAGCATACAAGGTATTGGACTGCGTAAACGCCTTGTCGTTCAAAAGCACGAGGGTAAGCACGGTGATAGAACCGAACAGGCAAACCATAATTCCAGCTTTGAGTATCGTGGATCTCTGGCTTGCCCGATGAATCGAGAAAATCGACACAAAAGAGACAATGACCGCAAAGAATCCAAAATAAAAATCAAAAATCTGCCCCTGATGACTATTTAATATAATGCTGGCCATGATGCTTAGAATCATTGAGCTGATATAGGCCAGCGGAATGTCGATCAGCAACGTGATCAGCATTGCCCCTGTGGCAATCGGAGCAAGATACCCCATGTATGGATGCTGCGGGGTCTGCAAAATATTAACCACATGGACAGACAGAATCGCAATCAGGAAGATCAGCAGGAGCATGGTCAACTGCACATTGTTGTACTTGAACCTGGCCGCTCCTTCTGACTGGCGCATATACATGATCAGTCCAAAACCAAGAAGCAGGGACATCATCAACAGGCCCAACTGTGGCCAATAATTCACTTCGTCCTTAAGCAGACCGTTCTGGTCCAGCAGGTTGTACATTTCCTCTGTAATTCTCTCGCCCTTGGCGACCAGCACGTCACCCTGCTTGATATAAACAGGTTCAGTACTTTCCCTCGCTTCTACCTTGGCTTCCTTGGTAGCTTCATCATCCTTGAAGTTATTCGGAGTAATACACAGACGCACAAGCTCCTGAACCACTTCACGAGAAATCCGCTTGCTGAGCATACTGGAGTTGACCTGCTCCGCTACTTTGACCCGGACGGCCGGAGCATCAACTACCTGATCACTCATCAGCCGGGCTACAATATCCTTGGCAACCGGCTTCATCTCGTTGATATCCTCCGTGGTCAGACGGGGAATCTTGATGAAAGTCTCCTCCGAGATGTGGTAAGCCTGCTCAGCAATCCTCTTCTTCATCTCACTGAGAAGGGAGTCAGAATAAGTGCTGGATAACTTATTATTGGAAATATAGTTCTGGGTATATTCCTGTACCCGCTTGGGGAGCTCCTCACGATAGATTGAAATTTTATCCTCCCGGGACACCTGATCATCCTGATTGAGATGAAGAATCCGGTCTAAGATCTGGCTGATAAGGACCTCATTTCGGATGGATACAATCTTATAGATATCCTTTTGTCTCTCCGCAGCCTGCTCCTGTGCCTTGAGCGTCGCTTTGTTGTTGGCAATCTGAACCGGTGCGAGAATCTCTTTCTCGCTTGGCTCACCAATAACAATGTTATAACGCTCAGGAAGAAGCTTAGGGGCTAGACTGAGGTAAAATAAAACAACAAACAGCAAAAACAGAACATAGCGTACAGGTACGCTATGTTTCCATCCTGCCGTTTTCGATTGAAACGCTTCTCTTTTCGACACTTCTTTCGAGGTCATAGAACAGCCCTCACTATCTTCTGAAAGTACCTGATTATTAGGGGAAATCTCTCTTTAGATCGACGGTTGCTCTTCTGCGGATTGCTAACCCTGATTCTCAGCAGCCCGGTCGTAAGCAATAATAATTTTCTGTACCAATGAATGACGTACGACATCCGATTCGTCAAAATAGACAAATCCGATCTCATCGATATTCCGGAGAATAGACTTAGCTTCCACCAAGCCCGACTTCTTGCCCTTGGGCAGGTCAATCTGAGTGACATCCCCGGTGATTACCATCTTGGAGCCAAAGCCAAGACGGGTCAAGAACATCTTCATCTGCTCTGGTGTTGTATTCTGGGCCTCGTCCAAAATAATAAAGGAGTCATCCAGCGTTCTGCCGCGCATGTAGGCCAGAGGGGCAATTTCGATCAGCCCTCTCTCCAGTGCTTTAGCCACCTGTTCTGGCCCCATCACATCATAGAGAGCATCATACAGAGGACGAAGGTATGGGTCAACCTTCTCCTGAAGATCTCCCGGCAGGAAGCCCAGGCTTTCACCAGCCTCTACAGCCGGGCGAGTCAAAATAATCCGTTTGACTGAGCCTTCCTTCAAAGCCGAGATGGCTAGAACGACAGCGAGATAGGTTTTCCCCGTTCCCGCAGGCCCCACCCCAAATACAACATCCCTCTTCTTAATCGTTGTAACATAATGCTTCTGCCCGATCGTCTTTACGCGGATCGGCTTGCCTCTGTAGGTGACCGCAACCTCGCCTTTATATAAATCAAGCAGTTGGTCGGCGCGCAAATCAAGCGCAAGATCAATCGCATAGAGCACATCGCGCTCAGTGAGAATGTATCCATTACGAATCAATTGGAGCAGCACTTCAAACAGCTGCTGAACCACATCCACACTTCTTCTATCCCCGCGAATGGTAATCTCGGATTCACGCGAAACCACCTGTACTTCAACTTTCTCTTCAACCAGTTTCAAAAAGGTATCCTGTGGGCCAAATAACGACAGCCCTTCTGCCGCACTTTGCAGTGGTATTTTGGTGCTTACGTTTTGCTCTGACAAATAGCCTCATTCTCCTTGATTGTGAACTATCGGAAACTCTTCCGCTATATTCTGTTCCACTTCAAAAAGCACTTTCATATAAACTTTACCATTGTCTGTGTTCTCATGCAAAATTTTTTGCTGTACAATCCGGGCATCCGCCCCATTCTTCGCCAAAATATCCAGCTTGGCTCGTTCAAGCCCACGCTGGATTGTCATCTCCGGCGACTGCTTCGTCTCAAGCTCCGTCACCTCCATGACATCTTCAGACATCCAGCCAAGTGGAAGCTTCCATTCTCTCCAGGTTAACGGATCAAGTCGGGTAAGTGTTTGGGACTGCTCGTATTTGACTTTGCCGTACCCCCATATCTGAACTGCAGTATCGCCAAAATAAAGATATCCCCGCTCCTTCTTTTCCCCGGTAAAAACCTTCTGTCTGAGCACAAGCGGAGCCTCAATCGTATACTCATGCCAGACCAAGCCTCTGACCTCCCCCTTGGCAGCAACCTGGAAATCTCCTTGAACGCCGGTAATTAGAACGCTCCCCTTCTTTACCCGTTGATTCTTAGACACTTCTGGCTGTCCTCGTTCAGCAAAAATATGGGTAACCACCGCATCCGTCTTGCTGATCAGATGCCTTGGACTCAACAGCTCCGTGTTCTTAGGCTTAGCCGCCTCTACAACTTCAATCGTAACCTTTGTTCCTGACTTTGAAACCCCCACCCAAGAGGTCCCTTTGAGTTTTCTTGTCAGATCCTTGGAAAGCTTGTCCTGTTCAGGCAGGCGGAAGATCCACTGAAAAGGGTAGATCCCCTCTTCTCTCGCGGCAAGTAATATATCCTCCGTAGCAATTTTCTTGTTTCCTTTCACTTCAACATCCCATACCATAGAGGAGAGCGCAAAGATTATCAGGAAGAATAAGGTGAAGCCGGCAAGGAACCATTTTCTTCTAAAGATACGGATCCAGAAAAAGGGCAGTCCCGCCCTCTTGTCAACGTGAACCCGGCAGCTTGTCTTTTTCAAGAGCGGACGAAGCCGGAAATAATCTGAAATGACAATCTCCATCTCCATCCTGTCAGGAGCCAGGGGCCTGAGATTCCAGACCTCAATTCGTTCCTTGGCCAATTCATTAATGAAAATCTCGATCCGTTCTCCCCGAACCGTGACCTTGACCGATCCGCGAAGTTTCGTTAAGCCCGGTGTCTTCATCCTTTCTCCCCCGTTCCAAAATACTGGATTGCTGAGATATAACCCTCAATTAACACTTCTTCGGGCATGATTGCTTTTATTACAAGACCTCTCCCATCCACATCCAGGGAACCGTCCGTAAGAGCCAATTTGAGTTTGTCAGGTGAGAAATGCAGCACTCCGCGATGATTCTCGATCAACAGCTGTTTGTTGCCAACCATCGTGAGCCTGGGCAGATCAAATACAAGATCCTGTGGAAGGTCAAGAAAATCGACCGACCACTTACGTAATTTGCGGCTGAAACGGCCCATCGGCAGTCCTCCTTCCCATACTGTACAAAATATGCGGGGAGACGCCGGTTTATGAAAACATACGCAAAATGAAAGAGGGCTGCTCCTAAATTGGAACAGCCCTCCCGGGTCACTTTTTATACATATACGGTTTCTTTGCACGTGGAGGTCCAAGAATTTCGGACCAAATGATCCCTTCAGCGAGCGGACTTTTCCCATCTTCGAGCTTGCTGCTTGCATGCGCCGCATGTCTCGGGTGGGCAGCATCCTTACGCTTCAGCTCCTGGATGAGCGAGCGGTTCTTCCTCTCCAGCTGCTCAAGCCTGCGCTGCAGGCTGATAATTTCTGCAGCCTCATAACCTTCCTTGTCCTCGTCAGCTCTCTGTCTGAGAGAGTTCTCCTCATGCTCCAGCCAGGAGGAATCGGAGTAAGCCGGGACACTTGAGCCCCTTCCTCCTTCCTGTACCGTCGGGTCCGCAGATGTCTCGTGTGCGGCCTCGGCATCAGGCTGAGAGGTTATCTCCTTGGCAGGCTGATCCTTTCTCTGCCATTCTAAGGGATTCGGCTTCCAATCCGATTGACCGGGGTCCCCGCCAAAGGTCGGCATCCGGTTTCTGCCGGTGCCGGAGGTTTTGCTTTTTTTGCCAAACATGGACAGCAGGGCGAACCCTATGACAATGACCACATACAAATGGCTGAGCACCCAATCCAGCACTTCACTCATTTACAAGCACCGCCTATTCTTCTTTGCTCGAAGAGGAGTCTCCAGGCTTGCCGATGGAGCTTCGCATGTTCGTGTCCGCCTCAATGTTCTTCAGGTTCATATAATCAAGCACACCGATTTGTCCCGCGCGAAGGGCTTCCGCCATAGCAAGCGGAACCTCGGACTCGGATTCCACAACTCTTGCACGCATCTCTACGACGCGAGCCTTCATCTCCTGCTCCTGTGCGACAGCCATCGCGCGGCGTTCTTCCGCTTTGGCCTGGGCGATGCGCTTGTCAGCCTCTGCCTGTTCAGTCTGCAGGAAAGCCCCAATATTTTTGCCTACATCCACATCCGCGATATCGATGGACAGAATTTCAAAAGCCGTACCTGCATCCAGTCCCTTATTCAAAACTGTACGTGAAATCATGTCCGGGTTCTCCAGTACGTCCTTGTGGGAGTTGCTGGAACCTACCGTGGTTACAATCCCTTCCCCAACACGGGCAATGATCGTCTCTTCCCCCGCACCGCCGACAAGGCGGTCAATATTGGCACGGACAGTTACACGGGCTTTGACCTTAACCTCAATCCCGTCTTTGGCAACCGCGGCCACAACCGGGGTCTCAATCACACGAGGGTTAACACTCATCTGTACTGCCTGCAGAACGTCCCGTCCGGCGAGGTCAATCGCTGCCGCACGTTCAAATTCAAGTGGAATATTCGCACGCTGGGCCGCAATCAGTGCGTTGACCACACGGTCGACGTTACCACCGGCAAGATAGTGACTCTCCAGTTGATTGATCGAAAGTCCAAGACCGGCCTTATGGGCCTTGATGAGCGGGTTCACAATCCGGGCAGGAGTTACACGTCTGAGGCGCATCGCCACCAGAGTAAGAATGCTGATCTTAACTCCTGAAGCCAGCGCCGAGATCCAGAGCATAACCGGAAAGAAGCTCAGGAAGATGCTCAGCACTATAATGGCAATGACCACAATGAGCAGTACTCCAATAAATGGGGATTCCAACATACAGCTAATCAGCTCCTAAATAAAATTATTAGACTATATAAAATGAACTTATGAAGGTTACCCTTTAGAGACGCTGCGATGCCGAGTGTTCTTTAAGGCCGCTGTTGTCTCCGAAATGCTTGAACTAAATATCCAAGTAGAGGCATTTCGAAGACAAAGGCGGACGCTCCGCTTCTTCAGAATCACTCGGCCTCTCCGCTGAGATCCGTTAATTCTAAAGTTCATTAGATATATAAGTCGAATTATTGATTTACAAGTAAGGCAGAGCAAAAGGAAACATAGAGTCATGCAGACTACAGATTGCCGAGCGGGCTCCGCAAATCAAGCCTCGGCAACCACAACTCTGGCCCCTTCCACCTTAATCACCTTGACTGGAGAATTGGCAGCAATAAATCCACCCTCGGTTACCACATCGATACGTTCTGTACCGATAACTGCAGTGCCCGCCGGCCGGAGTGCGGTGATGCTTACCCCCTCTAGTCCAAGCAGTTCGGTGCGTTCCTTGACCGAGCTGTAGCCTTTATCCGCAGTCAGCTCGTCTCTCAGGATGAACCGGTTCCATATTCCGCGTTCTTTGAATATCCATACGACGATTGCAATCACCACTACAGCCGCCGCAAAAGCGATCCCAAGCGATCTAAGCGCATCCCCGGTGTCATAGGCGGCGCGGATAACTCCCGCGATCAGGCAGGCCGACCCCAGGATGCCCAGAATCCCAAAGCTTGGAACAAACAGCTCCAAGGCAAGCAGGATTAGACCTATTATAAACAAAATCCCTGTCTCAAGTCCTGCAAATCCTGCAATATAATTTCCGAAGAAATACAGGCCGAACGAGACGATTCCCAGTATTCCAGGGATCCCAAACCCCGGAACAAGCAGCTCAATTACCACTCCTGCGATACCAAGAAACAGCAGTACCGTCATGACGGTCGGATCGGTAAGAAACATGGCCAGATTCTCGGCCCATGTCCGTTCCACTCTTACCGTATCCTGTCCACTGTATCCCATCCAGTGAATGACCTCTTCCGTGCTGCTGGCCACGGTATCCGCATACCCTACCTTAACAGCTTCATTGCTGCTCAGCGAAATAATTTGACCCTTCTCCTTCGTTCTTCCAAGCTCAGGCATCTCCACGGTTATGGAAGGATCAACCATGCCTTCCGCAATCTTCGGATTCCGCATCTGAAGATCAGCTGCAGCGCTCATCTTGCTCTTCCAATAAGCGATTTCCTTAGGGCTGCTAACCGCCTCTCCAGAGGAATCCACAAGGGCGGCAGCGCCTATAGCACTTCCTTGCCTCATAGCAATCTTATCCGCATGCAGTGCAATATAGCTTCCTGCAGATGCAGCGTTTCCCTGGATATAGGCCACAGTGGGAATGCTGCTCCCGGCAATGATGTCGCCGATATGCTCAGCGCTGTCCACCCGCCCACCGGGGGTGTTGACTTCAAGCACAATCAACGCGGCCTTACGATCCTCCGCTTCCTTGAACCCCCGTTTCAGAAACGCCTCAAGCCCTGACTCGATCTTGTGCTCAACCGGAATCACATATACGGTGCCTGATTTCAAATCAGCCGCCTGGGCCTCAGACATTCCCACGGACAGTGTACCGCCAAGCAGTGTCACAAGAAGCAGCATGAGGACTGCATGCAGACTGACCTTCAGCCTCCTCCTCTTCAACAGGTGAAACCTCCTTATGTAAATATTGACTCAGAGTCTATGATGTACTACGGACCAGTATGCCTTTCGTTTCATATAAGAAAAAACACTCTCTATTGCTAGAGAGTGTTTCATACTAGTTATTGCAGCAGCTGTTGTACTGCCTGATTGACAAGCTTGCCATCTGCCCGGCCTTTGACCTTAGGCATCAGCGCACTCATCACTTTCCCGATATCCGCTTTCGAAGAAGCACCGGTTTCCTGGATGGTCTGCTGTACAATGACTTTAATTTCTTCTTCGGAAAGTTGCTCGGGAAGATATACGGCAATAATCTTGATCTCGTCGGCCAAAGGCGCAACCAGATCGTCACGGCCTGCTTTTTGAAATTCTTGGAGGGCATCTTTGCGCTGTTTGATCTCACGACTTAGGATATCAAGCACTTCGTTGTCGTCCAGAGTTCTTTTCAAATCTATTTCAAGATTCTTAATCGTTGCACGAACCATTCGAATGGTGGAGAGCTTGAACTTGTCTTTACTCCTCATCGCTTGCTTCATATCTTCGTTCAATCGCTCGCTAAGATTCATGGTAGTTCAAATCCTCCTAAAACTTTCTCTTACGAGCAGCCTCGGACTTTTTCTTGCGCTTCACGCTTGGCTTCTCATAATGCTTGCGTTTCTTCACCTCAGCCAAGACACCATCTTTTGCAATGGAACGCTTGAAGCGACGAAGTGCAGCATCAATAGTCTCGTTTTTGCGAACTTTAGTTTCAGACACCAGTTTTCCCTCCCTCCGACCAGACCGTCCAAGAGCACAACACGGTTCATCAACTTTCATTATAGGTGAAAAGGAAATAGGGTGTCAACCGTGAGCCGCTTTCTTTTTTATATCCATTGATTAAACAGAGTCAGAACTAGGCATGGGAATCCGATATTCCGGTTAATGCGCCCAGCTTGGCTCCCCCAAGCAGATGGTAGTGAATATGATACACAGCTTGTCCGCTGTCGGGACCACAGTTGTTGATCAGACGGTATCCGCTTTCCGCTACACCAAGCTTCTTAGCTGCTTCCTGAGCTACCTTATGCAGCTCCCCAATCAGAGGAAAATCCTCTTCGGCAGCATCATTCATAGTGGAAATATGCTTTTTCGGAATAATCAGCACATGTGTAGGGGCAGCAGGCTGAATATCATGGAACACTAGAAACTTCTCATCCTCATAGACCTTGTTGGACGGGATTGAACCCTCCGCAATTTTACAGAACAAGCACTCCATAGCTAGAATTCCTCCTTGAACTTAATTCCTATTTGTCCGGCAAAGCGCCGATACCGGTATTGCAACTCGTCTTCTTCCAGTATCATACCGGAAATTTCTTGAAAACAGAAGCTCAAGAAGCTATATAAAATGAACTTACGAAGGCTACCCTTTTCGGGCGCTTTGATGCCGAGTGTTCATACGACCCCTGTTGTCTCCGATATGCTTGAACTAGATATCAGCGGGGCATTTCGGTGACAAAGGCGGACGCTTCGCTTCTTCAGAATCCCTCGTCCTCCTCCGCTGAAATCCGCAAATTTCAAAGTTCATTGTATATAAAGGCAACCAAGATCAACACCGGGAGAAGAAGTGCCCGCGCAGGAAACAGCTATAAGTTCTCGATCATGATCCTTGACCCGCTCCCTGCGTTCTCGGCCGGAATCACCACGAGCTTGCGCGGGAGCCGGGCTCTCAGCTCGGCAACGTGGCTGATCACGCCAACCGACAGATGATCGTGATGAAGCTGCTCAAGCGAGGTGATTACCGTATCCAGCAGCTCGGGATCCAGTGTTCCAAAGCCTTCGTCAAGGAAAAAGAATTGCAGCGGGTATTGGCCCCTCAGCTGAATCTGGGCGGACAAGGCCAGCGCCAGCGCAAGTGAAGTCAGGAAGGTCTCTCCCCCTGACAGAGTGGATACCGGTCGCTTGATGCCTCCATTGGCATCATCACAGATGATAAAGCCCCCACCGGAGTCTGTCTCAAGCGAGTAGCGCTGCTTCGTCAAATCCCGCAGCCGCTGTGAGGCGGCCTGGCTGACATTCATCAGCTGCTCCTCGGCCACATACTCCACAAATGCATTCCCCCGGAGACTGGACTGAAGCTTGCTGAGCAAACCTGACGTATGCTCCAGTCCGGCGCGGTCTTGCTCCAGCTCTTTCCAGCGGATATGGCGGACCTGAATGTCCTCCAAATCCCGCTGGGCCCGGGCCTTGGCTTGAACAGCCAATTCATCGGCCTGTTTGGCAGAGGCAAATCTGTCCCTACAGGTCACCCATTCCTCTTCTGTGACCTGTCTGCCTCCCAGCTTCGCCTGCAGGTCAGTTTGCTGCATAACAAGCTCCTTCTCCCGCTCCCGGTGTTCCAGGATACGCTGCTCCATCTCGCTTCGAACCTCGGAGCTCAGCAGTGCTTCTGCCGTTTCCTCCTCCCGGGTGAACGGGCTGCCCGAAAGCTGCTGCATAAAGCGGCTGCCGAGCTGCTCCTCCTGCTCATGCGCGGCAATGGCTGCCTGCCGGGCGGCTGCACCCGCCTTGGCAGCCTCCTGCTTCGCCTGATCGGCCTCCATGTATCGCTGCTTCCGCACCTCCGCTTCACGGCGGAGAACCTTAAGCCGTTCTCCCGCGCTGCGAAGCAGGTTCTCCACATCTTCTTCGCCTGCAATCGTACGAAGGCGCCCTTCCTTCTCAGTCAGCAGCTCGGATCGGCCAGCCAGCTGTGCCGCAAGCTGAACCTGCTGCTTATCCAGTTCAGCCGCTTCCTGGCCCAAGGTTTGGATCAGGGCGCTTTTCTCTTCGATAAAAGGGCCGCTGACCTCAAGCCGCTTTTTCACATCTTCCGCCGCAGTATCCTTGGCGTGTACGGTTTCAACCAGCTTATCAACATCCTCTGCGGTATATCCTGGCAGCTCGCGGCCTAATTCGTCTGTAAGCCGCAGAAACTCTCCGGACAGCTCTTCAAGCAGCACAGCGGCTTGTTCTACCTGCTGCCTTGCTGCACCGTGTTCTGCCTGCAACCCTGCAAGCTTAGGCTGCAATAAAGCAAGCTGGTCACGTTCCAGCTTCACCTGACGCTTAAGGCCTTCCAGCTCCGTCCGGGCTGCCCCGATTCGCTCCTTAAGCCGCTGAACAGTCTCTGCCATCTGGTCATAAGGCAAGGCTTCCAGTTTCTCCTGCATTTCCAGGGAAGCCGCAGCTTGATGCAAGCCTTCCTCTTCGGGAACACGCCCTGCATTTGTTAAGCCTTCCAGAGGCTGGTCAGGTCCCGTCTCATCAGCATCCCTGAACGTCTGGAGCAGGCTTCGGCAGTTATCCATGTCCCGCGTAATACTGTATTTCAGCTCTCTGAGTACAGGAAGATCAGACAAAATCCGCTCTAGCTCTGTCTCAGACTGGCGTGCTTCCTCCGGCAGATGAACAGCCGGATGAGGATGCTGCTGCGCCCCGCAGACTGGGCAAGGTTCGCCATCAACGAGCTGATGGGCCAGCCTGGCCGACCATAGGCTCATTTCCTGTTCCTTAACTGCCTGCCGAAGAACCTCCTCGCGCTGTTCCAAGCCGCAAAGAGCCTGCTCCGCAGTCTGCGCCAGGCCCATCAGCACTTCAAGAAGATTTGCGGTCCGCTGTGCGGTCTGCTGACTCTGTTCCTGAAGAGCGGCGGCCTGCCGGGAATTCTCCGCCAGGTCTGTCTCCGCCTTGAACAGCCACCCCTTCAATTCAGACAAGGACTTCTCACCCTTCAGGCGGCGCTCCTCCAGCTGTTTCTGTCTGTCCCGAAGTGAGACGGCAATCTGAAGGCTGCGCCGTTCAGATGCAGTTACCTCAACCTCCTTGAGCTGAAGGGCCAGCTGTTCCCGGCGCTGCTTCGCCTTGGCCAGAAGCAGCTCTTCCTTCGCCAGCTGCTCACGGTGTGCGGCGAGCGACTTCACCGCTTCATCAAGCTTGCCCTGAAGCGCTGCCTGCTCAGCCCGGAGCGCATCCCGCTCAGCCTGAAGCGCCTTCGCCTGCTCAAGCTGATCGAGCCGGACCAGCAGCCCCGGCTCTTCCAGCGCAAGCGCCTGCTGCGCGGCTTCAGCTGCAACGGCGGCCTGCCGGGCTGCCGCTTCCGCTTCGGCTGCGGCAGCCTCAGCCTGCTGCGCAAGCCCGCTGCGCTCGGCCGCAAGCCGCTTGGCGTCATGCCAGGCGCTCAGCGCAGAGCGCAGCTGCTCGGCGGCGGCAGCTCTCACAAGGCGGGCCTCCACTGCGGCGATCTCAGCGCTGCTCTGCCGCAGGAGCCTCAGCGCCTCTTCACGCCCCTGCAGCTCCAGGCCGAGCTCGCGCAGCTTCGCGAGCTCCCCGTGGAGGCGCTCGGCTTCCTGCAGCTCGCGCCGCCGAAGCTCCGCTTCAGCCGATGCCGCCTTGAGGCGCTCGTCCGCCTCCTGGAGCGCCTCCGCCGAGGCGAGTCCAAGCCCCTGCTGCTCGGCAGCCAGCTCCTTAAGGCGGCTGTCCGTCTCTTTAACCTTGCGGCTGAGCTTCATGCCAAGTAGATCACCGTACTTCTCCAGATGGAACAGCCGCTGGAGCATCTGACGCCGTTCGCTTCCTTTGAGAGACAGGAATTCGGCGAATTTTCCCTGCGGAAGAACTACAGCTCTTGTGAAATCATCCATTTTCAGGCCGATCTTCTCTTCCACACACCGGGTGACCTCAGCCAGCTTGTCGGCATGGACCTGCTCGCCCTCCGGTGTAATCTCGATGAACCGGCTGATCGTATTGCTGACTGAAACTTCTCCGGTTCGTTTGAATCTACGCTCAACCCGGAACCGTTCGGCTCCGGCCGGTGACATTAACTCAAACGTAAATGCGACTAACAGGCTGTCTTCCGAATGGTTCATGATCCCCTGGGTACCGCCTGAAGCGCGCTCCACCTTCCCATACAGGGCGAGAGTAATCGCATCAAGCAGGGTTGACTTCCCGCTGCCCGTAGGACCGAATATTCCAAAGAGCCCTGTCTCACACAAATGGGTGAAATCCACTTCCTGAGGCTCCCGGTAGCTCTGCAGCCCGGAGAGCTTTAGCGTGATGGGCTTCATGCCTCCACCCCTTCCGTCTGGGATTCCGATTCATCTTCAGCTACGAGATGCATGAACAAATCAACCAGCTCTGCCTCTGGTTCAGCACCACCGCTCTGCCTCTGATAAAATTTGCGGAACAGCTCCTGAACCGGCATCTGGGAGCGGCCGGCTGCCGACTGCTCCAACTCCCGGCCCGGGTATACCGGCCGGATATGAACAATGCCTTCATGGGCTTTGCGGAGAGTCTGGATGTCCCCTAGGGACATAGCCTCCGTGAGGCGAATTTCCAAATCAATAAAAGCCTCAGCGTCCCGCCCCTCATCCAGCCAGCGATGTACCTCCTCAAGCCCGCCGGTGCAGGACCAGCGGACAAGCGGTCTTCCGCTGCTCAAATAAATTTCTTGGGCTGCAGGCTCCCCGCCAGGTGAGACCTCAACCAGCATGACCGATTTCGCTTGTCCCGCCTCCGAGAAACTGTATGCCAACGGGGAGCCGCTGTAACGGATCATTCCCTTGCCCTTGACTGCTTGGGCCCGGTGCAGATGACCGAGCGCCGTGTACTGCGCTCCTATGTCCAGCGCAGACGGGTCCACGGTATAGGCTCCACCGATCTGGATCGGACGCTCTGAGTCGCATTCCACTCCGCCAAGCACATAGATATGGCTCATCGCCAGATTGACCGTGTCTTTGCCAAATGACTTCCCAAGCTGCCTCATCAGCCGTCCTACCCGTTCGCTGTAGGCCAGCCTTAGCTCCCCCTCGTCCACCTGACCGGCAAGCAGTTCACCAAGCCTTGCTTCGGAAGGATAAGGGAGAGCTGCAATCACCGCAGTCTCTCCAGTACGGGCTGCTTCAACCCGAACAGGGATCGCCGTCGGAAGACCGACAAGCCGGATGCCGCTTTGGGTAACCAGCGGTGTGACCGACGCGACCCGCTCGGGCTGATCATGATTGCCTGCAATGGCCACCAGCTTTCGGCCATCTTCGGTTAATCTGGCAGCAGCTTCATAGAACATCATTTCCGCGGCTGCCGGCGGATTCACGCTGTCATACACATCCCCGGCCATCATAATCAAGTCAGCCTGGGTATCTCTCGCCAGCCTGACCAGCTCATCCAGGAATTTCTCCTGCTCATTCAACCGGCTCCGCCCTTCCAATGTTCTGCCTAAATGCCAGTCTCCGGTATGCAAAATCCGCATGTTGGACCGCCTCCTCTCCTCTGGTAGGTGTTTATCTGTGTTTACCTTTCTCACTATAAAAAATGAACTTTTGGAGGTTACCCTACCCGGGACGCTGCGATGCCGAGTGATCTTACGACCGCTGTTGTCTCCGAAATCCTTGAAATAGATAACCAAGTAGGGATATTTCGGAGACAAAGGCGGACGCTCCGCTTCTTCAGAATCCCTCGGCCTCTCCGCTGAGATCGGTTAATTCTAAAGTTCATTTTATATAATCACTCATAAATCGGGTTGATCCTGCACACAAACCCGCTTAAATTCTCCCGTTATCATGTGATCGTATGTTCATATACTCTGACTCTGTACTCCTGTGCTCTGTACTCATGCGCTCTGTACTCATGCGCTTCTGTACTCCTGTGCTCTGTATTCCTGTAATTTTCCTATACTAAACCTGCACTGCCTCGCCGTTATCGAAGAAGTAAAGCCACTTCTCATCGACGGGAACCCCGCTTATATCTTCAAGCGCCTTAGCATAGAGCTCCAGCTGAAACCGGTATTTCTCCTTAAGAGCTTCCATTCCTCCCTGATGCTCCAGCACCCGGTCACTTTTATAATCCAAAAGAACCCACTTTCCATTATGACAGAACAAGCAGTCAATGATACCCTGCACCAGTACGGTCTCCTGGTCAAGCTCTTTTAAGGCTTCAAGCTGAAAACGCCCCTGTTCCTCCAGAGAATCGTTGATCCCTGTAAGGTCAGGATAAGCCTCGGAAGCCCTAACTCCATAGCTGAATGCGAGCTCACGCTGTACCCACTCGGCCTCGCGGAGCCGTTCTCCAAGACTGCTCCGCAGGAAATCAGTGATACGGCCTGCATCCAATTCGGCAGCCTGCTCGGCAAGCATAATTTTGCGGTCAACAAGCCTTTGCAGCGTCTCTTCCACCACGCCCTCCACTTGATCTGTGTCAACCGGAATGTGCTGCATCACCGTATGATAAGCCGTTCCCCGTTCAGTTGGAGTCATTCTCCGCTGCTCCATGAACTTGGGCCGCTCAAGATGAAGTTTGGCCGCAGCCGAACCTTGACGACGATCAGCCTCCTGTCTCAGCTCCCGGCCCTCCAGTACATTAACCGGAGGATCATCCTGAGCCGCAAGCAGTGTCTTCATCTCAGTTACCGTTGTTTTGGCCGGAATCCGGCTGGCCGCCGCATAAGGATAAGACCACGCCAGCCTTGAATTCACAGCGTCCGCAAGCCCTGGATCTGCTTTAGTTACCAGCACAGGCTGGCCGGACAAAAGGGCCTGCAGGGCAGCCCTTTCTCCCATCGCCTCGGAATCCTCGCTGATCTCGGCAGATGCCGCCGCCTGCTTAAGCAGCATTTGGGATGACAGCACCCCAATCCTCCATCCTGCCGCTGGGACTGGCAGCAGTGGGGCCGAGCCTTCAGGCACATCTGCAAGCGCACGCAGCGAGGCCGCAGCCGGATGCCGGATCAAGGCCGGCCCAATCCAGTCCAAATAGCTCCGGCCTCTGGCAATCATATAATCCGGCAGCATTTCGCCCGGGGATTGGAGCGCCTGGCCCCAGGTTAACACCGCCTTAGTCAGATCCTTTACGGATGAGACAAGAACAAGCTTATCCTTCGGCCGGGTAAGCGCCACATATAGAACACGCAGCTCCTCAGCCAGCAGTTCCATGTTCGCCCTACGGCGGATCGCCAGATTCGGCAGGGTTGGATAGCTCACACGGGTGGATGAATCCACGAATTTCGGCCCGAACCCAAGCTCCTTATGCATCAGGAATGAAGCGTTCATATCCTGCCGGTTGAACATTTTGGACAGGCCGGCGACAAAGACAACCGGAAATTCAAGGCCTTTACTTTTATGAATGGTCATTATCCGGATTCCATCGCTCTGCTCATTTCCCGCTCCAGGTGCTCCGAAATCCCCGCCGTTCTCCCTAAGACGGGAGATAAAGCGGAGGAACCTGAACAATCCTCTTGAAGAGGTGGATTGCTCATACTGACGGGCTCTGTCATAGAGGGCCTTCAGATTCGCTTGACGCTGCGCTCCTCCAGGAAGCCCTCCGACCCAGTCCAAATAACCGGTCTCACGATAGATATTCCAGATCAGTGCCCCCAGTTCCCCGTGTCTCGCTTCAGTCCGCCAGTTCTCCAAATTCGACAGGAAGGTGCCCAGCTTGTCTGCAAGCGGACCCTCGCTGCTGCTTGCCGCGGCGGCAACAGCCTCGTAAAAGCCTGTTCCCGGATTCGCAAGCCGGACCTGGGCCAGCTCTTCCTCGGTTAGTCCGTATAAGGGGGACCTGAGAACAGAAGCAAGGGGGATATCCTGCTGCGGATTGTCTATCACCTGAAGCACCGAAAGCATGATCTCCACTTCAGAAGCCTGGAAATATCCCTGGCTGAGCTCCCCATATGCCGGGATCCCCTCAAGCCTGAGCTCCTGAATCATGGCGGGTGCCCAAGAGAGCGTGGACCTGAGCAGAATGACCATATCCCGGTACTGAACAGGACGAAGCTCTTTAGCTGTTTTGTCATAAATTTGGAGCGGCCTACCGCCCTCCCCAAGCATTTCCCGGATTCGGGCTGCAATCATGCGTGCTTCCAATCTCACCGCTTCCAGTTCTTCCGCTTCCTCTTGCCCGGACTCTTCTTCTAGTACGGCTTCAACGGCCTCTTCGCGGCGGGCCTGTTCCGGCCGGCTCCGGTCAATCAAAAGCAGCTCCGGCACATAGCTGGGTTCATCCCCTTGATCGGGATACCCCTCTCCATAGACCAGTTCGGCTCTCTCGTCATAGGAAATCTCTGCGACACTTTCGTTCATCAGCTGCCGGAACAGCAGATTCACGGCATCCACCACGTGCTTGCGGCTGCGGAAGTTGCGGGCGAGGTCGATCCTGAGCCCCTCACCGGTGAAGTCAGAACCATAAGTTTTATACTTGTCCAGGAACAATCCGGGCTCTGCCAGACGGAACCGGTAGATGCTCTGCTTCACATCCCCTACCATAAACCTGTTGCCGGGTGCTGATCTGGAGATCAGCCTGACAATGTCCTCCTGCACCGTATTGGTGTCCTGATACTCGTCGAGCAGGACCTCCTCGTACTGCGCCTGATACTCCAGCGCTGCCGGGGACGGAATGGTATGCTCCGGTGTGGAATCAGGATTGCGTAAAATTTGCAGGCAGTAATGCTCAAGGTCCGAGAAATCCAGCCACCCTCTGGACTTCTTCTCCTTCTGATATCTCTGTCCGAACAGAATGATTAGCTCCGCAAGCTCCTTCATCAGAGGGGCCGCTTGGTGAAGCTCATGCACAAACGCTTCGGCAGAACGGCCGAACAGCTGTCCACGGAGTTCGGCAATGGTCTTCTTGGCTTCCTCACGTAGGCTCTTAACCCGTTCCTGAAGTACCGGATCGGTCTGATCCTTCTTGCAGGGCTTCAGCTTGCCGAAGCCGGAGTACTGGAATACGTTGTACAAATGATCCCAAGGCTGATAAAGCACGGCCTCAATGAGCCCCTCCACCACTTCCAGATCCTCATCCAGCGAAACCGCGTACGGGGCGGGCCCGCCAGGTGACAGGGCCATCTCCTTGGCCTGCTTAAGCAAATCCGCTACTCCGCTCAGCGTCAGCCGGGTATCCGCTAGGATGGACTTCACCCACGGGCTCTGTGACATTCCGGCCATATCGGCTGTTTCGAACAAGGCTGCCGTTGAACGCAGCCAATGGTCCGGCCAGGAATGACTCCGCGAGAAGTCATATAACCGCTGCACGAGAAGGAACATGGCATCATCGCTACGTTCCCCGCTGAACCAGTCCACCAGGGAGAGGAAGGCTCCTCCTTCTGTCTCCGTGCCGTATTTTTCCTCGAACAATTCTTCCAGCACTTCCTGACGAAGCAGCTTCACGTCACTCTCCGTTGCAATGCGGAAGCCAGGATCCAGTGGAATCAAAGTGTAATACCTTTGAATTACCTCAAGGCAAAAGGAATGCAGCGTTGTAATCGAAGCTCGGCCAAGCATAGCAAGCTGACGGCTTACATGTTCATTCTCAGGTTCTGTCTCAAGCAGCTGTTCGAGAGCTGTCCGAATCCGCTCGCGCATTTCTGAAGCGGCCGCTTTGGTAAAGGTCGCCACCAGCAGCCGGTCCACGCTCAGCGGAGCTGTTCCATCCGAGATTTTACGGATAATCCGCTCGACAAGCACGGCGGTCTTGCCTGAACCGGCAGCCGCTGCAACCAGCATGTTGCCGCCTGCAAGGGAAATGGCGTTCCATTGATCGTCGCTCCATTTGCTGCCAACCGGTTTGGGGATGATCATTCCATTTCCTCCTCTCCATGATCTGCCCTTCTTGCAAATGAACCTGCCGGGTTATCTTCCTGGCTGCGTTCACTGAGCAGGTTCCATGTCTGCTCTTTGTCAGGCTTGGTCAATAGGTTAAATTTATTGTCTTCCATGGTCTCATCGAACTGGCACACGGATCTGAAGGAACAATGCGTACAAGCCGTTTCCTGACCAATCCGGTAGGGCTCAATCTTGACATCCCCTTCTGTAATCCTTGTGCCAATGCCCTTGATTGTGTTTCTGACCGATCCGAGCAGGGTCTGCCATTGATCGGAGGTGGCCACGGAGGCACTGCTGTAGAACGTTCCGTCGGCCTTCAAGGCGACAGGGAGAATGTCGGAGTAGCCCTTCTCAAGCAGCCCATCCATGTGTGCGATCACTTCCCGGTCAGCCATAAGCAGCCCTTTCATCTTAAACCTCTTGAGCATTTCCAGATCCGCCTGCTGTGGATCAAGGCCATTGGCCGACTGCAGCAGGGGATTGTGGACATGGAAATACAGCGCCCCCGCGGGCTGAGCGGATTGCCCAAGCCACTGCTCTGCAGAGCTGACGATGACATCCAGATACGTAAGCATTTGAAGTGAAAGCCCATAATAAACCTCATGAAGCTTGAGGTCCGTTTGGCTTGATTTATAATCGATAACTCTGAGCAGAAGTCCCTGCTCCCCCTCAGCCATGTCTACACGGTCAATGCGGCCAACAATCTCCATCACTACCCCATTGGGGAGTTCGAAAGTTAGTGGTGGAAGCTCCCGGCCCGGCCCGAAATCCAGCTCCAGCCCGATGGGCTCGAAGCTGCCCCGGCGGGACTGCTCGCCGAGAATAACGGAGGCTCGTCCGACAATATGTTTAAGCTTGCGCGAAATATAGCCATACCGCTTCGTGCTCAGCAGGATCTCCCCCTGAAGCCTTGGGGCAAGCTTGTCTACCGCCGCCGAAGCCTCCTGTACACATTCTTCGGCTGACAGACTACCCCAGCTCCGGTTCTGCTCCTTGAAGGAAATCGCCATGGAGCTAAGCGCCGCATGGAACAGCTGGCCGATGTCCGGAGCTTTCAGCTTGTACAGCTGTCTCTCTCTCAGCTTAAGCCCGTGGGAAGCGAAGTGGGAGAATGGGCAGGATGCGAATCGCTCCATACGGGAGACGCTTGTCCGCAGGCGTTTGCCATACAGCTTGCGGCTGGTTGCCGGCATAAGCGAATGTGTCTGATTCTTGTAGTCCAGTGACCGCAGAAGCTGTTCCAGCCTCTTCCTCCACAGCGGATCAGCCTGGTGACGGTACCAGTCAAGCACCTCCCACCATACTGGCGCAATCTCGCCGCCTGACTTGAAGATTCTCAGCTGACGAATCAATTCCGTAAGCGTGGGAGCTGGATGGGCGACTCTGTCCAGCTCTCTTAGAGGGTTCTCTATCGTAGAGTTCTCCCCTTCCTGCCGTAATGCCGGAAAGATTGAATACATATGCCGGATAACCTCAGAGGGCAGAAGCGCTTTTCCATCCTCATCGGCGGCAGGATAACTCAGCCACAAGGAACAGCTGGCTGCTGACAGTGCATGGTAGATCAAGAACCGCTCATCCAGCAGCTGCCGGTTAATCCCTGGCGCCAGCTGCATGCCTGCCTCAGCCAGAATGGATCGCTCCTGGTCCGTCAGAATTCCTTCTTCCTGAACCACGGCTGGCATAACCCCCTCATTAATCCCAAGCAGAAAAGCATGTTTGACATGGCTGGACCGGGTACGATCCGTTGTGCCGATCAGCACTTGGTCCAAGGATGGGGGAACAAGAGCGAGCTTCAGGCTCTCAAGTCCGGTTTCCAGAATGCCGATGAACATGTCCGTTCCGAGGGTATCCTCACCCATCATTTCAACCATTTGATCCAGCAGATCGATAACCGCTCCCCAGAGCTGTCTATGCTCCATTGCCTCCTGGGGATGCCCCGCTGCCAGAGCCTCCTTGGCCAAAATATCCAGACGCTGCGGAGCTTCCGCATCTTCAAGCAGTCGATAAACCGCTTCGCATTTCTCACGGACCGACTTCGCCTTCTTCAGTCTTTTCTCCAAAGCCGCAAGCGGACCTGCGACCGCCTGCCTGCACTTCTCGATCATTTCCATGCCATTCTGAGCCGATGTTTCTTCAGTTCCCGGTACAGCCTCAAGCGATAAATTGGGTCTGCCCTTCCAAGGGCGCCCATCACTCCACCTGGAGCCGTGAATACCGCTGGCCAGCACGTAATTCTCAAGCGCATCCATGTCGTTTCGGGTTAACGTTCCGTCCAAAGGCAGAACAAAATCCGTCTTCACACATCGGAAGACATCCTCGTATTTCCAATACTTCAACACTACATCCAGGGAAGCCCGGATATATTCAACAAAGGGATGATGAAGCACCGCTCTTTTCTGATCCAGGAAAAAAGGAATTTCATAATCCGCCAGCACAGGAGGCAGAACATGCTCATAGTCGCTCAGATTACGGACAAATACGGCCATATCCCTCCAGCGCGCACCTTTCTCCATCACAAGACTGCGCATGGCCCGGGCCACTGCCTCTGCTTCGGCTCTCCGGTCCGACATCTCTCCTAGCTGGATGCTGCCTGCAAAGTCAGGCGGCAGCTCCCCTCTCCACCTGATTCTCCGTTCATAAGCCGACTCCAGGTGGGCCAGTGTGCGGTTTGGTCCAAACCGCGGATAAGGCTTTTGATCAAGCACCCGAACCGGTTCAATCTCAATTCCCAGCGACTCCGCCAGGCCTTTGAGTTTCAAATAAGCCGTAGCGGTAGGATGAAACAAGTCGAGATCATGGGGAGTGAGCCCGTCATCATAAGTTTTGTTCAGGGTGAGCGCAACCATGACCTTAGTGGCCGTGAGCATCAGTTGGCCGAGAGCTTCATATTCCTTGGGCGTGAAGGTATGGAAGCCGTCAACCCAAATTTCCGCACCCTTCAGATAAGAGGACTCCGGTGCCCCTTCTGCCAGCTTAATAACATGATCCTCCGCATCAATATAGTGCTTGGACAGCTCTTCCCCGAACTCTTTGAATACCAAGGAGAGATCATGAAGCTTATCCTTAAGCAGCGGGGAGTTGGTTTCAGCCAGATCAAGCTGCTTGTAATGCTGTTCCAGCGCTTCGGGGTCCCCGGCATATTTCTTAAGCTCGGTATATAACGTGTTCAGCCGGTCAATCAGCCCAAGCTGATCCCCGGCGTTTTTATATAATCTAAGATCATTCTTGCGGCGGCGCATAATCTTGTAGAGCAGCATTTTCTTGCCCTCTTCCGTAATCGGAATCAGGGCGGAGCCGCCGGTCTCCTGCATAATCCGCAGGGCCAGCCGCCGGAAGCCAAGTACCTGGGCTCTTACCGTTCCCTTGAGATCGGGTGTCTGAACAAGCGCACGCTCAATTTGAAAGGTCCCCTGCTCAGGAACGAGAATAATCAGCGGCTTCCCGGTTGGCTCCGACCGGAGCCTGGTGCGGACTTCATCCAGAACCAGACTGCTCTTGCCGCTGCCCGAGCGGCCAATAATGAACTGAAGTGACATATGAATAAGCCTCCCGTTTGCATTTTTTAGGAGATGGAAATAAGAGAAATTAAGTATGGTTCACCTTGTATAAAAACGCCTTCATCTGCGTGAAAATTTATAAACTCTATTATATCATAACGAAGGCCTGGTTCAGAGAACGTATGTTTGTAAATTTTGTCTATCCCATGTACCCGACCTGCCTCAAATTCAGCAAAAAAGCACCCTAACCAGGGTGCTTTCCTACTTGCTGCTGTTTAATTGAACTAACCATTGTCCGCAATCATTCTATTTCTAGGTGTGTTATACCTCTGCCAGAAAATATCCGGCTACAGACTTGCCTTGCTGCGGACTTCAAATACAGCAAATTTCAAATAATGACCCTCTTCCACGCCCAGGATTTGCGGATGATCCTTCCCGGCCGCGCGCCATTCCACCAGCCTGAGCACTTTGCCGGCATCGGCAGCCGCATCGAGAATGGTCTCCAGGAACAGCTCGGGACGCATATGGTAAGAGCAGCTTGCCGTTACAAGATAACCACCCTCGTTCACCAGCTTCATCCCGTGCAAATTAATATCTTTGTAACCCCGTACAGCTCCTTTGACCGCTCCTTTGGTCTTAGCAAAAGCTGGCGGGTCCAGGATGACAACATCCCAGGTGCGTCCGCCCCCGGCTGTCATCGGAACCGAAGTATCCGCTTTGCGTTCAGAGGCCTGGGCACGGACATGGCGTTCGTCCACACCTTTTACCTGCTCGCGCAAATAATCAAACGCATCGGCCACCACAAATTCCACCCGATCCTCAAATCCGTTCAGCCGGACGTTGGCCTGGGCACTCTCAATAGCATGTGCTGAAATATCCAGACAAGTTACCTTCTTGGCCCCATACTTACAGGCATGCAGCGTGAAACTCCCGGTATGGGAGAAGCACTCCAGTACAGTTGCCCCATCCCAGTAAGGGAACATGACTTCTTTGCCGTTCCGGTTCACGGGAACCCGCTTGGTCTCTCCATTCTCGGCTTGCACTTCCTGAAGAGCTATGCCACTCTTAGCCCCCCAGCCGGTCATTAGCGGTTTGATGGAAGCACGATTCTCTCTCTGGTCGAAGAAATACCCGGTCTTCTGGCCTTCCTCAATATCCACAGATATGAGCAGTCCGTTCTCCGTGACCTGAACGTGTCTTGGGCATGTTCCATAGAGCGGCCCTTTAACCTGCTCAAGTCCTTCCATTTCCCGGACGCCGACATCACTGCGCTCATAGATCCCCTGCGGCTTCACAACCTGAATCAAGGCATTAATGATCGCATCGCGCCGCTGATCCATCCCGAGTGTCAGAAGCTGGACAACCAGAACATCCCCGAACCGGTCTACCACCAATCCCGGCAGGAAGTCAGCTTCCCCATAGACCAGTCTGTAGGCGTTCTCTTCAACGAACCTCTCTCTCATCCGGAGGCAGTCCTCAAAGCGCTTCTCAAAAAAAGCCTGATCCATTTCTTCCAGCGGGTTGTAGGATACAACCCGAACTGTGATTTGAGATTTGGGATTATAGTAGCCAGTAGCCAGATATTTGCGCTGGTGGTTCAAAATCTGCACAAGCTGCCCCGGTTGCGCGTTCCCTTCCATCGTCTCGATCTCATTGCTGTAAATCCAAGGATGACCCTGTTCAAGCCTTTTTCTGCGGCTGCGTGTCAAAATTACGGATGCCACCTTGCTTCACTCTCCTTCATCATCTATTCCTGCTGGATGGCTTGTCATGGCCGCTTCATTACCCGCATAACCTAGTTTTAAAAACATTACAAACCACAAGGAGGGATTCTTCCTGCTGCTCCGCGAACTCATCATCCCGCTCACACTTGGACTCTCCCTCTTCATGTTCGGAATGAAAATTATGGAGTCCGCCCTTCATGCATGGGCTGGCCCTATGCTGACCAAGCTGCTGAACGCATCCACTACCACTCCTCTAAAAGGGATGCTGCTCAGCACCTTGGTCACCGCTGTTCTGCAGAGCAGTACAGCCGTTACAGTCATGACCATTGGACTTGTCAACGCCGGCCTGCTGACGTACGCCCGTACGCTTGGCATTATACTCGGCGGCAATATCGGCACCTGCCTGACCACCGAGCTGATTGCCTTTAACTTCGCTGAAATCGCTTTGCCCTTGCTGATCATCTCTGCACTGCTTTGGACTGCAAGCATTCTTGCGTTAGAGTACACCCCTTCACCATCGTCTGGCCTTCAAATGAGACTGCGTGCTCTTCAGTACGGTTCCCTTGCAGCGGCTGGCTTCAGCCTGATTCTGCTGGCGATCCGGTGGATGCAGTCCGTCAGCCCCGCCCTGCAGGAGGCGGGCATTCTGGACTGGCTCATCAACCGTGCTTCAGACAGCCTGCTGTGGGGTGCCGCAGCCGGAGCAGCCCTGACGGCGCTGGTGCACAGCAGCGCGGCGGTCATAGGCATGACCATGACCCTGGTCGGCAGCGGAGCCATGCCTGTAGAGCTTGGCATCGCCATGGTCATCGGGTCCAATGTGGGGACCTGCGTAACCGCCCTAATCGCGTCCCTTGGGGGAACCCGAGCTGGCAGCTTTGTCGCCTGGTCCCATATCCTGCTTAATGTCGGCGGAGCAGCACTGTTCCTGCCTTTCGTCTCCGTCCTTCATACGGTGTCCAGCTGGTTCACAGGAGACTTGTCCGCCCAGATTGCCCACAGTCAGACCATCTTCAATGTGATCTGTTCCGTACTGGCTTTACCGCTGTGCTATCTTCCGGTCTGGCAGGGACGGGGAAGCCCGCCTCCATTAAAACATGCATCCTAATATCGTCAAGGTTTGTCCACCGAAGGCTGGCCAGGCCAGTTCATTTTTTACAGCTCGACCTTAAGCAGCTTCAAGCCCTTCTCCAAAATAAAATCATTGTTATCATACCCGGAGTTCATCTGTTTCTCCCAGGCTTCCTTAGGATCATACCAGGCTACACCCCGGATTTCTTCTACCTGTGGTTTAAGATCACCGCTAACACACTCTACTAGATAATAGTGCACTTCCTTATCCACACTGCCGTGGTCCGGATGCTGGTACGTATAGGCAATAATATCAATCGGCTGCACAATTCGCCCAGTAACGCCAGTCTCCTCCAGAATCTCCCGGAGCGCGGTCTCTTCAATGGTCTCGCCGTCTTCTCTCTTCCCCTTAGCAAAAGAAATCTTGCCGTAGCGGTCCGTAATAAGCTGAACCTGCAGCTTGCCTTCATTATGGCGGTATACGATTCCGCCCGCAGATATTTCCTTGAATGACATGATGTAAGACCTCCCTTGGGTATCGCTTAACATTGTATTTGAACAACAAGGATTTCAAGCCCGGGCATCCGGGCTTAAAATCCTTGTTGTTATTCCATCGCTTTATTGTATACGATGATCCTGGTTGTTCATGTGTCCGGAATCACGCTGGTCAGACCAGCCTAAGAACTAGGCAATAGCTTCTGGGGCTCCGCCCATAACACGAACGAGCTGTCCCTCACAAGTATTTACACCAGCTTTAGTCACTTTAACCCGGCACACTTCACCACGAAGCTCTTCAGGACCATCAAACATAATTTGCAAATAATTGTCGCTGTAACCCATCAGCTTGCCTTCGCCGCACAATCCCTTCTCATCCCGCTCAGGAATAACATCCAGGACCTGACCCACAAATTTCTCAGCATAAGCGAGCTGCATTTGCTCGGACAAATCAATCAACTCATGAACCCGTGCATGCTTAACTTCCTCATCCACTTGGTCTTCCATTCTCGCTGCAGGTGTTCCGGTACGCTTGGAGTACGGGAATACATGCATTTCCGAGAAGCCAATCCGCTTGATCGCTTCAAAGCCTTCCCGGAACAGCTCATCCGTCTCACCGGGGAATCCCACGATGATATCCGTAGTAATCGCTACGTCCGGCATGAAGTCACGGATCTTGCGAATCTTGTCTTCAAATTCAGCAATCGTATATTTCCGGCGCATCCGTTTAAGCACCTCATCACTGCCCGCTTGAAGTGGGATGTGGAAGTGGCGGGACATTTTGCTGGAATTCTTAAGCACGTCCAGCATCTTGTCGTCAATCTGGCTTGCTTCGATCGAACTGATGCGGATACGCTCCAAACCTTCAACCTTGTCCAGTTCCCACAGCAAATCGGATAGGCGGTAGTTCTCCAGATCATCCCCATATCCGCCGGTATGAATACCAGTTAGTACAATTTCCTTAAATCCGGCAGCTACCAGGGAATGAGCCTGCTTAACCACACTCTGCGGATCACGGCTGCGGGACAGCCCACGCGACCAAGGAATGATGCAGAACGTACAGAAATTGTTGCAGCCTTCCTGAATCTTCAAGAACGCTCTTGTGCGGTCCGAGAAATCCGGCACATCCAGTTCTTCAAATTCGCGGGTCTTCATAATGTTGCGAACCGCATTGACCGGTACGCGCTCGGATTGGATCTGCTGAATGTAAGGCATGATCTTGTCTCTATCTTGTGTACCGATAACCAGATCCACACCTGGAATATCCAGAATTTCCGCAGGCGAAGTCTGCGCGTAACAGCCAGTTACCGCAATAATTGCGTCCGGGTTGCGGCGGACAGCCCGGCGGATAATCTGCCGGCTCTTCTTGTCTCCTGTATTGGTTACTGTACAGGTGTTGATCAGATACACGTCCGCGGTCTGTTCAAAATCAACCTGTTCATAACCTTCATTTTTGAACAGCTGCCAAATGGCTTCTGTATCATAGAAATTCACTTTACATCCCAACGTATAAAATGCTACGGATGGCATGTCATGCTCCCCCCATTTCTCCGGTTTCATAAAGTATACAAGTCAGGGCGGCCATACCCGCCGTTTCTGTCCTGAGAATCCGCCGGCCTAAGCCGACCGATACGGCTCCAGCCGCCTCGGCTTCTTCAATCTCACTTTCGGCAAATCCGCCTTCGGGACCAACCACCAGCATAACGCGGTATCCTCTTTCTCTGGTTAGCGAGGCTGACCAAGGCGCAACCACGTCTCGAAGCTGTTTGCCATCTTCCTTCTCGTAACATACACACACGAGGTCGTACTCAGAGAACTGATCTTTGAGCTGTTTCCAAGACAGTGCCGTCTGTACATCCGGAATCTTGCTGCGGTGCGCCTGCTCTGCGGCTTCTTTCGCAATTTTGGTCCAGCGGGTGATCCGCTTCTCTTCCTTCTTGGCGTCATACTGCACGATCGTCCGTTCGGACAGGAACGGCACAAATGAAACAGCACCGATCTCGGTGCATTTCTGAATTACGGTCTCCATTTTATCGCCTTTAGGCAGGCTTTGAGCCACCGTCACCTGAAGCCAAGGCTCCCGCGACAGGGATAAATGTTCAATGATCTCCGCATGAACCTCCTGCGGGTTAATGGTCTTAAGCTGGACGACCGCTTCGCGTGAAATCCCGTCGCTGACAATCACCTTGTCATTCGGCTTGCCACGCATAACTTTTCCAATATGTCTGGCATCTTCGCCCGTTATAATGACCGAAGTTTCTCCGAACTGCTCCGGTGTAATGAAATAAAGCTGCATCTCTCAACCATCCTTGTTCAAAAATCACCAAAGTACATCATACAACTTTTGACCAGGACTGACCAGTACCTGGGCCCGGTAAAATACCAACAGGCGGGCTTAGCCCGCCATAAGATCAAAGAATGTGGAATAAATGTGTTTTGCCGCCGTGTATAGCGGTGTAATTGTATACTCATTAAGCTTCGGAAGCAGTACGATCAGCAGGAAGATGAAGATGGCGTAACGTTCAAACTGCTGCAGCTTCCCCAGCATGCTCCGCGGCGCCAGATCCTCAACAATCCGGTACCCATCGAGGGGAGGAAGGGGAATTAAGTTAAACAAGAACAAGAAGAAGTTCATCATGTTAAAGTAATAAAAAAAGGAGGATAGCGCAACAACCAGCTTGCTTGGCTCACTGGCTCCCCACAAAGGGTCCATGACCCCAAAATGGAAAAGCAGCGCATAAATCCCTGTCCCCAAAATACCCAGCAATAAGTTGCTGATTGGGCCTGCCGCCGAGACAATAATGCCCATTAGCCGCGGCTTGCTGAAATTGTCCCGGTTGACCGGCACGGGTCTTGCCCAGCCAAAACCCGCAATCAGAAGCAGAAGAATACCGATAAAATCAAAATGAACAACCGGATTTAAAGTCACCCGGCCGAGCAGCTTGGCCGTAGGGTCCCCGAACTTATTGGCAAAATAAGCATGGGAAAATTCATGTACTGTAAAAGCGATAACCAGTGCCGTAAGGAAAAAGGGCAATTGGTCCAAAGGAATCCGGAATAATCTTTCAAAAAAATCCATGCTCTACCTCTTCCTGGCCACGAAAGCGATCCAATCCTCTTCCCGGGCCTTCTCCGTTATTTCAAACCCTGCTTTGATCAAAGCTTCCTCAACAATTTGTTCCTTATTCTTGTATATTCCGGAAGCAATATAATACCCCCCTGGCTCAAGCGCCTGATAAACGTCGTCAATAAACAATAGGATAATCTCAGCCAGGATGTTAGCCACGACTACACGGACCGGAAGCTGTACGCCCAGTCCCGTTGTTCCTTCCTTCAAGACAGAGAGAAGATCGCTCTCATGAACCGTGATCTCATCGCTAAGACCGTTAAGCTGCGTATTCTCTCTGGCGCTTGTCACAGCCACCGGGTCCAAATCAATCGCAAGAACATGTCTGGCACCTAGTTTAACTGCACCGATAGCAAGAATCCCGGAACCTGTTCCGACATCGATAACCTCATCGCCCTCTTCGATTACCCCTTCAAGGGTTCTAAGGCAAAGCGCTGTGGTGGGATGCGTACCTGTGCCAAAGGCCATTCCAGGGTCAAGCTCGATGATCCGCTCCTCCGGAGTCTGAGGCTCATAATCCTCCCATGTTGGTTTGATCGTCAATCGGTCCGAGACACGCAAAGGCTTGAAATACTGTTTCCAGTTATTCGCCCAGTCATCCTCGTGAACATCCCGGATCTCAAACTTAATAACACCCGGGTCAATCCCAAAATCTCTCAGTTCTTCGATACGCGGGCCGACCTCTTCCACCACGGTATCCACATCGCTGGTTTCAGGGAAATAGCCCTTTACCTTAGCCTCACCCTCGGGGATTCCATTAGGCTCTAATTCGTACCATTGTCCGTATGATAGATCCTGCAGCTTGCTGTTGTTGATGGATTCCTCAATAGAAACTCCGCCAGCCCCGGCTTCGTGCAGAAAGTTGGTGATCATCTCCACCGCTTCTTCTGTCGTATGTATAGTCAACTCTCTCCAATTCATGAGTGAAAAGCCTCCCCTATCCTAATTGCATAACATTCATTGTACTATACAATCCAGACAAGAACAAAATTCCTTGCAAGGTTGGAATTTATTAAGTAACTCTCTTTCGTTCCAAGGACCGATCTTCCGGATGGGAAAGAGCTATGACGCAGGTCAATTGACATACGCTGCATGGCAAATAAAAAACGCCGTGCGTATACACGGCGGAAATTTAGGGAAGATGAATAAGTGTGTTCATTTGTTAAACCAGTCGATTCCCGTGCTGACGCGCATCAGCCCGCTCACTGCGCTGTAGGGCCTCCCAATCTTCCTGATCGGCACGCTCTTCTGAGAACTCCACATCCAGGTAGCTGCCTTTCAAATTTTGGGGAACCTTGCCTGTGAAGCGTTTGTTGTAACCCGGCTTCTTGTCCATTCTGTCGTCATTCTCCTTTACGTTAGTCATCAGAGCATTCCTCCAGCTTCTTCGATAAGACGCAGCGCCTGGTGATGGGAATTTTCGTCCACAACCACAGTTAATAAAATATCCCGGCCCGTTGGTCCGCCTTGTCCTCCGTCACTTAATCCACTTGCAGCCGGGTCCGTGGCCGCAAGTATCCCGACAGACTTATTCGTGATCTCGGCATCCTGGGTCAGTGAGGCCAATGAGTTCCAGTCTCCTGAGTACATATTGGCCGGATCGACCCCCTCGCCTGGGTAACGGCTGAAGCGTGTAATGGACATATCGATTACCCTTAGCGCATTCAGCTTTCGCGATACGCCTTCCGCTTCCTCCGGGCTTTTGAAATAGGCCAGTATATTCTTCTCTGCCATATTGGAATTCCGCCTTTCCTATAAAAACTTTCTATGCTCAGCTGTTTACGGCTCTATGGGAAGTTAGGATGCGGCATCGATGCCTAATTTATGCGGTAAATATTATTCTCTTGGACAGGGAAAACTATTTCTGTCCAAAATGAAACCGTTGCTTGTCCGTCACGTATTACATATCTATAAGGACCAAATACAATATATCTTTTAGGAGGCTTTCAGACTCAAATGATGAAAAAGTTAATGCTTGTCGTGATGGCGTTCACGTTATTCTTCGCTTTCACCGCACCGCACGCGGTAGACGCTAAGCGCTCAGGCGGGTTCAAGTCCGGCACACGCTCTTACACGAACACCCCTAAGAAATCAAATGATTACAACAGTACTAAGAGTTCAAATACAACAACCGGCCAGAACGCTAAACGCGGGTTCTTTAGTGGCGGAGGATTTATGAAAGGCCTTATGATCGGCGGCCTTGCTGGAATGCTCTTTGGCGGAATGTTCTCCAATATGGGCTTTCTTGGAAATATCTTTGGTCTGCTGATTAACCTTCTGGCTATTTACGTGGTAGTTATGATAGGTATCGCGTTGTACCGCAAGTTCAGGAAACCACGTTATAATGATCACCGCGGAGGAAGATACTAAGCTATGGTTCTAAGCATGGACGAAATCATTAACGCCATCTGTCTTCATATGGCCCAACGCAAGTCGGTTCGTCCAACCGAGGTTCAGGTTGAACTCGCATGGGACGAGGATACCGGTTATACCGCTGAAGTATGGGTGGGCGGCAGAAGCATGTATCTGGTTGAAGCCAACATCATCGAGGCTATCCTGCTGTATGCCCACACCGAATATGGAATCCGGGCGTTTCGTGAGGATGTTACTCTGGATTTGGACGAAGAGATTACGGCGCGGATCGCCAATTAAAAGGTTAAAGGGCTGTCCCAAGGTTTCGCACCTTGGACAGCCCTTTTGCTATTCCACTCTGTTGCTCCTGTCTAACTTTGATATACATAAAGAAGCAGCTCCACAGTCACTTGTCTGTGGAGCTGCTTCTTTATTGTGCTGATCCTAATCGTTATTAATCCCCACGGAAAGCCCGTTTCATCCGGTCAAAGAAGGACTGCTCATTCTCATGGGTGTGCTCGCCATCCAGAGCTGCGAATTGACGCAGCAGATCCTTCTGTTCCTCATTCAGCTTACTTGGCGTGACGACAACCACCTTGACATGCTGATCGCCCTGACCCATGCCACGAAGCCGTGGAACGCCTTTGCCCTTCAGACGGAAGTAAGTTCCCGTCTGCGTTCCGGCAGGAATTTTGAGTTTAACCTTCTCTGTCAGGGTCGGAATCTCAACTTCGTCTCCAAGCGCGGCTTGGGCGAACGTGAGCGGAATTTCGCAATAGATGTCATCGCCCTCACGGTCGAAGAAATCGTGCGGTTTCACCCGAATCACAATATAAAGATCTCCTGCCGGGCCACCGCGAAGTCCGCCTTCCCCTTCACCGGACATACGCAGTTGTGCCCCATCGTCCACACCAGCTGGAATACGCACATGAATTTTTCGCTGCTTCTTCACTTGGCCGTTGCCATGACAGGTTGGGCACTTCTCCTTAATAATCTTGCCGGCACCGCCGCAATTGCTGCACGGACGACGGTTAACCATACGGCCAAACGGCGTATTCTGTACCACTTCCTGCTGCCCGGAACCATGACAGACCGAGCAGGTCTCCGGCTTCGTTCCAGGCTTGGCACCTGAACCAAAACACGTATCACAGGACTCTGTACGCGGAATAGTGATATCCGTCTCTTTTCCGAACACGGCTTCCTTAAATTCCACCGTCATCGTATACTGCAAGTCATTCCCGCGCTGCGGCGCATTCGGGTCACGCCTACCGCCGCCTCCACCGAAGAACATATCAAAGATGTCACCCAGGCCGCCGCCGAAGTCAGCCCCCGAGAAGCCGCCGCCCATGCCCTGATTCGGATCAATATGACCGTACTGGTCATACCTGGCACGCTGCTGTGAATCACTAAGAACGTCGTAAGCTTCCTTGACTTCTTTAAACTTGGCCTCTGCGTCTGGCTCTTTGTTCACGTCTGGGTGATACTGACGCGCCAGCTTTCGGTAAGCCTTCTTAATCTCGTCTTCGGAAGCCCCTTTACCGAGGCCCAGGACCTCATAGTAATCTCGTTTCTCAGCCAATTGTTCCACCCCCCATATCCATCATTCACAGTCAAAAACTGCCCGGCTAGGCAAAAGGAAAGCCAAAGCGCGGGATGCCTAAGCGCTTTGACCTTCCCTGTTAACCTTTACCGGTTATAGTACTATATTTGTGGTCTATTAGTTCTTCTTGTCCTCGTCAACCACTTCATAGTCAGCATCAACGACATTGTCTTTTGCCGCTCCGCCTGCAGCTGCGCCTTGCGCTCCTTCAGCCTGCTGAGCTTGTGCAGCCTGCTCATACAGTTTAACAGAAAGCTGTTGAACAATCTCCGTCAATTTCTCGGTAGCTGCTTTAATTTCTTCAAGGTTCTCGCCTTCAAGCGCTTTTTTCAGCTCATCTTTGGCAGCATTCGCCTTCTCAACTTCGCCTGCTTCGGCTTTCTCACCAAGATCCTTGATAGTCTTCTCCACAGTATATACGAGTTGGTCGCCCGCGTTCTTCGCTTCCACAAGCTCTTTACGCTTCTTGTCTTCTTCCGCATGAAGTTCGGCGTCCTTCATCATTTGTTCAACTTCAGCATCGCTCAGACCGCTGGAGGAAGTAATCGTAATCTTCTGGCTCTTGCCAGTTCCTTTGTCGGTTGCGGATACGTTCACGATCCCGTTCGCATCGATATCAAAGGTAACTTCGATTTGCGGCACGCCGCGTGGTGCTGGAGGAATATCCCCAAGCATAAAGCGTCCAAGCGTTTTGTTGCCTGCAGCCATTTCCCGTTCACCTTGAAGCACGTGGATTTCAACACTCGGCTGATTGTCAGCGTAGGTCGAGAATACTTGGGATTTGCTTGTTGGAATGGTGGTGTTGCGCTCGATCATTTTAGTAAATACGCCGCCTGCAGTTTCAATACCCAGGGACAGCGGAGTTACGTCAAGCAGGACCACGTCTTTAACGTCACCGGTCAATACCCCGGCTTGAACCGCAGCACCAAGTGCAACGACCTCATCCGGGTTAACGCCTTTGTGAGGCTCTTTGCCTGTCAATTTCTTGATCGCTTCCTGTACCGCAGGAATACGGGTGGAACCGCCGACAAGTACGATCTTGTCGATGTCTGCTGGAGTCATTCCCGCATCACTAAGCGCACGGCGGGTTGGTCCAAGTGTTCTTTCTACCAAATCCGCAGACAATTCTTCAAACTTCGCACGGGTGAGGTTCACTTCCAAGTGCTGAGGCACTCCGTCAGCCACGGTGATGAATGGAAGGGAAATTGTAGTTGTCAGTACGCCGGAAAGTTCTTTCTTGGCTTTCTCGGCTGCATCTTTCAGACGCTGTACAGCCGCTTTATCCTTGCTCAGATCAATACCTTGGTCTTTCTTGAATTCGGCTACCAGGTAATCAATAATCACTTGGTCGAAATCATCACCACCGAGGTGATTGTCACCGCTTGTTGCTTTTACTTCAAAGAAACCGTCGCCCAGTTCAAGGATCGATACGTCAAATGTACCGCCCCCAAGGTCATATACCAGGATGGTCTGGTCTTCAGCCTTCTCAAGACCGTAAGCCAGAGCGGCAGCCGTAGGCTCGTTGACGATACGCAGGACTTCAAGACCAGCGATTTTACCGGCATCCTTGGTAGCTTGACGCTGGCTATCGTTGAAGTAAGCAGGAACTGTGATAACCGCTTGGGTTACCGGTTGTCCAAGGTAAGCTTCAGCATCGGATTTCAATTTTTGCAAAATAATTGCTGAAATCTCTTGAGGCGTGTAATCCTTGCCGTCAATTGATTCTTTATGGTTCGTACCCATATGTCTCTTGATGGAGATAATCGTACGGTCAGGGTTAGTGATCGCTTGACGTTTTGCCGTCTCCCCTACAACACGCTCTCCGTCTTTCTTAAAGCCCACAACCGAAGGGGTTGTACGCGCGCCTTCCGGGTTAGGAATAACAACGGCTTCGCCGCCTTCCATAACCGCTACGCAAGAGTTGGTGGTTCCAAGGTCAATACCAATAACTTTACTCATAAGTTTAATTTCCTCCTTAGTATGCTATATAAGTTGAACAAATGATTGTGCGGATAGAAATCCGTTCACAAAGGCGAACGCTGCGCTTCTACAGAATCATTTCACCCTTGCTTACTCCCTGATCTTTCTTTAGTCCAACTTTTATATGTTCGGGTTGTCGTAATCTCTATGTGTTAGCCGCTTACCTTAACCATTGCCGGACGCAGCACTTTATCTTTAAGCAGATAGCCCTTTTGTACTTCTTCTACTACTATGCCTTCCTCGTATTCATCCGACTCCACTTGCATGATAGCCTGATGATATTCAGGGTTAAAAGGCTGGCCAACCGCATTCATCGGTGTAAGGCCTTCGGCCGATAGAACACCCTCAAGCTGACGGAAAATCATATCCACGCCTTTGGTGAAGGATTCCGCTTCCGCGCTTTCCTGGGCTGCCGTAAGGGCCCGGTCCATGTTATCCACGACTGGAAGAAGCTCGGTGATTAATTTGGCGGACGCATATTTAGCCAGCTCTTCCTTCTCCTTCAGTGTGCGTCTTCTGAAGTTGTCAAAATCAGCCTGGGAACGCAGAAAACGCTGCTGGTGCTCCTGCACCTCGGCACGAAGACGTTCAAGCTCCTCAGAGTCAGCAGATACCACTTCTTCCACAGCTTCGGCGGAGTCCCCGGACCTGATTTCCTCTGCTCCTTGCACTTCCTCTGTTTGCTCGTTCTGATTCACATCATTAGAAGGATTCATAGTATCTTCCTTTTTCTCTGTATTCGTTTCCTCTTGAATAGGTTGTTGTTCCTTCAAGATGTATTCACCTCCTTAAAATGCGGTTAATCGATTAATTCATTCATACATTAGTTTGGTTTGGATAAAAATTTGGTCATGTCTCTGGATAAAATATTCAGTAATGCAATAACTCTGGCATATTCCATCCGGGTCGGGCCTAAGATCCCGATAGTTCCCAGCGCCTCCCCCTCAACAGCATAAGTCGCTGTAATCAGACTGCAGTTCGCGAAGGCGGCATGATCGTTCTCTGTCCCAATGCGGACCTGGATTCCTGTTCCGGATGATGCGGGAACAAGCAGCTTGAGCAGCGTAGGAGTCTCTTCGAGCAGATCCAGAATCCCTTTTACTTTGTCCACATCCCGGAATTCCGGCTGGGTAAGCATATTGGTCGTACCGCTTAAGAAGACCCTTTGACCATCCTTTCCACTGTCTAGAGCCTGATCAAGCACAGTCATAATCTCCTCAAAGTGGGAGACATGCCGCTGCAGCTCCTGGCCCAGCTCTGTGTACAGAGCGGACTTCAGCTTATAGATAGGCACCCCGGTCAGCTTGCGGTTAAGCAGATTCACGACCTTCTCCATCTCGGACACGGACACACCCGCCGGAATGGATACCGTCTTATTCTCCACCTGGCCGGTATTCGTTACCACAATGGCCACAGCCGTATCTTCATTCAAGGATAACAGCTGAAAATGGCGCAGCGAAGTATGAAAAACCTCCGGTCCCAGGAGGATGGAAGTGTAATTCGTCATATGAGACAGAATGGTGCCGGCATGCTGGATAACCTGTTCAACCACGTTCAGCTTCTCAGCGTAGAAGTTCTTAAGCTGCATCAGTTCCTCTGAAGCAATTGCTTCTGGTGGTACCAGGTGATCAACATAGTATCTGTAGCCTTTATGTGAAGGTATTCGCCCCGCAGAGGTGTGGGGCTGTTCCAGGAAACCGAGTTCTTCCAAATCGGACATCTCATTACGAATGGTAGCCGGACTATAGCCAACATCGCCACGCTTGGAAATACTCCGAGAGCCAACAGGCTCAGCCGAACGGATATAGTCATCTACAATAGCCGTCAAAATCATTCTTTGCCGTTCCGTTAACATGATATCCCTCCTAGCGGACTTCATCGTACATGTAATCCAACCACGGTTCGTTAGCACTCACTTCTATCGAGTGCTAATCGTTAATACAAAAATACCAAAACCATATGGCTATTGTCAAGTCAGCACGGCATGATTCAAGGCCTATAAAAGTTGAACTATTGATTTACTCGTAAGGCTCTCATACGAAATGTTATTTAACACAATTGTCTATGAGAAAATCAAATCATCATTAATGCTCCCAAAATACTCCAACCAACTTATACCATAAACATAAAACACAGCTCCATCTACACCTAAGTGCAGATAGAGCTGTGTTATGATTAATAGTTAAATTAGCAGGATGTTCTATTCCCTGTTAATCTATTTCCACTGATTGAATGCTATCCTCATCCGTAGGGTCCAAGTTATAGAATAAGTAGCCTGATTTGTAGTCCACCGAACCATAGATGAAATTATAATCCAAGCGATATCCGCTTCCTTCTCTGGAGATCGACTCGGCTGGAAAACTGCTAGGGTACTTACTCAAATGAACATTTAGATACAATGAAAAGAAAGTATCCGTCAAATGGAGTTTGTCTTTTAGTTCATCAGACATGTATAAAATCAAACTTGGGAAAGCCATCCCGTTCTCCTCTTGCTTGTCGGCCCAATCCGCCCATTGCATGCCATCCGACATCGTGCCTCCAATGAGAAATCTCTTCCCGTCAGATGAGGTCATCACATCCCAATCGAAATCCAAATCTACTCCCTTGAAGGAAAGCGATCCATAATTCTTGTTTAAGTAATCCTCCAGGGCTTTAGAGTCCATCGCCTTCCCGGTTGAACCGGTCGAAGGCTTCTGCTGAACAGAGGGGCTCAGTTTTTGCTCAACTTGAGGTTTAGCCAAAAAGGCCTTAACATCGCTTGATGGAATCGCCAGATTAATGCTGGCTGAGCTTTCAATCAATGCCGATGTAATTCCCACCAGTTCCCCCTTCATATTAAACAGGGCGCCGCCACTGCTTCCATGGTCAATTGGAGTAGAGATCTGTATGTAATTCTGACCTTGTACATTTCTTGAAGTCTGGCTGATTACTCCGCTGGTCAGTGAATTCTTGAACCCTAGAGGAGAACCAATGGCTACAACCTCCTCTCCCAATTGGAGCGTCGTAGAGTCACCCATAGTTACTGCCGCAAGATTAGTTGCAGGAATTTTTAATAATGCCAAGTCGCGGCTCTCATCCTTGCTTAAAATAATTGAGGTTGTAAAAGAGCGTTGGTCATTGAATTCAACTTTGACGGATGCGGCTTCGTCAATAACGTGATAATTCGTGATAATCTTGCCGTCCGAACTGATTACAACCCCGCTCCCCGAGGCCAACACCTTATTTGAAGCATCGTACGTTTCAATGTACACTACCCGGTTGGACAGCTTCCCTATCTCCTGGACCGATGTAGTTGAAGTTGACGGAACCGTTGATGGATTCGGTGCTTGGGCCGGTGGAGTTGTCGTCTGTGCTGAATTGTCCTTTGCACCATATTCAAAAGATGGGGGAACAGGCGAAACTATATTAATCTCCTTCCCATGAACCTCAATAGTGCTGCCAAATGATTCACCAATAAAGCGAAGAGGAACATAAGTTACCCCCAAGATGGTACGGGGTTTTGTAGTTAACTGTATTTTATTCCCATCCTTGATTGCAAACTTCTGCCCCATAGTAATCGCGATATTAACCCCATTCTTGGAAGCCTTCACCGTCTGGGTCTTGGCATCCCATTTCACACTTGCGCCTAATCCCTCAAAAATAGTCCTTAGAGGAACCAGAGTTGTTCCGTTCTCCTGTATCGGCTTGCTGGAGAATTGCAGCTTAACCCCGTCAATCGAAACAGAAATCTCTTGGCTTGCTCCAAATACAGCAGCCGGTAAAACCATCGACAGCAATAACACTAACAATATGACTTTCTTCATCTCTTTTCCCCATTCTGCCTTATTATGCATGCTCGCATTTCACCATTATAGGATAAATGTACCATTAGAGGAATATATTTTTTTATAGAATATAGGAGCATCCGCTCACAACAAAAAACACTGCCATCAGCAAATGCCGATTGAGCAGTGTTCTGTATCTATTCAAAGTCAGCTTAACATCTTAAGCACAGCTATTTCATCACAGGCGTTCTGCTTGGGGCAGCTTACGCAATCTGTCCAGACCTTTTCGGGAAAAATCTCTTTATCCACTACAGTAAACCCGTTTTTCTTGAAAAATGAAACTTCGTAAGTCAAGGCCATGATTTTGGGGATTTGGCGTTCTCTTGCTTGCTTGATCAGTTCCTCAATAATTTTGGAGCCGATGCCCATCCCCTTATAACCTTCGGAAATCCCCAAGGAGCGCACCTCAACCAAATCTTGGCCAAGAAGACATAAAGAGCCGCACCCAACCACAACTCCATCAACTTCTGCTACAACAAAATCCCCGATTTGACGCTCCAGCACCTTACGGGAACGCGGCAGCATAATTCCCTGGCGTGCATATTCCTCAATCATTTCAAAAAGCGGATCCACATCCGATAGTACCGCCTGTCTGCATACCACTGTCATTGTACTGCCCCCTGAGCTGATTCATAATATGAATAAATATACAGCAAGGCGTATAAGATTTCAATACATAATTATCTATATTTATGCAGGATATGCAGAACTCAGGCATATGGAACTCTTCAAATTCAATCCTCTATTAAATGAAATCAAGTATCTTAACCACCTATTCTTGGCTTGTCAGGCTGCCGATAAATTCCGCAAATACCTCATTGCCAAACAAAACACCCTTCTCACTTAACTTGTAACCTTCAAATTCTTCCGTCTTCTCCAACAGTCCGGCCTTTAGCATCTTATTCAGAGGCGCACGGAATTTCTCTTCTATAGATATACCGAACTGTTCCAAAAACCGGCGGCTCTGGATTCCATCCAGGACCCGGAGTCCAACCATAACAAAGTCTTCCATTGCTTCCGCAAGGGTTACCTCAAACTGCTCCATGCGCGGAAGGCCGTCGGCTGCAGCTTCGTTGTAAGGATTGACACCCTTAATATTGATATGACGCTGTCCTCCCACATATCCGTGGGCTCCAGCCCCAAGTCCATAATAATCTTCATTGCGCCAGTAGGTCATATTGTGCCTGCTCTCGAACCCAGGCTTGGCAAAATTACTGATCTCATACTGCTTATACCCCGCTTCTTTCATACGGGACATCAGCAGTAGGTACATTTGAAGCTCATCCTCTTCATCAGGAAGCGGAAGCTGATTCTTCTGATACATTGTATGGAAAAGCGTATTCTCCTCCACCTTAAGACTGTATATGGAGTAATGTGGAAGACCAAGCGCCAGAGCTTTCGTGATGCTCTGATCCAGCATTTCTACGGTCTGGTTCGGAAGCCCAAACATCAGATCAATTGACATATTCGTGATTCCGGCTTTTTGCGCATTCTCCAAGCTCCGGTACACATCATCCGTATTATGAATCCGGCCAATGCCGCCAAGCAGCTCATTCTGAAACGCCTGGACTCCGAAGCTGACCCGGTTTACCCCACCGTCTTTCATCACGGCAAGCTTCTCCAAATCCGTTGTGCCCGGATTGGCTTCCATCGTAAATTCCATATTATCCGCCCATTTCGGGAAATGCTTGCGGACTGAGCTTAAGAAATACTGCATTTCATCAGGCTTCAGAACTGTGGGTGTTCCACCTCCCACAAAGATCGTATCAATCACATCCGGTGGAGTCGCCTGAACAGTAAGTTCCATCTCACGATCCAAAGCCCTCAAATAATCCATGACCGGCTGATCCTTGAGTACATAAGAGTTGAAATCACAGTAGAAACATTTATTTGTACAAAACGGAATGTGTATATAAACGGCTTTCGGTGCAGTGTCCTTCAAAATGCGGGGTTCATCTGCCCGATCTGCCTTGAATTGATTTGTATTTAGCATATTGCTGCCCTCCTGCCTTCAAAGCTTCAGAATTAAAACTTAGCTGCTATCTACCATTTCTGGATAAGGGCTATACTCGCAACCCTTATTACCTAATATCTTGTCTTGACCCTCAATACTCTCTTAATCTACGGAAAAAGGAAAGCCTCGCGGCTTTCCTTCAGTGCTCTGACAAGTCGTTTGCGATTTAATAAGTTACAGTAGGGATTGGATATGTCTTTCCAGCCGCTTCTTGTCCGCCCTTTGCTTTGATTAGACTAAGCAGTAGCAAAGGGCTCCCAAAGGCGGACGTAAACTCTTGAAAGACATATTCCTATCTCCTTCTTATTTATTAAATGAACTGGGCCTTGTCTCCATCAATGCTACGCCAGCTTTCCTTTTCCCCGTAATCCCGCCTACTCCTCGTCGATCTTAAGAACGGCCATGAACGCTTCCTGCGGCACCTCTACACTGCCGACCTGCTTCATGCGCTTCTTCCCTTCCTTCTGCTTCTCCAGGAGCTTCCGTTTACGTGAGATGTCACCGCCATAACACTTGGCAAGCACGTTCTTACGCATTGCCTTAACGGTCTCACGTGCGATAACCTTGGTTCCAATGGAAGCCTGAATCGGCACCTCGAACATTTGGCGCGGGATGAGCTTCTGAAGCTTTTGACAGATCAGGCGTCCACGATGGAATGCCCGGTCCCGGTGAACAATGAAGGATAAAGCATCCACCTGTTCCCCATTGAGGAGAATCTCCATCTTCACCAGGTTGGAAGTGCGGTAGCCAGACAATTCATAGTCGAATGAGGCGTAACCTTTGGTGCTGGATTTCAACTGATCGAAGAAATCATAGACGATCTCCGACAGCGGAATGATGTACGTAATGGTTACACGGGTCGTATCCAAATACTCCATGTTTACAAATTCCCCGCGCTTGCTCTGGCAGAGCTCCATGATCGTGCCTACATAGTCATTAGGAACAATAATCGCAGCTTTAACATATGGCTCCTCGACGTGATCGATCTTACCCACCTCAGGATAGTTGGATGGGTTATCGATATCTACGACTTCGCCGTTTGTCAGGGTAACTTTGTAAATAACGCTCGGCGCGGTTGTAATCAGCGGGATGTTGAACTCACGCTCAATCCGCTCCTGAATAACATCCATATGAAGCAATCCGAGGAAGCCGCAGCGGAACCCGAAGCCGAGTGCACTTGAAGTCTCTGGTTCAAAGCTGAGCGAAGCATCGTTAAGCTGAAGCTTCTCCAGCGCCTCACGCAGGTCATTATAATCAGACGTTTCGATCGGATACAGACCGCAGTAAACCATCGGGTTGATTTTGCGGTAACCTGGCAGCGGTTCCAGCGTAGGATTCTTCGCATCAGTCACGGTATCCCCGACACGGGTATCGCCAACCGTCTTGATGCCCGCAACGATAAATCCGACATCACCAACGTTGAGCTCGTCCACAATCGTCATGCGCGGCATAAACGCGCCAACCTCAATGACCTCAAAGGTCTTGTCGGTCGCCATCATCTTAATCTTGGAACCGGCCTTGATCTTGCCGTCAATGACACGGACGTACACAATAACCCCTTTGTACGGATCATAATGGGAGTCAAAGATCAGCGCCTTAAGTGGCTGGTCCGGATCTCCCGACGGGGCAGGCACCTTGCTGACTACCTGCTCTAAAATTTCCTTAATTCCGATCCCGGCCTTGGCGGAAGCGTGGACCGCCTCGCTTGCATCGAGGCCGATAACGTCTTCAATCTCCTGCTTCACCCGGTCCGGGTCTGCACTTGGCAGGTCGATCTTGTTGATTACCGGCAGGATTTCCAGATTGTTGTCAAGTGCCAAATAAACGTTGGCCAGCGTTTGGGCTTCAATCCCCTGCGCCGCATCAACGACCAGAAGCGCCCCTTCACAGGCGGCCAGGCTTCGGGACACCTCATACGTAAAATCGACGTGTCCTGGTGTATCAATCAAATTAAGCAGGTATTCTTCCCCATCATCCGCACGGTACGTAAGCCGTACAGCCTGCAGCTTGATGGTAATCCCGCGCTCGCGTTCCAGCTCCATCTGGTCCAGAACCTGATCCTGCATCTCACGGGAAGTCAAAGCGCCCGTATATTCCAGAATACGGTCGGCCAATGTGGATTTACCGTGGTCTATATGTGCAATAATGCTGAAATTTCGAATCTTCTCCTGTCTTGCCCTAATATCTGTCATTCCTTACCCCCACCAAAGAACCTAAGTATAATCAATTTATTATATCATACGGAAAGAACTAAAGAAACGCACGTTTCGTGAGGCACAAATGCGGGTTCTCTCCGTACTCGGCGGGAATATGGCTAATTCGTTAATGAACCGAACAAAGACACGACCCACTTAATCCCGCTCTGGGAAGCCTGCTGAAGCAGCTGGCCTGTCCGGTCAGCAAACCGGTCAATAGGTGTCTGCTGGGCTTCCGGAAGCAGCATGGTGCCTGGTGTCTGCAGCGCACCCGTTGCCGCCTGGCTCTGCACCGCCTGCTGGGTTGACTGCTGAGAGACGGCCTGCTGCGTAGCCTGCTGAAGCGGAGCTTGTCCATCCTGTGCCGCAGGTACCAGGGCCAGGCCTTGCCCACCTGCAACGGGCTGAAGCAGCCACCCTCCCGTCTGGGCGGGCAGCTGCCCGCCTGAGGTCTGTCCTGAGGCTGTAGCTCCGGTTCCAGCAATCGTATTCGGCCTTACTGGACTCGCTTGGTTTCCCAAGGAAGTGCCCGACAGCTGCATGCCAAGCGTAGCCCCTGCAGCCAGAATGAGGCCATACAGAACCATTTTTCTAACCGTTCGTTTCATTATACTTCCTCCTTAGACGCCAACAGGGGCTGATGTTTATGCGTGCGGAGGAACCGGATCCCCCGCTTGTGCTGTATTTTTGGATTTGCCTTCTTTAGGTTCTGTCTTTTTCGGCGTATCCACTTTCTTGGCTTTCTGCTCGCTCCAATATACCTCAGCAATCATATCTGCCAGAATCTTGGACGTGCGTTCCAGCTCTTCCTTAGTATTGTCAATTCCCCCAACCTCAATCAGCACACTGTTAGAAGAGAAGGATTGATTATATTCGCCATTCCCCTGAGCCGATGTCTTGCCCCATATTCCCCGGGAGACGCCAGGATAGCTTTTCTCCAGCCGACTGTGAATCTGGCTTGCAAAAGCCTCATTCTTGCGCCAATTCGGATTGGCGTGGCCTATAATAAAGTACACCTGCGCGTAGGTCGTGCCCTTAATGGTTGCTGTGGTCTTTTTATATGGCTGGGAATCTCTGTGGATATCAATGAAATATGTCAGATCCTTGTTCTGGGAGATTGCTTCCTTTACAGTCGCCCTGGAGTATTTATAGGAATAATTGTAGTTGTAGTTCTTCACGGTGGAGGCATAATCCGCTAGTGAGTGAAGGGTGGCAAGTCCTTTGCGCTCCAGTTCTTTGGACACCATACTGCCAACTAACCCGACATTCTTAGAAAAGTTGGCCGAGCTGGGGTTGTCGTCGGAAGCTCCCAGCAGCGGATTGTACGACTCTTGTGGATGTGAATGATAGATCATAACCACTTTTTTGCTCCCTGGTTTAGAGCCTTGACTTTTATCGGTAGAGTTCCCTTTCTTCCCGTTATCCTGGCCAGCCGGCTCCTTGTCCGGTGTGGCGTCAGCCCGCTGCGGCTTGTGGGAGTTCGGATTATAATCCTCAGGAGCATCCACCCCTTTATTTCCCGAGCCATTTCTTAACAGTACGGGGTTATTCGCGCCAAGACCCGGCACCTCACGGGCCAGCAGACTTTTAGGATCGGATGGATTCACATTAGTCAGCAGCTGAAATGCAAAATTCGTCATATTCTTGGCAGACAGGGCCGAGGGTCCCTGACCACTGCCGAGATGGGGAACCTCCATACCCACTATTTCCTCAAAAAAGCGGCTGGACAGCGAGGCCGCAAATCCCTTCATGGAAGACACCGGGGAACTATTCAAGCTCCGCTCCGTCAACCCGCCAATTGCCAGTAAAATAAAAAACACTATCGACAACACCATGAGCAGCATAAAGGTGCGGCCCATCGCGAGCACCTGCATCAACCTCTGTCTCCATCTGCCAATGTTCCAGGTTCTAAAAGATTTCATGGTTCCTTTCATCCTCCCTCTTAGCTGGTTGAGTAATTGACTCTTATACTCCAAATCTATGAACTGAGGCAAAAAGGTAGAACCTGGATTCTCACAAAAAAATAGAAGTCCGCTAGAATGCGAACTTCATAGATTGTATAAGTTGAACTTACATAAATGAACTTATGAAGGTTACCTTTTTGGGCGCTGCGATGCCGAGTGTTCCTACGACCACTGTTGTCTCCGAAATCCTTGAAATAGATATCCAAGTAGAGACATTTCGGAGACAAAGGCGGACGCTCCGCTTCTTCAGAATCACTCGTCTTCTTCGCTGAGATTGGTAAATTCTATAGTTCATTTTTTTATTCAACTTGATCTTAAGTTAGTGGGTATATGCTCCGACATTTTCCGCATTCACGGCTTGATGCAGTGATGCATTCAGCCCACTAGCGATGATATTGGCGATATCTTCAATGAACTCGTCAATTTCTTTGGGCGTCACAATAACATCGTGACCAAGCGGTTCAAGCACTTCTTTTACCAAGCCGAGCCTTTCCTGTTCACTGAGATCGGTAATCAGACCCATAATTTGCTTGGTCTGGCTGCTTCCCGTGCCGCCATGCTCCTGATCAAAGTGTTTGACCAACAAGTCAAATGTATTGTTGACAATCGTTGATGCGTAACAAACCGTCGGCACCCCAATCGCAATACAAGGGACGCCGAGAATCTCTTGGGTCAACCCCCGTCTTTTATTGCCGATTCCCGATCCCGGATGTATGCCTATGTCCGCAATCTGGATTGTTGTATTCAGACGGTCCAGCGATTTGGAAGCTAAGGCATCGATCGCAATAATGAGATCCGGCCTTGTCCGCTCCACAATACTTTGCACAATCTCACTGGATTCAATACCGGTAATCCCCAGCACTCCTGGTGCTATGGCGCTGACTTCCCGGTAACCGGGAGCGACCTGATCGGGGGCAAGCTGGAAGTAATGGCGGGTTACCAGCGCGTTCTCCACGACGAGTGGCCCCAGAGCATCTGGAGTCACATTCCAGTTACCCAGCCCGACAATAAGCACCTTATTCTCTGCCGTGATTCCAATCTTGTTCAGGAAACCCGTGAACTCCTGGACAAAGGTGGCTGTCACACGCTCCTGCAGACCGGTATCCTGATTCCTCAGCGCCGGCACCTCAATCGTGACATAATGCCCTTGAACTCTTCCAATCTGTCTGGAGGCTGATTCATTCAGCACGTCGAGACGGGTAACCTTAATACCATCATCCTCGGTAATTTGCTCATTCAATCCGGGGATAGGAGCACCGTGTACCCGTTCGGCAATCTCCTTCGCTTCCACTGCCAAATCCGTTCGTGTCACATACTGGCTTAAATCCAACGTCATTTCGTACAACCTCCTTGTCCACGTTTCCTATATTGTGCGGGAGAAACCTTGAGATTATACGAGAGATGTTTTATGATGAATTTATTGCTTTTTACTGGGCCCCATGCTAAAATATTTTAAGTTGTGAATTTTCGTAGATGCTTTACAGGAGGTGAATGCAATGCCTAACATTAAATCCGCCATCAAACGTGTGAAAACTAACGACAAACGCCGCGCGCTGAACGCTTCCCAAAAGTCCGCTCTTCGTACGGTTGTTAAAGCCGCTGATTCCGCACTGGCTAACAACGAAGTGGATACAGCTAAAGCCGCTTTCGCCGCAGCTTCCAAGAAATTGGATAAAGCTGTAACGAAAGGTTTGATCCATAAAAATGCAGCTGCTCGTAAGAAATCCCGCTTGGCAAAAAAATTGAACGCTCTTACAAAGCAAGCGTAAGGCGCTATTATATGTCAAATGCAAAAAACGGATGCTTCCTAACCTCGGAAGCATCCGTTTTTTGATGTCTGTTGACCTCATTTTCTCTCTTAAATGCAATTCTTGAATTATGTTCAGGGAATGAAGTTCAAAACCAAAGTCTAGAGGTTGGGTGGCCTTCGCTTGCCGATCACTTCTGAAAAAGCAGGCGGCAGACCAAATTAGTAAAGCGCCAGCCGAGGGATAACTCCTTAGACTGACGCTTTGCTTGCTTTTTAGACTAGGCACCCAAACCGAGAAGGAACATCTCAAGTCCAAGCACCTTATCAATCCGGCCGCTTTTCATCTTGTAATCCAGCTCAGCCAAATCGGACAAGGAACGACGCAGCCGCGCCGCTTCAAATTTGCGCGCCTGTTCACCAGCCACCTTCACTGCGTAGGGATGCAGTCCAAGCTGGGAAGCGATTTGCTGTTGGGAATAACTCTGCCCGCCAAGCTCTTTGACCTGAAGCATAATCCTGAACTGCCGCGCAATGAGTGCCGCGATCTTGATCGGCTCTTCCCGCTGCTTAAGCAGCTCATAAAAGGTGGAGAGGGCTTTCTCCAACCGGAGGTTTGCGATATCTTCAACCATAGCGAAGACATTCTGCTCGGTGGAACGGGCCACAAGCTGGTGAACATCCCCAGCTGTAATCACCCCCCCCTTTCCCGCATAGAGACAAAGCTTGTTGACTTCGGCGGACAATGCTGCCATCTGAACCCCGGCACTATCCAGCAATGCTTGGGCCGCAGACTCATCCATGATGCAGTCTCTCGTTTTAGCCTGCCGGATGACCCATCCAATCAGCTCATTCCCGCTTAGCGGCATGAAGGAGAGCACCTGCCCTTTAACCTTCATCGACTTTACAGTTTTCTTACGCTCATCGAGCTTGTCCCCATTCACAGTAAATACAACTACACTGTGCTCTGCCGGGTTATCCAGATAAGCTAGAAGACGGTCCACTTTGTGTTCAATCTTGCCGCCATCCTTCGCAGCTGAGAAGAGCGAGCTGTCCCGCACAAGAATGAGCTTGCGTTCAACCAGAAACGGCAGAGTCTCCGCCTCCTCAATCACAACCTCGATTGGAGTTTCCGACAGATCATAATGAACCACGGCAAAATCACGGTTCTCGGCATCTACAATTTGCTCCTGTACCAGATGAATGAACTCCTGAATTTGGTATTTCTCCGAACCGTAACATAAATATAATGGGGACACAGCCCCTTTTTTAATTTCTTTAACAGCTGTCTTTACATCCATACGTAACCCGAATCCCTCCTGCCTTTACCCCCTATATTGTATGTAAATCCTTAGGCAAAGTCTATCCTTCATCCGGCCGAAGGCTGCAGCGACCTTAGCTTATTAATCCACATAGGAAATAAGTCAGCACTTCCATGGCTATAAACAACAAAGAGACCCGCGCCAGGATGGCACTGAGGTCTCTTTGTCCCGGAGCATCTATATAAACGTCAGGTACGAAGGCTCTAGAAACCTTCTGCCTGGCGGTCATAGACGATCAGGAAGCCTATTGTTTCTTGTTACTTATTATATAACCTATTCATCAGGCTCTGAAAAGGTTCCTATTGTGACAAATTGGTGGAATTTGTCTTATCCTCATTATTCTCAACGGTATAAGTATAATCCTTCACCGTATCATCTAATGAAGTCTGGTAGCTGAAGGTTTTGCTGTCTTCAGACCATTCCCCTTTAACCCAATTTCCGTTCAGGGTAATATCGCTTAACAAGGTCCGGTCGTCTGTATTGTTAAGGTATACCTTCAGATGATCCTGTTCCACTTCGGCAACATACTTACCGTCCGGGGACAGCTTTATAGGCGAGGAGCTCATGATTCCCATAAAACCGTTATTATCTGGCGCCAATGGAATTTTTTCTTGAGTTTTCTCTGGAGACTTATCCTTGTTGACCACGGATTTGTCCTGGCCGCTCTGTTTGGTCTGAGTGCCGTCCACTTTCTTCTGATCCATTGACCGGTTCCCGGAAGAACCTGAGGCAGCTGATTTGTCCTGCTCCGTCACCTGTGAAGTGAACTCCTTATCCCCATCCGTAGTTGTCTTCTCCGGGCTGCCGCTTTTCTTTGTATCACTCTTGTGCGAAACCGGAGGAGCTGCTCCCTCTTTCTCTGTCCGCGTGGCGGCATGATCTGCTCCGCCCTGCTTGGCATCGCCCTGAACCTCCGCATTCTTCTTCACACCATCGGTCGATGGTTCCGAAGACTGCTTAGAAGAATCCTTTGGTGTTGGGTCAGAGTCAGCCGCTCCCGGGTCCACTTGGGTCGACACTTCTGCTCCCGCTGAACTTGAATTCTGTGTATCCTTCTTCAGCTGAGTCTGCTGTGAAGTTGGAGCAATCTCGGCATTAGGTATCGTCTCAGGCTGATACTGGTATATAAAGATCCCAAGAATAACAGCCGCAGCTGTTCCCAAGGCTGCCGGTACAGCAGTACGAGTACGCCAAAACGGGGTACGTTCCTTCTTGCTCCGGCTCGGAATGCTCTTCATCAGAGGAACTTCCGTTTCAGACACCTCAAGCGTGCTTCCTTCTTCATCACGGGCTCTGTCAATCTCGTCGAGTCTTGGGAGGATGGAGTCCACAATACTGAATTTAGGGGTGACTTCCGGAAGCTGATAGAGATTGTCAGACAATTGCTTCAATACATCATAGGTTCTGGCACAATCGTCACAGCTGCGAAGATGCTCTTTAAGCCGGGTAACTTCTTCTTCACTTAGATCCCCATCTAAGTAACGATGAATCCATTCCACCGCTTCCGGGCATTTCATCCTGATACACCACCTTTCTGATAATCTTGTAGTAGGTTTTGCAGCTGTTGTCTTGCTCTGAATAAATAAGATTTGACCGTATTCAGCGGAAGATCCAGGCAATCCGCAATTTCATTGTAAGATAAGTCCTGTACATATCTCAGTACCACAACCGAGCGGTGATGATCCGGAAGCTGATTGATCGCTTCCTGGATATCCTGTGCCAGATACGTTGACATCACCTGCCGCTCCACATTCTCTTTGCCTTGAAAAACCATCTCATGCTCTTCAATGGATACGGTAGGCTTACTCCTGCGGAATTTGTCAATACAGATATTGGTCACGATCCGCTGAACCCAGGTTTTGAACTGTGCTTTTTCTTCATAGGAGTTAATTTTCGTATAAACGCGGATCAGCGCTTCCTGGGCGGCATCATGGGCATCCTGCTCATTATTTAATATATAATAGGCTGTGCGATATACCTGTTGTTCTATTTCTCGCAATAGGGTAATTAAAGCGTCGCGATCGCCTGATTGAGCGGCTCTGATGAGTCCCTGCTCGACCACAAAGGATCCCCCTTCCTTGCAACTATACAGACGTTACATTTTAGTAATATGTTGCAATCCATCATTTCTTTTTTTCTCAAATATCTAGTTAAATTATATGGGTTCTTATGCCATAAGTCTCATCCTAGAATCATAACAGAAATCAGACATAGAGTCATCCGATCTGTTGTAACCAGAAAAGCGGGCTGCTTCGGTCATTTCCCCTCCAACCCGGCAAGTTTATGCCGCGTCACTAAGGCTCCTCCGCGCACCTGCATCTGTATCTCACCCATCCGGTCCGTCCGGTGGACAGCACTTCCTATGTCAGCCAGCCTGCCTAGAATTTCAGGATGGGGATGCCCATAGCTGTTCGATTCTCCTGCCGAGATTACTGAAGCCTGCGGCTTCCAATATTCAAGCCACTGAACAGAGGTTGATGTGCGGCTGCCGTGATGCGCCACTTTAAGCACATCCAGCTTGCCTGTAATGCGGGGTCCCCACAGTTCGGTTACTTCCCGTTCGGCAGCCTCATCCATATCCCCTGTGAACAGAAACCGCACCCCATCCATCTCCATGAGAAAGGCTATAGAAATGTGGTTCTGCTCTTTAATATAAGGCACTTGTCCATCTACCGCGTCAACCGGTTTAACAGGTGCAAGAAATGTAAGGATCGTACGGCGGTCCGGTTTGATCCGCTGCCCCGAAGCCGTCTTATAGATGGGAATCCGCTTCAATAAGGCGGTCTGTGCCAAGTCATGCATCGTTTTCGATTCAGCCAGGCTTCCATTCATCAATAGGGCATCGACGGGAATGGAGTCCAGCACCGCCTGCAGCCCCCCGATGTGGTCTTGATCGGCATGCGTTAATACAACAGCATCCAGCTTATGTATTCCTCTTTTCTTAAGGAGCGGAACCACTACCTTTGCCCCGACCTCATAAGGCTCCCTCTTCAGCTTCCAAGCCTCCTTCGGCTTGCCAAAGCTTACAGTCCCGCCTCCATCCACGAGAATATTGCGCCCCTCCGGGGTAATAATCAACGTACAATCTCCCTGCCCAACATCGATAAACTGAACGCTTCCTACTCCCTTTGGGGCTTCTGGCTGGTAGCCGTAAATGAGCAACCCAATTAAGGCAGCCCAGCATACGGTCTGCTGCGCAGGAAGCACGAGGCGGCTGCGCCACGAAACCGGGGGCAGCACTTTAGGTTGCCGGTTTCCGTACATTTCTGGAGTTAACGGTTCCGTCTCATCGGGCGAAGTGGAATTCCGCGCAAATGGGCCAGTCTCAGAGCTTCTTAAGCTTAGATGCAGCACTAGGATGACCAGTATGTAGTAGACAACAATCCACCATAGGGAGGGTGATTTCCATATTGTCATAAAACCGCTGCGCTCATTCATCCAGCCTGCTGCTGCAAAAGTCAGCCTGTTCAACAGCTCTACAGGATAAGCGATCAAGCGTCCCAAGGGAAGCCACACAAGTCCAAGCAGCAGAGCCGCCGTTCCGGCTGCCAGCGATAAGACACCCACTACAGGCACAATGATAAAGTTGGCTGCGAGCGACAACAGGGAGAACTGATTGAAATAATAAATGGTAAGCGGAAAAGAAACCACCTGTGCAACAAGAGTCATTGATGCAGCCATCCTAATTTTACCGGGTAAAAAGCTTAAGAGCGGGCTCACATAAGGCACAAGCACAATCAAGCCTCCTGTTACGATAAAAGACAGTTGGAAGCTGACATTAAACAAATAATAAGGTTCTAGGATCAGCATAAGCAGTGCGGCTGCAGCCAAAATATTCAGGGAATCCTTGAACATTCCCTTCCTTAGCAGGAATAAGCCCAACATCGACATCACCCCTGAGCGGATAACCGATGGGGTGAAACCGGTAATCAGAACATAGAAGGGGATGAACAGCATACATGTAAGCAGCGCTTTTTCCCTGCTGACTCTAAGGAGCCGGAGCAGCCAGAACAAGATAGCGATATTCAGTGCCACGTGACTCCCGGAAATGGCCAAAATATGTGTCAAACCTAATTCGGAGAAGTCACCGTAGGTTTCAGGGTCCAGTTCATCCGTCACCCCGATCAGCAGCCCCTTCATAAATCCTGCGTTCTTGTCGCTGAACAGCTGGCTGATGGTTGTACCCAGGTGACTTCTAAACTGGTCGTTCCAGCCAAGAATTGTGGTTGCTCCTAAGGACCCTGGTTGGGCAGTCCGCACATGCGCAGCTCCCTTGATCTTAAACAGCCAATGAATATGCTCCCTGTGCAAGTATTCCTGATAATCAAAGCCTCCGAAATTTCTGGAGGCAGAAGGTTGAACCAACGTCCCGCCGCTAAGATGCACTTTATGCCCGCGCTTCCAACCTGTCGACTTGTCCCGTTCTTCCTCATCTAAGAGACGTACTTGGGCAAGGATTGTTTCGGCCTTGGCATGGATCGTCACAGGCTCCCGTCCCGCAGGGGTTACAACCAGGCTTTCTAGTCTGATTCTGAAATCCACCCGGTCCCCATCTCGCTCCGGCTGGGAGACAATCTCTCCTGCGGCCTGGCTAACCACTGCCTCTTGAGGTTGGGAAACATCCCGAAATTCGGATATCTTAGCCGAGATTTGACTTATATTCTTCATTTCATTGTAGTTCCAGTACAATGCAGCACAAGTAAAAGTTACCCACAAAATCAAGCTTTTCTTCCAAGGGAGCGATGCCAACATTCCCACGAGAGGAACACACATCGTAATTCCTGCCCAAAACAGCCAAAACGATAAACCTGTAAAACTACTTGCCGCTGTGCTTCCTAGAATCCAGCAGCAGCATACTGCGAATAAAGGCCTGCGGTTCACCGGTCATCACTCTCCAAATCTATGATCTGACAAACAAGGTTTTTAATCATCGCTTCCGTCATAGTGTACTCTCAGACACCGGAACAGGAACCGGAACAACCAGTGAAACAATTAGTGGAACAGCAAGATGAGCAGCAAGATGAGCAGCAACCAGAGCAGCAACCAGAGCAGCAAAAAGAACCTCCTCCCGCTCAAAGCAGGATGAGGTTCTTCCTCTTGCATCATTATGAGTTGTTCAAACCTTTCCGGTTCCAAGTTGTAAAATTTGCACAGAGATTTGACTAGTCCCTAACCCCTTGCACCGTCTCCGGCGGAGGGTTATACGCCTCCAGCTGTCTGAACAGAATTCCCTTCTGTCCCATCATCGCCTTGACCTTCTCTGAATCTTTGGGATACGGACGGTGAAACACAATTTCAACAATACCGCTGTTGGCCAGCATATTGGCACAGGTCCAGCATGGCTGATCCGTGACATAGACACTGGAGCCTTCACGATCAATCCGGTCTGTGAACAGTAGTAGGTTCTGTTCCGCATGAATGGTCCGGATGCACCGCTGCTTCTTCACCATCTGTTCCTGGCCATCCACCTGGCGCATTTCATATTCCTCCACAATCATGCAGCCGGCCTCGGAACAATCAGGCACTCCAGAAGGAGCCCCGTTATAAGCAGTGCCGAGCAGCTTTTTGCCCTGAACCAGCACAGAGCCAACATGGCGTCTGCTGCACCGCGAGCGGGTAGAAACCATATAAGCAATATCCATGAAATAGGTATCCCAGTCTTTTCGCATATCTGGATTCATCTTCTCCATTCTCCTATCCTATAGTTCGATATAAGGCTTCATTTTTTCTAACATCTTGGGGCCAATGCCTTTGACCTGAGTGAGATCGGACACCTTCTTGAAATCCCCATGCTTGTCCCTGTATTCTACTATAGCCGCGGCCTTTTTCGCACCGATCCCCGGAATATTCTGAAGACCCGCAAGATCAGCCTTGTTAATACTAATCAGCTTACCGGACGGGGCCTCCTCCACTGATTTGCCCGTATTCCTTTCCTCAGCCTTCTTTTCGGAAGAAGACTCACCTGGCCTACTGATGGGCCCAGCTCCACCAGCCGCTTCCTCGCCCTTAGAAGATTTGCCCGATCTGATATTTTCAGAACTCGTCTTAGGCCGCTCCTCAGCAATACGATTACGTTCAGAGCTCTCCTTGGAGTCCAACGCCTCAGCAACCTGTGGGTTGACCGGCACCCAGCCATCCAGTCCTGACGGCCCCCTTCCTCCTACAGCAAACAGCATTAGACCAGCCCCTGCTATAGCAGATACAACTGCTGTAACCAGTGTCTTTCGAACCATCCTTCCATCTCCAATCCTGAATCTATAAATTCGTAGTCATGAATATCTGTCTGAGCCGCATACATTGTAAACGACGAGCCGCGCCTTCGCGCAGAAGGAGAGATATCTGTGATGAAAATAGGATTCATCGGAACAGGAAGCATGGGAAGTCTTCTCATTGAGTCATTTCTCCGTTCCGGAGCCTTACAACCTCGGCAGATTACAGCAAGCAGCCGGTCTGGTGTCCGGAGTGAACGCCTTGCAGCGAGATATCCGGGGCTTAAAGCAACGGACAGCAACGTCCAAACCGTTCTGAATAGCGATATTATATTCCTGTGCATTAAACCACTGGAATTCCATGGTGTCTTAACTGAAATTCAAAGTTCACTAAATCCCAAGCAAATTGTTGTTTCTATTACAAGTCCCGTTCTAATCAACCATCTGGAAAAGATATTGCCCTCCAAGGTGGCCAAGATTATCCCGAGCATTACCCACTCCGTGTTAAGCGGCGCCTCCCTGTGCATGTATGGTCAGCGAATTCAGCCCGAAGACCGGCTCCTGCTGGAACAGCTTATCTCCTCCGTAGGCATCCCTGTGCTCACCCCGGAAGAGCATGTCCGGGCAGCCTCGGATATTTCCAGCTGTGGTCCGGCGTTTCTAGCCTATATTCTTCAGCTCTGGGCTGATTCTGCTGCCGACCTGACCGGGATATCCCGCCAGGCCGCCATTCAATTAGGAGCACAAATGCTGCTTGGTACGGGCCGTCTCCTTACCGAAGGGGGGTTCTCTCCCGAACAACTTAGGCAGAGAGTTGCTGTCCCCGGCGGTGTAACTGCGGAAGGCCTTTCCGTACTCAAGCAGCATTTATCATCAGTATTTCCAGAGCTGATCCAGGCCACAGCCAGTAAACATAAACATGATCTGGCGAAGCTGGATACCCTCTTCAGCGGGACCGAAGAGACGCTGGATTAACCGGCTACAATATTTACAAGTTTACCCGGAACGGCAATCACCTTGCGGATCGTCTTGCCTTCAATCGCCCGCTTCACGTTTGGAAGCTCCATCGTGAACTCCTGCATCGCTGCCTGGTCCAGATCTTTGGCAATTTTGGCCCGGTCTACAATCTTACCGTTCACCTGTACAACAATTTCTACTTCAGCATCCACGGTCCAGGCTTCATCGTAAGCCGGCCATGGAACATAGGTTACACTTTCATTGTGGCCCAGACGCTGCCACAATTCTTCAGCGATATGCGGCGCGAGCGGTGAGAGAAGCTGTACGAAGTTCGCAGCCGCTGCCTTAGGAACAACATCTGTCTTGTATGCTTCATTAATAAAGATCATCAGCTGGCTGATCGCGGTATTGAAACGGAGTCCTTCCAAGTCCTCTGTAACTTTCTTGATGGTCTTGTGCCAGGTGCGCTTGAAGTCATCGCTGCCCTCTCCATCTACGATCTTCGGACTGATTGCTCCGTCCTCCCCGATAAACAGACGCCATACCCGGGACAAGAAACGGTAAGTGCCTTCCACACCATTCGAATTCCAAGGTTTGGTTGCCTCAAGCGGCCCCATGAACATTTCATAGATGCGCAGCGTATCCGCACCGAACTCACTCACAATTTCATCCGGATTGATGACGTTCCCGCGGGATTTACTCATCTTCTCATTGTTGGTGCCAAGAATCATTCCCTGGTTAACCAGCTTGTGGAACGGTTCCTTGGTGGAAACTACGCCAAGATCGTACAGCACCTTGTGCCAGAACCGGGCATACAGCAAGTGAAGCACCGCATGTTCGGCACCACCGATGTACAGATCAACCGGAAGCCATTCCTTCTGCTTCTCTGGCGAACAAAGCTCCTTATCATTATGAGGGTCAATGAACCGGAGATAGTACCAGCAGCTGCCTGCCCATTGCGGCATAGTATTGGTCTCACGGCGTGCCGGAAGGCCAGTTTCCGGATCGGTCGTGTTCACCCATTCCGTCACATTCGCCAGAGGTGACTCTCCAGTACCCGATGGTTTGATCTGATCCACTTCTGGAAGCACTAATGGGAGCTGGTCCACAGGAACCGGCTTCATCGTGCCGTCTTCCAAATGAAGAATCGGAATCGGCTCTCCCCAATACCGCTGGCGGCTGAACAGCCAATCACGCAGACGGTAAGTTACCTTGCCTTTCCCTTTCCCCTGCTCTTCAAGCCAGGCGATGGCTTTCTTGATCGCTTCCTCATTATTCAGCCCATTCAGGAAGTCCGAATTGATATGCTCCCCGTCACCGGCATAAGCCTCCTTGCTGAGGTCACCACCGGATACTACCTCGATAATAGGGAGATCAAACTGCTTGGCGAATTCATAATCCCGCTCGTCATGACCCGGTACGGCCATAATCGCACCCGTTCCATAACCCGCCAGAACGTAATCCGCGATCCAGATCGGCAGCTTCGCGCCATTTACCGGATTTATCGCGTAAGCGCCGGTGAAGACACCACTCTTCTCCTTGGCAAGGTCTGTACGCTCCAGATCGCTCTTGCGTGCGGCCTGTTCCTGATAGGCCTTTACAGCTTCCCGGCGGTCTTCGGTCGTAATCGTGTCCACCAGAGCGTGCTCAGGAGCAAGCACCGCATAGCTCGCGCCGAACAAAGTATCCGGCCGTGTCGTGAATACAGTTAGCGAAGCCTCATGCCCTTCAATCGCAAAATCAACCTCAGCTCCCTTAGACTTGCCAATCCAGTTCCGCTGCATATCCTTAATGCTCTCGGACCAATCCAGATCCTCCAGGTCTTCAAGGAGCCGCTCCGCATATTCCGTAATCTTGAGCACCCATTGGCGCATCGGCTTGCGGATAACCGGGTGTCCGCCGCGCTCGCTCAGACCGTCGATAACCTCTTCGTTAGCAAGCACGGTACCCAGTGCCGGACACCAGTTAACCGGTACCTCCGCGACATAAGCCAAACCTTTGTTGTACAGCTGGATGAAGATCCACTGTGTCCATTTATAATATTCAGGGTCTGTCGTACTGATCTCTCTATCCCAGTCATACGAGAATCCGAGGGACTTAATCTGGCGGCGGAAGTTGTCAATATTCTTCACGGTAATATGGCGGGGATGTTCTCCTGTATCCAGTGCGTGCTGCTCCGCAGGAAGACCGAATGCGTCCCAGCCCATTGGATGAAGAACATTGTAGCCGCGCATCCGCTTATAACGGGATACGATATCTGTGGCTGTATATCCCTCCGGGTGCCCTACGTGCAGACCCGCTCCTGAGGGATACGGGAACATATCCAGTGCGTAAAATTTCGGCTTGCCGGCATCCTCCCGGGTCTTGAAGGTCTGGTGCTCATCCCAATAAGCCTGCCATTTCGGCTCAATCGCTTGCGGATGATAACCGTGATTCGTTACGTTTTTGTCTGTCATAGAAAATCCTCCTTAGAAATACACAGCTCTGTACCTTGTACATGTCTGTTCACAAAAAAACCTCTCAATCCATAGCGTTATTACCGCTAGGGACGAGAGGAATATTCCCGTGGTACCACCCTAGTTAGCGCGAAAAGCATGCTTTGCCTGCGCTCACTTTAGCACCCTTAACGCGGGTGTAACGATGAATGTTCACTTGGACTTGCCATGGGGGCATCCCCCGGCACAATCCGAAGCTTGCATCATAACTCCGAGGCGAGTTCATTACAGACTCATCAACCGGTTCGCACCCCCACCGGCTCTCTGGGTGAATTGTTCTGAATTACTGTTCCTCATCATAGTTCAAATATCCATTTAATTACCCATAATTATATGCATAACTTCCCTTGACGTCAATGCCGCAGCTCTCTAAGGGGCCACTTGTTTGGGACAAAAAGAGGGAACCAATATTAGACTTGGAAAGCCTTAGTCTTCTCAAACAGTTTATTCGTAAGCACCATTAATTCCTCGGATGAGGATGTAATTTCTTCCATAATCGCCGTTTCCTCATGAGCTGTGTTTGAGATCATCTTAGCTCCTTCAGAGAAGGTGTTTGTCATGATTAGAATTTCGTTCGCGCTCTGATGAGTCCGTTCCACCCTTTGAGTCTGTGCGGACACCGTGGACTCGATTAAGTTAACCGCTTCCACAAAGCGCTCTGCAATACCGAACAGTTGATCCAGCGTTGCTGCTGCCGATTGGGTGTGAACCGATTCCTTTTGAACCAATGCGGTCTGTTGATTAATCAGCTCTACCGTCTCGCTTACTTTAGACTGGACCCGGCTGATCAGTTCTGTAATTTGCAGTACGGATTCAGAGCTCTGACTTGCAAGCTTGCGGATTTCCTGGGCCACCACCGCGAACCCATAACCGTGTTCACCAGCCCTAGAAGCTTCAATGGAAGCATTGAGGGCAAGCAGGTGTGTCTGCTCGGCAATTTCTTTTACTGTGCTTGTAATCGCCTCAATATCGCTCGCTTCCTGTTCTAACCGGGCAACGGTCTCCTTGGACACCGTATAGGAAGAGGTCAGTTTGGACATCCCCTCAGTTAAATGAGAGAGCGTGCTCTTGGTGCTGGCAACCGAATCAGACATCGTACTTGAAAGCTGAAGCATCTGTACGGATTTGGCCTGCATCGCCTTAAACTCATTCAGCATCTCATCAGCAATCTGCAAGGATTGCTCTGATGACAGTCTTTGCTTCTCCACCCCGTGATAAATATCATCCACGACTACAGACATCGATTCGATCTGTCCCGTTGCCATTGTAATGGCCTCACCTAGAGTTTCGGCATTCTTGGACGTAATCTGAGAGCTGGATGAAATATCATGGATGATCTCTTTAATATTACAGATCATTACCCCGAAGGCGTCATAGAGCACTTTGATCTCGTCTTCGGATTTACGCTCAGGCAGCTTCACAAGCAGATTCCCCATGGAGGCTTCTTTTGCCGTATCCGCCAAGCGGACAATCGGCTTGGTCAGCCATTTCGAAATCACATAACCTAATATCCCGCTCCACAGCACGCCAAGCAGTAGAATAATGGTGATGTAAAGCCAATCCTGTAGGGAGGAAGCCAGAAAGGACTTCAAGAAGAAGATAAAGAAAGCGCTTGTACCATACGTTACGGCGGAAATAAAAATAAAACCGGCTACCATTTTAGAGCTTAACGACAATTTCAAAACATTCACCTCGTAAGATTAGTAAAGAGTGCACAGGACGGAGGACAACCGGCTGTTCCTCCGGCAGCGTTTCACGGGTAACACCCCTTCGTTGAACAAGCAGGTTTATTTTGTTACTATTTTCCTAATTATAAATCTATTTGCCTATTAAATATAGATGCAATTTCCAATAATATGTTGAATTATTGAAAAAAGGGGACTTTTCTATGTTCCATATTCATAAGGCCTTTGACATCTTTGGAAGAACAAATATAATAAATCCATGGATTATTTGACGATATTCAAAGCCTTGGCTAACGAAACCCGCCTGCAGATCCTGCAATGGCTTAAAGAGCCTGGGCAGAATTTCCCGAGCGGATCTCTATCAGACGAACACGATTTCAAAGACGGCATCTGTGTTGGCAAGATTCAAGAGAAGGCGGGGATGTCCCAATCCACCACCTCTCAATATTTATCCCTGCTTCAACGCTCCGGACTGCTTGAAGCTAGACGCATAGGTCAATGGACGTACTACCGCAGAAATGAGGAAGCCATCCGTCGATTGGCCGAGTATATTGGAAAGGAGCTATAGCATCCTCTTTACTACAGGCTTGCAGCCGCTCTCATTATGTATCGGCGCGCAGCTGCCTATATGTTACACGCTTAAGTCATGGAAAAAAAATCAGCCGGCCATCCTTGAGATGACCGGCTTGACTTCTAATTCAACTATTTATTTTACCGCCACGAAAAAGAGTCTGGCTGCATCCTCTTCCGCTTCTACCCATTCAAAGTCAGCGTAGCAGTTTACTTTGGAGAATCCGCATTTCAGCAGCTCCAGCTTTAGCCAGTCCGCCTCATAGGCCCGCTGCACATGAGTTTCCTCGAATCTCCGGTACATGTCCTGGCCGCTTTCCTGCTCACGGGCAAAGATCGTCAGATGGTGCTCGATCTCATTGCGGAATGCATCTCTCTCACAGGTCCAGATATAGGAGACTGATTTCTCGTCCCAAATAAATGGCTGTTCCTCCTCATACCTCTTAAGGGTATTCGGGTGATGAACATCAAAGATAAACGTTCCCCCAGCTTTAAGTCCGTCAAAGGTCCGCTTGAACGTCCGGATCACGTCTTCCTTTTCCAACAAATAATTAAGACAATCGCAAAAAGAGATGACGGAATCCACCGGCTCCGGCATTTCCCAATCCCGCATGTCCTGTTGAACCCAGCGGACCGAGCCTTCCCGGAACAGTCTGCTGCCTTTGGGGGACTGCTCCAGCTTACGCCTGGCCACAGCCAGCATATCTGGGGACAAGTCCATTCCCGTGACTTCAAACCCTGAGTTGACCAGAGGAATCGTGATGCTGCCCGTACCGCAGCCAAGCTCAACCACGGTCCTCGGCATGCCGTGTCTTTGCCACGCTTCTCTTGCAAATCTGATCCAGTCGGGGTAGGGCATGTCCTCCATTAATTCATCATATACATAAGCAAACTTTCGATAGGATGCCATGATATCCAACCCCGCTTTCCATACAAAGCTTAAGCCTGAACGTCCCCGTCACCAGGGCCAGGGTTATTATTGTCCCCTGTCTTGTCCGTGATAAGATACGTCCAGTTCTCCTCTTGACGAATCTTCCCGTCTTTCATCAGCTTGCCCATGGCGCGTTTGAACGCCGATTTGCTGATCCCGAACCGCTGCTTGATCACATCCGGCGGAGTCGCATCCGAATAAGGCATTCCTCCGCCCGGCCGGTTCTCCAAGAACGCCAGAATCTTCTCAGCGTCTTCATTGCGGCCGATCTCCTTGCGGGGTGCCATAGAGAGATTGACACGTCCATCCTCCCGGATATGCGCCACCCGGACTTGAACGCGCTCCCCGAGTCGGAGCAGACGGCTGCGCTCTGAAGAATGGATCATGCCGATCGCGCCGAAGCCAAGAACCCCTCCTTGGACGACAACGAATGTTCCCATTTGAAGCGGCTTATAGACAATGGCCTCCAGCCACTGGTTATTCCATGTGGTGGGAGCATGGAAAGCAAGCGGAGCCAATTCCTGTTCTCCGGCCGCCTTGGCTTTGAGCCGTCCCTGCTTGTCATGCTCCATGATGACATAGACCTTGTCGCCCACCTGCGGATGCAGTTCTTTCAATTCCGGCAGCTCCCGGATGGGAAGCAGCAGCTGTCTTCCCAGCCCCATCTCCAGAAAACATCCCAGTCTTGGGTGGACATCCGCCACTTCCAGCAATCCCAGCTCACCAAGCGTAAGATAAGGCTTCTTCATGGTCGCCGCGAGACGGTCCTCGGTATCATAGAATAGAAACACTTCCACAGTCTCCCCCGGCTCCACCTTCCGGGTAAGCTCCGTGTAATGCAGGAGAACGTCCTCCGAGCCATTGGTCAGGAAGAAACCGTAAGGTGAGATCTCCCTGTCAATCGGAAGGGAGACTACAGTGCCCGCAATTAGACTCATACAGTCTCAACCACTTTAGCGTCCGACCACAGACGCTCAATATTATAATATTCGCGCTCGTCCCTATGGAAGATGTGGACCACTACATCACCCAGATCCATCAGCACCCAGCGGGCCGAGTCCATGCCTTCAATCCCTCGGATGTTCGCACCAGCATCGTGGGCACGCTTGCGGATTTCCGTAGCGATCGCCTGCACCTGTGTATCGGAGTTCCCGTGGCAGATGACGAAGTAATCCGCAATCAGCGAAATTCCCTTCAAATCCAGGGCCACGATGTTTGCCGCCTTTTTATCGTCTGCCGCTTCAATCGCGATGTTAAGCAGTTCATTTGAGCTTATTGTCATTCATTTACCTCCTAGAATAGTAAAAGCGATGTTCACATTAGAACAAAATCACTTCAATTGCCGGACCAAATCATTGCGCGCAAGCACGGTCAGCGGATAGATGACCTTCCTCTTCTCCAACAAAAAACTGATCGTGGAGTCAAGTCCCGCTACCAGCCCCTCTTCAAGGCTATGATTAGCCAGTTCCCTTATATTATTCACACCCGGGAAGTCTCTTCCCGGTTCAATGTAATCCGCAAGACAAATGACTTTATCCAGCAGGGTCATTCCCACCCGGCCTGAAGTATGATAGCGAATAGCATCCAGAATCTCTTCGTCCTCAATCCCATACTCATGTCTAGCCACATGATAGCCGACTTCCGCGTGCCACAACTGTTTGTCATTGGCGAGAAGATCCTGATCCAGATCATTCTCATGGATAACCCGCTCCTGCTTATCAATAGGCCAGAACTTAGCCACATCATGCATCAGGGCCGCAAGATCTGCCTTCACGGGATCTGCCCCATACTGCTTAGCCAGAACCACAGCGGAGTGCATCACACCCTCCGTATGTTTCCAGCGCTTCTCCGGCATTTGGCCAGAGACCGCTTTAATCAGTTCCTCCCTGCTGTACCGCATAAATCCCGCTCCTTATCATGTATTCATATACACTTTCAGGCACCATGTAGCGGACTGACTGTCCACGGGCGATTCGCTTGCGGATCAGGCTTGAGGAAATGTCCACCAGCGGCATCTCCGCCAGACAAACCGCTTCTTCAATGTACTCTGGAAGCGAATCCAGCTCCAGCATGCTTCCCGGACGCTGCAGGCCTATGAACGTCACCATCCGCACCAGCTCTTCAATCCCTTCCCACTTGGGAAGGTAGTTGATCATGTCCGCGCCGATAATGAAGTGGAACCGGATATCCGGATGCAGGCGCTGCAGCTCTTTCATTGTATCAATGGTATAGGAAATACCACCGCGCTTGAGCTCAATATCAAGCGGTTTGAATGCTGGATTACCCGCAATGGCTGCGGTCACCATCTCAAGGCGCATTTGCCCGCTAACGCCCGCTTTCCGCTTATGCGGAGGAAGGTGGGAGGGCATGAACCAGACCTCCTCCAGTGCGAACTGGTCCCTGGCAGCCTCCGCCACCAGCAGGTGTCCCACGTGAATCGGATCAAAAGCCCCACCCATGATGCCTATTCTCCTCATAACCTACAGTCCCTTCGGCATTAGTTCTTGGGAAGCTCGATCTGCTTGTTCTCCCGCGATTCCTTATAAAGCACAATCGTTCTTCCAATCACCTGCACAAGTTCAGAGCCTGAGCCTTCAGCAAGTTCTTGACCAATCTGCTTCGGGTCTTCTATGCAATTGTTCAGCACCGATAACTTGATGAGCTCCCGTGTTTCGATAGCTTCATCAATATGACGAAGAATCTGCTCATTCGTCCCCCCCTTGCCTACCTGAAAGATCGGCTGCAGATGATGGGCGAGACTGCGTAGATAACGTTTTTGTTTGCCTGTAAGCATATATGTTCATAACTCCTTAAACAGCCGGACCTTCGTAGAAGCAATCTTCTTCGTCCGGGCTGATGTATTCTTAATATTTGTTAAATATATAAAATGAACTTATTAAGGTTACCCTTATGGGGCGCTGCGATGCCGAGTGTTCTTTAAGGCCGCTGCTGCCTCCGAAATGCTTGAACTAAATGTCAAAGTAGGGGCATTTCGGAGACAAAGGCGGACGCTCTGTTTCTTCAGAATCACTCGGCCTCTCCGCTGAGATCGGTTAATTTATTAAGTTCGCTTTATATAGCTAATTCTGTAAGCTGTGAAGCACCGCTTCGCGCATAACCTCAGCAGGTGCGGACATTCCTGTCCAATATTCAAACGCATATGCTCCTTGATTAATAAACATGCCAAGCCCACCGTGTATCTGGCAGCCTCGTTCCTTCGCCTGCCGGAGGAACACCGTCTCAAGCGGATTGTATATCAAATCACTGACGACAATTCCCTCGGGAATCCATGAAGACTCCAGCGGCGTGCTGTGAATATCCGGATGCATCCCGACGGATGTCGTATTAATCAGCACATCTGCCCTGCTTACGGCCTGCCTCACATCCGCCACCGCACAGCCGGACAAATTGCCAAGCCCCGACCACTCTCTGGCTAAATTCACAGCTTTATCCGCAGTCCGGTTGGCAATCACAATCTGCCCCGGCGCCTCTTGAAGAAGCGCATAAATAATCCCCCGTGCGGCTCCCCCTGCTCCGAGGACAATCACCGTCTTTCCCTTAAGGTCGAAGACGACTTCCTCCTTCAGGGAACGGACATATCCGATCCCGTCCGTATTGTAACCAGTCAAGTGCCCATCCTGATTCACAATGGTGTTCACCGCACCGATCCGGCGAGCACCGTCGTCAATATCATCGAGCAGGCTCATAACCTCCACTTTATGGGGAACTGTGACATTTACCCCCCGAAACCCCATCGCCCGGATTCCCTCTACGGCCTGAGCGAGCCGTTCGCGCTTTACATGAAGCGGTACGTAGCTTCCCTGCAGGGAGAGCGCCCGAAGTGCGGCCTCATGCATTACCGGAGACTTGGAATGGGCAATCGGGTCCCCCATAACACCCAGGAGGAGTGGAGCTGATCTCAACTTCTTCTCTGTAACCATATGGTCTCTCCCCTTTCGCAGCAATGGAAATAGCGATCGCCCAGCCCGACTAAATTAAGGACGGACGAAGCAGCACCTTTATCCCTTTTGGAGCATGCACAGCAACTACTGCGCCGGATTCCCCGTTAATCTTGATCCATCCCAAACCAGAAATAAAGATATCCTGCCTGCTGCCCCGTGCAATCCGGAATTCATGCCTTGTCCAAGCCGGAAGCTTCTCAATCTCATCCCGGTTTGGCGGGGACAGCATTTCGCCCGCATGCTTCTCGAACAGTTCATCCGCCCGCTCCAGCTTGGTGCGGTGAATCGGAACCTTGCCGCTGACGAAGCAGGTGAACGATTGGTGATCTCCCTGAACGAAATCAAATCTTCCGAACCCGCCGAAATACAAGGTCTGGCCTTCATTCAGCTGATACACAATCGGCTTAAGCGGCTTGTCTGCCATAATGACAGACAAATCGCTTGGCGCAACCAGCTCGCTGTAGCGGGATGGATACATAATGCCCGGGGTATCAATAATATACTGTCCGTCATCCAGTGGAATATTTACCATATCCAAGGTTGTCCCTGGGTAACGCGAAGTGGTCAGTTCCTGGTCCAAGTCGCTGAAGTCGCGGATCAGCCGGTTAATCAAGGTGGATTTCCCTACATTTGTCGCGCCCACCACATAGACGTCACGGGTGCCGCGGTACTTCTCCACCGCCTCAAGAAGACGGTCAGAGCCTTTATTCTGCTTGGCGCTGCAGAATATAATATCCTGAGTTCGCAGCCCAAGCTCCTTGGCTTGCTTCTGCACCCAGTTCAGCACCTTGTTCCAGTTGGTCACCTTAGGCAGCAGATCGATCTTATTAACGGCCAGCAGTACTGGATTGTTGCCCACAAACCGCTGGAGCCCACCGATGACACTGCCTTCAAAATCAAAGATGTCCACGATGTGAATGACCAGCGCATCCTTCTCCCCAATCTGGCTGAGCAGCCTTAGGAACTCATCCTGCTCCACCGTGACTGAAGAAGATTCATTGTAATTCTTAATTCTGAAACAGCGCTGGCAAATGACCGGCTCACGCTCCAGCGCCTGAGCTGGAATGTAACCCGGCTTGTTCACTTCCCCGTTCTGCAGCTTCACGCCGCACCCGCTGCACTTCGTCCCTTCCGGGATAAGCGGTCCTTCTGTCATTGGTTCTTGTCCTCCTCATTCCATACTCCAACTTTACGCAAACGTCTTTGAACAATTCGCTCCACCCGGCGGTTGAACCGGGTACCGAAACCTTCGTCTTCAAGAGAAATGGGCTGCACAAGCACGGTGTACAGTCCCATCCGGTTCCCTCCATACACATCGGTCAGCAGCTGATCTCCAACTACGATCGTTTCGCTCGGTTTGAAACCAAGCAGCCCGAGTGCTTTATGAAAAGGAAGATTGGATGGCTTCCTGGCTTTGTGAATGAACTCAATATTTAAAGGGGTGGCGAATGTGGACACCCTTCCCAAATTATTGTTTGACACGATCACAAGTTTAAAACCATGCTGCTTTACTTTTTCAAACCACTCTATAAGGATCGGGGTGGCTGATGGTTCTTTGGCACCCACAAGCGTGTTGTCCAGGTCTGTGATAATGGCCCGGTAGCCTGAAGCGTAAAGCCCTTCCAAATCAATATCGAATACTGTGTTCACCCGCAGTTTGGGCATCAACTTCTCAAACAATGACGTCACCTCAGTTTCTACGACAAACTATACCATAATCTTTCTTTATAGTAAAAAAGGAAAAACCCCCGGAACTAAGCTTCCGGGGAAGATCAGAATCCGTTGAACGGATTCACTACGAATAGATCTTTTTGATTGTGCGGGTGATGTCTTGAAGCATGGATTGGATCTTTCTCCAGTCCTGGTCATTCACCTGCTCCGGGCTGTATTTTGCTTTCTCAAATTGAGCCAGCAGCTCATTAAAGGAGGCCTCCAGCATCGGCGCATCCTGCTTCCAGCGTGTAATCACTTCCCGAAGCGTCTCATGAGCTTCCCTTCCGAAGCCCCACTTTCTGATATGTCCCAGCCAGCGGTTGGTTTCGGTTATGATTTTCTCGCCTGAGGTTAGTTCGCGTCCTTTGCGAAGGCGAAGAAGAGTATAGTACAGGGCATTGCGGTATTTCCAAGCCAAGTATCCTGCAGCGATCACAATCGCTGTTCCCAGTGCAGCTGCAAGCCAGCCAATGTAAGAGGAGCTGTCCTCTTGCTTCGATGCGGGTTCCGGGGTTTTCTTAACCGGGGGGCTTACCTCAGGTTTAACCGGAGCCACGGCTGGCTTATCCTCGCTGACATTTAGCGGGAGATCAAAGCCTGGAGTCGCCTCAAATGTCACCCATCCATAATCTTCACCGAAATAAACCTCTGCCCAGGAATGGGCGTCGGCATTGGTAACTGTGTACGGCCCTTCGGGCTCCCTGTTCATATGCTCAGGTCCTTCAATATTCTGATGTCCCGAGGAGAACCCCTTGACCCATCGTGCCGGAATTCCAATGGATCTGGCCATAACGACCATGGATGTGGAGAAATAATCACAGTACCCCTCTTTGATATCAAACAAAAAACCTTCTACCAGATCATCATGCTTCTTTAATGACAAATCCGGTGTATTGGTATAATTAAAATTCACCTTGAGGTAGTCTTGAAGCAGCACCATCTTCTCATAGGGAGTCTTGCCTTCGGCGGTCACTTTTTTCGCCAGCTGTTTAACCCTGTCCGGAAACTCCGGATTAAGTTGAGTATACTTGGCTAGATTAGCCCCTTGATATAACGAGTCGTAGCTGGCTTTACTCAGCTTTTCAAGTGGGATGATGGGCATTTGAGAGACCACTTTGTAGGTCGTCGGATAGCCGTCGTGCTTCTGGGTTAGGCCGAATCCATTCCATGCCATAAATTCATCGCGCCAATTCCATACAGCGTCTGGTCCCTTCTGACGTTCCTCTTCCTTTAACAGATTGATCTTGGAAATGGAATAGGCTCCAAAGAGCACCGGATACGTCCGTTTCCCCGCCATCACAAAGGTCTGCTCCACCCGCTCGGTCTTGACCTTCCTGCCCAGCTCGCTGCCCGGCCCGTTCACGCCTACGTTCTGGCCGAACTGATATCTCTGATCATCCGGATTACTTGGGCTGAGCCACCCGGTACCGGTATAGAAGCTGCGGGTTTCGCCACGCCAGTAAGTCCTCTTGGGGGACGTTACCGTCATTACCGTACTGAAGTCAAAATTGAAGCCTCCGCCCAGCTTCGAATCATCCCTGCTGTAACCCGAAGCAGAATCCTGAGGCTTGGATTCTGGCTCATCCTGCTTCTCATATTTGTTCCCCTGGATATTTTGCCAGGCTGAATAAGGATCGGTCAGAAGAGGCGAAACTTCCGGCATACTGATCCCAAGCAGCAGGATACAGCAAAAAATAATCACAATATTCGTAACCACCCGGAACGGATACAGGCGCAAATGCCTCCAACCTTGAGGGTATTTCATCTGGTACTTCCGGAAATGAAAGCAGACCAGCCAGCTCAAGCCAGCGAACACCGTCCAGGCCACCTGCGGCCACAGATAGTAAGAAGTAAATGAATCCAAAATGGCAAAAGCAAGAATATTCATCCCGGTAAAGAGCAGAATAAACCCGCGATAATCCGATAGCCGGATAGCCAGCTCAAATAAACCCCAGGCGGGAAGCGAGAACCAAATATACGGCTCCACTTGACTTATGAACCGGATTATACCAACCGGCAGAAGCGGGCCATCTGAGGCAAGAACATTAAAGTTCTGCAGCACCCAATAGTGGATAAGAACCACCGCTGCTATTTTCACCCCCCACTTCAGCCATCTGCGGAAAGGAAGGACCACCTCAGCGGCCGCAGCAGCAATCAGGATATCCAGGACAAGGACAGAGGTCTCCTCATACCAAATCGGCTTCACAAAAGAAATCCATTGGGCAGACATAATAAGCACCCATACAATACAGCTGATGAAGTACCAGGAATATTGTATTTTACCGAACCGGCTATTCATTGCGTCCTCCTCTCATGGACACCGGGAGTTCCTGTAGGGAAGGAACTGCAATTCCCCTAAAGCCGTTGGAGCTCAACGCAACCTGCCAGCCTCCATCCTTCGGCCTTTCACCAATAAGAATATGGTATGGAGTCATTCTTCTGCTCTTCGCCCACATCAGGGCTTCCAGCGCGTCCTTCCCCCGTCTCGGACTAATCAGGACGAAGAAGCTTCCAGGCGAGAAGAGAGCCTGTTGACCGCTAAGTCTGCTGGCAAGCTCTCCGTATCCGTCGGCTTTGATATCCACCAAATGCTGAAGCATCCGCTTGCGGTCCCCTATGTGACTAGCGGGCATAAAATTCTCCACCGCAGCGCCAAGTGTGCAGAGACCGATGCTCATCCGCTCTCTTGTACTGTAATCCAACAGGGAGGCGGCTGTAGAGACAGCCAGCTCAAAAGCCGATGAGTCTGGATACCCGCCCTGTCCGGCATCCAGGACCAAGATGGTCTTGGGAAGGGACTCATGCTCAAATTCCTTCGACTTCCAGCTCCCTGTCTTGGCGGTCGCATTCCAGTGAATCCGGGATAGACGATCGCCATATACATAGTCCCTTACCCCGTTAATCTGGGTGGTTTCCCGGCGGGACAAGGCCGGAGCATTCTCCGGCCCGGCAAACCTGGAATTCCGGTCAGCCAAATGCCAATAAGGAATGAACACCGTTCTTGGAAGGACGTAAAACTCCCCTTTGAAATCGAACAACCTTGTGTGCTTGATGAGACCGAAGATATCCTGGGCACTGCACTCCGTTTCCGCGAACGAGTAGCGTCCCCGTTCTAGAGGAGGAGTCTGGAATGAAATTTCCGCCCCGGATCTAAACCGGGGAATCATGCTTTCCTCAAAGGCCCAAGAGCCTCCGTTCTGTCTCTTCAGAATTTCCCGCACAATGATAAATGGATGGGGAACCCAACCCCGCTGCTCCAGCCTGAGCCTAACATGAACCTGGTCCCCAGCCTGCAACTGTCCCCCTTGCCCTCCTTCAATGGAGAGAGAGCGTGTTCCATGCATTTTTCTAAGGCCAATCAAGCTGCATAACAGCCAGTACACCATTAATGCCGATACCATCATTAACAGCATGATCGAAGTCTTGCCACCCTGGTAAACCACGTACATCAGGCATACGATCCACAGCAGCGCCGGTCTCCAAAGCCTCTTCACGACTTTTCCCCCTCTTAAAGCCGACAAGCTATCCATCATAACCCTACCGCTCAACGGACACCGGAACATAGACCTGCCTAAGGATCGTCTGCAGCACGCCCTCCGCATGCAGGCTGTCCAATCTCGCTTCAGGACGAAGCAGTATCCGATGACCGAGCACATAAGGGGCCAGCTGCTTAATATCGTCCGGGAGCACATAATTCCGATCATTAATATATGCATACGCTTTCACTGCTTGTAGAAAAGCAAGTGAGGCCCTTGGACTCGCTCCCAAAAGCACCCCTTCGTGCTCTCTTGTCCGGCGGACAATCTCCAGCAAATAATTCATCACCGCATCGCTAACATGAACCAGGCGGACTTCCTGCTGAATCCGCACAATCTCCTCCATACTGGTCACAGGCTTAAGACTGTCCACCGGCTGGCCCTTCTGATGGGCGTGAAGCATCGTTCTCTCCGTCATCTCGTCAGGATAGCCGATCCGGATTTTCATCATGAACCGGTCAAGCTGTGCTTCGGGCAGCATATAAGTGCCTTCGAAATCAATCGGGTTCTGGGTTGCACACAGCATAAACGGATGCGGCAGGGCATAAGTCACCCCGTCTACCGTCACGTTTCTTTCCTCCATGACTTCCAGCAGCGCGGATTGAGTCTTGGTCGTTGCCCGGTTAATTTCATCCGCAAGCAAAATGTGGGTCATAACAGGACCCGGACGGAAGACAAACCGCTCCTCATGCGGATGAAACACCGACACTCCTGTAATGTCACTTGGAAGAATATCGGGGTTACACTGAATTCTGCGGTACTCCCCGTTCATGGACCGGGCCAGTGCCTTGATCAGTTGGGTCTTCCCGGTGCCCGGAACGTCTTCAATCAGCACGTGGCCTCCAGCCAGCAAAGTGGTCATTAAGAGCTTTATCTCAAAGGTTTTCCCCAGGATACATGATTCCAGATTAGTTCTGATTGTTGTGATCACTTGATCTGAATGTATTGTCACAAATGATTGCCTCCCCACAAAAAATAGTGCACTCATACAATATACAATAAGAATGCATATATCTTCCTATTGTACATGATGGATCGGTCTGTCGTATACCTGTCTCACCTGCCGAAAGTATTTGTATGAACCTCCAAGATTGCCCGGAAACATAATAAGGGGCCGCCTTCGATCATCCTTAGATGACCATAGGCAGCCCTTGAAGTTGGAGTGTACCATGTAGTTATGGGTAAGTTGAGCATCAACCTTTTGGACGGACCAGCAAAGCGGCGAAGAATGAGAATATAATCGCAGAGGAAATTCCCGCACTCGTCACTTCAAATATCCCTGTAACGACGCCGATCCAGCCGTCCTTCTGAAGCTCGGTCAGCGCACCATGAACCAGCGAGTTGCCAAAACTTGTAATCGGAACAGAGGCTCCTGCACCCGCAAACTTAACAAGCGGCTCATACCAGCCAAAAGCGTCCATGATCGCGCCGATAACAACAAGTGTGCTCATGGTATGAGCCGGTGTAAGCTTGAGCACATCAAACATCAATTGGCCTACAACACAGAACAACCCCCCAATTATAAACGCCCATAGAAAAATCATATCGTTCACCTCCGGTTAAAATATCAATGCCTGCCGTTTAAACCGAATATGACATGCACCAATCCGACCAAAAAAGCCGCCACAACCCCGAATACGACAACTGAACCGGCGAGCTTGAACATCTTGGCACCTATCCCAAGCACCAGCCCTTCGGCCCGGTGTTCAATCGCGGCGGAACACATAGAATTGGCAAATCCGGTAACAGGAACAGCTGATCCGGCTCCCGCCCACTGGGCGATTTTATCATAAACCCCAAGGCTGGTCAGAATCACGGAAATCAGAATCAGCACGGCAACCGTAGGGTTACTGGCCTCCTGGGTATTCATATCAAACACCGAAATAAAAAACTGTTGAATAGCCTGTCCAATCAAGCAGATCAGGCCTCCAATCAAAAAAGCCTTTAAGCAGTTGCTCCAAATCCTTCTCGGGGGCTCGTGCTGCTTGGCAAGCTGCTTGTATTCCTCGCTGCTCATGGTGCCGGAAGATGAAGCAGCATGATCTCCTTGCCGGGGCTTCGCAGACAACATGAATTCCTCCTTCTCAAACATAAATCACATCTCATTCCCTTTCATTATTTGTAAGTGGATGGGTTGTTATGATTGGTAAATCATCCATATGCGGAGCTGCAGACAGAAAAAAAGCAGCTTCTGGTGATGAAGCTGCTTACAATCGTCTAAGAATCTGATATTCTTTTTCAAAAAAATAAAGCACAATCACAAGCAAAATAAAGAGCAGGAGCACAAGCAGCACCTTTTTCAACTGATCAACCGGCATCCAGGTTCCTCCCCCGATCCATTCTCCCCTTGCCCTTCTCATCGTATGCTAGCCGGTTGGCAAAGTGCGTGTTCCAAGGGAATTAATCATAAATGGGCACCTCGTTGGACAAGTAATAGCTTTGTAGTTCATACTAATAAATATGAAGAAAGGGGAGATACATAACATGAATCAAGCAACACTCGATTTGTTCCGTACATTAACCGAATTCCCTTCCGCTCCCGGTTTCGAGAGAGATTTGCGCGGCTTCGTGAAAGAGCGTTTGTCAGCGTACACGAGTGAATTTGTGCAGGACCGTCTTGGCAGCCTGTTTGGAGTCCTAAGAGGGGACGAACAAGGGCCGAAGGTCATGGTAGCTGGACATATGGATGAAGTAGGCTTTATGGTTACGGGGATCAGCCCGAATGGCATGGTCTCCTTCCAGCCCTTGGGCGGCTGGTGGAGCCAGGCAGTTCTGGCTCAGCGCCTTCAGATTATTACTCCGAAGGGACGGATCGTTGGAGTAGTAGGCTCGATTCCCACCCACCTGCTGGATGAAGCCACCCGCAGCAAACCGGTGGATTTAAAGACGATGTACCTGGACATCGGGGCAGACAGCAAAGAAGAAGCTGAAAGCTTTGGCGTTCGACCGGGGCTGCAGATTGTGCCAATCTGTGAATTTACCCCAATGGCCAATCCTAAGAAAATCATGGCTAAAGCTTGGGATAACCGTTATGGCGTAGGCCTGGCTATTGAGCTTATGGAGGCACTCCACAAGGAGAAGCTGCCTAACATCCTGTACTCCGGCGCGACCGTGCAGGAAGAGCTGGGGCTTCGCGGCGCACGCACTTCGGCGAACCTGATCCAACCGGACATCTTCTTCGGTCTCGATGCAAGTGCGGCGAACGATATGACCGGGGATAAGAAGCAGTTCGGTCAGCTCGGCCAGGGTGCTCTGCTCCGCATACTTGACCCGACCATGCTGACCCATCGCGGGCTGGTCGAATATGTACAGGATACGGCCGATACGCACAAAATCAAATACCAGTATTTTGTATCCCCAGGTGGAACTGACGCCGGTCAGGTTCACTTAAGCGGCATCGGTGTTCCATCAACGGTGATCGGGGTCTGCTCCCGTTATATCCATACTTCTTCGTCCATCCTTCATACCGATGACTACGATGCGGCCAAAGAACTGCTAATCAAGCTTGTACGCGGTCTGGATCGCTCAACGCTGAACACGATCCTTGAACGCAGCTAGTCAGCTTGCTGTCTGAACAAGTGAAAGACCCGGCCATCTTCTAAGATAGCCGGGTCTTCTTATTCCCCTAGGGTTCCTTGTATTCTAAGGTTTCAAAACAAAAGAATTCACCAGCTGACGGATCACATCACCTCTGCTGATCACACCAACAATCTTCCGGTTGTCATCCACTACAGGAATCTTCTTGAAATGATGCTTGCCAAGAATTTCAATGGCTCTCTCCAATGGATCTTCCGGTGACACGGTGTACAAATTCTTATGCACCATTACGTGGTTAACTGTGGTTTGAAGTTTACTAATGACTGCAGTGTCCAGAGATTCTGTCTCGGTCTGGATCACATAAGTGAAGAAATCATACACTCGTCCAGTGCTTGGTTTGATGTATCGAATTACATCCCCGTCACTGATCATGCCGAGCAGTTTGCCCGACTCATCAACCACAGGGGCTCCGCCTATCCTCTTCTCTACCAGCTTCTGCAGGAGTTCCCTCAATGTCGTATCACTGGTAACCGTAACTGGGCTTGTAATCATAAAGTCTTTGACCTTCATACATGACCCTCCTATCAGTGTTGATACATGTTTATTATATTATATACCCTCTGTGTAAGCCTGTGCATTGGATCATAATCCCGGTAAGTATAAGTATGTCCCGGCTTTCTTATTCAACGGCAAGGAAATCCCTGTTACTGGACGAAATTATACATGAGACTATATAAAACGAACTTTAAAATTAACCTCTCTCAGCTTCGGTCCCGAGTGATTCTGAAGAAGCGGATCGTCCGCCTTTGTCTCCGAAATGCCTCTACATTGGATATCCAGTTCAAGCATTTCGGAGACAACAGCGGCCTTAAAGAACACTCGGCATCGCAGCGACCCATAAGGGTGACCTTCATAAGTTCATTTTATATAGCAGGCAATCTTATCGAAAAAGGAGGTTACCCGCGTGGCCAAAGCCGATTACATGATGTCCATCCTCTGGATACTTCAGAATCGTACCCTCATCACAGCTAAGGAACTGTCCGAGGAGCTCGAGATCAGCATTCGCTCCGTCTATCGGTATGTGGACGCATTATGTGCAAGCGGGGTACCGATCATTGCGGAGTCTGGACATAAGGGCGGCTACCGCCTGATGGAACGTTTTAAGGCAGCACCGTTAGTATTTGATCCTGATGAGCAGAGGACCTTGGCTCAAGCCGCACAGTTCGCACAGGAGGCCGGGTATCCTTATCCGGACCACCTAAGCCGCGCGGTGTCCAAGCTCAAGACCTACATTGGACCAGAGCAGCTCGAGACGGTTCTCCTCCATGAAAAGCGCATGGGTGTTATCTTTCCTGAAGATCATACCGCGCAGGAGCAACTGCGCCAGCTCGACCACTCTGCTGCTGCAGGCATCACCATTCTGATGGAGTATTTGTCGGGTAAAGAAGCCAAGCCCAAAAAGCGCCGGCTGAATCCGTATGGCATTGTCCAGTGGAAGAACAATTGGTATGTGGTCGGCTACTGCCATGAACGTCAAGCGATCCGGAGCTTCCGCGTCGACCGGATTAAATCGCTCAGACTGACAGATGACACATTCGAGCAGCCCCCTTCTTTCTCCGCCGGAGCATTCTTCATGGACTCCCTTCTCCCAAGTTCTGCAGGGAACGTGCCCTCAGTGACTGTGCGGATTTCCGGACAGGAACAAGCCTTAAATGAGCTGTGCAGACACTGGATGTTCAGCCGTATGCTTGTCCACCGCTCAGATGGTGAGGCCGTCTTCAGCCTACCGGAAGATTCGGTCCGAACTTATGTGCCCTACTTCCTGCTGCCTTATGGCAAAGCAGTCTCTGTCCTGGAACCGCCCGAGCTGAAGCACAAAATGGTGGAAGTGCTCACCGGCTTGCTGGAGCATTACCGCCAATCTCTGGTTGACTGACAATCACTGTCAGTCAATGGACGCTATAGTGAGGGAGTACAGAATCCGTACATGATCTTCAATGACTCAAAGGAGGCAGCTGCCATGGATGAATTAAAGTATGAAATTTATATCGCAGGCTCTTTGGAGGAAGTATGGGATGCCCTTGTAGCCCCGCATCAAGTAGCAAAAATTTATTACGGGAGTGTCATCCACTCCACATTTAAAGAAGGTGATCCGCTCGAATACATTGGACCTGGCAAGGACGGAGACCAGACCCTTCATGTCTATGGCACACTCTTGGAGTTCTCTCCGAACAGGGCATTCCGCTATACGCATAAGGTCGGTCCTTCCTATCTGGAGAATCCCGGTGAAGACAGCCCTGAATCACGCATTTCCTGGCTTCTGGAGACCGTAGGCGGTTCAACCAAGCTCACTCTAATCCACGATGAGTGGAAACCGGGTGACCCCTCCTATAATGGAAGCAAGAGTGCATGGCCTATGATTATAAGCAACATCAAAACTCTGGTGGAGACGGGACACACCTTAGAGTTCGGCTGACAGGCCCAGTCGCGTGTGGTTCACACGCAATAAAGCCAGCCGCAGGGAAAACCTCTTTCCACAATAATTACCGTACATCCTGAGGTCAGATGCTCACAAAACAAAGACCCGCAGGGCATAAACGCCTTGCGGGTCTTTGTTTATCTAAATCCTAGGTTGCCGGAGTATAGGTTACATTGTAAGTCAGTTCCGTCTTTTTCCCAAATTTGTTCGTGGCCACGATTTTAAATGTGTTCAGACCTGGCTTGAGTGCGAGACGGGTACTATTGCTGTAAGAAATTTTCTCGTCATTAACATATACAGCGGGACTATAGTCATTCTCATCCTTAACGGACCAAGTCAGCGTGAATGAAGCAGAAGTTGTCGTCTCAGGTGCATACTCAAGCTTGAGATCAGGTGCCGGAGGGTCGAAGGTAATATTCTGAACAACCTGTGTCTCCTGACCAAGCTTGTTGACAGCCTTGACGGTAATCGTATTGGCTCCTTCTTTGAGCTGAACTTCAGTACTGCTGCTGTACGAGATTTTATTATTGTTAACGTAAACAACAGGGAAGCTGTCATTCTCATCAGTCACGGTCCACGACACCGTAACCCTGCTTTTCGAAGTGGTTTCAGGAATGCTTCCCAGCTTCAAAACCGGGCCACTGCTTACAAACTTAATCGTCTTGGTTACCACCGTGGATTTGCCAAGCTTGTTCACAGCTTTAATCACAATGGTGTTGGTTCCTTCTTTCAAGCTTACGGTGCTGCTGTTGCTGTACGAGATCTTTTCGTCATTAACATAGACCTGAGGGAATGAATCATTCTGGTCGGATACCGTCCAGCTTACCGTTACAGAATTCTTGTTGGTGGTTTCCGGCAGGTCGCTTACCTTCAGTACCGGACCATTGGTCTGAAAAACAACATGCTTGGTAACCACAGCGGACTTTCCGAATCTATTCTCCGCTCTGACTGTAATGGTGTTGTCACCTTCTTTTAAGTTTACTGTGGAGCTGCTGCCGTACGAGATCTTTTGGTCATTTACATAAATGACCGGATTCGGGTCATTCTCATCCTTCACCGTCCAGCCCACCGTCACACTCGACTTATCCGTGGACTCGGGAATACCTGTAACAACCAGGCTTGGAGCGCCTTTCTCAAATTTGACCTGCTTGATTACTGTCTGAGTCTTTCCACCAGGAAGTCTTGCGGATACGGTATACGTATAGGTCCCTTCCTCTTTCAGTTGAATTGCAACCCTGAATTTGCCTTGAACAACTTCAACTTCCTTGTTATTAATAGACACACTTGCCCCTTTGGTAACATCGCCGGTGATGTAGAAGGTTGGGGTTGAAGTCGTCTCAGGAGCTTCCACATTCAGGCTCATCGTAGTCTGGCTTTCACTGGATGCGCTCTTAAGCACACGGTAGAGCAGCGAAGCAGCTTCCGCGCGGGTTACCGCCTTGTCCGGCTTGATCGTAAAATCCTCGTAGCCGGTCATCAGCTTTTTCTCAACGGCGAGTGCCAGATAAGTCCGCAAATTCGGTGAGACCTCATCCGAGTCTGAGTACCGTTCAAGGATATCCGCGTCTTTGAGGTCATCCGGCTGATAACCCAGTGTTTTTACCAGAGCTACAGCCACATCTTCCCGGGTGGCTTTGCCGGTCGGGTCGAAGAACGCTTTGCCATTGGGCGGATAATAACCGGTCAAGAAATCTTTGGAAGCTTCCACTGCGGCGAACGACCAGCGTGTCTTGGATACATCTCTGTAGGTCTGTGTATCATCCGAAGGAATATCCAGATAAAAGGCCAGGGTAATCAACTGAGCGAACTGCTCCCGGGTCACCGGGGATTCCGGTTTGAACGTCCGGTCCTCAAAGCCTTTCACCACACCAAGACTAACCAGACTATCAATCGCATCTTTGGCCCAATAGGTTCCTTTTACATCGGTAAAAGACACGGTTTGTTCTGCAGCCGCAAAACCGGGGACTGACAGAAATACCGTGAGCAGAAGGGCCGAACACTTAACGATCCACTTTTTCATATGACTCTCCCTTGTTATGCAAATTTGACTAGAGAAGGTTGAATCTAGTACTCGATGAGCGATTTACCAAGCCAATCAGCCTATTCTCTTATCTGGGTATATTTTACTATGCATTTCGTAATTTGGCGATATGTGGAAGTGGGGAATCTTTGAAGATTTCTATGAAACTATATTCAGAGTATTCATCCTAAATTTTAAGGTCCTATATGTCGATATTTAACTAGCCGGGAAATAACAGCACTTAATTAGACTGGCATCAGTACACACATCAGGAGGGAATTTCAGACATGTCAATCAAAAAAGGAATGTCCGCACTGCTGGCATTCACAATCCTGGCATCCGTTCAGCCTTGGACGCCTGCTCCGTCAGCACACGCCGAAGGGGCCAGCGATCTTGCACCTTTCATTACCGGTAAGCAGGACCAAGCTTTTTCAGGAAAAAAGATTCTGTTTGACAATGCGCATGCCAACACATCAGGTAATGCAGATCCTGTCATTGACGGAGCGTTCTCGGATTTTGCCAACTCGCTTGTGAATCTCGGGTTTTATGTCAAGGAGCTGAGAAAGTCGACTCCGATTACGAAGGAGGATCTCGCCGGTTATGACGTACTTATCACTGCCAGCGCCAACAATCCTTTTACGAGTGATGAGCAGCAGGTAATCACGGATTATGTTGCCCAAGATGGCGGGGCGGTCTTCTTTATCTCTGATAACTACAATTCCGACCAGAACCAGAACCGCTGGGATCCTTCTGAAGTTTATAACGGCTACCGCCGGGGTGCATGGACTGATCCCACGCTCGGAATGGGTGCGGAAGAGAAGAATGCTGTTGCTAATGTGGGCTCCAACGATTGGCTCAGTAGTAATTTCGGGGTGCGTTTCCGTTATAACGCCATTGACCATGCGGCGGATGAAGCCACACCTTTGACCGCAAATAACATTGTGGCACCGGATCAATCCCTTGGCGTTACAGCGGGAGTCAGCAAGGTTGCCATTCATGGAGGAAGCACCCTTGCAATCACCGATCCAACCAAAGCGAAGGGAATTGTTTATCTGCCCCCACTGACCGACGCCAACAAGTGGCCGGGGGCAGTAGATCAAGGTGTATATAACGATGGGGGCTTCTTTGAAGGTGCCTATGCCGCTATTGCGAAGATAGGAAAAGGCAAGGCCGCTTTTCTCGGGGATATGTCTGTTGCTGAAGACAGCACACCAAAGTATCTGCGGGAGGATACCGGTGAATCTAAATCCGTCACTGACGGATTTCATGAATATGACGATCAGACTCTGCTCAGCAATCTGGTAAAATGGCTGGCTGTACAGGAACCGGCCACATCCTTAGACGGTTATATCGGAGTGGGGCTGGACCCTCAAACTCAGCTGCTGAGCGGCGAGGAACCTTCCTCGTCTACCGAACCGCAAGCAGAACCGACTACTGTTCCCGCACCCGGCTATAAATGGTACGATACGTCTACGTATAAGCCTGGCGCGTTTGGCGGAGCTGCCGTGCAGCAGCCGGCATCCAGCGAGAAGGCCTTCTCAGCCTTCACCTGGGACGGCAATACCGGTACGATTGATGAAGCGAATAAGACAATTGAGGTCGTATTTCCGTATGGTACGGACATGACTCAGAACAAGCTGGTCACCTTCCAGGTCAGCCCGGGAGCTTCTGTTCTGTATGACGGGAGAACTGCCATGACCAGCGGCAGCTCCTTCCTGCCTCCGTCCGTGGCCCCGGCCAGTCTGGTAGTAAAAGCTGAGGATGGTTCTACGGAGTCTTATACGCTGAAGGTGAACATCTCTGCTCCAGCAGAGCTGATTATGTCACCAGCCTCTGTAACGCTGACTGCGGGCGCTGTCCAGCAAATCAAGCTGCAGATGAAGTCTGGCAGCAGCACCGAGGATACCACCAGCCAGGCTGTTTGGGCTTCAGAGAATAACTCTATAGCCACTGTAGACCACGGGAAAGTAACCGGCGTATCCGCCGGTACCACAAAGGTATCCGCCACCTACCAGGGCATCACCCAGAAGATCGATGTTACGGTTAACAACCCGGTTGTCACTACAGATCCGGGAACAGGCAGCGGGTCTGGCGGCACATCAGGTGGAGGTGGAGAAACTTCCAGCGGAGGCGGCTCATCTAGTGTTCCTGCCCCTCCTGCACAAACCATACCTACCACACCCTCCGTGCCTTCCACGCCTAGCCAGCCGGGTCCGGTTGTAACCACCCCGGATTCTTCTGGGGCAGGAGACATTTTCAACCCAGTCCTGGTTAAGGCGGACAGCAATGTAGTCGACAGCATTAAGACTAAGGTGAAAGAAGCAAAGGCTTCAGCCGTGAAGGCCACTCTCTCTGATATAAGCGGGCATTGGGCCGAGAAGACCATTGATACCTTTGCAAAATTAAAAACGGTCAACGGATATGCGGATGGGGCCTTCCACCCGGACATGCAAATGACCCGCGCCGAATTTGCGGTAATTCTGTCCAGAGTCTTCAACATCACGGGCACGGGCGACGGAAAGAAATTAAACCTGACCGATGTTGAAAACCACTGGGCCAAGAATGCAATCGATCAACTCACAAAAGCCGGGGTCCTAAACGGATACGGTGATGGTACCTATAAACCAAATAAAGCGATCAGCCGCGAAGAGATGGTTGTTATTTTGTCTCGCTTGGTCAATATGGAAAAGCTGCCTAAGGATCAGTCCAAAGGATCGTTTACGGATATCTCCTCTTCCTATGCCAAGGACAAGATCCAATCTGCTGCCCAGACTGGCGTGATAAGCGGTGTCAGCAAGACCAAATTCGATCCAAAATCAACGGCCACACGCGCAGAGGCTTTGACGGCTATCCTGAATTCGTTGAATCTGAATCCACAGATCAAAACACTGCTGGAGAGCTTGGAGAAATAAAATAATTCCCCTTAGAACACCAAAACAGCCGGTCATTAATTGACCGGCTGTTTGTGTTGCCGCTGCCCGCAGCAATCCAACCTCGATGTTAAGCAAGCAGCCTATTACCTGGGAAGCTCAATCGAAACTTCACGCCTCAAATCCGCCGACCGCAGCACCCCATCAATGATCGCCTGCTGAATCAGAATTTCTTCCCCTGGAATCGGGGCAGGTCTGCCATCTTTTACCGCTTCCGCAAAATCACGAATCTTCTCAAAGAACGGATCGATCTGGTGTTCAATCAAAGGCACTTCTGTAGAGGTATGGCCGCCGAAGTCGTCATGATAAAGGGTCATTGAGCCCACTTTACCGTCCCACACACCGGACCAAGGGCCGCTTCCAAAAGGCTGCACCTTCAGTCCAGCATCCGTTCCAAGGAACATCGTGGCACCGAGCGTATCCATGTGCATAGCCCAGGATATTTTGAACTGGAGGATAAGATCGTTCTCAAACCGGATCATTGCAGCCCCGAAATCCTCAACTTCAAACCTGCTAGCCTCATGGTGATAGAGCGGATTGCGCCCAAAATGATTGGATGTGCTGGCATAGACAGAAACGGGCCGGGGATATCCCAGTGTATTAAGCGCCATATCCAGCGAATAGCAGCCGATATCTGCCATCGCCCCAGCTCCCGCCAGCTTCTTGCTGATAAATGTGCCGCCCGGCATCCCTCTGCGGCGGCCGCCGCCTGTCTCTACATAGTAAACATCGCCTAATCTTCCACTCTGCACAATTTCCTTCAGCTTCTTCATATTCGGATCGTATCTCGGCTGGAAGCCTATGGACAGCCACTTTCCTGTCTCTTTAGAGACCTTGACCATATCCACCGCTTCATCAAGCATGACCGACATCGGCTTCTCCAGCAGCACGTATTTGCCTGCACGCAGGGCATCCACGGTTGTCTGATGATGGGAAGCGTTCGGCGTACAGATGCTGACCGCATCCAAGTCCATCTTAAGCAGTTCCGCATGCCCGTCAAAAGCAGCCGTTCCTACTAATTCATGCTGTTCCACAAATTGCTGGGCACGCCCAGGAAGTATGTCAGCCACGCCGACAAGGTCGACAAAGGGAAGCTTGCGGTAAGCTGCGGCATGGACGCCCGCAATGCCTCCACTTCCGATAATACCTATTCTAACCCGATCCATATCAAATCTCCTTTTTAAGTTGTGGGCCCGAAGCTGGTGGCAAGGGACTGCTGGCGCCTTCTATATGCCGCGGGAGTTAGACCGTACTTCTTCTTGAATACCGGATATAAATAGTTCACATTGGCATAACCATGTGCCAGGGCAATCGCTTCAATCGGCTTGTCATTGGTCGCCAGATCCGAGCAGATCCGGGTCATCCGAACCTCTTCCAGCTCCTCCCGGAATGTCGCCTCTCCCTCTTTGACAAAGATGCGCTGAAGCTGGCGGGGACTGACCCCCGCAGACATGGCCACCTCTTCCAGCGTAATCGGCCGTGAGGCGTTATCCTCCATATACTGCCTGGCCTGGCGGTAACGGTGGGCCGACATGTCCCGCTCAGGGATGGACACGGTCTGTTCCTCAGGTGCGAAGGCACGTACCGCTCTTAGCAGCATCTGGATAATAGCCTGCTTAAGCGAGGTATAGAACCCTACCCTCTGTTCATCATAGATCCGGTAAGCATCCAGGAAGCAGGCCATCGCATTATAACGGTCTGCGACAGGCACAGCTGAGGAGGAGTCCAGAATGCGGATGCACTCCTCGGCTTCAGACATTTCTATGCCGTCCCCCCACTCCGTAGACTTGCCCAGTTCCTCCGGCAGGGGGGTAATATCGCAATGAAGACAGAACTCATACATCGGGTCTGACTCATCTGACCACTGTTCATGAGCAACACCGGGACCTGTAATATAGAACATACCTGGCTTAAGATCATACTCCCGGTGCTCGAAAGCCACCTTCCCCCGGCCTTGTGGAATGAAATGAAGCTCGTATTCCGAATGCTGATGAAATGGGACTACCTGCCCCGGAAGAAAGGCTGTCAGATGACAGCGCAGCACCCGGATTCCATAACCGCCCCACCGAACCTGCAGGTCCAGACGGTCCAGCACATCCCACCGTTGATTCGTACGAAGCCGTGTGAATAGATCAGGCTGTCTAACCTGCTCCCGATCTTTATGCATAAACCGTCTCTCCCTTCCATTGTTTTTTAGCTGTAAATTATCCCTTCAATTCATCAATGCGGACAGCCCGGTGTTCTTGGGCTGAGAGATTAGCAGCTTCCATAAGCGAAGTTAAATCTCTGGCGATTTCAAGATTAAAGTTAAGTTCCTTGCCCTCTTGGATGTGTGTAATCCACTGGTCAAATCCGATAGGAAGCCGATCTCCTGCCTCCACCTCATCCCACCCGCTGCCTTCGCTGCTGCTAACCAGTATCTTCTCCTGCGGCAGGCCGAACAGCAGGGAACCCTCTGTCCCGTGAATTTCCACCGAGAATGGAGAACGGGCGTTCACGAATCCAGCCTCCACGATTCCTACAGCACCGCTGCCATAGCCGAGTATAACCACGGCGTTGTCTTCAACTTCCTTGCCCGTCACGTATCCAAACACCGCACTTACCTGCTCCGGCATACCCAGGAATAAACGAACCAGGTACATCGGGTGACAACCGAGATCGATCATGGCCCCTCCGCCGCACTGTTCCTTCGAATAAAAGTGAGCAGGCAGCCACCCCGCGATTGCCCCATTATGGGACAGACGGACACGGGCTTCTGTGAGTTTTCCGAGCCGTCCGCTGTCCAGCACCTCCTGAATAGCCAGCGTATAGGCCTCATACAGACGCGGCAGGGATACCGCCATTCTGACACCGGCTTTCGCAACTTCGTTCATAATTTCGTTCACTTCCTGGAGCGTTGGGGCAATGACCTTTTCCGTGAAAATATGCTTGCCTGCCCGGGCCGCCTTCACCATCACCTCGTGATGCAGATTCGTCGGCGCATCCACTACGACGGCATCAATATCTTCCCGCTGCAGCAGTTCATCCAAATCCGCAATAAACGGCACACCATATTGGGCGGCCTTCTGCTCACCGCGTACCGGGTCCTCATCCCAGATAGCCGCGAGTTCCGAATGCGGGTTATCAAGCACCTGCTGGGTATATTCTTCAGCATGCACATGCCAGTAGCTGATTTTTCCAATGCGAATCATAGGTTCACTCTCCTATACAATTTTACGACACGGGTTTAAGTTATCACAGTAAAACATATAAATATATGCACTGTAACGCCAAAAAAACTATAAATTTACGACATCCAGATTGACCCGTCTGATCGCTAGCACTCCTAAATGTCGCCTAATTGTAGTCCCTCATGCCGCATCTTTGAAATAGGCAGCGCCTTTCGCCCGTGGTACATTGACAGGGAACGCCGAACCTGGCGAAAACCACACAATGGAGGTCCACATCCTATGACACATAAATACCGGATTGGCATTATTGGCTGCGGTGGTATTGCCAATGGAAAGCATCTCCCCAGCCTGGCCAAGCTGCCAAACGTGGAGATTGCCGCATTTTGCGACTTAATCCCTGAACGTGCGGAGCAGGCACAGAGCAAGTATGGCAGTGATGACGCCAAGACGTACACTGACTATCGCGAGCTTTTGAGCGATTCATCCATAGAGATTGTACATGTGTGTACACCCAATGATTCGCATGCAGACATCTCCATTGCCGCACTTGAAGCGGGCAAGCATGTGATGTGTGAGAAACCGATGGCCAAGACCGCTGCGGATGCCAAGCGGATGCTTGATGCCGCAGAACGCACAGGCAAGAAACTGACCATTGGATATAACAACAGGTTCCGCCCCGACAGCCTTCATCTGAAGCAGATTTGCGAAGCTGGAGAACTTGGGGACATTTACTATGCCAAGGCTCACGCGATCCGCAGAAGAGCGGTACCAACCTGGGGCGTATTCCTCGACGAAGAGAAGCAGGGGGGAGGCCCGCTGATTGATATCGGAACCCACGCCCTTGATCTGACCCTCTGGATGCTGGATAACTACTCGCCGAAGATGGTGCTCGGCACGGCATACCACAAGCTCTCCCAGCGCGAGAATGCTGCCAACGCCTGGGGACCATGGGACCCGGCCGCCTTCACAGTGGAAGACTCCGCATTCGGAATGATTGTGATGGAGAACGGAGCTACCATTATGCTGGAGTCCAGCTGGGCGCTGAACAGCCTTGAAGTGGATGAAGCCAAATGTACATTAAGCGGGACCGAGGGCGGCGCGGATATGAAGGATGGGCTCCGCATCAACGGCGAGAGCCATGGGCGCTTGTATGTTAGCGAGGTTGACCTCAAATCAGGCGGTGTTGCCTTCTATTCCGGCGCATCGGAGGAGGCTCCTGATGTTGAGATGAGAATGTGGCTGGAAGCGATCGAGCAGGACAAGGAGCCGGTAGTTACCCCTAAACAGGCTTATGTCGTATCGCAAATTCTTGAAGCCATTTATGAGTCTGCCAAAACGGGGCAGGCCGTCTATCTGTCCGGCCGCTGATTCCTGCAATAGGCGCCAGAACCCCGGATTAACCGGATCTGCCCATATATAAGAAAGACCGTTCGCCCAGGCAAATGCCTAGGTGAACGGTCTTTCTTATATGTGTACCCTCTGATTGCTCCGCAGACCGGGGTACCCGCTTTAATGGTCTATCCTCTATACTTCTCCAGCTTTTTGCTCAGCGCCTGTGTATTAGCATATACCTGACGGTACAAATCAAACAGCTCCTCGTAAACTTGAACACGCTCCTTATTCGGGGATGTGACACCCGCCCGCCGGACAAAAGCATCTGCACAGTCCTCCAGCGAGGCATACCATCCCAGTCCACAGGCGGCCAGCATAGCCGCGCCCAGAGCGGGACCCTGCTCACTCTCCAGCCGGATCACCTCAGCATTGAAGATGTCCGCCTGAATCTGGAGCCACGCTTCATTTCTTGCGCCGCCGCCTATCGAAATGACACTCTCCACCTGCTGCCCGGGTTCTCTGAGAATGCGAATGGACTCGGCCAGGGAAAAGGTAATTCCCTCAACCACAGCCTTAACCAGATGATCACGGGTATGTCTGGAATCGAGCCCAATGAAGCTGCCGCGAATGGACGCGTCCCCATGAGGTGTACGCTCTCCGGGCAAGTAAGGCGTGAACAGAAGCCCTCCAGCTCCAGGCGGAATCTCATCCAGAGCCTCAAGCAGTTCATCAAAAGAACTCTGCGGCGCAAAGGTATCTCTAAACCAAGTCAGGCTGTTCCCCGCCGCCAGGGTAACCCCCATGGCATAGAAAGCATCCGCCCTGCCGTGGTTGAAGAAATGCAGCCTGCCGCCGTAATCCGCCCCCGGGTTATCCTCATAAGAGAGGATAACTCCGGAGGTACCGATGCTGCACAGCGTATCCCCCGGCCTAAGAACGCCTGCCCCAATCGCTCCGCATGCGTTGTCCGCGCCTCCGGCGAATACTTTAACCCGGCTGGTTAGCCCGGCAGCCGCAGCGATTTCCGGCAGCAATGTGCCCGTGCCAGCGTCAGATGAGACAAGCGGCGGGCAGAGCTCCGTCGGAATGCCAAAGGCCGACAAGATTTCCGGGCTCCAAGCCTTGGCCGGAACATTCAGCATCAAGGTTCCTGCCGCGTCCGAATAATCCATGGCGATTTGACCGGTAAGGCGGAACCTCAAATAATCCTTAGGCAGCAGGAACACCGCAGCTTGCCGGAACAGCTCCGGCTCATGCTCGCGTACCCAGAGCAGCTTCGGCAGGGTGAACCCCTCCAGAGCCGGATTTCTGGCATATTTGAGAAGATCGTCGCCCAGTTTGGCTTCAATTTCACGGCATTGCGCCGTTGTGCGGGTATCGTTCCAGAGTATCGCATGGCGGAGAACCCGGTGCTGCTTATCCAGCAGGACGAGGCCGTGCATTTGCCCGGAGAAGCTCATCCCGGTCACAGCTTCCGGGTCTACGCCGGAAGCCTCGATCAATCTGCCCAGGGCTTTGATTGTCATGTTGATCCAAAGTTCCGGGTCCTGTTCGCTGTACCCGGATCTCAGTTGAATTAATGGGTACGATTCTGCGGCCTCACCGCATATTCTCCCCTTCTGGTCTACCAACAAGGCCTTAACCGAGCTGGTCCCGAGGTCAATCCCTATTACATACTCCATCCGATAACCTCCTTACTGTTACAGAAGACAAATTCCAAGGCCTTCCCCTTATCCGGGAATTAGAGATCACCGAGGATATATTGATTGAATACCGAACGGATCAGCTCCAGACGGCCGGATTTGTTACGGACAGGATTATTTTGCAAAGCATGGGCCTCAAGAGATTTCAGAGTCGCCCGACCGGATACGATCTCCTGTCCAATTCCCTCCTTAAAGCTTGCATATCTTTCATCCAAAATGTTCTCAAACACACGGTCCTCTATCATCTTATAGGCAACTTTAAGCCCTTTCGCATAAGCGTCCATTCCAGCAATATGAGCATAGAACAGGTCTTCCGGCTCAAAGGACCCCCGGCGCACCTTTGCATCAAAATTCACTCCGCCCCGGCCCAGGCCGCCGTTCTTAAGCACCTCAACCATTGTGAGTGTAGTCGTGTACAGATCTTGCGGGAATTCATCAGTGTCCCATCCAAGCAGCATATCCCCCTGGTTCGCGTCCAGTGACCCAAGAACCCCGTTGATCCGGGCAACCCTGAGCTCGTGCTCGAACGTATGGCCTGCAAGTGTGGCGTGATTCGCTTCAAGGTTGAGCTTGAAGTGATCCTTCAGACCGTACTTGTGCAGAAAAGCCAGCGTGGTCGCGGCATCGAAATCGTACTGGTGCTTGGTCGGCTCCTTCGGCTTCGGCTCAATCAGGAACTGGGCGTCAAAGCCGATTTCCTTCGCATAGTCTATCGCCATATGGTAGAGGCGGGCCAGATTGTCCAGCTCAAACTCCATATCCGTATTCAGCAGTGTCTCATATCCTTCACGTCCACCCCAGAAGACATAGTTCTCCGCCCCAAGCTCCTTGCCCACTTCAAGCCCCTTCTTAACCTGGGCCGCGGCATAAGCGTACACCTCAGCATTGCTTGTAGTGCCGGCGCCATGTGTGAACCGCGGATGGGTGAACATGTTGGCAGTATTCCACAACAGCTTCGTGTCACTGGTCTTCATGTATTCCTTAATCATATCTACAATAACATCCAGATTGCGGTTCGTCTCCTGCAGCGTGTCCCCTTCGGGAGCAATATCCCGGTCATGGAAGCAGAAGAACGGTACCTTCAGCTTGCTGTAAAATTCAAACGAAGCCTCTACACGCGCCTTGGCCAGATCCAGGCCGGAGTATGTATCCCATCCGCGGATAGCTGTACCCGAACCGAAAGGATCAGTTCCATTTGCCGTAAAGGTATGCCAGTATGCGACTGCAAACCGAAGATGCTCCTCCATCGTCTTGCCGCCAAGCTGCTCCTTGGCATTATAATACTTAAAAGCAAATGGATTCGTTGATGATTGCCCTTCGTAAGCGATTTCATGAACATTTGAAAAATAACTCATTGTTCAGCCTCCCTAAACCCAGAATGTTGTTCCTGCCACTATAATACTCCTGTCTACTTAGTTTGTCTATTGGATAAACTAAGTTATTGCTTATTTTTATTGTCCGTTCTACACTGGGTACAATGAACGTATTTCAGCAATTGAGGTGTATCCATGCAGCAGCTTACTGGCGACCAGTCCCTGGTCAAACAAATCAACAGCTCCATTGTGCTTGATCTTGTCCGTACCCACTCTCCGATCTCACGTGCAGAGGTGTCGGTAAAATCAGGCCTGAATAAAGGAACCGTCTCCAACCTTGTGAACCAGCTCATTGAGAGTGGTCTGGTTCGGGAACTTGGACAAGGAGAATCAAGCGGCGGAAGAAAGCCCGTGCTCCTAGAATTCAATCAGCAGGCCGGATACGCTATAGGCGTGGATGTCCGCGTGGACATGGTGTCTCTGGTCCTCTGCGATCTTCACGGCAATGTGGTCGACCAGGCCGAACATACCTTTGATTCGAGAGCTCCTGAACATGTATATCAGGTGCTTGCGGATGCGGTGAGATGCTTCATCCATACCGCCCCGAAGAGTCATTATGGCGTAGTAGGGATTGGGGCGGGAGTTCCCGGAATTGTGGACGGTGAAGGGAACGTCTTGTTCGCGCCTAACCTGGAGTGGCGGGATGTGCCGCTCGGCCGCTGGCTGCGGGAGGAGTTCTTGCTTCCTGTTGCCATTGACAACGAAGCGAACGCCGGAGCTTTAGGAGAACGGCAGTACGGTGCCGGGCAGGACAGCAATCATTTGGTCTACTTAAGCGTCAGCCATGGCATCGGTACAGGGATTGTCATAGGCGAGGGAATTTATAAAGGGGCCTATGGCTATTCCGGGGAGGCTGGACACACCACCATTGAGGTAGACGGCAAGCTGTGCAGCTGTGGAAATTATGGCTGCTGGGAGCTGTATGCTTCCGAGCGGGCGCTCATGGAGGAGGCAAGCCGGTCTGGCAGCTTGATGCAGGCGTTCCCTCCCGGCAAAAGTGCTGCCGAAGGAAGCAGGAGTGCGATGCGGCTTGAGCACCTTATTCAGCTTGCCGAAGACGGTAATCCCGAGGCCGAGACGCTGCTGAAGAACAACGGGCGTTATCTGGGCATCGGAATTGCCAATCTAATCAATATATTTAATCCGGAACTGATCATCATCGGGAACCGGATCGCCCTTGCCGAAGCTTGGATTGCTGATGAAATCAAAAACACTGTCCAAGCCCGGTCTCTCCCCTTCCACAAGGACAAGGTCCGCATTGAATTTTCCCATCTGAGCATGGGAGCCGTGATGCTTGGGGCAGCCTCCATGGCACTCAACCAGTTCTTCGATAAAATGAGGGTGTCTGTCGAGAAGGCACACCGGTAGCAGCAGACAGAGTCAAATCCAATCTCATTAGCGAATCAAACTCCATTAACATTAGCGAATCAAACTCCATTAATTGGTTATGTTAATAGTAAGTGTCAATAAAAGGGGCTGATATGGATGAGTACGTTATATGAGAAGTTTGGCGGTGAGGAGAGCATTGCGAAGGTCGTTGACTATTTCTACGATCTGGTAATGGCAGATGAGACGGTAAACAAGTTTTTTGAACATACAGATATGAAAAAACAGCGTACGCATCAAACCAAGTTTATCAGTTACGCTTTAGGCGGCCCGAACCAATATACCGGCGGTGCCATGTCCAAAGTTCATACAGGCATGAATTTGCAGCCTGTCCATTTCGATGCCATTGTTAAACATCTCCGCGAAGCCCTGCTGCATTTTGGGATCAGTGAAGCGGATGCCGGACAGGCGCTTGAGAAGGTCGAGGCTCTGCGTGGGGACATTATTTATAAGTGATGGTGGCTCAACCCGTTCAGGAATTTAAAATCAGCACGAATCGTTAAAAGAATCAGGGGCCGTCTCAAAAGACGGCCCCTGATTCTTTATAGGAATTCGGTTTGTGCTCAAAAGGCTTCGAGCACAAACGTCGCTCCCGTCGCTGTTGGTTGTGGATTTCTTGGTATTATCCTAAGGGGATGACATCCAAAACCAAAGGCGTCCGCTAGCGTTTGCCCACAGTCTCTTGACAAAGCAAACACATATATCCTTCTATAGGTCCAAGCCTGCTTCAATAAACACAGTTTTAATTTCGTAAGGCAAGAACTTTAAAGTGATTCGATCTTCTGTCACTGGAATTTCTTCACCGGCTTCTTCCAGAGCATTGGAGTCATATACCCGGTTGATGGAATACGGCCAGCGAAGTGAAATCTCTTCCCGGCCACCTGCGGATTCATAGAACCGGAGGATGAAGCCCCTTCCATCTTCTGCCGGCTTCACGGTGTCCAGCACAACATGCTGGCTGCTTAGCTCCAGAAGTGATCCAATGGCTGGAAGTTTCCCTGTGCCTGGAACTGTCCTGCGAACGGGAGTCTCAAGGTTCAGCTCGGCAGCCGCCCGCAGCGTATGGGACGCGCGCCAATCCCCTTCATGCGGAAGCAGCGAATACGTAAATTCGTGCTCTCCCTGGTCTGCCGTCACGTCCGGCCATTTAGGGGCACGGAGCAGCGACAACCGGATTGTGCTGCCCTGAACATCATAACCATATTTGCAGTCATTCAGCAGACTGACGCCATACCCGTGTTCAGACACATCCGCGAACCGGTGCCCGCAGACCTCATACTGAGCCTGCTCCCAGCTCGTATTCCGGTGAGTTGGCCGCTCTAACGAGCCAAATGGAATCTCAAATGTGGCCTTGTCCGCTACCACATGGACTGGAAAGCCCACTTTGAGAAGCTTATGGCTTTCCTTCCAGCTAACCCGGGTCTTAAAATCAATCCGACGGTCCTGATGATAGAAAATTAAATCCTGTTCAATTTCGGACTCATGTATCCGCCAGCGGAATCTAAGAACGTCCCGGACAGCTCCCTGAGCGAGAACCTTCTTCTCAAGCAGCTCCGGTGTTCCTGCTGGCTGCTCCTCATATCGGTCGTCAATATCCCAAGCATCCCAGAGCGTCGGACGGTCATGGAAGAAGCCAAACCGGTTCGCACATTCGCCCGGCTTCACGACCTCTCGCCCAGCAGTCTTGTCATACAGGCTGGTGATTTCCCCGCGCTCATTAAAGCGAACCTTATACAATCCCGTCTCCCAGATATCCTCAAGGGTGGATGCCGCCAGCTCAGCAGGTGCTGCCGTTCCTTTCGGAACAAGCCAGAAGGCTGCATATCCGAATGCCGGGATATCCGGTACCCGAATAGCTATTCCACCTTCTTCAGGCTCGGATTGAAGCTCTGTTCCATTCCAGCCGTACGGAACAAAATGTTGACCCGCATCTGTATCCAGATGAATGACTGCACTGCGGCTCCAGCCTAGACTGTTGAAGACCACATAAGGTGTGCCTTCCCGGGCTGGGTCTATGTCAATCTGCCCCGCCAGCAGCCCCAGCCCCGTATCCAAGGCAGAGTTCCCCTTGGCGAAGATCGTCTTATACTCTTTCTCTGACGTCTCATACGCTTCCGTGATAGCTGAACCCGGAATAATATCATGGAACTGGTTCAGCAGAATCAGCTTCCATCCATCATGCAGATCGCCTCTAAGCTGCGCCTCCTCCGGCTTCTCCATCCATGGCAGGGCCAGCGAATTCCAGACCTCAGCCTCTCGGTAGAGAACCTCGGCCCGGCGGTTATGACGCTTATTGCGCGCATGTGTGGTATAAGTTCCGCGGTGAAGCTCCAGATACAGATCACCATGCCAGCTCGGAAGCTTCGGCCGGGACTGGTCAATTCTGTTGAAGAATTCGGCAGCCGTGCTGTGGACAGAAGCGGGCTGTCCGACCATCAGGTCTGACCGGTCGATATACTCTAGCATTTCACGGGTCACGCCGCCTCCGCCATCCCCATGCCCGTACAGGAGCATTTGCTCGGGATGCCGGTCTTTCTCCCGGTAAGACTGCCAATGATCATGTATATCCTTCGGCAGGGTATTTTCGTTAACGCCGTGATTGAGATAGGACAGGATGGGGGTACCGTCGATCCCTACCCAGTAAAACAGGTCATAAGGGAACCGGTTCGTATCGTTCCACCCCAGCTTGGTCGTCATAAAATAGTTCACGCCGCCATGCTTTAGGATTTGGGGCAGAGAGGCGCAGTAGCCGAACGTGTCTGGCAGCCACTCAATTGCCGAGGTTCTCCCGAACTCTTCCTGATAGAACCGCTGCCCGTACAGCATTTGACGGATCAGGGACTCCCCGCTGGGGATGTTCAAATCGGGCTCTACCCACATGCCTCCAACCAGCTCCCAGCGCCCTTCCTTAATCCTGGCCTTAACACGCTCATACAGATCAGGGTCGTTTTCTTTCAGAAAAGCGAACAGCTGCGGCTGGCTCTGAGCATACAGGTAACCTGGATACTCCTCCATCAGCCGGTCCACCGTTGAGAAGGTCCGACTGGTCTTGCGGACGGTCTCCCGAACCGGCCACAGCCAGGCAACATCAATATGAGACTGTCCGACCATATGCTCCAAGCCTTCCGCATTGCCCCCTATGTCTTTGACTTCCCGGCGGAGTCCAGCTTCAATTTCCGTAATTGCGGGACCTTCCCGGATTGCATCGGAATCCAGACCTATAAAGCGGTCCATCGAGCGGTAAAGAGCCTGGATCAAACGGGTGCGGCGGAAATCCCCCTCGCCCAGCAGCTGCGCCGTGTCTCTAACGACAATCACGGTGTACATGAGGCTTCTTACGGGCTCATTAGGAAGCACAAGAAGACTCGTTACGGCGCTAATCGGAGGCTGAATGACTGCCTGACGATTCAGCGGGTCAACCGGCTCAGGTACCGGATCGAACAGTTCAATCTCAAGCTCGGGAGCCCTTCCGGTTTGGGCAGGGTCCAGCGTCACATACGCATGATTGCGGTCCAGGCCTTGATACGATTCACGATTCACCCGCAGCAGCCCTTCTCCGCCGGACTCGAACACCAGCCCAAACGGGCCGTCTCCCCAATCCGCGGGAAGCGTAGGCTGGGCCCTGAAGAAATATGTGGTCCCCTGTGTACTGGGGAAAGGATTCAAATCTTCCCCTTCAGGGTACGGAAGCTTGTTCTCATACACTCCAGGCAGCTTGTAATAGGCCCGCGTGATCTCCCAGCGAAGCTCGCGTTGATAGAGCCACTGGCATTCCGACAATTCCCGGATAAAACGCCTGATTCGTTCCATTCCCATCAATTCTCCTTCCGGACTCTGAATTCCGCATATAGGGTATCCATTACATTACGGCCAATATGGACCTGGAACATTCCCGGTTCCACTACAGGCTTCATATCCAAACCGATAAATTGGAGATGTTCGCTTCCAATCGTGAAGACTACAGTCCGGGTCTCACCCGGCTTCAATTCAATCTTCTCGAATCCTTTAAGTTCCTTCAGCGGGCGTGTTACCGAGCTGACCACATCCGAGATATACAGCTGAACCACCTCAGCCCCTTCCCGGCTGCCTGTATTCGTGACATCAACTTCAGCCCTTACGGTATCCCCTTCGGAAATCTCGGAAGCGGACAATCTCAGATTGCTGTAGCTGAATGAAGTATAACTAAGTCCGTAGCCGAACGGATATCTTGGGCTTGAGTCCGTCTCCAGATAGCGTTTCCCTCTGGACCGCTTGCCGTTGTAATACACCGGAAGCTGGCCTACATGCTTCGGTATAGAGACGGTCAGCCGTCCAGACGGGTTCACATCCCCGAATAGAATGTCGGCGATTGCATACCCGCCTTCCTGCCCAGGATACCAGGCTTCGAGTACCGCATCCGCATGTTCATCCACCCAAGGCTCGGCGATCGGGCGGCCATTGATATATACCACAACAACGGGCTTGCCCAGCTTGTGGATTTCCTGCATAAGCTCCAGCTGGACCCCGGACAGCGTAAGCGTCATCCGATCGATTCCTTCGCCGCAGTCCATATCGCTCCAGGACTCATCCGAAACGGTGGAAGCCCCTGTTCTCAGGTCAATCGTTCCTTCCCCGAAATCCCGGGCACTTGATCCGCCAACCGCCATCACAACGATGTCCGCCTGGCTTGCACAATGGAGTGCCTGCTCGAATCCTTCCTTGGAGCCGCCTCTGATTCGGCAGCCTGGCGCGTACAGCACTCGTTCCTCATCACCTGGGAGCTTGCCGAGAATTCCTTTCAGCAGGGTTGCCACCTTGGATTTCGGCTGAGGTGACGTATAATCTCCCAGTTGGTTGTAACCCTGGTCTGCGTTAGGACCGATGACTGCAACACGTCCCGCCGCCTTAGACAGCGGTAGAACCCCCTCATTCTTCAGCAGCACTGCTCCTTCCGCTGCAAGCTGCCGGGCCAGCCGAATATGTTCCGGATGGCCGATTACCTCTTCGGCACGTTTGGGATCTGCATAAGGCTGCTCGAACAGCCCAAGCCGGAATTTCAGCGCAAGCACCCGCCGCACAGCCTGATCAAGCACGTCCATCTCAAGCTGGCCGTCATTCACCGCATCGACCAAATACTTGCCGAACATTTCCCCCGACATTTCCATATCAATTCCCGCACGTATGGCTTGTATCGCCGCATCCGGTCCGTCTTCAGCGGTATCATGGCCATCTGCCAGCATGTTGATCGCTCCACAATCCGTGATAACCATACCATCAAATCCCCACATCTTCCGGAGGACCCCGTCCAGCAGCCCGGTATGCACAGTACATGGAATTCCGTCTATCTCGTTGTAGGCCGGCATAATTGATGCGGCTCCGGCTTCAACTGCCCGTTGGAACGGATACAGGTCCTTCTCCAGCAGCTCCCGCCAGCCCATTTGCGCGGGTCCGGCATTTCTGCCGCCTTCCGGGCTTCCGTAACCCGCGAAGTGTTTCAAGGTAGCCGCTACACTGTTCTGGCTGTCCAGCCCTTCCCCTTGCAGACCTTCAACGGCTGCCGCAGCGAATTCTCCGATGAGATACGGGTCTTCCCCGAAGCACTCCTCTGTTCTTCCCCACCGGGGGTCACGGACCACATCAAGCACCGGGGAATACGTCACGGCTCCTCCCTGTGCGCGTGTCTCCTTGGCTACAGCCCGGCACATTTCGCGGTACAACGGAACGTTCCAGGTGCTGCCCAGCAGCAGCGGCACCGGGAACACCGTTCCGTCGATCGCCATATGCCCATGCGAGCACTCTTCCCCGATCAGGATCGGAATGCCCAGCCGGGATTGTTCCACGGCATAACGCTGAATCAGGTTGACCGCCTCGGCACCTTCACGGGCAGACAGCCCGTTCTCTAAGGTTACTCCGGTCCAAGGATCGGCGCGAAGAACACCATACAAGGAACCTACACCGCCTTGAGCCACCTGTTCCTTAAAGGAATCGCTTAACGTAACCGTTCCTTCTCTATTCTCATAGGTTAGCCAGCCAAAAGGCTGCACAAGCTGGCCCACCTTTTCTTCCGTAGTCATAAGCTTGAGCAGATGCTCCACCCGCTCTTCAACTGATTTCGTCTTGTCTTTGTAAGTCAGCACCTGGTTTCGAACCTCCCCGCTATCCAATAGTTTAGTATTTTCTCTATTCTTTCACTGCTCCAACTGTAAGGCCTTGAACAAAGTAACGTTGGAAGAACGGATATGCAAATATAATCGGCAGCGTCGCCAGCACGACCATCGCCATCCGGGATGTATCCTGCGGAATCGATTGAAGAGCCGTCATACTCAGCGAGCTGTTCTGAGAGTTCTGTTGGATGAACTGAATGCTTGACTCGATACGCATCAGCATGGATTGCAGCGGCACCAGGTTCGGGTTCTCAATGTAGAGAAGCGCGTTAAACCAGTCATTCCAGTAGCCGAGTGTACTGAACAAGCCAATTGTGGCAAGTCCCGGAAGGGAGAGAGGAAGTACGATTTTCAGGAAAATATAAAAGTCTCCTGCCCCGTCAATCCGTCCCGACTCAATAATCGCATCCGGCACACTCGTACTGTAGAACGTGCGCAGAATCATAATATAGAAGGCGTTCACCGCGAGCGGCAGCACAAGCGCCCAAATCGTATCTTTAAGACCAAGAAGCTGGGAGACCACCATATAGGTTGGAATCATACCGCCGTTGAACAGCATGGTCAGAATCGCATATACCGAGAAAAAACGGCGGTAGCGGAAGCTCTTTCTTGAAATTGCATAGGCATACACCGAAATCAGCATCAGACTGATCAAGGTTCCCAGCAGCGTAACGAGGATCGTTACCCCGTAAGAACGAAGCAGCATATCTCCAGTCTGGAACACGAACCGGTAAGCCTCCAGACTCCATTTTGCCGGAAGCAGACGATACCCGTCCCGGGCAAGGGTCTTCTCATCGGTTAAGGAAATAATGACAACAAACAAGAACGGGAATACACAGAGAAAAGCAAACAGTCCTGCGATGATGTTCAGCACCACATTCCAGCCGCGCGACACGTTGTGGAAATCCCGCTTTCTTTTAATAACCTCGGCCATAATAGAGCACTCCTCTCATCAAAGTCCTAGAATAAGGCACTGTCTTTATCAATTTTGCGGACCACGAAGTTGGACACCATGACAAGAATGAAGCCTACAACAGACTGGTACAGACCGGCTGCGGTGCTCATTCCAATCTCACCGGTTGTTTTCAAGCCGCGGTATACATAGGTATCAATAACGTTGGTCACAGAGTACAGCGTTCCTGAATCCCTTGGCACCTGATAGAAGAGTCCAAAGTCTGCATAGAAAATACGCCCAACTGCCAACAGCGTCATAATGATAATGATTGGCGACAGCATCGGGATCGTGATGCTCCGGATCTGCTGCCATTTGCTTGCACCGTCAATCATAGCAGCTTCATAAAGCGACTTATCGATACCCATGATGGAGGCAAGATATACGACACTGCTGTATCCAACGGCTTTCCACAGATTCACGAGTATCAGAATGTAAGGCCAATACTTGGCTTCCGAATACCACTGAATCGGTTCGGCTCCGAACCAACCCAGAATCTGGTTGAGCATTCCCCGATCCAGGCTCAGGAAGCTGAACGCGAAATAGCCAACAATAACCCAAGATAGGAAGTACGGCAGGAACATCCCCGTCTGGTAGATTTTGGCCATCTTCTTACTCACCAGCTCAGACAGCAGGATGGCCATCGCAACGGAAAGGACAAGGCCTAAGAAGATAAATGCGATATTATAAAGCAGGGTGTTGCGCGTGATGATAAAGGCATCATCCGTAGTGAACAGGAACTTGAAGTTCTTCCAGCCAACCCACTCACTCTTGGCGATACTGGCCCAGAAGCCCTCCCGGCTGAACCGGTACTGCTTGAATGCCACGATGGTACCTACCAAGGGTAGATAGGAGAAGAAGAAGAACCAGATGGCTCCAGGCAGTACCATGAACAGCATGACTTTGTTCTTTACCAGATTCTTGAAAAACTGAACCATAAGTTTCCCTCCCGAAGTGATAATGAAAAGGACCGGGCGACCATTCACCCGCCCGATCCTTCATATGCTCTGTATTTAAGATTTACTTCCCGCCGTTCGCTTTCCAGGCATCAAGCTGGCTTTGGGCTTCAGAAATTACTTTATCAAGTCCGGCCTCTTTGAATTTCGCGATAGCTTTATCCAGATTTGTAGCAGGATCCAGCGTACCGGTCATCAATGCTGCCCAGAACTGCTCTTTCACGTTCTGTACTGCGGCAAGCTCAGAAGAAACCTTGCTGCTGTCAAAGTTAAAGCTGAGGATTGGAGAATTTTTACCTGCTGCATTAAACTTCTTGAACTCATCCCATTTGTTGTCTGGATCGTTCTGGTTCAAGTAGAGCAGCATGTTGTTACCAAGAGAGTAAGATGGCATGTCATAGCTCTTAGAAGCTGGCAGGTTCTCGATATGCTTGTCATTCACTTTCTTGTAATGCTCACCTTCGATACCGGAGTCCACCATGTTGCGAAGAACCGGATCTGTATTAAGCAGATTCAGGAATTCCATCGCCTTCTCCGGATGTTCGGAGTTCGCGGAGATCGCCATAATCGAACCTTGAACAGAAGTGTTCGTGATAATCGCATCACTTGCCGGTGTGGAAACTACAGGATATCCATAGCTTTGAGACCATGCGTTGTCCGCCAGCGGCTGGGTCTGTGCACGGTCAAGGAACCATTTGCCGGAAGTCGTCAAGTCATTAGTTGAGCCTGTAGTTGCTGCTTCTGCAGACACATAACCGGCTTTGTAGTACTTGTGCATCGTTGTCAAAGCTTCCTTCATTTCTGGAGTTTCCAGAATGTTGACAATTTTGTAGTCCTTGGTGTCAAGCTTCACTGCCATTGGAAGATTCTGAATGATGTAGTCATATGGGACATAAGGAACGTACTGCTTATCCATCGAGAATGGCGTTACACCGTTCTCTTTTTCTTTAATAGTTTTAAGCAGTGGCTCCAGGCTGTCCAGGGAGCGGACATTCGAGATATCCAGCTTGTATTTATCAAGCAAATTCTTGTTGAAGCGCCATACCTCTTGCTGAGGAAGCTCCTTGTTCGCTGGAATACCATAGTTGTGGCCGTCCACTTTGGAACCGCTCAGGAATGCCGGGTCAATCGTCTTCTTGAGATCCTGACCATACTTCTCGATCAAATCGTCCAGCTTATAGAACGCGCCTTTTCTCGCATTTTGCACGTAGTCGAAACCGCCTGCCGAGGTGAAGATAATATCCATCGGTTCACCAGATGCGACATTAACCTGCATTTTCTGAGCATAGTCGCCCCAGTCAATCATCTTCATCTTGATCGTTGCGTTAATTTTCTCTTTGGTATATTTGCTGACCTCCGCCATAACCTTGTCCACATCTTTCTGTGGAGTTCCGATGGTATACCAGATCAGCTCGACCGGCTTGCTATCCGCAGAGCCTGAGCCGCCCTCCGCGCTGTCCTTGCTTCCGCCGCAAGCACTGAGTACAAGCGACAGTGACATGAGAGTCGCCAGTACAAAAGAAAATCTTTTTTTCATCTTGCCCATGTGTGAATCCTCCTTTAAGTTATACATGACTCCCCGTACTTCATTGTAAAAACCCTGCTGCAGCAAGGCTGCCGCCTCTGTGGTGTTCCCGCAGCAGCTATCTTAACCTTATCGGATGAAAGCATTTTCAAAAAGAAGATAAAATTAATATAATCGGATATAAATTAAAGGAAAAATAAAAACGCTACCAATCATCTCCTAAAAAAGAGGGATACGCTTTCATTAATTTATCTGCCCGTAAGTAAGAAAGCATTCCCGGACTGCCTCCCTTGTCAGTCAAGCAGGGAGCCTGCCGGAAATGCTTTCCCAGGTCAGGATAGACCTTTATAATCCGTTGGGGATATCCCCACGTATTTACGAAACTGCTTGTAAAAATACCCTGTCTCCCAATATCCCACATTCCTAGCTATTTCATGTACCTTCATCGTGGTGTTTTTGAGCTGCTCCTTAGCCTTTCCGATCCGATACCGGTTGATATACTCCGCAAAGGTCTCCCCCGTCTCCTTATGAAACAGCTGGCCCAAATACACCGGATGAAGGTGGTAATGCGCACCTAGCGTCTTCAGGGACAGCTCGTCAGCATAATGCTCTTCAATATATCCCAGCACCTGGCTGACAATAGGATTCTTCATATCCTTAAGAAGCGAATTTACCGTTTGGCGGGCAACCTCCTTAAGGACTCCTATCAAATCTTCAAAGGTAACACAGCTTCTGACCCGCCCGAGCCCTTCCTGGAACAGCGCTGATTCATCGGTATGTTTAATACCCTCCAGCTCCATCTTAAAGCGGATGATCAGTTCCAACGCCGCATGATGCAGCTCGATTGGCTGAACGCCTTCTTGTTGCTGCAGCTGCTCGAAATCCACTTGAATCTGCTCGTCCAGAGCCTGAATGTCCCTGGCTACAATCAGTTTGGCATAATCTTTCCACTGAATTGGAAATTTCGAGTCCTCGCGGGCATCTCCAGAATCAAGCGTCTGATAATCAATTAGGCTCCGATCGGGGAATATCATAAAATACTCCATGCATTTCTTCGCTTCGGCATAACAGACCTGAGCTCCCTCAGGCAATCTCCCGACCCGGCTGACTCCCACCTGCGCAGGCTTTCCTTGAGCCGATAACTCCTGTGTATATTCATTCAGCAAGCTGATCCACGTCTGAATCTCTTCCTCCTGCTCAAAAGCAGTGACCAGCACAATATCCCCGTCTACATCATGAAGGACGAACGTCCCGGCTGGGGCTTTAAACTTACGGTTCGCTTCCTCAAACAAACCGGCCTGGTCTTCGATTCTGCGAAGCGCGGCAACCGCCATATAGGGCCTCTGCAGTGTGATACCGAGCAGTTCCGCCCTCTGGTCAAATTCAGGGTCTGCGATTTGGCCGGTTAGCCACCGGTAGAGAGTATTGTCTTTAAGAATCTGAACACTGTATTCATCATACAGCTGGTCAGATTTTGTGCTGTCCAGCTTGGCTACCGTGTTGCGAAGAGTGGATTCCAGCTCCTCCACATTGATCGGCTTGAGAAGGTAATTCTCGATGCCCAACTGCATGGCTTCTTTCAGGTATTCAAATTCATTAAATCCGCTTAGGATAATGACCTTTAAATCCGGGTGAAGCTTTCTGGCCTCACGGATTAGACTTAAACCGTTCATGACCGGCATGGAAATGTCTGTGATCAGCACATCCACTGGCCTGGCGGACAGAGCTTCCAGCGCCATCTGCCCATGATCGGCCTGTCCCACAATTTCCATCCCGAACAAAGACCAGTCCAGAATATCGTACAGCCCTTCCAGAATAAAGGGCTCGTCGTCAACAATAAATACTTTATACATGATTACCATCGGCTCCTTCCTGCCCGGGATAATTAACCTCAATCATCGTCCCATCCCCAGGCTGGCTGGTGATAACGATCCCGTACTCGGGTCCATATAGGAACTTGAGCCGGGTATGCACACTGCGAAGGCCGAACATCTGGCCTGTCTCCTCCGGCTGATTGAGCTCCGACATAATTTCACTCATCCGCTCAGGTGTAATCCCCTTGCCATTGTCGGTTACCTTTACCTTGAGCATATTTTCTTGCATCGTAACCTCCATTGTCAGCAGATTGTCCTTCCGGTCAGTCCTAAGTCCATGAACGATATAATTCTCAACAATCGGCTGAAGCGACAGCTTCATAACCGTAAGATGGCTGAGCTCCGCCGGAAGATGGATCTCGTAGTTGAACTTATCCTTATATCGGATCCGGAACAGCTCCAGATAGAGCCGGCATGCTTCTAGCTCATCCTTCAGTGTGTAAATCTTTTTCTGCTGGACCAGACTCTTGAACAGAACAGACAGGCTATAGATCATGTCGCCCACATCCTTAGCCCCCTGGGATACCGCCCGCATCCGGATCACCTCAAGCGTATTGTACAGAAAATGTGGATTAATTCGTGCCTGAAGAGCAACCAGTTCGGTCTCCTTCTGCTTGATTTCGGCCTTGTACACCCGCTCAATATATTGATTAAGCTCGTCCAGCATCGCATTGAAGCTTCGGGAGATCTGCCCTAGCTCATCGTCCCTCTGGTCGTGAATACGAGCCGCAAAGTCGCCGTTCCTTACTTTCCGGGTGAATTTCACAATCCGGTTTGTACGTTTGGCAAAGTTAACCACAAAAAGCGCCGGGAAGACGACCGCGATCAGGATACAGATTGCAGAGATGGTGATGATCGTATTACGGATTCCCAAGTAAGCCTCGGCTATTTCCTCGCGCGGCGCTGCCCCGATAATCATATAGCCCTCATCAGCGGACACCAGCTTGTTCACATACATGTTCTGGTTCGATCGGAACATTCCCGAGCCGGCGTTGCCTGGGCTGGTGTTGTCGAAGACGGCCTTCGTCTCACTCTCATAAGGGTATTTCTTACCGTAATAACGCCCTTTGGAATCAAACAGTACGTCCCCGTTGGCTGACAGAACCACAATCTCACCCTTCAGGCTGTTCTGGTAATTCGAGAGAGCGCTGGCTATGCTGGTGGAATCCAGATATACCAACAGCTGGCCGTCATTTTTATAGGACCGCTTGTTGTTAATAGGTACACGAATGGCATAGAGGGAGGGGTCCCACTGATCAATTGCCCGTCGAACCCACGCATTCGGGGAAGAGATATTCTTGCTCTCCAGGGCCATGACATCCGGGATATAAGAATGGGCCTGATTGGCCGACAGCTGCCGGAACTGCTTGTACTGGTTGAGATTGGACAGGTACTGGCGGTTCGCACTGTACAGCATCAAATTGCGGATATCCGGATTCTGGTCAATCCAGTTCTCGAAATACTTCAGCACATCTGTCGAGTAATCATTGCTGTCCCCATAGAACTGATCCATTCTGTACTGGACATACTCGAAATAGGCGTGATTAATGAAGAAGGACACATTCGCAGATAAAGCCTCATTGGTGTACATGTTCCTAACAAGATCTTGAACCGATTGGTACCGCCCATGGATATAGCGGTCAACGCTTTCCATGGCCGTCTTCTGAACATCCAATTCCCGCTGAATGGTCGATTGGGAGATAGACTGAAAAATAAAGTAAGACAAAGCTATAATCGTAAGAACGACAATAATTGAAAAGAACAAGAACATCCTCATAAACATGTTGTTCTTGAAATAGGACCTGTACATCATGCCGAATCTCATGCTGGGCCTCCATGTATAATATCGGGTAGACAACAGTCAGCACCCGTGAGCGGCGGGCTTCCCGGCGAAAGCGGATTCAAACCGCACATCCATTGTACTCCTTAAGCCCTCGCTGGATAACCACCCGGAATATTTTTCTATAATCTGTACCTGATATCTTTAATTTGAACATATCTCAAGCGCCCTTTCTCCCCTTAAAGTAAAAGAAATAAAAAAGCAGGCCTGGACGGTTCTGCCATACTTGCCGGATAAGGTAAAAAGCCCGGGATCAACTCCCGGGCTTCTAACTAATCTATTGTATATGTCTAACCTGTACCTTGTATAAGCTCCTTCGGATTAAGCGGAATCTCCACCTTGAAGCAGGTTGTCTCGCTGCAGCTCTCTACTTGAATCCGTCCGTTGTAGCCTTCAACCAATTTCTTGACGATAGCAAGGCCCAGTCCGCTGTTGCTGGATTTCGGTTTCGTGGAGAACCCGCGTTCGAAAATCCTCGCCTTCAGCTCATCAGGAATCGGTTCACCGTTGTTGAGTACCTGTATAGTCAGGGTCCTCTGTTCTACCTGGGCCAGAATCGCGACTTTACGGTTGTCCTCAGCCGTCTCCTGCAGCGCATCAAAGGCGTTGTCGATCAGATTGCCCGTAATGCGGACCAGATCGGTAATTTTCAGAATATCCAGGTTCAGCTGATCAAAGCCTTCAAAGTGATATTCCAGGTTGATCGAACGCTCCAGAGCCTGCGCCGATTTCGCCTGGATCAGACCGTTAAAGGCTGGAATCCGGATATCCACAATGTCGTTCAGCGATTTATTAATATGGGTCAGACTGCGCAGATAAGCTTCCAACTCATCATACTTCTTGATCTTGGCCAATCCGCTCAGCGCAAAGATATGATTGATAAAGTCATGACGGTACTCCTTAACCGTCTTGAACAGGCTGTCAATGTTGCGGAGGTACATGCTCTGAACATCGTCAACGACCTTGGTGTGATTCTTGAGGTACCTGCCTACCGCCATAATCATCAGTCCACCTATAATCAGGATGATCAATGCAACGATGGATATCCTCAGTTCCTTCCGGGTCAGGTCCGCGGTCAGCTTATCCATATCGGAGGACACAATGATGAGCATCCGGTCAAACCCTTTATTCACATTGTCCTGGAGGCTGATGGGCGAATACGTTTTTAACACAGAACGGCCGTTGACCTCCATTACCTGATGCACCTTCTCCATCCTGGAGAAGGCCACCTTGGCCATAGCCAAATCATCCTTGGTGCTGTAGTTGTATTTACCGTACAGAAGCTTGCGCTCTGAATGCCACTCCGGATTAGCCTTGTTCGGCGCTTTCCACTCGCCCTGGAGGACTTTGTCATTCAGAATGCCGATTTCCAGAATCAGGGGATTGCTCCGCTCCTGCTCCTCAATGTTGGACTCTACGCCTGCTTTGTCGCGGAACCGGTTAATAATATTTTCCGAAATGTAGGGGTCAATCAAATAATCTGTGGTCCCGTCGTTATAGTACCCCCACTTGCTGATTCTCTTCGGATCAGAAGTCGAGGTGTCAAATGGCCCTGCCCAGAAGTTGGGTAAATTCTCCCCAAAGTTCTTGATCGGGGTCGCATTATGCTTCTCCATCAATTCCTTAAATACCTGGTTCCATTTCCCTTTGCCCCATTTCTCCGTGGTCATCCCCACTTCCTTCGGATCACTGGACTTGGCGGCAATAAAATTGTTCTCTTCCTTTAAATGCTTGAACAAGGTCAAATTCTCTATCCCTACCTTGTCTCTAACCTTCTGCAGCTGCTCTGTTGTCACGTCTTCAAGCCTAGGAGGCAGCATGTTCTGTGCAGCGATGGCTGCAACCCGCAGCCGCTCAGCCAAGGCCTCTTCGAACAGCATTTCTCCCCGTTGGGTAATTTCGAGCGAAGATTTAATGTGGGACGTCATATTCTCTATGCTTTGCTTCTGCCCATCCAGCAGGGCATCCTTCATTGTATAGTAGTAGATGCCGTTCAAAAAAATGAGCAGGAACCCCATTACCAGTATGTATACAATCATTAACCTCTTGAATCCTATCTTCATTTAAACAGTCCCTCTCTAATCTCAACCGGATCATACTACTATATTAATCGACAAATTTCATCTAAATATGACACAAAAGTTACAAACCTAAAAACTTCATTAAACCGCCTTTTTTAGAGACGTTTACTGTATATACATCCATCGTATTATGTCTTTCCAGGGAAAGAAAGGTATAAAATTCTATAATCGACCAGTCCATACAAGAGAGACCGACAGGGCCATACTTCAGCTGTATTGATTGCTTACCCTATGCTCTGAACCCCTCTCTACAGCGGGTCTATCGAGTTACTTCCAGATATATATGTAACAAAAAAACCCGGACCAAGAATATGGAGTCTTAGGCCGGGTCTTGCGCAGACTAACTATGAAGTTACGGCTTATTTCCCTATGAAAAATATACCATAGATGGGGGTGAGTTGATAGAAAAAGAAAGGACGCGGGCTGAACCAGCTTACAATATTTTATTTGGTACTGTTTGACAAACCTAACTACCTTGCAATACAATATAGCTACACTATTATGCATTGCAAAGTAGGTGACAGGACTGAACGACAAATCACAATTGTTAAAGGGAACACTTGAAGGATGTATCCTTAAAGTGATTAGCATCCGCGAAACGTATGGTTACGAAATATCAGAGAAGCTTACCGAGCATGGGTTCCCCAATATTTCGGAAGGAACGATCTATCCGCTCCTGATGCGTCTTGAGAAGAATGGGTTCATTACTGCCAATTACAAGCAGTCTTCTCAAGGTCCTAGGCGAAAATATTTTAATTTGACCGAAGCTGGTTTGCGTGAGCTGGAAGCCTTTTGGGAGAGATGGATACTACTTGAGCATGCAATTCATCAATTATTCAATCCAAAGGAGGGACTGTCTCATGATAGCTCCAAGTATCACCAAGCTGAGAAAAAGCAATAATGAGCTGGACCATAAATTGACCAGTACGAACAAAAAGATATTAACTGATATGATCGTTTACCTGCGTGTAAGCCGCATTCCCGATCGGCAGGTTGAACACATCCGGCAGGATTTGCTGCACATGATCTTGGATGCCCAGGAACGCGGTGAGGACATATCATCTGTAATCGGAATGGATTACAAAGTGTTCTGTGACGAGATTATTGCCAACGCCGCCTCTAAAACCCTTATGGACAAAGTAAGGGAATCGATTGCTATTATTTTTAGCTGCATCGCGGTTCTTTTGTTTATCCAGCTTATTTTTTCCGGATTTCTAGTTTCGTGGGTACGCAGCGGGTTTTCTCTTACAGAGGTTGATTTTAATATTCCGATCAGCCTGGGATTCGTATTGTCCGTCATCGTTTTCTTATCTGCAGCCTGGATCATTGTCATACTCATTGGGAAGCATGCATTCCGGCTGACGGAGATGGAGAATAACAACAAGTCCCAATCGAAAGCCGCATATTATAGAAAAAGAATTCTCATAGGCACCACCATTGGTCTTGCCTTGGCCATCTTCTTCTTCGTTCAGTTCAAGCTGAATGAAATTACTTTATTCTCAGTCCATGCATTTGTCTTGCTTGGAGTTGCTGCGGTTATGCATTTGGCGGGCAAATGGTTGGGATGAGTAGATGTCTTAAGGCAATATTTGAATCACTTATAGATGTCTATATCGAATAACTCAATTAAGTCCCGAACCTAAATTCGGGACTTCTTTTATATATACTGCTGAATCCAAACGAACTATACTGCTCTAGCCGCTGTCTTTCCCTCTCACCATCTATAAAATCAGCACAGCTGAGATTGCCCGATAGCACAAGTGAAATTAGCACTGCTTGGAACAAGTCTATCCAAGTTTCTCAAAAAATAGAAATAAACAAATTCATTATTGAAACCTACTTAACAAAAGACCCGGTCCAAGAATATTGAGTCTTGGCCGGGTCTTCCGCAGACTGACTATGAGGTTAACAGCTTATTTCCCTTTGAGAAATATATCATAAGAAAGGTTGTAAGCAACATTCTAATAGAAACACTATTCAAATCCTAAAAATTAAACCGTTGTACTTTAGATAGGTTTACCTCACTATTTCAATCTACTAACTGTATCTTGAAGTGCTTTAAAGTGATTATACACCGAATTAAACTTTGGATATTCCAGGTAGCTCTCAACAATATCAAATGGTTCTTTATAAAAGTCCTCTTTGCCTCCTATACATTTTATAATTGGCAGTCCATTCTCATCCTTCCCCCATTCCCCATTTAAATGATGAATTAATACCTCACCAAAAAAATAAGCAGATTTAAGAAGACTTTCCTGACTAGAATCTTCCAAAAGCAGCTTTTCCAGCTTAACCAATGATTCTGGAACGGCCACATTCAACTCGTTCTTCTCAATAAACTCCTTAGATTGCTTTATCATCTCTTCACTCAGCAGTTCGCTAAGCTTAGAACCTCTCCGGTCTTCAGGTCTGTTCATCTCGAACCAAGGAAGAGCCTGATTAATAGTGATGTCCAAAATTAGATTCAGAGTATCTCTTAGCGTTTTCTCGTCCTCGTAGAAGTGCCATTCCTTTAAACGGTCTCCAATCAACCAAAAATCGCTGATGCTATCGCTACCATTATAGTAAGAAGTTCTAATAGCATTCTTGTTCCAATTGCTTTTATCAATAGCTATATACTCTTTGTAATATTCACAATTTCGAATATAAAGCCACTCATCCGGTTCTTTGTGATACTCAAATCCTCTCTTTTGAAGCGGTTCAGAAAGTACTTGTTGAATTACTTTACCTAGTTTCATTATTAAAGGGTCTCCTTTACAAACTACACTCTCGCTTAATCTCTTATTTTATTTAGTAAATTAGCTGCTGTGTTTCCCAGTTCTTCAAGTTCTTCATCTTTTGTTGGATCATTTATTATCCGAATTAAATCTTCTCTAAGTTGGATCAAAATACTATTAGGTAACCTATTTACTAATCCTTCTAGTAAAAAATACTTCCATTGCCCATCATTTGTTTGAAGCACTTTGTGAATATGAGGTATTAGCTCCTCATCAAATCTGAGTAAAATATTTTCAATTGAATGAGAGATTGGCCAATTTCCATCTTGTAGCCATTCAAAAAGCTCAGGCAATATTTCTTTTAATTCATCTTTATCGAGCGTTTTGAGTACATTTACTGATTCAAAATCATGTTTGTTTTCGGGAAGGTATTTCCTGATATTCATAAACCTTCGTCCTTCCTTGATATATTTAAGTTCCTTAGCTCTAGGTTTTGTTTAGCGGGCAACTAAATATCTCTAAAAATTAACAGCGGCCGAAATTCCTTAAGGGCACAATCAATTCCAATCAAAAAAACCACCTAGAGTTGTAACACTCCATGTGGTTCCATAGAGAATTTATCGTTTATGAGGGTTGCAATCAACATATGTATCCATGAACTTTTCTTGCTTTCTATAACTTTATGGAACGAAATTATTCTTAATTGGCGGGCTTGCGTCCCATTTTATCAGTTTTATGCTGTATTCCTCAAACAGCTTCTCTTCGGTTACTAGTCCACTAGTAGTGATTTTACCCTCTATTGTTTTATATATTGCATCAGGAAAACTGCTATCATTCCTTCCATTACTAGAATCAGAATTACTAGGATCAGAATCACCCATGTAATATTCCGCACTTCCAGGGAAAAAGGATACCTCCGTTGAGTCACTCGGTTGTATTAGTGTTATCTCTTCTTTCCCGCTTGCTAATTTCTCTTTCCATTTGCGAAATTTCCCACGACCTTCATCAGAACCAACACCATCATATTCACATATTAAAGTATCTTGAATAACCTTTCGCTGCCCATTAATTTCGTATTCCAAACGAAATGGAAATTCCCCATATTTGATCGCAGGTTGAGGCGGATTAGGTAAAGAATTAATTCCGACAAATAAGAGTAACCAGGGCAATACCAAAAAAAATAATAATATAACCACCGAAAAAACTATGAGACCAACCACACTGACGACTATTTTTTTCAATGATACTCCGCCCCCGAGAGCATCCTTAAAATGATTTTGAGAAAGTTTATTCATAACTTTACATCTCCCTTTTATAGACCCACAAACTGATTTATATTGCGTCGATAAATATCCGGTTCTTCTTGCTGACAGCGCTTCTAAGAACTGAATTTAGTAGTAGTATTTAAAAGAGCAGCTTTATTATTATCGTTCAACCCAATCATTTTGAAAATGGGTGTTTTTTGTCGAAATTCTAAGAAATCCTCACCCCACTTCAGCCAAAACAAAAACCACCCCCGACGAACCTGACGATTCGGCGTGAGGTGATTATTAGAATGAAAGAGATTATTGCTTGTTCAGTACACAGGTATCTATACTTAGAAAATCCAAATTACTTCAGCTGCCACAGCGCTGGCACATTGGCCGGTTCCCAGCCAACCAGGGAAGTATGCGACTGGCGGCAAACGTATGTTTTGCCGTTGTACGTTACTTCATCCCCGGTCTTGTAGCTAACGTTTGGTGCCCAGGCCCCGGCACCGCTCTGGGCATCCGTGGTCACACTGATACCGGAACCTGCGGATACATTCCCCGCAGCATCCTTGGCGGTCACGGTGAACTGGTAGCTGGTAGCTGGTGTAAGCCCGCTAATTACTGCGGTTGTGCTGACCACATTCAGCGATTGATTACCATAGCTGACGGTGTACCCGGTAACTCCGACATTATCCGTGGAAGCAGTCCAACTTAAGGTAACGCTGGTTGTGGATTTCGCCGTTACCTGTACATTGCCCGGAGCGGACGGCGCAGTCTGATCGCCGCCAGGGTTGGCCGCATCTGTCTTTACGGTAAGCGGCGTGCTAGCCGCGGATTGGTTGCCCTTCGCATCCTTCGCCTTTACGGTGAAGACATAGGAAGTATCCGGGGTAAGCCCAGTTATGGAGACGCTTGTGCCCGTAACGTTCACCGACTGATTACCGTAGCTGACGGTGTAGCCGGTAACGCCCACATTATCTGTGGAAGCAGTCCAACTCAAGTTGACACTCGTTGAGGTTTTGGAGACAGCCGCTACGTTAGTTGGAGCGGTTGGCGGCTCCGTGTCCTGCACCGGGGGGGTCATATTATCCAAATATGCACGGTGCGCGTTGGAGAATTCGAAGTTGTTGAACTTGTCCCAGTTAATGGACCAGGTCATTACACCACGGAAGCCCGGGTAGCCGGTCGTGCTGCCGCGGGTCTTATAGCTTGGAAGCTGGATGCCTTTCGTCAGGGCGTCCAGTGCTTTTTGCACCTCATCAACAGAAGTGAAACCTCCGCCCGCATTCGCATTTGCCGGTAGTCCAAGCAGCACCTGATCCGGGCGCAGGGCCGGGAAAACACGGTTCGGATTCTTGGCAACTGGGAAGCCGGTCAGCAGCATATCCGCCATTGCCACGTGAAAGTCAGCTGTTCCCATGTTGTGATACTGGTCATCAAGTCCGGTAATTGGACCGGAGTTATAATTCTGCACCTGCAGCCAATCGAGGATATCGCGGGTCGCATAGATGACCGGAAGATAAGAGCCCGCACGGCTATCACAGCTCAGGCAGCTGCCGCCGTAGAAGGAATAACCCAGCTGCACGAAGAAGGTCTCCGGCGCCATGGTCAGGTAGAATTTGTCCGAACCAAAATGGTTATTGATCGTACGCAGAGCCGAGATCAGATTCACAATAACCGGAGTTGTCGGGTTCTTAAAATCACTGTCTCCCGAGTCCAGGAACAGGGAGTGTCCTTCAAAGTCCACGTCGAGTCCGTCGAAGCCGTATTTTTCAATAATTGCGGTTACGGAATTCACGAAATTATCCCGGGCTGCTGTGTTAGGAAGCTGAACCTGTCCCTCGGCTCCCCCGATTGAGATAATGACCTTTTTCCCCTGACTCTGCAGATATGCCACGTCCGCCTTGAAGTCGGCATCCGTATAATTGTACGGTGTGAATCCAATCGTTCCGTTCGTAACACCAGAAGTTGGCTCGGCAAAAGACACATTGATCACATCGAACTTAGGCGACACATCCCGCAGCTTGATAAAGCCTGCGCCATTCAAAAAATTGTGCCAGTAACCCACCATGGTCTTGCCGGCCACAGCGGCCTCCGCTTTCGGAGCACCCACACCCGCAAATTGAACCAGCGACAGGATCAGCACACCCATCATGACCGTCATCCATGACTTGCGCGTAGTTATGCGGTTGACATGCATTCTCGTAATTCTCCTCCTTTTATATAGAAGCTATATGAACCAGTAACAAGTTATATCTGCACTAGACAGATATCCGGCACCACCTCCCTTTGAAATTGTATTTAATGCAGGCGTAGGAATAAATGAATTAACGGCTGCCCTTACCACTATGAAACCGCTTTCTTATCTATCATTATCAAGAATGTGGGAACTAGATATAAGGGGGAATATATCACAATCGGGGATAAATTCCTCTACAATTGGCGCGGCACCCTATTCCTCTCTTCGTCTGCCTCCAAGTCCGAAATTTAAAATTAGATTTTATTGCATGCGGTATAAAAAAAGATGCCTTACTTCCCACTTTGCCGGGAGGTAAAGCATCTTCTAAAAGGCGTTTGAAACCCTTACAGCTGTCTCATCTGGATTCTTCACCCGCTTGCTGACTTCTTCTTTGGCAATCTCTTCGCCTTCTCTGAATTATGGCGTATGGCGGCCAAAATACTGGATCGTGCCTTTAGGGAAAGAATTCCACTCTCCCGCAAGGCTGTAAGACGAAGATCCGGTTCTTATGCCTGATTTACGAATAATAGTTCCGTCATTGGGCATAAACTGGGTTTTGCCATCCGGATCTCCCAGCACATCAATAGTTACGCCATTCTTCTTAAGGACATAACCTGTAGTTACATTGGTGCTCGTCTGGGCCAAGCCCCGCGGATCTGTCCCAAGCTCTACGTTGTAATAGGCTACGTTAACGAGATCAAAAAAGCCATAGAAAACAGGATCAATAAATATAAAAGGCATCCCCTTATAAAACTTGTCAATAGGCTGGGACCAAACTTTAGGTGTACCTGTAGATATATTATACTGATGAACCTCAAGAGAGTATCCCGCATTTTCTATAGGCTTAGAAGTGTCTCCTACCGGATTGTAGAAAAGCTCTATAGCCGTACGGGTTTTATCCAAGGACATATACTGTGAGAAATACAGCTCTTCTGGTCCTTGAGGGCTTGCGGTCACTTGGAATACAGCGGCAGTACCGTTCGCCCCGATTACCCAATAGTATTGAAGAGAATCGCCGTTCCAGGTCCACACCGTGCCGTTAAGCGGAATAGGTCCCACAAATGTAGAGTCTGCCGTACCCGAATAGACTTTAAATGAGGTTTCCCCCGGAAACACCGTTGACAAGTCATAAGTAATTGGATCGTTGACCCCCTGCTTCGTTCGGATTTGAACAATTCCATTAGTCGCAAGAGGAGCATTCGTTACTCGAAAATCATAAGCGGCTGTTCCACCATTTCCGTCATCCGCTGTAATCGTTACCTTGGTGCTTCCCGCTTGGGTACCTGGGGTAAGGTCCAGCATTCCGCCATGAACCGCTGCGTTCACCACACTGCCTGATTCTGCAGCAGCAGTAAAGGTCATGGCATCCCCGTCAGCGTCGCTGAACAATTGAGTTAAATCATATGTTCTTGGGTTAGTAACCCCAACAGTCAGCACTTGTTCATAAATTGACGCCTGAACCTCTGGCGGATGATTGGAGGAAGGAGTGGATGGACCTGCCGATTGAACGTTTATTTTGAAGGAAGTTGAAGCTTCCCCTCCGTGACCATCCACAGCCTTAACACCAATGGTTGCTGTTCCGGCCTTCAGAGCCTGAATCTTTAATTGAACTCCATCCACTTCTGCTGCGGCAACCAAAGAATCCGAAGAGGATGCCTCATAAGTTAGTGGGTCTCCGTCAGGGTCCGTAAACACGGAGCCAAGATCAAGAGAATAAACCGGATCGCTTACTGTAAGCGTCTTGTCGGCCGGCTGATTCTCTACTGGATTCTGATTCTGCTCAGCTTGATTCGTAACAACGGCCTGGAAGCTTACTACAGTTTCCCCTCCCCGGCCATCTGCAGCTTTGACAGATACCGAAGTACTGCCGATCATGAACGGTGTAAGAGTAAGGACGTCGCCATTAACAGTTGCCTTCATAACATTCGGGTCAGAAATTTCCTGCACACTATAAGTTAAGGTATCGCTGTCGGGATCTGAGAAATATTGATTTAAGGATAATTGGATATCGCCTGTGTTTATTTCTTTGGTCTGATTAGGGATAACTACAGAGGCCGGAGGTTCGTTGACCGTTATATCAAAATCAGTCAAAGCCTCGTTTCCTCCACCATCCGATCCTTTCAAAATGATTTTAGCTGTTCCTGATGAAAGAGCATGAACCACAGCTTGGTTCCCGTTAACCGATACAGTCGCAACAGAAGCGTTCGAGGATTCCGCTGTAATATTGACGGGATCGCCATCCGGATCAAGGAATACCTGTGACAGGTCAAGGGTGTAGTCGGCATCGCCTACAGTAATGAGCTGGTTAACCGGCTTCTGATTAACTACCGGGTCTCTGTTAGCGGCAGACGTTACCTCCAATTGAAACGGCTGATTCGTAATGCCTCCCCGTCCATCAGATGCCTTGACTGTAACTTGGGCTTGTCCTGTCTTAACCGGAGTGATGACCAATTGATCACCAACCAGGGTAAATGTGGCAATGGATGGATCATTAATAGCAGCTTCATAAGTCAATGGATCATTCTCAGAATCCGTGAAAAATGCTCCTAAAGATAAAGTGAGGTCGCCGCTCCCTAACTGTTTCGTCTGAGCAGGAATGCCTGACGACACTGGGGGCTCATTGACGCGGACCTTGAAGCTTGTTCCCGCCTTTTTCCCAGCCTGATCATCCGCTGCTATCGTAATCGTAGCCGTTCCTTTGCCGGCCGCTTTTATATATAGGTCTGTCCCTTCTAATCTCACAGAACAAATGCTTGAACTTGAAGATACCGCCGTATATTTAAGTACGGATTGCTCTGCATCTACGAAATGTCCCAGCAGATCGACCAGCAGTTCTGGCTCGCCTGTTGTCATCGCTTGATCACCGTACTTCGTTTTTAGAACAGGTGCCGTGTTCGTCACAACTGGTGTTGACGAGCCTTGGGATGCACCCGATGCACCCGATGTTGTACCAGATGCACTTGGACTGCCCGTCACAGTTGCCGAGGAAACACCTTGTGCTAATGAAGTATTCACAATCTGACTAGATGAGCTTACGCTGATATTTGCAGAAGGATTGTTTACTTGCAGGTTAGAAACGGTACCGGACACTCCCAAGGTGATAGGAGCAGCATTATTTACAACCATAGTATTAATAGAGGCTTGTCCTGTAAGAGTCAAGGGCTGATCACTGTTGACTGATAATTGCTGAATATTCCCCTGTAATTTGACTTGCTGAGCACCGCTAAGGATGCTCACCTGCTTCAGCGCAGAGGATGAATCATTTTCTATCGTAGCGTTTGAAGTCAATGTCATGTTAGCAACGTTCGAACTGCCTTGAGTAACCACATGCACATCCTGTTTAGAAACCTCTACATTGCTCAGCTCAGATCCGTCAAACAGTACGGTGTTTTGGTCGCCGCCCTGAATAGATGTCTTCCCCAGGACCGTCAGCTTGGTGGCATAGAAATCATGCCCCAGATTTTTCGTAATTGTCAGATCCCTCTTAACGTTCAGGTTACGAACAGAAATATAATCGCCGTCAATAATCAGGTCTCCATTCACCACCGCATCATGTCCCTCTAACACCAGATTACCGCTGAATTCAGAGGCTTGTCCTGACGGGGCTCGTCCGCTCGCATGAATCACAAGTTTGGAGATTGATTGAACTGTGCCCTTCGATGCCTCGAATTGGATTTCGGCTCCCTTCAGTACATCCTGGTTAGAGACTTGCAAAATTCCTTTTACTGAATCCGCAAGTCTGTATTCAATTCCGTTAATCAAGACCTTGCCGTCCTCCACTTTCTGGAGCTGGGCCAAATGGTTCTCCGGAAAAAAGGTAGCCATCAAAAAACGGGCGATATCTTGGCGCTTAACGGGAGATCCGGGCTTGAATACGTTCTGCTCCGCAGCCATAGAACCTGATTGTAAGGCTAGATTTACGTAAGGCCGGGCCCATGAACTGACACGGTTCCAGTCGGTGAGCTTAGCAGATTCGGTGGCTTCCGCTGTAACAGTTAGCCCCGCGGCCCGCATGAGCAGTACCGCTGCCTCCTCTCTGGTCACTGCAGCTTTAGGTCTGAATTTAAGGCTGCCGTCTCCATTCATGAGTCCCGCGCGATGAACCGCTTCAATATATGGACTGGACCAACTCTTTGCATTCACATCCGAAAAGCTGCTTTTAGCCGCTTTGGAATTGGGAAGATGAAGGGCCTGGGTCAACAGGACGGCCATCTCCTGGCGGGTTAGCAAATCCGTCGGGCGATACGATCCTGCAGGGTCGCCATGCAGAAGCCCGGCTTCAACGGCCTGCAGGATGCTTGTTCTCTGCTCTGCAGCCAGACTGCTGATGTCATTAAATGGCAAGTTCGCCCCGGCCGCTCTGCTAGATGAACCACTGGCTGCCTGTGCAATCGGCTGCAAAGCCGTCGGGGCTACAAGAGCGGCTATAGCTAATGCAGCCAGCCATTTGTTTGTTTTTGAATTCATGGCGTTCCCTCTATTCTATTTATTCATTCGACCCCATTATAGGAATTTAGACCGTCCGTATAATCCGTTCCTTCATCAGTCCACTCCGTTGCCTCATATTGGCCGGCGTTCCCGTGGGTAAGATTAGAGATTCTAGTCTTGCTCGTATGAGGCGTGTATACTGCAGTATCTACCAATTGACCGTCATAGTAGAGTGAAAGTGTAACGGGGTTCGAATCATCGTTATAGAAGCCCATATCTGTGTAGTAATCAACATGGACGTCTACGTCGCCAAAGTACATGGTTTCCCCAATCGTGAAGGTTGCTCCCCCCGGAACATAAGCTCCAGACTGAGGACTAATAACAATCGGTTCACCGCCGTCGCTGCGCTCAATTCTAATTTTGGAGGCATCTATGGTCTCGGAAGTGGGATTATAGATCTCTATGATTTGTAAATTCGCCTCACTTTGCCCCCAGACTAGCTCGGAGAAGAAGATCCCTTTTTTCTCCTGCACCGTGACCTTGAAGTTGGTTTGAACGCTTCCCCCATGGCCATCACTCGCTGTAACCGTGACTGTAGTGCTTCCCGCTACAAGCGGTGTAATGCTCAACTGGTCAGCTGTAACAGAAACTGTAGCTACGCCTGTGTCTGATGAAATTGCAGAATAGGTAAGTACATCCTGATCCTCATCGCTAAAAGTGGAGGAAAGTCCGATGGTCGTATCTTGGGCGCCTGCCTCAGTACCAACATCACTGATCGTATTGCTAACAATAGGCTGGTGGTTAACAAGAGGAGCCGGAGTCAGGGTAAGTGTAAAACTTGAGCTTACCTTACCGCCCTTCCCGTCATCTGCTGTAACTTTAATAGTTGCTGTACCCGCATTCACTGGTGTGAGAGTCAGCTCGCTGCCATTTACCGTTACCGTGGCCACGCCAGTTGCCGACGATTCTGCGGTGTAGGTCAGTGCATCTCCATCTTCGTCCTGGAATACATCCGCCAAGCTGATCTTCTTCACTCCGTCCGTGACCTCAGCAGTGACCGCGGCCAGGTCATTCTTCACTACGGGATCGTGATTGAGTGGTGCCGAGGTATACGTCACTTTGAACGAGGTGCTCTGTGTTCCGCCCTTTCCGTCATCTGCTGTAACTTTAATAGTTGCCGTACCCGCATTCACTGGTGTGAGAGTCAGCTCGCTGCCATTTACCGTTACCGTGGCCACGCTGGTTGCCGACGATTCTGCGGTGTAGGTCAGTGCATCTCCATCTTCGTCCTGGAATACATCCGCCAAGCTGATCTTCTTCACTCCGTCCGTGACCTCAGCAGTGACCGCGGCCAGGTCGTTCTTCACCACGGGATCGTGGTTAGAGGAGGACGGAGGTGCAGATTGAACCGTAACAGAAAACGTAACTGCCTTAGCGTGACCATGTCCATCATTTGCCGTTACTGTAACTACAGCCGTTCCCGAGTTAACGGAGAATAAGTTCAACTCGTCCCCGTTGAGCTTTTTCGTAGTAGTAACACGAACAATACCGCTATCCGAAGAAACTGCTGTAAAAGATAAAGTATCTCCATCAGAATCAGTAAAAATATTTGACAAATTTATTGTTTTGCTTTGATCCGCTGATGTAAACAAAACATCGTCTATCTTTGAGATAACACTAGGGTCATGATTAATCTTCGGGGCTTCTGGCGTTGGGCCTACTTCAGTTGTATTGGGGATAGACGCTGCAGGAGGCTTTTCTGTTACCCCGTTCCCATTCACATCCTGTACCTGCCCGATCTGTTGACGTACTTCATTGTAATTTTGAATAACTTGTGCGGCCGTTGTGTCCTTAGGCAGCTGAACTACATCGATCTTCAAAGCAGGATTTAATATTAATTTGGCGTTTGAGCTGCCAACTTTAAGCTCTTTAATTGAACCATTTCCTTTGATGGAAATTCCCTTGCTAGAGTTCACCGTAAGATGATTTACGTTACCTGATAACTGAATATTTGAAGCGCCTTCCTCAAGATCAAGCTGTCCCTTAATATCCCCTTTAATTTGGACATTGTCGCCAGAAATCTTAAGTACACTGGCTTCAGTTAGGCCATTCGTATCCAGAACAACATCTTCCCGAACAATCTCGAGTTCCTTCAAGCCATCCACACGGCGGTTGCGCGAGTTAAACTTCAGTTTGGCTCCGACTAGTGCCTCTTTATTGGAATTGCCAATGAAAGCCTTCAGCTGCCCGTCAATAAGATATGGAACCTGATTTATGGTCACGATATCTCTATCGACGTTATCAATTACTGCGGTCTGCTCTTGGGTATTAAAAATATCCAGAAGATAAGCCGCAATATCTTCCCTTTTGACTAATCCTTGCGGGTTGACCTTACTATCTTTATTATCAATCAACCCTAAACGAAGAGCAGCTTTAACAGATTCCGCCGCCCAATTACTTACTAAGGACTGATCCTTGGGATTGATAATAGATTCACTCTTCGCATCCGTGCCTCCAACCGCACGAACAAACACAGCGGCCAGTTCTTCCCTGGTAACCGGCTCATTCGGACGGAAGTTTCCAGCTCCATCCCCAGACAGAAGGCCCGCTTTTTGTGCGGCTTCGATATACGGTGCAGCAAATTGATTATCTTTCACATCTTTAAACATCGAATGATCCGAGCTGGGCTCCAGCTTTAAGGCTCTTACCAGTAACACGGCGAGTTCTTGTCGAGTTAACGATGCTGCAGGACGAAAAGTCCCCTGGGGGTCTCCCGATAACAGCCCCCGGCTCACAGCTTCTTGTATTGCAGCTTTTTTATCACTTGTTACCTTTGAGATATCTGAAAAAGTGGTGTTAGCAGACGCATCAGCATAGGCAGTAGCCCCTAGCATCGTCTGAAGTGAAACAAGGACAACTGCCCATTTCAGTGAGTATATTTTCAACTGTCGTACCTCCTGATGTGTAATTGATGATTAAAAACCATGCTCAAATTTACAAAAACACCCATCTTTTAAAAAAAGATATAATCTTACAACATATATCGACATTTTTTTATGTTTTTTCAATGTATTCAAAGTAAAAGTCGTATTATGTCGATTTTATCTCTATTCTATCTCCATCCTCTGAACCGATTCTAAACCAGTTATTTCAACCGGTTAATTTTAGCAAACGCAGGTAAGAACTCTAGCAGCTTAATTGCTAATATCCCAAGCAGCTGCTCTCTTTGCTTTTTGGACGTTGAGTGTCCTAGTTCACTAGTAATCAAAAAAAGAACCAGCCTCATCCGGGGGATGAGGTTAAAGAATTATAAATAAACTAACAATTGATCTATTCCCGTATAGATTGTCGTTGCCCGCTAACCCATAGATGTGAAAAACAAAGAAAGGGGGCCGTCTAATGGGACAGCCCCGGGGTAAACAGATGCAAATTTAGTTAGCTTAATTTTCTAAAAATTCAACTGAAAATTCGTTATATTCAGCTTACCCGCAGATACAGCTTGACCCTCACCGGCGTATACCTTGAACAGGATGCCTCTGATGTTAGTCAGATCAGATATAACCGCTTTATTCACCCAATCTGTCTTTGCGGATTTCCATATTGGGGAATTCAGAGGATACACAACATCAACCGACTCCCCAGGGCTGATTACTCTTTCAACCGAAGGATCAACCCCGGTCTGTCCCCCTGTTTCCTCCCAAAGCCAGCCGACGCCTACTCTTAATACCAGCGATACACGGACGGGTGAACTGCCGGTATTCGTTAGGGTAGACGAGACGCTGGCATACTTCGACCAGTCATCTCCAATCCCAAGGCCTGGCTTGGTTTCTGTACCTACACCGGCAGATACCGTGCTGCTAAGAGTAGATGCATAATTAACATAAATTGTATCCCCGTTCAGGCCTTTTGAGATATTTCCAGCAAACGACGACTCTTCAAAGTCCCATGGGAAATAGCTGGCTGATTTGGGACGGTTCATCTCCGCAATAGTAGAAGCATAAGCATCGCCCGCTAAATCAAAACTGAGAGTATGCAGCTGAATACTACCCGCCATGCCGTTCCCGCTTTGAACCCTCAGAATAATCCGGTTTACATTCTTATTCTGCAAGCCCGATAAAGGAACTGTCGCCATCATGGTTGTTTTGTGGTATTTTAATGTATTGGCCCAGTTCAACCCATTTCCAATCCCTATCTTTAACAATCGGCTGCAGCTGAACTTCAGTGGTATTTGGATTCGTTACAATGAGGTTCATGTTTGTATACGCACTCCAATTCTCAGCCTGATCCGGGTCTACCTGGAAAGCTGGATAATTCTCCGCTTTAAGGTCAAAGGTCATATTTAACCCACCATTGCTAAGCGGGGAAAGGGAAGCTATGGTTGGATTTGCAGGCTTGTCGGCACCATTGAGGCCAACATACCAGGTAGAATAATTATCTATGATACCCGGGTCAATCTCCTGAGGATGACCTGGATCGCCTGTGGTAACCGTAACCTCGTTGCTCGCATCCGATACATTCCCCGCATCGTCAAAAGCTTTTACCATGAATGTATAAGATGTCCTGCCCTTCAAGCCTGCAGCTGTGTAGCTTGTCGTTGTGCTTGAACCGATTTTTTCGCCATTGTTATATACATAATAGCCCGCCACACCTACATTATCTGTCGAGACAGACCATGCAAGTTGAGCAGTTGTGATGGCTGCCACCGCAGTCAGACCCATTGGCGCCGTTGGAGGCGTAACGTCATTGCTGTCCTTTGTTGTAATGCTTACCGCATTGCTGGGAGAGGAGACATTTCCTGCAGCATCAATAGCTTTTACAGTAAACGCATAACTAGTACTGGCCTTCAAGCCGGTTACTGTATAACTTGCTGTCTGGCTGATATCGATTAATGCCCCGTCCTTGTACACGTTATAGCCAACCACTCCCACGTTGTCTGTCGATTTGGCCCATGTCAGCTGACCGTAGAGTAGGTCGGTGATGTGCCCGTAAGGTTTGTTGGGGCTGTTGGGGCCTGACTATCGGAAGTTCCGTTAAACACGGTGCTGATCTTAGACGTCGCTTTGATTCCGTTTGGACCGTTAATAATCGCGTTCCCTTGCTCCGTATAGCTGGTTCCGGCCCAGTCGTTGGACATATCCAGGTATTCCAGGCCGGGGCCGTTTCCTTTCCAGGACCACCCGAGATAACCTACTCCCTTTTGCTGGCTGTAGCTCATGATGGTAGCCTCATCAACATCCCCACTTGTATGTTTAATGCCAAATTCACCGATCACAAGGGCCAAGTTTTTGTTCAGAACATTGTCGATGTTGCTTTTCACAGTTGCAGCATTTCCGCCAGCATATTCATACATGTGGATAGAGAACATCGTATTTTTCAGAGGATCGGCATTAAACACCTGGGTCCCATAGTCAAAAATGGATTGAGGATACTGCCCCCATCCTGCACCGTCAACCATGATTGTGTTCTTAATACCGGCATTCCGCAGCTTGGGAATAACCGATATGTAACCGTTGGCCCAATCGGCTCCGCTCCAGGTTCCGTACCATTCATTCGCGATGTTGAGGATCACGGTTTTCTCTTTCCCGATTAATGCATTTTTCATTTCAATCCAGTAATCCGCGATTTTATTTAACACAGCAGCACTGTCAGAGCCTGTTCCGTCATGCACCTCAAGAACGGCTACCAGTTTATTTTGTTCACACAGGGTGATCAGGCTCTGAATTGCGGACAAACTGTCCTTGGTCCACTGCTGGCCATCTGAGAGAACAATTCTAACTGTATTCGCGCCTGTCTTGGCAATGGCAGGTATCGCAACGGACTCCTGGCCTTTATACCAAGTGTAAGCGTGGTTGATCCCTCTCATCACAAAAGGATTTCCATTGGCATCATAGAGCGTGGTTCCATTAATATAGAATCCCGCATGAGTTGAAGCTGGAGCAGTCGTTACACTTAAGGCGCTGCTTGCTGCGGACACGTTGCCTGCTGCATCCTTCGCTTTTACAGTGAAGCTGTAGGCGGTGCCTGGAGACAGGCCTGTTACCGTATAACTTGTTGTTGTGCTTGATCCTGCAACTGTAGTTCCTCTGTAGATGTCATAACCTGTTACGCCGACATTGTCCGTGGATGCTGTCCATGCCAGGGTTACGGTTGTGTCCGTCTTAGATGGGCTTGTTAGGTTAGCTGGTGCTGAAGGTGCAATGGTATCAGGGGGTGTCGCTGTAACTTTGGTGAACTTCCATTTCTGCTGACTGTTCCCGTTATCGGTCCATTGCTGCACACTCGCTCCATCCGCTGTGGAGCCTCCGGCCACATCGAGTGCTTTGCCGCTGGACTGGGAGATCAGCTTATAATATCCGCCGCCTACATCCGTGATTTTCCACTTTTGATTCGGTTGTCCGTTATCTGTCCACTGTTGGACTTTGGCTCCATCATGCGTGTATGCTCCCTCTACATCGAGCGCTTTGCCGCTGGATTGAGCGAGCAGCTTGTAATATCCGCCGCCAACGTCAACCACCTTCCATTGCTGCTGGGCTCGCCCGTTATCGGACCATTGCTGCACTTGGGCTCCGTCTGCAGTTGAACCGCCAGCAACCTCAAGGTTCTTGCCGCTGTGGGAGGCAGTCAGCTTGTAAATTCCGCCGGATACAATATCCGTCTGCCCCGGATTGGTTGGATTTCCATCAGCAGCGTACACTTCAAAATCCCAAAGGGAAAAACCGTAATTCGTCGCTCTTTGTATGCCATACATTCTTACATATCTTGCACTGTTAGTTGCAAAAGAGATTTCGTCAATTCCCCCCTGACCTGTTGTTGTGGAATACACAGTAGTCCAATTGCTGTTATCGCTTGAAGTCTGAATCTCATAGGATTTCGCATAAGCCACCTCCCAGTTCAGCTTCACGCCACTTATCTTTGTTATTGTACCTAGATCAACGCTAATCCACTGCTGATCGGAATAACTCGAGGACCACCGGGTTGAAGAGTTCCCGTCAAAAGCCATCGCAGGTGTTTTGGATGAATCTTCAGTTGAGCTTGCCGCAGCAGCTTTGTTAAGGGCAATATTCACATTCGACGCTGCCTCAGCACTTGTAAGCGGTATCAAACTAATAAATAGAGCAAGTATGATTAAGCACGATAACATTCTTTTCATTAACATTAACCTCCGTAATTTAGTCATGGAAACAGATCCAGTTACGTCTTAGGTTTGGTTGTGTTAGAATGCTTGATTTAATCATGTCTTAACATGTTAGTCAGCAAGAATGGGATCAAGAGAAGACTGTAAAAAAAATGAGGATTGGGCCTGCCGCATGGCGCAGTAAAAGCGTGGGGTGCGTTGTGTTGATTATTGAAAGAGATAAAACTTCCTGCTTCTGTTCATGAACTCCCTCCCTTTATGACGATGTATTAGCTTATCGTTAAGCTTACAAATCACTATAAATTGTAAGCGATTTCGTGTCAACATATTTTTCCAGATGATGATCTATAAATTCAGGGCCTTGCTAGGGTGATTATGGTAAAAGTCTGCATTGGATCAATAAAAAATGCGTGTATGTCAGCTAATATTATATTAATCGATAACTTATTATTTATTGGAAAATCACAGGATGTTACCTATACATTTCAACAGATGAACAAATAAATGCAAAAGCCCTATCCCTCTTATCGGGACAGGGCTAAACTAATGTTCACTTTTAACCAACTAAAGCAGCACGTATATTCAAAACGGACTAGCAGCTCACTTATTCAAGAATCTTAGATGCAATATACGCAAGATCCGTAATATCAATCTTTTTATCGCTGTTCATATCTGCAATCTTTGCTGCTGCCCAGTCTGTGCCAGTAGAATTCTTGCCATAGTGGTACGCCACAATCGCAAGGTCGCCTACATTGATGCTGCCATCCTTGTTCAGGTCTGCAGACATCTCCTTAATTACTGCGGCCTTGAAGGTATTTACCGCACTGCCTAATCCTGCTATGGCACTGTCCACTTCGGACTGCGTCGCGCTTTGGTTGTCTTTTACAGCTGCTGCTGCTTGGATGGCGGCTCCGAGTGCATCCTTGGCTTCCTTCGGATATTGACCTGGCAATGTGCCAACCACTGCTGCATCATACAAGCTCTGTGCGTTCGTAATCGCGGCTGTCAACGCTGTCTTGTCTACGCCCGGCTGCTCCTGATCGCCTACCGCTATGCTCTTGCTGTCAAGTGCAGCCTGAATGACGGTTCCCTCAGGAGCCACACCGAGCTTGGCCTCGGTAACCGCAATCGTTCCGGTCGTATTTTGTACATCCGCCTTTACCTTGAAGGTTAGATCCAGTACTTGAGCGCTGGCTCCGGTTATCCCTCCAATATTAGCGGTAATGAGTCTAACTTTTCCCGCAGTCGCCTTGTCCTCTGTCACGAGCTGAATGTTGTTGTTCGCACCAGCCGCACTCACATATTCAAATAGGTTCGAATCATAGGTCAGAGTAATGTCCTGGGCATACACACTTTGTGACAGCTTGTTCAGACCAACTCCCACCTTAAAGCTGCTTCCAGGCTTCACACGGCTGTCTGCGGAAAGTACAATTGCTGGCGCCTTGGACACAACCGTCACATTGGTTACCGCTGTCTTGCCACCATCTGCTGATGTCGCGGTAATAACTGCACTTCCTGCCGCTATCGCATTCACGGTCACACTTGTTGTACCGGATACAGAATCATAAGTTGCGCCAGTGACCGTGGCCACACTTGTATTGCTTGATGAGAAGGTTACTTCCTTGTTAGCTGCATGTGCGGGGGTGATTGCTGCGGTCAGTATTGCGGTTGAACCTTCCTCAAGGCTGAGCGAAAGGGTTACCCCTGTCACCTCTATTGGATCATCGTCTGCGAAGGATACAGATGAAAATATCGCCGATAAAGTAAAGATCAAAATTAAGAAACTTAAGACCTTTTTCATTAACCAATCCCCTCCCCGTAAAAATTTATCAATACATTTTGTAGGGGCTGTGGACGGAGGATGAAGAATCCCCGTCCACAGCTTCACATTTGATAGGTTTAATCCGTAATTTGAGATGCAATATACGCAAGATCCGTGATATCAATCTTGTTATCGCCGTTCATATCCGCAATCTTCGCAGCTGCCCAGTCTGCGCTGGCGGAATTCTTGCCGAAATAGTAAGCTACAATCGCAAGGTCGCCAACATTGATGCGTCCATCCTTGTTCAGATCCGCAGACCCGGCCTTAATCACCGCTGACTTGAAGGTATCTACCGCATTGCCCAATGCTGCTGCGGCACTATCCACCTCAGACTGCGCCGCGCTTTGATTGTCTTTAACAGCTTTCGCCGCTTTGATGGCATCACCAAGGGCATCCTTGGCTTGCTGCGGATACTGACCTGGCAATGTGCCCACCACTGCTGCATCATACAGGCTCTGTGCATTCGTAATCGCAGCCGTCAGCGCTGTCTTGTCTACAACTGGCTGCTCATCACCATCGCCTACCGTTATGCTCTTACTGCCAACTGCCGCCTGAATGAGGGTTCCCTCCGGAGCCACGCCCAGCTTCGCCTCGGTAACCGCAATCGTTCCGGTCGTATTCCGTACATCGGCCTTAGCCTTGAAGGTTAGATTTAGAATCGGCGTACTGGCTCCGGATGCCCCTCCGATATTGGCGCCGATCAGTCTAACTTTTCCGGCAGCCGCTTTGTCCTCGGTCACAACCTGAATGTTCTTGTTCGCACCTGCCGCACTCACATATTCAAATAATTTTGAATCATAAGACAAGGTAAGATCCTGAGCATACACACGTTGTTCCAGATTGTTCAGGCTAACTGCCACGTTAAAGCTGCTTCCTGGCTTCACACGGCTGTCTGCTGACAGCGCAGCTGCGGCTCCTTGTGCTTGCTTGTTGATACTTACGGTATATGCTTTCCCAGTTACTCCATCTTCGGCTACCACTCTAACGTTCAAAGTAGTCGTGTCAGATTGTAAAGCTACTTTTCTTTCTACTGAATCATCAATTAAGATGTTATCAACATATACGAGAGCATTCGCGTTCTCAGGAGTGAATTTAACTAAAGCTTCCGTAGAATCTTGAGGAAGAGAAATTGAATACTTATTATCCTTTAGTGTTGCGGACGCCCCGCCTACAGTAACACTCTTAAGATTCGGGTCATTATTATAGTCTTTCAAAATGGAAACCGTTCCGAAAAGTCTGCCAACGTAACCCGCGCCCCTATTGGCGAATTTTACAGTTACTTTTGATTTTCCCTCTATCAATTTTGCCGGAATTTCATACCTTACATCATAAAATTGATCAGGGGTTTTAGCTGCTATCGTTTCTTCCTTAATTAGGTTACCGTCAACATATACGTTAAAAGCTCTTCCTTTATCACCGCTATAGTATCTAGTGGAAATAAAGTTAGTAACGGAAGGATTAACTGCCATGTCATAACTTAGCCAAGCGCCTCCCGCTGACCCACTCCAAGCTTGACGATACTGTTCCCCGCCATAGGAGCCTCCTCCCGTATTTCCTTGGAGGTTATGAGCCAATTCGTGCTGGTCATTCGTGATTTGCACTTCGTCGATCTTGGCAATCGCCTTTTTAGCCGCAGTCTTTCTACCTAGAATATTTTTCTGGAAATTCGGAGAATCCAATGCAGATAAATAGAAGTAAATCCCGTATCTTTCCTTGTACAAGGAGTAATATGGCGTAAACTTCAAATGATGATCTTCATCCGTTTTCCGCAGCGTGAATTCGAGCTTTCCTTCCGTCTTAACCAAATTGTTTTTGACATTATTGATCCAGTCCTTCACATTACCATCTTTTATAAGGATATAATCCTTATAGGTAATGCCCGAAGGCAAGTTTGCTTTCTGTGAAGCAAGATGCGGAATCGCGACCATTTGCTCTGTTCCAAGGCCTGCGCTTAGAACAAGCGGACCATAACTAAATGCTGCCGCTTCGGGATTATCCTTAAGGGTTGATACCTGTACTTCCAAAGGGATCGTCAATTCAACAACATCGCCAGTCTTCCATACTCGATTTATGTCTATATATCCGTTAGCTTCTCTTACATTCAATGCTTCCCCGTTTATCGTCACAGCTACTTTCTGCCCTTGTGCAACCCACTCCGGTGATCTGAATTTAATATTAACGGCCTCGGAAGGTGCCGCGTTAAGGGTAAACTTGGCTTTATCCCTTTCAGGGATATCTGTTTGCTGTGTTAATCGAAGGCCCTTTTCGGTCCAGTTCACGGTTGAGCTCAAGTACATGTTGACAAAGAGGTCTTGATCGGTGTGGAAATAGATACTGTCATCGAGCTTACTAAAGCTCTCCATACCACTTCCAGTATCACACCAGAAACTATCGAAGAATGTGGAGAATACTTTGAAATACCCTGTACCCATCGGCTTAAAATACGTACTCATACCGGTTTCCGGATTAATAGAGGCCAAGATCTCATTTTGCAAAGCTTTCTCATAATAATTGGCGTATTTAATATCTCCGGTAAGTCTGAACAGCTCTCTGGTGAGCTTTAACATGTTGTAGGAATTACACGTTTCATCGTTTATGTTGTTCCTGTAATTATCCAACTGCCCTGGCTCTCTAAATTGCTCATTCTCGCTGTTCCCACCTGTAATATAGGTATGGTCGTTGACCACCATCTCCCAAAAATTCTCCGCTGCTTTTAAATAGAACGACTCCGCTTCACCTAACGTCCGGTACCGGTTCAATGCGCCAATTAACTTAGGAATTTGTGTGTTTGCATGCTTATTTGCCAGTATGTCTTGACCCTTAACAATGGGAGTAAACAGGGAATCTTCATCAAACATATGGGCTGCCGTTAAATGATTCGCATTGTTGGTGTATTTATACAGTTCATACAAGGCGTCATTTATACCGCCATATTCTACATTCAATACTCTTGTATGCGTGGCATCATCCCATGTTTGAGTTCTGTTGTATGTCCAATCTCCGAGCTTACTCGCAATCTGCAAGGCGTCTCCATTTCCTTCGTATTTATAAATATCCAATAGCCCTGCCACAATTTTGTGCATCGTGTACCAAGGTACCCAGCTTTGACCTTCAATCTTCCCTTCAATTACATCAAAATGAGTTTCCGGTGTTGCAAAGATATAATCATTTCTGCTTGCATTCTGGCATGCTTTCAATTCACTGATGATGTAATCTATTTTGCTTTTGATCTGCGAGTTCAGCGCTTGATTGTCTTTAGTTTGTTTATATGCCTGTGACAGCGCTGTCATGTAATGCCCCAATGTATGTCCTCTAAGGTAGCTCCAACTGCCTTCCCAACCGTTGTAAAGCTCAGCTTTCTTAGGGAGACCAGCTACCGTTCTGAACCCGGACAAAAGACGATCCGGATCAAGTTTTAATAAATAATCAACATCTTTATTGAGAGCATTAACATAATAAGGGTCTGTAACCTCTACCTGCTCCAAGTCAAAATTTTTGATTTTTGAAAAATCACCTGAATATTTATTCGTTTTTACAACCACAGAAAATTCTTTGGTTAAAGTTACTGAGCCGTAAGTGATAGAGGCTCGTACTGTTACCGGAGTATCGGCCCCTGGATCTGTAACCACTCCTGTGTTTGAAATCACATTTGGATTTGAAGTACTCCACGAGATTGTGCTTCCATTTATACCTTGCGTCGGGAAAGTCAGATTTCCTCTTGTTGTCTCTGGCAGTACAATCGCATCTTTGTCTTGCTGTGCAATGACCTTCTCGTCAATTACGCCACCTTCCGATTTATAGACATCCCGGACAGCTTCATCTGTCGCAGCAATACTGTAAATCTTGAATTCATCCAGGTTCAGCTTAGAATAGGCTCCGCCATATAAGGGTGAGTTAAAGCCTAAATACTTATGATCCGTACTATTTCCCGCAATGCTTCCACCTTGTTTATTATAGGAAACCTTTTGAGCGAAACCGTTACGGTAAATGACCACATTTTTTGTTGCATTGTCATAGGTGACTGCGATATGAGTCCATTCCCCTACTGGGAAGAATTTGCTCCGATCCCCAGTAACATACGATTCCTGTACGCCAGATCCTGTGGAAAGCTTCAATGGAACGGTATCACTCAGGATGCTTAAATACCATCCTTCTCCCATCCAGTTACCATTTGGCTTGTTCCACATAATCATATGCTCGCCTTGTAACGTAGCATCGGGCTTCACCCAGAAAGACACAGTCAGATTCTGCGGCTGTAATGCCGAAGACGTCCCTAAATCAATATAATTATCCGTTCCGTTAAGTTGTAGAGCTTTACCAACCTTCCCGTCCACATATTTTGCGATGCCATTTAATCTCCCTTGAATCCCGTTATTGGAGGAATCCGTAATATTATTTTCAAACTTTAAATCCAGTTGCTTTGAAACATCCAACGCTGCTGCATATGCCGGAATTGCGAAAACGGAAAAACCGGACACAGCCGTGGAAACCAATGTTAAGGATATGATATGAGGTGCTGTCCTCCTCATTGCTCTGGTTATACCTTTTAACAGTTTCATTTACATTTCTCCCTCTTTATAAAATATCAAGCAAAATCCGAATAAGCTTGTGTCACAAAGCAATTAAGGATTGCATCTATTTTAGGAAAGCTAGAGATCTGAAATATTCAACTTAATATGCCCTATCCCAATGATGGACTGCTGTATCTCGGGATAGGGCATAATTAGAGTTCAGTTGTTCATGCTGCTATATAAGTTGAACTAATAACTTACATGCTAGTCAGCCGTATGAAATGTTCCTACGATCGCTGTTGTTCTCAAACTTCTTAATTGAATTTTTATAGGTAGAAGTCTAATCACAAAGCTTATGCTTCCGATGCAGCTTTCTTTCAGAAAGCTTGTAGGCGAACGCTCCGCTTCTCCGGAATCATTTCACACTCTTGCCCATAAGTAATTCTTAAATTCAACTTATTTAATTACTTATTCAAGTATTTTGGAGGCAACATACGCGAGATCCGTGATATCAATCTTGTTATCACCGTTCATATCCGCGATCTTTGCGGTTGCCCAGTCTGCGCCAGTGGAATCTTTGCCATAGTGGTAAGCTACGATCGCAAGATCCCCAACATTGACTTTTCCATCCTTGTTCAGGTCTGCGGACACTTCCTTAATTACCGCTGCCTTGAAGGCATCTACCGCAGTGCCCAGCGCTGCCGTCGCACTGTCCACTTCAGACTGCGTCGCGCTTCCTTTGCCTTGGACCGCTTTGGCTGCACTTATGGCATCACCGAAGGCATCTTTGGCTTTCTGCGGATACTGACCTGGCAAGGTGCCCACCACTGCTGCATCATACAGGCTCTGTGCATTCGTAATCGCGGCTGTCAGCGCTGCCTTGTCTACACCCGGCTGCCCCTGATCGCCTACCGCTATGCTCTTGCTGTCTACCGCCGCCTGAATGACGGTTCCCTCCGGAGCTACACCCAGCTTCGCCCCGGTGACCGCAATCGTTCCGGTCGTATTACTCACACCAGCCTTAACCTTGAAGGTCAGCTTCAATACCGGCGTGCTGGCTCCCGACACCCCTCCAATATTCGCCGTGAACAGCCTTACCTTCCCGGCCGCTTCTTTGTCCTCCTTGACGATCTGGATATTGCTGTCCGAACCTGCCGCGCTCACATAGTCAAATACGTTGGAATCATAAGACAAGGTCAGATCCTGGGCGTACACACTTTCTTCCAGGTTGTTCAAGCTGACATCCACCGTAAAGCTGCTTCCAGGCTGCACAAGGCTGTCTGCGGAAAGCACCGCTGCGGGTCCTTTAGGCTCAGTGGATGGCCAGACAGGATCTGTCGTGGAGCTGCTGGTGGTTAGATAGATCCGGTCTATGATAAGTCCGGATTCTCTTCCCCAGATGTTCAATTCATGCTCGCCAGCCGTCATGTTGAGCGGCGCGCCTCCAGGCACAGCCGGACCGCCATTGCTGAGGTTGACCCATCTGAACTGGCCGCCGCTGACGCCCTCAATCCCGTTGGACGTGAATTGATACTGTTTATCCAATCCCAGGTGCAAGGAGTCCGTTTGGAAGCTATGGCTCTTGGCCAGGACCCAAACGTTATAAGCTCCTGGAGTTTTAACGTTGATTTTGTAATTCAGACTGGAACCGGCGGCAAGGCTGGCCGGATCGGTATTTGGGGTAACGGCAATCCCGTCGTCCGGCAGGAATTGCATCGCTTTCGTAGTCTCGCCGTCAACCAGCGACCATACATGACCGTTCGCGTTTCCAGATACATAGGCACCGTCTGAGTTCTCTGCCGCGGTCTCCGCCTCAATGGCCACAAAGACAGGGGCATTAACAATTACACTGATTTGCGTAGTTACCGCGTCACCAGAGCCTCCCTTATAACTTACCGTTACATTGGTTGTTCCACTGGCTTTTGCGGTGATTGTGCCGTTCAATACTTCTGCAACATTCGGATTCGAATTGCTGTAGGTTGCTGTTTTGGTTACATCTTCGGTATGTCCGTCAACAAACTCCGCTGTAACTTTAAATGCTGCCGTTTTTCCAGTATCCAGGGCAACTGAAGGCGAGTCTACGGTGAGCTTCTTCACCGTCAGTTCACTATTCAAGTCTTTTACCTGAAGATGAACTGTATCTGTTTTTCCGCCATAGCTGATCTCGATACTTGTAGTGCCATATCCGACACCGGTTACTACTCCGTTCTTCACACTTACGATACCGCTTTGTGCAGGTGTTGCAACGGCTTGATCCGTAACATCCTTGCTTGTTCCATCGGCATAAATAGCCGTAACCTTGATGTTGGCGGTGTTTGTTCCACCCACGATATCAATCTTTTGTTTATCGATGGATGCATTGATTGCTGTGAGTTCTTGAGCGGCACTCTTAGGTTCGAACTGCCAATAATCCACCTTAAAGAGATTACCAGTTGATGCTCCTCTGTACACCATGTATAGATCATGGACTCCCGCAGCACCGGAGATAATTGTAGTTTTTGTCTTCCAGCTATTGTCTCCGCCCGTGCCTGAAATCGGAAGTGTCCCAATCAATGTGCCGTCAGCACGGTCAAGACGCAGTTCTATGGTTCCGCCGCTTGAACCGCTTGCCACATTAGCTTTAAACGTTCCAGCGCCTTTATCGCCAAAATCAACTTTGGATACGGCTGTCCAGTCTCCATTATTGATGCTGCTGACATTCAGATTTATGCTGCTTACCATAGCTCCCGGCTCAGTACTGCTTTCCGTGCTGATTCCTCCGCTCCAGCCTATGGTTTCAGCCTCAACCCTTGTATAAGGATTAAAATTCTTCAATTGCGGAATACCTGCGTAATCACCAGTAATATCCTGAATAACTCCTTTTGCATCAAAGCTTACCTTGTTGATGTGTGCGTTACGGTATCCATGCGGCTGCCCTTTCAATTGTGGAACAGCCCCACTCTCTGCCATTGCTTTTGCCAAGGTCTGGGCGTGGTATGTCATGTACCATTCCCCGTTGAACTCGAACATGGCATGGTGGTTGTTACCTCCTACGCCGAAGAAAGCAGCAGGGTTGGGCAGGATGGTCTTGACATAGGTGAAGGGACCCATGGGATTGTCGCTTACCATGTAGGCAATCGTTCCAGTAGGTATGTCAGCCGGATGCTGACCGGAGAAGTTCGTACAATAGGAGTAATAGTATTTCCCGTTATATTTGTTGATCCCTGAGTCCTCGAACAGGAATGGTGGATTGATAGGTTTAGCCTTTCCGCCACTAGCGGCCAGATCCAGACTAGTCATATCTGCCCCAAGCTTTGCCACACGCGCTGTACCCGGATCAGCGTCCTTCCCTGCCGGAACACCGCCGCCAAAATATAAATAGCCGCTTCCGTCATCATCAATCAGCACAGCAGGATCAAACAGCCACGTAACATCGGCTACCCCTGGAGTATTTCTGCTAACGAGAGCTTTTCCAATCGGATCTGTGAACGGTCCGATCGGGCTGTCCGCCGTAAGCACGCCAATGCCGCTTGCGCTATCCGCAAAATAAAGGAAGAACTTCTCCTTGCCATTTACAGTTTTATGTGCAGCTGCCGGCGCCCAGGAATTGTTTGCCCATTTCGCTGCGCCATTTGGTCCGGCTACAGGTATTTCTCCGTGGTCTGTCCAGTTCACCATATCATCGGACGAAACCACCGTAATTTTATTGATCTTACTATATCCGTTGTCTTTAATTGACCCGTCGGCATTGTACTCAAATATATCATTTGTCATGTACACATAAACTCTGCCATTATAGACCATTGCATAGGGGTCGGCGCCAAACTTCTGCGTAAACAGCGGATTGCCTTTCCCAGGCGTTTTAGCTAGTGCTGGAGTGAGCTCAGCTGCTGCAGCCTCTGCCCTATTTGTAATCGGACCCGGTGTGAATGCACAAGCTAGAGTTAAAGCCATCGTCATTGAAATCATTAATAGTTTTTTCCACTTCTTCACTGAACAATCGCCACCTTTCATGAATAATTAATAGTAGAACTTGATTCCAATTGAGAAAGACCGCCACCCTTCACTACTCATCCGGCAAAGACCTCACTTATGACTCTACTTGTTCAAAAGCCTATAGATAATAACTGCGGCTTGAGCTCTTACCGCGGTATCTTTAGGATTGATCTTTCCGTTGTAGCCAAGAATGATCTCTTTCTTGATCAGCTGAGCCAATGGGTTCACTGCATAAGCTGCTACTTCACTAGCATCACTGAAGCGGCTTAAATCGGAGTCTGACTCATCCAGCGCTTTTCCAGCGATCTTCATGGCTCGCGCCGCGACCACCATCATATCCTGTCTGGATATGCTTTTCTTAGGCTCGAACTGGTTATTACCTTTGCCCTGGGCGATGCCCAGCTTTTTGGCTATTCCTACCTCCTTGTAATAGTAGTCAGAAGGCCCCACATCATTGAAATTGCCGTCTACTTCTGCATCAAGCTTTAATGCCCTGACCAACAAGCTAGTAAAATCCGCCCTGCTGACGTTAGCTCCCGGACTAAAGGTAGTCTCTGACGCACCCTTGATGATTCCCGATGAAGCAAGGGCTTCTATCTCCATTTGGGCCCATTCATAGCCTGGAAGATCGTCGAAAGTAGGTTTATAATTGTAGACAGTTGACGTCAACTTCGGATCCAGCGCCTTCACGGATACCAGCTTAATATTAGCGTTGCCCTGAGCTACTCCCTTGAAGGAAATGGTGCTTAGAGCGGTATTTCCAGACTCCCCTTTCTCTTTTCCTATTTTTGTAAATGCTATAGTCATCTTTCCCTTCTCCACCTTTGGGGGTATAAAAAAACCCTTCAATTTCGTTTCCGCCTTATCCAGCTCAACAATATCTGGATCGAATGTAATCACAGCTTCATAGGCAAACAGGTCCTTCAAGTTGTTGCCATTCACTGTAACTTCCAGGTTCTGACCTGGGGAAGCGCTTCCTTTATTCTCAGTCAGCGTGAAGCCCGTCTTCTCTTCCGCATAGCCGGAACCAGGAGTCCAGGCAGTCAGGATCAGCGCAATTAGACAGGTTACAACCAACATTTTTCCTTTTCTCATCATAATCCTTCTCCTTATAAGCCGGGTTAGCTGATCTAATCATTCCTTCGTTTGCAGACCACGATATATAATTTCTTAGCAAGCCCTATCCGTTAGCGGGATAGGGCTCTTCCCTGAACTCAGCTTGTTACGCAGCTCATGGACGAACTAGTAGCATCTTCGCAAGCGAACGAATTGTTCACTTATTCAAGGATCTTGGAGGCAACATACGCAAGATCCGTAATATCAATCTTTTTATCGCTGTTCATATCTGCAATCTTTGCTGCTGCCCAGTCTGCGCCAGTAGAATTCTTGCCATAGTGGTACGCCACAATCGCAAGGTCGCCTACATTGATGCTGCCATCCTTGTTCAGGTCTGCAGACATCTCCTTAATTACTGCGGCCTTGAAGGTATTTACCGCACTGCCTAATCCTGCTGTGGCACTGTCCACTTCAGACTGCGTCGCGCTTCCTTTGCCTTGGACCGCTTTGGCTGCACTTATGGCATCACCCAAGGCATCCTTGGCTTTCTGCGGATACTGACCTGGCAAGGTGCCCACCACTGCTGCATCATACAGGCTCTGTGCATTCGTAATTGCGGCTGTCAGCGCTGCCTTGTCTACACCCGGCTGCCCCTGATCGCCTACCGCTATGCTTTTGCTGTCTACCGCCGCCTGGATGACGGTTCCCTCCGGAGCTACACCCAGCTTCGCCCCGGTGACTGCAATCGTTCCGGTCGTATTACTCACCCCAGCTTTGACCTTGAAGGTCAGCTTCAATACCGGCGTGCTGGCTCCCGACACCCCTCCAATATTCGCCGTGAACAGCCTTACCTTCCCGGCCGCTTCTTTGTCCTCCTTGACGATCTGGATATTGCTGTCCGAACCTGCCGCGCTCACATAGTCAAATACGTTGGAATCATAAGACAAGGTCAGATCCTGGGCATACACACTTTGTTCCAAATTGTTCAAGCTGACATCCACCGTAAAGCTGCTTCCAGGCTGCACAAGGCTGTCTGCGGAGAGCACCGCTGCAGGTCCTTTAGGCTCAGCGGATGGCCAGACGGGATCTGCCGTGGAGCTGCTGGTGGTTAGATAGATCCGGTCTATGATAAGTCCGGATTCTCTTCCCCAGAAGTTTAGTTCATGCTCGCCAGCCGTCATGTTCAGCGGCGCGCCCCCAGGCACAGCCGGACCGCCATTGCTGAGGTTGACCCATCTGAACTGGCCGCCGCTGACGCCCTCAATCCCGTTGGACGTGAATTGATACTGATTATCCAATCCCAGGTGCAAGGAGTCCGTTTGGTAACTATGGCTCTTGGCCAGGACCCAAACGTTATAAGCTCCTGGGGTCTTAACGTTGATTTTGTAATTCAGACTGGAGCCGGCGGCAAGGCTGGCCGGATCGGTATTTGGGGTAACGGCAATCCCGTCGTCCGGCAGGAACTGCATCGCTTTCGTAGTCTCGCCGTCAACCAGCGACCATACATGGCCGTTCGCGGTTCCACGTACATAGGCACGATCTGAGTTCTCTGCCGCGGTCTCCGCCTCAATGGCCACTGCGGCAGATGTAACAAAATTAATCGTATAAATGACCGTTTGTAAGCCGTCTCTGCTTACAGTTACTGTAGCTTTTCCTGGTACTGACGCCGCTTGGGTTATCGAAATATCCGCCCCAGGATCATTTGGAACCGCTGTCACTTTCGGTGGAGCCGATCCGGCAGGAACATCAAGGGAATAGGTATACGTATTTGGACTGAACCCGTTCACTTGTTTACCGTCTACCTGAAGGCTCTTTAAATTCGTATCAAAATTAGATCCGGTCAACTTGTCATCCAGCTTGAAGTAATCGAAGTCAACATAACCTCCGGTTGTCTTCGTTGCAAAATTGAATAAGGCAAAACGGTACCCCATGAAATGCGGCAATGTGTAGGACAACTGAAGGGTGTTTCCTATAGATGCCCAGTGTTCTCCGTCAAGGCTGTAATAGAACTTAGCCTTATCCGTCCTATTCTTGTAATCCAGCTCAGTTTTTAGGTAGATGATGTTCTGATTCACAGGGACGCTTGCTGCTTCCACTGCCGAGCCTGAGCTGCCATTCACCATAACAACAGATTTCGCTGTGCCAGACATTTTAACCCCGACAAATCCGTAGTTCTTCTGGAATGCGGCAATTCCGGCATAATCCCCGTCCTTCATATGACTGATATCTATTGCGGTTATTCCCGAGCTTTCCGGGCCGAAGGTCCGCTGTGTCAGCGTATTTCTGGCATCAAGAATACTGGTGCTCGTTCTTCCGGTAGTGAGTCTTAAATACCCTGGTCGATCGGTCAGGGACCAGAATCTATTGTCTGGATTATGGTTCCACTGCCATACCAATCCGAGATTGGAGCCATTGTAGACCGCTTCCCCGCTTGCATTCTCTGCATGATACGCCCTGGATCTCTCAGCCCGTTGATCGAAATTGTCTGATGAGACCCACGATTTGGAAAGCTCAGCGGCGATCCCTGTATCATTGACGTCTCCGAATACAGGCCAACCATCCTGACTCCAGGTCACTGGTATAATGTAGGGAATGCGTCCCACGGCCCCGTAATCCTGGAACAGCATACCGTACCATTGACCGCCCGAAGCCTGAACGATCCCCCCTTGCGCTACCCCGGCGCTGTTTGAATTGCTGCCTGACTTTAAAGCAATCTTCCCTTCATAAGGGCCATCAATCGCATCAGCCCGGTGTACCAATTCTGTTCGAATGCCTCCCGCGGGCCAGGAGATATTGAAGATATAATACTTGCCATTTATTTTATGGATGTGTGAGCCCTCAGCTCCGAGGCCGCCGGAGCCGCCGGGAGCGCTTGCATTTTGAATGATCGTTTTGTTCATTCCGCCTGCTTTGATGGCCGTCGCATCTGAAGTTAGCTCAATAACCTTGATAGCTCCGCCGCCGTAAACCAGGTATACACGTCCGTCATCGTCGAACAGCAATGACATATCATGATAAACGCCGCCCGCAAGCTCATACTTTTCCCATGGGCCCTTTTCTATGTCGGTAGTTTGAAAGATATACGTTTTGCCAATATCATTGGAGGCAAACACCACATAATACTTGCCGTTATGGTATCTAATACTGCTGGCCCAGGAGCCTTGCCCATATATGTTTTGCCCATTTGAAAGCGTCTGCTTGTCGGTCTCCGCAAGTCTGTCATATACATAATTGACGATCTCCCAATTCACAAGATCCTTAGACTTCATAATAGGAACACCAGGGTTCATATGCATGGTTGTGCTGGTCATGTAATAGGTATCCTTCACCCTGATCACATCCACATCTGGTACATCCGCCCATATAAAGGGGTTCTTGGCGGTGTTGACGTCAGCATACGCGGATGTGATTGGCAGAATACTAATTACTAATGCAAACACCAATACAATTGAACATAGTCTTTTATGCATGGATTTGAACTCCTCCCATTCCTGCCCGATCGCGATAATTTAGACTTTGTTGCCCTTCAAGGCGTTTAGACCGTAGGCGGCCGCTTCAATAAGAATCCCAGACCTGGATCCTACCGAAATGAAATCTATAATTTCTCCCGCTTAAGCTATTGTTGAATAGAGAGAAGATGACTAACCTGTAAAATAAACGTTTGTTGGAACTATCAACAGAAGAGTTGGCTCAAGAACAAGAAAGCCAGTGTATAGTTGAAAAGTAGTAAACCGGGGCGAAATATACCGTCAAGACACACAAGAGCATTACAAAACTAATGGCCGCTAGTTAAGCGGCAGGGGGTGCTGCTATACCTCCTCTCAAAATTCAAGTACTATGATCACTAACACAATCATCCTTAAAGATCCTTTTCTTTACGGATATTGTAGCACTCAGCTAACTGAGTAACGATGTAATTTCTTCTTGGAAAAGTTGCGTTTTTTTACGATGGTACCCGCTAACTCATATGGTTCTGCCGGCAAAATTAAACGGCCTTTAATCCCGGGGAACTCAGGACCAAGGCCGTTTAAGACTCTCTTTATGATGCTGTCAGCTTGAAGGGTTCTAATACTTTCGGTTTTCAATTTCCCGTGCGGCTGTCCCCTTCGTAAATACACTCTCGCGGGTCACAATCCGTTTGGGCAGAGTATGACCTGCCATTACCTCCTTCGCGGCCTGAATAAGCTGTGGCCCTAACAGCGGATTACATTCCACCGTACAGTTGAGTTTCCCTAAAAGCATAGTTTGAAAAGCTTCCCTTCCACCATCGACAGATACGATCACGATATCTTCGCCAGGTTTTAGGCCAGCCTCCTCGATTGCCTCAATGGCCCCAAATGCCATATCATCATTGTGAGAATACAGCACCTGTATGTCTTTGCCGTATTTCTGCAAGTATCGGGTCATAATGGCCTTTCCAGACTCGCGTGTGAAATCTCCCGTATCGGAAGCGACAATGTTCATCTCCGGATTTCTTAGAATCATCTCTTCGAAGCCTTTCTTCCGGTCAATGGCAGGTGCGGAATTGAGCGTCCCCTGGATCTCAGCAATGTGAATCGGGCCACGAACCAACCGCATCTTATCGAGTACGTATTTACCGGCTTTACGGCCTTCCTCTGTAAAATTAGAGCCAATAAGGGTCAAGTATAGCGAGGAATCCGTAACATCTACGGAGCGGTCCGTAATAATGACGGGGATACCGGCCTCCTTCGCTTCCTTTAGAATCTCATCCCAGCCACTCTCTACAACGGGTGAGAACCCAATCACATCCACCTTACGAGAGATAAAAGAACGAATCGCTTGAATCTGATTCTCCTGCTTCTGCTGGGCATCTTCAAACAGCAATTCCACGCTAGCATGCTTAGCCGCTTCCTTGATTGACTTCGTATTGGCCGCGCGCCATGCGCTCTCCGAACCAACCTGGGAGAAGCCGATAACTAGCGGCCGTCCTTGATCCTGTGGAAGCTCCACGGATTCCTGCCCATTTAGCGCAGGCAGAATACTTGCCTCTTCTGTCGCCACCTCCACACTCTGCTCTGACCGGCAACCGCTGATGAACACTAAGACGATAAACAGAAAGCTGATCCGCCTCATCTTCAAAGCTACCTCCCCAAGTACGATCTAAACACTTTCTTACTTGCCTCCAGGTGCATTCAAGTTGTCCCTTGTCAGGATCTTTACATCTAATCGGTTAGTGACAGGAAGAGTCTGACCTGAACATGCCGCGGTCAATTGCTGAAGAATAAGATTGCCCCAGGTATCTTCCGATTGGTCGATCGTCGCTGTGATTTGATCATTGCGGATGCCGCTAACTATAGCGGGCGTATTGTTGAACGTGACGGCAAATTGACGTAATCCCTTGGCCTTCCATACAAGAATGGCCGAGGAACTTGCCTGTGAATCGAAGCCAACAAACGCATCAAAATGGGGATGAGCTTCAATCATGTCTTCAATATTTGCAATAGACTGATCCGCATGATCCCCATCTGTGCGCAGCTCCAGCAATTGAACCCCAGAAGACTTGGCTAGGTAATCTTTAAATCCGGCAACCCGCTGACGTATATTGTTGAAACCCATCATCCCGGTTTCCGCAATGACCATACCCTCGCCGCCAAGCAGGTTATTCACGTATTCAGCTATACTCCTTCCGGCTTCATAGTTATCAATGCCGAAATAGGTAAGCCTCTTACTATGTGGTGCATCATTATCGAAGCAGATGACTTTAATTCCCGCCTCAACCGCTTTGTCGATGTAAGGTGTCATGGCATCGGAGTCCACTGGGCTGATCGCGATACCGTCAACCTTCTGTCTAATCAAATTCTCGATGATTCTAATTTGCTGTTCCAGATTCGCCTCATTGGGCGCTTTCACAATCAGTTGTATACCCGCCTTACTTGCGGCCGCTTTAGCACTTTTGGTTACCTGTTTGTATACTGGGTCCGCTGTTGCAAAAATAATAGCCATTGTTAGCCCCGGAACCCTGGGACTGCTGCTTTGCAATTTGATTGTTTGCTTGATTGGTTGCGTATTTGGGACATTCGGGGAGCTGCAGCTGCTTAAACCCAGGGAATACAGAACAGTGAATACCAGTAGATAGCATATTCGGCTATAAGCTGGGCGCATGCGCACAACATCCTTCCTACAAGCAGATTCGAGCCTCTTGATTCCTGTATACCTTGGTTGTCACACCTGTAATTTTTTTGAATACGGAGTTGAAATAATGCGGATCGTTATACCCCACCATAGTCGCGATCTCATAGGATTTGGCACTTGTGGTCTTAAGCAGCTTCATGGCTCTCTTAATCCGTGTCCGAATTAAATAATCAATAAAAGTCTGACCGACCGCATTCGAGAAGATGCTGCTGAAGTGATTTGGACTTACATTAACATACGCGGCAACGGACTGAAGTGAAATATCCGGATTATCAAAATGATTATCAATGTAATCCTTCGCTTTACTGATGATATCACTGTATTTATTCTTGATCCGGTCCCGATATTGAAACACGAGCCTCAGAATGAAAGAGGCCGTTCTCCGCATTTCTTCAAGACTGAAGAGCTCCTGCAGACTTTCCTCCACAGACTCCAATTCCGATATAAAGGCATTCACATCACCGCCTGACTCATGAATAAACTGGGTAGCAGATATGATCATATCCATGATCATATAATGAGAATACAACGTATTATGACTATGCCCCTCATCCTGCATATAGCTTAATACGAACTCTTCGATCTTAGAGGAGTCACCACCTTCAAGAAAATCATTCAACTTGCTGCGCTTATAGGAGATTATTCCCTGCAATTCCTTACTATTAATGGGCCGTTTCCGTAAGAAATGTTGGTAACTTTTCTTCTGATCAGCCTCCGAGAAAGAAATGGAAATCTCCTGAACACGGCTCTTCACTGAGCCAATTCCAGTATAGATCGTGCAGCTCAGCTTCTCCTCCAGCTGCTTTATGTCGCGGATCAGCTTCTCTGCCAGCGATTCAAGCTGTGCCGGGTTGTCTCCTTTAAGAATCCATGCGTGCTGCTTCTTATTCCGCTTTACATGAAGATGATCGGAATACTCTAAGCTGATACTCTGGAATAACGGATCGTGCTCTATGTTAAATATCGAGGAGCTGTCCTCCTCATGTTTGGCTTCGAACTCGAGTAGTGTCACCAGGTAGAAACCGGATATCAGAGGTATTCCAAATTCCTCCGCCATCTGAATCGCATCCGCCGTCGGGATAGAACCTGTACACAGATCAATTAGCATTTGTTCCCGCATAAAATCTATGTTGACGCTAGCTCTAAGCTGAAGCTCTTCGAGCTTACGCTTGTCTCTGCGCTCACTATCGATCTTATACGATACCCTGTGCAGACTTGTGAGCAGTTCCGCTGAACTTAGGGGCTTCAGGCAGTATTCCTCCACTCCAATTCGCAATGCTTCCCGAGCGTAAGTGAATTCATCATGCCCGCTAAGAATAATAATTTTAACCGCAGGCATCCGCTCCTTCAAGATCTTACTCAGCTGTATACCATCCATGAAGGGCATTTTAATGTCTGTTACTACAATATCTGGAGCAATTCTTTCGATCAACGGCAGCGCCATTTCTCCGTCCGGAGCATCCCCACTAAATACAAAACCTTCGCTTTCCCAGTCAATACGGTCCCTTATTCCTTCTCTTACAAGGATCTCATCGTCCACCAGGAAGACCTTCTTCATCAAATTCCCTCCTTATGGGTATATTCACAATGACCGTGGTACCAACACCCAGCTCACTTTCCAGCTGAAGTCCATAAAGTTCACCGTGATAAAGACGCAGCCTTTGGTGTACGTTGTTAAATCCAAATCCTCCGTCTTGCTTGAGTTCATCCTCGACTTTCTGGTCCAGGTTAGCCTTCAGCTCCTTTAATCGCTCCTGCGACATTCCCGCTCCGTTATCATGAATGAAGATCCGAATTGCGTCACTTGATATGAAAGAACCGCTGATCCTGATCATGCCTTTGCCTCGTTTGTTCTTGATGCCGTGATACAATGCGTTCTCCACGAGAGGTTGAAGTGTCATCTTCAGGATCAGGCAGTTCAAAATGTCTTCGTCGATCTGAATCTCATAATCGAGAATATCCCTGTAGCGCATTTTTTGAATCGTTAAATAGTTGCCAATATGTTCGATCTCATCCTTGATTGTAATCAAGTCGCGTCCTCTACTGAGGCTGATTCGGAAAAAGGTCGTCAGTGCGCGCACAATCTCTATCACTTCTTCACTCTTTCTATTCTCAGCCAACCAAATGATCGAATCCAGCGTATTATATAAAAAGTGTGGATTAATCTGTGCCTGCAGAGTGCGAAGCTCGGCGATTTTAATCAACTCCTGTTCCTTTATACTGTTCTCTATCAAAATTTTGATTTTATCAAGCATCGTATTAAAGCTTAAGCCGAGGTCAGCGATTTCATCCCTTCCCATTTGGCGGACCTTCGCATCAAGAAAGCCCGAAGCAGCCTGACGCATCTTCTTCTTAAGGAAACGAATGGGATGGATTAATTTAGATGAGATGAAGAAATATAAGGTGATTGTAAATACAATGGTGAAGATGACAATGACCCCAATTAATCTTTCAATCCGATAGGCATCCTTCAACACTTCTGAAAGCGGCACTTCCCCGATAATCTTCCAACCCGTCTGTTCAGATGAGGTATACACAACGAAATGATCCACACCATCCACAACACGGGTGAAATTGCCCACGTCACCTGTCATTAGCTTTGTTTCGTCATCATCAAAGATCGTGAACTTCCCAGAACGTTCCGGGATGATTATGGGCTGCCCCTTCTCATTCGCTATATAAAAATATCCGTTCTGACCAATTTGCATATTATTACAAAAATTAGAAATCACCGAAGCATCAAGAGTGATCACCATATACCCAATCACCTCATCGGTGATCTCCTGCTTGACTGTTGATACGATAGAGACAGTAAATTGGCCATCATCACTGGAATGATCGAAATAGTCCGGTCTTTGGGACGAGAGAGGAGGGATGATTAATACCTTGTCCGGGTGTTTCATAAGCTCGACAAATACGGGATACGTCGAAAGATCCTGATCGAGCTCGAAGATCCCTCTTCTCTCGCTAATTCCCTTGCCATATAAATTAAACAGCATCATATTGCTGATTCGGTCAGATAACCTGTACGTATCCCGGTATAAACTAAACGTGTTGAGAATATCCTTGGCTTCCTGATACGTTTCATTTTGTATGAGAAGAAAACGCAAAACATTCGGATTCTTACTTATATCCAGAAACTTGCGATTGTCTGAGAATAACGTATCAATATCGTTCTTCAAATGCTCTGCGGTAAGCTGTATCGTTGCAACACTATGTTTCGACACGGTCTCGTAAGACATATAATAGGTAATCATCCCAACGAGAATCAACGGAAATGCTGTCAGCAGGACGAACATCGTTAACATTTTCGCGCGTAGACTTGAAGTGATCCAACCGTACAGTTTCATACCAATAAGAGCCTCGCTTCTGCTTGAGTTCACGTCATGGATCCATGAATCTGATACTTTAAATCATTAAATCATTCTCAGACAAGATTATAAAGCGCTTTCATTAGAACAACAAGAAATTTTTCTCAATTGTAATATACTCTTGTGATTGCGGGGTGATAAATTACGGAGGTTTGTAACCCTGCCAATATCCAGTCCGGTGACATGATCCCTATGTCACCGGACGGACATATTCAACTGCATCTATTTTTTAAAATTCTATGACAACGGTTATTTTATAGTATAAGAAAGATCATAGCGGGCGAACAAATCAGACATGGCCCTCTTGGCTTCGTCTTCATCGGGTCCCATCACATAAAGCTCGTAGTTATGGTGCTCCGCTAACGAGACGAAAACACCCAGTATACTCTTGGCATCAATGATGATTTTCCCGAATTTCAGTACACAAGAAGATTTAAATTGGTTAGCAGTTTTAGAGATTTCCCAGCCGATTTCGGTTGTATTATTCATCTGTTACCCCGCCTCCTTAAATGCTGTGGTCAACAGCCGGATCATATAACCCTTCGATTATGCGGCTACACTGCTCTTTTTCTTGCGTGAGATAAACACCTTCTGGAGCAAGATGAACATGAGCAGGAGCAAGCCAATCGCAATCTTGGTCCACCAGGAGCTAAGTGTACCCTGGAACATAATTAAAGTCTGGATGATCCCTTGAATAAGAACACCAAAGATCGTTCCGGCTACATAACCAGTTCCGCCTGTCAGCAGCGTTCCACCGATGACAACCGCGGCGATCGTATCAAGCTCCATACCCACTGCATGAAGCCCGTATCCGGACAGCATGTAAAAGGTAAAGACAACTCCGGCAAGCGAAGAGCAGAAGCCGCTGAGTGTATACACAAGGATTTTGGTTCTGGCAACTGGAAGGCCCATCAGCAAGGACGATTGTTCACTGCCGCCGAGCGCGTACACATTGCGGCCGAATCTGGTGTAATGTGCGATATAAATAGCTGCCGCCACTACAACCAGCGCAATAATGACGCTAATGGAGATATAATTTTTACCGAATAAATAGACTTTGGTCTGTGACATGAATTTATACCATTCGTTGTCGATGGTGATGCTTTCGATGCTAATTAGGTAACATAGACCTCTGGCTAAGAACATGCCGGCAAGTGTAACTATAAATGGCTGAAGCTTAAAATACTGAATCAAGCTCCCCATAACCCATCCGAAGAAGCTGCCGACAAACAATACGAACGGAATGACCAGCATTGGCGACCAATGATGATTCTGAACAAGGGTTGCCGACAGCATCGTCGTGAAGGCGATCATGGAACCCACTGATAAATCAATTCCTCCTGTAAGAATAACGAAGGTCATGCCTACCGCCGTGATTAGCAAGAAGGAGTTATCAATAAGAAGATTCAGAAATACCTGCAGTGAGAAAAAACCGTTATATTCTATTGAACCTGCCGCAAACATAACAATAAATAACGCAACAGTTACGAGGATGGGAAAGTAACGTCTATCAACTTTTAGGATATTCATGCCGATACCCCCTGTTTGGCGGTTTCATTTCTTTTTCTGCGTCTTGCGGCGAATACGGCCCCGAAGGCTTCCGATTGAATTAAGCAGACAATTAACACGACTACGGATTTAACAACAAGCGTAACTTCCGGAGGTACGCCCATCGAATAAATCGAAGTGGTCAAGGTTTGAATGATTAGTGCTCCTATAATTGTACCTGACAGATAAAAGCGTCCGCCGTTCAGGGAATTACCTCCGATGACTACAGCCAGTATAGCGTCGAGCTCATACCACAACCCAGCGTTGTTGCCATCGGCACTCGATACGTTAGAGCTAAGAATAAGACCCGCGATACCACTCAGGAACGAACACAGCAAATAAACGATAAAGATAATTAGCCCGGAGCGGATACCCGCAAGGCGGCTTGCCGTTGGGTTCGTGCCTACCGACTCAATAAACAACCCAACCGCTGTCTTCCGGGTCAACACGGCTGCAATGACGAAGAAGAAGGCAATAATGTAGATGGAGAACGGCAGCCCGAACAAATAACCTGCTCCGATAAAGGAGTACGGCTTCGAGGAAATCGTCAGGATTTGACCATCCGTAATCAACTGCGCTACCCCGCGTCCCGCTACCATCAGAATCAACGTTGCAACGATCGGCTGTATGCCCAGCACACTGACGAGCAGACCGTTCCAGGCACCGGCAACGAGAGCCAGCACCAGAGAAATACCCAGAGCGGAGAACAGCACGCTCATGCTCGACCCGTCACCCTGGCTAATGATTAGACAAGTCATTGCCCCGGTAATGGATACCACCGAGCCTACGGATAGATCAATCCCTTTGGTAGCGATGACAAAAGTCATTCCGATCGAGATCAGCACTAGAGGCGCGGCACGGTTCAGAATATCAATCAAGCTGCCGAACAGGTGACCATCTTGTACAGTTATCGTAAAAAAGTCATGATTGTGAATTAAATTGGCCAAGAGTAAGACGGCCAAGGTAACTAGCGGCCAAAACAGCTTATTTTTCATTGGGTATCCCTCCTGCGATCGCTTTCATAATGTCCTGTTGACTGACATTATGGTTATCCATCTCGGCAATTTTGTGGCGGTCACGCAGGATGGCGATTCTGTGGCTAGTGCGCACAACCTCTTCAAGCTCGGAGGAAATGAACAGAATCGACATTCCCTTCTGGCACAATCGGCCCATCTGCTTCATAATCTCCGCTTTAGCACCTACATCAATTCCCCGTGTCGGTTCATCGAGAATCAGCAGGTCCGGATTCGTAAGCAGCCATCTGCCTAGAATAACCTTTTGCTGGTTACCACCACTCAAGTTTTTGATCAGTGTCTCCGGTCCAGGGGCCTTGATATTTAGCAGCTTAATATACACGTCTGCAAATTCTGTCTGTTTCTTCTTCGATAAATACTTGAATATACCCAGCGAGGCCTGCATGGCCAAGATTATATTTTCACGAATCGTAAGATCCTCAATAATCGCTTCCGACTTCCGATTCTCCGGGCAGAAAGCAATACCGTGATCAATGGCTGTACGGGGTGATTTCAAGTTCACCGATTTGCCTTTGATCGTAAGCTCCCCTTGATCGGCGCGATCTGCTCCGAACAGAATCCGGGCAATCTCAGTCCGGCCTGAGCCTAGCAGCCCGGCAAGGCTTAGAATCTCTCCGGGGTACAGCTTGAGATCAAACCGTTCAATCGAGCCTTTCCGTGCAAGCCGCTTAGTCTCCAGGAAAGGTGTAACATTGCTATTGCTTGTATGTGAATCCGCCAGCTCCTGAACCTCTTCCATCTGATCCATAGCTTTACCGATCATTTTCGAGACCAGTTCCATGCGGGACAATTCTTCAGCTTTATATTCCCCGACAAACTCTCCATTGCGTAAAATGGTGATTCTATCGGACATTTCGTACACCTGATCCAGGAAATGAGTCACGAACAAAATTGCCAAGCCTTCCGATTTCAATTTGCGCATAACTTTAAAGAGCTCACTCACCTCGTTCGCATCAAGGCTCGAGGTAGGTTCATCGAGGATCAGAACTTTTGCCGATATATTTAATGCTCTTGCTATAGCTACCATCTGTTGAATCGCTACGGAGTAATCTCCGAGCTGTTTCGTCGGATCAATGTCAACATTCAGCCGTTTAAGAAGTTCCTTGGAGTGAGCGTTCATTTCCTTCCAATTGATTCGGCCTCTCTTCATCGGCTCCCGCCCAATGAAAATATTCTCCGAAACCGTTAAGTTAGTACATAGATTAACCTCTTGATACACGGTGCTGATTCCGAGTTCTTGCGCTTCGAGCGGGCTTTGCGCCCGAATTTCCTTGTCATCCAGCCAGATTTCGCCAGCATCAATCGAGTACACACCCGTTAACACCTTAATGAGTGTAGATTTGCCTGCACCATTCTGACCCATCAATGCATGTATCTCTCCAGGGAACATGCGTAAGCTTACGTTAGTAAGTGCTTTAACACCGGGGAAATGTTTGTTTATCCGGTTCATGAGTAAGCGAGGTTTCTTCTCTTCCATTAATGGTACCCTCCTATCATGTTTGTAGAAATAAAGAGAAGCCCATCCGAGACAATGCTTAAGGCAGTACTGCTGGCCCAGCCTCAACCAATGGACGGCTTCTCATTCTAGTAAATTCGGATTACAGATTTCGCAGGATTAGTACTGACGGTTCGGCAGCTCTTTCTCAGCTGTATCTTGCGGGAACACGCCTTCGTTGGTCAGAATGCGTTTTTCTACCTCTTTACCGGCTACAATGTCCTTCGCAATTTGCATCAATTGAGGACCCATCAGCGGGTTGCACTCGATAATTACGTTAATCTTGCCGTCCTTCATGGCTTGGAATGCGTCCTTGATGCCGTCCATGGAAATGATTTTGATATCTACACCTGGCTTGATGCCTGCTTCCTCTAGAGCTTGAATAGCTCCAAGCGCCATATCGTCATTATGGGCAAATAGAACATCCATCTTGGTATTTTCAGCCTTTGCGGATTTGATAAACGCTTCCATAACTTCTTTGCCTTTGGCCCGTGTGAAATCACCGGTCTGGGACTTCACAATCTTCAGATTCGGGTTCTCCTTAATGATTTCCTCAAAGCCTTCCTTACGATCAATTGCCGGTGCGGAACCGGTAGTACCCTGCAATTCCACAATATTCACCGGACCTTGATGGTCCTTCATTTCTTCCAGAAGCCATTTGCCGGCACGTCGTCCTTCTTCTACGAAGTCTGAGCCAAGGAATGATTGATAGAGCGATGTATCCTTGGAATCAACAGCCCGGTCAGTAAGGATGACTGGAATACCGGCATCCTTCGCTTCCTTAAGTACGGTGTCCCAACCGGATTCTACAACCGGCGAGAAGGCGATGACATCTACCTTTTGGGCGATAAAGCTCCGAATCGCTTTAATTTGGTTTTCTTGTTTTTGCTGGGCGTCCGAGAACTTGAGATCGATACCAGCTTCCTTCGCTGAATCCTGGATGGATTTGGTATTGGCTGTCCTCCATCCGCTCTCTGCGCCTACTTGAGCAAAGCCGAGTGTAATCGTCTTGTCCGTCTTCCCTGAATCCCCAGTTCCTGTCGTTGTAGCGGAGCTTGCCTTGTTCCCGGTATCCGTGTTCCCACAAGCTGAGATAAGAAGCATCGTTACGGTCATCAGAAGTATGGCACTAGACTTAAACATATTTTTCATTTGACTACCCCTCCTTATTTTCACCACATGCTCAGGTGCTATCTTGATTTTATAGGCAATATACCTGGGTCTAAATGGAATTCAATACGTATTTGTTGAGGTTATTTTTGAGAAAATAATGATCCTGCGCTTTGAAGTTATGATTTATTCCGGAGTTATTTTGATTTCTTATGATTTCTTGGCATCATAAAAAAACAATCCTTTCGGGTGAGTACCCGAAAGGATTGCTGTTGTGTGGACTAGTCCTCTTCATGGCTAAGGCGAAACTATTGTCTCATGCGGTGCGATATCTTATCACAACCGATATCATGAACCCAAATCGATAACAATCACTGATTATTCCCAATCCAATTGCGCAATTAAATCCGGCCAAGTGACAAGATTTACGCAAGGTACATCCTGCATTACACCCTCACTGTATTTTTTCTGAAAAAGAAATACCGGCTCTCCCTTCTTATCATCAATTAATCTAAAGTCACACCAGTCGTAATCATATACATTGTTTAGCACAGCAAAGCGCTTGGTGTTAAGATCATAAAAAACAACCTCTGTAACATCTGGAATTCGATCTTCTGAAACAAAAACAACATAGTTATCATTAGCTGTCAAAAAGCGATGGAAATTATACGGTCTAATATTAAAACAAAGCGTATGATCTAGTGTTTGCCAATGCACTCTCCATAGTTCCCCACCTTGATAATCTTCTTCAAGAAGAAGTCCGTCATGATCGGCATCAGTGATTTTAACGAAATACAAATAATTCGCCGTAATGTAAACATCATTGATGTCAAAATCTCCGTAAGGAGTAATTTTACGAATCTGCCCATCAGTTATGTTCACCGACCAAATTGATGTAACCCGAAATTTATTTTCTATGTCCTCTATTTTATTTCCTTTAAAATCCTCGGTTTTAAATCTTGTCTTAGTGAAAAAGCACATGCCTTCGTGCTCATCAAGAATATGTATTTCTTCGTTCAGCGAAGCAGTTATGATTGTTTGAAAATTGTTCAAGCCTGATATGTTCACTTGAATACCTCCTTATGGGGCTAGTATATAATATAGATTACTAACTAAATGCGAGTGAAAGAAAAGAAGACCCTTAGGTTGCCGCCATCAAGTTCTCAAACTTATTGAATAACTACATAAAACAAGAACGCTTTTTTGCTATCAGTATTGAAGAGAGTAGGTAGTATACGAATGAATTTTTTTTATCTTCCCTCCACATAGAATGTCGATTTGTACTCTATAAATTGTACTAATGAGGCGAACATGGTTTTTGCCGCATTTAAGTTAAACCTTTTAGTTTAATCACAATATTGAGAGAACCTTATCTCCGACTTCAATGTCTTCGATAGGTTTCTCCCCTTCGTTAGTTATAAACTTGATTCAGAGAAAAAAAGAAAGTGGCAACTATTTTAGCTACCACCTTTCAGAGCATATTAGATCAATTCTCTCTCAAATTACTAACGATCTTACTCACTTCTTCTCGCACTAAACTGTACGGATCATTTTCAAGTAACCAAATTGCGTCTTCAAGTAATCCTGATGAAGTTTCATTTAAAATTCTTAAACTCACTAATCTGATCATGTCATCTTCATCTCTTATTTTTTGGAATGCTATCTTTGAGGCCAAATCTGAATCAAGATGTACCAGCGAAAGTAAAGCTCTTCTTTGTACGTATTTATTGGAATCATTTGTTAACAACAGAACATACTTCAACCAACCTTTTTCCCTTTTCCTCCCAATAAGTTCTGCCATTTGCCATCTCGCTCCGGTAAGAGGAAACGAGATACTTGCTTTAATTAAACATTCTGTTTCAGTTGGCCCCAATTCCTCTTCACAAAAATCTAACAATGATTCATTTTCATGATCTAAAGCTAAAACTTCTAAAATAGGCTTCACTAGCATTTCCTTTTTTTGTGAGTTACTTTTTAATATCATGACTGCTTCTTGAGTAAGAGAGATTAAATTATCCCATTCAATGTATAAAGTCTCATCGATAGTTGTACATTGATTGTCATATATATCAGCTTTTATCCCTGACCAGTCCCAAAAATCAGCTAACTTATTTTGTAAGGATGTAATGATTCGCAATAGTTAAGGTCATCTCCTTTAAGGTAAATAGATTGACGGATCAACAGGGTAACCGTGGATGTTGCCTTTACTATCTATGTGTACTCTAATACCCGTTTCCCCGTTTGGACCTATCGGCTTTCCTGTGTCCCAGACTCTAACATTTCCGGTCTTGCTAGTACGAGTTCCTTTTAACCAAGCCTTTTGTGTGAGCTCAACTCCATTTTGTCCCTTTGGCCATGCCGTTTTATTGGAATCAAAATTATTATGCCCCTGTATATGTTTTCCTTGCTTTCCTGCATCTACCGATGGTGCTCTATTTACCACGGATACCTTACCTTGGTTAGGAATAACATCGCAAGGTCCAATATTATGAACCCAAATGCCTAAGTCACTTACAAAATAGGTATGGAACTCCGCAACAGTAAAGTTGTATACCTTGACCTTTTCTTCATGCCTAACAATCTTGATGTTATCAATCTTCAAGGTATTCCCGTTACTCTGCTGTAACTTATCCCCCACCTGCAAGTCAGCCGCTAACACCCAACCTTTACCTTCAACCCAAAACGGATGATTGTCGGTTGTCTCAATGACTTGGTCACCTACCGTAAGTTCATAGATGATTTCCTTATCATTTCGATACAGATGCGTGACTTCCTTGTAAGCCTGTTTACCAGTCTCTTCATCCTTTGAGAGAACCTTATCTCCGACCTCAATGTCTTCGATATTCTTCTCCCCTTCGTCTGTTTTAATCTTAGTGCCGGCAACAAAGCAATTACAACTATTAGTTTTAGTTTTAGATTTAGTTTTAGAGACTACGTTTGCAACAAACTTTTTAAATATTGCAGTTACATTAACACTTACAGCCGTCCAGGTTGTACTTGAAAGCGGCTTTGACATTACATAGTCATAATAATAAACATCTTTAGGAAACATATTCCAAAAATTATATTGGCGATTTCCTTGAGGGTCAGAAGTAAACTTAAGTCCATTATCATATCTATATTCCCCTAAATAACGACCATTAACCAAGTAAGGCATACCTTTAGGGATTTGATAGTCATCCATATAATATTTCTCAGGATCATTACTACTACACTGTCCAGGATGCGCATTTCTCCCATCAGCAGATGTACACCAATGTCCTGTGGGATCGACTGAAATTAATGGATTATTCTCCACATACGTATACAAATTCAAACTCAGGGGATTTGTAACATCACCCTCATACGTATCCTCAGCTATAAACCTTCCCATTCCTGGATCGTACCACCGCGCCCTCAGATACTGAAGTCCGGTAGTCTCATCCCAGTATTCTCCAGAATATCTGAAGATATTGGGAACCGTTTCTTTGGTGTTTTCCGGGTGCCCCCAGACGTCATAGGCATAACTGTTGAGTTCGGTTCCTTTGCTGTCGGTTAGTCCGATTACATCTCCATGGCCGTTGAATTGATAGTACTGCATGGCGCCTGTATTCTTGTCTTTACGGGCCCATAATTGCCCTCCCAAATCATATACATAAACGTATAAGAGTTTAGGTGATCCGTCTGGTTTGACTTCTGCCTCGGCAATTAATTTGGCTTCTTCATCATAATAGTAACGAATGAGCTTATCTTTTTCCTTACGTTCATATAATAGATCATCTCCATTATACCGATAAGAAACTTCTTTCCCTTCTCCTTTTACCCCCGTTAGACGATCCAGGCTGTCGAATGTAAACTCTGCATTCTGCATACCCGCAATTTTCGAGCCTTCTACATTAATTCGATTCCCTTTGTTATCGTAGCTGTAAGTTCTAGTGCTCTCTGTGGTGCTTTCCTTCTGGATACGATTCAACGGATCATAAGCGAAAGAGTCTGTTATTTGGTTCTGAGTACGACTAATAATATTCTTATTATTATCGTATTGATAATTGAACTGCTGCTTTTGATTACCGCCTTGTTCTACAGATACACCAGACAAATCATATCCTTTATAGCTATAAACAATCCCTGTACCACTGACAGTTGTTTGTCTCTTTAGTAATTTGTTTGATCCGTATTCAAACGATATCTTGTCTCCTGGCGTGGCCGCCAATGCGGCAGCTGCTCCACTCTTGCTGGACACTTCAAGATCCTTGACCCTATTTAGCTCGTCCAAATTACCTTGGATCTGTGTTGCAGACCCATTAGGAGACACCAAGGTGTAACCTGTCCGTACTTGCGTGTTATAGCTATATTCAATTTTTGTTCCATCCGGATAGGTTAATGTTGTTAAAGAACCATCCGTTGGATCGTAGGTATATCTTGTTGTGCCTTGGGCATCCTGCATTGTGGTCCGGCGTCCAGAGAAATCATAAGTATAATTTATTGTAGTTTCTGGTGCCTTAATTTGAGTCAAATGATTATCGCTATCGTACTGATATTCTTTGGTTTTTCCAGAGAAATCCACAAACTTGGTAATATTTCCTCGAGTATCATAATAATACTTTCTGGATTGATTGCCTTGATTAATGTGCAGTATTTCCCGGCCTAATTCATCGTACTGCTTATTAATCTCAGACCGGTCTGGAAGCTGAATTTTGGTTAGGTTGCCAGAAAGGCTGTAAGTATACTTCGTAGTCTGCTGCTTGGGATCGGTTACTGATATTGTTCTTCCCAATCCGTCATACCCATAAATAGTTTGCTGGTTCTTCCCGTCCGTAACCGAGATAACATCACCAACCAGATTATATCCCCGTTTCTCTAGAACGGTGTTCGTCTCATTATTAAATTCCTCTATAGACACAGTCTGGCCGAGAAGATCATAGGTCTCCTTCATCTTGTAACCCGATGCATCTGTATTGGTTGTAGTCCGATTAATCAGATCATAGTCAACCAGATCCTTCGAACCATCTGCATAATTAGTTTGAACCAAGCGATCCAAGGAATCGTATTTATAACTGGTCTTGTTACCTTCAGCATCGATATACTCCTCGGTATTGCCTTCGGTATCATAAAAGTACTGAAATACAGCATCATCCTGCACTTCTTGGGCAAGAAACCCTACAGGATTATATTTTTTAATCGTAACCAAACCGCTAGGATCGGTGCTTGTCACTGTGTTCAAATTATCATCATAAACGACTTTTTCGGAAGAACCATCACTGTAGCCGGTTAGAACTATACGTCCTGTTTTATCGTATTGATATGACGTCTTATTCCCTGCTTCGTCAACATCCAAAGAAAGAGCCCCTGTCGGGAAGTACTCGTATTGCCTCGATACCGTTGATGAAGAGTTGTCAATTCCCGTTACCTGAGTAGACTCCTTTGTAACGAGATGATGTCCGTAAGGTGATTCATAGAATTGTCTTGTGGATATCGTCCTGGAATCATCCTTCACCTCAACAACAACCGGGTTTCCATAGCTATCATATTGATAATTAGTCTGGGATAGAAGCTTGTTAACTGAGCCCGTTTCAGAGATTGACGATTGCTTTAATCCTCCAAGCGAATCATAAGCATTCGTTTCGACCCTGAATTGATTGTCGGCAATCTTGGTTTTTACTGTACTAGGCTGATTCCAGAAGTATGGCTCTGCTGATTTTTGGTAGTCATAAGTAGTCTCTTGACCGGTACTTTGCTTCAACGATAGTATAAGCCCGTTCTCATCATATTTGTATTTTCCGGTTACTGGCTCAGAGCTCTTTCCGTTTTGAATATAATAGTCTTCCACTTTTATTGGAATGTTTCTTTTGGATGAATCATAAGTCAGCTTCTCAACTGATGCAGCCTGATCTCCTTCGGTTCGGTATTCATCAAGAAAGTGGATATCTGGCTGTGTTGCACCGTCAAATAATTTTCGAAGCTGGAACGTTTGCTTGGCATGCGGTCCTTCAATGGTTGTAACCCATTTTGCATCCTTCCCGAAACTTGTTAAGTCCTCGTTGGTGTAGTTAAATGATCTCTTATGAACTATAACATCCCCGTTCAAAGCCGCATATGCATCTTGGCGTTTAGTCGTTTTAAATACAAACCGTGTTGCATAGCTGCCGATCGTCTTCAGAGATGGGGCATAATCAAAATCCGTTATTGAAGATGTGGGAGATACAATACGTGTCAGAAGCGCCGAATTGTCCCAGGATTGCTGATCCAATTGACCGACCAAACTGGCTAAAAAGTTAAAGCGCGCTTCAGGTAATCTGTAAAAATATTTGGTATCTTTCCCAAGGGCATCCGTTACTTTCGTCAGAACCGGACGGTCTTCATCCATAACATGCGTATATACCTTAACAAGCTCTGTACCCGTCTGTTTTACGGTTACTTGCGTATCTGTATAAGTGAAAGCAAGCTCGTTCCCATCACTATTTTTCACCTTTGTGAGGACATTTCCAATTCCCTGCTTGGTATAACTGAATTCCACCCGGTTATTATAATCATCCTGAATCAGAATCAAATATCCAGCATCATCAAAATAATAGTTAGGCCCATTTAGAACTGCGAGTTTGTACTTACTTGTTCTTCCATTAACGACTGCGCTTGTGTCATCAGCGAGTTTAAGATTCTTATACTTGTAACCCTGCAAGGTTAGATCAGATAGTATACGATATGTGCCGATTCCCGGAAAATACAGGAATCTGCGGCTGTCACGTGTCATAATGTAAGGCTGATCCCATCTCCATCCTCTGCCTAGCTGCGAATCAGCCTCCTCTCTTCGTGTCCCAGCTTCATTCTTGTAAATATTGCCACTGAGCTTTACAGAAATATCATTATTGGCTTTGGAGCTGTCATATACCCGGTTCAAGGAGAATGGTATTGAACCAGGCAAGGTAAAATCGGTATAACCGACAGTTAGATCTCCTGTGGCTACGGATACCGAATCGCTCCCATAACTCTCCACATATGGAGATAAGGGCTGATCTACAGGCAAGTGGTCAACTGCAGCTTGGTCGTAATCTGCCTGTGCAGCCAGAGAACTAGGGCGGTTTAAGAGCAATGCGGAGCTAGTCTCCAACTTATTTACTTGCACTTGAGGATCATTGGTTTTTGTTCCATTTTTACTAATAATAGTTTTATAGGCACTTAAATCTCCGCCTGATTGATCTAATGCTGTATAAATTTGGTATAACGAATAGCCTTCGGCAAGCTGTTGGTCTAACCATGACTCCTCTTTATGGAACTTCTCCAAAATTCTTGATAGAGTTACAATCTCCTCTTTCCTGTTCCCATTCGAACTTAAAGCTTGCTGTCCATCTGTTGCTGCATTTGCTATTGTCCCTAAACCAGTAAAAGTAATGGATAGGCACAGAATGGTTACTAATATACGTTTTAGCATTTGATCACCTCTGGACTAAAAAGGATATACTTGCTTCGTTTTTTTCTTTAAATTGCCGTTCGCATCGTATTCAAACAGAATAACGTCCCCAGTCGGGAATATCACCTTAGTTAATCTTCCCGCAGGGCTGTAATCATAAGTAGCATTTGGAGTTACTTTCAAGATCGCTGCCGCTAGAAATAACTGTAATGCCTTACCACTCTTCTCTTGGACTTTTACATAATATTTAGTACCAGCTAGTAAATCAGCTTCAATAAAGACAATATCATTGCCATAAACTTTCTCATCACTGTTGCTCACGGTCAGAGCGTTTTGCAGTTTAGGATCACTAAAAATAGTAATTACGGGTTTCTGGTCTGAGTTGTTATTTTCTTTAGCCGCAATACGATATTTTCCCGTTTGAGCTGGCGTAAACAAATAATAGCCGTTTTTGCCAGCATCCTTTGAGACGTTTAGGGGCTGGTTCTCGTATAACTTCTCAAATACAAACTCCGAAGCATCCTCCAATTTAAACACCCGATAAGGACCAGCAAATAAAACTGGGTTGGTCGAGCTTACTTTAACCGTAATTTTACCGCCGGCAGGAACCACATACTCCCCAGTCGAATGAACACCTTCCTTAAATAGGGAGCCATCAGCTTTTATAATCGTGTAATCATAGTATTGATTGTTATTAGTACTGGCATCTGTCTTAAGCTGAGCATCGTAGCTGCTGACATTCGAGAATGTAATAGATTCGCCTGTTTTCAACAGCTTCTTTAGGAATGCAGGTTCTGTGATGGATTCAGCTTCTACGGGTTTGACATATTGTAGGGTTACAGGTTCCGATGATACCGCTGTGACTACGGCCGAACTTCCAGCTGGGATGGAGATGTTACTATCCATATTGAGCCCCATTTTTGTAACTTCTCCTTTTGACGAGTATATTACGTAATCAAATAAGGAAGAGTTGGTGCCACTTTTCTTGGCTAACACTTGATTTTTGGCATCTGGATTCGTAAAGATATAACTCTCGTTTGTTTTTATTGTTTTCTCTAAATAGGAGCTATCCGGTGCCGATGAAGCTAGAAAAGAAGTAAAGACCGCTCCGAACGTGGTTGGATGCAAATAGTTGGCTGTTACCTTAATCGTATATCCGGCAGGGATAATAACGATGTTGAACTTGACTGGGTCCTGAGAGTGGACAGTACCATCTGGCTTTGTGATTACATATGAAAAGTCGTTTATATTCTGAATCGCGTCAGAGTACAAATAATCAACCTTGTCGCTTATATTCTTATAATAATAGGATTGCCCTTGTTTCAAAGTCACTCTGGTCATCGCTGGGTGGTTGGCCTGTTCCACAGTAATTGTTTCTGTGTAGTCAAAAGTAACCGGGTTGTCCGACTGTCCCGTCACAATCAAGAAACCCTGTGCAGGAATTGAGATTGTTCTTACTTTCTCGTTAAACCCTCTATTTTCTACCATTCCTTCGGATGTATACGAAACATAATCATATGCCCCCTCTGTAGCTTGAGCATCATTAACTATGGATATAGTTTTGCTTCCCGTATTTCTGAACACATACGATTCTCCAGATCGGATTAATTGATGGGAAATTGCTTCACCAGGCTTATCACGCCAAGAGAATAGTCTATATGCAACTCCAAAGGTAACTGGGACATCGGTTACGGTTGTAACAACTATTCTGTTTCCCTTAGAAACAAGTGGATTATTGTAAGTATTAGCCTGCTTCCCCTGTTGAGTGCCATCGGGATAATACTCGACCCAATCGAACCGGCTATCCTTCGATGCAGTACTATCGAGTGTCCGTTGATAATCACTTATATTTGTAAATTCATAACTTTCTCCTTTGGAAAGCGTTATTCTGAAAAAAGCCGGTTCGTTGCTTGGTTCAGCTGAGAAGTCATCCGTATAATCAAAAGTAACAGGTGAGCCTGATACAACACTTATTATGGAATATCCGCCAGCAGGCAGATTTGGAGTTATTTTGCTATCAAATCCTTTGGAGTAGTAACTGCCATCCGCCTTATAAACCACATAATCATATAAACTTCCTACCAATCTTGCATTATTATTAACTGGGTTTGTTAGCGACCCGTTGTTACGAAACAAATAGGATTGCCCAGGCGATAGTGTTACCCTGCTTATGGCATCGCCGTTAACAGGACTCCCGGCAAACGAACGGTAAGGTCCCCCAAAGGTGACGGGATTGTCCGTACGCAGAGTAATAACAATACGGTTGCCTGGGGCAAAAGATGGCTTTACAGCAGTATTCGTGCCCCGTGAAAGTTCAGTTCCGTCTGGTTTATAAATTACGTAATCAAACTTATCATTTGGCGTCCCATCGTTTTCAATTGCATCAGGTAATTTACCTATATTTGTAAATTGGTAACTTTCTCCTTTATGCAGTTGCACACTCTCAAAAGCAGGTTCTGCTATTTCTTGCCCAACAGCATTTTTATAATAGGTTCCTATAACAACAGGCAGGTCTGATTTTCCGGTAACTACTATATTTTCTCCTGAGCTAGGAGAGCTTGATAGATTCGAATTCGTTTCAAGTTTTGATGATTTAACACTTCCATCCTTTTTATAAATTGCATAACTAAGCCGCTTTCCGTTACTTGAAGTTGCGTCCGTCATGATACGTAGATCACCTACTCCCGCATTAGAAATCTGGTAGCTCTCACCACGCCCTAATGTTTTCCTTAACAATGCAGGCTCGGCTGAGTAACTATAAGTTACATCAGCAGGAACTTTAAGATTGACTTGAGAATTAAGCGCTGTAATTATTAAAGTGCCACCATTCGCTGGTATAACAGGTGTGAGAGTTGCTGAATCCATATCAATGTATGTGGCTTTTCCATTAGCTGAATATCCTGCATAATCAAACAGAATTCCGTTCTTAACACTTCCATTTGTATATACTGATCTACCCGCTGGAGTTGGATTCACAAATTCAAGACTTTCCCCTGGAGAAATGACCATCTCGATCTTATCAACAGCCTGAGCTTCAATCTGGCTCTGCAAATTGTCAGTTTCCTCTAAAGATGTTGAAGAATCAACAGATGTACCAGGTAAATCGGGATCTGGACTGTTATTCTCCTCGGTAACTGCAGGAATCTGATCATTTTCCACATTTGGGGAAGTATCCATTAGTTCAGCTTGCACTGTGACCCCAGGAAATGACGATAAGACCAAACATAAAATGAGCAAAAAAACACTAAGACACCTTTTAAAATTCATCTTTTCCCCTCCAATGTTATGTAAAGGTATAATTCCCAATATACACCATAAAGGGTAAATCAAAGACTATAAATATGTATATAGCCCTATTTATTCCATAATTCGACTTTTTGTTTTGTTATCAGTACTTTTCAGCATTGTTTTAGCTGCAATAGCTGCTGCTGTCTTACTTGCCACAATGCAAAAAGGGGCTAAAGAACTCGTTGACATTTCACTTTTTTTATTCTATTAGCCTTAAGTTTTAAAATTTACAATCTAATTTTAAATAAAGAAAAACCCGGGATCACCATCCCGGGTAATTCTCAACGCTTCGTTTTATAAAACTCATGATACAGCTTCATCAGCGCCCGCTTCTCAATCCGCGACACATAACTCCGGCTGATGCCAAGCTCCTTGGCAATCTCACGCTGGGTCCGCTCCTCACCGCCTTGATCGAGGCCGAACCTTCCACGAATCACTTCCTGCTCCCGCTCATCTAGAATATCGAGGTTCTGGTAGATCTTGCTCTTCTCCATCTTGAGCTGCACCCGCTCTACCACGTCATCATTCTCCGAACCGAGGATATCGATCAGGGTGATTTCGTTGCCTTCTTTATCCGTTCCAATCGGGTCGTGCAAAGAGACATCTTTCCTTGTCTTCTTCAAGGAACGAAGGTGCATAAGAATCTCGGTTCTAATGTCAGTAGTGATCATGAGTTTTTAGCATTTATCTCATCTATACGTCCTCGAATTAGATCTGATCTAGGTGCTTCTCAATTTTCCTTACCCACTCAGGCAGTACAGCAACTCGATAAATAATACGTTTTTGGTCAGCTTCCATTACGATCTTACCATCGGATTCACTATTATCGATCAGAACTAAATAATCAATGAGATCAAGATGAGCAAGTAAATTTTCTATGGAGGTATGGTGCCGCCTTATGATATCTTCGGATGGAATGTGGTGACCACCGTTTTTCACCCGGGCGGCAACCCTTTGGATATTCAATCGATAATCACCTAATCCAACATAGAACATGACAACCTCAAAGTCGTCTCAATTGAAAAATCCCGTTTGTTACGAATACAATCTCTTACTATCTTAATGGCTTCTTTTCCGGCACTTACTTTGTAACGCTCGGGTTGTTCCGCATCAATCGCGCGAGCCAGTGCGTCTGCATCAATATTTATACTAACGCCAATACGGTCCACAATCAGATTACGAATTGTACTTTTGCCACTGCCATTATTACCAGCGAAAATAAACATTGTTGCAAGTGGGCTATTCATTGTTGAGCTCCGAATCCTCTATACGTTCTATTTCCCCATTGCTATACTCCCTTACCATATGTCCATCGCTGGTCTTATACACAATGTATGTGCCATTCGCTTTTGCATCCAATTTCGCTCGATCACCTGTTAGTTTAATGAACTTATTTAAGTCCTGCATCCGGTTCACACGAATCACCGCCTGAGTATCATTGTATTATTCGGGAAATAGCCCACTAAATATCTATGCCTAAAATTATAACATAAGGACCTTTACACAAACAGCTAAGCTCATGATCGAGCACTTTATGATGCTGAATCGCGGCAGCAATCGCTTCAGTACCATTGATACTGTGTAACCCCACTTGTTAAGAAAAAACGACCATAGACATTTATCTGTCTAAGGTCGCATCATTAACCTTCCTGTCTATCAGCTTCTTGGTATTATGTCATTAAGAACGTAGTCGATGAAATCCATCAATTTTACGAAACTCGGCTAAAGATAAATTAAAGATACTCATCCTGAGATACAATCTTCGCTTCTGGTAGAAGACAAACTGCTATGCCTTCATCTTCATCTTCTTTATCATCGAGAAGCAAGGCATAATTGCCATTACGTTGGAACAATAAGGTACGTGGAATAAATTGCTGAGAGGCATCTCCTTCAGAAAAATCAGTTAGCAGCTTTTCGACCATTTTTAAACGTTCATTCTTATGGTCATCGAAATCAACAATCGCCGCTTCCTGTTCTGCGGTGATACCGTCTTTTTCAAAGTATGCTGCCGCTTTGATGATTACATTATAGTTTTTATTAAAAAGCGAAATCTCCGTTTCAGCTTTCCAACCGACGTTGAAAATAAGCTTACCAAACACCGGATTATTCATTAGGAATCACCTTTACCTTTCTTAGCTTCAGCAATTCCGCCGCTATGCGAAAAATTTGCATGAATTTCATTGGGGACTTTCTGCATCGTTCTCATGTCCTTACATTCGTGCCACGTGTAATTATTGTCTTTGCGCCATTGTGCAACTTCTTCAGGTGTACAACCTTTTTGTTGGGCCAGCGCTAGATCGGCCTTGTCGAAATTATCCGTACGTTCGGTAGAGAACGGTTCAATCTCAACGGTACCTTTGCTAACCTCGCTAAAATCGGGCTCGCCGTCCTTATAAACTATTCCGCCATCAATACCGTATTTGTCGAGCAGCTGCCCCATTGTTAAGCCATCGGGGTTGGAACGGGTTTTTCCTTTCACTTCAGGCGGGACATAATCTTGGTCGGGAATCCATTTGGAATCGCCGCGTTCGCCATCCCAATGACCATTATTACCCTCAATAGGACAGTTCCTAAAATTATCAAACACAGCGCCTAATGGCTTATCATACTCGCTCATCGGTTTTTCGAATGTTTTATTCTCCGTCATCTTGCCGAGCGGACTGTCGGAGAACCGCTTTTGCGATATCTCCGTTATTTCTTTAAACGAAGCAATGCTCATATATTCACCCCGCCGTTTTTCCTAAAACTTTCTTTTATCTCATCGATCCATTGCATATATATCCGTTCACGAACCTCCGATTCCTCTTGCTGTACACTTATATCCTTCATCAAGCACTGGCTTATGGCAAGAGTCACTTCTTCGGAGGCATGGGATACGAATTGATTCACGAGCCCTGCAAGCTTCCTGGTCAGCCCGGAATTGTTAACGGAAGTAGCCACATAGCTTTCGACTTGCGCACGAACACCAAGCAAACCCGTAATGCGGCGGGAAAGCTTAATAAATTCCGAAGGACTCCACAAGGACAATTTACCCTCTAATTGATACTCAATGATTTGCTCCTCGACAAATTCCCTGTTGTGAGAGGATAATTGAAGCATAGTCACCCCACGTTCAATTTCGCTTAAATCAAAGTTCAGGTGTTCACGCACTCTCCCCTGGATGAGTAACGACAGGAGCTGTGTCCAAACCTTCCGGACATCTGTTGCCGAATTATGCGCTTTGGTGTCGTAGCGCTTTTCATCAATATCACATTTATTCACCTTAACTAATACAGGTTCTACCCAATCATTCTGATAAATAGCCGCTACACCACGCTCCAGCTTTGACAGCTCGCCAATCTGCTCTTCATCCAGATTCGCGGCATACCCTACAAGCTCACGGTCGCTTCGTTCCGGCAATCTCAGAATAATTTTGGTGTTCGTGTTGCGAATGACCGACATATCCAATAGCCCAGGCGATTGATCGGCGATAATAAAGCCTTCTCCATACGTTCTCATCTCTGCAATAGAATTGGCAAGCATCTCTACCGATTTACCGAGAAGATTGGAGCTCTCAGCGGACTGCTCTGTTGATGTGCGCTTTAATAAGACATGTGCTTCCTCAAGCACAGTGATATGTTTAAGCGAGCTGTTCGTTTGACCATAGGTCATCCGGTATTCATTGAGCTTCATAACGAGCAGTCCCATGATAAGCGACTTGGTTTCCGTCGATCCGACACGGCTCAAATCTACAATTATGCTCCTATCGAACAACTCGGTATCCGTTAAATCATCGCTTGTGAAAATCAGACCATTTAACCCATTCGTCAGCGATCGGACACGGGTACACAAGGCACCGGAGTAGTCACTCTTACTATCAGACGAGTATTTGGACTCATTAATTACGGTTTCAATCTGCTCTAATAAATCTGCAAAGTTTGGATATATATCACCTTTCGGATTTTCAGAGGCGCTTAAATTCCAGCCCACCGCAGTATAGGATCGTTCCATCGCTTCCTTTAAGATGGCGGGCATTGCGGCATACATCGGCCAGCATACATTAAATAATTCTACAAGTCGATCCAAATGCTCCAAAACATGAATGTCGGCTGGAAACCGGAACGGATTGATCCGGAGCAAATCGCTTTTCTTGGGATTTGTCCCATATACAGATACGTCGGCAAATTGCCCAAAAACGTTTTTGTACTCGCCCTTAGCAGGCTCAATGACTAGGAACGGAATATCGTAGACGTTCCGTAATTGATTGAGTAGTTCGTACACGGTGTTACTTTTGCCGGAACCGGTAGAGCCTGTCACAAACGTATGCATCGTCATGGAATCACGGTCAAGACGCACTTCCGTATTCGTTTCTCTTCCCATCGTGAATACGTTGCCCAGAATAAAGCTGCTCTCGCGATTACTACGCTGATTGTACTTGACCACTTCCAGGCCGAAATCAGCGTGTTCAATGACGGGAAAGCCACATACCGAGTTGCGGGGAAGCCCCATCTGAATCGCAAGCTCGTTACCGCTTACGAGCGATGAGGCTGTCACTGGCAACCTCGTCGAATGTGATTGATAAGCAAAGACGGGATGAATAAAGTTCGTAATGTACTCCCGAAGCATAGGAATCTGCTTTGTATGCTGGCGCCCCCAGAAGTTGATCGCCGATGTTTCAACACCGGACTTCTCGCCTTTCATCAATGCTCGATAGGTGCCTGCCGCCATCTCCGCCGTTTCTTGACTGTCTGACAAGAAATAAGCAGCGCATTCCCACATGCCGAGACTTTCGCATTCATCAATACGTTTTAACTGCAAATCAATCCGCTCAAGCGTGTTAATAAGCGTTTTATTTTGCGTTGTAAGCTGCATGTTATCCGACGTCCCGGATACTAAACCCATGGTTTTGGTGCTATTTTCGCTCGTGCTTTCATTCGTCGTATCCGACTCCCCAAACGACTCCGATGAACTATCGGAGTAGCTTTCGTTCGTGGATGTACCTTTCGTTGTTGACTTGGGATTGATCGCGCTAAGGCCAACATGGCCTGCCATAATCGCTCCTGCTGCAACGAGGCTGGCGCCCCCGGTTAGCGGAGCGGTAACAATGCCTGCTGCGCCAAGCAATGCTGCACCCACCCCTTTCATAACCATAGTGGCGGTATCAGTCTTCGTTTCGGATTCATTTATCGTCGAGCTCGTTGAACGACTGGTGCCGGTTTGGGTCGAGCGGTTTGTCGAATGCGACGTGCCTGTTGTCGTTCCTTGCGAAAAAGCATTTGATACATTTATAGCCGTATTTGTGCCGTAGCTTAGCTGCATATTGGCAAACGGTGAAAGCTGTGTGTACATATTTTCGTAGGCGCGGCGGGTTTCTGCTAACTGAGCGGACGGCGTGCTTTTGGCTAACACAACGGCAGTATAACGCTGACCCTGCATGGCAAGTACAAGCTTGTCGAGTCCTTGAATAAACCGCTCGTTGTCAGTGAATTCCGCATCTTTATTGTTGGCAACACACGAGACCGACGCGATATTTCCCGACGGAATGTTCTCAAGAAAGCTTTCCGCAGCAGAGTCGAGAAGATCGACCGTCTTTACACCGGGGAACTGACCGCGCAACGCATTTCTTAACGTATCTTTGAGCGATTTTGTTGTTCGTTTATCGTCAAGTGCGCGCACGCCCATATAAAAGTCGGTTTTCTCGCCGTTGCTGTCGGCAATAATAAACACACCGCAGTTCAGGTTTTGCACCGCATTGAAAACTGAAGCAAATTTATAGGTTGAATATTCATGATTCTGGTAAACCATTTCCGTTATTTTAAACAGGCGAATATCGCTAATTTGCTTCAGACTATCAGGTAGCGGAATAATGTCAAAGTCAGTCAGCTTAGTTAAATAGTTTTTGAGCACGATGTCATCAACAAGCAAGCTTGCTTCGGTAAGCTGACCTTCAAGCACGTTATAGCTCGGAACATTGCTTTTAGGCGATGGCGGAAGCGTTGGCTCCGACGGTTCGCTCACCGACATAGTCTTCCCGCCGGTCAAATCTACAAAATCACTCATACGACTACCTCCTGTGCGTTGCAATGAATACTGCTGCCCCAACGACGACCGCTCCGACAGCAGCACCTGCGATAAAGCTGCCTCCGCCAATGGCTGTGGCCGTACCGACAACGACTCCGCCTGCGAGGGCTCCTGTTGTGACTCTGGTAGTACGCAATCGCTTATTTTGCTTACCAATCCACTGCTGTTGCCGGGAACTGGGAGGCGATGATCTCCATGAATTGCTGGAGGGTTGGCGAAAGGGATAGTTACCATTATTAGCAACATCCATTCTGCTACTGCTATTACCGGGAACACTACTGATCCCGTTGCCGTTTGAATGTCTTGCTGGTGTATTTGAAGCAACCGGGCGTAGATGTCTAACGATCTCCTTGAGACGACTGATCCGGTCGTGCGAGAAGTTGCCGACAACCTGAACCATTAGTTTATTCATGTAGTCGTCGTTCCAGGAAGTTTTATCCTCTTTAAGCTCCCGACCGTCATGTTCATCATAAAGCCCGTTTATATTTCGAGCATACTGTTCCATTTGGTTGAATTCAGCAAATGTCGGGTCAACAAGAAGACTATCTTTCATCATAATACGGATACTTCGGACATTTCCTGCTTCAACTGCGTTTATAAAAGCATTCGTAATAGCCACGATGGTGCCCCCCTTAGATTTCCACTATTAGTTCCACTTTGGCCTTGATCTGCTCCAGCCAGCTCAGCTTGCGTTCCGATTCCTTAATACGTTCCTCGGCTTTTTCTTTATCGGTAGCATAACTCTCCAGTTCGGCAAGCTTTTCCTTGAGTATACCATCAAGCCGCACAAACTCTTTGTTAAAGCGTGCTGCGATTCGTTCCGACTGCTGAATTGCATATTCTTTAGCAGCATCGCCGTTATCGTATAAGCTTTCCTGTACAGGGGTTAAATACCATTGCGCCAGTTCATCTCCTTTAATGTAGCGAATGGTTTTACGAATATCCCTGTACTTGGTGACATATTCATCCTTAGGCCAAAAAGCAATGCCTTTAAACCAGCCTCTTGTACGTTCTTTTACTTCATAACTTTCCTGACCCACAACCCGCTCTTCTTCATGTTCAAGATGCTTTACGGAATAATCGAGTGCCTGGACACTTCCATTCATTATCTTAAAAGGATCAATGGTTATACCATTGAGATCCTTGGTATCCACCTCTTCAAGCAAAGAGCGAAGCTTTTTCTGATATTCGGCTAACAAGGCGTTTCCAGTCTCTTCTAAGTCATTTCGGATGAGATCATCAAGATCTTCTTCGAAATCCGGTTCTAATTTCTTTGCGAACTTATTCAACCGATCAACTTCGTCCTTGACCTCATCATGTAAAATCTCCTGACCTCGCGAATCGTCGATACGCTTGGTGATCTTGCTTTGGAACTTCTCTATTACTTCTTCAACGACTACTTCGGAAGACTTTTTCACCTTGGTAATAGCATCATCAACGTTTTCCCTAAATTTCTTCGCATCACGTGCATCGTCCATCTTCTTGCGGATCGAATCGATCAAGCTCACGATCCGTTTGCTTTCCTCGCGATTTTGAGCAAGCTCACGCTTTGTTTCCTCAAAGGCGCCCACCTCGTCTAACTTGTGCAAAAACGTATCCACTATATTTTTAACTTTTGCCGTTTTGGCGTATTTCTGCACATACTGACGAATAGCTGCTTCGATAGAAACGACGCCGGTATGAATTAATGCTTCATCCGGATTTTCATTAGCTCTGCCGTTCCATGCTGCTCTTGTAGCCGCAAGCTGTTCGTTGATCTCGCCGCGAATGCTTGGGGGGAGCGCGGCATACGATTCAAAATGCAAGGATTCGTTGCGGTTCAACTTCTTGATCTTCATCTCCGTCTCATCGATCGTGTCCACATCCACGTCCGCTCCGCTTGCAATGAGCCTGATGTTCAGCGCAGGCAAGGCGGAAGCAGGGAACAAATTCGGATTCGCTATACCATGGTTTTTCAGGTAAGCACGTACACGCTCTAACGTTTGGCTCGTATCGCCATCCTCTTTCTTGCGGTCATCCAGTTTATTGACAACGAAGATAAATCTGTCCTTCGACTGCTTGCCCCCGACACTCATGCTCTCAGCGACCCGACTCAACAGTGCATTGTCATCGTCCGTACCGAATTCGCCTGTCATAATGTAAAGGACTAGCGCTTTGGATGACTTGCCAAGAAGCTCGCTCTGGACCTTCTTATGTCTGGGGTCGCGTGAATTGTTTGGCCCCGGCGTATCGATTAGTACAAGAGAAACATCCTCCGACGAAACGAATGGAATATTACCTGAGACATGGATAGCGGAAACATTCTCGCTGGCATTCAATCGTTCCATGATCGGATATGTTAATTTGGCGTGCGTCTCAGCCAGCTCGTCCTCTTTATTATAAACTTCCGCTTTGAATGGCACTGCGTCTTGGGTGATATCCTTAATCCGTGTAATAATAGCAGTACAGGCTTCTTGCTTGGAGGGCATCAGCTTTACGCCGAGCACCGAGTTGATCAGCGTGGATTTGCCGGCGCTCATCGTTGCGACCACACAAACCTCAAAATCGCTGCTCTTGGCATGCTCGAATGCGCTCACGATCTCCACATCCTTCAACTCATCGAACGGACCTTGCTGGACTTGTTTGAACACATCATCGATGAGAGCCTCCTTATCCGATGTTTCTTTGGCAGCCTTACGCTTAATCGTTGCTCTTAAATCAATCTTCTCATATGCTTTAGTGAATACATCGACCAAGTCCTCGTAGTCGAGCAGCGTGCCGTGGAACGTAACTTCAAACTCCGTGTCATTGTACTCGTCGATAAGGATGCGCGGGAGTTCCTCTACCCAATCCTGCAATCGGGAGCCGTCGGCAGCTTTCTCGCCAAGCTTGCTGTTTTGTGCCAAACGTTTCCCTTCAACAGTGATTTCCGTTTCAAGCTTATATGGATTGTATTTCACGAATACTTTTTTCATCGGTCTTTCCTCCGTATAGTATGTTTTCCAGACCGTAAAGCCCGCTACTCACTGCTAGTGCCGATTGCTTGTCTTCTGCAGCCTGCACTTGAGCGCTGGATTTAGGAAGGTAGACAGACAGGTCATACTCAGCCCTGCTGAATTTTTTTACATAGTAGTCATACGCATCCTGCTCATCCTCAGTCATGGCCTCGCCATACATCTTCATTTTCAACAATAGTGCGAAGTATGCAGACAACGGGCATATTACAGGCTCTTCAAATCCAAGATGAAGCAAATCATTTCGGACACCCTCAATGCTTGAGGCGATGGAATCGTCTGCACTTTTGAAATTATCAAGCTTATTTAACACGAAAATGACCTTGTCCTTTGGTACATATTCGGAAACGTATTTTAAGTAACGTATCTCCTCGTCTGTCCCGAGCTGGTTAGCATTTAGTACATAGATGAGCTTGTCGTAATGCTCTTCACGCAGCGCACTACGAGTACGTTCGCCATGCTCCCGATTGATCGCGGAATTTACACCGGGAGTATCGATCAGACAAATTCGACTTGGCGAATCCGAATGTACGAAAGAACGGAAAAAAGAGGCGATCTCACTGCTGCCTGCTCGCCCCGCATTCATCAGATCGTCGTATGCTGCATACAGATTGAGCCGCGGACCGAGCAAATGAATCGATCCATCTTCAACCGGCTTGTTGAATAAGTAACATAGGTTCGCTGTGCAAGCTTCTTGTGACGTTCGGGCAACCTGCTTGCCGATCAGGGCATTGATAAGCGTAGACTTGCCAGCGCTCATGTTGGCTGTAATCAAAATTCGTATTTCTTGTTGAGCAACAAATCTTCGGTTTAACCGAAACTGGTGAATCAACCCCTCTGCAAACAATAGCTTTTGCGGGATAGTCTCATCAGTAAATAAGGCAGACACCAGGTTACCTATTGCTGCAGACTGCCGTTTGTTCAAGTATCCCATTAAGATCTTTAGAGCTTTCTCAATTGCGTTTTTATCCGCTGCGATAAGCGCAATGTCACACATAAGCCAGAAGCGATATTTCCACATCCATGGTCTTAACCAGTCATTGACCATTGAACGAATCATGCGTTCACGATTCCCATCAGTTAAGACAAGTGCACTCTCATCTCCGATAAGCATTGCATGGTATTGTGATAACCGAGCTTTCGAGTATTCGGCAAAACCTGCACATCGGTTCACAAGATATTCGAGTATGACATAGTATTGAATCCTAGTTTTTTTCTTCGCCCTCTTTAGCGGATGCGATATCAAGCTATGTGAGGTTATAAAATTGTTTCGCAGATTAATTTCCATTCGTTGCTATAGCACCTCAACCTTCTCTCCCTGACTTCGCATCCACATATCGACACCATTTCCGTATACTTCGATAGAAATCACATAAATCCCTTGATTTTCCGATAATATCTCTGCCGTCGGAAGCCTGTCCAGCACAGCATCAATAGAATCACCGCTAAACTTAAACTTCACCCTTCGCAATTCTCCTGAGTACATGAACTGTACCCGTTTGCGAAACTCTCCGTCGTTGAACTTGTCCTTATATGGCACTTTAAATTTGGCTCCAGAACTTTGAAACCTTTCGATCCTATCCACACGAAACACCGTAGGGAAATCATGGCGATCATCGGCCATAAAAGCAACCAGATAGAAATAGTATTCTGAAAACATAATGGCGACCGGCTTCAATTCATGCTCCCGCTCCACACCATCTTTGCGGACATAAGTAATCCGGATTACTTCGTTTTGAGTTATATACTGCGAAAGTTCCCATATTGTCCCGAGAAGCTTCTTGCCATGCCTCAATGGAACATAATAAAACTGTTCACTACGGATCATGTTCTCGACCTGCCTGCGGTCATTTAACGTTACCTGCGCTAATAATTTTGCGACAAGCGCATCCAACTCTTCCTTGCAAAACGCCCGGCTCTCTAGAAGGATTTTACATACAGCTAAAACCTCTTCGTTAGTAATCCACTCGCGCTCCATACGGACAAGGTAGTATCCTGAACGAAATCTATCATAAATAATGGATACCTCCCCTTCCGCAAAACGGGTGTCTGCCAAATACACTCTTAATTCGTCAATGTCACGTTGAATCGTTTTTTCTGTTACTCCGTATCGCTTGGCAAGCTCTGCCTTCTTGATGAGTTCGCCTCTATTGAGCAGTTCGTGCATATTCAATAGACGAAATCCTTTATTACCGTTAAAATCAAGGTTCAAGCAATATCCCCTTCTTAAACAGTTTTTTCAACTATATCACAACCAGATGGACATATATTGGGGTTAGTAAGATTTCACTTAACTAATTTTGGATTCATCCTAGTTTCAATTATCCATGACATATGATCTAATATTACACTTTTCGATATGTCGAATACTGTAGAATTTTGTAGAGAGTATTTTAAGGTTCAAAATATGTACTAGTTGAGAAGTCGCCCGGCGCTGTTTGTTCGATGAGCAACGGTGGTTCCTTGCCCTGTTACAACGTGTTACTGTTACGTAAAAATTAGTGTCGTTCTTAACGGTTCAGATTAACCTTTTGGACTGAAAAAACTCAATTATTCTAGTAGTGTGAAATAAATAAAAAGAATGCGCGGCCAATAATTCACCGCGCATTAGTACATATCCTGCATAGTTATGTTTCGTGTGCTGATGATCGTTCTGTTGAAAACGGTCATCAAACAAGGACACAGCTTCCTTCTTGCCCCAGGACTTCCCTTCAAAGGCATAGAGATATTCATGCTCGGGGAGTTGATACTAGCAATGCTTTGTTTTAGTTACTATCCCCGAGTTCATTGCAAGTAACCAGCAGGTTTCATCTTTTTAGAATGGGATAAACGCCAAGCCGCTGCTCCAAATTTCAATCCATACATCCTACCAGGCCACACTTGGTTCGTTCCTGAATCAATCCGGTATTAAAACGTAAAAATCTCAACCGAATCCTCATACACCCGTATTTCCCTTACAACCTGCCGGATTAAATCCCGCTTCTCTTCAAACGATAGTTCGTCTTGCCCTTTTGACAGATAATACTGAACGGCTTCCATTAGGACGGTAATGTTATACTCATTGTTCTGTGTAGAATTCAACATATCCGATAACTCGGCTAGTTGGTTATTCAGAGCTTCCTCTTTCTGAGTTAACTCCTTCAATTCCTGCCGGATTTCCTCTTCCCCAATACCGTCTTCACTGGCTGCAAATAACTTGATTAGTTTTTTTCGGGCGTTTTTGGTTTTTTCGATTTCCTTTTCGATCCTGGCTATTTCTCCAGTTTCAAAAGGCTCTTTTGTTTTCTCCTGCTGCAACGCCGCGGCAATTTCGTCAGGATTATTTAACCAACCGGCGACTTGTTCCCATACTTGATCTTCGATCATCTGGGCTTTGATTCTTCGACCGCAGCCTTTACGTTTTGCACCTGCTGTATTTTTAATATCTGTATACTCAGGAACCTTTTTGCCCCAATTATTTGATAATCGTCCGGTCATTGTATTGCCACAGTCTCCGCATCTAAGCAAACCACTTAATAAATATGGATGCTTACTCTTCTGTGCCCATCTGCGACGTGATTCGGAAAGCAGTCTCTGGGCGTGTTCAAACTGTGCCTCGTCTATAATGGGGGGGCAAGGTATTAAAATCCAATCGCTCTTCGGTCTTTCTCTCATTGGAATTTTTTCTTCTGACTTTCTATGCTTGTTACCAAGCATTCCTTCGGTATTCCAACGATTCTGATAAAACTCACCAATATAGGCTCGATTCATTATGATTTGTCTAACGACTTGACGATGCCATACTGGGGCTCCACGTTTTGTAGGTACACCTTTGCTAGTCAAATATAGTGCGATACCATTTAACCCTTGAACCATTGTATTGGGCTGAGTAAATAAATCAAAAATCAATCTTACGATTGCGGCTTCGTCTTCATTGACAAGGAATTGCTCCGACTCTTTGTCATAACTATATCCGTAGACTTGAAAATCTCTCAACACTTTTCCTTGTCGTGCTTTTTCTTTTCTGCCGCGGCTCATTCGTTCGTTAATTTTGGATTTTTCAAATTCGGCTATCGCCCCACGCATAGAATAGAACAGGTTTCCTTCCGGAGTTTTGGAATACTCTCCATTTACGAATACCAGTTCTATTCCTCTTCTATCGAATTCATCTGTTATGATTAATTGGTTCATTAATTTTCGCGATAAACGATCGGGATCCAGACATATGATCTTGCTTATGATTCCTTCTCTGACATCTTCCCGTAATTTAGTTAGGGCTGGTCTATCTAGAAACTCTCCAGATATCCCATCGTCCACATATTCTTTAACTTTATTCGTCTCCGCTTTCATCCGACACTGACGAATCTGATCGTTCAGGCTGAATCCATGTTTTGCTTGTTCTTCTGTGCTCACCCTGGCGTAAATAGCGATCATGTTTCTCCCTCCTGAACTTCTCTAGGAGATAATCATAACAGGCCGTGCGGATTTTGTCATTAGAGTCGCCCGCAATCAGTTTTACATGCACCCGGCATCGCCTCCTAATGGAGGATATGCTGATACGGCTTGGGCACTTGACAATAAATAACGACCATAGACATTTATTTGTCCATGGTCGCTACACTATAGCCTTAAAGCTTTAATCTCATTTTTATTATTATTTTTCTAAACCTTTGTCGTACAAGTTCCTAACATAAGCAGACATTTGCTCATAGTTATCTTTATTTAGTAAACTATACCTTTCTGTTAACTCAATAATATCCCCTTCAAATTGAACATCTCCCAACTCAACAAGTCCTAAAATTATTTGGGAATTGGCTGGTGGTTCCTGAAGAATAATCTTTATCATTTTGCTTAAATTTTCAGGGTCTTGGTCTTGTTGGTTTGGTGAATCAATAATGATTGGACAGAATGTAGAGGTCGAATACATACTCATCACATTCAAAATGCTAAAACAATAAGCAAGCAAAGCTCTTGGTAAACCACTTCCAGTTTCTTTTATTTTTGAAGTGATTGATTTATAACTTTTTTCTTGCATCGTATGAACTTCTAGTTTGTTTAGGTAATAATGCATATTTTGAAGGTATCTTTCTTTTATCGTTTTCTGTCTCTTCTTATCCTCATACGTTTTTAAGTCCTCTTTCAAGGATTTGATTTCTGTATCCAAACTGTTTATTTGACCTGTAATTTCATCAATCTCACCTTGAAGAATTGTTTTAAGTTCTTTCTTACCCTCGTTTTGTATCAAATCCTTGAGCTTCACTTCACCTTGTTTTCTATCCAACAAGTCTTTAATTCGTGTTGCCTCTGCTGAATTTTCATTGTAAATAGCATATTCTTTATTAACTTTCTCATCTATTTCGCGAAGATCTTCCTGCATTTTAATAAGAAGCTCTTGACATCGGTCTTCGTCTTTGGCAATAGCAAAGCGTTCTGCAAACGAATTCTCATATGTATGTCCACAAGTCGGACAATCAACTGTATCCAATTGTTCCATTGCGAAATCATAATCAAGTCGTAATTCTTTTAGGGCTTTATTAACAATATCAATTTGAGTTTGGATATGTATCTTATGATTATTTAGATCTACAATGTTTTTTCTAAGAATATCCCCTTTATCCTTTAAAGACTTGTACTGTTGAAGCATTTCGTTAATTTCTTCCTTGAATGCTTCAAGATCAATATCAATGATAAGTTCATTGAATTGTTCAATTAACTTACTTAATACATTTTTTGAAACTTTTCGTTTATCATCGAGTACATCTATATCCTTAGAGATATTCTCAATCTTTGCGTTAATTAAGTAATATTCATTAGGTTTAATTCCTGTATGATAATTAACAATGTTGTTTCTCCAATTACTCAATTGGCTCAAATTTGTGAATGCTGCCCAATTTTCTTTCCAACTCACATCTTGGTCTATATAAAAAGGCAGAAAAAAATAAGCAGGTGGTGGTGTAACTAAGGTATTCTGTCGATTGTTCAACTTGATTCGATAATTTAATAAATCTCCCAAGTATGGAGCTAATCCATCAGTAATTTTTGTGAAATTGCCGAGTAAGTTCTCATTCTTATCAAATACAGCAAAAAAGTCCTTCTTCCTTAGAATCGAATACTCTTCTTCATTAATTGTAAAATTAACAACACTAATAACATCTGCACCTTGCCATTTTGGATGCGTATGTGCCGCTTCTGCGCCGAAAGTCCAATAAATGCTCTTTAGCAATGAAGACTTCCCAGTGTGATTATCACCTTGAATTATTGTTATCTTGGGGTGAAACTGAATTTGCCTTGCCTTTTTTTCTAGAAGTGATAGCAAGGTTATCTTTTTTAAAATTAACTTTTTCATAGTTTTTTTCCCTCAAGTTTCTAATTAATATCCTAAAGTTATTATTCATATGCCGTAGTACTCCATTAGAATTATTACTTTAATATAGAATTCATCATACAAATCCATTGTTTGCACCCTAGCTTCAATAAACTCTTTATAAGCAGGTTCGATTATACCCTGATACAAAGAAGTAATGGTCAAATTAAGTTTATAGGGTACTACGATATTAGCCGCGGCTTCTCGTAAAGCTTTCAAATAAAGATTTGTACCGTCCATTCGGTCAATTTCGTATTTCCTCCAAGCGTCCCGTAGTTTAGGGAGAATGCTTAAAGGAACCGCTTCATTAGATAATTTATTCTGAGTATATGTCCACATTTCTTCACAAGAGTTATCCACGTTAAAATTTTTCAATATAGTTTGGAAATATTTCTTACTAATCGACTTGTGCTTCAAGAGTTCTTCAAAATCATTTATTGAATATTCATAGTTGTTTTTTCGCTTTATTTCATCAAATATTGTGGTATAAACCAAACTGATTTTGAACTTTCCGTTAGGATTCAATTCTTCTAAGAAATCACTTAACTTACCTTTTACATAAGTTTCTCGATTATTCAAAATCAAGTCAGATACATGTAGGAAAGTAATATCTGTGAATTCGGGGTCTTCGGTCAAGTAATGCTCATCTCTGATTTTTTTAATGACATCAGCTATTACCTTAGAACTCAATTCTGCAAAGCAAATAGTTCTTTTATCCACGCTTTTATCGTCTTTGTTTTTCAGTTCAACACTGAAAGTTGCATTTGAGACAAAGTTAATCGATAAGGTGTTAGAGCCAAAGGTTAATTTACAGCCGAACAATTTGCCAAGCATAGAGGGGAGAAGCCCTTCCTTCCCCTTTTTTCTTCTTAACAAATCGGTCATTGTCCAGTTGCCTTTATCCTTTGTTTTTAACTGATAAAATGAAACTTGTTTAGGTTGGTTTTCCGAGTCCAAAACTACAACATCATCGTGATAATCCAAAACCAATAAGTAATCATTTCCTGTTTTATGCAGTTCAAGCAATTTACAAATCGCCCAATCCTGTTGATAATCAAATCTATTCGATGAACTAGTCCCACTATTTTCTCTAGGCTTTTCTTTAATAAAACGCTCTCTAAGTTCCATAGAATCAACCCTTTGGTTTCCGACTACAACCTCTAAACACAAGTTCGACATCAACCACAAATACTCCTGCGAACATTGAAAGAGAATCACCAGTTTTGTAGAAAATTTCAAGCACTTAAGAAACTTAATAAATAGATATTTCGTATGAAAAAATAGACTTTCTTGGAGGGAGATTTTATGTACAGATAAAAGCGTCAAAAGAAATCGGAGAACAAGTCCAAATTGAGGAACAAAGGTTATTGACTATTGCATCAGGCCAAAACGGGACGATATTGCAGATGATGAGCCGACTTATTGGAAAGGTTCAAATACAAACGTGATGCCCGAAAGTTGGACTCCAAAGGAGGGATTCGATTAATCACTGTCGAATACACAGAATCTCTTACAGAGGAACACACTTCAACGAAAATATTGAACGGATATCAAGAAAAAGCAACGGCGACCCATTTAAGGGAACCGCCGTTAACTTTTCATTTATTAAATCTTCCACGCTTGTAAGTCTGAAATGGATATTTGATTATCTGAGTTTAAGGCTTCGCCTGGAAGAACAAAGCTTCCTCCATCAATAAAATAATCCACTCCATACCATTCATAACCCGTATCATAAGGATTTTTAATTGTTAGATAATTTTCATCCACTTCATATGATGGGTTATCAACTTGATACCGAACACTCCATTTTAAGCGAATGCCATTCGAAAGTTCAGGCAATCCTTCGCCAGCCGCATCTTTAAACGAGAATACAGCACCTTTAATGTCATCGTAATATTGCCTTAGAATTCCTATGAAATATTCTTCGTTTTTATCCAATGGGTTTAACAACATAAAAATAACGGAATAAATCAATTCAAGTCCAAGTTTGCTTATGACCAATTTTTTGATGCCCGAGTTGCAAGTAATCGTATTGTTTTCGATTGAAACTGCATCCCTCTTATGTACAGCCACATTTCGAAATAATTTTAGGATTCTGAAAAGTTGCTTCAGTATTAGTTCCTGGTCATTACTTTCAGGCAAACGGCTGAATTTTGCTTCAAACTTATCGTTTTCTAACTCAGGGTAAAGTGAGTCAATTTTCGCATCTAATATGCCAAAGAAAATCATTAATTGTAAGATTAGATTGTCGGACAGATTAGAACGACCATATAGTACATCACTAACTTCAATAAAGACGGTATGCTTCTTTTCGTCCTCAAATACAACCTTGCGAAAATCGGGCTGGTGAATTCGAATATCCGATTTCTCCAGCATCGATATTGTTTGTTTAATAAAGGCTTCAATCATAGTAAACTACTCCCTTCCTGTATCTGCAACTCATTAAATCCCGTTTGTCTGTTTTAATAATATAAAATAATAACAGCAGGGCATAATTACATTTGATACGATTTGGATATATAAAATTGAATGTTGCCCGAATAACCAAGAAAAAGGTCAGAAAACCAGTTCTCTGTTTACCCTTTCATCTTAATCTTAAGAGGAGGTTATTTCCCAAGACAAGTGCTTATCCGGTTCAGAAGCCCCCTGCACAAGCCTCAGTACCTCAGATCCGAATCGGCTATGAATATCGTCCTCCGTAGTCTCTGTATCCTCCAATGTATCGTGAAGCAGACCCGCGATAATAACTTCCTCATTGCATTTGGCCTCAAGCAAAATCATACCTACCCCAAAAGGATGGCTGATATAGGGAATTTCCGTTCCCTTTCTTAGCTGGTTTTGATGCGCATATGCTGCAAATTCAATAGCAAAATCGATCCGATTCAAGCTTTGCACGCCCTTTCCCCATATCGTTCTTACGATTCAGGCAACTTTAACAATGCCTCAAATATATGTGATTTTATTGCCTCGGAATCACATACGGTAAATAGGGGAAATGACTTTCCAATTGCTTGTTTAAGCCCCCAGTACCTATTGATTGACTTTGTTTTCGTCCTGCATCTCCATACTTGATCTGTTTCATTAATAGTGAAATGGTTCTCTAAGCGATAAGGATCATGAAAAAGCCAGTGATCTGATATGGAAGGCAGTCGCTCCCATTTTGTCAAATCGTATTGAAATCGAGATAAGGTAATCTCCGGATAGTCCTCTTCCCCCTCTAAATCAATTTCCACCACAAATACATCCCCGTCCTTCAAGTCTGGGACATTTTCGTTTCCCGCAGAATCACCTTCCATTTGATAGACTTTAATAAAATTGCTAAGCAACCAGCCATCCTCATAGCTATCTGACTTCCAACGAAGAAATTTAGGATTTAGCGAAATGAAGCCGTGTTCTTTACCGATGATATCCATTTCGTTAAAGAGTAGATTTATATTTTTGTACGTTTCCCGAAGCACCTTAACTGATAAGCTAATATTTCCGCCAAAGTCATTTGTTGAAGACATAGCTATCCTCCTGTACTAAGACATTTATGGGCCAATTTAAAGCTCGTTGATTGTGTGATTTTCCTTTGAATAAATATGCGTTATCATGAACAGTCACATTTTGAGTACCGGAAAGGAATCCCTTGAACCTCTCGAATCCTTTTCTTACGAGAAGATCCGATAAGTCTTGAATAATCATCCGTTGACCGGCATCCAATTGAATTAGTTCTATGGATTTCAGCTGCTCCAATACGTTCTGCCAAGCTAAGAACCCTAAAGAGATATCAGGAGATATAATTGACCGCCCCATTATACCCGCTTCTACAGGAGTCAGGATATCATTCGGTGCCAAGAATATAAGATAGGCCGGGCGTCCTTGCCGAATATCTTCAAGCAGCCTGGAGTATCGTGCCAACTGATGACAGCTTTCTTCTGGAGTTACGATTTCCTCTATCTCTTCATCGTCTGATGAAAGGCCGCCGCAATACTTCACTTCAATTCCGATTACAACATCGGAATGTTCTATGATCAGATCAATTTCTCCCTCTGCATGTCGAAACCAGAACTGGATTTGATATTCGTGATCATGAATGGAATCAAGTAGCTTCCACCAGTGTGACTCTGAATCTTGATCAGCCTTTTGGTACCGAACGGCATCCAATACGTGTCTCAAGCCAATATGAAAAGGTAAATAGCGGATGGCGCCAAAGAAATCACCGGTTAATTGGTCTTCCAACCGATCTGACAGATTGCTACCGGATCGTGATATTTTATTGTGGATTTCAGCAATCACGGCGTTTCTCCTCCCTCTTGAACCAATTGATTATTGATCCAATCACTCAATAGGCTCGTGTCTCCCCCCGGCGTAAGCGCGATTGCTCCCATCCTATATCTGCTGTGAAAATCAGCTCTGAAATAATCAAGTTCAGCATCTTGAACAGGTGTTACAATAAAAACGCTATGTACCGCCCGACTGTCATTACAACAACGCAAAATCCCGTCTCTGTACTTATGCATTTCACCTAAAGCTGTACCTAGATTGGCAGCAATGCGGTACTTCGGATCCAGCACATATAAGGTATCTCCTGCTTCGATGACAATGTCAGGAATCATTCTCTGCGTATAGGTATAAAAGCTGGGGGAATTACTTTGAAATACACGTTGATATGAGAGCCGCATACCATTTTTCAACTTCACCATACTCTCGTTATGCTCTGCAAAATGAAGGAAGAGACCTTCCCTTGTCGTTCGGAATAACCCGCTGCTATCTTCTAACAAGCCCTTTTCCCGAAATAGCTTCACAAACTGCATATAGCACCATATCTCATATAAGGCAAAGGTTTCCCGCAGCGGATAATGATAGCTCATACCGATACGCTCATCCCCATGCTTGTACAAGCGATCAAACCAATGATAGCACTGTCGATATGAAGGATGTTTTCGGAAAACCTGCGTAATTCGAATGACCCCTTTGTAGGGTGAAACCTGCTTAAAAAAAGGATCCTGCAGCCAATAACCAACCTTGTCCGCATAGGATTCTGCTCTAACCGCTTGTTCTTCCGGAACGCTCTTACCGTACATCTTCAGTAGATGCCTTAGCTCCACCAGCCAACGCTTTAATAGCTTGTTTTCATAAGTATTATAGCTGTCCGCTCGAGTTGTAGATTTCACCGTTTCCGGTATATCACTGCCAGTGCCTCGACCCCTGTTTTGTTCCAGCCACGCCAAAGTTTTGAGTTCCACACTTTTGACACGATCTCGTCTCATCTGCCTCTCGCTAGCTTGAAGCATACGGATCGGTTGTCGAATGATACTCCAGATCATAGCAGTCAACAACGCAAACGACGATTCAATATAGCACCATTGTGCCAATGAAAGCTCACGAGAAAGCTGATCTGTATCAATTCCCACCTCAATATGCGAGTACTCAAAACAAAGGGATGCTTCCTTAAGAATATCGCTTAGCATAAGGTGATATTGCTCTTCCGTCATTTTCCGGCTATCGGGATAAATATAGGTTTCAAGCTGCACCCCGTTGATTTGAAAGTGGACTTTTCCGCTTTGAAAGGGGGTAGTCAGATGACCATATGCCTCACCTTGCTGCACCCGGTGCGGAAATAACGCCAAACCGCAAAAATAGATCGAGGGCAGCTGCTCCAAGTCGTCCATGATGTACTTCCATTCGTAGGATGTCGCTTCGGTCAGGTAAGCCTCCTCCAAGGCAACCCATACTTTATCGTTACTTCGGAGCAGTAGTTTACCGTCAGAACTGTGTTGCTCCATATCGTAATAGCTCCTTCTCCATGCGAATGATATGACTGCAGCTAATCGATTCTTGACCCAAATGCTCAGCAAACAAGTCTTTCAAATCCTTGAGCAACTCAGCAATACGATCATCACCCTTTAGCTTCGGAAGCACCTTTTCCGAAATTACCTGATCCAGCATCGCTGTTCTTGAGGTCTGATACTCAGCGTCCAATACCAGATGGCTGCTCAGCTTTTTCATCATCTCGCTCATCGTTCGGTATCCAAAATGAAGGTGATAAGGTGACAATAGCCCATGCAGCCGCTTCAAATATGTAAATTCACTCTGAAGTCCGGTTCTGATCCCTTCGTCCATACGACTCCAGAATGTTTCCAAATCCACGTCGCTTAGAGTCATTACGAATGCACGATCCAATACTTTATCCGAAATGCTATGAGTCGTTTCATCGACATTGATCGTACCGATAAGATAAACATTGGGCGGAATATTGATTTTGGATGGAATTCCATCCAGATCATTCCGGTTGTGTAGAGGAACTTCCTTATGCGACTCAACGCCGCTTAGGTAATCGCTTAAATAATACTCGACTCGCGCAAGATTCATTTCATCCAATACAATAAAATGCGGCTTTTCGCGCTCCTCATGCGCATGCAGAATGATTCGCAGGAACTCCGTCATTATATACCTGTTCTCAAATGAGCTGTAATAACCGAACAGTGCCGTCCCATCGGTCCAGTCCGGCCGGACAGGTATGATGGACAAATACGGATTATCAGCCTCATAAGGTAAACCATACACCGCATTCGCATAGAGCTTAGCCAATTGCGTTTTGCCGGTTCCCGAGATCCCGCTAAGAATCACGAAATGCTTGTCGTCTAAGGCCGTCAAGTTCAGATGCAGATCTCTTATCAGATCTTTAACAAATGTCAAGGAACTGTTCTGAGTGGCCTCATAAATAACAGGGAAATTAAAGGTACAGTTGTATTCTATAATCTCCTTCGAATAATCATCTATATGATCGCCATTTACGATGGACGCGTCGTTTGTCGCATCTGTTTCAAAGAATTTGAATTTGCCACGACCGGCTACGTGAGCAAACAACAACGCAGCGCACACCAATTTCCCTTTGATTTCACGGACATCCTCTTCGAATCGCCGCGCAGAGTTATTATACGTTCCGATCCGATAGCCATTATGTTCCACTTCAAAATCATGCTGAATCAGCAATTCCATGGCTTCCTGCTTTAATTCTTCGTTATCCTGATTTGTTGTTCGAAATGATTTGAAAAGCCTCCATTCCTTTAACCCTTCGCCAAGCAGTGCCTCAACGTTGGTATAGGTATGATTGTGGCCTTCCACGTCAACGGCCAGCATGGGTCTGGATGAACCGGTTCTCACCTCGTACTCTCTGTATAACAAACAACCTTGTACGATCGTCTGCCCATCCCTCTTTAAGGAAAACTCCTGTTCTCTTTCACCAGACTTCTCATTCCCTGTAACCCCATATTGGATCTGATAGGATCTCCCGAACAGGGTTGCCGTGAAGGGCTCTTCAACAGAAGCTAGCAGGTCCATGATATGAGCCGCTTTAGCACTCTGTTCACTGTACTCCAAAGAATATTGGCGAAATGCAGCCGTCTGTTCCCAGGTTTGCTTCAAATAATCAATTATTGAACTTACTTCAAACTCCCCTTCAAGGGGAAGCATCATCCCGATGTAAATCCATGGTCGAATTCTCGGTTTGATCATTTCAATGAGTGCCTGGCCGAGTACCGTGCGCTCAATTTCGTTCCGTGTAAATGATCCTGTTCTGGTGAATGTTCCGATCTTAGGACCCAATTCGTCAAGCATAGCATTTAAACGGTCGCTTTTTATCAATTCATGAACTTGATAGAAGCTTAGGTCTATTGTGACATATAGTCTTTTTTCAATGCCGTTAAACTCAAGCGTGAGCAGATTCACTTCTTTATTTCCAACCTTACGAACAATCTGGGCAAAGTACTTTCTACCAATACTCGAATCCTTCTTTTGCTCCGCATACTTAGGATTTAATGCATCATGATAGGTCGTAACAAGAGTCTGGCCGTACGTTGCAATCCTATAATCTTGGCCGAGTAATTGAGCGGCTAATTGATCTAATTTCGATTTCCACAGCTGCTCCATGGAATCGTTCACCTTCTTACACCGCTCCGCCGTATTATCTATATCGAATATTTGCTGGTATTGAGACAAGTTGATCATTTCAAGACTCCTTTGACTTTACGTTGAATTTAACCTTCAAATAATCCAATAGAACTAATCCCCCAGCTTTATGAAGCGGCTCATTCTGTTTTTCACAATGAAATAACTGAATGCAGGATGGGCAGCCGTCCGAACAACCACAGCTGCTAATGATCTGTTGGGCTTTCTCCAAGAGAACCTCGAATTTTTCCGCAACGACCTCGACTATACCTGAACCGCCTCCTGCTTGGCTGTCGTAGAAGAACATTCCGGGCATTCCAAACAATGCTGAGCCAGAATAAAAAGAGGTGTGCTGAAAATCAGCCATACTGCACCTTACAACGGCCGGTATCGCCGAAGCTATGGCATGTTCAACCGCATGAAGGCTTCCCTCAGCCATGGTCTCCAAGTCAATGGTATCGCGATCCAGTACATCATTGAGCAGACCTTTAAGTTCATCCCTTCCTTGGTGATCCCACATCAGCCAAAACGCCTCGGTTTGGAAACTGACAGGATATGTGTTTGTCAATTGCACGGTTTCGGGAGGCGTTGCGCCGTGATTGTAGATTTTTTTGTAGCCAAATGTGCTTCGTTTTACGATGATGTTTCCAAGATTGGATTTGATCGCCGCGTCACTTCTCAGTGGATTGGTTATGTCATGGATTTCAATGCTATCGCGAATAATTCCGCGGGTATGATAATCCGTTCTTACCGGCTCCACAACCACTTTGCGTTGCTTACCGTTGACCCACTTGACCTTATAGAAGGTACGATTGTCAGGTCCCAGAAATACGGCATCCACGTGATAATCTCTTATTAAGGAACGCTCATCTACACTTTGAAACAAGATGTCCTCATTCCACCCGTTCTTGGTTACAACCGTATAAGTAGCCCCCATTGTAAACAAAGTTTGATATCTTGGCGTTTCACCATGATAGAGGAGTTTTCCTTCGATCTGCTGCCACTGGTCGCTTGCTTCCGCAACCACTTTGCGAAGCGCCGAAGAGCGAACATAATTCATAGCATTGGTCAACGTTCCTCCCAGTTCGTGAGCTGCGTATGCGAGATGCTCCTTTAATAGCTTGGGATTCGTTGTATTAATCGCTGCTGATTCAGGCGGGAGCTTAAAGAATTCTTCAGGATTGCGGGCAAAGTATTGCTGCAATGGCTCTTCCTGAAGCATCATAATCACCACACCGTCTCTGCTGCGTCCCACTCGTCCAGCCTGCTGCCAAAAGGAAGCCTGGGAGCCAGGGTATCCGAGTAAGATACATACATCCAGACACTTCACATCAATTCCGACCTCTAGGGCGCTAGTGGTGACCACTCCAAGGATCTCGCCTTGCTCAAGTTTTTGTATGGTTCGTTCTTTAACTTCTTGCGTGAGGTATGCATGATACGGCAGAAAAAACTCATGTGGTTCGTCTGCCGAAAGCCCGGCATGATCATGAAGATGGCTGCGCAAGATCATGTTTAATTCACGACTTAACAGCTGGGCTTGCTGGCGGTTGCTTGTGAAAATGATACTTCTTGGCCATCTTCCATCCTTGTAGATCGTGCGCAGAATTTCATAGAGATCGGAAACAACAGCCCTTTTCTTCTGCTCATCGTCTGATAAGCCAGGATTCCACATCAAAATCGCTTTCTTCTTTACTGGCGCTTGTACACCCGATATTTCATGAAATCCTTTCAGTCCACGCATTCCTGTTAATTCTTCAGCTAGATACTTTGGATTAGCAATGGTAGCCGAGCAGGCAATAAACTGGACGTTTTTATTCCCCAATCTGTCACATAACATTCTTAATCTGCGAAGGACCAAAGAAACCTTTGAACCTAACAAGCCTGAGTATTGATGAAGCTCATCAATAACAACAAACCGAAGATTTTGCAGAAAGCGCAACAACTCAGGGCCTTTCCCCTTAGGTGAACTTGCACCTTGAAGAATTAAGTGCAGATAGTGAACGTTGGTCAGCCAATAGCGCCCCTCAGAAAACACGAAGCTAGACGCCTGATCTTTTCTCATATGCTCCGGAACGTTCCGTTGCCCATGAAGAAGTCCAACAGACATTTGTTGTCCATTCACAGTGAATCGCGAAAATCCATTAAGCGAAATTTTATTTCCCTGCTCTTCTATATCATCGGCCCATTCTTTCAAATGGGTAAACTGATCTTCGACCAATGCTTTGAACGGAGCCAAATAAAGCGCACACGCATCCGGATCAGATACCAATTTTTCCATGATGGGAACATTGTAAGCCAATGATTTTCCCGATGCGGTTTTCGTACAGAGAACGACATTGCGTCCTTCCCGGATGTTCTGTATGGCTTCTCCTTGATGCTCATACAGCTTATTGATCCCCAGAGAATGAAGCTTCCGCTGCAGCCAACTGGGCATAAGGATTTGGTCAGCATAAGCGCCTTGGTTGGCGTCAATTTGATGCACGTGGACGTCACTTCGAATACGAGTTCCGAGTTCGAGCAAATTCTGGACGAGTTTTTCACTATCGAATACATGTTGAACAGGAAGTCTTCGGTCTGTGAGCAATTCCATTTCTTCCGGTGTCAGCATGTCGTCCAAGATTGAATGTCTATCATGTGAACAATAAACGCCGGATGGTTTGTTTATATAGGACTCCGTATCGGGTTCAAGGGAGCGCCATTCTGAAACTCGAATCCCGTTTGCCCGTTGAAGGATCTTACGGTAATAGCCCTTTGGATCCGCCTTATAGCTGATTTGAATGAAGTCCCCGTAAGGTCTTTGGCCTCCGCAAGCGGAACAGATTACAGGCATTCTTAATCGATCCCTTCTATCAAAATCTTCAGCAGCATTTTGGCTCCAGGTTTGAACAATTCAATATTCCCTTTACCTGGGAGCTGCACGCAGCTAGGACATCCTTCGGCACAAGGGCAGCTCTCAATAAGTTCAAGAGCCTTTCGAAGCACTTGCGGAAGTTTCTCATAGATCGCTTCGATGGTCCCGAGACCGGACCCGTTCTCGCCATAGAAGCCGATAACAGGTCTATTGGCAAATGCCGTCATCCCGCTCGCCGAAAACCCTGTAAAATCATTAGCGTCGCAGATAATGAGGTCAGGAATAACCGAAGTCATAGCGTGACCTGCAGCGTGAAGAGAACCTTCGGCCAACAGATCAAGGGATCTGCCTTCACCTACCCACTCCTGAATGTTATTCCTCAAATGACCCCATTGGGAATCCGTTAATGTAACCCACATTCCTTCGGGAGTAAATCGGGTGACGGACGGATGATCCAATTGAACCTGCTCCGATTCATGCTTCTGTCCGAAGTAAACTTTTTTATAACCGAAGACGCTCCGCTTGATCTCCAGTTCACCATAGGCCATATCGATTCCTTCAATATTTTGCTTCTGGTAAGTCTGCACAATATCGATGGCATCACGATAAGTAGATTGGGTGTAATAAGTTAGTTCTTGAATGGGCAATAGAATGATTTCGCCTTTTCTGCGATTGATAGAGTCCACTCGATAGCCTTTTTCTCCAGGAGTCCAATAGATCGCGCCTTCATGAAAGTCACGAAGCGCGCTCCATTCATCCAGACCGTCAACTATCGTTTGATCCTGTCGCCGAATAGTGACGCTGTAGTTTTGCCCGGAGATGGATCGAAGGCTAAACTTTTTATCAACGACTTCCTCTTGATTCGCTGATACGGCAACTTGGAGAACAGCCTCGATATAGTCTTCAACTAACCCGGGGAACATGTTCTGCAAGTCTTCCTTCGTAACTTCTCTCCCAAGCTCCTCTCTCAGTAGAGGAATATGCAAAGCCAACAACTTGTAATTTGTTGGATTAATTCGAACTACTTCCGGAGCCTTGTGAATAAACTCCAGTGGGTTACGCATGTAATACTGCTGAAGCGGTTCGTCCTGCAGGATCAAGACAGCGACTCCCTCGCCTTTGCGGCCTACGCGCCCAATCTGTTGGGAGAATGCCGCTTTCGATCCGGGATAACCAACAAGAACGGCGAGACTCAGATCACCGATATCAATCCCGACTTCAAGGGCATTGGTCGTAATAATGACATGAATATCGTGGGACTTGAGCCGCTCAATAATCCGTTTCCGGGTATCATTCGGTAGGATTCCAGTATAAAAAGCCGCGAGTTTCTCTCCGTCCACTTTCTCCTTAGGTAGTCTGAGAGGCTGGCGCAATACGTCTTTGATATAACGGGTAAAGACCATCGTCTGGCTGCGAGAAGGCTGAAAAATAATGCTCTTAATCACCTTCTGATCCACAGTCATAATTTGTTTCGCCATCGTAATCGCATCGGTAGAGGGCGCGCGGCGGACTTGTTCGTCGGCAGACATGCCAGGATTCCAGAGGACGATTCCCTTCTTCTGATGGGCGGAACCATCTGTATTAATGAGGGTAAAGCTACTTAGCCCCGTAAGATCCTCTGCTAATCTAGCAGGGTTCTCAATCGTTGCTGAGCTCGTGATAATCTGGATATTGTGTGCATTACCAAGCTCTCGGCAAACCTTAAGCAGGCGTCTGAGTACTAATGCGACATGACTTCCGAATGTGCCGCGGTACATATGCATCTCATCAAGCACAATAAATTTGAGATTCCGCAGATAATTCCGAATGTGGTGCGCGGTCGCATACTTCACCTTCTGAACTTGCCCGAGAATAGAGTAATGAATCATATCTGGATTCGTCATCCATACCTGTGCTTTTTCCATGATTCGCTGCCGCGGCCCATTCTCGGTATCCCCATCCAGCCGGCCGATATGAATCAGGCGATCTCCTAAGTGCAATTGAGTTTCAAACCACTCATCCAAGGAAGAATTATTCTCCGTTCGTTGCATGCCAAAACGTTTAATTTGATCCAACTGATCATTTGCTAACGCTTTTGTTGGAAATATGTATAATCCACGTTCTTCAGGATGGTTATATAAACGACTAAGAATCGGCAGGTTATAGGACAACGTCTTTCCGGATGATGTTGAAGTGACCAAAACAACATTCGACCCAGAATGGACTGCATCGGCTGTTTGTGCTTGGTGAGAATATAACTGCGTAATTCCCATTCGATGTAAGGCGTCCTTGATGGGCTCTGGCGTTGATTCAGGAATATCCGCAAAAGTAGCTTCTTTCGCAGGAAGTGTATGAACATAAATCTCGGCAACTTCTTCCTCGGCCAACTTCTTCAGCTTATCCAGTACATCATCGGATGAAAACTCATGACTTACTACGCCGGGAATTCGGTTATCTTCACATAGAATAAATTCTTCTTTCTCTAGAGGAACGATAGCAAAACAAGAAGGGCAGTAAATTCCCTCTTCGTATCCTCGGAGGTTTTCAATTACAGGAGTCCAGTCTGAGCATTTGATCCCGGTTGGCGAATATTCTAGGAGCCGTTGCTCCCCGACTTGACTGATCTTATTAGAAATTTGAATCGCCTTCAGCATACTCGTGCATGCGGAACATTTCAGAAATGCCATTCCTAATCCCTCCATCGCTAATGTCTGCTGATCATATTAGAACATACTGATTAGACAACATGTTGTCATAGAATATACGTTCTCATGGAATAAAACCCCCTTGCTGCTAATTCGACAATATAGGCAGTTAGTCCTTGTTTATGTAAATTAACACAAAAAAAGACGACCACTATGATCGTCAACTTTCATGGTTTTTCAATTTCTTTCTAATCTTCTGTATGTGTCTTGACTTTACTACGTTAACCCGTTCCAAAGGACCAAATATTCGTTCTGCCCTATCGACATAACTAAGGAAATTTCTATTTTTCAAATCCTTGCTAACCTCATGATATCCAAACTTCCGATAGAGACGCATGCTTTTTATTATTACTTTTGTTTTTGAATCATCTTTGCTTTTCAGAACCTTCTTTATATTTCGATTCAACTTATTATAATACTTCGAAATGGTCTTGTCCCTAATAGTTACAGCAATCCCATCGAAGGAAAAACCTAAGTAATCAATTTTCTTTTTTCCTGTCTTACATAATAAAGCATCGCGGATTTCAAATGAGTCAATTTTGCCTATACTGCATTCAAAAAGTTGGGTTTTGTCAGGCTCCAACACCAATGACGGTGTTGCATGTATGATTGACATCAAGAAGGCAAGTTCTTGTTCCAATGGTAACGCCTTATCTTTCGGAAGGATAACAATAAAATCATCGCTATACCTCATATACATTCCATCTTTGGAAGTAACATATGAATTTATCTTAGCATCGAACTCAAGCATGTATATATTTGACAACACAGCACTTATTGCCGATCCTTGAGGAATGCCGAACGATTTTTTATTTGCAGTAACCATGTCCTTCTTTAAGGCCTTAAATTTACTCCAAGGTATCGCCAAATCTTGTTTGTTTAGCCTCTTAATTCCAGAAAGATTCAACAAATGCCCATTTTCTTTCAAAAGGTCGGATAATTCCCATGTTGAATATTTAGTGATGTTTTTAAATACCGCATAATAATCGTTAGGAAGCTTATCTTTTTGAAGCAGCTGACACATTCGCATTTTCAAGTATTGATGGTCAAGGCTGTCGAAAAAGTTTTTAAAGTCCCCGATGACGACATAGCATTCTTTAAGTTCTTTTATTTTGTCAAAAGCCTGTTTAGCAAAATGAATATTATTCATGTGCAGATTGTTGCGATAAGCAATCGAGCATTGATCAAGACCGTCAATAGTTACTCTTTTATTATATTCTTCATTTAATAGATAAGCGTAGTACTGATAGATATACCGATCCATGTGTGCGGAATAACAAATTTCACGGTTTTTGGTACTCTTACCTTTGGATTTACTATACTTCGTAATTTTCAATGTATGGTGGATAAAAGGAAGAAAGCCATGAGTTTTAATTTTTAGTGGATCAGAGATATAATCCCATGCTTCATTTATGGTTATTTTTCTATCGAAATGGGCATAGCCTCGGAATTTCACCTTTTTCTTCCACTCATCCACAGTCATATATTCCCCCATAAAGTGCAATACCTGCCAACACGGGGGGTAGCATCCCTAAGTTGGCAGGTATGATGTAATTGTATTGCAGCCACCCGTACATTACGCATGAACAACTATGCTATGATAGTTGAGGAGGCGTGTTCAATGTGGAGTGCTAGTTGGTTGATGTGTGAGTTCGTGTCCACCAGTGAACTGTGTCAGTGTGTCTTGTGCGTGCTACTGCTCGCCAGACCCTTGACTTCAATCTCCAACCCTTACAGCAATCTGTAAGGCAAAATCATAGTATCATAGTTTCATAGATTTGGCAAACAAAAATTCGACAAAAATTTTGATATTTCGTTCATTCAACCCCTAATGCCTTAAACACAGCATCTTCCGCACTCTGGTAGAAGATAATATTGAAGCAGCCAATCAATTCAGACGGGACAGTTCCAAGATCAACTGCTGATGTAATTGGAATCAAGACCTTCTTGGCTCCGCTGTCCAAGCAAACCTGCAATGTATTCGCCAGTTCTTCGACTTTCATGATCGTGCCACCGATACTTAAGTCACCCAACACTACGGAGGAACCTAGAGCAGGTTTATTCAAGGCTACCGAACATATAGCTACTACAGCAGGTAAGGTCAGATACTTGGTCATGCCAATACCGTTCATGTCTTGGATGTGCATGAGGTAATCCTTTGTGGTCGTACTAATCGATCCACTAATATTTTTACCATTCGCTTTTAAGTACCGATACGCTGTATCAACAGCTTCCCTGGCTTCACGATCCGAACCAAGACCTGTTTTCTCAAATTTTCCGGTACCCGAGGTCATTTGCATCTCTAATTTGTAGACCCCAATCATACCAGACTTTCCATGCGATACCGTGTAAATATGACCGGGCTTGCCCATTCCCTCTGGGATTAGTTTGCCGCCTCCCTGCTCTGGAACTGGTACAAATTCCTCGTTGAAAGTTTCTTGATCGATATACGAAAAATTCACATCATAGAATTCCATGCCGCCGATCTTTTTCAACTGCTCTTTTACTCTTCTGCGCATTTCCAAAGCGAATCTCAGAATTTCCTCAACATTCTCTTTGGTGAATTGCCCGTTGGGGTAAATCAATTTGGTTAATCCTGACACCGTTCTTCTTACCGCGATTACATCTCGCTGGTTCAGATTATTACCCAACTTAAAAAATTTCTCAAATGCATCTCCGTAGGAGATTTTACGAAGCTCACGCATGATCTCCGCAAAGTAGTCCGTAATAAAACCGTAATCATTCGTAAAATATTCAGGTCGATATTTCGGTATTTCCCAACCAGGGATATAGCAATGCATGCGATCAAGGAATGCAGAATCGTTAGCCATTGCATCTGGGAACGGATCAAACAAGTGTGACGTCTTTAATACTACGTCGACACTTTGATTAATGTTGCCAACGAATGTCATGGAAGCATAGGCATTCTTCTCTTCCTTGCCTCTTGCGAAAGAACCAGAAGCCATATAATCTTTCATGATTTGAACGCCGTCTTGATCTTTAAACTTGATACCGGCCACTTCATCGAACGCTACACAATCCCACAAACCAACGAGCCCCACCGTTTTGCTGCCCATGTTGTAGAATAAATTGGCTACTGTAGTCTGCCCTCCGGAGACAAGTATACTATTGGGGCTAATTTCTTTATAAATATGGGATTTCCCCGTTCCTCTCGGCCCCAGTTCGCACAGGTTGTAGTTATTTTCTATAAGTGGAATCAATCTGGCCAAATGCAGCCATTTCACCCGTTTAGTAAATTGGGAGGGTTCCATCCCTGTGCTTCTTAAAACAAGATCAATCCATTCATCGTCGGTAAAATGGGCTCTTGCTTGCTTGACTTCCTCGATATCCAAATTCGGCATCTGTACGGGTGTCAGCTTGCGGATAATGAACGGGCAGCGATTTTTGTCGGCTTCATCATAAAAATATTCCAGTTGGACAATACACCAAATACCCCCGCAGAGAAGTCGCTCATAGTCGGAAACGTATGTCTCTGCAATAGGAACCCCTTTAATTCCAAGATTGGAAAATTCGGATTCGTAGATATCATTCTTATAATTTAATTTGACAGAAACCTTATCAATTACAGTATAGCTGCCACGTTCGCGCAGCTTGGAAATAATCTTCTGCGCTTCATCTGGACGTACATAGTTTTCGGCCAAGATTTGTTTTACATTAACGACCCCGGCTTCAATCTCCTCTTCATCCATTGATGAACAGTACATCCCGAGCAAATATTCCAATACATAGACCGGAACGTTAGCTCCTTCTTTGATTCTCTTGGTCAGGTCTTTCCTGACAATTTTCCCTGAGAACCAGGTTTTCAATTTTTCTATCATTTCCGATTGGCCATCCGACCCTTGCTGAACGTCGTCGATCACAAACTCACCACCTATACATTGAATCCAAAGTCATTTGCAAAAGCAATATCCATCACTACCTCATGGCGAAGGACTTCCAGGTCATTTGTTTCATCAAATGCAACAAGATAATGTCGTTTCGACTTATCGTATTGTTTATTTTTAAAATTAAAGCGGAGGCGGAACATTCTTTTTTGCGGATCAGAATCTTTCTTATCTGCAATATAAATGTTCTCGTTTGAAATCTTCTCGTTGTCTTCAGATATGAATAAAATCTTGAAACTTGTTCCCTTCAGGACATCACTAATCGGCTCGTTCTGAATGAAATCAAGGGTTGTAATCAGGTTCGTAATTTTCTGAACCATACTGATCAGCGCAATCTGGACGGTTCCCGTCTCTTTATGCCCTTTTTCCGTTTTAATATCCAGCACTGGAATAATCATTTCCTGCGGTGATGACCCGCCATGTACATAGTTCTGACCACCGCCAGCTACCTTGAACACGTTAGAACTGATCGGGAATGATACCACTTTGGTATCATTATTGCCAAGAATTCGGCTTAATGGCAAAGAAGCAATACCATCCCACAGAATTGATTGATCGGATACAATAAAACGCCGGTTAACAAACGAACCTTTCTCGGAGATATTCGCGATCTTATCGCTTTCCTGCAGCTTGTCGCGCTTATAGATAAACCCGTGGTCCGCAGTCACGATATAATGAGTAGCACTTACATGGTCTGTGAGCTGACGAATCAGATCGTGGATTTCATTTGTAGCTTCCTCACAAGCAGTAAAAACCTCGTTCTCAGTATTAGCTTTATCGCCGCGGGCATCAATTTGATTATGATAAATATAGATGACGTCCATCCCGACAAATAACTGGCGGATCGCATCCCTCTTCATCGATTTGAGGTCGTCATATTGAATGCAGCGGCTATTTGGATTATAGCGTTGCAACACAACTTCACGTTGTTTTAGATCATCACAAGATGCCCCATCCACCAGTACGCGGTAATCATTTGTCATTTCTATTGTTTTGTGCGGAAGGAGTGCCGCCATTCCAAGCCGCGTATACGATGGCAATACACCAAGCATGGATTCAAATTTCACAGTACATTTCTCATCATCCTGTAATCTCGAAAACAGTGAACGGCCCGTCTCATAACGCATAGCATCGGATATAATGATGACTACACGTTCTTTGCTGTTGCAAACATATCGAGAGTAGAAATCCCTCTGTAACGGCAATACCGTCATAGATTCATCACAATCAATAACCGCGTTCCACTTTGAAATGATTTCAGCCAAATATTCATTGGTATAGATGTTCTCAATCAGATCACGCAGTCGCTCAAATGCAACGTTGTCCTTGAGTTTGTCGAAATAGGTGTAGAAATATCGATAATGCGTATCCATAAGGTAGTCAGTTTTGCAGTATTGGCTGACAATCCCCTTGAAATCATCGGGGCAGTGATATTTCGCTTGTAAAATCAGAAAATAGGCGTGTTCCAATAGATGATACTGTTCTTTGTAGATATCACCAAAATGCTTTTTTCTCCGTTCTTGGCAGATCTGTGGGATGGTCATTCCTTTCAGTTGAGCACCAGTATCCTCAACCAAGAGCCGCCCCACAATCCAACGAATAATCATTTGATCAATAAACGAAAATGCATCGCATCGCAACAAATCTTCGACGTTTACGGATTCCAGGGTAGAAGCGGCATTCAATCCCGTGGCCACAATATCGGATAATTCGTTATATCTATCACGGTAGAGCAAACTATTCATCAGGTTGTCCAAGAAAGCTATAATATTGCCGGACTTATAAGAAACAAAGCTTTTCCAAGCCTTAGGAAGTTCGGTATCGATATACCGATCCGTGTAGGTAACGAACATGGTAACGACCAGCTTCTCCAGCGTCGGATTGGCATCCGTATAACCAAAATAGTCCTCACAAAGTCGCCAGTAAGCGGGAAGGAGATCATACTTTTCAAAATCTGCAAGAAATTTGTTGCTCTGCAAGCCGCTATCTGTTAAGACGACACGAACAACTTCCTCGAAGGAAGCTGTTCGTGTTTTGCAAAGTACGCTCATCAGAGCAATTTCAATGGTGTCTTTAGTGAAATTTTCAATTTCTAAATCATAAAACCTTTGAGTCCTGTCTTTTGCCCCAAAGAATTTAATGTATTTCTGGATGAGCGGCTTATACTTCTCATCAATTCCGAGGTCAACAGATAACAGAGAAGCACGATCGGCAAAAAATTCTTTGGAATACTTAATGGTATCAGCCAGATGATTATCCCGAACGTGCGGTTTGGGGAACGGTGCATAAATCAAATAATTGGTAGTTCGATCCAAACGTTCCAAAAAGTATTTGGTATAGAACTGGTTGTCGATCTCCAAACGATACAGTTTAGCATTATTTAATTCGAGAGTATGAACGTCTTCAGCAAATTCAGCTTTATCGTCATACCAGAATACCAGTTTGCGGGTTTCGCCAGTGAACTCGGCACTCAGCTTGTCGGCAATTTGTTTCAAATTTAGTTCAGCCATACGACCCGCTCCTTCCCATCATGATTAAATCTTCGCCAGCACATCCAGCTTCTTGCCGTCTGTTCCCGTCTGCACTTTATCGTAATTGACTTTCACACCATCGTCCAGATCAATCGGTATGCGTGTAAGCGCTAGATGTGCAATCTTTTCGTCATATTCTTTGGATTCTTTCAACTGTCGGATCAGCTTTTCCTTTCGTTTCGTTGCTGCGGCTACTTCCCGCGCATTATTGCTGTTGTCAATGGTGTCCTGCATCCGCGCGATCTCGTTCTCGTAGACACGCTGCATCCGGTGAAGATAGTCAATCCGCAAGTTGCCGATGGTATCCCCGTTATAACGATGCATGTAGATCAAAGCCTTGAAGCCATCCTCTTTTCCACTGTCAAAGAGCCAGTAGATTGGACGCTTTTGGTAAACTTTGCAATGGTCTTTAAAGAAGTCCTTTAGAAAATAATTCCGAATCACTTCTCTTGAAGTATTGCCTTTGTTTCCAAGAGCTTTGGCGATGAAGTCAAGATTTTCTTCGAGCGTATTTGAGCCAAATGATTTTTTCAAGAAAGCACAGAACAAGCCGACAATATCATCCTCGAAATATTCTTCGTCGGTTATTGGGATGATATTATCTTGGTCCGGAATGAAATTACTGTATTTGCTATCATCCCATTCGCCACCAGCATAGGCCAACCCTTCGACATCAAGACTGTAACGGCCAAACATACAGCCGACGGCATAGGAAATGAAGGAGCGAACATCACGACCTAAGTCGGCTTTTCGGATTGTGACATCTTTGTCCTCAATTTCTGGTGTCAACTCATTCTGCAATCCATAGATTTCGATGAAGATTCGATTGAGTTCTTCTTCTTTAGATTTTAACTTATAAAATTGAAATTTGGTAAATTTCTCCCATGTATTATAAACATCTACGAGGAGATTGCTGCTTGTACTATGAACCATAAAAGGATGCCGCAAAAAATCCCAACTTGTTTCAAAAGAGTCCCATTCTAACGTCGAAATTGCAATACATTCATGAGTGATTTGGGTAATTATCTCGTATTTATCGTTTACTATAAATGGTAGACTACCAACAATATTAACCTCGAAATTCATAGTTGAACTTAAAACTCTAAGTAAATATTCTGCGGTTTTAGAATTTAGGAATGCTAACAAAGGTAACCTATTTTTTTCATTGATATTACAAACACCCGAACCACCACTTCCAAATAATGCGAAATTCATATGTCTGCAGGAAAATTTACTACTGCTAATCGCCGTAAATGTTAGTCCTGGTTTGAAAATATATTCTAAATTATAATTATGTGACCTGACTCTCCCAGTCGCCTCGTCTTTAAAATTTCTAATATTATATCCGTCATTCTCCCAATCAACAATAAATTCCATGTTCCCGGACCATTTTCTAAATGGCCCCCCCTTACAATATGGGAACCATTTACTTCCACTTTCCTGTGCAGTATCTCTCGAATCTGCTCCCAAATTGATTGCAGTAAAAGGGACTTCATACCAAAGCCGCATGAACAAATCATTATTGGCTGTTGCCATTCCAATTCTTGTTTCGGATACTGTCTCAACCTTTTGCTTTGCTTCAAAGTCTTGAATGATAATTTCACTTGCCCAGTAGGCTATAGGCATACCAGGAATTTTTGAAAAGTTATTCGCATTTGCTTTAAAGTAATATCCGCAATTATGATTATTAAGAGCTTCTAACACTTTCTGACGTTGTATCTCCATACCACCTTTAAATTCAGAAAGTTTGATGTATACTCCTGGCTGATCTTCTCTTGCATTTTTCAGAACAAAAGTACAAATGGGTACAGTAGCTTCTTCAAAAGCTGAATACTCCATCTGAATTAGACTGGATATATGCTTTTCTTTGATAATGAATTTTCTCAACTTTTCATAGGTTTTAATATACATCCAAACATATGGAGACATAAATGCTGAATATCCATTTACTTTACAGTAATCGAAATTTCGGTAAATAAAAATAGAAAACAAGTCTCCCGAGTAATTCTTAAAGTTTGTATTTACATATTCCTTAAGTTTTTTATCCATCTTATTGAGATACGGTGGATTAGTTGCTACTACATCATACTTTTGTGCCATTAAAGCTGCAATCTCCACTAACTTGAGCAGCTGCTTCTGTGTAATGTCCAAACCAATACTATCAAGAGTCATCTGACCACTGAAATTTACATTATCAGCAAACTGATTTAGTAACTCCCAGTTTAGGTTATCGATCTGTAAAATCGAACCATATTCTTTGGCATTCCTAAAATTACTCAATAAATAATCGATTTGATTCAGGACAATATCCCGATCCGAATTACTCATATTCCAACCAAAATACTCTAAATGTTCGCGATTTACCCCAATACTTTCTTGAATTTCATAAACATGACATACTATCTCACCATTTAGGATTTTGCGGTTATACTGTCTTGCTTTCATTATTACAGCGAAATATGCTAGCTGATAGGCACGGTTATCTATATCCAGCCCGTACAAATTATTTTCAATTATCTTCTTTGCTGCTTCTCTTTGAGTGTATCCACACTCTTCATAGATTGCCATCAATACATCAAAAGCATAAACAAGAATATGGCCGCTTCCCATACAAGGGTCAAACACTTTCAAATCTTCGGGAGAGACCTTCTGGCTTACTGATATGATTATATCACTCACTAGGTATTTCAACTTATTTTTCAAAGTGCTTTCAGGATGCCTTTCAATCCAGTATTTACCTAGAGAGTTGTCTATCATATAACGAACAACCCAGTCTGTGGTAAATAACTGAGTGGCCGCTGGAATATCTTCTTTTTTAACTGTTCCTTTGTTTATATTAATGACCTGGTCTTTTCTCTCATCATTATAATATTGATACAGCCACCCAATGATTTCAACCTGTCCCTCTTTTTCCACATTGAAATCATCTTCCGGAATATCGTGTACCAATCGATACACAACGCCATCCTTATCCGTAAAGGACACATTCATCAACAATTCTGTATAGTCATTCGTTTTCTGAAACAGTTCAGGCAAAACTGCATTCAGTGTATTACACTGTTTAATAAATAGCATCCTGAACAGTTCGTCCAGCTTATTTTCATTCTTTAACTGAATAATTCTATCTTTTTCGTCAGGCGTATAATCCAAATCAGCATCAAAAGGGGATGTCACCAAGTCCGGTTCAATCTTGGAACTGCTCTCCGAAGATAAAACCCTGCTTCTTGAAGGCAAATAATCGTTCACTTCCATAAAACGCACGGCAATGAGACGGTTAAACCAGGTATAGGCAACCTCTTCAATGACGCTATGATAAGCCGTTTTATAGTTAGACTGCTTTTCTTTATTTTGTATAATATCAACCAGATGTTTGCGTTGCTCAATTTCAACACCAGTGATGGAATAAGGCTCCTTAGCACCGATGTCAAAGAATTGAACATCTTTCGTAGATTGCGGGAGGGGATTTTTAATCCCCTTCTCCGTAACCCCCATTAGTCCTGCCTTATATGTGATCTCTGCGATGAGCTTCTTCCTTGCCCATATGGCAAAGTTTTTAATTGCGGTCTTATTCATCTGTAATGTCTCCCTTAAAACTCGATATTAATGATCGTGTCTGCATCCAACTCTTTCAGGATTCGCTCCTTAAGGGCGGCAATATATTTTTCAACGTCTTGCGGGGTTTCAATCTGCCAAGAGGCGGCAAGGTTCACACTCTTAATGCTAATGTTCTTTCTCTTCTTAATCTTCGGCTGAGTCATAGGCTCTGGATTCACAGTGTTGTTTTGATTATATTTTTCACTTTCCTCTTTAACCTTGTCGCGCGCAATTTGCTCGTCTTTTCTGGATAATTCATTCAACAGCCGTACTTTCAACGCATCAGCTTCCACTTTAATATTCTGCATGGTCGCGACATTATTGCATGTCCTCGCCTTTTCCGTGATTTCAAGGAAAAGTTGATGGAAGCGACTAGAATATTGGTCCTTGTACCCCTTCGTATCTAATACATCAAATACTCGTTTTCGGGCATCCTCTATCGCCGCGATCACTGGAGCTTCCATATCCTGCAGTAATTGGGCGTAAAGCTCTGTAAATTGATCCAGAAATGCAGGCAATTTAGGAATCTCACCATAAGGAGATTCTTTTTTCAAGATCGCTTTTATTTCATTAACAACTTGTTCGACTTTTTCTTCTACGATAAAGGTCTTACTTTCCTCGTAAATTTTCATTAAGTTCAGAGCTTTTTCAAATACCTTCTTTTGCTCCCCATCAAAGAATAATTTGACCGGTTCGTAGTCTTCAGCAAAGTCAAGGTAATCGTCCCGATCTGCATGAAGCTTCTTGAAAAATTCCGTCGGAGACTGAATCTGAAGAATGGCACGAAGCAAGCTTTTTCCGGAAGCGACAACCTTCTGTCCAGGGAACGACTTTGCTTGATACATAATTTCATATTTATCCAGTTCATTCAAAATGTCCTTGCTGTATTTCTGGAAACTTTGCATCATCGCATCATCATCGTCATTGGCGCTGGAGGTGCCGAATAATTCCTTCATGACTTCGCGAACAGCTTTCTTTTGGCCGTCAGATGCTTTCTCTCTTCGCTCTGTCAACAGCCTCTCGACAAATTCTCTCTTGGTGACGTAGTTGATAATTTCTTCCTGCGATTTATTCAGCAAGGTGACACTGGTTCCATTCACGGTAAATGAGATATCGCCGTTCTTGAAAAGTTTGGCGACGAGCCATTCCACATCATCCTCCACGAAACCATAAGGTGCTTTCATAAAACGATCCATCAAACTCTTCATGGATGTTTTCGTGTGCATGGAAGAATTATTGGAAATAAAACTGAGCATATCGTTTAACGCGTGGACGTTCGGTTCGGCAGTGCCGTCCAACGAAAGCGTAATCTGGTTTTCATTCTTGAACAAGGCGCGAATATTGGCTTCACTCATGGGAGTGTCAATATACGGCAGTTTGTGATAAACGATCGAAACGAGGCGTCCAAGTGCATCATTCATCCTTGCTGTGATGTCTTTCGATGCTATCTGGGCTTTGTCCCCATTTACATAAATATCAGCACTCTTCAAGGATTCGCTCAAGAATAACTTCGCGTTTCCATTTCTCTCACGCATCTCCACACGCTTGGCTTCCTTGATTTGTTCGAATTTGGTCAATGTGCTGGAAGTATTCAAACGCAGATATTTTTCAATTTTGAGAGCATTCCTGATTTCATCTAGAAAGGCGGAATCATTGGGGAGTACGACAAGAATTTCTCTTCCCTGCCCCGAAATCATACGCAAGGTTGTCTCATCGGTACTATAATCACTGCTCGGAGTGAGTACCCGTATTCCGATGTCGTGGCTCTGATTCGATTTATACGGCCGGTCATCCACGAATCGATTGAAAGCAAAATTATATCTGCCATTAAAGGCCGGGTAACGATATTTGTCGCCTTTGAAAATATCATCATAGATGAGTTCCGATACTTTACTGATAACCTCCGCCATCTCCACATTCTGGCTGTCAATTTCACGGTTTATCTCTTGTTCTTCATTGGTCAAGAACACGTAGATATCGCCATTCTTCTGGATCAATGTTTGATTGGCAAGACTTTTCAATGCTTCTTCTACTTGTTGTTTCAATTCCATTCTGTCAGTATCTATATCCGCGATCATCAAACTGGTAATATTATCGATGTTGGCTTTAATTTCTTTCACGTACTTGATCATAAACAACGTTTTCAGTACATTTACCGCGAAGCAGTCGTCCTTCTTGTCGGGGTTAATATAATCGTTATCCATTGCGCGGCTGATGACACCTTTATGACTATGGTCCAAGAATTGATGCAGCGCATCGTAGAACATATTAAAAGGGATTAACGTACCTTCCGGATGATCCATCAGTTTTACCGCCGATTCCTTAAACAAAGCAATCATGGATCGCTCGCCTTCAGCCAGATGCTTCCCCGAAGCCCCGTGAGTTCTGATGGAAGTCAGGACGCTCCCTAGCAAATTAAATTGATAAGGCACAAAAGGATAAACGGCTGCAAAGTCGCGGTCGTCTGCATATAGCTTCTTTTCGATGCCGTCATTAAAGACAATCAAATTCTTGATAATGGTAACTTTCTGCTCATACAGTAATCTTAGCGTCTGCTCCGCTGTGGTGTTTTTATCCAGAATTCTCTTCTTGATGACCTCATCGACATTGGCTGAGGAAAGAGAAAGGCGGGTATCGAACCGTCCCTGGATCTTGGAGAAGTCGTTTCCCTTCGTCTTGGTAATGGAATCAATGTCTTGTTGGCTGGTAACGACAATCCAAACTTTACCATTGCAGGCCGTTCCCAGATCCTCGGTTACCGTTTGCAAATTCAGCATCAGCTTGGAGTCATCCCCTATGTACTGACCAATCTCATCCACGAGGAATACAATGTGGCGATTATTCCCTTTCCGATCGATGTATTCTTTCACAAGACGCGCAAAATGTTCAATGCTAATGGAGTACGGCTCCGATGCTTTCTCGCACCAGTTACGAGCCGCGGCTTCGCTCATAAATCCCATTTCGGCCAATACTTCCACTATGCTGTCTTGAATGAAATCAAACTTATACCGCGATTCTTCCCACGGCTTGCCGAAATTCTCTTGAAAGAGGTTCTTAAATTCTTCATAGCGGTCTACCTCAACAAGTTGCCTTTCCAAATCTGCCAGAAATGGAATGGAGCCGCAAAACCCTTGCATTTCATTAAATACTTTAAGAAAAACGGAAACAATGGCATCTTTAGAATGCTTTCCGGTCATTTCACTCTTGGAATCAATATTGAACAGAACGACATCCGTAGGAACGCTAGCAGCAAGTTTCATGTCTGCCAGTACCATGGAGTCAACGATTTTGTTATCTTCTATGAAGTAATCCAGTGCTCTCTTACCTTGCACTTCTTTATTGTCTAGTAAATACGATAGAATTTTCAGAAAGTGGGATTTACCGCTACCGAAGAAGCCGGAAATCCACACACCCATTTTGTCAGTGTATCCGTTAATCCCCTTCTTATAACTTGAGAAGAAATCCGCAAAGTGCTTTTGCAGTTCCTTTGTCACCACGTATTCTTCAAGTTCTTGCTTAATATTTTCTTCATCGGCTTGACCAACTTTGATAACACCTTTAATATCCCGATCGATTTCTCTAACGAACATATCTTTGATCTTCATATCATCAGCTCCCTAATCAACAAGCCTGAATGCTCTGTAGTAATTATCGTCTTTGATTTCCGAAAACAGGATTAATTCCTGCCCATCATACTTCCCCGGGTAAAACATAACCACCGGCACATGATCAATGGCCTGATGCAGATTATTCAACACCTTATGTGACCGTAGCAATGGATAGCATTTTCCAATTCCCGTTAAGAAGACCACAGCTTCCTTCGGGGTGCGTTCTTTAATATATTGAACGATCAGACTGGCATCATCATTGATCTGCAGAAGGTTTCCGACTGATTTTACGATGCGTTCAAGTCCTTTTTTCTTCTCGAACATAAAACATTGCTCCATAAAACCTTCTTGCTCCAAAATATCAATGATGATATCGTAAAGATCAAAGACCATCAGCTCAAAACCATCGGCTGTTTTTGAATTTTTGGTTTTCATGTACTCGATTCGATCTCTGACTACAAGTTCTTTTTCCGCCGGGTAATCAAAAACATAGTAACCGACTTCATTGCCGAGCCCTTTATTTTGCCGGAAACTTGGCATTCGGATCATTCGTTCCGCTAAATCTAATCTTTCTTCCAAGCTGGCCATTCTTATTTCACCCCCGTCAGGGCATGAAGTATCAATTTCATACCGTTATCCTTCAGACATTGTTCCAGCTTTAGATCCAAGATTGGTTTCAGGATTTTTCTGTTTCCGGTTGAACGATCCGTTAAACCTGCTTCCATCAACATTGTTTTGTAGCATGTGCCCAATCTCTTTAAGGTGTAATCCGTCCATTTTGCAACTTTCTCGCTTTGCAGTTGCTTGTTTTTGAAGAAAATTCGGATGTCACTATCATCCAGTTCATCGCTTCCAAGAATCAGCTTTTCTCGGTAAACCTCATAAACGAAATCGAAGAATAAGCTGTCTGTCATCATTATTGCTATAAGGTTGATGATTTTCTGCGTTGCTATATCACTTTGTTCAAAAAGTGAATAAAATGATTGATCCAAGCTTTTTACCCGATTGGACACTGTATTAAAGATTTGTATTGCTCTATCTTGTGTGGGAGCCGCGAATAGATTCTCTTCTATATTTAGCAATTTAATCTCTTTCAACAATTTCCCCTGATTGATCAGGTTTATCACCTTACGAAAGTCAGAAAACCAGAACGAAAGCTTCACCATTCCTGCGCTATATTCTTGTTTTCTCATCCTTTGTCACCATTCAGTGCAACACGGGAAAAAGCTTCATTCTCCGGCCTATCCACAATCTCCACGATATCCCCGATATCACAAGCCAATGAACGGCAAATCTTAACAAGAACCTCCATAGAAACAAATTCATTGTTCGAAAGCTTCGTCAAGGTGTTTGGGCTAATGCCAGTCATTCTCCGTAATTCTGTTTTCTTCATTCCTTTATCGATCAACAATTTAAACAGCTTGTTGTAACATACATCCATTAATAAAACACCCTCTTATACCATACTTTAAGAGCCTACAAGCTACAGAATACCACATGTTATAGCTTCTTAATAGTTATGTATAAGAATTTGCGATTTTTTATCAATTTTAAGTAATAGTTGTTTACAATGGCGAATTGTTTACTTTCTCGCTTACCCACGCAAAGGATAGCTCAACCTCATGAATGCGGACAGAAGGGGTGAGTTCGTTAGTTCGGCCTTGCAACCCGAATAAACGGACGAAATTTAAATAATCCTCTAGCCATGCGGAGGCCGGACTAAAAGAGTGAACCAGCATGATTGCCTTCTTGGCATTCAGATTCATAGCTTCCAACAAGGCCGAAGCGGTACGATGAAGCAGCTGATATCGAATGGAATCCAAATTTACGGAATCCTCAAGCTGCAGGGTTTCTCTAAGAAAAGCGAGCCTCTTTCTCTTGCCGTCGCTCGCTTGCTCCAGCCAGTCCTTCACCAGTTCTCCGAAAGGCTCTTCCACTTTTCCTTCCACCATGATAACAACCAAATCTCGTTCTGCCTTGCCTAGCACAAAAAGATCGTTCTGAGACGGTGCCTTTTGATTATCCAAATACACTTGGTGTTCCGGAAATACATAAAGAATTTTCATATTTTCAAATTCTGTATTCGAGAACACGCCTCGTATCGAAGACGGTAATCCCTCGCATGCGGCCCACGAATGGGCTAGCTCGTAGGCAGAATACCCTTTCTTCCATTGCTTCTCCGGATCGGCGAGAAAGCTCCTCCACACATTTAAGTCATTCGTTTGGGTACAAAAATGTTTCATATTGCCTTTCCTCCTGCCAGAAAAACTACAGCGATACAAACCTCCGCAAACTAACGAAATACAATCCAGCTTCATTCACCCGATAACCGAACGTCTCCGACCAAGCCTTAGCATAAGCCTGCACCTGTGGCGAATAGAACCGGACAAACTGCTTTAATTTACTCGCATCCAATTGATCGGTTTTGAAGTCGACGATCACCCAGCCATCATCCTCTTCGAAAGCGAAATCTATTACACCCTTCACCAAGAGATTGCCGCCGTTATTGGATTGATGCGTCAATGCCACGGCAGCTGTTTCCGACATCGTTTGCTCGGTTGCGGGATAAGACATTGTCTCCCCATTGCTTTGAACCATCATAATCGGGATTTCAAACAATCGCTGCTTCGCTCTCAGACTACGCTGCCAGAGTTCACTGTCTAGAACTTCATGAATAATAGGCAGGGCATCAGTCGCGTCCTTCTCTGATACTCCTTCGGTCTGGCAGAGGTATTGAACGTATACAGGCAATTCGCTCATCGGAAGACCTTTTCCAACTGCTTCAAGCCCCTTATGGATCACGCTGCCGAAAGATTGGCCCCTCCCAGTGGCTGACCATTCCGGCGTGTCGGCCAAGTTCTTCGTCAGCCCGGTAACGGTTGCTTCCGCGTAAGTAGGCTGGCTCAGCTGATGGAACACCTGCTCCCTCTGAGCCAAGTAAGCCCCCAAATCGATTGATGCGATATCTCGCTCCATTTCCTCATCACTTTCTTCAGTCCCTACATCCGCTTCCGGAACATCTATCTCCCGGATATGATCCATCCCCCCCACTAGCGAGCTCCACGGGCATTTCGCCGGCTGCTCAGGGTAGAGGCTGACAACCAACATTTGTTTTGCTCGTGTCGCCGCGACATAGAGAAGACGATCCCGCTCCGCATGCATGAAGGCTCGTTCCCGCACGCTCATCGATTCCCAACCTACCGGCTGGGCAATCGTTTCTTTCTGAAATCCTTTCGATTGTTGGATCAGAAAATAGCCCGCTGCCTCTGTCTCCGAACGATCAACAAACTGGTCAGCGTCATGATCCTTGTCCCCGCAAGGACAAGCGAGAAACACGACAGGCGCTTCCAGGCCTTTTGCCTTATGCACATTCATGATCCGTACCGCTTGACCTTTGCCCGTATAGAGACTGGCAGTTTCCATCCCTTTGCTCTCCCGAATGGCCGATATCGCCTGCGCCAGTTCATGCCAATCCGATGCAAGCAAGGCGCCACGCTGCAAGAGCTCCAGCATCTTGAGAAGAGTTCCAGAACGATTGGCACCAGCTTCTTGTATACTAGAATAAGGTAAAAGACCGGTGTCCTCTATAATGCGGTGTAGTGCTGCCCATGCAGGCATTTCCTTGACCCAGCCGGCATATTGCCGCAATTTCCATAATGCAGCGGTAACTGGATTGCCCCGTTCTTCTGTTTCCTCCGGCAGCCGATAAATTGACCATGCATTTCCTTGAGCACGATACGCTATCAGTTCCTTGTCGCTAATACCGAATAAAGGCCCGCGCAAGACGCTCAGCATCGCCACTTGGTCAGACGGATCGGCCAGATAGAGAGCTAATTGTCCAAGTGTATGAAGCTCGGGATATAAGGCGGAGCTTCCGACCGTTTCCGCGGCTACGCCCCACTTCTCCAACTCCTCCGCGTATAGGTGCAAATAATGCCTTGTTCTTGTCAAAATCAGAAAATCACTGGGCCGCGCCTCTCTATACACCCAAGCTTCGCCATCCCGCTCCTGAATGTGCATATTCCCATCTCGACAAGCCCACGCAATAGTTGTGGCTATACGCTCTGCGTCAACCGCCGCTACTGCATCCTTGCCTCCCGGAATTTTCGGATACGTAAGCGCATAGATCCCATGGTTCGCTTTCTTGCTTACTTTGGGATTGGGTATATTCGTTTTCATCCGGACATACGCCGCTTGAACCTCGCTTTCCCGAACGGGAAGCTTGCCGACAAATTGCCCATTCACAAAATCGCCGATCGCATCGACGGATCGGAAATTGCTGGTCAAGTGAAGAACATCTCCACATGCGTGAATCCTCGATTTCACCTCGTTATAAATGGAAATATCCGCGCGGCGGAAACGATAGATGGACTGTTTCGGGTCTCCTACGAGGAACAAGGAACCCGGCTTTGGAGTAAGCTTCCGCCAATTCCGTTCATTCGGATCATCCCAGGCCCCCGTTAAGAGAAACATCATTTCCGCTTGGACCGGGTCGGTGTCCTGAAATTCGTCGACCATTACCCGTTGGTAGCGCCTGGCGAAAAACGCTCGAACCTCCGGGTAATCACGCAGCAGACGGCATGCATTCATCAGAAGATCCTGAAAATTCAGCTTCCCTTCCTGCAATCGCCGTTCTCTGCAATACTCCAATGCAGGCAAGACAAATTGAATGACCTTCGGATACAGATATTCCCGCCACGATTGAAGAAAGGGGAACAGGACCGTGATCTGCCAATCATGAAATCGTTCGGAGATGGCTTTGGCTTGCTTCTTATCCGTCCATTTGTATTGCTTCACATCCAGTTTGAAGTCAAACATCTTCGCAAGTGTTAGCATCAGCATATCGTCCTGCTCATCCGACAACCGCAGCATACGATTAGCAGCACGCAGTTTGGCCTGAAGATTATCCCAGCCCTTCTCCGGTTCAACTGTCGGCATAAATCGGCTTGCTTCTTCCATCATGGGAAGCAGCGAGAGACGGATCAGGTTGAATTCAGGACGCTGGACCGGGTCGCAAGGGATTTGGAGGTCCGTAAAAAAGGATACCCGATCATAGACATTCTTAAGAATGCTTACATCAATGTCCACCTCGCCAAAGGATGCCAGGGCTTCAGGATCTCCCTCCTGCAGCCGAATCAAATATTCGTCCCAGCATTGATCGTGGAACGCACGATTCGTTTCATCATCCATTTCTTCGAAAGAAGGGTCCAATCCGGCCTCAATCGGACGCTCCCGAAGCATGGAGGAACAGAACGCATGGATCGTTCCGATGAAGATTTGGTCCAAATTCGCCAAAGCTTCTTCCAATCGTCCTCTAGTTTCGCCTTCAGCATCAGCCGATTTCCGCTCCAAAGCCATGCGGAAACGCTCCTTCATCTCATCCGCCGCTTTATTCGTAAAGGTGATCGCCGCAATCTGCTCGATCTTAGCCGTTCCGGTCTCGATGAGCGCCAGCAATCGGCCGACCAAGCTGGTTGTCTTGCCTGATCCTGCACCGGCTTCAACCAGAAAGGTCGTGCTCAGTTCCTCTAATATCTTCTTTCTAGCTTGTTGATCGGATGCTTCATTCAATGTTCCCCACCTCCAGTAGCGTGTGCAGCAGCTCCGAGTTCACTTCGTCCTTACGCTTATCGGCCATCAGTTCTGCGTGCTCTCCGCATACAGCCGCGTAGTCGCAATACCGGCAGATCGCGGGATTTGAAGCTGGAATAAACAGACCCTGTTCCATCGACGAGAGGATTCCTCGGATCACCTCGGTAACTCGATGACGTTCGGTTTGCGAGCGCGCAATCACTTGCCCGTGCCCCCGTTCGCTTGGAAAGACGTAAGACGCTTCAAGCACTTTTGCATCATAATCCACACCCGTTTGCCGCAACCAAAGCTCCGTCCCCATTGCGTAAAGCGCGTGTTGCAGCTGCGTGCCGCCTGCGAACATGCCATTTTCCTTGTAAGGCCGAGGACTGCCGGTCTTATAGTCAATAATTCGATATTGATGCGGCGCAACTTGATCGATCCGGTCGACGATTCCGCGCAGCGTAATCGCCATGTCCTCGCCAAGCTCAAGATGCAACGGCTGGCCGTCTACGATGAGCTCTTGTTCGAAAAACCGGGGGGCCGTATTAGCCTGCAATTCCATGCGATAGAATACTTCAATATCCCGGAGCATCGCTTGCCGCTCCCTCTTAAACACATGAGGGCTCGGTGCCGGAATCCGCTCGGCATATAAGAGAATCGTCTCCTCCGCAATACGAAGCAAACGGGCATGATCGTGTGTAATAGGCATGATTTTATTTGCGCTGACTTCCGTCATATAACGACGATAAACCTCGTGCAGCAGCGAGCCTCTTTCATTCGGCTTCAACCAGGAGGTACGATCAAAAGTCACCTGATCTTTCACGCGAATCCTGAGCACATATTGGAAAAAGTAGCGCATCGGACATTCCGCGTACTTCTCCAATTGACTTGCGCTAAGCGTCCGTTCGTCTCGGCCTTTCCAATAATCAGCCCATTCATCCCCCGCTATATATCCGTCATGCTCCGTCACTTGCGAGCTGCCACGCGCTTCGAGTACAAGTCTGCCTTGACGAAGCGAAGGATAGACCGATTCGATGAAGGATTGCCGGTCCTTCATAAGGTTTACATTCGTACGGATTTGTCGGAAGACGTAATGAGAGCCGTCTAAGGGTAATCCATTTTGCTCAGTAGAGGATGGCTGTTCTACATCCAAATACCCGACAGGTTCGCCTAAGCTCCGGTGCAGCATCTCATAGTCCGCATTCGGTTCTCCGGATACTTTCCGGAAGACCTGTAGAAGTTGAAAAGCCGGGCTTGCTGTCGCTCCTTCTGCCAAGTCATACGACGAGAAGCTGCATGTGATGTTGCCGCTAATCATCCCAAGCCGACCATCACGAAGGCGTTGCCGATCTCTTTGTCTCTGCACGGCTGTTTGAAGCCCGGCACCGATCCGTCTGCACTCTTCATCGAGAAGCATGGGATTTTGCCTGATATTCCCGGACCACGAATGTTCATCCATCCCGAGAAGAAACGTCTGTTTCCTCCCGCTGATCCCCCCGTTCGGCAAACTCGATATGTACAGGGATCCGGGCTTGGGTAACCGCTGCACCCCGACTCGAAGTTCCTGCAGCATGTCTCGGGCATACAAGAGCATTTGCTGAAATGGCATCAAGTCCGGAACAGGACATTCCTGCAGTTCATTAGCGATACCTCTCATTTCTTGCAGGACGATCGCATCTTCTTCCGTTCCAGAGACACCAACTCGATCCAAGACGTTCACGAGCCATCCCCAGATTCCCTTAGGAGAGGAGAGCGCCTCTTCGTCTGGAAACAATTCTCCAAGGAGGTTTGTCAAATGCTTCTTGATCTCGTCATCCCGACGTTGTTCCTTTCGTTCCCGTTCTTCGGGTCTTTCATCTGAATCCCCTTGGAGCCGGACATCCCCTGACCCCAGCAACTTGAGATACCGTTCTTTCCCCCAGCCGATTCCGCTTTTCTCCAGAGCTCGAATACAATCCGCATTCGTTATTCCTTGCTCACGTTCGGAGAACGTAATCAATTGCTGCTGCAGCATCGATACGAGCGGCCGCACCTGATAACCGGACTCCAGCCAGTTCAGCAGGAAATGGGCGGCTCTTCCCATTCCGGATGTAATCGCAGGCAGCCCGTCTGCGAAGGAACAAGAAAGACCCAGAGAAGCACACATGGTCGAAATGGCCAGCGTATATTCTTCATCCGGGACGATCATCTCCACTTCATCCAATGGCATCCGGCCCTGAATAATTCGTCTCAATGCTTCGCGAACCTCCGCCATCCTTCCGGTCGCATGATAGAACTGAACCTCTCCGAACGGCAATGTGGATTGGACGTCAGTGAAGGAAGAATCCGCTACAATCCTTGTCATCCGTCCGTTTGACAACCGCTCCATCATCCAGGCGAAAACCGGTGGAAGCGGCATAGGGTCTGGCAGAAAAAGCTCCACGTTTTCCGGCAATTGGGTTGATATATACGGCAAAAGGCCGGGGAAATCGGTCCAGCGCCGCTGATTCAGAAAGCGCTCATACGCTGACAGCACCTTTTTGACATAGATGCCTTTCTGCTGGCTCAAAAGTTGATCCCTACGCAGTTCTTCTGCTTTTACCCCGGCACGGCGTAAATCCATAATGGCTTGGTGAACATGCATCACAATACCAGGCTTTACTTGATCCATGGAGATGTAAGTATCCACATCGGAAGCAATTTGTTCCATAATATGATGTACAATCCAAAAGGACCGCTGATCCCCGATTAAGGTCACCCCTTGTTTATACAGGGAGAACTCAACCTCGCTTCTAACAAAGGATTGAACCGTATGGATCTCCGTGTTCATTACCGGTCCTAATTCCCGACATATTCGCATCAACCAAGACTGTCCTTCCATGTAGGAAGGAGCGATCACAATCTTGCGGCGAAAAGGCTCTTTACGGATTGCATCATATAAACGTTCTAGAAATGTGCCTTCTACTTTCACAAGGGACACCTTCCTTTCGGTTAAACGCACATTTGCACTTACTGCCCATACAACTGTCCCCAACGCTGCAGCTGTTCCTTAAACTTTTCCCGCACAGATGCAGGTTCTAGGATCTCCGCCGAAGGTCCGTACTGAACCACCCAGTTCATAAATTCGCGCTCGTGGTTGACGGTTACTTCAAATAATAAGCTGCCGTCTGGCAGATCGGTCATCTTCGGTCTCACGAACAATTCTTCTTCCTTTACATAGCGGGCGACATCGGGATGGAATTTAATCTTGAAGGTGATTAAGGAATCCCCGCGTTCTATGGACCAAGTGTGCTTCATGTACTGCGTGATGCTGAAATCGCCCTTGTCAAAATGATTTCCTGTCAGCTCTACATGCCGGAAACGGCTGATTCGAAATGTGCGAATCTCCCGCTTGGCACGACAATAACCGATCAAATAAAACCGCTGATCCCTTGGAACCAGGTAGTACGGATCAATTTCGCGCTCCGTCAATTCATTCCGGCTCTGGGTATGATAAACAGCCCTGATCGTCTTGCAGGCGATAATCGCTTCCATGATGGGCAGCAAAAAGTTGGCATTGTTCTCCCGATAAGCCGGGGTGCCCATTTGGATCATGTCCGCGACATTTTCCAATGTATCGTACCGCTTCCGGGTTTCTTTCACATGCGTAGCCATCACCTTGTCGTAGGCGGATTCAAAGCCTGGAGGCAGTTTGCTGGTGTCCAACACGGAAGGCAGGACAGAAAATACCAACGCTTCCTGTTCCGTGAAATTCAGCGGATACATGGCGAAATTACCGACAAAACGGTACCCTTTCCCATACCCCTCGTTCGTGATCGGTGCGATTAAATCCAATATCCTCAAGTCTCTGTAAATCGTTCGATCCGTTGTCTCACATTTATCTGCCAGCTCTTTGGCTGAAATCCCCGGATTGGCTTGAATGGCAAGTAGCATTTTAAAGAGTCGTATTACTTTATCCGTCATGCGATATCTCCTATCTTGGCGTATGTAATGTAAATCCTTATCATAATTGGAATTCTACTTTTTACCTAGTTCTTCCTGCCTACAAGGAGAAAACGCAACGTTCTCTGTCGTTTTAATGATGTACACTTCCTCTAGGCTCAGCGTAAGTTCAACAATTGCCGTATCCTTAACGACAAATCGCACCATGCCGCAAACATGATGCTCAAACCTATCATAAATACGGCCGCACTGCGGCATCCTTTCGGTACTGTATGTGGGCTGTTGGCGACATAGCCGATTTTGCCTAATGGGAGCATATCCACTTTAATTGCTTCATGATCATGGGGATTATCCGGGTCTTTGATTAAGTGAACGATTTGACCCGGCTTTAGAAATGCTGCTCCGTAGTAATGCTGCGTACCTGTGATGGCGATATAGATCGGTTGTTCCACTGTAATCACTCCCGTATGTCTTTCCTCCATTATGACGAATCAAAGAGACAAGAGATTGTCAGCGAATGTACGTTCTATTTTTTTTAACGTGGGGGCATTGACAACAAGTCCTACTATCTTTTATAGTATGAAACATAGGCAGAGTCATAGGCAGAATTTTCCCCTGTTATACAGGTATCGCGGAGAATTCCTCTGCTGAATTCTTAATAGTTCAACTGTTAATGAATATAAGTCTCTGGCATACGCGAAAGGGATCCAATGTTTCCACAGGTAACTGTGGTATTTTGGGTCCCTTTTTTGTTTTTCTATGCCTTTTTGAAAGAGGTAATGTTTATGGGGCTTGTTTCACCTAAGGTAATCAAGTGTTTTAAAGGCAATCATTTTCAACATAATGTTCAATCTGCAATTCGGGCTCTTGCTGCAAGTAAAGAATCAAAAACAAGTGGAATGAATACTTCAAAAGCTAATCATGTTTCAAAACGTTAATAGCATTGTTGTTACCCATTTTCGAATCGGTAATCTCGACAGTAGCTTTCGACTTCAAGATTTCGATTGCTGACAAGAGTGACTGTTTATGATTATCCCCATAAATGACTCTAATTTTGGTTGGTACTACCTTTGCCACTTTCTCACCTCAGTCTTATTAGCTTTTTGAAATCAAATTAAGGAGGTCTCGACATGGATAAAGATTCCAAAAACGCAATTAATGAATTAATTAGCAACCAGAAGCCACAAAACGAACTGTGGAAAGGAACAGAATTATTTCTGTGGAATGCTTCTTCCACAGAAGAATTTATAAATGGAATAAAAAATCCTCACGATGTGCATCTTACAACTGACGTCATTTGGGACGTTAGTAAGAGCAAAGTGAGGAATCTTATGGATACACTATTTGATTATGGGTACAACGAATTAACTGCTGCCCCCCACCCTAAAAAAAGCATTTCAGAGTGGTTGTGGGAACAAAAAGTTCAGCCTAACATCAAATTGGATAAAGTGAAATTAATTTTGAAACGGATCCAGACACAAAAGACACCGATCGAACTTTATAATTTCTACGAAGAAGCAATGGAATTCCAACAGAATATCTCAACCTACATTAAAAAGCCAATTTGGCAGCTTGATGACTTTGATATTACAGAAATTAACTTTCAGCTTTGTCTGAGTAACGTCAATTCAGACATAAAGAAATCTTTTCTCATCCGAATCGCTAAATTGTACTTCCCAGGAAGAAGATTCAATATAGTCAAGCAAAACAAAAGGATCCTCTCTAAACTAGCCGATCATGAACTGCATCCATATTTGAAAAACTTCAATGACCAAATTCAATCAGAAGGTCGTTCCGGAGGATATATAAAGGATATTAACCGCGACGTAATGTTGTTTTTAAACTGGCTTGTTAACAATTACGCTAGTTTCAATGATTTCTCACCGAATGCAATACCTGTTTGGTTAATCGAAAGAGACCATATTTTAGAGTTTGAAAATTACCTTAAACGTTGCCATTCAAAAGGCCTTTACAGCGAAATAACGGTTAGCAATAAATTCTACTGTGTGATTTCGTTCTTTAAGTATCTGTATGACAACAGAATTATCCCAAAGAATATCGGTTCAATAAGAGGAATATCAGCACAGAGGTATCTTCATCGTGATATCCCCAATAAAGATCAATTATCAGATTTCTTCAATACTATAGCTAGATACTCGGATGATCCTGAGTATGATACAGCTTTTTTTGGATCCTTACTGCATCTCGGACTACGATTCTGTGAAGCCGAGCGTCTAAATTGGGAAGATATTAATTTTCAAGCAAGGATAATCAAAATCCGGGGTAAGGGCAAAGCTGGGAAACCTGTACCCTTACACTTGCCGAAAAAGCTTCATCAATATTTAGAATCCCTATATAAAGTTCGTACAGACGAGAAATCTGTCTTTAAGGGAAGACAATCTAAAAAAGTTTTATACGGAAAAATGTTAGATAAATACAAGTTATATTCTTTGATATCCGGTTGGACATTCCCCGGAGGTCTTCATTTGTTCAGGCACACATTTATCACTAAACTGAGTCTTAGAAAAAACGTACATCCGCAAATCATCAAACGTCTAGCTCGACATACCAGACTTGACACGACCTCAAAATATTTACATAGGCAAAATCAAGAACTTAATGATGCAATGCAAAAAATCGATTCTATATGGAGATGATTTCATGTTCAAGGTAGAAGGTAACTCACCTGTCGCTAATCTGATGGTCCACTTGCAAAAACTTGCTGCGACCAACAGTCATGATCATATGAGACAAGCTTTAGAAAGAAGCAATCTTATTTTCGTTGAAGAACCAAAGGAACGGAAAGATGTAACGTTTGAGGAAGCCGTAAATTGGTACTTACAAAGCTCTGAATTCGGACGAAAGAGTGAAGCTACTCAAAAGACATATCGTTCTGAATTGAACCAGTTTGTTTCATTTGTCGATTCGCTGCCGGAAACTCCATCTTTGCTTTCATTTGAGAAGAATCCCAAAGTACTACTTGATTACCTTAAGCCAGTTAAAACCCAAAATACGCGATCAAAAAAAGCTTCATTTTTAAGGGACTTTTTCACTGTTACCTTCACACGATTCTTTGAAATAGATATTAAAAAGATCAAGGAAACCTTGATAGTTGACGTTGAGTTTGATGAAGATCTTCCAAAGGCTTTTACGAAAGAACAAGTAGAGGAAATTATAAACTTATCGCGGCTGACCAACGATGGTTTTAGAAACTTTGTCATCTTATGGACTTTTCTTGGCAGCGGTATTCGCCTTAACGAGTTGACCCAACTTCAAATCGGGGATATTTGCTATAATTCACAGAATATAAAAGTTCGTGTTAAGGGGAAAAAGCTTCAAAAACTTCCTCGGCGGATTACAGCTACATCATTAGAACTTCTTAGAAAATATGTAAGTTTTAAATACGGGTCACTTAAGAGTCAGCCTAATTATACTGATTTGTATGTTTTTTCAACGGATAAGGGAGTTACCCCTATCAGTGATAGTACAGTCCAAAAGATGTTAGATGGGTTAATTTCTGAGGCACAGACCATTTCTCCAGAAGAGAAAGAGCGATTATCTGTCCATTCTTTACGTCATTCTTTCGCATTGTTCGCTTTAGAAGAGGGCGTGGATCTTGTCAGTATTTCGAAACTCCTTGGCCATAAATCATTAAAAACAACAACCATTTATTTGCAACTTTTTAACAGCATGCTTCTACAGGCAATCGAAAAACATCCTTTCGCTCGCTCGTTAGCGGCAAATTTATTTGATTGAGGTGGAGACGGAATGACGCCCTCTGGAATTGTATTCGACTCAATTTATTTTAAAACTTGGAGTGAACACTCTGGCTTAAAGAAACCAGCATGCTCAGCAACCAAAAAGGTTCTCGCCACACTTCAGGAATTTCTTTTGGAGAACGGTTTCGAAGGCAATCTAGATTTTGACCGATTCACATATTATGTTGAATCAAATGATTTTGAACCGATTAACAAATCGTTCATTGATCAATTTATTCAGTATCTTATATCATCCAATCCAGGGCTTTCAAACAAAACCATTTACAATAAAATTAGTTCATTAAAGAGCTTTTTCAACTTTCTTGATCGAGTAAATATGATAAGCCACAACCCCATGGCCCATTATACAAACAAATATTATGAACGAAATATAAATATTAATTTCTTGACTGAGATTGAGTGTAAAGACCTCCTGAAAGCAGCCCTTCTAGAGGAGCCATTCTCCAAATATTACTATCTGTTGATTTGGACAGCCATTACAACCGGACTTAGAAACAATGAAATATGTTGCCTTTCATTTGAGCAGATCAACTTTCAAAATAATATGGTGATCGTAAACAAAGGTCAAAAAACAAATGCTAAGGGGATCGCCATTCCTGGGTTCCTAGCAAACGAACTGAAACACTTCAAACAATATAAGGAGACCATTGAAGAAGATTTTAGTCCATATGTATTCTCAAGAAAAAAACGTAAACTCTATAATAATCAATTGGTATCTATAGTCAGATCTATATCAGAAAAAGCCGGGATTAATAGAAGGGTCATTCCCCATGATCTCAGAAGAACTACCGGATTTCTGATGCTTAAAAGTGGTGCAAACTTGAGAGCAATTCAACAACAATTAAGGCATGAGTTGTTAGGTACCACTTTGGAGTACCTCTCTATTTCGGATAGTTTGATATTGGACGAGGATTAAAAAAATGCCCTTCCAATGCAAAATTGGACAGGGCATTCATATCGTTTGTAGGATTAATCTATGGCAGTTAAATGTCTCCAAGCCATCTCGATATGTGTATCTTTAAAGACATTCTTCTTCCTTTCATTCCAGGCTTTAAAATGATCAATCGCAATCTTCACATTATCTCTGGAATCAGGAAAATGCTTAATAATCCAATCGGTCGTAGCTAGCAATTCAAGTCCGTATGGGGTTTCGTAACCTTCAATTATTTGTTTGGTATGCTGAAGCCTTTTTTCCGTGCTCCCATCATTTAATTGACTCAGAAAGCCTTCAGCTTCCCTTGTTACTTCAGATAAAAGATAAATCTCCGCATCCCGATTTCGATCTCCATATCCCCGTATATAATGCCCTTCAAGTCTTTGAAGAACATGATTTAAATTGTCAGCATACGGTCCAAACTGAGCTTTAACAAATCTTAGCTTTAAATCCTCTCCACTCTCTTGCAAAAAGTAAGCAAGTTTCTGTATTTCCAACATTGACAGTTTGTAGCCCGGTGCAGCATAGAGATTCATTAGCATTATAAGCAAGGCTCTAGCACGAGTTAACTTCGGCTTTTCGGTTCCAACACGCATTTTATCAGGCTCTGGACTTCCAATAGGTGGATACACCATAAATAAAACCTCAGGGACCTTCAATGCCGCTTCCTCAATTAGTGGCCGTACGTCTCCCCAATCCAAACCGCCATTACCACAGCCTAAAGGAGGGATTGCGACTGATCTGATTCCATACTCTCGAATTTTCTCAACAAAATCGATTAATCCAGACTGTATGTCTTCAATTTTTGACTTCCCTTTCCAATGACGCTTTGTTGGAAAGTTAATGATGTAACGAGGATTAAATATAGACCCGGTATCAACAATAAACATTTTACCTGGCATTACCAAATTGTTTTTGCACGCTTTTTCGTACTCTTTAAAATTACCAGGATAGGCCTGTTTAAATTGAAGTGCTATCCCCTTCCCCATTACTCCTACACAATTCACTGTGTTTACTAAAGCCTCGGCCCCGGATTCCAACAAGTTACCTTTTTTATATTCAATCACAATCTCACCACCTTAGTAATACCATTCTCTACGTACCTTCACGGGTATATTAATTGTGTTACTTTGTAAGATCTTATGTGCCTGGTCCTGCAAGGTGTCATTAATTACACCAATTTCAAGCACTGAGTCAATCGGAAAAAACTTAAAAGCCAGGAATTCCGCTTGACGTTTCCGTTTCCTGTCAGGATATTCTGTAGTATCATTCCAATAGCGGGAATTCATTATTCCCCAATCAATTTGTTTCAAATCGGCTGGATCATTATAAAATTCGGAATAGTTAATGATCGCATGCCCATCTGTAAATACAAACGGGATTTTCTCAGATAGCACTTGTTGTATGGTTGATACAAGATATATAATTTGTTTTTGCCCACCTTGATACTGCGGCACATTCCCTTGATTAATTGTATACAGCATAGGTGATCGCGGCGCAAAGTAAAAAGGAACATAATCGTGTAAATTACCGAACGGAGGCAAAGGAACCTGTTTTTCCGAGCGTCTAGATTGAATTTGCTCATAAGCGATATTTACGAAAGAGCTTCCCTCGTTATGTAATTGATTAATGCAAACGAGACCATTATTGCTAAGAATCGAATGTAGATTCTCAATACTCGTTATATGGTAAATAAATGTTGGATTCGGTACCATTTCGCTACACTCCAAGTCTAATCACGTTAGAGTGTTATTTCGACAAAAGATATAAATTTCCTCCCATGCAACAACAGAATGTACGTTCGTATTAATTATATCCATATGATTTAAGCAAGTCAAAAATCTACAGAGCATGATGTTATTCGAAGAATTTAGCTCAGACTTACTCCATGTCATCAGAAATATGTAGTTCACGTTGACACACATCACATTTAATAATCAGATATGTGCCCAAGCCCGAGGGGATAAAAGTAAATGCGAACTTTGCCCCACTTACGTCAACTGCTTTACATTGGTCCCATTGATTAATTCTTTTCATGATTTCTTTACTTATTGTAAATGTTAAAGAATTCTTTAAATCATTGCGAAATTCCTCACTCTTCAACTACGTTCACCTCACACATCCCTAAATTTACTTTGATGTGAATTTATTATACTCATTACTCAAAAGCCACGCTTATAAATTTCATTTGAATCAAGATCCTTGATCCTTTTCAGTACATGTAAAAAGCCACATGCTCTGATGTGGCTTAATAAATGAGGGCTGAAACATAATGCTCACTTATGACATTAGAATCTCATTTTCTATACAACGAGCCGCGAACGTGGCCAGCTTGGTTCCTTTACCGAGCCGGAAGCTCTCAATGGCTTTGATCAGGCCGATTGTACCAATGGAGATCAGATCCTCCAGATCTTCACCGGTATTATCGAATTTTTTGAGGTTGTGGACAAGAAACGATGTAAAAAAATAAACCAAATCCGATCGCTCCCGATCCGAAATGGTTTATTTTTTCGTTTCCCCCCTGCTCTGTAGTTGTTGATCAATAATTTGTACCCATTCTGGCAATTCAACTGAGTAATATTTCACTCCACTGTTATTAGCTTCAAGAATGATTTCACCATCAGTGTTACTATTATCTATAACGATCAATTGATCTATTTGGTCCAAGTGAGTCAGTAAATTATTCATACTCGTTACATGGCGTCTAATAATATCCTCGCTTTCAATATGATGTCCCCCGTTTCTCACACGTGTAGCAACACGCTCAATATTAAGCCTGACATCTCCTAACCCAACATAAAACATAATAATTTCGAAACCTTGTTCCTTTGCGTCTTGCATCTGCCTGATGACATTTCCACCTGCCAGGGTCGTCTCCACAGTGAAGTCCCATCTATTCCGGATACATTCTCTGGCTATTCTTATGGCTGCTTTTCCAGCAGATATTTTATTCTTTTCAGGAAGTTGACCATTCATTTTGCGAGCTAATGCATCTGGATCAATATTTACGCTAACCCCAAGCCTGTCAACAATCAAGTTGCGAATCGTACTCTTACCACTTCCGTTATTACCTGCAAATACAAACATGGTTGCAACTGGCTCATTCATGACTTAATTCCTGTTCCTTTATCTCCTCAATTTGACCCGTACTATATTCTTTAACAATCTGCCCTTTGGCTGTTTTGTATACGATATATGTCCCATTTGCTTTAGCATCCAATTTCGCACGATCACCCGTTAAACGAATTAATTTAGCAAGGTCCTGCGTAAGATTCTTCATTTATACAATCACCTCATTTTTATATATTTAGTTCGAGTATACCATAGTACAACACTTTAATTTTGCTTAAGTCTGTTTGCATCATACAACTAATTAGCCTGTACGATGATTACTAGTGTTTGTTCCACAAAAAAAATCCCCTGCGGGATTGAGACATTGATCTCTCACTCCTGCAGGGGATTTATTTAACATATCATATTTAACGCTTCGTTTTATAAAACTCATGATACAGCTTCATCAGCGCCCGCTTCTCAATCCGCGACACATAACTCCGGCTGATGCCCAGCTCCTTGGCAATCTCACGCTGGGTCCGCTCCTCACCGCCTTGATCGAGGCCGAATCTTCCCCGAATCACTTCCTGCTCCCGCTCATCTAGAATATCGAGGTTCTGGTAGATCTTGCTTTTCTCCATCTTAAGCTGCACCCGTTCTACCACGTCATCATTCTCGGAACCGAGGATATCGATCAGGGTGATTTCATTGCCTTCCTTATCCGTTCCAATCGGATCATGCAAAGAGACATCCTTCCTTGTCTTCTTCAAAGAACGCAAATGCATAAGAATCTCATTTTCTATACAACGAGCCGCGAACGTGGCCAGCTTGGTTCCTTTACCGAGCCGAAAGCTCTCAATGGCTTTAATCAGGCCGATTGTACCAATGGAGATCAGATCCTCCAGATCTTCACCGGTGTTATCGAATTTTTTGACAATATGGGCTACAAGCCTGAGGTTATGCTCAATCAGAATGTTGCGGCTGACGGGATCTCCCTCTGCCATACGCTGGAGATGCTTCGCTTCCTCTTCCTCGGTTAACGGCTGTGGAAAAGCATTATTCTTGACATAAGACACGAGCAAGCTCAACTGTTTGATGAATAAAGCAATTGCGGTAAACAATCCGGGCAATGGTGCCACCTCCTGCATAAATGCATGCAACCTCTATGGGGTCACTTCATTGTATGTGGGCGGCCGCCCAGTCGTGCCTGTACGGGGAAAAAGAAAAGCAACGGTGCCGGCGCAGCTGCATTTTCCCTTTCGACTGCATTCCCTTTCAACGCGTTTTCCTATTTCTAAACAGCTTCCCTGCACTTCAAAAGCCGAGATAACTTTACGATCTCCGCGAATCCCTGATATGCGTGCCGAACGAAGCCACCCCCATTCATCAACACATTGATGGTATCAACTTCTTCGCATAAAAAAGCAGCTGCTTCCCAGGCCCCCTAAGGAGTAGATAGCAGCCGCTTTTCAATGATACTCCACTATCCAACCTCCACCTTATCCTCCATATACCACTGTGCCTGGGTGCGGAACATATGGGCATAAGTCCCGTTTGCATTTATCAGCTCCAGATGATGCCCCTGCTCGACCAGTCTGCCGTCCTTCAGGACGAGGATACGGTCAGCCATGCGGCAGCTGCCGAGCCGGTGGGAGATGAAGATGGCGGTCTTGCCTTCGGATAGAGAAACGAAGCGCTCGAACACGGCAGCTTCCGCCATCGGATCCAGCGCGGCGGTCGGCTCGTCCAGCACGACAACCTCGGCATCGCGCAGAAACGCCCGGCTGAGCGCAATCTTTTGCCACTGGCCTTGAGACAGCTCCTGTCCTTCGCCAAAGGCATGGCCGAGCTCCGCATCATATCCACCGGGAAGCATCTCCGCGATCTGATCGGCTTGCCCTTTGTGGGCGGCATTCATCAGCCGCGATTCATCGTGCATCCCCTCCAGGCTGCCAAGCCCTATATTCTCGCGAAGCGTGAACTGGTAACAGACATAATCCTGAAAAGTCGCACTTATGTGTTCACGGAACTTATCCGGGTCTATCTCCCGGATATCTACCCCGCCATACCGGACCATTCCCTCCGCCGGGGTATACAGGCCAAGCAGGCATTTGATCAGGGTGCTCTTGCCAGCCCCGTTATCTCCAACAATGGCAACCTTCTCGCCAGGCCGGATATGCAGGGAGATATTATGCAATATCCAACCTTGGCTGTTCGGATATTTGAAACTGAGCCCGCTCACTTCAATTCCCCGGTCCGTCAGCCCCTGGTATTCCTGGTATTCCTCCCGCTTCTCCTCCTCCTGAAAATCCAGGTATTCATAGATATTGCCCACATAAAGAGCACTTTCATATATAGTAGAGAGCCGGTTCGTGATAATAAAAAGGTACCCCTGAGTACTCGACATGGCCTGTACCAGGGCGACATAAGCGCCAATCGTCAGTCTGCCCAGCGAGCTGGCCCAGATCAGGAAGACGATCCCCACGCCCTGAAGCAGCCGGGACATCCCGTCCACACGGAATACAGACCAGGCAGCGCGCTTCTGCAGGGCAATCTGTTCACGGGCGTTCTGCCAATAATAGGTCTGAACCTTATCAAATAAATAAGAAGAGAGATTAAAGATGCGGAGTTCTTTCGCGGACTCGCGGCGGGTCATTAGGCCGATCAAATAGTTGATTTTGCGGACTGCGGCCGTCTGCTGGAACATCTGATTGAATCTGAGCTTGCCGATCCGCAGGTGAATCCACAGACTCGGCACCATCACGAGGAGCAGTCCGGTCCCTAGCAGCCAGTGAAATTGATACAACACGAACAGGAACCCTGTAATGGATAACGCCGATTGGGCAATATGCAGAGCGGCCTCAACAAATCCAATTCCCTTGTCACCGCTTAAGCTCTGGGCCCGTTCATATTTATCATAATAGTCAGGTGAATCGAAATAGACCAGAGGCAGCTTGGAGGATTTCATAGCGATTTCCCGGTCAAAATGATAATTTATTTTCAACTTTAGATGGGTCAGGACCAACTGGTACACGGGCTGCAAGCCCAGCGAGAGCAGCTGGAGTGCGAGTACGCCCCCCAGCCATGCAAGGGCTGCCGCGATTCCCTGGGAAGTATGCCCGATCAACCTAGTTACCTCGTCGACCAGATTCTTGGTCGCATAAATATCAAGGACGGGAAGAGCGGCCGTTGCCACATTAATGGCGACAGCCAGACTTATATATAGTGGGGCCGTTCTCCACATGGTCCCTGTTAATCTCCCTAACATGTGCAGGACAGTACGGGACTGGTGCAGCCAATCAAGGAATTGCGGCCTAGGAGTAGGGTGATCTTCCATCGCACGCCTCCTTAAGAAGCCTTGCGTTTCTTGTTTGAACGGTGGCCAGCCTCTGCAGCAGCTGAACCTTTGTCAATCAGCATGCGGAAGGCTACATCTGTGCCAGTGATACCTTTATACATCACATTCATTTGCGGATCGAGCAGGTAGCTGAACGGTATGCCCGGAAGCGATAGCTCCTGGAACTTCTCAGGAGGTAATGGTACAACCGGTAAGGACAAGCCGTGGGCTTCCCGCACATGACGCGCATATTCCGCTTCGCCTTCAATCACCAGAATAAAGTGGTAGTTGTTGTATTTACCTGCAAGCTCATTCAAGATAGGATAGACCGTTTTGCAAGTTGAGCAGAAGGAAGACGTGAACAGTACAATGCTTCCCTTCTTCTGCTGATCTGTCCAGCTGACAGGATGTCCCTCGGTATTCCCCACAGCCAGGGAATAGAAAGGGCGGCCCACCTCAATTCCCTCATGGCTTAAAGGGAGGTCCTTAGGAATCATATGATACATTCGCTGGTTAACCGTCGTAAGCCGCTTCATCAACTGTAGAATAATACCAGACATCACAATGACAACTCCCCATAAAACGGTATAAGATAGCATAAATGCATTATTCAATCCCGTTCACTCCTTATTCAGCGTCATATTAGACCGGCTGCCAGTTTTTCCGGAAATCCAGATAAGCCATAACCAGAGCATAGACGAGGAACAAACCCGTGCTCAGCAGCAGATACAGAGGTAGACCCGTCGCTCCCCACAGCGGAAGATCCCGTGTTCCTGTCATCAGGTAAACCGTCATTCCTATAAGCAAGAGCAATTTAATCACAGCCCCCCAACCAAACCGGTCTGGAACTGCTAGTCCAAAGCAGTTGCAAGCCACTTCCTGTTTCAGCAGCATGGAGCGTATATTTACGGCCATAAATATGCAGAGAAAAATAAGCGAGCCGGTACAGACTATAACTTTTATATATTCAAACCAAAGCCCGACACTTAGGACGATCTCGCCAATAGGAAGAGCAAATGCCAGGGAACTAGCCCACCGTCCCTTTCCCATGATAACCTCAACCGTTGAGGTAAAAGATTTCATTGAGACCAGCTTCAGCCCCCCTGATAACAACCAGGTGACAATCAGAAATGAATGAACCAAAGTGTAAATCAAAGGAAAGACCTCCTCACTTAGGAAAAAAGAGGGGCGATAACACGCCACCTCTCTTTTCTATAATAGTTATGAATAATCGCTGAATACCGCTTAACGATACTCTATGTGATGCTCTCGTAACACATACGAGTTAGCACTAACGCTGTCTGATCAAGATGACTTAAGCGCAGCAGCCATCAGCATAGTAACCTCCAAAATTGTTCCAACTGTAATGCGTTCTGGAGTAGTAGACCCCGTTAGCATAACAAGAAGCGGAGCCGCAGTATGGTTGATGTGCTGGTATATCAATTCACCTCCTTTGTTTAGGTTTGTTTTTTCGTCTCTTAGGCACAGCAGCCGTCGGAATAGTAGCCTCTCAGCGTATCCCAACTGTAATGGGTTTTGGAATACCATACTCCGCCTGCATAGCAGGAGCCAGAGCCACAATAAGCTGGATGCATATAAATTCACCTCCTTTCATGAAAAGCACTTATGTAAGCGCTTTTATGCATAATATAGCATGATTATATTAACTTGGGAATATATAAAATAAAATATTTTAGTATTTTTGTTAATTTTTACATAATACTATTTTTATCCACTTTTTTTGCCCTTTTCTATCATTATTCGCATAACAAAAAAGCCCTCTTCAAGAAAACTGGAGAGCTTATGCCTTTTGTCCTTCTTAAATTGCGGTAAACAATCCGGGCAATGGTGCCACCTAAAATGCATGCAACCTCTATGGGGTCACTTCATTGTATGTGCCGCCCAGTCGTGCCTGTACGGGGAAAAAGAAAGGCTCCAGTGCCCTGCATAATGTGTTTTTCTTTCTAATGGTTTTCCCTTTCTCAACGGTCAAGGCTCATGCTTTTGATGCTGATACAGCGGTATAATCTACGCGAATTCCCGATGAGTGTGCCGAACTCCCCTCCACTCTCACTCACCAAACTGCTCTGATCTTTTTTCTCCCCTGCCTTCAAGGAAACAACAAGAGCTCCCCATTACACGGAGAGCTCGCTCAAATTTATCATTCAAAAGTATTCATCGTTACTGTCTGTCCCTCATCACATAGCGTTGTCTCTCATTCTCCCGAAAAAGGCTGCATCATCCGCCCAAACAAGCTTGCAGCAGTACTGGCACCGACCGGGCTGCATAAGACAGCGGCCACTCAGAGTCTAACCGTCCTAAAGCTCCAGTGTACCTGCTCCCCGAACCTTTACTGTTACAGGATGCTGCTCTGCCTGCTTGTCAGAAAAGAACCACGTCCGGCCCTGCTTCACAACGATGAATAAGCCATGTTCGTCGCCCAGGGGCCTGAAGCCTTCATTTCCTTCCCTCCAATGCGGGAAGCCTTTCTCATTTAGATCCTGCACGCAGCCCGCTACGTCCTCCCGTACGATGCCGATCTCACTGATTTCAAGCAGAGAATGGGGGCCGAAGGGCTTGTCCGAAGCATTCCCTAAATTATGCCTTGCAATGAACTCCCCAATATTGCCGGCCGGGTCCTCAAAGTATATGGCATTCGCATTCCAGTCTGGAAAATCCGCCTCGTCCTCCCCGCTACTGAGGCTTAGGTTCACTTTACGGGCAAGCCATTGCTTGGCTTCGGCAAGCTGATTCTCAGGAATGTTCACGGCAAAATGATAGAAGGGTTCACCTTCGTCCGGTTCTGCTTGCTCAAAAGTAAGGAGAGTATCGCCCACCTGAACAGAGAAATACCGCTCAGTCTGAGCTGTAATGCCCAGTTCCAGTACGTTAGAATAGAATGTCTTTAACTGTTCCAATCTTGCTGTCTTCAGTTTCAGTTCTTCCATCCGCATATCGATTCCTCCTGCCTGACAGAGTAATAATGTAACCCCACCTATTCAGCATAGTCATTTTTGTTTGTCTGGGAGTACTCTGGCCGAAAAATCCGAATCTTCCGTCCCATAGAAGAGGCTACTCTCCCATTATAACTCCATATCTACAAGAAAACGGCCCATTTCCTGAGGAACGGACCGTACCTGTAATATAGCCGAATCTAGGCCTATGCTCCCGGCTCATCTGTGCGGACCCGGCCGCCCCCCCAGCCACTCCCGGATTTGCTCTTCATTCATCGGTTTGCCGTAATAGTACCCCTGCATGATTCTGCAGCCCAGAGAGTTTAGAAATTCCGATTGTTCTATCGTCTCCACACCCTCTGCGACCAGTTCTAGATTGAGCTGCTGCCCCAAGGTAATGATAGCCTGGATAATCGCCTTCTTCGATCCTGATTCATATTCCCGGATGAACAGCTGGTCAATCTTAAGGGTGTCAATCGGCAGTTTATCGAGCGAACCGAGTGAGGAATACCCGGAGCCAAAGTCGTCCATCGCGATCTTGATCCCCAGTTCCCGCAGCTCAATTAATTGGCGGATCGTTCCCTGAATATCTGAGATTAAGATGGATTCTGTAATTTCCACTTCAAGATATCTGGCGGCGAGCCCCGTTTTGGCCAAAGTCGCCTGCACCATTTCGAGCAGATTCTGACTTTCAAATACCCGTACAGACAAATTAACGGATACACACTGTGGTTCAAGCCCCTCATCCTGCCACAGCTTGTTCTGGCGGCAGGCCTCCTCCATAATCCAACGGGTCATGGGAATAATGAGGCCGGTCTCTTCTGCAATCGGAATGAATTCAGCTGGCGAGATGATGCCAAGCTCCGGGTGCCTCCATCTGATCAAGGCCTCCATTCCGGCCGCTTTTCCTGATAATGCATCCCACTTGGGCTGATAGAGCACGAAGAACTCCCCGTTATGTACAGCCCTGCGCAGATCGTTCTCCAACCCGAGCTTGCGGATAATGCCGGTATCCAGAGACTTATCAAAAACCCGGTAGCGGTTCTTCCCCTCTTCCTTGGCTTTGTACATAGCTGTGTCCGCCGCCTTGAGCAGCGAGTGACGGTCTGTTCCATGCTGGGGACTGAGGCTGATGCCGATGCTGCTGGTGATGTAGAGCTCATAACCGTTCAGGACAAATGGCTGCTTGATCTCATCCAGCAGCTTCTGTGCCCATGCCTCGGCTTCCTCTTTTCCCGCACCACACAAGGCTGCCAGGAACTCGTCCCCACCAAGCCGGAATATTTCGCTCCCTTGCAGGACACGCTTCAGCCTGTCCCCAACCGAGCGAACCAGCATATCTCCGAAATCGTGCCCAAGTGTATCGTTCACATTCTTGAAACGGTCCAGGTCAATGAACAGCAGGGCCATCCGGTTATCCTCTGATTGAAAGTCCTGTGCGTCGAAGAATTGGTTCATCTTATAGCGGTTCGGCAGGCTGGTCAGCTCATCCGTGTACGCCATCCCCTTCATCGCATGGCGTTCAAAGTACACAGCAATTGAAGAAATAGATAAAATCACAAGAATAGCCGCAGACACACAGACCATCAGGATCAGCTTAATATGCATCTCGGACATTTCTTCCGGTGCGCCGCTTATAACGTTCACAGGGAGGCTTGATGAGAAAATAACTGCTTTAACCCCTGTATAATGCATTCCACAAATCGCGAGTCCCATTATTAAGGAAGACAGCCATTTCATCATGCTGGCACCTGACCGGTTTCTGAACTTCAGAAACAGGAACAGGGAAGCGTACGAAGCGGTTAAAGCAATGGCAGAGGAAATCCCCCAATACACCGGGTCGTAACTGATTCTGCCGCCCATTTGCATGGCAGCTATTCCCGTATAATGCATGACTACAATGCCGCTTCCCATGAAGAACCCGCCAATAGCCAGATGCAACAGCCGGACCTGGACAGGCAGGGTTATCCGGAATGCGATATAGGAAGCTAAAATCATGGAAAGAAGCGAAAGAAGGGTAATAAGAACGTCATAAGTTATTTTGATATTCAGACTGTACGCCAGCATCCCGATAAAATGAATCGACCACACACCGCAGCCCATTACGCATGAACCTGCCAGCAGCCACCCAAGCTGGGAGCGGCCTTTGGCATTAGTAATTTTGGCAGCCAGAGTCAGTGCGGAATGAGACGAGAAGACCGCAATAACAAATGACAGAAGCACCATCCAATAGTTGTAATGTCCCTGAAGAATATTATGATGCATCCATCATCACCACCATTATAAAAATTTGCTTTGAACCAGACGTATGATCGACGGTGATTCCTTGTCCACTTCATATAGATATCTTTTTTATCGGTTATTTAAGATTCGAAATTAACGTTTCATCAAGTCTTCATAATGGTCCTGAAGAAGCATGAAAACCGGCGGCTGATGACATAAAAAAGACCCCCGGCAGTGGCGTGCCGGAGGTCTTGAACTGATGCTCCTTGACTTTAATCGAACTTGTAAGTCCAGAATTTCTCATTCCCGAATCTGTCGATAATTTCTTTATCTTTCAGTGTTTTGCTGCCTAGAAGCTCCGCCGCTTGGAACTGCGAGCGGTGGGATTGAATCGATTTCATCTTCGCTTCCAGGAATTCGGACACATCCTGAGTAACGTCAGGATAACCAAGAACCTCCTGGCAATTCCTAGAGAACGCCAGGCAGAGCACCTTTGGCCGCTCCTGTTCAGGAAGGCTTCCTACTACCCGGACCACTGCGGCACCGGTGGCATCATGATCAGGGTGAACACTGTATCCAGGGTAGAACGTGAATATGAGGGACGGGCGAAGCTCCTGAATCAAATCCATAATCCGGCTGTCCAGCAGATCCTGGTCCTCAAATTCAATCGTTTTATCATGGAATCCCATCATTCGCAGGTCCTGAATGCCAATCGCTGCACATGATTCCTGAAGCTCCTTCTTGCGAATCTCCGGCAGGGTTACCCGGTTCGCAAATGGGGGAATTCCCATATTGCGGCCCATCTCACCCAGAGTGAGACAAGCATATGTAACCTGAGCCCCGCTTGAGATTTGCTTGGCGAGTGTGCCAGATAGACCGAACGCCTCATCATCCGGATGAGGGAGTACAACTAATATCCGTTTATGCATCTTGATTCCCTCCTCCAAATGGCTCCCGGCTTAGCTGCAGGGCCACAACCAGCTTGCCTTGAGCGTCATGTCCCGCAAGGATAAGCCGGTCCGAATCTTTCTCATCCCACATGTTGAGCCCTTCCGCATACAACCAGCCCTTCTCCATCTTCAATCCGACCCGGTATACGCCGGTTCCTGCAATGGTACCGGTTGAGAAGCGTATTAGAGCATTGGATATGAAGTTAGCCGCCGGATGCTTGGAGCTGTCATAGTGGGACGCATACGCGCCTGTGGTCATTTCCAGATGGACATAAACATCCTGGTCTTTAAACGAATCAATTCTATGCTGTACAGCTTCAATATCAATAATCTGCATAAACCTTTCTCCCCTGCCTCATAATTTCTGTTTGGACAGATCCACGGCCTTGACCGGGCCGTCCATAATTACGGAATAAATATAGCATACTCCTTGCAGCTTAAAAAAACGAGAGGAACACAATAACTTTGCGCATAGCTTCCAAGGCTCTGTTCGAGGTATTTTATTAAGTATTGCATGAAATTGGCGTTATTTGTCAACCATTACCGATTGAGCGGCCTATTCACCAGTGTATATATTTAAAGATCTTGACGATAAAGGAGGAACAAATGTATGGCGTCATACGACAAGGATAAAGTGCTGGAGAGCTTCCCGCACCATGGATTCTTTGGACATCCTAAAGGGTTATTCACCTTATTCTTCACAGAGTTCTGGGAACGATTCTCCTATTACGGCATGAGAGCCATTTTGGTCTATTACCTGTACTATGAGGTAACCCGGGGTGGGCTCGGACTGGATCAGAGCAGCGCTCTAGCCATCGTGTCGATTTACGGTTCACTTGTATACATGTCTGGAGTTATTGGCGGCTGGCTGGCGGATCGGCTGCTGGGAACCTCCCGCGCCGTATTTTATGGTGGGATACTGATTATGCTCGGCCACATCGTACTTGCCGCTCCCGGAAGCATAACGATGTTCTTCGTCTCCATGGTCTTTATCGTACTTGGTACAGGCCTGCTTAAGCCCAATGTATCGGCCACTGTCGGGGAAATCTACAGTGAACAGGATACGCGCCGCGACTCCGGATTCAGCATTTTCTATATGGGGATCAACCTCGGCAGCTTCTCCGCGCCGCTGATTGTAGGTACGCTGGGCATGGAATACAACTTTCACCTTGGGTTCGGGCTTGCCGCGGCAGGTATGCTGCTTGGTTTGATTGTATTCCTGACAACCCGAAAGCGCAGCCTCGGTCTTGCGGGAACGATTGTCCCGAACCCGATGACCCCCCAAGAGACAAAGAAAGTGCTTATGGTTATTGGGATTGCTGCAGCAATCACTGCCGTTATTGTAACCGCTGGCATGAAATCAGGGTGGTTCACATTCCAGGCGTTTATTCAGCTTATCGGGGTTCTCGGGATTCTCATCCCAATCATTTACTTTATCGTCATGTACCGCAGCCCCAAAACTACTCTGGTGGAACGTTCAAGAGTGCTGGCCTATATTCCTTTGTTCATTGCCTCCGTCATGTTCTGGGCGATTCAGGAACAAGGGTCATCCATCCTTGCCAATTATGCGGATAAACGGACAGAGCTCGACTTTGCGGGCATTCGTCTTGCCCCGGCCTGGTTCCAATCACTTAACCCGCTCTTTATTATTACCTTGGCGCCAGTCTTCGCCTGGTTCTGGATGAAGCTGGGCAAGCGCCAGCCGTCCATTCCAGTGAAATTCTCACTTGGCCTGCTGTTTGCTGGGCTCTCATTCCTGGTCATTCTTCTGCCGGCCTATCTCGGCGGCAAGAATTCACTCGTGAATCCGCTCTGGCTTGTGCTGAGCTATTTCATTGTTGTTATTGGTGAGCTGTGTCTATCTCCTGTCGGCTTATCCGCAACGACCAAGCTTGCTCCAGCTGCTTTTTCCGCCCAGACCATGAGCTTGTGGTTCCTATCGAATGCGGCAGGACAAGCGATAAATGCGCAAATCGTCAAATTTTACACTCCTGAGACCGAGATGGCTTACTTTGGGGTTATCGGAGGGGCTGCTATTCTGCTTGGTGTCATTCTCTATCTGCTGTCACCTAAAATTCAGGGATTCATGAAAGGCGTTGAGTAGCGGGCAGCCCAAATGCTGCTTCCGCTCCAGCCATCAGGGTAACCGTACCATTCCGATAAGGCTCGCTCTTCATAGTATAGACATATACTAGGAAGGGGGAGATGAATATGGAGGCATATTATAACTGTTTGCGGAACAAGAACAAGAAAGTGCGCCTACTCACCATGGACGGCCAGCAATATCAGGGGACTATTGTCGATGTAGACTACAACAATGTCTACTTAAGACCCGACCGTGGCGGTTCTGTCCGCACATCGGCCTTTTATCCATATGGTTATGGCTACGGAAATGAGATCTTAACCTTAAGCTTGTTCACCCTGCTGGCTATCGCTCTAATTTAAGCACTTCTTTCTGCTGCAAAAATAAACAAACAAGAGAAAGCCCTCCTCAGGGCTTTCTCTTGTATTTTTCTTTAACAGTATCTTTTATTTGTTATAAATCCGGTAAATGATCACAGCCGTCTCGGCACGTGTGGTCTGGCTGAGCGGGTTAAGGTGATGTCCGTCACCGTTCACAATACCACTCTTCACGAGAGCTGCCACACTATCCGCCGCGAACCCGGACACCTGCTCGGCGTCCTGGAAGCTGTTCAACTCAGCAGCTGAACTGGCTGGCAGCGTTGTACCCGCAAGAACCATTGCCCTCGCCGCAAGTGTCATCATCTCCTGCCGGGTGATTGGGCTAAGCGGATCGAACCGGTTGTTCTCTTTTCCCTTGGCAATACCCAGCTGCTTCGCAATTCCAACGGCTTCATAATAATAAGCCGAAGAATTCACATCTGCGAAATTCCCCTCTGTCTTGGCCGAGAGCCCCAGAGCATTAACCAGCATAACCAGAAAGTCTGCCCGGTGAACCTGGTCCCCAGGATTAAACGTGGTGTCACTGGTGCCTTTGACAATTCCTTTAGATGCAAGAACTTCAATATCATGCTTAGCCCAGCTGAATTTTGCGATATCCCCAAAGGTTTTAGTCACATAAGCAACTGCATATTGACCGAACTGTGTTGTTGTAAAAATAACTTTGCCGGAAGCAGCATCATACCGCGCATTCGGTACTGGATTCAGTCTGCCTTGTGTGTCTAAATACAACTCGGTAATATGCTCATCGCTGGCGGCTTCCGCTGCCGAAGGCTGATAAGGAAATCTCACCCGCACAGCTGCATCCGGATTGTTCCAGGCAACCGGCTGTCCTCCAATCAGTAGAGCCAATTCAAGAGCAGGATGCTCTCCAATCGCTTTGACAGCTGAAGCAGCAAGCTTTGTTTTGTCAGCCGGCATAATTCTCAGCTCTATTAGGCTATTGGCGCTCACCTCAGCAGGGCTAATCATATTGTCCTGGATGAGGATGCTGCCATATTCAGTGACGAGTTCAAGCTTAACCATCTTCTTCCCTGTAAAGTAGGAGGCTGGCAGCTGAACTCCATAGCCCTTTTGTCCGTGAACAGACGGCACCTCTGCGGTTATTGTAACTTTAGAAGAAGTACTGCCGCCAGCGTCTTTAATGGCCTGGTTCAAGCCTTCCGTGGTCACCACGGCCACGGCAATTCCCGTTACAGGATCAAGGGTCGGGGCTGATAGTTTCAAAACACCCTTGCCATCGGTTGTTCCTGACGCACTTCCTCCTGTATTTCCTGTAATGCCCCCCGTGTTACCTCCCTGGTTTCCACCGTTGCTTCCTCCAGTATTTCCACCTGGATTTCCGCCGTTGTTCCCTCCGTTATTGCCATCCGTCCCACCGCCTGTTTTGGTCACATAAGTGTAAGGAGCGACAAAGCTGTCAGCTAACCCATCCTTCACCGCCACCGCACGGATTACAACAATTCCGGATACTTGGAATGGTCCTTCATAGAGCGTTCCATTCTTTGCACTCGGCAGGGTACCATCGGTTGTGTAGTAGATGCGCGCACCCTCTACGCCAGTTATTAAAGATATGGTCTGAGGCTTATCATAACTCCCCGCCTTAAGGGAAGCTGCTGGAATTTTTGTTCTTATCTGTTCCGGTTTAACCACTTCATCTGTAGGCACAATGGTAAACCAATCCAGATTGAAGCCGTCTCCTTGATCGAGAAGACGTACGATCTTGGTGCCTTCCTTCATCGCCACGAGGTGGGAAGCCTCAGTATAATTGCCCCATCCTCCTGTCGATCCAAGCTGGAGTGTTCCTGCAGAACCCCCGTCTATCGACAAGTTGACCGATACCCCGCTCTGCGGAGTTGCATAGCGGTAAGTAACCTTGTAGTTCCCGGTTGCGCTTGCTGGGATGTTAACCAGATAATCCAGCTTGCTGCCACGGTTCAAGTAACCCACGTTCGTATATCCCGAATTGGTCTGGATCGCGTTCCGGTCAGCATCGAAGTAGTTCTCCGCCTCCACCTTGACCATATTGTTTTGACCTGGAGTATGTGCGGTTTTTTCTTCAAAAGCTAGCTTGGTGATCTCGAATCCAGCCGTATTGGCACTGAGTCTCAGCTTCTGCTCTCCGGATTTCAAGGCAATCGTCTTACGGATCTTAATCCACGTGTTCAAATCCCCTGTGGATGGAATATCGAACTTGGCAAGAACCGTGCCGTCCTCCGCCTTCAGATTAAAGGCGTTCATGCCTCCGTTCTTGGTTGCAAGTTCTACCGTTACGGTGTAGTCTCCGCCCTTTTGAACAGTAATCGGATAGTCAACCCAGTCCCCGGCATCGAAACTGGTTAACTTTTTGCTTCCTGACGGGCCTTCAGCAGCGTTAATGCCTGTTGCGGAAATGTAATCTCCGGCTTGGGCCGTGCCTGGTAAAGATATAGCCTGCGCGCCCGGGTTAGTCAGCACAAGAGGCCCGATCTGGAACCAGTCCAGATGGATATCCGCTTCCTCCAGGGACAGCCTCAAGGTGTGACTTCCTTCCTTCAGCTTAATCAGGTCTGTAACGGTCTTCCAGTCGTTAGGCCCTTCAGAGCCGGTTAATACGGTTGTTAGAACAGGCTCATCTGTACCATCAGCGGTCCATACAGCCGTCGGTGACTTTCCTTCCGAGGCATATCGGTACGTAAGTTGATACTGACCGTCTGCCGGCACCTTTACCTTGTACTCCAGCCATGCGTCCGGTGCTGATTTTGTTACGGAGGTAAGCTGGTTGGCATCTTGGTGCTGAATAAGGATACCCGATGATTGGTCGGCATTCTCGGCTTGAATCTTCTTCGGCAGCGTATTATCCAGGTCTGCCTTAGTGAATCTGAGGTCCGAGAGAGCATAATTGTGTCCGCCTGCAGTAAGTGTCAGCTTCTGTTCACCTGCTGGCAAATCTAATCTGACTCTGAGGTAACGGAAATCCCCGGGTCCGTATACCGCTTCCGTTACGGAAGCCTTGGCTGGAACTGTACCACCAGTAGGCACCGATCCGTCCGCCGGCGCTCCTGCGGCATCGCCTGCTGGCGCCACTCCGCCCGCCGGAGCTCCTGCGGCATCGCCTGCTGGCACCGATCCGTCCGCCGACGCTCCTGCGGTTTCGCCTGCTGGCTGCTCGGAAGCCTTGCTGTTCTCCCGAATAATTACAGGAGCCCCATCGCTGACTTTTGCAGACAGGGAAGCATCCTCCAGACTTCCCGCATAACCCAGATCCAAATCATAGCTGCCTGCTTGTTTCACATGAAGATTGTACTTGAATTCCGCGGCCCCCGCCGCAGAATTACCGTCACCATCTACATTCAGGTGATCAACAATTCCCGTATTCTTATCTGCCTTAAATTGCCCTGTGGCCTCATCGAAATCTGCCGCAGGATAGGAACCCGGAGCAGTCTTCCCTTGTTCAGAGCGGTGCCACCGGTATGTCGCCACCGATTTGGCCGGAACGACAGCTGAAATCTGCTTCCCGTCACTAAGCAGCTTGACCGGCTGATCATCTGCGGTCTGATTAATAACCACCGTAACAATGGTTTTGCCATCCGGACTCTTAAACGCAACGTTCGTCACGGTACTGCTGCTGCCATAGTTACTGTCAATCCGCACATAACCCGGTTCAACAAATTTCATAAACTGGCCCATCAGGTAATATTCCGGTGCAAGCCAGTAATTGTTGCGGTCTGCAGAGTCCTGGATGATCGGGGTCGGGTCCGGTGTCCCTACCCATTGATGGGACTTTATATCACTGTCGAGCATCACTACCCAGGAGTTGTAGCTGCGGGCCCAATTGCGGAAGTACTGGGCGATCCGGTCAGCACCTTGCGTTCCCCACACAGCCCGTTCTGTCAGATACACGTTCTTATCCGGGTACAGATCGTGGAGCCTGCTCATTTCCGACAGGTCCCCGCCATAATCGTGGAATGCCGTACCATCAACTGCTCTGGCCATCTGTTCATCAGCCAAAATATGAACCGGATACGCGGAAGTGTCGCTCGGATTGTGGTCGAAGATCCACAGCTTCGTATCCTCAAACCCGGCTGCATCAAGCTTGCTGCGAAGAAGCTGGGCCAGCCGTCCCTGCTGATCCCAAGGCATATGTGTACTCGGATATTCAATCTCAAGCAGCGGCTCATTCTGCATAGTAAGGGCATCGATGTTAATTCCCAAAGCCTTGTAAGCCTGAATATATTTCACAAAGTAATCGGCAAGCACAGGGAGATACTCTTCCTTCACCTGGCCCTTGATCATACTGTCCGTTGTTTTCATCCATCCTGGCGGACTCCAAGATGATGCAAAAAACTTAACATCCGGATTGATCTTTTGGATCTCTTTTATAGTATCAATGATGTGATAATCGATATCCTTTTGGATCGAGAAATGGGTAAGACCCGGGTCCGTCTGACCCGCAGGAAGATCATCATAAGAGTAGAACGGTTTACCTGTGAAATCGGCGGTCCCAATGGTTAGCCGAACCAGACTCATGCCGGCCCCTTCTGTCTTGCTGAACAGCTTCATCAGCACTTCCTTGCGCTTCGCTTCCGACATGAGCCACAGGTTGCCTATCGTTGACTCTTCCATTGAGGAGCCTATTCCAACCACTGATTGATAGGTTTGGTCGGGATCAATCGTAATTTCCGTGCCCTTTGCCTGATTTGGCTGGACGATATCGGCATTAGGCTGCTGTTCGAGCTTCTTGTCTCCATCCTTGTATAAGGAATCATAATACCATTTGTTGTCGCCCGGATTACGCTCATTTGTGATCCAGCTCTCAACGGCGCCAGCCTCAACAACTACTGGTGTCACCCCGTCCGTTCCGCCACCTCCCGGATCACCACCGTTATCCGGCAACGCCTCCCCGGTCCGGGTGAAGCTGAACCAGTTCAAATTCATGGAACCGCCAGTAAACTGCATCTTTAGCTTCTGTTTGCCATCTTTGGGCAGGGATATATTTTCAATGGATGCTGTCTGCCAATCCTGATAACTGCCTGTTTTGGACACGGACAGTGTGCCTCTTGTTTTGCCTGTACCATCAATAATTTTAAGTCCCGTTGAATCTGTCCATGAGCTGTATCGGAAATCCACCTTATAGGTGCCGCTCTGGGCATCCACATCATATTCAAGCCAATCTCCAGCATCAATGTAGGAGATATTCCTGGTACCCCCAGTATCCTGGGAATCCTCTGTCTGTATGCCGCTCTGGGCAGTGAAGTTCTCCGCTTCAATCTTGCCCGGGATCTTCTGGCTGTGATCGGGTTCCTCAGGTGGTGAAGGAAGAGTTGGGGTAGGCTGATTTCTGGTAAGGCCATATCCCGTTTGGAAAAGAAATTGTGATGCGTCTCCCCCTGGATAAGCGTTTAAGCTGAATGGCCAGCGCATGGGCAGCTTCCCGGTAAAGTCCTTGCTGCCGAACAAGACATCGGCTACACCCTGCCCTTCCGTACCCGGGAGCCATGCGGCAATAAGACCGGCCCAGTCTCCCATCTGGTTCGTAATCGTCATGGGTCGTCCTGATACCAGAACTACGACAATCGGAATGTCAGGATTACCGCTGCGGATATTTGCCAGTGTGTTCAAATCCTCGGCATCCAGATTAAGACTCGCAGCGTCGCCATTCGTCTCCGCGTAAGGCTTCTCCCCGATGACAGCAATGGCCACATCTTGACCGGCTGATCCCCGGCCATGCTTGTTATAGGTTACTGTCCTGGACGAGCCCGCCGCATCTTGGATTCCCTTCAGGATGGTTGTACCCGGTGTGATATCCCCGGCACTGCCCTGCCAGGTTATCGACCAGCCGCCGGACTGAAGCCCGATATCATCCGCGCTCTTCCCGGCAACCAGAATCTTCTTCATCGATGGCAGCTGGGACAGAATCGGCGATTGGCCGCCCCGGCCATCAGCTACCTTGTCATTCTTAAGCAGAACCAATGATTTCTGAACCGATTCTCTGGCTACGGAACGGGAACTGCTTGAACCGAAGGCGCCGGCAAGATCCGGATCAGCTTTGGGATGTTCAAACACCCCGGATTCGAACTTCACCTGAAGAATCCGCAATACCGCATCATCCAGCCGTTTCTCTGAAATAGCTCCTTCCTGAACCAGCTCCTTCAGATCAACGATGACCTCCTTCCACTTATCCGGCTCCATAATCATGTCCACACCGGCATTCACCGCTACGCGGACCTGATTCTTCAGACCGCTGACCGCCTTGCCGTCCCAGTCCCGGTTAATCTGATCTATCGCATTATAGTCGGAGATAACGAATCCCTTGAAGCCCAGCTCACCCTTGAGCTTATCAGTCAGCAGACGCTGATTGGCATGCATCTTAATGCCCTGGATACTGTGATAAGAAGCCATCACCGTCTTAACCCCGGCTTTGACTGCCGCTTCGTACACTTCCTTCTCCAGGTTCCAAATCTGCTCTTCGGTATAGGCTGTTATGTTCCCCTGATTTGTACCGTTATCTGTGTAGCCTTCGCCCGCGAAATGCTTGGCGGTAGCCACTACTTTACCCGGATCCTTCAGTCCACCAGGTTTCTCGCCCTGTAGGCCTTGAATATAAGCGGCCCCAAGCTCCGCAGATAGAGCCGGACTGTCCCCAAAGCCTTCATAGGTGCGTCCCCAACGGGGATTCTGCACAACCGCAAGTGTGGGGGCGAACGTCCAGTTCACCCCGGTGGCCTGCATCTCCGCAGCGGAAGCAGCACCAATTTTTTTCACCAGCCCCGGGTCCCTTGTTGCTCCAAGACCGATATTGTGGGGAAATAGAGTAGCCCCAATCACGTTGTTATGTCCATGCAGGCCATCCACCCCATAGAGCAGCGGAATGCCCAGCGGCGTCGACAATGCCCCGTCCTGGTAGCTGTTATACAGTGCAGTCCACTTTTCCTGTGTGCTGGAAGTCTGTTTGCCCTCAGGGAACGAACCCCCTCCGCTGAGCACAGAACCCAGATAATAATCTTTTACATCTTCGGGTGTAACTGAAGCCCGCTCAGCCTGCACCATCTGGCCAACCTTTTCATCCAGTGACATCCGGTTCAGCAGATCCGCAACACGATCTGGAATACTTTCCCCCGGATTAAGATAGGCGGGCAGACGGTTTGCCGCCGCTGCGGGCGCTCCGAGCACAGCTGGCAAGGGCAGCAATCCCAGGATAAGACTGAAGGCGGTTAGACCTGACAGCCATTTTGACAACTTCCGTTTCTTCATCGGCTACAACTCCTCCTTAAATATCAACTAAGCATTATCTGCATAAGAGCACTGAACGGCTACTCCGCCGTCACGTTCATCTCAGCAGCATGATCAATCACCTCAGAGAAGGCTTGCGGAGTCAGCCCTCCGGCAGCCAGCTGCTGAAGCGCGTCATAATAGACCTTCTGCGGCTCGGACCGGAATTTATCCTGGGTGACCGTACCGCTGAAAGACCTGGCATTACTGAATATCTTCATCAGATCCTTCTGAACAGCTGACTCCCGGCCCGTTAGGAACCGCTCATAATTCTGCGCCGGGAAAGTGACCCCGTTCTGCCAGACCTCCCTGGCCCATCCCTCCGGACGAAACATCCATTTCAGGAAACGCATTGCTTCCTCCTTATGTAACGAACGGTTGGATACCGCATAGCCGCCCCCGAACCAGGAAGGAAGGTCATGCCTGCTTCCTCTTCCCCCAGTGAGAGCCGGGAGAGCAAACGCCCCGATCTGGGCGCGGACCTGCTCCGGGAACGCCGGGTCGGCGGCCATGCCCATCTCCCAATCGCCCATCATGAACATGGCTGCCTGGCCATGGCCAAACATGCTCCTTGCCATGCCATAATCCAGATTCAAATCGCCGGAGCCGAAGGCCCCCTCTTCAATCCAAGTCTGCATTTTATGGGCGGCTTGACGTACTTCTGGCACCCGGAAGGTTCGGCTTCGTTCCAGCGCATCGGCGTTGGCCTCCCAGGTTCCGCTTATGCGCTGAACCATGGTGTCGAACCAGATGCCAGAGCTCCAGGGCTCCCGTCCATCCATGGCAATCGGCACAATTCCTTTAGACTTGAAAGCACGAACCGCCTTCAGCAGTTCATCTTCCGTTCCAGGAACCTGAAGTCCTGAATCCGCAAACATCTTTTTGTTGTAATAGATCACCCAGAAGTCCGTGTTCCGCGGGAACCCGTATAACTTCCCGCCCGAACTGAAGCTATCCAGTGCGCCTGGCAGGAAGCCAAGCTCAAGCAGCAGCTCATCTCTGCTGAATTCCATCAGCGCATGATTATTAATCAGCGGTTCGAGGTAGTTCATGTTGCCCCAGGCCGAGAAAATATCCGGCAGCTTATTCGCCGCGTTGTACAGCTTGATCTTGTCCTGATATAGCGTATCCGGCGCCTGAGTCTCTACCTTGATCTCAATGCCCGGGTTCTCCCGCATATATTGATCGATCAGCTTCTGTTCGATCAGCCCCTGTCCGGCCTGGCGGTTCGAGTTATTTGTGAAAAATGTCAGCGTCACCCCTTCTCCATGCTCTCCGGATTTGACTTCTCTCTTGTCCTCGATTGCCGACTGTCTTTGTACGAGGCCGTTGCTCCCCAAAGGTGAGGTGCCCTCACAGCCCCAAGTGCCCAGGGCCACAGCCAGAATCAGAATCAAGCTCAATACAACAGTTCTCCTGCTGCCCATCCACTTCCACTTCATCACAGACCATCTTCTCTTCGCTTTTTTGTTTCCTACCTCATTGTAGGTCGCGATCTTAAAGGGGGTTAGTCATCATAATTCAGAATTTCTTGTTTGTTTTTCAGGTTCAAGCAAAACTCCTGCACATGAGAACACAGCAATTTTGAGATGCAAAGGAACCGAAGATGGCCATTTTTCAGAAGTTGTTGTTCATTTTTTAGATCTTAGGATTGCATTTCCTATACTGGTACTTTTTGCACTTGTTTAGGGCAGGCCTTCTTTTCTATAGTATTTAGTGATTTTATGTAGAGTTTAACTAAGGGGATGCACTTTGCCGCAATGTCGCCAAAATGGTATTTGAACCTTTCTATCCAGCGTAAGCTTCTGCTCTCCTTCGTTCCGCTGATGCTGATCACAATCAGCTTTACGGGATTTTTATCCTATCGTATCGCCGCAAATGAAATCGCTTCCAAAATGCAGGTGGAACAAGCCAGCATGGCTAAATCGGTGATGGATCATCTGGACTATATTACTCAGGACGCCATTCATATTTCCGATTACTTGTATCTGTCGCCCGATATTCAGGCGCTTCTCTCATCCAGGACGCCTAGCGGCGGATATGTGTCCAATACCGGCCTGTTCAATTCCATCAGCAGACTGATGGTTACCAGGCCTTACTTTCAATTTCTGACCATCTATTCCGAGCACTTTCCCCCTATTCAATTCAACAACAAAGGACTGTCGTCAGCCATCCCTTTTGAGGAATACCGGACAGCCTATCACTATGATGCGCTGCTGAAGGAGGACCAGACCGAGCGGTGGAGCATCGAGACCCCAGAGCAGAAGAACACGATCTTTCGCGGGGATTCTCTGAATAAATTGTTAATGACCAAGGTTCTGAAGAATGACGTCTCTCTCAAGCCGGAGGGAGTACTCATCCTGGGGATGGATGAAAAGGAGATTCGGCGGATTTATGATCCGGGAGGGGAGGATGCTACGGTAGTCATTGTCAATGCTGACGGGAGTATCCTGTCGGACAGCCGTGGACGGTGGGCTGGCCAGAATGTGCGCCAACTGCCTTTTTTTAAAGAAAAGCTGCAATCGGTCCATCAGATTGATACTAGTGTGGATCATGATCAATGGATTTTTACCCGCAGCCGCAACCCCGTCTCAGGATGGCAGGTGCTCGTGTTCCAGCCCAAGGCCGATCTCTTGCAGCGCTTAAGCCGGATTCAATGGTTAACCGCGCTTGTTCTGCTTGTCACCTTACTGCTGAGTATTCCAGCTTCCTGGTTCTTGGGCCGCGTTATTACCCGGCCATTGTCCAGACTGCTCACTTCCATGGGCAAGCTGCAGCAGGGGGACTTTACCCAGAAGGTGAACACCGAAGGGCTGGATGAGATCGGCCGGCTCGGTCAGGGATACAATGTGATGGTACACAAAATCAGGGAACTGATTGATGAGGGATACAGCTCCGAGATTCGCAGGCAGGACGCGGAGCTTAAGCTGCTCCAATCGCAAATTAATCCGCATTTTCTGTACAATACACTGAATACCATTGCCTGGACCGCTCAAAAAAACGGGGATGACCAGGTAGCCGACATGATCTATTCCCTCTCAAGCATCTTCAAGATCAGCCTGAATCAAGGCAATGACATGATCGAGCTTCATAAGGAGATGGAGCTTGCCGAGCACTATTTATTCCTGCAGCAAATGAGATTTGCCCGCAGGCTGACCTATGAACTGGACGTGGCTCCCGAGGCCAGAGACATACTTATCCCTAAACTAATTGTGCAGCCGCTGATTGAAAATGCGATTGTTCACGGTATAGAGCCGCTGCCTAGTGAAGAAGGTATGATTCTGATCCGTGCCTCGCTCCTGCCAGGGAAGCCAGAGTGGCTTGAAATAGAAGTCACCGATAACGGTGTCGGGATGCCCGAACCGAAGCTGGCAGAAATCACAGAACGACTCCAGTCAACACCGGTGCTTGGTCCCGGAACCTCTGACAGCTTTGCCCTGGTAAATATCATGAATCGCATTCGGCTGATCTTCGGAAATGAAGCCAAGCTGAACATCCACAGTGTGGAGAATTCCGGAACCCGTGCGACTCTGCGTCTTCCGATACCAAGGAGGTAGCTCAAATGCTCAATCTGCTCGTCATTGAAGATGAAACAACGACCCGTGAGGGGCTCCTGACTATGATTGACTGGGGATCACTCGGGATTCAAATATGCGGCCAGGCTGCGAATGGCCTTGAAGCCTGGGAGCTTCTTCAATCCATCCCCGCCGATCTGCTGCTGTCCGACATCCGAATGCCTATGATGGATGGTCTTCAGCTCGTCGAGAAGCTGCAGGAGCACGGAATGGATGTCTCGTGCGTGCTCCTGACGGGTTATGGGGACTTCGAGTATGCGCAGAAGGCGCTCCGTCTAGGTGTCGAGGATTATATTATCAAGCCATGCCATCCCCGGGAAATCGCGGCGGTATTCCGAAAGACAGTTACCCGCTTGCTTGAGAGAAGACAGACGGAAGATGCGGTCTCAGGAATCCGGCGTCAGCTGGAGCAGAGTCTGCCTATGGTCAAATCCCAGACAATCCGGCAATGGCTGACGGGGCCGAAGCAGTATGGAGAAGACCGGCTCTCTCTGGCTAAACAGCTGGGCATCGTCATTCACACCCGAGATGTGGTTCTCATCGCCATACGTCCAGATGGCAAAACCTTGCAGAAGCTGGGTTATAACGAGAGTGATATGCAGCTTATCCATTTTGCAGCTGCGGACATCGTTCGCGAGACCCTCAGCCAGACTCTCCGTCAATCTATTGAGGTGATCCGAAGTCAGGATATGATTATCACGCTGTGTAACGGAACCCATGATCTGATACAGGATAAGCTCCAGGCTGGGATAGCCCAGCTTCAGTGCAATCTGGAAAGATACTTGAATTTATCGGTCAGCGTAGGGATCAGTGACGTGCATCTGAATCTGGACAGCCTCGCAGAAGCATACGGGGAAGCATTGCAAGCTCTGGAGCGCCGGTTCTATCAGGGAGGAGGAGGAATCTTCCGCTACACAGAACTCAGCACTTCCGAATCCGGGGAAGCTTCGCAATCCTTAGCCATACTGGCCGGACTGGAGCAGACTTTGATTGAGCATTTGAGCAGAGGGTTATTCGCGGAGGGAATCCGGTGTGCCGAAGATTGGCTGGGGCATCTACAAACGGGCCAATCTTTGACCCGGAGTGAGATTAATCTTCAGGCCCTTTCCCTGCTGGCCCGTATTATCCAGCTTGCCAAGGATCTTCCAGACAGCGGGAGTCCTTCCGGCGTATCCAGGCTGGTGGAGCTGGCCGGACAGATTGAACAAATGGACACCCTGGAGGAAATTTCGGGCCTAATATTCCGCGTGATCCGTCAATTAGCGGAACTGATGAATCCGCAGAAGATTCAGCCCCGCAAAATTCAACAGGCCGTCGAGTACATTAATGAGCACTACAACTCTCCCTCCCTTTCTCTTGGAAGTGTGGCCCGGGATTTGTTTGTCTCCAGCACCTACCTGTCAACCTTGTTTAAACAGGACCTTGGTGTTAATTTCCTCGATTATGTTCACCAATTCCGGGTGGAACGGGCCAAGGCTAAGCTTCAGTCCAGTGACAGCAAGGTCCAGACCATAGCCCGGGAAGTTGGTTACAGCGATGAGGCCCATTTTACAAGAACGTTCAAGAAATGGACCGGACTCTCCCCTTCCCAATACCGCAAGGAAGTGATGGGTCCATGATTGGGCCGGCCCAAATCCGGGGAAATATAAGATAGAGTGAACAATTGAACCACAGTAAGGGAGGGTGTAACCATGAGTGACCATGTAACGCATCAAGAGGATGAGGATCTGGTAACCCAACGGGACATTGACAAAGACAGCGGAATGTTCGTTGAAGGTTCTTACCCGGACAGCGTGAAAATTCCTGACCGGTTAGCTCATGAGCGGCCGGATGGCACACGTCCATCGCTAGAGGAATCAGACCGGAACCGCTAACCATGCCAAAGGCCATGAATCTCTACCCGGGTAGGGATTCATGGCCTTTATGTGTGTTCATGACTTCCATATTTAACTCAGACTCCATCCGTGGGAGCACCACTGTAAACGTTGTTCCTTCACCTTCAACACTTTGCACAGTTATGGAGCCGCCGCACAGCTCCGTCACCCGCTTCACAATCGCCAGGCCAAGCCCGTTCCCTTCCCTGGCATGTGAGCCTTCAGCCTGGAAAAAAGCTTCAAATATGCGCTCCCTCACAGGCTCCGGAATTCCGCTGCCTTCATCTTCAACGATTATACGGACGCTTTGCTCTAGTGAGGTTAATCTGATAGAAATGCAGCCTCCATAACCCGAAAATTTGATCGCATTACTGATCAGATTAATCCAAATTTGCTGGATCAGTTCCTCGTCACCCAAGTATATCGTCTTGGGCAGCTCAAGCTCGAAATCCAGCTCCTTCTGCTGCCATTCCTTCTCCAGCAGCAGAATTGTCTTACGGATCTGCTCATCCAAGGCAAAGGCAGATCTTTGGGTGATCCTCGTCTGATTCTCTACCCGGGACAGCTTCAGAATGTTGGAAGACAGCTTGGTCAGCCGCTCCGTTTCTTCGATAATGACACCCGTATATTCCAGAAATTTGTCCTTTGGCAGTGATTCTGCCTGGATTAGCTGGGCAAACCCATGGATCGAAGAAATTGGCGTATTAAATTCATGGGAGACACTGCTCACAAAATCTTTTCGCAAGTATTCAATATGCTTCAGCTCTTGGACCATCCGGTTGAAATACTGGGCAAGCAGGGCGACCTCGTCCCTGCCGTTGTATGGAACCTGAACGGTGAACTTCCCTTGGGCCACCTCGCGGGTGGCTTCTGTCAGCTTTTTCAAAGGCTTCATGATCTGCCGTACGGCAATCAGGATCAGTACAGCTCCAATGATCGCACAATTGATGATCGTATTAACCATCATCTGGGCAACAGGATCGAAATAAGCTCCAACATGGGGAGTCAAGAGCACGTACTGCTCCCGTAGTCTGAACAGGGTGGCGCGAATCTCCCGGTTCTCCCGCTGCGTGCTTACATAGATGCTTTGCCCGGTTTGAAGAAATTTCAGCTGTTTGTCATCCAATGTAACCGGAACATCCTGAACCCGGTAGTAGGCATCCGTCTGATAAAACGAAGTCCTGCTAAGCCGGATAATCTCCTCGGCCTCCAAATTGGTTTTCTCTGCAAGCTGCTTAATCAACCCCGATTCCGTCATCAACTGGGTCTCCATATCTTTGATCACTTTATCGAAATAGAAATTGATTGCAAACGTAAAGGCAAGCTGACAAGAACCAATCAGGATGCCCATAAAGATCAGAACCAGCTTGAGACGGATGGATGTAAAGCCAAACCTCCTCATCCCCGCTTCTCCGCCTTGTACCCCAGACCCCGAACCGTCACAATCCGAAAAGGACTCATCGGCTCCAGCTTCTCCCGAATCCGCTTGACATGAACATCAACCGTGCGCTCATCGGCCTCCGAATCCAGCCCCCATATCTCGTCCATCAGCTGCTGCCTAGTGAAGATTTTCCCCGGATAGCTCAGCAGCTTGAACAGCAGGTAGAATTCTTTCTTGGGCAGCTCAACAATCTGATCATGACTTAAGGATACCGTCAAGGTGTCATAGTCCAGAATGCTGTCGCCGATGACAATCCGGTGCTCACTTGCGATCTTTGCTCTTCTCAGCAGAGCGGCTACCCGCAGCAGCATTTCTTTCGTATCGAGCGGCTTCACCATATAATCATCGGTCCCGGCCATAAAGCCTTCGCGTTTATCCTCATATTCTTCCTTGGCGGTTACCATCAGAATCGGAAAATGGTAGTTGGCTTCCCGCAGCCGCCGGGTTAGCTCATAACCGTCCATTTCAGGCATCATGATATCGCTGATCATCAGGTCCACCTGGCTGCTCTCCAAATGACGCAGCGCCTCTGAGCTGTTCGCGGCCTGGAGGACCTGATAATTGTCCTGTTCCAGCGAAGCGGCAATCAATTTTCTGAGATTTTTATCGTCCTCAACCACAAGCACACGAATCATAGAGATCTCCATTTCATAAGACAGTTAATGAATTAAGTGGAAAAAATGCCAGTTCAAAAGCAGGATTAGATAACTATTAATGATTACAGCTGTAATTATTTGTAGGGATGACAGGTGTTTGGATTGCGCACTCTTCCTGCCTATGTAAACCGAATAGACCAACAGCAGATCTGCAAGTACAGCTAGTATCCAGTTTATCACAATTCCAGTATTTAACTGTGCAGCCGTCACATCCTGATTAAACATCACATTCGCAAGCAGAATCAGGACATTGATGACGATAATACTGCCGCATAGAATGACACCTTGAATCAGCCGTTCTACCGGACTGGACGACCCTCTTCCTTTTCTTTTACGAAGGAACCATCTTACGAGCAGAACAAGAGGGGCAATCAGGAAGAACAACATGTCAGTCACAGCAATCGCCGCATAAGCAAGAAGTGCCGGGACAGCGCGGCCTGAACCAAGCGGAACAATATCTGTCGCCCTGCCCTTGCTGAGCCGAACCACCTTCCCGTTCTGCATTTCCGCATAAAGTTCGGGTGCGAGCTTCTGAAGCCGGGGTTCGGCACCCAGGTTCAGTCTGTACACCTGAGGAGCGACCTGTGTGTATTCACCTGACAATCCCATTACGTTAATGACAAGATCATGTTCCCCCTTTGCCTCGAGCTTCACCAGCCCCAGGTAACTCATGAATTCCTGTATCGTGGAAAATGTGTTCTGTGCAATTACATAGCTGCCGGCCACCTCGCTTGACTTCTGCAGGTTCTCACCTGATGCTGTAGTCTCCGGCTTAGGGGTTTTCGTGAGGAGATCAATCACCCCTGAAGTTAAACTCTGCTCCACTTCAGCATTGGTCAGCACAACAATTCCCAGCTGTTCATCAGGCACTACCGCAAAATTGCTTGAAAAACCCATCGTATTCCCACTATGTCCTACCGCATGCGGCTTGGTGTTGTATTCCCATAATCCGTGCGCGTTGCCGAGGAAATCCTTATGCGGAGTATAGCTCTGGGACAACATGATCCCGAGCGTCTCCGGCTTGACGAATAGCGGACTGTGCTCGGAGGTTAACGCCTGGGCAAAACGCCCTAGATCTTCTGCTGTTCCCTGCATGGCTCCAGCCGGATATAACTGGACATAGTAGTGCTCTCTTGGCTCAAAGCCTCCATGTTCAGCAGATACATACCCCGTCGCTTGTGCGCGGGCCAAATCAGGATGATCCTTAAGTGTAGGGTGACCGGACGTATGGTTCATCCCAAGCGGGCGCAAAATCCGGTTCATTTCATAATCAGAGAAGCTGTGCCCGCTCACCTTCTCCACCGTAAAGGCTGCAAGCGCTGTGGAGTAATTGGAATACGCCATCACTTTTCCAGGCTCAAAGACCTGAGCGGGCTGAACGGATAACAAGGTATCTTCCAGGGACATCAGCTTCTCGGGGGACTTTAAAAACAAGCCTAGCGGATGCTGTTCAAAACCAGCGGTATGACTCATCATATCGAGCATAGTAACCGGCTTGTCATAACGCAGTTTATCCGCGAATTGTTTCGGGAAATATGCCTTGACGTCTTGATCCAGCTTCATCTTTCCCTGCTCCACAAGCTGCATTACCGAGGTCCAGACAAACACCTTATTAATCGAACCATAGTTAAACACCGTCGTGGCAGGGTCAACCGGAATTTGTTTCTCCACATTGGCGTAACCATACCCCTTGGAAAAAATCACTTTGCCCGCTTTGGTTACGACAACGGCAGCCCCTGGACTTGATTTCCCAATATACTTATTCACATACTTGTCGATTTCCTGCCCAAGCTGAGCGTATGGGATGCCCGAAGGCGTTCGTTCCATATGGATGTCCCCCGCCGCATTAGCCGGGGATGCAAGAGCTGGGGATGCAAAGACCGCAAACAGCACCACACTCAGCAAAAAACTAACCATTTGATTCCGAAATCTTGTGTTCATCTTAACTTTCCTCCTGATTAAAGCCATCATGAATAAGTGCAGGCTTTCATTTGATGACTGAAGTATATCGGAGGAAAATGAACTGATTATGAACTTTCGGGCATATTCTGAGCAGAACAAAAAAACCGCCATGAGCCCATTCTGCTTGCTGGCTTGTGCCGCCGCAGAATGTTCCATGCCGGTTACCTATATACAATGAACTTATGAAAGTTACCCTATTCGGAGCGCTGCGATGCCGAGTGTTCTTACGACGCCTGTTGTCTCCGAAATGCTTGAACTAGATACCCAAGTAGGGGCATGTCGGAGACAAAGGCGGATGCTCCGCTTCTCCAGAATCGCTCGTCCTCTCCGCTGAGATCGAAACGGACTCAGCAAGATTATCCACCAATATGGGACATCTCAACGCGGGGCTCGTCCCCCCCCTGAGTTCCCCGGTCAAGTGAATACTTATCGTGACGATGTTCCCAAATTCCCCGGACATAGTCTGCAATCTCTTCATCCGTCTGTCCGGCTCTAAGTCGTTCCCGCAGATCATAACCCTTCGAGGCGAAAAGGCAGGTATACAGCTTTCCTTCAGCAGACAGTCTGGCCCGGGTGCAGGAGGAGCAAAAAGCATCCGTCACCGACGATATGATGCCGATCTCCCCTTTCCCATCCAGGAACCGGTATCTGGTAGCCACCTCCCCTGGATAATTAGGCGCGAGCGGCTCAAGCGGCCATTCCTCTCCGATCTGCTTCAGCAGCTCCTGCTTGCCTACCACATGCTCCCGGTTCCAGCCGTTGGAATTGCCGACATCCATATATTCCACCATCCGCAGAATGATGCCCTGTTCCCGGAAATATTCCACCATGGGAAGAACCGCGTGGTCATTGAACCCTCTCTGGACCACCATATTCACTTTGACCAGAAGCCCCGCCTGTTTGGCTGCCTCGATTCCATTTAGAATGGGCTTCACCTTCGACCGTCCCCCGTTCATGTACATGAACGTCTCATCGTCCAGGGAATCCAGACTGACAGTAACCCGCTGAAGTCCGGCTTCTTTCAGCGTTGCTGCTTTAGAGGCAAGCAGGCTGCCATTGGTCGTCAGCGACAAATCCTCTGCTCCCTGGATCGCCGCCAATTTTGCTATAATCTCCGGCAGGTCCTTCCGCAGCAGCGGTTCTCCCCCGGTAATCCGAAGCTTGCGTACTCCAAGAGAAACGAAGATCTCGGCAGTTCTGCGGATCTCTTCGGCTGTCAGAACACTGTCTTTCGGAAGAAACGCGTAGTCATCACCAAATATTTCAGCAGGCATACAATAACGGCACCGGAAATTGCAGCGGTCAGTTACTGAGATCCGCAGGTCCCTCATTATTCTGCCAAGTTCATCATGGATGGTCATAGAAGTCTCCCCATTCTTCCTTCCGAATAAATTGATCCTATTAGAATACCACTTTGGAAGGGGATTTGTCTGTACAATCTGTAATTCGCTGCGGGTGTGTATACACGTTACAGGAATTATTGCGAATAAAACCAACCGTTGTAATGCCAAGCTGGTCAGCTAGTTCAAGCGCCAACGCTGTTGGGGCTGATTTGGACAAAATAACTTCACAGCCGATCTTCGATACCTTCAGCAGAATCTCTGAAGAGATGCGCCCGCTGAACACAATGATTTTGTCCTCCAGCTTCATTTCCTGTTTCAGACAATGGCCATAAATTTTATCGAGCGCATTATGTCTTCCAATATCACTTCGTGCGAGCAGAACGTGCTCACGGTCACACAGCGCCGCGCTGTGCACGCCTCCTGTGCGCTGGAACAAATCTGCACCCTGCAGCACCTCGTCCATCAGCCGGAAGATGTCGTCGAAACTGAGCGTAACATGAATACCTTCCATCACCTTGGCTGTTCGCGCATCGCCAAAGAACACAAAGCCTGCCCGGCTGGCGCCGCAGCACGAGGTAATATATCTTTTGGTGAACAGCTTCTGCAGCTGCCCGTTCCACTTGTCCGTCTTCACGTGTACAAACCCCTTTTGTTCTTGCACCCACAGCTCCTGGATATCTTTGTATTCCTTAATTACCCCTTCTGAAGCGAGATAACCGACCGCCATGTCCTCGATATATTCCGGGGAACATACCATAGTGGCTAATTCTTCCCCGTTAACCTTCAGCGTAACCGGATGCTCCGTAACAATCAGATCATGATCCTGGGTTATGCGCCCCCGCTGATAGCGGATCACACTGCGTTCATACTGCTGCTCCATCTTGGCCCTCACCCTTGCTCAATCGGATTTTCAAAAATAAATACAGAGACTGCCATATCCTCATCCACCTTCACATCCGTGAACAAATGTACCAGCCTGGAACCGCACAACTCCTCCATGCCGTCTGGAACGTGATTCGCATACAGCTTCTTAATCATGTGTGTTCTCGCGCTATGCACCATCTGCCTGCCTTCCGGCGTCTGGGCGATAAATTTCTCCGATGGGGTAAAATTCCCATACATCTTCGTAATGGCCATATTCTCAACAAAGGTGGTATGGATTCGTTCGGGCCCTTTCCCGAACGTGTCCTTGCGCACCTTCCGTACAAGCTCGTTGAAAGCAGCTTCTTTTCTCATATCGATCACCTCGTCCGTGAACATCCATTCCTTCATTATCTTCATTGTAGGCACGAATCCCAAAGAGGTGCAATCTTTATCATTTTCTCTTCTATATAAATGAGTTTTTTATAGACCTTTATTTTCTTTTAATGCTCCTTGTTCTATCATTAATGCTCTTCATTTAAGAAAATGAAATGCATTGTTTGGTTTGATATTTTAATCAACACCGTGCCCATATAATCTGCATATCTACTATTCATGCAGTTTAAGTCACAGAAGTTTTCTACGATGTTGGAGATATGGAAATGTAGGTTTGGATTGCAGTATAAGTTCATATTATAATATTAAAAAAATTACTTAATAAGGATGAGATTGCTTTTGGCTAGGAAACAAAATGCTGTATCAATTCTGAAAAAATATTGGGTATCTTCTATTGGTGTATTTTTATTGTCACAAATATTCTTCATTTCATCTGAAGCCACAGGATGGATACTTAATTACAGAGATCCCGATGGAACAATATTCGGAAGGATTCTTAACACTTCTATTTTCACTGAATGGTTTAATTTCTATGAAACACCCCAATATAATTTACTCACTGTCTTTTTTGGTATCTTTTTTCTTGTTCCTGGTATAATCAGTGTGTTTAAAAAGAACTTTTCTCACTCAGTTTAAGAATCAAAACGCAAAACCCACCGCAGGCGGTCAACCTTAACGGTGGGTTTTGCAATTGTTACGCCTTTTCCTGATCCATCGGTACAGCTTACGCGAGCTAGACCTAGGCTTAGAAATGTCCCGATCATTTTCAGAATATATGCTTGCAGAAAGGATTTGTTTTATTTTAATGAGCAGTAGTCTTCTTCACCTCGGACAAGTTTAATTCGCCTGCTTGAGTCATTAATTCGTGCATTTCAGCCATTCTAAATCTTGTATTTTTCCTGTAGAGGAGTATAATCAATTTAGTCACAAAATTGTCTGAAAATTCCGGATTGATGCATTAGTAGGTCATTGCTAATGAATTACTCCACTTTAAATTTACTGTCCAGCAGGAATGAACAGTGAGTTTGGGGTGGAGTTTTTTTGTGGTCTCGTCCTGCAAGGTGCCGGAATTCAGAGCTATATAGACCGGAAGCCGGGGATTTACTCCGCAGGCCGGTGAAGTATGAATTAAAGGGGTTATCCAATGAGCGAGCGAATGTTGAGCATTACAATTAACGGGGAATTGTACGAAGCCGCCCCAGGCATGACCGTCTTGGACGTCATGAATCTGGCCGGAATGCAGCACCCTCAAATCTGTCACGTCCCGGAAGTGGACCCTATCCAAACGTGTGATACCTGTATTGTGGAGGTGGACGGCAAGCTAAGCCGGGCCTGCTCTACCCCGGCAGCTGGTGGAATGAAGGTACGGACAGGTACAGAGGCGGCGGAGGCGGCAAGGACCGAGGGCATGGACCGGCTGCTGGAGAACCATTTACTGTACTGCACGGTCTGTGATAACAACAACGGGAACTGCAAGCTGCACAATACTGCCGAAATGATGGGAATTGAGCATCAGAAATACCCATATCGGCCCAAGGTTGATCCCTCCGGGGTCGATATGTCTCATCCATTCTACCGGTATGATCCGAACCAATGTATCGCCTGCGGACAGTGTGTGGAGGTCTGTCAGAATCTGCAGGTCAATGAGACCCTCTCTATCGACTGGGAAGCAGAACGCCCGCGTGTAATCTGGGATCAAGGCTCCGAGATCAACAACTCCTCCTGTGTCAGCTGCGGGCAGTGTGTTACGATCTGTCCGTGTAATGCGTTGATGGAGAAGTCCATGCTCGGTGAGGCCGGATTTATGACAGGCCTTGGTCAAGATCTGCTGTCCCCTATGATTGAGCTGGTGAAGGAGGTCGAGCCAAGTTACAGCGGAATCTTTGCGGTATCTGAAATTGAAGCGGCCATGCGGGAGACCAGAACCCGCAAGACCAAGACCGTATGCACGTTCTGCGGGGTAGGATGCTCCTTCGAGGTATGGGCCAAAGGACGCAAGATTCTGAAGATCCAGCCTTCGCACGATGCTCCGGTCAACGCGATTTCCACTTGTGTCAAGGGCAAGTTCGGCTGGGACTTCGTGAATAGCGAAGAGCGGCTTACGGTGCCCCTGATCCGTCAGGGCGGTGCTTTTGTGGAAGCAACCTGGGATGAGGCTCTCTCCCTGGTGGCAGAACGTCTTGGCACCATCAAGAGAGAGTTCGGCAGTGACCGTCTCGGATTTATTTCGTCCTCCAAGATTACCAACGAGGAGAATTATGTTATTCAGAAGCTGGCCCGTCAGGTATTTGGAACGAACAATATTGATAACTGCTCCCGCTACTGCCAGTCACCGGCTTCAGACGGTCTCATGTCCACGGTGGGCATCGGCGGAGATGCCGGAACGATCCAGGACATCGCTTCCGCTGGACTGGTTATTCTGGTGGGCTGCGCCCCGGCTGAAGGACACCCGGTCCTAGCCTCCCGTATTAAACGGGCGCACAAGCTGCATGGACAGAAGCTGATTGTAGCCGACCTGCGCAAGCATGAAATGGCAGAGCGCTCTGACCTGTTCATCCGGCCAAAGCAGGGAACCGATTTTGTCTGGCTCACCGCGGTCACCAAATATATGATTGACCAGGGCTGGCATAACCCGCGCTTCATAGAGGAGCATGTGAATTTCTATGAGGAGTACAGGAATGTGCTGGACAAATATACCCTGGACTTCGCCGAACAGGAGACAGGGCTTTCCCGCGCGGAGCTCATCCAAATTGCTGAAATGATCCGGGATGCCGATGGAACGGCCATCTGCTGGGGGATGGGCGTAACCCAGAACATTGCGGGTTCCCACACGTCTGCGGCCATTTCCAATCTGCTGCTGTCTACCGGCAACTATATGCGCCCCGGAGCAGGAGCTTATCCGCTCAGAGGTCATAATAATGTGCAGGGCGCCTGTGATATGGGTACCCTGCCCCCATGGCTTCCGGGTTACCAGCATGTGTCGAACGATGAAGCCCGCAGACGGTTTGAGAAAGCTTACGGTGCAGCCATTTCCCCGGTTCCTGGCAAGGATAACATCAAGATGCTGAATGATATAGAGACTGGCGACCTCAAAGGCATGTATCTGGTCGGTGAGGATATGGCATGGGTGGACTCCAATGCCAACCATGTACATGAAGTGCTGTCCAAGCTGGACTTCCTGGTGGTTCAGGATGTCTTCCTGTCCACAACCGCCCAATTCGCGGACGTCATCCTTCCAGCCGCCCCCTCTCTGGAGAAAGACGGAACCTTCTCTAATACGGAGCGGAGAGTACAGCGCCTGTATCAAGTGTTCGAACCGCTGGGCGACTCCAAGCCGGATTGGTGGATCACCTCCCAGATTGCCCGCCATATGGGATTTGATTGGGGATACACTCATCCATCCCAAATCTTTGAGGAGATGGCAAGCCTGACCCCGTTCTTCTCCGGCTGCTCATACGATACGCTGGAAAGCTGGGGCAGCTTCCATTGGGGATCAGCCTCTGGTGAGAACACCCCACTACTGTATACAGACGGTTTCTACTTCCCGGACAAGAAGGCCCGCTTCTCTCTGGTCGAATATATTCCGCCAGTGCAGTATCCGTCTGAATTCGACCTTGTCCTCAATAACGGACGCCTGCTGGAACATTTCCATGAAGGCAATTTGACGAATAAATCCGCAGGGATCAACCGCAAGTTTCCGGATGTCTTCGTAGAGGTATCGCCCGAGCTTGCGAAGGAACGAGGAGTTGAAGACGGCTCGCTTGTACGGCTCGAGTCCCCTTATGGCGCAATTAAGCTTCGGGTGCTCGTTACCGACCGTGTCCGGGGAAATGAGGTTTATGTGCCAATGCACTCAAGCAGTCATGAGAGTGCGGTCAATCTATTGACCGGAACCGCTGTCGATGTGCGGACCCACACCCCGGCTTACAAGCAGATGAAAGTCCGCATGCAGGTTCTAAACGTGAAGGGGATTAACCCGCTCCCGCATACGAATCCGCGTTACAAGGCAAGAAATCCACAGAATGGCGTAGAGGTGCAGCGCAAATGGAACCGCCCGGACTACGTATCTCTGGTGGATTAGAGAGGAGAGGAGCTGATCTTATGGCCAAACCGATATCCCTGATCCGAAAAAAACTCCTGACCGAGGAGGAACGTCAGGAAGCCACCATCTCCAAGCTGAAACAGCAGCTAGCGGAAAGCAATGAAGCGCTGGAGAAGTCGCTGTCCATTCTAAGAGAGCTTCATGATTCCGGGCTCCTCGAGGCCGCCGAATCCATGCTGAAAGCCAAAGCCAAAATCGCGGAGATTACACTTGGGCAGATCTCCCGCCCCGAAATCACGAATCTGATCAACAATGGAATGGCAGCAGCAGGGGCTCTAACCAGCCTGGAGCCAGAGATGACCACCAAGCTGATGAATGGACTTACAGCAGGCATTCAGGAAGCCCAGTCTCCGGATGAGAACCGAATTAGCATGTTCAGTCTCATGAAATCCTTGCGTGACCCCGATGTCAATCGGGCCGTCCGCTTTGGGCTTCGTTTCCTTAAAGGACTTGGACGGGAGCTGGAACAGGGCGGCAAGCGGGACTGACATGGATACTCTGGTTAAAGAATCTTTTTAAGCCTCATTGTAATGATTAAATTATTGTGATCCATAGATAAAATACAAACAGCCTTTACCCGGTAGGATACGATGCCAGGTTAAAGGCTGTTTTAAATTTAGAGACAATACTGTATTTAAAATGGACTTTAGAATTTACTGATCTCAGCTTCGATCCCGAGTGATTCTGAAGAAGCGGAGCGTCCGCCTTTGTCTCCGAAATGCCCCAATAGAGTTCTAGTTCAAGCATTTCGGAGACAACAGTGGTCGTAAGAACACACGGCCTCGCAGCGCCCCTAAGGGTAACCTTCATAAGTTCATTTTATATAGATGGTTTTGTTCTAGGTTTTCTCGACATGCAGCAGAGCCGTCGGCTTGGCGGTATAAGTATCCTTCAATTGCTCCTCGGAAATCACATTAAGTTTAAGCAGACTTGAGATTTTGGCCGAATCCGGTCTTGAAGTCAGGCGCCAGAGCTCAGGATCAGGAAGAGCTTGATACAGCTTGCTTCCATCATATTCTTTGCGCTCCTGATAAACCAGCTTTACCCGGTAATGCCCTATTTCCGCTTGTGTAAGCTGCTGCTCCGTCATATAACCGATAATATCTGCCCTAAGCTCAGCCTGCTCCTGTTCCAAGGACTTCTGCTGCTGTTTAAGCTCATAGTAGCGCGCAATTTTTTTATCCATAACCCGCCTCCTCTTCTGTTCCCAATATATGCGGCGTTTTGGGCGCGCTAGAAGGTTTAGGATTGAATTTCATGCACCAAATTGTACCTTTAAGATGGCGGCATATATTATACTGGAATTATATTCATTTATATTTGCAGCCCTCACTATATTGATGAAAGAGGATGAGACATGGGACCTTTTCGTAGTGACTTGCTCAAAGACAAAGTCGTTCTGATCACCGGTGGAGGCACTGGGTTAGGGCTTGCTATGGGCCAAAGATTCGCCGAACTTGGCGCACTTCTGGCGATTACAGGCCGCAGGGAAGAGGTGTTGAAGGAAGCCTCTGATTCTTTAGTTGCAAGCGGTTACAAATCATTTTATCAAACCTGCGATGTCCGTGACCCTTCTCAAATTCATGATCTTGTAAATGCGGTTGAGCAGCATTACGGCCATATTGATGTGCTGGTCAACAATGCTGCGGGCAATTTCATCAGCCCGACCGAGCGTCTGTCCCCAAGGGCTGTCGATGCGGTGCTGAACATCGTGCTGCACGGGACTTTCTACACGACCCTTGAGGTCGGCAAGCGATGGATTGAGCAGCAGCGCCCCGGAACCATGCTCAATATTGTAACCACCTATGCCTCAACCGGATCAGGCTTCGTGACCCCGTCCGCAGCAGCCAAGGCGGGGGTGCTCGCCTTAACACGCTCGCTTGCTGTAGAGTGGGCCCCCTATGGAATCCGGCAGGTCGCTGTGGCACCTGGTCCCTTCCCAACCGAGGGGGCATGGTCACGCCTCTCACCCACACCGGAGCTGGAACAGAAGATGCTGGACCGGGTACCGATGGGCCGGGTAGGTGATCCCGGGGAGCTCTCTAATCTGGCCGCCTACCTCATCTCCGATTATGCGGCTTACATTAATGGCGAAGTCGTCACCATTGACGGAGGTGAATGGCTGCAAGGAGCAGGCCAGTTCAATGACCTGCGGGCGGTGACAGAGGAGCAATGGGATGAGCTGGCCCAGCTGACCCGTAAGAAGAAGCAAGGGTGAAGGAAGATACAAAAAAGCAGGAGATCCGCGGATCTCCTGCTTTTTTGTCAGGTGTAATAGCCCATTTCTACTTGGATTAGCACCCAATTCAGGTCACTTGCCATAGCATAATAGTGAAATCGAACCGAAAGGAGCTTCATAAATGAGTCATAATAGAAATGAAATAACCAGGGAGCCGGTTGCCAGTCCATACGGCCATGGCCATGACCATCATGACGGTGCGCATCATATGCATTACCCTACTTATCATCCCTACCAGTATTATCCTCACCATCCAGGCCATCATTACCATCACCATCATCACCATTACCACTATCATTATCCGAGCCAGCCGTGGCATAAGCCTTATCAGGGCTAAATGGACGGGGCTGCCCCAAAGGCGGCCCCTAATTTTGTCAGGAGTTCGTTTTGTGTTCGAAAGGCTCCGAGAACGAACGTTACTCCCATCGCTGTTGATTTTGGATTTCTTGAATTATTTTCAGAGGATAATTCCAAAACCAAAGGCGACCGCTTACGCTTGTCCGCAATCATTCGTCTCTCCGCAGGCTTCAGTGAAATCTCCCACCAAAAAACACGCAGATAAAGGACAAAGAAGCCGTTTTTAGTTAAATAGATGTGCAGCCACCTTTTTTGAAAAGGAACGGTTTCTTGTCATTCCAAATAAGCCTTGAAGCCGGATGGCTTTCGATTGCCCATAATTTGCTTCAGTAGGCGGCCATAGATCGAAATAAAGAAACAGCGGCTCTGAATAACTTTTTGGGCCGCTATTTCTTTATATTTTGCATAGTATTTAAGGTAATGTGCTAACCCTTATTTATAGTCACTTGTTTTGGGACATCCCTTTGTTATCTCTATCCCCGGTAATGCTTTAAGATTTCCTGCAGCTTCAAGGCCAGCCCGAGCTTGCCCTCCACCTTGAGCGAACCGGTCATAAAAGCCACCGTCGTATTCAGTTCATTGTTCAACAGCTTATGCAAATTACCTTCGGACAGAATCAGTGTGCAGTCTGCGGCTGAATCACTCTCTTCCAAGACACGGACCACGCCATTCTTAAAGTGAACCTGGTAAGTTCCGCCCTTTTTCAAATTAAACTGATATACGGAATCCAATGAGGCCAATGGCTCTGGCCGCTCGTTCATCTCTGAGGCTAATTCCATGAATTCCTCCTTAATGCCCATCCGGCTGCCCTCCTTCTCCCGGATCTCCGGAGATCGGCTTATCCAGTACACGGAAGGTTCCTGTTCCGAAGGCCAGCAAGTCCCCATTCTCCTTATGAGCGTAAGCCTCCGCCGTCATCAGCTTGCGGGTGCTGTGAATGATCCGGGCCGTAACAATAACCCGTCCTTCACTTGTCGGTGCCACATAGTTCATATTCAGATTAATGGTCACCACGCTGGATTCCGGCCTGGCCAGCATCAGGACGAGGCCCATGGCAGAGTCAATCACAGAGGCATGAACTCCCCCATGAAGAATCCCCATTAAGTTAAGATGATGCGGCTGGATGTCAAAAGAAACCACAGCCCGCGTATCATCCAGTTCATCAATCCGGCATCCGAGATAATCCCAGAACGTATTTTGGGCCGCACGGGCAAGCCGTTCCAGGTTCGGGAAATGTTTTGCGGATTCGGCTTCCAAGTTAATGCCCTCCCTTGAAGTAAAGTATGATGATGAATTGTACCAGGAATGTGAAAGGCCGCTTCAGGTGATGGTCTTTCCCGACAGCGGCCACGCTTCTAATCTTAATACACCACAGGGGCTCATCTGCGAGTGGCATCATCGCTCAAGATTTCGCCGGTAGAGTTAAGATTCATGTTTACAAGCTATATAAAATGAACTTATGAAAGTTACCTTTTGGGGCGCTGCGATGCCGAGTGTTCTTACTTTTATATAAGAGGATAAATCAATCGCCCTCACGCCTTTTCCTTATGCTCTGCGGCCTGACGCTCGTTCTCTTCATCAATCAGCTTGCGCCGCAGCACTTTTCCAACCAGCGTCTTCGGAAGCGCTTTCCTGAATTCATAAACTTTAGGCACTTTGTATACTGCCAGCCGTTCCTTGCACCAGGCCTTGAGTTCCGCTTCTGTTGTCGCACAGCCTTCCTTGAGCACAATGTAAGCTTTAACCGTTTCTCCCCGGTAAGGGTCCACAGTCCCGGCAACGACCGCTTCTTCCACGTCTGGATGCTCGAATAGAACCTCTTCCACTTCACGCGGATATATGTTGTATCCGCCTGCAATGATCAGATCCTTACGCCGATCCAAAATGAAAAAGAACCCATCCTCATCCATCCGCGCCAGATCCCCTGTATAGAGCCATCCATCACGAAGAGTTGCGGCAGTCTCCTCCGGACGGTTCCAGTATCCCTTCATCACCTGAGGTCCGCGAACGATCAGTTCCCCGATTTCACCAAGCGGCAGATCCTCGCCTGTCAGGGCATTTACGATGCGCGCTTCCGTATCGGGAAAAGGAATGCCGATAGAACCACTCTTTCTAAGCCCCCAGAGGTTATTCGCGTGGGTCACCGGCGAAGCCTCGGTCAAGCCATAACCCTCAATCAGTTTACCGCCGGAAATTTTCTCGAACCGCTCCTGCACCTCAACAGGCAGTGGAGCCGCGCCGCTGATACAAATATTAATAGATGTTAAGTCATACCGGGATACATCCGGATGATTAATAAGAGCAATATACATGGTTGGAGCTCCCGGGAAAATCGTTGGCTTCATCTTATCAATCATCTTAAGTACCTGATTAATCTCGAAACGTGGGAGCAGCAGCAGCGTTCCCGCATTGTATATGGCCAAATTCATCAGGACAGTCATGCCAAAAACGTGAAAAAACGGCAGGGCCGCCATGTAAGTCTCCTTCGCCTTCTCCGCCTTATAGAACCAAAGCTGGGATTGAATCGTATTGGAGATCAGATTCATATGCGTTAGCATAACTCCCTTGGCTACCCCCGTTGTGCCCCCAGTATATTGAATCAGGGCCAGATCAACCCCGGCATCGACCTCCACATGACAGGGCTGTTCAGAAGAATGCTTAAGGAACTGCTTAAACGCCAGCACCCGTTCATTGTACTGAACCACCGCGGACATCCCGTCTTTTTTAGCCTTAATTGGATAGAGCATATTCTTTGGAAAAGGCAGATAATCCTGCATCCCCGTGACAATTATATACTCCAGCGGATGTTTCTCCATCGCCTTGTTCACCCGCTCTACCAAGGCATCCATCGTCACGATCAGGCGGACACCCGCATCGGTTAATTGATGCTCAATCTCCCGCGGGACATACAGAGGATTCGTCATCACCGCCACCGCTCCCGTCAGCAGGGTGCCGTAGTAGGCAATCACTCCCTGCGGGCAGTTCGGCAGCATAATCGCGATCCGGTCCCCTTTGCGAATACCCAGCCGAAGCAGGGCATTCGCAAACCGGTAAGCGGATTTCAGCAAACTTTCATAAGTTATTTTCTTACCCATAAAGTCCAGTGCCGTGTGGGTAGGATATTGAGCTGCTGAGTCAACCAGAAATTGTGCCAAATTTTGATTCGGATAATTGTAAGAATGCGGGACCTCTTCTGGGTAATGATTGAACCAAGGTTTGTTCTGCATTCAGACACCCCAATTCTAAACGAATGGTTACAGCACGTATTGCTCCGCCTCAATGACCTTGGATGCAATATCCCGTTTCAATTCAACCATATTGATCGGCGATCTCTTCGTCAGCTTCTTGAGAATGGACAGCTGTGTACGGAGTGTGTCCCCGGATTCCATAGCTGCAAGAACTTCTTTGGCCCAGGTCTCAATGTGGCCAAAGGCCTCATGGACAAACACGGTAGTCATCTCCACCGCCAGCCGGGCTTTGTCTTCGCCGGACCGTTCGATCATTTTGCGCGTGCGCAGCAGAGCGCTCTCCATCGCATATACCTGAATCATCATATCCGCCAGATGACTGAGAATTTCCTGCTGTTCTTCAAGCTTCATCTGATATTTCTGTACAGCCTGGGCTCCGGCCATCAGGAAGATTTTTTTGGCCATGGCCAGAAGATGGGTCTCCTGATCAAGCGTTCCTTCAAAGACTTGGCTCGGAATCGGCTGCATCAGCTCGGATTGCAGGGCCATCGCCTTTTGCATCAGCGGCAGCTCACCCTTCATCGCACGTTTGATCAAGGTGCCCGGAATGAGCAGGCGGTTGATCTCATTTGTGCCTTCAAAAATCCGGTTAATCCGCGAATCCCGGTAATTGCGCTCGACCCGGTACTCCTGAATAAAGCCGTAGCCGCCGTGGATCTGCACGCCTTCGTCAACCACAAAATCGAGGGTTTCGGACCCAAACACCTTGTTGATCGAACACTCAAGCTGATATTCGGCAATCGCTTTGGCCGATTGGTAGCCTACGTTCTCGCTGGCATGATCCACCTCGGCAAGACCCACGTCGAACAGTCCCGCAGTCCGGTAAGCCATGCTCTCCAGCACATAGGTTTTGGTATTCATCTCGGCCAGCTTTTTGCCGATCAGCGGGAAGGAAGAGATTTTCTTGCCGAATTGGGTACGCTCGTTGGCATATTTGGCAGCAAGCTCAATCGTATCCTTGGAAGCGCCTACACAGCCAACGGCAAGTTTGAAACGCCCGATGTTCAGGATGTTGAAGGCGATCAGATGACCCTTGCCAACCTCCCACAGCAGATTCTCCACCGGCACCTTAACATCCTCAAGAATCAGCGGACACGTGGATGAACCTTTGATCCCCATCTTCTTCTCTTCCGGACCGATGCTTACCCCTTCCATCGTGCGTTCAACAATAAATGTACTAAAATCCTTGCCGTCCACTTTCGCATACACGATGAACACATCCGCGAAGCCGGCATTTGTAATGAACTGTTTGGTTCCGTTCAAAATATAATATTCGCCATCCTCACTAAGTGTGGCTGTCGTTTTGGCTCCAAGCGCATCTGAACCGGAAGAAGGCTCGGTTAAACAGTAAGCAGCAACCTTTTCCCCTGAAGCCAGAGATGGCAGGTATTTTTGCTTCTGGGCTTCGGTACCAAAATACACGATTGGCAGGGTTCCAATTCCCACATGAGCCCCTACCGACAGGGCAAAGGCGGAAGCCTTGGTTAACTTCTCGCTGATCAAAGTTGAGCTTACCTTGTCTAAGCCAAGTCCGCCGTACGCTTCAGGAACTTCCGCTCCCAGCAGCCCCAGCTCCCCGGCCTTGCGGAGCAGATCTGCCGTCAGCTCGTAATTCAGCTTCTCAATCTCTTCGTCACGCGGGGCAATTTCACCTTCAACAAAATCCTCGGTGGTCTGGGCAATCATGCGATGCTCTTCGGTGAAGTCTTCCGGAGTTATGATCTGCTGATGATTTACGTCCTCAATCATAAAGCTGCCGCCAATCACTTTGTTCATCGTTGTACTCATGATTATTCGCTCCTTTTATCGTTCATGTTATTGTGCGTGAACTTCAAATACACCGGCCGCGCCCATTCCGCCGCCAATACACATCGATACAACACCATAACCTCCGCCCCTGCGTCGAAGCTCGCTGATCAGCGTGGTCGTAAGCTTGGTTCCCGTACAGCCCAGCGGGTGCCCTAAAGCGATTGCTCCGCCGTTCACGTTCACCTTCTCCTCATCAATGCCAAGCTCGCGGATGACCTGCACACACTGGGAAGCGAAGGCTTCGTTGATCTCGAACAGGTCGACATCCTCAAGGCCGATCCCCGCCATCTTCAGGGCCTTCGGAATCGCCTTCACCGGGCCAACCCCCATGATTTCAGGTTCCACTCCGCTCAGCGCAAAAGATTTGAACGTAGCCAGCGGTTTCAGACCAAGCTCATCCGCCTTCTCCCGGCTCATCACCACCACGGCGGCAGCACCGTCGCTAACCTGGGAGGAGTTGCCTGCGGTCACAGTCCCGCCGAGCTTAAAGGCCGGTTTCAGCTTGCCAAGCCCCTCCGCCGTTGTATCACTGCGGACTCCTTCATCCGTATCGAACAGGAATTTGTTCCGGGTGACCTTGCCCTGGTCATCCACACTGGTCAGCTCGGCCTCGAACGGAACAATCTCATCCTTGAATTTACCCGCTGCGATTGCAGCCGCAGCCTTCGCATGGGACCGTGCCGCAAAAGCATCCTGATCCGCGCGGGATACGCCAAAGCGCTCGGCCACTTCCTCTGCCGTGTGCCCCATGCCGATGTAAACTTCCGGCATGTCTTCTACCAGCTTCGGATTCGGAGAAATCTTGAAGCCGGTCATCGGCACATGGCTCATGCTTTCCACGCCGCCGGCCACGATGATGTCGGCATGGCCCAGCATAATCCGCTCGGCCGCAAACGCGATGGACTGCAGCCCGGATGAGCAGAAGCGGTTAATCGTCAACGCGGGCACGGTGTTCGGATATCCCGCGTACAGCGACATGATCCGGGCGAAGTTCAGACCCTGCTCGCCTTCGGGCATCGCGCAGCCAATAATAACGTCCTCGACGTCCTCTTTCCTCAGCCCCGGCGCCCGCTCAATGACGGCTTCCAGAACCACCTTGCCGAGATCATCGGCCCGGGTCTGCACCAGGCTGCCTTTCTTGGCCTTGCCGATGGCGGTGCGGGCCATCGATACAATTACTGCTTCTTTCATCGTTCTCACACTCCTTGGGAAGTTAAGATTAAAGCCACTCGTCACTCTATTGAGGACCAACCTGCTGTGCTTTGCTTCCTATGCAGCTCTGAGTACAGCTCTTAATCAACTATTGCGCTCCTCGGCGATCACTCCGGCTGCGAAACATCCTTACGATCGCTGTTGTCCCCGGATAATTTGAACGAATCATCCAAGGATTTCATCCGGGGACAAAGGCGAACGCTTCGCTTCTTCAGGATCGTTCCGCTTCCTCCGTTGCTTCGTGCGTAGGCATCGATTTTAGCTGAATTACCTCAAGGTTCTCTGTCACGTTACTTCCAGCTTTGTCCCTAGGTGCCCGCTTCGGGCTTCGCTCACGCTAACTTTTAGCCCACGCCTAATTTCTCAGCGCTTTGCCTTTGGTAAGCATGTGCTGCATCCGGGCCTGCGTCTTCGGCTCGCCGCAAAGGCTGAGGAACGCTTCACGCTCCAGGTCGAGCATGTACTGCTCCGTCACCAGAGTTCCGGCAGGAACATCACCGCCAGCCAGCACATGAGCCAGCTTCTTGGCAATCAAGAGATCGTGATCGCTGATGTAACCTCCCTGCCGCATGCCGATCGCGCCAAGCTGCATCACCGCTTTGCCTTCGGCCCCCACAACCCGGATTTTCTCCTCCGGGATAGGCTCATAACCCTTGGAGAGGCCAAGTACGGCCTGCTTCGCTTCATAGATGGAATAGTCCTGATTCGTTACAACCCTATCGGTTGGGCGCAGGTACCCAAGACGCTTGGCGTCATGACCACTGCCGGATACCTTGGCCGTGCCCACAGTCTCGAACACCCGGTTGATAAACGGCTGCAGATCTGCATCCGCACCCGGCTGGCTTTGACTGGCGCGAAGCGCAAACTCTTTGCAGCCCCCACCTGCCGGGATCAGCCCTACGCCTACTTCAACCAATCCGTAATAGGTTTCGGCTGCGGCAATAACTTGATCGGCTGGCATACAAGCCTCTACCCCACCACCCAAGCACATCCGGTGCGGAGCGGCAACGACCGGCTTCTCCAGCCGTTTGACCTTGTACATCGTGCTTTGGAACATCCGGATGATATCGTCAATCTCATCCCATTCCTCATCCTGCGCTTCCATCAGCAGCAGCATGATGTTGGCGCCGACACAGAAGTTCTTGCCCTGATTGGCGATCACCATGCCGAGGTAATTACTGCGCACTTCCTCGACGCTTTGCTGAATCATCGACAGAATGTCTGCACCGATGGCATTATTCGGAGAATGGAATTCCAGACAGGCCACCCCATCCCCGAGATCAATCAGGCTTGCGCCCGAATTGCCCTTGATGGTCTTGTTCTGCTCCTTTAAGCTGCGAAGCGAGATGGCTTCCGGGACATGTTCGACTTCTTTATACTGGGTGGTGCTGATATGAACGGAATACAGCTTCCCGCTTTCATTTTTGTAAAACGACGTGTTTCCAGCAGCAATCCAATCCTTAACCCACTGAGGTACGGTCAATCCTTCAGCTTCCATCCGCTGGGTGGAACGGACGAGGCCGATAGCATCCCAAGTTTCAAAGGGCCCGAGATCCCAGGAAAAGCCCCATTTCATGGCATCGTCAATCTCCCGGATGGAATCGGAGATTTCCCCGACCTTTTCGGCCGAGTAGATCAGCACCTGCTTAAGAATGTTCCAGGCTAATTCCGAGTAGCGGTCCTTGCCGGCTAACAAGGCTTTGGTTTTCTCCTTGGTGCCCTTCGCGGCCTTGGCTGCTTCAAGTGAAGCACCTTTGGGCTTCGTCTGGGGGACGTATTCCATGGTCGCCAGATTGAGCGACAGGATCTCACTGCCCTTTTCCCCTTTTCTCTTCAGGTAAAAGCCCTGCCCGGTCTTCTCTCCAAGCCATTTACGCTCGGTCATACTCTTCAAGACTTCCGGTGTACGGAACACCGCCTTCTCCTGTTCATCCGTCACATTGTGGTATACATTATCAGCAACGTGCACGAAGGTATCGAGGCCGACCAGATCCAGCGTACGGAAGGTCGCGCTCTTCGGGCGGCCCATTGCCGGACCTGTGACGGCATCAACCTCTTCCACGGTATAACCGCCGTTCTTCTGCATTTCCTGGAGTGTCACAAGCAATCCGTAAGTCCCTATCCGGTTGCCGATGAAGTTCGGCGTATCCTTGGCGAGCACCACACCCTTGCCAAGCACCTTCTCACAAAAGACCTTCATCGCGGTAACCAGTTCGGGATCGGTATCGTTCCCCGGAATAATCTCAAGCAGCTTCATATAACGCGGAGGATTAAAGAAATGTGTTCCGAGGAAATGCTTGCGGAACTCCTCCCCGCATTCCGCGGCCATCGCGTTGATGGAAATTCCCGAGGTGTTGGAGGACACGACCGCACCTGGCCCACGGTGCTGTTCAATCTGCTTCAGCAGGCTTCTTTTTACGTCCAGGTTCTCAACGACCACCTCGATAATCCAGTCCACTTCCGCGATCTTTGCGAGGTCATCCTCCAGATTTCCCGGTGTGATCCGGGAAGCAAAAGCTTCATCATAGAGCGGCGCAGGTTTGATCTTCGCCAGCTTCTTGATCGCAGATGCAGAGAAGCGGCTCCGTACCGCCGGATGCTCAAGCGTCAATCCTTTCTTGGCTTCTTCTTCAGTAAGCTCCTTAGGCACAATATCGAGCAGTAGGGTCTGAATCCCCACATTGGCCAGGTGGGCTGCAATTTGTGAGCCCATAATACCGGAGCCGATAACGGCCGCTTTACGAATGGATAAGTTCATGATCATCTCGCCTCCAATTCAAGTTCACGATTTAGCGCTGCCGGATTATCCCCAAATACGGACAGCTCCAGAATTTCCGCAATATCCTTGGCTTTAACCTGGTCTTCCACTTCCTTCATCTTGGTGCCATCCTCCATCATCGTCAGGCAGTAAGGACACGCGCTGCTGATGACGGTTGGATTCACTTCGAGCGCCTGCTCGGTGCGGGCGAGATTGACTCTTTTGCCAGAGGTCTCCTCCATCCACATCATGCCTCCGCCTGCCCCGCAGCACATCCCGTTCTCACGGGAACGGGTCATTTCGACCAGTTCCACACCCGGAATCGCCCTTAGCACATTGCGCGGTTCGTCATACACATTGTTGTACCTGCCCAAGTAACAGGAGTCGTGATAGGTGATGCGCTCGTTCACTTCATGCTTGGGGGTCAGCCTGCCTTCCTTAATCAGCTGATCTAACAGCTGGGTGTGATGCAGCACCTCGACCCCTTCGAGCCCGAATTCCGGGTACTCATTTTTGAATGTATTGAAAGTATGAGGACACGCAGTAACGATTTTGCGCACGCCATACTTCTCAAACGTAGCGATGTTCTCCATGCACAGCTGCTGGAACAGCATTTCATTGCCCATCCGGCGGGGCGTATCGCCCGAATTCTTCTCCTCGTTGCCGAGGATCGCGAAGCTTACACCCGATTCATTCAGGAGCCTTGCGAAAGCGCGGGAGATTTTGCGGCTGCGCAGGTCGTAAGAGCCCATAGAGCCTACGAAGAACAGATATTCAAAGTCAGGACGATCCTTCACCGTCGGCACCTTGATGTCCTCCACTTCACCGGTCCACTGGGCCCGGTCATTGCGGTTCAGCCCCCAAGGGTTGCTCTGGCGTTCAATATTCTGAAGCGCCCGCTGCCCTTCATTCGGCATGCTGCCTTCCATCAGCACCAGGTGGCGGCGGAGATCGATGATTTTATCCACATGCTCATTGCCTACAGGACATTGGTCTTCACAGTTGCGGCAGGTCGTGCAGGACCAGATTTCTTCTTCGGTCATAACATCCCCAATCAGATTCATCTCCTGCGGATTCTTCTCTTGATGGGTCCAGGTCGACTTCTGCCAAGCAAGTGTTGGGCGGATATCGGTAATACCATTGGCTGCATTCCAGTACACTTCATGAGCCTCCGGCTCCGCCATGGCATAAGCCCCGCTCCCCCCGCCAAAAGCGAACTCAGGCACATACGGTGATTTGCCTGTCATGGCCGTGCCCTTCTCCGTTAGATGGTCGCGGAGCTTGGTGATCAGATGCATTGGAGACAGCACCTTCCCGGTATTGGAAGCCGGGCATACATTGGTGCACCGCCCGCATTCCACACAGGCGTAGAAGTCAATCATCTGCTTCTGAGTGAAATCTTCTATTTTGCCGACCCCGAACGATTCAGCCTCTTCATCCTCCAGGTCCAGCTTGCGCAGCTTGCCAACCGGATCGGACCGGCGGAACCAGATATTCACCGGTGCGGTAATCAGGTGAAAATGCTTGGACTGCGGCACATACACCAGAAATGCGAGCAAAATGAGCAGATGTGCCCACCAGAACGTATAGAACAATGCGGCGGCGGCCGCAGCAGGCAGAGAGGCGAACAGACCAGCTATCGCTGAAGAGATCGGCGCGTACCCGGAAGCCGGGATGCCTAACCATACCCGTTCAAATCCGAGGGACAGCAGCACGGACAGCATCAAGGAGAAAATAAAAATGACAACGATGCTTGGCTTAAGTCCGCGCTTGAGCCTGGCCAGCTTCTCCCCGTAGCGCCGGTATGCCGCATAACCCATCGCTACCAGAATCAGGAATACCGTAATCTCCTGAAGCAGACCAAATACGTCGTAAGCGGGTATCGGCAGGTGATTTCTACCGTTCGTCAGCCCTTTAATGATGAGGTCAACCGCCCCGAATTGCAGAATGATAAATCCATAAAAAATGACGATATGCATAATGCCGCTCTTCGGGTCCTTGAGCAGCTTCTTCTGCCCAAATACCTGGGCGAGAAATTCTCCCCACCTCCCTTTGCTTTGTGCCCGGAAGTCCGAAGGCTTGCCGAGCTTAACGTACAACCAGCGGTGATACACGGCCTTGTAGAACAGATAGACCCCGTACCCGGTGACCGCTAGAAATAGAAGAAGATTTACGATTTGCCATGCCATCTTACATCCGTCCTTTCTGCTTCACTTCGGTATCACTTGTGTTGGCCAAGCTTAGAAAGCGATTACATTTATGTTTTAAAAATAAATCTTAAGCTGAAAACATTGACATCTGGCGTTGTTTCCCATAAGATTAAGAAAAAATGAATGAGTATTCATTCAGTTATTACGAATTCTAACACTGAGGTGGCACTATGGCAAGTAGGAAAATGGAAAAATATGAGCTGATCCTGGAAGCTGCACTCAAAGTCATTGCTGAGAATGGCTTTCATGGTTCTCAGATTTCAAAAATTGCAAAGGAGGCTGGTGTGGCGGACGGTACGATATATTTATATTTTAAGAAAAAGGAAGATATCCTTATTTCTCTGTTTCAGGAGCGCCTTGGCGACCTGATCGCCGCTTTTAATGAAAGTGTGAAGGAATCCAGCACGGCGGATGAGGCCCTGAGAAAAGTGTGTGAGATTCATTTCAGTGAGCTGGAGAGCAATGTGAACCTGGCCTACGTAACCCAAATTGAGCTTCGCCAAAGCTCGCTGGAGCTGCGGGTGGCCATTGGGAACGTGGTGAAGCCTTATATTCAGCTCATTGAGCATATTCTGGAGAAAGGGATTCAGGAGAAATCGTTCCGGCCCGATCTGGATGTGAAGCTGACACGACTCTTAATCTTTGGAGGGCTGGATGAAGCCGTAACATCCTGGCTGATTTCAGGCAGGAAGTATTCCCTTACCGCCCAAGTGGATAAAACGGTGGAATTTTTTCTTAAAGGCCTTAAGTAAGTAAATGAAGCATAGGTGTACAATCTCTTTACCTTAATCCCAGAGAGGAGTATGGCACATGAATATCTATGTCTTGTTGAAGCAAACGTTTGATACGGAAGAGAGAATCGTGATTCAAGATGGGGAAGTCTCTGATGACGGAGTCAAATATGTGATTAATCCTTATGATGAATATGCTGTGGAGGAAGCTTTGCGTCAAAAGGAGCAGCACGGCGGAAATATTACCGTGCTCTCCATAGGTCCCGAACGTACGGCCGAAGCGCTTCGCACGGCTCTTGCCATGGGTGCCGATGATGCCGTCCTGATTACGGATGAGCGGATTCCTTCCGATGAATTCAGCGTATCCAAGGTGCTCGCCGCATATCTGGAGAAGCAGCCGTATGATCTCATCCTCGGTGGCAACTTCTCCGTGGACAGCGGCGGTGGACAGGTGGCGGTTCGTGTCGCCCGGCTTCTGGGTATCCCGCACACCTCATCCATTACCAAGCTGGAGATTAACGGCACGCAGGCTGCGGCCCAGCGTGATGCTGAGGGCGATACGGAATCGCTCATCGTCACGCTTCCGGCTGTCTTTACCGCTCAACAAGGACTGAACGAGCCGCGCTATCCTTCTCTCCCGGGCATTATGAAAGCGAAGAAGAAACCGTTCCAGACCTTGACTCTGGACGACGTAGGGATCAGCGAGGCTGATCTTGCGGCCAGAACCAAGCGGGTATCCCTCACGCTTCCGCCTGCCCGCAAAGCCGGCCAAATTCTCAAGGGGGATCTTCCTCAGCAGACTGCAGAGCTCGTTCAGCTGCTGCGCACAGAAGCGAAGCTGATCTAAATTCAGAGTTCAGGCTGCTCATAGACGTAGAAATTCTAAAATCATATGTACAGAGATCGATCGACCATAAATAAGCGGATTAACCGCAGAGGCACATAATTCAATCCTTGGGAGGTTGTCTGATATGAGTCATACGTATGTGGTGGTTGCAGAGGTCCGGGCAGGGGCTTTGCGTCAGGTTACATTGGAAGCGCTTCAAGCCGTATCCTTAATTAAAGAAGGTGGCGATACGGTTGCCGCGGTCATTCTCGGTTCACAAATTACCCAGCTTGCAGGTGAACTGGCCGATTATGTGAATGATGGCAAGGTCTATGCCGTAGACCACCCTGACTTGGAGAATTATAATGCGGAAGTCTACTTCCGCACGTTGACCTCCGTTCTTGACCCGCTTCAGCCTCACGCTGTGGTGTTCGGGCATACCGCAGCCGGCCGGGATCTTGCGCCTATGATAGCTGCGCATCTTGGAGCGGGCCAAATCTCCGACGTGACTGCAATCGAGAATAGCGGCGCGGACGCGCTATTCACCCGGCCAATCTATGCGGGCAAAGCCTTCGAGCAGAAGCAGTTCGCGGACGGGCCGCAGGTCATCACCATCCGGCCGAACAATATTCCGGCCGCTGAACAGACTGGCACCCCTGCGGAAATTGTGGACCGCGAATATACGCCTGCCGCAGACCTGCGCTCGGTCATCAAGGACGTGGTACGCAAGACCTCCGGCAAAGTGGATCTGACCGAAGCCAAGTTTGTGGTCTCGGGGGGGCGTGGCGTGAAAAGCGCGGATGGGTTCAAGCCGCTGGAGGAGCTGGCGGATGTGCTTGGAGGGGCGGTCGGTGCTTCACGCGGCGCCTGTGACGCGGGCTACTGCGACTACGCAATGCAGATCGGGCAGACCGGCAAGGTGGTGACGCCGGAAATATACATCGCCTGCGGCATCAGCGGCGCGATCCAGCATCTTGCCGGCATGAGCCAATCGCGTGTGATTATCGCGATCAACAAAGACCCGGAGGCCCCGATCTTTAAGGTGGCCGACTACGGCATTGTAGGGGATCTGTTCGAGGTCGTTCCCCTTCTGACACAGGAATTCAGGAAGGTACTCGTGTAAATTAACATTGGCTTCCCCGCGATATTCGCAAGAAGCTCAGAATAAGCAGCCTGCAGGTGCAAACTGAGCTATGACCCACAAGAAGGACACTTTGAAAAAAGGTGACCCTCGTGTGGGTCATAGCTCGAACCTTAAAGCAGGCTGCTTTTTTTTCTGACAAGAACAAGATTAGCAGCAGAAACATGAACATGTTAAAGTTACTATATTATGTTATTTAATATAATGACTGATTTTATCACTAAGGGAGAATCCGATGAACCAGCAAGCACAAACCTATTGGGATGAATACTGGAACCAGCAAGGCCGGGAAAAGCCAAAGCGCGTATCCGCATGGCAGTTCGGGGCAGATCCAGACCATCTCGCTCAATTAGTTATCGATGGTGTTAAGACCGCAACCTGCTCTGGATTAGTTTTTTATGAAATGGAACAAGAGCCCCTGCCCTCCGTTAACGACTACAGCATTATCTTAAACAGCGATGACAAGCCAGTGGCCATAATTAGAACCGCTGAGGTAACCGTCATGCCTATGAATGAGGTGCCAGAGGAATTTGCAATTGCTGAGGGTGAGGGAGACCGATCCTACCGCTACTGGAAAGAAGCTCACGTAAAGTTTTTTACCGAGGCGTTGAGCAGTATAGGTCTGCAATTCTCGGAGGATATGATGTTGGTGTGTGAACGTTTTGAATTGGTTGATGTGAAGCGCAATTAAACACCTGCGATTCTAAGTCTATTATTCAAGAAATCATAAACTAACAGCATGGAAAGAAGCGTTCGTTCTCGGAACTCTTCGAACATATACCGTTCTCCTAAACAAAGCAAGGAGCCGTCTTTACGGACGGCTCCTTGCTCTATAAATTTCTACATGATGGAAGCCCGGGTAATAAAGCTGTCCTCATCATCCGAATAGAACACAAGGGCGCGCTTTCCCAAACTATAAATGACCACATAGTTCCCTTCTTCTTCATTAACATATTCCTCGCTCGGCTTGCCCAGCCAATTCTTCACATGGGACACGGTAAGATTCTGCTTCTCCACATTTAGAAGCAGCTCTGTGACCAACGATGAATCATTCATATCATGGGTGTAATCATCGAATCCGATAAAGGTAGAATTGTATTCATAATAGCCGTGCCACTCCCCATTCGACATCCCCTTAGGATTACCCAGAATGCTGCGTACCGCCTTGGCTGTCAGGCCCAGCTTGACCTTCGGATTGCCCGGCAGAACGCCTTTAACCGCTGAATTCTTGAGCTCGGTCAGATAAGCCCGGTCTCCTGTGCCAGCTTGGTTCCAACTGGATGTGTTCCCGTAAGAAGAATTGTTCCGGCGTAAAGTCATCGTAGCCAGATGAAGCGCAAAGGTATCAAACACATACTTGCCTTTGGAATTGTCATACTGTCTAGTCTGGATCTTCATGCCTGGAAGCATCCGCACGCCACCGACCTTACCAGCTCCCCAAAAAGCGTCATAACGCTTGCCGTCTTTGTCTGCGAAGGTGAGCAATTGCAGCTTGCCGGATTGTACGGCAAAGGAGCGGAACAGATCAAAATTCGAGGTTCCGTATTCGGTCATGATGAACAGGTCGGGTGTATTTTTGCTGATTCTCTTCAGGACGTAATTCTTCTTATCCGGAGGAACTACCATATGGAGGCCCAAGTTTACAGTTTGCACAGCTGCGTATCGTTCCCCGCTCTTAAGCAGGGCAGCCTGATACTTTCCTGTATAACTAGTCTGACCTTTCTTGTAGCCTAGCTGGTAACTGTCCTCCTGAATTTTCCCCTTCTTCTCATCCTTCGCAAATATGTACAAGGTGTATAAATTATTCGCTGCGTCATACAGCGGATACGACAAACGGCTGATCTTTTTGAGCTTGGAGGCCTCAATCGTGCTTCCTGCTGCCTGGGCCGGCGCAGCTTGATCAGCCGGAAGAGCAAGTGAGAATACGAGCAGACAAGCGATAAATAGACGGGCAAATGACTTCATTCTGTCTCTCCTTCATGTATAATGTTTGGTAGTTTCACAAGGTTGTAATTTAGATATAGCTATCCCCTATATCGGCAATATACTTGACCAGCTTTAATCTGATATAAAGTTGGACAACAGAAGTACCCACTTTCAAAGGAGATAATTCCATGTATACCGTTATGATTGTTGAGGACGATCCCAAGATTGCGGAATTGCTTAAGAACTACATAGAGAAATATGGGGACCGGGCTGTGCCGGTTCAGAGCTTTGACCGGATTCTGGATCAGTTTCAAGAACTGAGCCCCCACATTGTGCTTATGGATATCAATCTTCCAAGCTTTGATGGTTTTTACTGGTGCCGCCAAATCCGTACTCTCTCCACTTGTCCGATTATATTTATTTCGGCACGCAGTGGAGAGATGGACCAGGTTAGAGCGCTGGAGCACGGGGGCGACGACTATATTACGAAGCCGTTTCACTACGAAGTTGTCATGGCCAAGATTCGAAGCCAGTTCCGGAGAGTGTATGGGGATTACGCAGCCAAAATGGAAGAACGCACTGTGTCGCGGTCAGGACTTATTCTGTATCCCGAGCGGATGGAGTTGACGCTGGGCCGCAGAACAGTCTCTCTGACCAAGAGGGAATCCGTGCTTATCGAGGCGCTGTTGGAACGGAGCCCAAGGTCGATCAGCCGGGCAGCGATTCTGGATAAACTGTGGGATGACTCTTTTGTCGATGATAATACGCTGAGTGTAAACATCACCCGTGTTCGCAAGAAGCTTGCGGACCTGGGGATCGAAGACGCTCTGGAGACGATGCGCGGCGTAGGCTACCGATTGAATGTTACCTGGAAGGATGCGGGTGAATCATGAGGCTGTTCCTGCGCGAGCATATCCCGCTCTTTATGTTCTGGATCGTCCAGCAGATCCTTGTGCTTCTGGTTTATTGGTATGACGGCTACGATCATCCACTCACTGCCTTATACGCCAGCTTCTTAAGCTTGGTCATGTTCCTTGTATATCTCATCTACCGATACTACACACACCGCCAGTTGTATACCCGGCTGTCCCATACACCAGCCAACCTCAAGGATTCGATATATCAAGGAGAGCCTGCCCCTCTTCCTTCTGCAATCAGCAGACTGCTCGATATACAATTCAGGCACTATCAGGAGCAGCTCAAGAAATATGAACGGCAAAGACAGGAACATCTGGTCTTTATGAATCAGTGGGTGCATCAGATGAAGACTCCTCTGTCGGTCATTGATCTGATCACCCAAGGTGAAGATGAGCCGCAGTATGAGAATATTTCGGAGGAGGCAGACCGGATGCGGCAGGGGCTTGAAATGGTCCTGTATATGGCCCGGCTGGAGACCTTCGAACAGGACTTCCATGTAGACCGGACCCCGCTTCGGAGTCTTGTTCAAGAGGTCATTCATGAGAATAAACGGTATTTCATACGCAGCCAGGTCTACCCTGATAATCAGGTCAATGATCAATTTCACGTGACTACAGATGCCAAATGGCTGCGGTTCATCCTGCAGCAACTCCTCACCAATGCCATTAAGTATTCATCAGGAACCCGCAGTACCATCCGTTTCTCCGCCCATACGCGGGATGAAGCGCTCGTCCTCGAGCTTCGTGATGCTGGAATCGGGATTCCGAAATCGGATATCTCCCGGGTCTTCCGTCCCTTCTTCACAGGTGAGAATGGGAGAACTTACAAGGAGTCCACCGGCATGGGGCTGTACTTGGTAAAAGAAGTGCTGGACCGGCTCGGCCATGACATTGAACTGGAGTCCGAGGTTAATCAGGGCACAACGGTACGTATCATTTTCCCATACTCATAGACAGTAAGAAGTCCCGTTCAAAGTTGAGCGGGACTTTATGTGTTATATAAGTTGAGTTGAACCAAGTTCCCTCTAATCCACTAACCTTACAAAGCTGTCAGGTAAATGAAAGAATAACCGATAGGGGAATTCCCTATTCAGCCTTACACTTATAAGGAACCCAATCAGATTAGGATTCAAGACAAAAGATTGTAACCAGTACCTGAGATGAAGCGTTACTTAAATGACTATTGTTGCAGGGAGTACAAACTTTGATTTATGAAGGGAGTTTTGACATATGGAAATATTAAAGGTTAACCATCTTAGCAAAATATACAAGGGGGCTGTATCCTATGAAGCTTTATCCAAAATCCAGCTGACCATAAATCAAGGAGAATTTGTAGGAATTATGGGGCCCTCTGGCAGCGGGAAGACCACCCTGCTGAACCTGGTGTCCACCATAGATTCCCCCACTTCAGGTGAAGTGCTGATTAATGGGAGGAACCCCCACACCCTGACTCCGGATGAGCTGGCTGTGTTCCGGCGCAGAGAACTCGGATTTGTATTTCAGTCCTTTAATCTTCTGCATACTCTTACGGTGAAAGAGAACATTATCCTGCCTCTGGCACTGGATGGTATCTCTGTGCAGGAGATGAATACACGTGTGAACCACCTGGCTGAGAAGCTTGGAATCACGGCGATTCTGGACAAGCGCACTTATGAGATCTCGGGGGGCCAGGCTCAGCGCACAGCCATTGCCCGGGCTCTTATCCATGAGCCCAAGCTCGTTCTGGCGGATGAGCCTACCGGGAATCTGGACTCGAAAGCCGCTCGCGACGTAATGGGCATTATGGAGAAGCGGAACAAAGAGGACGGCACAACCATGATGCTGGTCACCCATGATCCGGTAGCCGCAAGCTACTGCAACCGTGTAGTCTTCATCAAAGATGGCGAGCTGTATAACGAAATCCACTACGGAGACAACCGTGCGGCCTTTTATCAGAAAATCATCAATGTACTGTCACTCATGGGAGGGAATGCCGATGAATTTCAGACAATTCGCGTTTAACAACGTCGTACGCAATAAACGGACTTATATTGCGCATTTCCTGAGCAGCGCCTTCTCGGTTATGATCTTCTTCATCTATGCGCTCTTGCTCTTCCATCCGGATTTGCAGGGCCAGCTTGTGTCCAACAGCAGTACGATGAGCATGCTGGCGACCATGGGCATGCGGGTCTCCCAATATATCGTCTTCATCTTCTCGTTCTTTTTCCTGCTGTATTCAGTCAGCGCCTTTCTGAAGCTGCGCAAAATGGAGTTCGGCATTCTCTTGATGCTCGGGATGTCCCGCAAACAGCTGCACAGGCTTCTTTTTACCGAAAATATCTTGATCGGATTCGCCTCCATCATAGCCGGGATCGGATCAGGACTGATCTTCTCCAAGCTGATTCTGCTGGTCTGTGCGAAGATACTAGCCATTGATAAAGGACTCCCGTTCTATATTCCTCTGAATGCAATCTGGCTGACCGCAGCGGCATTCGCAATCATGTTCGTGGTCATCTCCCTCTTCACTTCCGTTCTGGTCCGAAGGGGAGAACTCGTGGACCTGATCAAATCAGCTGAGAAGCCGAAGCCGGAACCCAAAGCATCCCGGTTGCTCGCCCTGCTGGCTGTGCTCTTGATTGCTTCCGGATATGCGTGTGTGTTTGTTTTTGTCTTCCGGAGGGTATTTAATCTGATCCTGCTGGCTGCCGGAGTCGGCCTGGTCATCCTGGGAACATACTTCCTGTTCACACAGCTTAGCGTATATGTTATTCGGAAGCTCAAGAAGAATCAGCGGTTGTTCTTCCGCCGCACCAATCTGCTAACCCTATCTGAACTGGCCTACCGGATGAAAGACAATGCCGTTATGTTCTTTATGGTCTCGATTATTTCAGCAGTGGCCTTCACCGGAATTGGAACCTGTCTGGCTATCGGCGCTCCAGGGCTTGCGGAAATGACAAATCCCTATGCGTTTAAATATTCGTCAAATCCGGATAATCCATCCGAAACTCAGCATATCAAGCTCATTGAACAGGAATTGACTAAAGCTCATTTTCCCTATCAAATGGGGACCACCACCCCGGGCTACACCGACAATGGACTGACTCTGATCAAGCTGAGCGACTTCAATAGTCTAGCTACCGCCCTAGGCCACCCTGCCGAGAAGCTGGGAGATCAAGAGATGATTATTGCGCCCTCTACTGTAACTGAGCTCGAGGATTACAAGCGTAATGGAATCTACGAACCTGAAACTGAAATTATTAAGGAGAACTATCAGAAGAAATTCAAGGCCATCAAGGCACTTGATTATATTGTCATTCCTAATATTGCTAACCTGCGCGTGGTCTCCGATCAAGCTTACAGCACTATATTTGCCCATCAGGACAAGGCCATGATTACGAAAAATTATTTCTTCGTTGTCAAAGACTGGCAGCACTCCCGGGATGTCTCGGCACAATTATCCAAAACGATAAGCAAATTTGACGAGCGGGGTCACTACTCCTTCACCTCCCTTGTAGATGACTGGATTTCAGCAAGGCAGCTGAACGGGATACTGTTCATCCTGAGTGGATTGGTGGGTATCGTCTTCTTTACTTTCGCCGCCAGCTTCATCTACTTCCGTCTGTATGCGGACTCGGAGCGGGATGAACAGCAGTACAAGATGATTGCCAAAGTCGGATTAAGCCGGAAAGAATTAAGAAAGACGGTCACCCGTCAGCTGGTCCTGATGTTCTTCCTGCCGATTCTGCTAGCTGTAGTACACAGTGCCGTGGCTTTCACAGCCCTGCAGATGTTAGTTTATTACTCGGTGCTCAACTATGCTTTAGCCGTCTTCGCCTCGTTTATTGCGATTCAAATTGTATATTTCCTGATCATCCGGGTCCGCTATCTCACGCATTTGTACAGGAAATTAATCTCGTAAAATCCGATAATTCCAGATATTGAAAGGCTGCCCTGTGTGTGGTATGATCCCCGCACCAGAGCAGCCTTTTTTTCTTATAGTTTATGCATCTCTATAGCAATCAATAGTAATAATCCATGGCCAAACACTCAAAGAGGTGTTACGCTATCTCCACTTGGCACGTCTTTCCCGTGTTCTTGGCGCATTCCGCCTATTGGCATAGCATTTCCTGTACTATCGCGGAAATACAAGGGAAGTCCTTCGGAAAGAAACAAGCTCGTGTTCGCTGGATTTTGACGCTGATGATGAATGTGAATATGCGGCTCACTCGAACTTCCGGAATTGCCAGCCTTTGCGATTAAGGCCCCTTCATCCACATGATCCCCTGCTTTTACTTTTATGGAGTTCTGCATAAGATGAGCAATCACCAAATAAGTTCCCGTTTCATCCAACTTGATATAAATGTGGTTGCCTGCCATAGACTCATGCTCATCGGTACCCGGCGCATGGTCACGGTCGTCATCATAAGCTTCCACAATGGTTCCGGCTGCGGGAGCCACCACGTCTGCCCCATAGATTCCATAATCACTCAAGTTAGGACTGCCCATGCCCGCCGGCTTCATCAACAAATCATATGCCCATCTTTCACTAGGCACCACCACATGAGGATAATTCGTCTTAAGCGAGTCCCCTCCCCATCCAACCAGTACGGCTTCCTTAACGGGAAGCCGTACAGTAACAGCTGGCTTTACCCGATTCACATCTGCCGGATAAGCAATCTGTAGTGAACCCAACAGCCAGCACATCGGCCAGGTGCTTATTATGGCTAAGATAAATATGCTGATCCAACGCATGCGTATCTTCTTCCTCTTGATCAGGGACACCATGAAGTACCCTAGGGACACACATAACGAGACTACTCCCACGATGGAGAACACCTGAAGCAGCCACCAGCTTGCAACACCTGCCACACCGCCAACCCAATAAACACTTCCCCAGCATAAACCCGGGACTACTATCAACAAAATCAATAGTGCAAAAGAGAATTTCCCTGTTCGAAACATAATTCATCGTCCTCCTTCCTATGTATGCTTCGATTGTATAGGAGGAGTCTTACAACCTTTTAGAGAAATACTTACGACTTTTTAAAGATTTAACCTTCATTATCCTGAATTCGCCAGCCAGGAAGCCTAAGTGTAAAACAAGTTCTTTCTGTGTTACTCTGCAGGGTTATAGAACCATGATGCAGTTCAGCGATACTTTTGGCAATCGCCAGCCCCATGCCTTTCCCCCCCGTATGGCTGCTTCTTGACTTTTCACCCCGATAGAAGTTCTCAAACACGTAAGGCAGGTCTTCAGGAGGGATGGGGTCCCCGTAGTTAATCATTTGTACTACCAACTCTGTCCCCTCGGCATGCAAGCGGAAGGTTAATCTCCCACCTGCCTTGCCATAATTGACAGCATTACTGATAATATTCTGGAGCAGCCTCACGAGTAAGCGGCTATCTGCCTTGATGCAGGGGATTTCTCCTTCAATCTCCATCTCAAAGACCATTCCCTCATTCTCCAATTGCGGCATAAAATCAATCACTACCTGCTGAATCAGTTCCTCCGCATTCAGCTTCTCGAACGTTAATTCAACACCGCTTAAATTGAGATAGCTGTACTCCAGCATTTCTTCGATCTGATCTTTTAACTCGGTGCCTTTTCGCCTGGCCACCTGTATATATCGGGAACAAGCTTCTTGATCCTGAGCATGCTCCTGAATTAATTCAAGATACCCTAACAGAGAGGTGAGCGGCGTCCTCAAATCGTGCGAAATATGGGCGATCATCTCATTTTTGGATTGCTCGGCCCGCTTCTGGCTTTCTATCTTTTCCCTAAGCTGGTTCACAATTTGATTAATGTTGCCTGACAATTCACCAATTTCATCTGCGGAATGAACGGGCAGGTGAACACCAGTATCTCCTTTGATCACCTTGCCCATTGCAGAGTTCACTGAAATTAAACGACTAATCAATCCCTTCGACAATAGAAAAAACAAAAGTGCGGCGATGATTAGAAAAACAGCAAAATACATGAAGGAATAATCTTCTTCAATCATAGACAGAGATTGCGCACTTATACCCGCTAAAGGAATGACTATCGACTGGGCCAAAGCGATGAATCCAGCCGACAAGCTGATGCTAAGAATCACCCTAAGCAGTAGCTTAAAACCAATTCCATAAATCATTTTATTTCTCAATTCTATAACCGACTCCCCAGACATTTTTGATGATCCTTGGATTTCTCGGGTCCTCTTCAATTTTGCTTCTTAACCGGGCAATGTGGACCATAACAGACCTGCTGCTGCCCTCTATAGATCTCTCTTTCCATACCTTCTCAAAAATTTCCTCCAGCGAGAACACCCGATTCGCGTTTCTGGCAAGTAGAAGCAGAATATCATACTCTGTCTTTGTTAATTTAACAGGTTGGCCGAATAAAAATATACTTCTGGCACCAACGTCTATCTTTAACTCATTGATATGTATAAAGTCCTTATCCTCCTGAAGGTTCCGTTCCGCCATGTACAGATATCTCCGCAGCTGCGCTTCCACACGCGCCGCCAGTTCGATTGCGCTAAACGGTTTAACGATATAGTCATCTGCCCCTGTTCTCAATCCCACAACTTTATCGATATCGGTTGACTTAGCGCTTATTAGCAAAATGGGAATATCGGAATACTCACGAATCCTTCTGCAAATTTCAAACCCATCCATATGAGGCAGCATAATGTCCAATATGACCAGGTTAATTCCACCCTGGGATATCATCTCCAAAGCTTCTTGTCCTACTGAAGAAGTTGCTATGGAATATCCTTCTCTGCCTAAATATTCGCTGATCAAATTTACGATATCGGGATCATCATCCACAATTAAAATCTTCTCATTCCCCATAAATCTCCCTCCCTTTTCGGAAATTTATTATCACATGTTCTTAGCGTGCGTGCAAAAAAAGCCCACTCCAGAAGCATTTTGCTTCCAGACAGGCTTTTGCACCTCTGAAATTCCTATGGTGTTTTTCGTGTCCCCACATGAACAGAAGCCGTATACCTAAACAAGAAGTACCCCAGTACTGCATAAACAGCAACCGGGATCAAGCCGGACAGGGATATGTAAGTGAACGAAAAAAACAGCAATAACGCTTTCAACCACAATCCATATGGCAGATACTTAATGTTGTCTGTCGTTAGCATGATCCATGCTCCAAGCAAGAAGGCCCAGTGGGACAAAGTAAAAAGCGGAATCGAATAAAAAAGGAAGTGCAGGCCCGACTGGCTTGAATAGGGAAGCAGCCAAACTAGAAGTTCATACAAGAAGCCGACGCCCAAACCGCCAAACACCAGGTGCATGTCATATTTCCTTAATTGATGATACCACTTGAACGATTCAAGCCATCTGCGTAATTCTCTTGTTAATACCGTAAATTGTTGCAAATACATTCCTCCTAAGGTTTATTTTGATCGGGCAAATGCCGTCCCTGCTCGGAAATTTCCCGCTTGCTGTCCGCCTCGTATTCCACAAAGCTGGTGTGTTCCACCTCGTAAGTCTGACCACAATTCGTGCAGAATTTAGCTTCCACATTGCTGGTGGAACCGCATGACTTGCAGGTCTTGAAATCGTTGATATTATCAATGTGCAGCAAATTCTGCTCAATGGCCATCTTCAGCTCGAAGATCCGGTCCATCTGTCCGGATATCTGATCCTGGGGCAGCGGATAAGTCCCCTGCTGGACCGACTCGTAGACCATTTTGCCAATAGCTTGAAACTGCTTGTCAATTTCATGCTGCATGCTGTTATTCTGCAGCTTCAGGCGGTTCGTCTCAACCACGTTTTTGGCCTTGTTACCGGCTTCTGCCATGCCTGCCTTGAATTTATCTAAAAAACTCAAACCATTACGCCTCCTTCATCTCCGTGTTGTAATTTCAGCCTAAAGTAGCTCTTCGACACCTTTCCCCTAAATCCTCTTCGAGCCGCCAATAATCCTTCCAAACAGAGCCTACGCTTCTTAAGCATAAACGAATGATATAATACGTTTGTTACAGGCTCAGAGGTTCCATAATTCATGAAAAACAAATTTAAAATTGCTATAATCAGTATATTACAAGCGATTGGACTGAATAACTTATGGCCTTTGGTATTAATAGACAAGAACTTAACGAGTGGAAAGATCAGATCAGACAGGGCAACATTGCTTTTTTGACGCACTATTGGCTTGAGCCGCGATTTCCCGGCATCACCACCGTAACCAAAGTGGGCTGTGCAGACCTGGATAAGCTTACCGCGTGGTGTGTGCAAAATGGTCTTAATCCCAAATATATTCACAATCGTCAGCCATATCCCCATTATGATCTTATTGGCCTCAAACAGCAGTCCATTCTACAGAAGGAGCAGATGTGGGATCAAATTGAACGGTTCAAGCTGCTTGATCACACCCCCCCGTTCTAAAGCTTAAACATAAGGGAATTCCAGCTTGATCTGTGTGCCTTCGCCCACACGGGTCTTCACTTCAATCGTACCTCCCAGGGCATGTACCAGGGCTCTTGTGACCGCCATTCCAAGTCCGGTCCCCTCCGATCTTCTCTCTGTATTCGTTCCCCTGTAGTAGCGCTCGAACAGAAGCGAGGCGGTGGTTTCATCCATCCCTTCCCCGTTATCGCGGATCGTTACCGAATAGGTGCTCTCCGCCAGATCCCCCAGAATTACGGTTGCCACCGTCTGCGGCTCGTTATGAAGCAGTGCATTGGCAATAAGATTATCGAGGATGCGTCTGAACCAAGGATGATAGATTTCCGCCTCCACTGGGCGATCGGCAGGCACGAAATGAACCTGGTCCTCATCATAAGCAGGGTAACAGCGGATTTGTTCTACAACGTCTTCAAGATATGCATTCAGCTCCACACGTTCCCTCTTGGGCGGAGAAGCCTCGTTCTTTAGACGGTAGGTCAGCCCAAGATCGTTGATCAGGTCATCCATATAAGCCGATTTCTGTCTAATGATCATGGCAAATTCGCGGATTTCTTCATCTGTCCAGTGGAGCGAATCCGACTCCAGCATATGAGCATATCCCTTAATGGTAGACAGCGGTGTCTTCAAGTCGTGTGTTACCCCCGCAATCCATTCCTCCCGTATCGTCTCCTGCTTGGAACGCAGAGCTTCATTAGTCCGAAGCGTGTCTGTCAACCGCCGCAGTGAGCCCATCACGTCCTTATATACCCGGTATCTCCTTCTCTGCTTGCCTTTTCGGTCCTGACTCCGTGGAAGACCCTGCCGATCCAGCGGTTCCTCGTACACGCCCTCGCCCAACTTGCTCAGCCACTGCATCATATGCATCATGGGTGAACCAAAGCGATGGCCATACCAGAACGAGAACAGAACCAGAGTCACCAGCGAAGCAACAGCTATAGCTCCCAAACCCGTGAGTATAATCCGGATTTCCGGGAACATACTCGGGGTTTCACCCGGCTTGGTTCCAGTTAAAGGTTTATTCAGAATCCATGTATTTCCCTTGGACTGATCATAATAGAATAATAACTCGGCGTTATACCGGTAGCCGTACCTTGATCTGAGAACCAACTCAGATAACTTGTAGGTGCCAGGAACACCATTGGGCTTATTAAAAGAAGCAATTTCCGCCCCGTTGGAATCGAGCAATTGAATCCAGTCATGCTCCTTCTCAAGCTGCTTCTGATCTGCTTCTGGAAGCTCGATCTTGTCTCCATTCTGCTTCATTCCGGCCCGGAGCAGCCGCTCCAGGCTGCGGTCCGCTTTATTCTTCGGCCTTCCATACAGCAGGGTATACGTGACTCCGTCTTTTTCGTCAACATACAGGCCGAGACTGTAAGGAAATGACATGGTCTCCGTCCAGTACGACATGATCTCTCCTGAAGCATACTTCCGCGGCACATCTGCGGGAGTATAGTAGCTTTGTGTAACGTTTCCCCGGTCATCCAACAGCTGCAGCCACCCTCCTGAATCACGGATCTTCTTAAGTAGGCCCTCGTCAAAATGAACCCCCTTCTCATCCTGCACCGAAGTATCGATAAGCCTCATTAACCCTGCCTCCTGAAACTCCCTATCAGATTCGAGATGGTTCAGTTCTTCAAGAATCCACAGTGAGGCCGCTACCGCAATCGTCATCAGTACAAGGCCAACCACAACCAATTGACCGATAAAGCGAAAGACGAGCCTGCGCCTAACGTTCATGTTTCCCCATCGGAGTCACAAGCTTGTACCCCATCCCCCGAACATTAATCACATACTCAGGACGGGACGGATTCACTTCAATCCTCTCCCGTATCCGGTGGATGTGCACCATGACCGTGTTGTCCTCACTGATCCCGTCCATGCCCCATACCCGCTCATACAGCTCTGTCTTCGTAAAGATCCGGTTCGGATTCTGGCACAGAAACAACAGGAGCTGATAGACAAGGGAGGGACATGGAACCAGATTCCCTTCCACCCACAGTTCACCTGACTCAGGGTACAGCTGGAACCGGCCAAAATCATAACTGCTTCTGACCGGGGAACCCGTTGACACATCCCTTTGCCTCAAATGACGCCGAAGCTGGGACTTAATTCTGGCTACCACTTCAAGTGGGTTAAACGGCTTGGTAATATAGTCATCTCCTCCAACAGCAAAACCGGTCAGCTTGTCAAAGTCGGAGTCCCGGGCGGTAAGAAAGAAGATCGGAGCATCCGTATACTGCCGGATAAATGGGCAGATCTCAATACCGCTGATTCCGGGCATCATGATATCCAGCACGATCAGATCATATGGACTTGCTTTACAGGCCTCCAGCGCCTCTTCTCCGGTCTCAGCCGTATGTATATGTACAAAACCTTCCTTTTGCAGCACCTTCTTAAGCATTTGGGTAATTGCCGGCTCATCGTCAACCAGCAGAATTGAAGCTTGATTCATCAAATCACACACTTCCTCTCTCCCCATATTTTAACATCCTCCCCAAGAGGCTTGGAACTCCACGAGTCTTAACTTAAGCTTAACTCTTCTCAGGACGAATTAAGTTTACTTTAAGTCTCCATTCAACCCCTGGTAAGGCTGTATGTTTATGATGAGATCACATACATGGGGTCTCCTTGACCTATGACAGACCATTTAGAAAGTGAGGAATACATCTTTATGAAACCCGTCTATTGGTTTATCGCTCCCACAGCCCTGCTGCTTGTCTTCGCTGCGGCATTTTCGTTCAGGAATCAAGAGAAGGTCGAAGCGGCTGCTTTGGTTACAAGCTCAGCCTCAATCTCACCCGACCAGCTGGCCCCAGCTCTCCTTAAAGGAAGATTCGATTGGGTATACTCAAGGATGACTAAGGAACTGCAGAAAGAGGTCCCTAAAGAGGAGTTCAAAAAACTGATGACCCAATTCCAGAAAGGAATCGTGACTTACAGACCCGAAATCAGATATCGTCTGAACGGGGTGCAGGCCGCCATTGGGCTAAGCCAGGATAAGACCAAGGGCTATCAGGTCATCTATAATTCCAGTAAACAAATTTCCAGTTTCATTGTTCAATCCGAGCTGCCAAGTGAGAAGAAAGCTGCCAAGGATCTGACCAAGAACGTCTACAGCCTTCCGTTCAAAGGCGACTGGTTCGTATTCTGGGGAGGGACCAATGTGCTGGTTAATTACCACTATGCAATCCCTGCGCAGCGTTATGCAGCTGATTTGGTTAAAGCCGTTAACAACTATTCCTACAAAGGAGATCCGAAGAAAAATGAAAGTTACTTTGCCTTTGGACAGGACATTATGGCTCCCAAGGAGGGTATAGTAGTTGAGGCCGTGGATGAGTATGAGGATAATTTCCCGGTGGGGACCACCAATCCGGATAATCCACCTGAGGGCAACCACGTGGTAATAGACCACGGCCATGGTGAGTACAGCCTGCTTGCCCACCTGAAGAAAGGGTCTGTGAAGGTGAGTAAGGGCGACATTGTAAAAAAAGGGGATCTTCTCGCCTTATGCGGAAACTCCGGAAATTCCAGCGAGCCTCACCTTCACTTCCAAGTTTCGGATCATCCCGTGTTTACCGAAGGCAAATCACGGCTTGTCCGCTTTGAAGGAAACCCGGAGGTGCTGATTGGCCGGACACTTAAGGGAAGCAAATAACCGGGAACCGTACTTTTAAAATGTAGATATATAAAAAGAGAGCCTGTTACAGGCTCTCTGCTTTGTTATACTCGCTGTCTTCCTCCAGCAGTTCCTCTTCCTCAGGCTTCTCCCTGCCGATCAGCAGGAATACCATAATCAAGATGAAAGCAACCAGAGCCATGAGAGGAATGGTAATAAAACCAAACCAATCCAGATAATCCACATTACACGGAACGCCTACGCGGCAGGGTGCGATGTCAGACAATCCGGGAATTTTCTGTTCAGCGTAATGGAACAGCGCAATGAGTCCACCAATAATATTGAGCGGAAGTGTATACCGGATAATGCTCCGGTCATCACGATAAGCCGCAATTCCCAGGAGAATGACCTGCGGATACATGAATATCCGCTGGAACCAGCACAGCCGGCACGGTTCAAAAAGCAAAACTTCACTCAGATACAGACTGCTGGCTGTGGCAACCAAGGCCACAAGCCAGGCCAGATATAAGCTGTACTCTCTGATGATGGAATTCCCCGGCTGCCTGCTCATATTATTCACCCGCCAACGCTTTGTCGACCGCCTGCTTCAGACTGCTGTAGTCCTTGTAGTCGCCTGAATACTGCGTATCGTTGATATAGACTGTTGGTGAGTATTTAAGACCCAGCTCATCAGTCTTAGCATTGTGCTCGTCCACTTCGTTTTGGTAGGTTTGTTTCTCAATATCCTGCTGCAGCTTCGTGTAGTCAATCTGCAGATTCTCCCGCTTGGCCAGATCAACCAGATAGGCGGGGGTAATCCGCCCGCTGTTCTCTGCTCCCTGTTCCCGGTACAGTGCGTCATAATATGTCCAGAACGCATCATTGCTCTGATGATATACCGCCTGTGCCGCCAAGGCAGCCAGATTGGATTCATCCGGAGTTTTGTCTCTACCGATGAAGGAGAAGTTCATGAAGTAAAAGGATACCAGCCCTTTATCAATGTAATCCTTCTTAAGCTGAGGCTTAACCTGCTCAGTAAACTCCTTACATGCCGGACACTGGTAGTCCCCGAACTCCACAATCTTGACCTTGGCATCCTTGCTGCCAAGCACCGGCAGCTTGTCATAAGGGAATTCCCCTTTTGCAGAGGTGCTGGACGACTTGGGATTAAGACCAATCACTACAATAATCAGAATTAAGAGGACCGCCACAGAGGAGAACCAGATGAGACGTTTCATTCTTTGTTTCTGCTTTTGCTGCTCCAGCTTGCGTTGGTTCAGAGTTGTATTTTTCTTTTTGGGCTGCAGTGTAATCCCCTCTTTCTTTATGGTATACTGCCACAAATTCTAGATATTAAACGGCTGTTCGTCAAGCGTTATAGGAGGATAAATATATACTATATTTCCCATATATCTGGGAAAATTGGCCATGACATGTTAAAGGGCTTACCCCTGGCCGATTTTAGCGGTCCGGAGCAAGCCTTTTAAATTGTGACAATTTCTTAAATTTCGTTAACATTCCCGATGGCTATCCAATTCACGAACCCATAATTTTGCGGACTTCCTGGCTGGCGTGTCAGCTCAAGGACCGCTGCTTCAGGCGTCCGGGACTTCAAAGAAGCGTGAATGGTCGGCTGATTCGTCATCGCCACCAGCGTATAATTCTGGTCGCCAAACGGCTCTTCAAACTTAATCATTAATTCCACATGATTCTCCCGGCCCTGCATCAGGAATACGGTCATGCCGAACTGCTGAAGGGCGTGGACCCCTTTTCGGCTCTGCACCGGTGTAACAGCAAGCTGGTCAAGACCAATGCTCCCCACATCCAGATGTCGTGAAGTCACAGAACCTTCCGCCAAATGATGGGACTGCACACTCTCCTCAGCCAAATGATAACTCTGGATGGATACCGGGCAAATATGATCAGACGAGACGGTTTCTTTCTGGAGCACATCACCATCCACACTCTCTGCCTTCAAATGCTGCCGGGAAATGCTCTCATCCTCAAGATGAATTCCTTTAATTCCTCCCTCTGGCAGCAGTCCTTCCGAGAGTATCTCATTAGATAAGTGCTCTTTAGCAATCACACCATGCTGCAAATGTCCCGAAGTTACCGCCTCTTTGGCAATATGCCGGCTGTCAACGGAGTTGACGACCAGGTGTTTGGAATGAACGGAACCCGGGGCGAGCTTCTCTGAAGTAATCGACAGGTTCTGAAGCGTGCTTCCCGCAATCGTCTGTTGACCCAAATGATGCTCCAGAATCGAACCGGCTTGCAAATGCTCAGAAGTCACGGAATTAGAAGCCAGATGATAAGCCTGCACAGAACCTTCGGCTAACTTTTCCGAAGTGACAGCCCCTTCCTGTAAGGCATCACTTCCTACCGCTTCTTCCACCAAATGATAGCCGTGAACCGCCTCAGGCTTAATATGGCCCGCCCCCAGCGAATTCTCAGCGATATGTTCGGAGGTCACCACCTGTTTCCCAAGCGATCTCGCGCTTACCGCCCCATCTGACAGATGATAATTCTGGATCGCCTCAGGCTCAATATGGCTCGCTCCCAGCGAGTTCTCAGCGATGTGTTCGGAGGTCACTACCTGCTTGCCAAGCGACCTCGTGCTTACCGCCCCTTCTGACAGATGATAATCTTGGATCGCCTCAGGCTTAATATGGCCCGCCCCTAGCGAGTTCTCAGCGATGTGTTCTGAGGTCACTATCATCTTGCTAAGCGACCTCGCGCTTACCGCCCCTTCTGCCAGATGATAATCTTGGATCGCCTCAGGGCCAATATGGGAGGAGCCTATAGAACCTTCCGCCAAGTGATGAGACTGCACACTCTCCTCAGCCAAATGATAACTCTGGATCGATACCGGGGAAATATGATCAGACGAAATGGCTTCTTTCTGCAGCACGTCACCGTCCACGCTGCCAGCGATCAGATGCTGCCGGGAAATGCTCTCATCTTCAAGATGAATGCCTTTAATTCCTCCCTCTGGCAGCAGTCCTGCAGAAAGTATCTCTTTAGATAAGTGATCTTTAGCAACCACACCATGCTGCAGATGTCCCGAAGAAATCGATTCTTTAGCAATATGCCTGCTGTCAATGGAGCTGGTTGTCAGGTGCTTGGATTGAATGGAACCTGGGGCGAGCTTCTCTGAAGTAATCGACAAATTCTGAAGTGCAGCTCCCGTAACCGTCTGCGGACCTAAGTGTTGCTCCAGAATCGAACCGGCTTGCAAATGCCCAGATGTTACGGATTCGGAAGCCAGATGATAAGCCTGCACAGAATTCTCGGCTAACTTTTCCGAAGTAACGGCCCCTTCCTGTAAGACAGCACTCCCTACCGCTCCTTCCACCAAATGATAGCCGTGGATCGCCTCAGGCTTAATATGGTCCGCCCCTAGCGAGTTCTCAGCGATATGCTCAGAGGTCACCGCCTGCTTGCCAAGCGACTTGCCGGTTACGGCTCCTTCCGATAGATGGTGAGGCTGGACCGCCTCAGATTGGATATGGACTGCTCCTACCGAGTTCCCAGCAATATGCTCGGAGGTCACCACCTGTTTGCCAAGGGACCTCGCATTTACGGCTCCTTCTGCCAGATGGTGAGGCTGGATCGCTCCCTCCGCGATCTTCGAGCCGCTCACACTCTCGTCAGTCAAATGGCGTGTATTCACCGCTCCTTCTGCGAGCTTCCCGGCGGTAACCGCCCCGTCCTGCATGGATGCTTCTGTCACGGAATCAAGTCCAAGATGCTGGCTCTGAACTGTTCCCTCCTGCAAATGATCCGGGCCAATTGCGTGTGAAGCAATATGTTCGAGTTGAACTGCTCCTTCTGCGATGGCTCTAGAATGAATCAGACCTGAAGATAGATGATAGGATTGGATTGCCCCCTCCGCAATCTTGGAAGGAGTAACGCTCTCTTCCACCAAATGGCGGGCACTCACCGAATCCTCCGCCAGCTTCTCAGAAGTTACAGTTCCATTCTCCAAGATGGCACCGGAGATTCCCTCGGAAGCAAAGTGACGGGAAGTCACCGAGCCTTCCGCCAAATGATGCGACTGGATGCTCTGCTCATTCAAGTGAACGCCCTGGATGGATGCTGGAGCGACATGTTCGCTTGTTACGGCTTCTTTCTGCAGCACGTCCCCATCAACACTTCCGGCAGTCAGATGCTGGCGGGTAATACTCTGGTCATCAAGGTGAACTCCCCGAATTCCCCCCTCTGGGAGCAGTCCTGCTGAAAGGATCTCCTGGGATAAATGCGTTCTGGTCACCACACCGTGTTGGATATGCCCGGAAGCAATAGCTTCTTTGGCAATATGTCTGCTGTCTACCGAGCTAACGGCCAACTGTTTGGATTGGACAGAGCCCGGGGCCAGCTTCTCGGAAGTGACCGAAAGGTTCTGAAGCGCGCTTCCCGACACCGTCTGCGGACCCAAATGATGCTCCTGAATCGATCCGGACTGCAGATGCTCAGAGGTTACCGAGTCAACAGCCAGATGAGAAGGCTGAACAGAACCTTCGGCAATCTTGTCAGATGTAATTGTCCCGTTCTTCAGAGCCGCTCCGCCAACTGCGCCTTCCGCCAGATGGTAATCATGTATAACCCCGCTCTGAAGATGGTCTGCTCTTATGGAGCCGCTGGCAATATGCCCGGAGTTCACCGCCTGTTCAGCCAGAGACTTGGCGGTTACAGCTCCTTCCACGAGATGCCGTGGCTCAATGGCCCCCTGCGCGATTTTCGAACCAATGATACTCTCCTCTGCAAGATGGGAAGTATTTACCGCTTGTTCTGCCAGCTTCCCGGAGGTAATAGCGCCATTCTGCACAATGGACTCTGTTACGGATTCCGGGGCAAGGTGCGGATTCTGGATTGATCCGTTCTGGATATGCTCTGAACTAATCGTATTTGGCGCAATATGAGCGGACTGCACAGCAGCGGCCGAGATAAATCTGGATTGGATCAGGTTTGGAGATAAATGATGCGGTTGGATCGTTCCTTCGGCAATCTTGGAGGCAATCACGCTGCCTTCAACTAAATGCCGGGCACTTACCGCATCCTCCGCCAGCTTCTCAGAGGTGATTGCCCCGTTCTCCAGGACAGAACCGGAGATACTCTCGGAAGCAAGATGTCTGCCATGTACCGAACCCGACGCTAGATGAGCCGCTCTGACCGAACCGGGAGAAATATGCTCGGTATGCACGGAGCCTGCGGTTAGATGTCCCGGTCCAATGGCATCCTGTGAGATATGCTTGGATTCAACGGCTCCTGAAGCCAAATGATTCGAGCCAACTGATTCGGCCGTAATATGCTCAGCCCGCACCGCTTTCTCCGCCAGGAGTTCAGAAGCAATTAATCCCTTGGATAAATGCTGCTTCAGTACACTGCCTGCGGCCAGCTTGGATGAAGTGACGCTCTCATCAGCCAGATGGAAAGTCTGCACAGCCTCCCCGGCGATCTTCTGGGAGCCGACCGAGCCGTTCTCCAGCGCTGCCGCTGAGATGGCCTCAGAAGCCAAATGCTCCCCATGTACAGCTCCCTGTGCAATATGTCTGCTCACGACTGAGGTATCTGCTAAGTGACGGGATTGGATGATCCCCGGACTCAGCTGATCTATCCCCACGGATTCGGGAGCCAGGTGCCGCGTCTGAACCACACCCTCCTGCAGATGATTCGCGCTGATCGTCTGCTCGGCAAGATGCATGGCCCGAACGGCTCCAGCGGCAAGCGAATCCGCTTGAATCAACTCCCGGGACAAATGGTGAGTCTGAATGCTGCCTGAAGCGATTTTGGAGGACGTGACACTTCCTTCCGCCAAGTGAACCGTAGTGACAGCTTCATCTTGGATTTTGCCTGAAGTAATCGCTCCCTCTTTCACCGAAGACTCGGTCACCGAGCTTGCCGCCAGATGAGCTTCCTGGACGGCTCCCCGCTCTAAATGCGTTGGGCCGATTGACTCTGGAGCCAGGTGCCGGGCTTGAACCGAACCTTCCGCGATGGCTTCAGCATAGATAGACCCCTGAGCTAAATGTCCGGCTTGAATAGCGCCTTGCGAGATTTTAGAAGCCGTCACACTTCCTTCCGCCAGCTTACCCGAGGTCACGGCGAGATCATTGATCTTATCCGTCGAGACACTCTCAGGAGACAGCTTCAACGAAGTGACCGCATGGTTCTGCAGATGATGCTGAAACACAGAACCGGCGGACAGATGGTGCTCCTTAATGGCCCCGGAGTTAATAATCTCCGTGGTTACAGCCCCATGCCGGAGAGCCGCGGTATCTACAGCACCTCTCTCGAAGTGAGCGGTGCCAATCGAACCCTCCTCAATGTGAAGCGATCCCACCGCTCTTTCCTGCAGAGCACTGCTGCTTATACTGTTCTCGGCGAGGTGCCCCTCATGAATGGCTTCGAAGTCAATGTGCTCCGAGGTGATGCTCCGGCGGCTGATGGCCTCGCTGCGGACCGCGGCTGGCGCGAGCTTATCCGCCGTAACACTGGCATTTGCCAGCTTCCCTTCGGTGATGCTTAATGACTGGATATGACGTACGGCAACCGAGTCATCGGCTAAATGCTCCTCGAGTACTGCCTTCTGTGCAATTTTACCGCTCTGCACGGCCCCTTCCTGAATGTGCCGTTCCAGAACCGCACCGGCTGTGATATGTCTATCCTGGACCGAGTCCGGCTTAAGATGCTCAGAGCCAACAGCCCCAGGCGCCAACTGGGGACTATGAATTGCACTCTTCCCAATGTGTCTCGTTATTACAGCCTCATCGCCGATTTTATGAGCAAGGATGCTCTGATCTGCGATTTTGGACGATGTAACAGATTGCTCTACAATTTGTGCCGTGCCTACAGACTGATCGGCCAGCTTGGTTGAAATAATGCTTAAATCCGCGATATGGCGGCTCTCAACTTGCTCCTCCCCAATCTGCTCGGCGCCTATGATCCCCGGTTTGATATGTGTCCGATCCAGCGCGTAGGGCGCAATGTGGCGCGATTCAACAGCCTGCTCCTGGATATGCCGGGAGTGAATCGCATCACTCTCCAGCTCCACAGCACCCACACTTCCCGGCGCAAGAAGCCCGCTTGCGTTAATCCCCGGCGCCAAATGATCGGAGGTGATCGTATGCGGCGCCAGATGCCGCCCCTCTACGCTGCCTTCCCTCAGCTTCTCCCCTGTAACTGCTCCGTCTTGGAGCTTGGACTCAGTTACAGATAAATCACTCAGTTTGGATGTATCCACAATTCCGTTGGATAAATTAATCGACTGGATGGAGCCGCTGCGAATTTTCTCGGAAGTCACCGCCTGGTCTTGAAGCAGATCTGACGTAATGAGACCCCCGCTTAAATGGCGGCTGCCTATCGAACCGTCTGCAAGCTTATCTGAACTGATGACTTTATCCGCCAGCTTCTCCGCCGTAATGCTTCCGTCCTGAATCTTCTCCCCGCTAAGAGTCCCAGAAGCTATTTTATGCCCCTGGATGGAGCCATCCACGAAGTGTTCGCCCGTTAATGAGCCGGGAGCTACCTTCGATCCGGTTACGGCGCCTTCGGCAATATTAAGGCTGGTTACCGCATAATCGGCCAACCAGGCAGTGCCTACCGAGCCATACTTGATTTTTGATGAATCAATCGTATATGGGGCAATTTTCTCACCTGTAACCGATGCATTCATAATATCGTCGGTATACACAACCGGATGGCGGACGGGAGTCCAAGTTTCCTCCTTGCTTGCGGGCTGTTCAGTCCGGAGCTCGGGAGTGGTCTCTACTGTTTTCTTCTCCTGCACCTCCTCCAAAGTCGGGTTCGCTTCTTCCTTAACAGGACCCTTTACTCTTTCGGGAGGTGGGCTTATCTGCTCCGGCTCCAGAACAGCTTGAGCCTGATGCAGCTCAACCTCAGATGTTTCTAACTTTGGGGTAGTTGTGGTCATTTCTAGCAAACTTAGCTCATTGAAATCGGGATCTTCCTCCCGGTATGTGAGCGGTCTGGTTCTGACCGGTTTGCTGACTTTTCCCTTCTTCAAGCCGATCTCTCCTTCCTGGCTGCTTTCATCTGCCATATCATATGCAGGTAGGTAGGCACTTGTCACAGTCCATGCACACAGTAAAAAGACCCGGGTCGCGATGACACGGGCCTTCCTTCATCTATTTGATTAGGATATGGCAAATTTTAAGCCTCTTCCGCACCTTTGGAATCAGCGGTTTCATCTCCTGCTCCCTCAGCAGCTTCTCCACTTGGCTCATCCACCGCCGTATCGGCTGCACGAGGCAGAACAATGGAAGCAAGGAGGCTTTCCTCTGACGAGATCAGGGTTACCCCTTCAGGAAGCTTCACTTCAGCCGCAGTAAGCTTGTCTCCTGCTCCCAACCCAGTTACGTCGATATCAATCCCGGCTGGCAGGGAATCCGGAAGACCTTCGACCTCAAGCTCCGTCTCCTGGATTTGCAGAATACCACCTGTTTTGGTTCCTTCTGCCGTACCATTATAGTGAATAGGCACTTTAACACGAATCGGCTTATTCTTCGACACATGCTGAAAATCAACATGAATCACCTTGCCTCCCTGCTGCTGCACGTCCTTAATCAGCGCAGGAAAGCTCTCCCCATCCGTGATGGACAGCTGGAAGAATTCAGACCGGCCCGTACGGGCCACTTTCAGCAGCTCCTTGGCATCCACGTGCAGTGATACGCTGCCAATTTGGGTTCCGTACACCACACCCGGTATCCGCCCTTTTTCCCGCAACTGCCGCAGCGAGCTATTGGATAAATTGGTTCTTTTCTCAGCGTTCAGTTTAAGGTTATGCTCTGTACTCATCGTTCACGACCTCCTCGAGTTTATGGCGCAGCGCATTTACGCTCCGCAGGCTTTTCAGTCAGTCTGAGCGTTGCTTATTCTATCCCAAAGATCCCCAAGCAGAAGAAATCCAACGAGACAGAATAAGGGCCATATCATTTATTTACCCAATAATGCGCCCAAGCTTTCATATTCTGGGTAAAAAATAGTTGAAGAAGCAGATTATTTTTACATTCCCTTATAAATTTTACACAGAATTTACAAAAGTCAGCTTTTATATTGGTCGCTAAGGAGTACAATGAAGGGAGTAATTCCTTAGTAATTGCGTATTAATCGGAGGTCGTTAGGCTGATGACACAACATCATTTAAAAGAAGATGGTTCCCGTTATCTGAACAGGGACTTAAGCTGGATCGAGTTCAATTCGAGGGTCCTTCAGGAGGCCCAGGATTCGATGACTCCCCTGCTGGAGAGGGCCAAATTCCTGTCCATTGTGTCCAGCAATCTGGATGAATTCATGAGTGTACGGGTTGCTGGAATACAGGACCAGATCCGGGCGGGATACGCCAAGAAGGATTTTACCGGGTATACCCCCGCAGGCTTGTATAAACGTCTTATCTCCCGTGTTTCCAAAATGGTACAGGCCCAGTATCGCACCTACCGCGATATTATGCGGCAGCTAGCCAAAGAGCATATTCAATTTCAGAAATACGAAGATTTGAACACCACCCAACGCAAATCGATGGAATCGTACTACCACGACATTATTTTTCCTGTGCTCACTCCAATGGCCGTGGATCAAAGCCGACCCTTTCCTTTAGTTCATAACCAGTTTGTCTATCTGGCCGTCGTCTTGAAACGGGAAGGGGACAGTCCCGGGGAGGAGCCCTATTTCGCCGTGGTGCAGATTCCGTCAAATCTGTCCAGGTTCGTGCCGCTCCCGCATCACTCGAACAGCAAGAAGCAGTCCTTTATTCTTATTGAAGAATTGATTAAACATCATATTCAGACCTTGTTCAGCGGTTATATTCCGCTGGCCGTCAATGAGTTTCGGGTTACGCGCAACGCTGACTTAACCATTGATGAAGAAGGTGCTGAGGATCTGCTGGAGGAGATTGAGAAGGAGCTTCGCAAACGGCGCTGGGGAGCTCCTGTGCGCCTGGAGGTTCAAAAAGGCTTTCATCCTTATGCGCTCGAGCTTCTGCAGGATGAATTCGAAATCAAGGATTCCGTCTTCGAAATTGACGGCCCCCTTGATCTTACCTTTCTGCGGCATTTCACCGGCGCAGTGAAAGGATCTCCAAAGCTGAGGTATCCTCAGGAAGATCCTCCATATCCACAGGAATTTGATGAAAATGAGGATTTCTTCGAGGTGCTAAAAGAACGGGATGTGCTGATGTACCACCCGTACGAGTGCTTTGACGCCGTCACCGACTTCATTGTTCAGGCATCGGAAGATCCGCAGGTTATGGCGATCAAGATGACGCTCTACCGGGTCAGCGGGAATTCTCCGCTTATTCGCGCGCTCGCCGATGCCGCGGAATCCGGCAAGCAGGTCACGGTCGTGGTTGAACTGAAAGCCCGCTTCGATGAGGAAAGGAACATCGCCTGGGCCAGAACGCTGGAGAAGGCGGGATGTCACGTGGTCTACGGGCTGGTTGGCCTGAAGACTCATGCCAAGATCCTGCTGGTCGTCCGTCAGGAAGGCCCTGATCTCAAAAGGTATGTTCATGTTGGAACAGGAAATTACAACGACATCACTGCTCGTTTGTACACCGATATCGGCATGTTCACCACACACCCTGCCATAGGAGAGGACGCCTCCGAGCTGTTTAATTTGATTACCGGCTATTCGACGCTTCATCATTGGAAGGCTTTGATCCTGGCTCCGGATAACATGCAGGCCAAGCTCGCTGAGCTGATACAGAGGGAAATCGAACATGCCCAGGCCGGAAGACCCGCCCGGGTCATTGCCAAGATGAACTCCTTATCCAATCAGGAGATGATCGATACCCTGTATGAAGGCTCCCAGAACGGGGTAGACATTGATCTCATTGTACGCGGAGTATGCTGCTTGCGGCCAGGGGTTGAGGGCCTGAGTGAGCGGATTACCGTACGAAGCATTGTGGACCGCTTCCTTGAGCATTCAAGGATATATTATTTCGAGAACGGCGGTGAACCGGAGGTGTGGATTTCCAGCGCGGACTGGATGACACGCAATCTGACGCGCCGCATCGAGCTGATGTGCCCGGTGTATGAGGAAGCGGCGCGCCGCATTCTGATCCAAATTTTGCGGTTGTCCCTGAACGATAACGTCAAGGCACAGAAGCTCGTAGCCAGCGGCAAATACGAGAGAATCGTAAACGATCTCCCGTCCTGCCGCAGCCAGTTCGCAGCTCTTGATATTATGGCGTGGAAGAAACGAGAACTTCCCACTTCAGTTTAATATCCCACGCTTTGTGGAAAGCTTTCGCTGCCGTATCCAGTTCCCTAAGTTCAATATAGGGCTGGGTGCGGCATTTTATTTTGAGCAGCAGCGTTTTGTTATACCGCTCTGTCGCTACCGAGATCACAGGCTGCGTTTCACTCGAATCCAAGGCTATCGCAATCTCAAGCAGAGCAGCCAGACGGGCAGCCAGCTTGTCATCCTGGTCTTTCAGAATGCTGTTATGATACAGGCTGAAGCTTGTCTGCTTGCCGTTCTTGGCCCGGTGTTCCGCGATTAGGGCGGCAAGCACAATTTCACGATGTGTGAGCCCCCCAAGCGGGGCATTAAGCAGCCAATACATCGTATGCTTCTCAAATTGATGATACCAAAGCGAGCTTCCGATCTTGTAAAGCATAGATGATACATAGAGAAGCCTGGAAGCTAGTCCAGCATCCTCCCCTTCCTCCCACAGCCGTTCCAGCAGCTGGCCTGACAGCAGATTGACTTGCCTTAAATGCTTAAGAGACGCCGTGGAATGAAAGGCCAGCAGCGAACCCACCTGCCGCTCAACCACCCGCTGCGGCTCAGGAAGAGTGCTGCTTATAATGTCATGAAGCAGGCCTTCACGAAGACCCGTACCACTGATCAGACAGCTCCGGGACTTGATATATTTATAAATGGTATGCAGGATAAGCACCCCTGGAACGATAATGTCCACCCGGTTCTTGGACAGGCCCCCAAGCCTTCTTCGCTGCTCTACAGATATCGAGGGGAGCAGATCTGCGTAATAATCAATGCTCTCCTTCCCAAGCTCATAGTGATGGGTCACCTTAAGCGGGTATTTGCTGCGTCGCTGGTCGAGCTTTCCCAGGGAGCGGATTGTTCCTCCAAGCCCAATAAGGGGGAGATCCGGGTGGCTGGATAACCACGCATAATTTCGCAGATGGCTCTCCACTTCATTTTGCAATTGGAGACTGGCTTGATCTGACCAACCGGAAGCTCCCGCATACTTGTAATTCGAATTAACCGCTCCAATCGGAAGAGAGATGCTGTGTAATAATTCCCGATTGCGGAATAAGGTGATCTCTGTACTGCCGCCGCCGATATCAATAATGAAACCATGGCTCACCCCGATCCCATGGGCAACGCCCATAAATCCGAAATAAGCCTCTTCTTCGCCCGACAGCAGCTCAATTTCAAGCCCGGTGTGGCGGTTCAGGGTCTCCACAATATCCAGCGCATTCCCCGCATTGCGGATCGCTGCCGTGGCTGCCACACGGACCCGCACACATCCATAGGATGTACATATATTCCGGAATTCGGACAACACAGGCACAATGGCCATCATTCCCTCCTGGGTCATGTTGCCGTCCGCATTAATCTTCTCGCTAAGCCTGGCCGATTCCTTGCATTCCTTAACAACTCTATATGCGCCTTCGGGAGTTACCTCGTAGACCACAACCCGAATCGAGTTCGATCCAATATCGATAATGCCTACAGTGCTGCGATTGTCATTCATATGTATACTCCTTGTATATCGGTATAAATTCATTATAAACCTATTCATTTCAGCCAAATCAGACGCTAAATAAAATCTATTTCGTCATCCCGCTAGGCACACTATATAAAATGAACTTATGAAGGTTATCCTTTAGGGGCTCTGAGACCGGTTAATTCTAATGTTCCTTTTATATAACACCATCTTACAATATTAATACATAAATCAGCGCGCTAAAGCAAAAAAAACCGGTATCCGAAGATACCGGCCGGGTAAATGCCCAAGTATATTGATGTTGGAAAAAGAGAATAAACAGATACCGTCCGTTAGAAACGGAATTAAGCCTGAATACTTTGAACCAATTCCACAACCTGTTCCGCGGTTTGTAAATCCAGCGCCTTAGCGGCTAGCTCCTGCATTTCCATCTTGGAAAGCTTGGAGATCAAAGAACGTGCTGGCAGGATCGAGGTTGCACTCATGCTGAATTCGTCCAGACCCAGTCCGAGCAGAAGAGGAATCGCTGTCGTATCCCCAGCCATCTCGCCACACATTCCAGCCCAGCGTCCTTCTTTGTGCGCTGCATCAATCACCATCTTCACAAGACGGAGAATCGCCGGATTATAAGGCTGATACAGATACGAGACACGTTCATTCATACGGTCCGCAGCCATCGTATACTGGATCAGGTCATTGGTTCCAATACTGAAGAAATCCACTTCTTTCGCAAATTGGTCGGCCAGAACCGCTGTGGAAGGAATCTCCACCATGATTCCAAGCTGGATGTTCTCCGATACTTCAATTCCTTCGGCCTTCAGCTTCTCCTTCTCTTCGAGCAGCAGAGCTTTGGCCTCACGGAATTCACCCAAAGTGGCGATCATCGGGAACATGATCCGCAGGTTTCCATACACGCTTGCCCGAAGCAGGGCGCGAAGCTGGGTACGGAAGATGTCTGTACGGTCCAGACATAGACGCACAGCACGGAAGCCCAGGAACGGATTCATTTCCTTCGGCAGATCGAGGTAAGGAAGCTCCTTGTCTCCCCCGATATCAAGCGTACGAACGACAACCGGCTTGCCTTCCATCTTCTCCAGAACAGTCTTATATGCATTAAACTGCACGTCTTCCGAAGGAAGCTTGTCACGGCCCATATACAAGAACTCCGTACGATACAAGCCGACTCCCTCACCGCCGTTATCAATGACGCCAGCGACATCGTTAGGCGTACCGATGTTGGCAGCAAGTTCCACATGAACCCCGTCTTTGGACATGGACGGCTGATCACGCAGCTTGTTCCACTCTGCACGCTGCTCTTGATACTTCGCCTGCTTGGTGCGGTACTCCGCAACAACCTCGTCTGTCGGATTAATAATGACTGTGCCGTCAAGACCATCCACGATAACAAGATCACCTTTGTTCACCTGTTCAACCACGTCTTTGGTTCCCACTACAGCAGGAATTTCCAAGGAACGGGCCATAATCGCGGAGTGGGAAGTCCGTCCACCGATGTTTGTTGTAAAGCCAAGCACATATTTACGGTTCAACTGTGCGGTATCCGAAGGAGTCAGGTCTTCTGCGATGACAATGACTTCTTCGCTGATCTCTGCCGGATTGACATAAGTCAACCCAAGCAGATGAGTCAGCACACGCTTTGTTACGTCGCGCATATCCGCCGCACGCTCTTGCAGATAAGCGCTCTTCATGTTCTCGAACATGGAAATGAACTGGGAAGCTGTCTCATTCAGAGCATATTCCGCATTGACCTGTTCGTCACCAATCATGGCGCGAACAGGATCAATCAGTTCAGGATCACTTAGAATCAGCAAATGGGATTCGAAGATCTCCGCTTTCTTGTCGCCAAGCTCAGCGCGGGTGCGCTCTTTAATCGCCTCAAGCTCCTTTTGGGAGGTAACCAGGGCCTCGTCAAAACGGGCAACCTCTGATGCCGTGTCTGCAACAGACTTCTTGTTGATTGTAAAATCAGGGTGCTCAAGCTTGAAGGCGCGGGCGATTGCTACGCCTGCGGATGCTGCAATACCCTCAATCTTAATCATTAATTTCCCCTAACCCTTCACTTACCATAATGTCGGACAGCGCGTTCAGAGCCGCTTCCGCTTCTTCACCTTCAGAAATCAGCGTGATGCTGTCGCCTTTTTCCAGACCCAAAGACAATACGCCAAGAATCGACTTCAAAGTTACTTTTTTGCCATTAGCTTCAGCAAAGGATTCTGCACCCTTGAATTTGTTAGCTGTATTCACCAGGGCAGTTGCCGGGCGAGCGTGGATACCATCTTCATCAGTAATTTTAAAGTTTCTTTGCATGTTCATACATCTCACTTTCTTTGTTAGAGTATAATTTTATATTAAAAGATTAAATAAGCAAAAGCGAATTTGTTATTTAATCGTGATAATGTTCTCTTCCCCGCTCTTGACTGTACCGGATTTATTGAGCGTTACCGATGAGCCCTCAGGCAGGTTCGAGAAAATAATCGGCGAAATGATGGAAGGCGCATTAGCTTTCACATACTCCAGATCGACCTCCATGATCGGCTGACCTGCGGATACGAGATCCCCTTCCTTGACCAGCACATTGAAGCCCTGTCCTTTCAGCTTCACAGTATTCACACCGATATGAACCAGCACTTCCTTGCCGCCGTCAGACATGATGCCAATGGCATGCTTGCTTGGGAACACATTAAAGACTTTACCGTACACCGGAGAACAGATCGTTCCATCACTTGGCAGGATTGCAAAGCCGTCACCGGTCATTTTCTCAGAGAACACCGGATCAGGAACCTTCGTAATATCCATCAATTCCCCATTTGCCGGAGCCACGATGTCTTCCTTAATCAGCGCATCGCCATCCTGGGCCGCCTGCTGCTCGACTTGAGCCGGTTTGTCTGCCGCTGTCTTCGGTTCATCGAAGTTGGTAGCCCGTTCCCCGACACTATCGGCACTTGGCACTGAAACAGCCGCCTTGCCGTTCATGATGTCTTGAATTTGCGACTTGATGGTGTCTGAACGAGTTCCGAAGATCGCCTGTACGTTGTTCCCCACTTCCAGAACCCCGGAAGCGCCAAGCTTCTTCAGCCGATCCTTGTTCACACTGCCTTTGTCCTTGACTTCTACACGAAGACGGGTGATACAAGCGTCCAGATGTGCAATGTTCTCTTTACCGCCCAAAGCGGTCAGAATGTTGCCTGGGAGATCTCCTGATCCCACTGGTCCACTCTCTTGCACTTCTGTTTCCTCTTCCGTCGCATCCTCTCGTCCCGGTGTCTTCAGATTGAATTTCCGGATAATAAAGCGGAATCCGAAGTAGTAGATGACCGCAAATACGGCGCCCACGATAATCACCAGATACCAAGGAGTCCGGTTAGGGATTACACCAAAGATCAGGAAGTCAATCAAACCACCGGAGAACGTCATCCCGATTTTGACACCCAAAAGCTGCATCGTCATGAAGGACAGACCCGCAAATACACAGTGAACCGCAAACAGGATTGGAGCCAGGAACAGGAAGGAGAACTCGATCGGTTCCGTAATCCCTGTCAGGAACGAAGTCAATGCTGCCGAACCCATAATCCCGGCCACGTACTTCTTATGCTCTGGCTTCGCCTCGTGATACATCGCAAGCGCAGCCGCCGGAAGACCAAACATCATGAACGGGAATTTACCTGTCATGAAGGTACCCGCTGTGAACGGTACACCGTCACGCAGCTGGGACATAAAGATATGCTGGTCACCACGAATCACTTGCCCCGCCTTGTTAACGTATTCCCCGAATTCGAACCAGAACGGGGAATAGAAGATATGATGCAGACCAAACGGAATTAATGCGCGTTCTACAACCCCGAAGATGAACGCTGCAAGTGTCCGGTTGGTGTCGATCATATTGTGGGACAGATAGTTCAAACCATGCTGGATCGGCGGCCACACAATCACCATCAGCAGGCCGATCACCAGAGAAGTAGCGGCTGTCATGATTGGGACAAAGCGCTTACCTGCAAAGAATCCCAGATACGACGGCAGTTCGATGTTGAAGAACCGCTTATACATGGCCGCTGCCAGAATCCCGACAATAATACCACCGAACACCCCGGTAGCAAGTGTCGGAATACCGAGCACACTCGCATAGGCCTGATTATGACCGATCATTCCAGGGGTAACCCCTATCACAGTTCCCATCGTTATATTCATAACGAGGAAACCGACAATGGCCGCGAGACCTGCAACCCCTTCACCACCGGCAAGCCCGATCGCTACCCCGACAGCAAAGAGAAGGGACAGGTTATCAAATACAATTTGACCTGCGTTCATCAGAATGGTCGCTACAGCATGAACCCCTTGATTATCCAGTGCAGGAACAAGCTTAAGGAAATCCTCACTAATAAGCATGTTACCGATTCCAAGCAATAGTCCCGCCGCTGGCAGGATCGCTACCGGCAGCATGAGGGCCTTACCTACACGCTGCAGTACGCCGAAGAACTTCTTAAACATTAAGTATCCTCCTTCTTAGAGCAAATAAAAAAGCATGAGCAATGAAAGTATCAAATTGTATGTACTCTCTTATAGGGTTATAATACCCCGCAAAAGTCCAATACAATCAAATGACTTTCATCAACTCATGCCTGATCGAATCAGTTACACATTCTGATGATATTCGGTTTTATTTGCTGCTTACGAAAGGTATTATAGCACCGCCTATTATAGAGTGCAATACCTTACATAAACAAAATTTATAGATTTTTTGGAGCTACTCTGTGCAAATGCATGGTCAGATAAGACACTTCCGCTTGATATACTGGCTTCCGAAGGCGCTGCTCCATCATCTTGGTTAATTTCCAAGCAAGGGAATACAAATGCGGGTACTCCTGCTTGAGCAAGTCCTCAAGCTTATCCGGTTCGCTGACCTTCTCCCCCTGCCGCACCCGCTCAATCGCAAACCTCAGGTGGGTAAGCAGCCGGGAGTAATCGAGGGAGTTCCGGTTCAGGCTGATTCCAAGCTGCTGCTCAATCAGGTTGACCAGATCCGATATAAGCTGGGAATGCTGCTTCACCTCAGTTATATCCTGATTTGTCATCGCGCTATGAATATGCAGCGCGATGAATCCGATTTCATCTTCGCCAAGATCAATCCCCATCTTCTCACCGATGATTCTGATCGCATATTCTGCCAGTTCATATTCGAGCGGGTAGATCTCTTTGGTCTCAAACAAAAAAGGATTATGAATCACAATATTCTGCTCCATCCGTTTGATCGCAAATGAAATATGATCGGTTAAAGCAATATGGATGTGTTCATTCAAAGGCTCATTACAGCGTTTGGAAATATACAGAATCACATCATTAATAGCCTCAATCAGCTTCTCATCAACTTGCGGGACAAGCTGCTTATACTGCTCCTGCTCATGCGCATTTTTCAGAATAAACATTTTTTCAACAGACTGCAGCGGGATGAACTCTCCCGTCTTCCGGTTAAACCCGATTCCTTTGCCAATGACCACCACTTCACCATTCTCGGGGTGCCTGGCAATAATGACGTTGTTGTTTAATACTTTAGCAACTTCTAAACTGCTCACCTTCGCACCTCTTCACCAGGGGCCATTAATCAATCCAAGGAACTGCCCAATCATTAATAAGGACATTTAATTATATTATATTCCATCCAGGAGTCAAGAGCCAGCCTCTCCAACCATGTTGCAAAAAGGGCTAATTAGCAGCTGCATGAAGTCCCTTAATCTCTCACAATTCCCCCTAGATACTCTGTCATTACAACAGGTCCGATCCATTTCTGAGCAGTTAAAAACGCCCCTGATTTACGGGGCGTTCCACTAACTTATCCAATTGTTCTCTCTTCTTAGAGAGAAGCCTTATAAATTTCCAATACGTCTTGTTTATCAAGCTTGGTAAAGTTGCCGAATGGCCCGAACTTCACCGCTTTCTCAGCCATCACATCAAGCTGGCTGTCATCGATGTCATAGTCCTTCAGACGGCTTGGCGCGCCGATAGAAGACCAGAATGCACGAAGCGCCTCGATACCTTCGAGAGCAGCTTCCTCATCCGTCTTGCCCTCTGGATTTACGTTAAATACATTAACTGCAAGCCGCTTGAAGCGGGACACATCCACCTTCAGATTATGTTTCATCCAATTCGGGAACAAGATCGCCAGGCCCCCGCCATGTGGAATATCGTACACCGCGGATACCGCATGCTCGATATTGTGGGTTGCCCAGTCTCCCCTTGTACCCATATTCAAAATCCCGTTAAGCGCCATAGTCCCGCAGTACATAATTGTCTCCCGGTGCTCATAGTTCTGGAGATCATCAACCAGCTTAGGCGCAGTTTCAATAACCGTTCTAAGCACCGTCTCACAGAATCCGTCCTGTACAGGGGAATTGGTTGGCACGTGGAAATAGTGCTCCAGGACATGTGACATCATATCAACGATTCCATAAACCGTCTGGTCCCTAGGCAGGGAGAAGGTATGCTCGGGATCAAGTATAGAGAAGGCAGGGAAGGCATACGGGCTGCCCCAGCCAAGCTTCTCCTGGGTTTGGTCATTGGTAATGACCGAACCGGCATTCATCTCTGAGCCCGTAGCAGCCATGGTCAGAACCGTAGCGAGAGGAATCGCATCGGTAGCGACAGCTTTACGCTCCGCGAAGTCCCACATGTCGCCCTCGTATTTAGCTCCCACGGCGATTGCCTTGGCACAGTCAATTACACTGCCGCCGCCCACAGCCAGAATCAGCTGAATATCATTCGTCCGGCACAGGTCTACCCCTTTATGTACCGTAGACAGGCGTGGATTCGGCTCTACGCCGGCAAGCTCGGTCACTTCTGACCCAATTTCCTTCAGTATATGAATAACACGGTCATACAGCCCGCTGCGTTTGATGCTTCCACCACCATAGACCAGCAGCACTCTGCTGCCGAACTTGGGAACTTCCTTCTTCAGGCTTTCTAGCTGACCTTTTCCGAATATTAGCTTCGTCGGATTACGAAATTCAAATGCTTCCATTTCTGTAAGTCCCTCCGTCCATATTGGTAAATTGCAAATAATGAATACACTAGGATTATACTGCCTTGAAGCAGCGGAAACAAATTCGCCTGCATACAAAAAGCCGTCCTATCAGGACGACTTCTTATAACCGCAGCGGTTCAGGAACTCATGAAGTGCTTCCTGTCCCTCATCTGTCTGCTTGAATACACCCGCTTGCCCGAGGATCTCCGCAAATTTACCGCCTACCTCTTCACGCAGAATCTCCTCTGCCTTCCCAGACTCAAGGCCGGTTCCATAGTTATGGACAAGCTCGTCAATCCAGGCCGCATGGGTGGCCAGCTCAGGAACGGCGCCTTCCTTCACCTGTGTATATAAATTATGATCTCCAGCAAGAATCTGAGCTATTCCTGTAAGCTCCTGTTTCAGCCTTCCAGGCAGAATGGCAAGCCCCATAACCTCAATCAGGCCAATATTCTCCTTCTTAAGATGATGCATTTCCCGGTGGGCATGGAAGATCCCTTCCGGATGCTCCTCGCTCGTCCGGTTGTTTCGCAGCACAATATCGATTTCATAATCCCCGTTAGGCCGGCGTCTCACCAGTGGAGTAACGGTGTTGTGGGGAATGCGCTCTCCCCCTTGTCCCGTAGAGAAAGCGAGAATGTCCAATTCTGGCTTACTATAGATTTTCCACGCTTCATACAGCTCGTTAGCAGCATCCAAGAGCTCCTCCGGGCTGCTTGAGCTCAAACGTAGAACGGACAGCGGCCATTTTACGGGACTCAGATTCACCGATGTATATCTTGGATGCTTGAACGCCTTCACCTCTGGCGCCTTCTCAAGCGGGAAGACGTGCCGTCCCGCCTGGAAATGATCATGAGTAAGAATCGATCCCCCCACAATGGGAAGATCGGCATTTGAACCGATAAAATAGTGTGGGAATTGACCCACAAAATCAAACAGGCGCTTAAATGTGCTGCGGGTCAGCTTCATAGGCACATGGTCATGATGAAAAACAATCGAATGCTCATTATAGTACACGTATGGGGAATACTGGAAGAACCATGACTCCCCATTCAAGGTTAGGGGGATCACCCGCAGATTCTGTCTTGCAGGATGGTTGAGCCGCCCGGCATATCCTACATTCTCCCGGCAAAGCTGGCATTTCGGGTAGATCGGCGGTGGCAGCAGCTTGGCGGCGGCAATCTCCTTCGGATTCTTCTCCGGCTTGGACAGATTGATAGTAATCTCCATCTCTCCAAATGGAGTATCCTTCCTCCAATACACATTCTCGGCAACTCTATCCATACGAATATAATTGGAGTCTACCGACAGTTTATAAAATGAGTCCGTTGCGGCGGAAATCCCCTGTGCCGCTTCGGTCTCCCGGAAGCTCCGGATGACCTCTGAAGGTCTCGCCAAAACCAAACCCATGATTCGCGCATCGAGCAAATCCCGGTAAGTTACCGTATTCTCAGGAATCAAGCCAATCTCATAGCCGTACGAGATCAGTGTATTCAGAATGAGAGGAAGAGCAGGGATTGCCCCTTCCTCCACAGGGTCCTGGATCGCTTCATCCAGCTGGAACAGCTCGAGCAGCCGGTTACGGGTATAATCTATATCATATGATGTAATAAGTCCCTGCTTAGTTGAGTAAAAGACAAGCTGTTCAATCGCAAGTTTCACGTTGTCCACCGTAATCTGCTGATTTGGATTGCCCGCCTGCTTATCCTGCTCCTTCATTTTATGTCCCTCACTTTGTGTCATACCCCTGCGGATTGGCACGATGCCAGTCCCAGGCTGACTGAATGATGTGGTCAAGCTGGCTTCTGCCCGGCTTCCAGCCAAGAACGCTTTGGGCCTTCTCTGAAGAAGCGACCAGCACCGCCGGATCACCGGCACGTCTCGGATGCACCGCAACAGGGAAATCTACCCCGGTCACCGCTTTGACTTTGGCAATAACCTCTTGTACAGAGAAGCCTTGTCCGTTGCCTAAGTTAAAAATATTGCTGTCTGATCCATTTCTGAGGTACTGTACAGCCAGGTAATGCGCATCGGCCAGATCACTGACATGAATATAGTCGCGGATGCAGGTTCCATCAGGGGTTGGATAATCACCACCGAACACTGCGATTTCCTTGCGCTGGCCCAGAGCCGTCTGAAGGATTAGCGGAATCAGGTGACTCTCCGGACGGTGGTCTTCTCCAATCTTCCCGCTTTCATGAGCTCCGGCAGCATTGAAATATCTTAATGACACGTATTTGATCCCCAGAACCTGATCGAACCATTTCATCATCCGCTCCATGGTGAGCTTGGTCTCCCCGTAGACATTGGTTGGCTCAGTCCGGTCCGTCTCAAGAATCGGCACCTTTTCCGGCTCCCCGTAGGTCGCAGCCGTTGAAGAGAATACGATGCGGCGGACACCCGCCTGCTCCATGGCTTCCAGGAGACAAAGTGTACCGTATACATTGTTGTCATAATATTTCACAGGCTTCTGCATACTCTCGCCGACAAGAGAATTTGCCGCAAAATGGATGACTGCATCGATTGGATTCTCGGAAAACACTTTAGTCAGCAGTTCCTTGTCCCTAAGGTCCCCTTCATACAGCTTGCCGCCCAGCAAAGATTTCTTGTGCCCCGACTGCAGATTATCTATCACAACTACCTCTTCGCCTCGTGCAAGAAGCTCAGCCACAGTGTGTGACCCGATATATCCAGCCCCTCCAGTTACAAGAATTGCCATCTTTAATTCCCCTCCTTGATTTCATTTACTCCGTTACCTACGCCGCAAACATAGAATTCCGCTTGAATCCCTGTACGCCGCTGGTACTCCTCGCCTACCTGTTTCACAAACAGGTCCACGTCATCCTCGTGGACAAGCGATACGGTACAGCCTCCGAATCCGGCTCCGGTCATCCGGGAGCCTAATGTTCCGGGAATCCGGCGGGCTTCTTCCACCATAATATCAAGCTCGTCACAGCTGACTTCATACAGGTCACGCAGAGAATCGTGGGATTCGTTCATGTACTGTCCGAACGAGATAAGATCGTTATGGCTTAGAGCCTCAACCGATTTCAGCACGCGTGAATTCTCTTCAACTACATGCTTTGCCCTGCGGTAAAGCACATCATCCTGAAGAACAGACCCGGATTCCGCGAATTGTTCAGGCGTAAGATCAGCCAGAAATTTCAGCCCCGGAAATTTTACTTGCAGCCCGGCCAGCGCACGGTCACACTCGGTCCGGCGCTCGTTATATTTCGAATCAACCAATCCTCTGCGCTTGTTTGTATTTCCAATCACTAACTTATAGGAGCCTGTAACAAAAGGCACCCGTTTATATTCGAGTGTGCCGCACATCAGCAGAATGGCATGGTCCACAGCCCCGTTAGCCACAGCGAACTGATCCATAATGCCGCTGTTCACGCCGACGTATTGGTTCTCGGCACGCTGGGACAAGAGGGCAATCTCCACAGTATCACGTTCATGCTCCTCCATAGTTAGGAGTGCGTAGGCGGTTACCACCTCAATCGAAGCGGAAGAAGACAGCCCGGCTCCGTTCGGAATTTCGCCATGAAAGAGCAGCTCATAACCTGAACTCAGGCCAGCTCCTAGCTTGGCTAGCTCTACAGCAACACCAACTGGATAATCCACCCACTCGCCTGTCTTGGAGGCTCCAAGACCAGAAAGCGCAATGGAGGCCTCATAAGGAAAATTCAAGGATTTGAATACGACCAAATCATCCTCCCGGCGGCGGATCGCCAAGGTTGTTCCAAATTCCAGAGCAGCGGGAAGGACATAACCTCCGTTGTAATCAATATGTTCTCCGATCAGATTCACACGACCAGGAGCCTGAAAATACCGAATCGGCTGCCGGCTCTCACCATAGGCAGAGATAAATGACTGTTTCAAATGCTGTAGACTCAATTGAGCTCACCCATCCTTATTCGTAATTTTATGAGCTATGTGATTGAACCAAGACGGCCCGAACAAGCTCCTGGCCTCTATTATCCAAGGCTCTAACGCAGCGTATTTCCCTGGTTCCTTTGATTCAATTATAAAAGACAGCGGCTATCTCTGATAATGCAACAATGCGTGTTTTATATGGATTTATGTGACTTTTCAAGATACACTGATTGTATCAAATTCAAGGCTACCCTGCCTTGAGCTTTCACTAATCCACGTAATGACATTTATAAGGAGGGGCTGTATCTTGACTGCAGAAACCTACATGGCTGCGGGGAACCCCGCATATTCCGGTGCGGATACGCTTCATGTCCTATTCGCAGGAGCCAGCCAGACGAGGCCTGATCACCGGCTTGGCCCCAAGGTATACGACTTTTACCTGTTTCATTTTGTGGAACAAGGCCAAGGGATCTTCCGTACGGAATTTGACACTTATGAGCTGAAGGAAGGGGACGGCTTCCTGATCCACCCGGATCAGCTGGTAAGCTACGCCTCCAACCCCTCTGAGCCTTGGCGCTACCGCTGGGTTGCTTTTACTGGTGTTGGGGCTTCCGAACTCGCCGCCTCAGCGGGCTTCCATTTAGAGAGACCCATTCTGCGTTCCTCCGTAACAAAAAGCCCCATTCCCGGACTTCTCCGCTCTATTCTTGACATGTTCCGTGAGAACCGGACAAGCGCCCATCTGTCCTCATTGGGCAGTCTCTATATGATAATGGCGGAAGCTGAGGAGAAGCTGAGGGAGCAGTCGGGATATGCGGGAGGGAAATCCGGGGTACAGCAGGTCGTCAAACAAATGGTCCAATATATGTCGAGCCAGTACGCCTATCCTGTATCGATCGAAGAAATGTGTGCCAGCATGGGTTATAACCGGGCCTATCTCTCCCGAATTTTCAAGAAACAGATTGGGATTTCACCTGTTACCTATTTATTGAGACTGCGGATCGATAAAGCCCGCGAGCTGCTGCGGGACCGCCCCGAGCTGTCGGTCGAACAGGTAGCCGCATCGGTCGGATTGCCCGATGCCCTGTATTTCTCACGCCAGTTCAGCCGTCTGCAGGGCATATCTCCAAGCGGCTACCGCAGGTCTCTTACACAGCAGATGGGCCTCCCATCTCTGGATTAGGGCAGCTTTTAGATAGACAGCTCTTTAGATAAAAAACTGCAGTAACAAAAAACAAGCCATCTCCCCCGCCCGGGGAATGGCTTGTGTAAGCTTGCATGGAATGCAAATATGATTCCAATTGTTATTTAGGCTTTCAGAATCGTCTCGATTCGGCTTAATTCCTCATCGGAGAAATCGAGCTGGTTCAGTGCCTCCACATTCTCTTCAATCTGGCTGACACGGCTTGCGCCGATCAGCGCAGAGGTGATCTTGCCGCCGCGAAGCACCCAAGCCAGGGCGAACTGGGCAAGGCTCTGCCCCCTTGCAGCCGCAATCTGATTCAGTGCGCGGATCTTCCGCAGGACTTCAGGCGTAATTTGGTCCTTCTGCAGGGACCCGGTAGGACTTGCCGCGCGGGAGCTGTCTGGAACGCCGTTCAAATACTTGCTGGTCAACAGCCCTTGGGCCAGCGGACAAAAGGCGATGCTGCCTACTCCGTTCTCCTCCAGAACATCCTGCAGGCCATTCTCGATCCAGCGATCCAGCATCGAATAGTTCGGCTGATGGATCAGCAGCGGAGTCCCAAGCTGTCTCAGGATAGCGACTGCTTCCGCTGTCTGCTCTGCGGAGTAGCTGGAAATCCCCGCGTACAGCGCTTTGCCTGAGCGGACAATATGATCCAGCGCCATCATGGTCTCTTCAAGAGGTGTATCCGGATCGAACCGATGTGAATAGAAAATATCCACATAGTCGAGTCCCATCCGCTTCAGACTCTGATCGATGCTTGCAACGAGATATTTTCGCGAACCCCACTCCCCGTAAGGTCCCGGCCACATATAATATCCGGCCTTGGAGGAGATGACCAATTCGTCACGGTAAGGACTAAGATCCTTGCGCAGCACCTGCCCAAACATCTCTTCCGCGGATCCTGGAGGCGGGCCGTAGTTATTGGCTAAGTCAAAATGTGTAATCCCGAGATCAAACGCCCTTAAAATCATCTCGCGGCCGTTCTCAAATTTATCCACGCCGCCAAAGTTATGCCAAAGACCAAGAGAAATCGCCGGAAGCTTCAGGCCCGATCGGCCTACACGGTTATATTTCATGCTCTTATAGCGGTCTTCAGATGCAGTGTATACCATGCTTTTCTCCTACCTTTCTGTTGGTAAGCTCACTTACAATCCTGAACAAATTGAATTCTTATTCATTCCTTATAAACTAGATCATAGTCCTTCACTGCCGCTTTGGCAAGAAACCGTTTTCTCAGCCCTTGAAGTTTTATTTATTCGCTGCTCCTTAATTAAATCGTCAAATTCAAACGGGCGGCAACTTCAGCCATCACTGCACCGATAGGTTCGGTGACCAGCAGGCCCGCTTTGTGATCATAAGGCGTTGTAGAAATATTGATCAGCACACTGCGGCTCCCACCGAAGTAACCCACTAATCCGGCTGCCGGATGAACGGTCAGAGAGGTCCCCCCAATTATTAGAAGATCCGACTTCTCTATGGCCTCTATGCTCTCATGAATGACTTTATCATCCAGCATCTCCCCGTAGAGGACAACATCCGGCTTAATAACCCCGCCGCAAGCCGCACACCAGGGGACTATGTCCTTACTTCCCATAATGTCCGAAAGGGCGAAGAATTTGCCGCAGTCCAGACAGTGGTTGCGGTGAATGGAACCGTGCAATTCCTGCACCCGTGTGCTGCCTGCCTGCTGATGAAGTCCGTCAATATTCTGGGTGATGATCATATCCAGTTTTCCTTCCCGCTCAAGAGCCGCCAGCAGCCGGTGTGCCGGATTCGGGGCCGCTTCAGGGTGCAGCATTTTAGATTTGTAGAAATCGTAGAACACTTCAGGATGACGGTCAAAGAACTGCCGGCTCAGAATCTCTTCAGGTGAATATGGAGAGTTCACTTCCATCTGATAAATCCCTGCAGCCGAGCGGAAATCCGGAATCCCACTTTCCGTGGAGATTCCCGCTCCGCCAAAGAATACAATCTGTCTGCTGTCGTTGATCCATTCGGTTAAGGTTTCCAACTGATGCTCATTCATGCTCATCGCCTCCACTTCCAAGTTCATTTCATCGTTATAATGAAGTTTTGTCCCTTATTCATGTATCCGGCTCCAAAGAGATTTGCGTATAACTTGTGATCCGGACATCGGCATCGGTAAGATAAGCTCCCTCGTCAGCGGTTTGTGAATAACCGATCGTCAGCGCAGATTTGGCAGATTTCCCCATCTGCATATCGGCATTGCTGTCTCCGATGACTACGCACTGTTCAGGCAGTACGCCTAACTCCCGGCAGGCCAGCCGAACCATATCGGGTGCAGGCTTTCCTCTCCGTACCTGGTCATGCCCTACGACGCTGCCAAAATAGCGCTCGATGGACATGGCACGCAGATGCTCCCTGGCATTCCCTGATCCGTCGGTGGTCACCACCCCGAGCCGGATTCCCAGCTCCCTGGCTTTCTCAAGCAGGGGAATGAGATCTGCCATAGGCTGAGCCTGCCCCTCTCTTTTTGCAGCCTGCATGGCAGCCGCTGAAATCTCCCTGACCCTGACGATGGCCTCGTTCCAAGGAACACCTGCCTGGTAGAGCTGCCAGGCAAGCAGCCCAAGCGTCTCCTCCTCTGATCCCATGGCAAGAGGGCCTGTTCTATCATACCCGGTTACCTTTCCATTCTCATCAAGACAGGTGCCGAGCAGTCCTTCGTCTCCTCCAAGAAGAGTGCCGTTCAGTTCTTGAACCCTCATTTTCATCTGCCGGGTTACCATCTCAGCCCAAATCCCCCACAGCTTCATGAAATCCAGGAGTGTACCGTCCTTATCAAATAAAATGGCTGCAATGGGCAGCTTGTGACCAGCCACACGGATTACAGGCACAACCATGCCTCCTATCAAAATTGATATATCTATTTTACAGCGCTTACAGCATGGAGATAAAGATAAGATTTTCAAACTAAAATACTTTTTCCATTTTTAAGGATTTTATGTTTCAGTTACCAGAAAAGTGGTAATTACAACATAACGCACAGTAACTAACTATATTATGAGGAGTGATTTTTGATGGCACGTAACAACAAAGGTAAGCTGAGTCGTGAAGAAGCAGGACGTCTAGGAGGCGAAGCTACAGCCAAAAATCACGGTAAAGAATTTTACCAGGAGATTGGACAAAAAGGTGGACAAGCCACCTCCAGGAATCACAGCCGTGAGTTCTATCAGGAGATTGGACAAAAAGGCGGGGAAGCTACATCCGGCTCCCACGACAAGGAGTTCTACCGGCAAATTGGCAAAAAAGGCGGAGAAGCCCGCAGCAAATCAACCAAGTAAGTTTCAAGTTTCCCCATATCCCATACTCGGACAAGTCAAAGCACTTTTCCAATTCAGGCTGACATTTGGACTCCCAACGGGGGAGGATGTCAGCTTTTTATATTCGGGCGCCAACCTTCCGGATTTGCTAGAAAAATCAATATACATATGATAGACTGTGATATAAAGCTTTAGCGGATTACATTCTTAAAATATATTTAGAATCAGGGGGACGACGACATCATGGCAGCCAAAATGCGTTCAGACATGATTAAAAAAGGTTTTGACCGTGCTCCTCACCGCAGCTTGCTGCGCGCTGCAGGAGTAAAGGAAGAAGATTTCAATAAACCGTTTATTGCGGTGTGCAACTCTTATATCGATATTGTACCAGGACACGTCCATCTGCAGGAATTTGGCAAAATCGTGAAGGAAGCAATTCGCGAAGCCGGCGGCGTACCTTTTGAATTCAATACAATTGGAGTCGATGATGGTATCGCAATGGGCCATATCGGCATGCGCTACTCCCTTCCAAGCCGTGAGATCATTGCTGACTCCCTGGAGACCGTGGTCTCCGCACACTGGTTCGACGGCATGGTATGCATTCCGAACTGTGACAAGATCACACCGGGAATGCTGATGGGCGCGCTGCGCGTTAATATTCCCACTATCTTTGTCAGCGGCGGTCCAATGAAAGCTGGCGTGGACAGCAAAGGGAACAAATTGTCGCTTACATCCGTATTTGAAGGTGTTGGTGCGTATCAAGCCGGCAAGATTGACGACAAAGGACTTCTGGAGCTGGAACAGTTCGGCTGCCCAACCTGTGGCTCGTGTTCAGGAATGTTCACCGCCAACTCCATGAACTGTCTGGCTGAGGCGCTTGGTCTCGCTCTTCCGGGCAACGGTACGATTCTTGCCGTATCGGAAGAACGTCGCGATTTCGTTCGTGAATCTGCGAAGCAGCTTATGGAGCTGGTCAAGATGGACCTCAAGCCTCGCGATATTGTGAACGAGGAAGCGATCGACAACGCTTTTGCTCTGGATATGGCTATGGGGGGTTCAACTAATACCGTTCTCCATACCCTCGCTCTTGCCCAGGAAGCAGGCATCGACTATCCGCTTGAGCGCATTAATGAAGTAGCCAACCGCGTTCCTCATATCTCAAAACTGGCACCGGCTTCTAACCATTTCATCGAAGACGTACACCGGGCAGGCGGAGTTAGTGCGGTAATCAACGAGCTTCTGAAAAAGCCGGGCGCTATCCACGGCGACCGTATCACGGTTACAGGCAAGACGCTTCGTGAGAATGTGGAAGGCGCTGAAATCAAAGACTTTGAAGTTATTCATGCCATTGACAATCCGCATTCCGAGCGCGGCGGTCTGGCTATCCTATACGGCAACCTGGCACCGGAGGGCTCCGTTATCAAGGTTGGCGCGGTTGATCCTTCCGTTGGCGGCTACCATAAAGGCCCAGCCATCTGCTTCGATTCCCAGGAACAAGCTCTGGAAGGAATTGCGAATGGCAAGGTAAAAGAAGGCCATGTGGTTGTTATCCGCTATGAAGGACCTAAGGGCGGACCGGGTATGCCGGAAATGCTCGCTCCAACTTCCCAAATCGCAGGTATGGGACTTGGCGCCAAGGTAGGTCTTATCACCGACGGACGCTTCTCCGGCGCTTCCCGCGGCATTAGCATCGGGCATATTTCTCCGGAGGCTGCAGAAGGCGGTCCGATCGCCTTTGTTGAAGATGGGGATATCATCGAGCTGGATCTGAATAACCGCAAAATTGAACTGCACGTCAGCGAGGAAGAAATGGCAGCACGCAAAGCGAATTGGAAAGGCTTCGAGCCGAAAGTTAAAACCGGCTATCTTGCCCGCTACTCCAAGCTCGTAACCAATGCAAGCAACGGTGGCGTGATGAAGATTTAATATTTGAATCACCATAATTATGATGGAACTCAACCATTTGGGTTCCTAACAAACTGGCGCTGCAGGTTTGATACCTGCAGCGCCAGTTGTTTGTTATGGGGATATTCCCTGTTAACACAAATAACAAGAGGCCGTCTCTCGCCATTATAATGACGTTAAAGACAGCCTCTTGTTTGGTTTATTTGGCCAGCACCATGTCGCTGCCTTCAATTCCAGGCTCCGCCGGATTCGGTTCTGCTTCATTCATTTGACGATGGGATCCGCTGACCGCGTAACGACTGAGCAGCAGGCTAACTGGCATAACAATCAGCTTCGGTACCATCTGCTCCGAATGGCGTTTGATCCGCTGCTGACCGGCAGGATGAATAACTCGCATTAATAATTTCAAATACAATGTCGATGATTTCGCAAATAAACCTTTGGGAAGGTCCTTAACCGTGAATCCAAACTGTTCAGGCCCCCGATTAATCAAACTTACTCCATATAAAGCTTTAGCATTCATCACCTCAGGATGCTCCTGAATGTACCGGGCCAGTTCAGGCAGTGTTTTCTCCACCGCGCGAATCATCTGAATCGCTATATGCATCGATGATTTGGCCCTCGAACCTATGTCGTATAACTTCTTATTATCGAAATGAAGTTCAACGATCTGGTCACCGTTCTCCAGTGTATTTCCATCCTTCATCTCTACAGGTTCCCCATGGTAAGTGCGAAGCCGGAAATGAAAAACAGGGTCTTGGCTGTTTGTTGTCTCCAACTGAAAAATCAGGTGGAAGATCTTTTCCCATAGCAGCCATAAGTAGACAATTGAACGTTTGAACCAGGATGGCTTGACTGTCTTAGCCAGAGATTTGCTCAGAGGCTGCGAGCTGACCACCTTCGCTCCTCCTGACTCCGCAATCATCTCGTCAATCCGTATGCTGCTTAATCCCCGGCTCTTGGCTTCAATCAATACCCTTTCCAGAGCAATCAACATATTCATTGGAGCCTCAGCATTGGCTCCGAGCGTTGCCCCGCAATCATGAAGCAGGAACACTTCACCAGGCGCAAGCTTCTTAAGCATTCTTCGGGCCAGCTCATCTGCACCAAGCTTGTATCTCCAGTCGCCAAACATCGAGGACCAAAGAACAATTTGGATATCATTCTTCTTGGAGAAATCAAACAGGTTGACGATTCCCCAAGGTGGCCTGTAATAATGCGTATTGAATCCCGTCACGTCATGTATAATCTTATCCGTCCGAAGAATCTGTTTCTTTACCGTGCCTGGTCGCATCAGCCAATTTGTCTTATGGATGTAGTTATGAATGCCAATCAGGTGGCCCTCCTCATACATCCTTTTAACAATTTCCGGATTCTTCTCAGCATTGGAACCTACCACGAAGAACGTTGCCTTCGCATTATATTTCTTGAGTAAGTCCAACAGCTGAGGAGTGTATACCGGATCAGGCCCATCATCAAAAGTAAGAGCGAAATGATGCTCCCCCTTACCTCTTCTGAAGACACGAAATCCAAACATGCGGCTGATTATTCCCGGTATGAAGGCATACAACGTAGAAATGTAGAATAACCACAGCAGTAAAGTCTCCATGTCGCTCTCCCCACTTTTCTAATCACCACAATCCTTGCATCTAATCTATTTTATCATATGATGTTAAGATTTAGGCGAGTTTTTTTGCGAGCATCTGCATTAACTCCCGAAACATTTGTGTAGCCTCGTGCCGGGCACCGGGATTCTTGCTTTGAACAAGGACAGCGGCGGCGTATTTCGGACTCTTCACAGGACCATAACCGATAAACCATTGATCATTAAGTTCCTTCCCTCCCCGCAATACCTGAGCCGTGCCTGATTTGCCTGCCAGTTCCCACCGGGCATCAAGAGTAGATCTCCCGGTTCCCTCAGTTACAACCTCACGCATCCACTGAAGCAGTGTTCGGGCTGTTCGTGGGGATATGGTTCCTGCAGTCGCAGGGGAACGATGGGGTGGAAGTTCGGCAAGCATACTTCCGTCAGCATACCGAATCTCACTTACCAGCCGCGGGGCCAGAACGGTCCCGTCATGAAGAAGTGTGACTACAAGATTCGCTGCCTGCAGCGGAGTCACGAGCACATCCCTCTGGCCGATCGCACTCTGGGCACGGGTGCCCTGATCGGGAATTCCCCTTTTGCCTGAAAATATGGCTCCCGCTTCCTCCTGGTCCAAGGGCCTTAAATCGTCAGCCCCCAGAAACATCTTCTCCTGCCACCCAACACGCCGGCCTATGCCCAGACTTAATGCCGCTGCTTCAATCTGTGAAGCCGTAAGGCGCTCGCCCAGAGCTGCAAACACGGTGTTACAGGAATTAGCGTAACCCTTCTCGAAGCTGATTTCACCATGTCCTCCTTCTTTCCAACACGAAAGATGATATTTCCCATAATCTCCTTTACATACGAACTTTTCATCCGGACTTGCACTTTGTGACTCCAACGCGGCAGCGGCAATCACGGTCTTAAAAATTGAACCTGGGGTGTAAGCTTTAACCGCCCGATTTCCCCACTGCTCCCCTTTTAAATTAATACGGTTTGGATCGTAAAAAGGTTTGGAAACCATGGCAACAATATCTCCATTTCGGACATCCAGGATCACCACTGCGCCTTCTTTCATCCCCATCCGTTCGGTCAAATCCTCCACCATGAACTGGATATCCGAGTCGATCGTTGTGCGGATTTGAAGAGGATAATAAGGACTTTGAGGACCTGTGATCCGGCTCCCGATCTGCTCAATCGGTCTCTTTTTCCCGTCTACTACCACATAGGCTGTTGTTGCTTCGGCTCTCCTAAGAAAAGAATCCATGGTCTTCTCAAGGCCAGCCCCCCCTACTTTCAAATTAAGGGGCAGCGGATGAGCCATGCCGTTTCGGGAGAAAAGTCCCTTAATCGTGTCCGGCTGCTCGGAGACAAAACCAAGCCATTGCCTGCCAGAAGGACCCGCCTTGTATCTTCTGACTATCGGCAGCGCTTCCAATCCGGCAATTTTTAGTCCGGACAAGGTTTGTAAATCGGCAGCTGATAAGTTAAGCGGTTCCCCGCTCTTGCTATCTTTCCATGGAACAGGTTGTTTTATGTTCGCCCACTTTCTGGTTAAGACTGCAGGATCCGTATGAAGCAATGCGGCCAGTTTCCCAAGAGATTTAGGGTCCGGCTTGACACCCACTGGGAATAACACGGGCGTCCATATGACTTGGCCGGTCAGGAGATGGCCTTTACGATCCGTAAAGTGTCCCCTCCCCGGATCAAGCTCAATCCCTCTTTCACGCTGACGTACTGCCATCTCATTAAGACTGTGTCCCCCGGCTGTCCAATGATCCCGATTCGAGGTGAACTGGACATAAGCCAGCCGAATGGCTAACAATAAGAACACGCCGCTTAAGGCAATTAAAATATATAATATTCGCTTTTTGTGCAGCACAGTCATGCTAGAAGCCCTCCAAGGAAATAAAAGTTCTGAATCTATATAAAATGAACTTATTAAGGTTACCCTTATGGGGCGCTGCGATGCCGAGTGTTCTTTAAGGCCGCTGTTGTCTCCGAAATGCTTGAACTAGATATCCAAGTAGGGGCATTTCGGAGACAAAGGCGGACGCTCCGCTTCTTCAGAATCACTTGGGATCGAAGCTGAGATAGGTAAATTCTAAAGTTCATTTTATCTCTAAGCTTTGAGTACATATATTATTTCCTGGGACATAACCTCTCACACCCCTACTGCTGCAAAAACAACAAAAAAACAGCTATCCGAATGGATAGCTGCCTTGTACTACTCTATTCTGAACTTAGACAAAGATTCCTTCAATCCATTGGAGACGTTGCTCAGTTTATTTGACAGTAGGACAAGTTGTTCTCCCACGCTCTGCTGTTCATTACTTAGCGAAGCCACTTCCTCAGAGGTAGCCGATGATTCTTCAGCCACCGCACTTACATTACCCATGGCATCGGAGAGAACTGCCTGCGATTCATTCAGCGTCTCGATGGATTCGGTTACCGAGCCAAGATGGTTCAAGAAGTTCTCCATTTGCTGCTGTACCGAGATAAAGATTTCATTGGTTTCCTTCACCGAGCTGATCTGCTCCGCGAACAGCGGATTGGCTGCAGCCAGAGCTTTGACAGTCTGATTCATCTCTTCCTGAATTTGATCCGTAATGTCAGCGACCATCGTGATCGACTGCCGCGACTGTTCAGCCAATTGGCGAATCTCATCCGCAACAACCATGAATCCGCGTCCGGCTGTACCTGCTCTAGCCGCCTCAATGGTGGCGTTAAGAGAAAGTATATTGGTCTGCTTCGTAATATTCTGCATGACCTCCAGCACTTTCAGAACGGAGGACGTGCTGTTCTTCAAGGAATCTACCTTTTGACTTAATGCATGCGTAATCTCAGAGGTCGAATTGGTCTTGTTCAGCAAAGTGTTCAAGTATTCTGTACCTAAATGGCTGGACTTCTCTACCTCTTTAGCCGATACCTGCATCGACTTGTTGGCCTCAATAACAATATTCATCTGGTTGAGAATATTCTCAGAAAGACTGTTGCCGCGTTCTGCCTCATTCGCCAGACTCCCTGCACCATTGGCGATTTCCTCAGTAGCAATCGCAATCTCTTTGGCTGAGAGAGCCGTCTTGTCCGATGCAAGAGTTAGATCCTTGGCTGTATCCAGCACTTCCTGGGCTGATACATTCGTCTGCTTCACAAGCTCGGTAATCTGCTCCATCATCAGGTTGAAGCTCGCGGCAAGCTGGCCAATTTCATCCTTGGATTTATGAGCCACACGAACGCTCAGATTGCCCTTAGCTCCCTCCTGCATCAGATCCTTCATATTCCCCAGAGGTCTTGCGATCATTCTGACCATCCAAACCCCAATCAGAATGGCAATTATGGCTACGACAAAGGCCGAAATAAAGGTGGATACAAGAATGCCTTTGGCGTCCTTAGTCAAATTGCCGGTAGGCACAACGCCAAGCAGCTTCCACCCTGAAGAGGCCTGGGTGCTATAAACGGCAAGCACCGACTGGTTTGCCACGTCCTTGGTGAACAAGCTTCCCGAGTTCTCTTTTTGTACTGCGAGCGAGGTGAATTCAGTCTTCTTACTGTTGTTCTTTATATTGGATGAAGCAACTACCGTAGCATCCGGTGCTAAAATTTGAAGCTCGGCATCATCACCAAGATCAATCTTCTTCAGCTGATCCGAGAGGATTTGAGTCTTGATATCTGCAATAAGATAATAGCTTTTGCTTCCCCCTCCAATTGTGGTCATCGTCTTAATCACACGGAATACAGGTTCACCGGTCGTTAATGTGCCTGGATCCACTCTCCGCCATTTGGCTGACCCTCTCTCTTGGAAATCCTTGCTGGAGTATCTCTTACTGAAGTCAGTAAGCAGCTCCTGGTCAACTGTACCCGCACCAATTCCTTTGAAAGATCCGTCCGAAGGAATTACATATACCCCCTGCACTCCATTTGTAGAGAATGCCCAGGTTCCGAATTTCTTGGAGATGGTATTGTTAAGAGCATAGCGGTCGTAATCCCCAACGGAGTCTGACCCGATGGCCATCATCGCTTTTTGAATATCCGGGTCAAGATAAGCCTGTTGAAGCCCATCTTCATACTGCTTCAGCACAATATCGAGCTTCTCAGATGTTTGAATGATCGTCTGCTGGTTTGCATCTTTTGCCGTATTCTCAATCGTATTCTTGGCCATTTGATAAGATAGAATTCCCAGAGTTAGTACAAAAAACATAATAGCTACAAAGAAAATCAGAAACAGCCTAACACCTACGGACTTGGACGGGTCTACCGCACCCAGCTTCACGTTACCTATACTCGTAACCGCTTTCTTACCAAGCCCAGTTAACTGCTCTTTCCCGAATTTTTTTGCAGTCTTTTCGTTGTTATCCTTCTTTGGAACTAAATTCATGATCGCTCCCCCGCCAGTTTCGTAATAAAGTCATAAGATTAGGATTCCAGGCCTACCACTATTTTCTTACTGATAGTATCATAACGCTTTCTTTTTCTCAATTTAATTGTAACTATTTTCCTAAATTAAGAGAAGGCTGCAATCCACAGAATCTTATCTTTTATATCGGCAGGTTTTGGAAAAAAATAACCCCTCATCTTAAAAAGATGGAGGGTTATTTACAAAGAGCTTTACTTCTTTTTACGCATCATGTCAAAATAACGGACGGGCTGGTCCACTTTCATGCGAATCCGCTGTAAAGGATGCCGCGCAGCCGCAAGTTCTACGCCCTGTTCATCCCAAATCTGCCCTACCGTCATCTTAAACGCGGAGCCGCCTGGCCCGAAGAACTCAATTTCCTGCCCTGGCTTAAAGTGGTTGCGCTGCTGAATAAGCGCTATACCGCTCTCCTCATCGTACTCCAGAACCAGACCAGCGAAATCGTAAGGAGCGGCTTTCTCTTCCGGTTCATAGATATGATCCTCATGATCAGGAGTGTCATAGAAGAAGCCCGTATTCAAAGGTCTGTTAGCAGCTTTGTTCATTTCTTCGATCCATTCCGGCTTGAGCACGTAATTCTCGGGATCAGCCATATAGGAATCAATGGCTTGACGGTAGACATTAACAACCGTGGCCACATAGTGAATGGACTTCATTCGACCTTCGATCTTGAAGCTGTCCACCCCCACATCAATGAGGTCCGGAATATGGGCAATCATGCACAAATCCTTGGAGGACATGGTAAAGGCATTATCCTGCTCCTCAAAGAGAGGAAACTGGTTCACACCCAAGTTAAATTGCTGCAGCACTTTGCTGTCCCGCGCTTCTTCCTCGGATACCCATACCTGTTCACTCCGGCCGTCTTCAAACAGGTCATACTTCCAACGGCAGGACTGGCAGCAGCCGCCCCGGTTGGAGTCACGGTCCGTGAAATGGTTCGACAGCACACAGCGTCCCGAATAAGATGAACACATAGCCCCATGGATGAAGGCCTCGATTTCGATATCCACCTTATTCTTGATCTCCGCGATTTCTTCAAGGCTCGTCTCACGGCCAAGCACAACACGCGGCAGTCCTTCTTCCTTCCAGAACTGCACAGCCTGCCAATTGACCGTAGACTGCTGGGTGCTTAAGTGAACCTCAAGACCCGGAGCCACCCGCTTTGCGGTCTCCACAATAATTGGATCAGCCGCAATAATCGCCGAGATCCCTACTTCCTCCAGATTGCGCAAATACTCCTCAATCCCGGCAATATCTTCGTTATGGGCATAAATATTTGTTGCGACAAAAACTTTAGCCCCGTATTTCTTCGCGAATTCAACACCCTCACGCATTTCTTCAAAGCTAAAATTATCCGCATTAGAGCGTAGTCCGTACTTTTGCCCCCCAATATAGACGGCATCCGCCCCGTAATGGATCGCAAATTTCAGCTTCTCCAGATTTCCCGCCGGAGCAAGCAGTTCAGGCTTGTCCAAGCGGTACCGTTTGCCTGTATATTTCGGTTTATGCTGCTGTGTTGTAGGCATATATTCGTTCCCCCTTAGTAGACCTGTTCTTTGTAAAAGAATCCAAACGACAATTCACGTTCAGGGTCCTGAACTTCCCTAATGGCATCGAGCCATTCTTCTTGGAACTCATAACCCTCTGGATCTTGGAAGTATGCATCCATGGCTGTGCGGTATATTTGAATAACCTTACAATTATAGTCCATTGGCTTAAGAAGAGTCTCAATCTTCAAGCTGTCCAATCCGGCTTCAAGCAGGATATGCAGATCCTCAAGGATGCAGATATCATCCGAGCTCATGATATGCGTACCGTTAATGTCTTCATAGATCGGGAACTTCTCTTCCTTGCGTTCGGCCTCAATCAGGAAGAGCCCCCGCTCCAGGCCAAGATTCTCACCTTCAACCGGCCGCCCTTGATGGGTCATATAACTCCGGACCAGCCTGCGTTTGGAATGGTAGATGTTCGTCATTCCGTGCACCTGAACCTGAGCCTCCACCTGCAAATGAGGTTTCATTCCAGTCAATTCATCCATGTTCAGTTCTCTCGCCAGAACAACCCGTGAAGCACCCTTGGAGCCCCAATAGTTGGCTGTGGCATAGTTAGTAGAGGTCATTTCCGCATTCCAGTGGAGTTTAATTCCTGGAGCATGCTGGTTCACTGCACGAAGCACAGCCGGGTCGCCAAATTCAACTGCATCCACGCCTGCTGCGGCCAGCGCTTCTACATAGCTTGGAAGCTCTCCCAAAATCTCATTACTCATCAGGTTGTTTAGACTAACATACACCTTTGCCTGTCTGTCATGTGCGATACGTACAGCCTCTTCTATCTCGGTTAACGTCATACTTCCGGGCAATCTCATTCCGAATTTGTCCTCGCCAATCAGTACCGCTGTGGCTCCGGAGGCAATATACGCTTCAACCTCGCGAAGAGAACCGGCGGCGGCGAGAAGCTCAGGTTTGTTTCCGTTCACTTCATACACCTCAGTTATTATTTAGCTGTTGTCTTGCTTATCTTGATATTCTTCAAATGTTCAGCATAGGTCTTGGCAAACAAGTGCTCATGGGAACCATCTTTCTTGGTTACGTAAAATAGATAATCCGAGGTATCCGGCTCCAGTGCGGCCTCGATGGACTTAAGGCTTGGACTCGCGATCGGACCCGGCGGAAGACCTTTATACAGGTATGTGTTATAAGGGCTGTCCACTTTCCTTAAATCACTGTTAAGCAGGCGCTCCTTCGGCTTTCCAAGCAGATACTGAATGGTCGCGTCAATTTCCAGCTTCATGCCCTTCTTCAGACGGTTATAGATGACACTAGCAACCAGCTTTCTCTCCTTGTCCACCACAACCTCCCGCTCAATCAGGGAAGCTACGGTAAGCACCTCCGTCAAAGACATCTTCCTCATCTGCAGCTTCAGATGCCAGTCCGGGATTTCATCAAGCCTGGACTGAAGCTCCTCCAGCATCCGGGTCATGATCTCCTGCTCGCTGCTGCCCTTTTTCAGTTCATAGGTCTCCGGAAACAGAAGGCCTTCAAGCCTGTACAGCTGCTTTGGCTGCGATGGGATTTCCTTCAGCAGAGGAAGCTCGATACCCGAAGGGTCTTTAGCGAGTTTAAGGAATTGAGCCTTATCTACAATCCCTTCTCCGCTAAGCCGGTCCGCCATCTGCATAACCGTATATCCTTCAGGAATCGTGAAATGGACCATGTCCACTTTCACGACATCGCCATGATTTAACTTCCCGATGATTTGATCATAAGTCATGCTCGGGCTTAATGCATAAGTACCGGCCTGGAACCTTGAGCCTTCTGACTTATATTTCAAGTAGACCTTGAACAATAGCGCATTTTTAATAATACCCTCCCGCTGCAGTTGATCCGCAATCAGGGAAGTGCCACTGCCTTCCGGGATGTTAATCTTGATGTCTGCACCTGAAGAGCTGACAGGACGCATTTGAATATATGCATAGACGGCTGCCCCACCTATGATGAACACGAGTGCAAGAACTATGACGGCGAACCGTCTCCTGAATTTACTCAAGCTGTTCAACTCCCTCTATAATACCATACAAAAAGAGCGGTGAATGCCGCTCTTCTTGTAGTAATGCTATAACAAAGCAGGACCCTGATCAATCAGAAAAAGAGAACTGGATTTTACTCAGGAAAAGTCAGCTCATCATAAAGCTCCGATACGTTCTCCCACTCATCATCGTCATCAATCGTTACAAGTTCAAGATTGCCATCTTGTGACGTCATGATCTTCAGGATTTCAGGCTCAGCTGGCTTACCATCCTCATCAGGCAGAAGCACCGCATAGGCTTGACCCGCGATATCAAATTCCTTCTCAACCCGGTAATAGGAGGTACGACCTTTCTCATCATGAAGCTCAACCACAGGTCCAAAGGCTTCCCTTACACGGGAACTCCAAACCACATGTTCAGCCGAGTACTCAGTCATGCTCTTCCTCACCACCCAGCTCGTCAAGCAGTGTGTTGAATGTTTCTTCAACAATCTCCCACTCTTCGTCGCTCTCGATTGTGAACAGCTTCAGATCATCGCCATCTTCCTCATAACGGAAAGCGTACACTTCTTCGCTGTCTTCGTCTGCCTCTTCAGAGTCAAGCGGTACGACCATCATATACTTTGCGTCAGAACCATCCACTTCGAATTTCATAATCACTTCGAATTCCTCTTCATTTCCCTCTTCATCAGGGATGTAGATAATTTCCGGTTCTTCTTCGTTATTCATGCGATCGTTAGCCATTTGCCATCACCCTCACCTTTTGCTCTTAGAATCCAAGAAATTTTGCAAAATCAGCGTCGCGGCCAGTTGATCCACGACCTGTTTGCGTTTTTTTCGGCTGACATCAGCCTCAAGCAGCGTCCGCTGTGCAGAGACGGTTGTTAGCCGCTCATCCCAAAGGTGAACCGGTAAACCAAGAACCTGCCGTAATTTCTCAGCAAACTCTATGCAAATCTCCCCACGGGGACCCACTGTGCCGTTCATGTTCTTCGGAAGTCCGACGACGATTTCCTCGGCTTCATATTCCTTCACAAGCCCGGCAATCCGCTTCAGTTCAGATTCGTCGCCCCGGCGCTCAATAGTCTCCAGCCCCTGGGCCGTCCAGCCGAAAGTATCGCTTACGGCTGCACCGATTCTGCGGTCCCCGTAGTCCAAACCTAATATCCTCATTGCTGATCTCCTATTTCTGCGGGAAACGGAGCGTTCTTCCTACTTGTGGCCGGCCAAATAATATCTGACCAGTTCCTCAATCAGTTCATCCCGCTCTTTCTTCCGAACCAAACTTCTCGCATTGTTGTGACGCGGTATATATGCGGGGTCACCCGACAATAAATAACCGACAATCTGGTTAATCGGATTATATTCCTTCTCCTGCAGTGCTTCATATACCGACAATAGAATTTCCTGTGCCGAAGCCTCATGCTCATCGCCTTTGACGTTGAACTTGACTGTTTTATCCATGGAGTCCAAGATGACACCTCACTTCTACGAACATTTGCCCGCGGGAAATTGCAAGCCGTGCAGCCTGCCTCCTTAACTATAACATATTCAGGCTCCCATAAGGAAATATTTGAGGGAAGAATCATCCTGATTATGGAATATTACTCTGCGGATGCCCGAACCAATTGCTCGGACAGCTTGAGCGCCTCGTCCAGCTTGGAAGCGTCTTTACCTCCGGCCTGAGCCATATCCGGACGGCCGCCGCCGCCGCCGCCGCACAGCGCTGCCAGCTCTTTCACAAGCTTGCCGGCGTGCAGCCCGCGCTTCACTTCCTGCTGGGGTACTGCAACCACGAAATTCACTTTATCCTCTACGACTGCGCCGAGCACAAGTACAGCCTCAGGCAGCTTGAGCTTTAATTCATCCGCCATTGTTCTTAGAACGTCCATACTTCCTGCCTGAACCCGGGCAGCCAGCAGCTGGGTGCTGCCAATGGTTTGAACCTGGCTGGTAAGTGCCCCGGCCTCAATACCGCTGAGCTTAGCCTGAAGTGATTCGTTCTCACGGCTCAGTTCCTTCATCTGTTGTTGAAGGCCTTCAAGACGCTTAGGCACTTCATTCACATTTGACTTCAACAAGGCAGCCGCCTGCTTAAGCAGCTCCAGTTGAGTATCCATATATTCATAAGCCTGACGGCCGGTTACCGCTTCAATCCGGCGAACGCCAGAGCCGATCCCACTTTCGCTAACCAGCTTGAACAGACCGATCTGGGATGTGTTCTCCACATGACATCCACCGCACAGCTCGAGACTGTATCCGCCGACTTGAACCACACGGACAATATCTCCGTATTTCTCGCCGAACAGAGCCATAGCTCCCATGGCTTTAGCCTCATCAATCGGCTTCAGCTCAATAATAACGTCAAGGCTGTTCCAGATCTGCTCATTCACGCGGCGTTCAATTTCCGTGAGCTCTTCAGGGCTGATACTGCCCAGATGGGAGAAGTCAAACCGCAGACGGCCCGGTTCTACCAGAGAGCCAGCTTGGTTCACATGCTCGCCAAGCGTCTCTTTAAGCGCTTTGTGAAGCAGGTGTGTCGCCGTATGGTTCTTGATAATATCACTTCTTAATCCGCGGTCCACTTCAGCGACAATGGTATCTCCGGTCCGAAGTTCTCCAGACTCCACCTTCACGATATGCACAAACTGCCCGTGCGGAGCTTTGTAGAGCCCTTCCACTCTGGCGTTTCCGGCATCGCCGCGGATGACGCCTTTATCGCTAACCTGACCGCCGCTTTCCGCATAGAACGGAGTCTTCTCAAGAATAATCTGACAGGACTCGCCCTCAGACACCACATCGGCAAAAGCATCACCGACAATAATTGCGGCGATCTTGGATTCAGCAACAAGCTCATTATAACCAACGAATTCGGTTTTAGTCGTGTAATCTGCGAGCACGCCGCCTTGAACCTTCATGCTCTCATTCTCGTGACGGGCGGCACGTGCACGGGCGCGCTGCTCCTGCATGGCAGCCTCAAATCCTTCACGATCCACGCCAAGACCATGCTCTGCGGCATAATCTTCAGTCAGATCAAGCGGGAACCCGTAAGTGTCATACAGCTTAAATGCATCAGGGCCGCTGATGACCTGCTTGCCAGCTGCCTTAGCTTCCTCGCTGATGTTTGCAAGAATGGCCAGTCCGTCGGTCAAGGTCTCATGGAACCGTTCCTCCTCGTTACGGACAACCTTCTCGATAAATTCACGCTTGGTAATGATATCCGTGTAGTAGGCACCCATGATTTCACCCACCACTTCAACGAGAGTGAACATGAACGGCCGGTCAAGGCCGAGCATTTTGCCATAGCGGACTGCCCGGCGAAGCAGACGGCGGATAACATATCCGCGGCCTTCGTTAGATGGAAGCACCCCGTCAGCCACCGCAAAAGAAACGGTCCGGATATGGTCAGCGATAACCTTCATAGCCACGTCATGGTCATTGTTAACCCCGTATGGAACGCCAGCGATCTGGCTTGTTTTAGCGATAATCGGCTGGAACAGATCGGTATCGAAGTTGGAATTCACGTTCTGCAGAATTGATGCAAAGCGCTCAAGCCCTGCGCCAGTATCGATATTCTTATTAGGAAGCGGGGTATAGGAGCCATCCTTGTTATGGTTGAACTCCGAGAATACTACGTTCCATACTTCCAGGAAGCGCTCATTCTCTCCGCCTGGATAACACTCAGGATCGGACAGATCCCCATAGGCCTCTCCCCGGTCATAGAAAATTTCCGTACAAGGTCCGCATGGGCCTTCACCGATATCCCAGAAGTTATCCTCAAGCTTCACGATCCGTTCAGCCGGAAGACCGATCTTCTCGTTCCACAGCCTGTAAGCCTCTGTATCCTCCGGATATACGGTAACAGACAGGCGCTCCGGATCGAAGCCGATCCAGTCCTTTCCAGTCAAGAACTCCCATGCCCAGGTTACCGCTTCTTCCTTGAAATAATCGCCGATGGAGAAGTTGCCCAGCATTTCGAAGAACGTGTGGTGGCGGCGGGTTTTGCCGACATTCTCGATATCATTGGTACGAATACATTTCTGAGAGTTGGCAAGCCGTGGATTCTCCGGCTTCACACGCCCGTCAAAATAAGGCTTAAGCGGTGCCATTCCTGCATTAATCCACAAAAGGGATGGATCGTTATGCGGAACGAGGGACGCACTCGGTTCAATTTTATGCCCCTTAGAAGAGAAGAATTGCAGCCATTTGGAGCGGATTTCACTAGCTTTCATAAGGAATAGCCTCCTAAACATTAAATAAAAAACAAAAAACGCCCCTGAATATCAGGGACGATGAGCTCGCGGTACCACCCTGGTTATCTTTTCCCTTGACCTTAAGGCCCCCGGAAAAAAATCTCCTTGGACGGCTGTAACGGAGCCACCGGCGGGTTTGGCCCGCTCTCTGAGATCAGCTTTCGGCACAACCGGAATTAAGGCTCTCACACCCATTGCCTGTCCATAATAATGAAGCTTGAACAGCAAAGGAACCTTTTCTCTGAACAATCCGGAACTGAACGTACTTTATCTCATCAACGATTTGACATATACATTCAAGTATATAAGTCAATGCCCAGAGCTGTCAATGTCCCTTATACCGGCTTCCGCCGCACGTAATAAGCATAGAAATGCTGGATAATTACTTTCAGAACGGCAAAGCAGGGAACCGCCAGGATCAGTCCCGGAATACCTGCGATCTCACCGCCTGCCAGCAGCGCAAATATAATCAGCATCGGATGCATATTCAGCGTTCTTCCCACCACCTGAGGGGAAATCACATTGCTCTCCAGCATCTGGCAGATAAAATTCACCACAATGACCATCAGCACCATTTTCCATGACACGACCGAGGCCATAAGCACCGCTGGAGCGGCCCCAAGAAACGGTCCAAGATAAGGAATGATGTTACATACGGCCACCACGCTCGCCAGCAGCAGGGCATAAGGCATGCCAATAATCATGTAACCGATGTAAGCAAAGGTTCCAATAATTACACATACCAGAAGCTGGCCCCGGATATAGCTGCCCAGAGCATCGTCAATTTCCTTCATCAGCAATACAATCGATTTGCGCCGTGTATGAGGCAGGAAGGTAATAACCATACGTTCCATGACTTCAAAATCCTTGAGCATATAGAAAATCAGAAACGGAATGATGAACGCATTGAAGATCACTCCGATGGTTGCACCTATGTTGTTCATGAAATCGGAAATGCCGGCTGCAAGCTTCTGCTCCAATTGAAAGAACCAGTTGTTCATCCCGAGCCGGACACCGCTCGGCAGGAACGAAGTATCCCAACTGTTCATAATTTGCTGTGTGTGCAGGGTCAGTTCAGGCAGATGCTCACTCAGCTCGCCTAGCTGATTCATGAACATCGGAATCATATTTGCAAGAATAACCGCAAGGCTGGTGAGAAATACCGCATAGATGAGCAGAACAGCCGCTGTGCGCGGAACTTTCCGTTCCCCAAGCAGCTTAACTACCGGATTGAGAATATAAGAAATAATCAGTGCGATAACAAACGGTGCAAAAATAACTCTCAAGAAACTAAAAATTGAACCAATGACGGGTCTCAGCAGCCACAGGAAATACACAATGATCAGTCCCAGCAGCACCCAGAGCCCGTAACGGAACACCTTGCTGTTCCAGAATGGTTCCATATGTATCTCCTCCTTACGCGGACTGGCTGTACGTAAAGAGTATATGCTGACCCGATGGAAAATAATCGGATGACTAAGACAAGTTGGCAGAAAATAAAAACGATGCAAAAAGCCGTCTGACGGAAAAGCTCCAAGTAAAGGAGTTTTGCCGCCTGACGGCGTCAGGGATTCCATATGTATGCAATCCGCAATTTATTAAGAGGACGCATGAATCTGAGGGAAGTCCTGAACCATTTCCTCCCCGAAAAACAGATCATCGAGTGAGCTCAGGGTTCCATCCTCTTCGACCTGGTATACCGACATTTTCTCTCCGTTAACAGTCAATTCAATAAAGCAGCCCCAGCAATAGAACTGATGGGAGCCAATCTTGCCGATATCTTTCGAGCTGCAATTTGGACATTTCATCATCGTATCACACCTATTCGTTAGCAGTATAAATCCCTTTTTCGAGCCTCTCCTCGCTTAGCGGAGGCACGATGACGGCATTCTCGCCCTTCGTCATATCTGAAGTATAGGGCAGCCATTTGCGGCCTTCCATCAAATCGGAAATAAATCCGTCACTTATTTCCAATCCTACTATTGTATTTCCCACTTCCTGGTCAAAATAAACATCACTGATATGCCCAATCATAACACCGTCACTCGTAAGCACAGGAAGTTCCCTGAGTTTACTGCTGCCTTGGACAAACGTTAGCTGTATATTCTCGGCTTCCAACTTGCGGACAGCCTGCTGGTTGCGGATCATAACGGCGTCTTCGCCATAAGCGACGATATCTTCCCACAGGACACCCTTAACACTGGTTGAGAACAGGCCTTTGCTCTCCAGTTCAATGGCCTCAATCTTCCAGTCGTTGCTAAGGATAATATCCAGGACTTTCCCGATTTGCTTGCCGTTCTCAACATCAAATACTGATAGTCCAATCAACTCTTGAAGTTTCATGTCCCGGATCCCTCCTGCCAAACTTTATGGTATCTAAACTAAAGAAATAGATACACAGCTTGCAGTATGCAGCCAAAAAGCCGAGCCGAAGATCCTATCTTCTATTACGTATACGGCTTAAAATGGTTCCAATTTTTTCGGCGGTGTATTCCATTTCTTCATTAGTATTACCCAAACCAAAGCTGAATCGAATCGCGCTCCGCAAAACCTGTTCAGGGATGTTCATAGCCTCAAGAACATGGGACGGTTCCAGTGACCCCGAGGTGCATGCTGATCCGCTAGCAGCGGCGATTCCCTCCATATCCAGATTCATAAGCATGGTCTCGGTTCCGACCTCAGGAAAGCTGATATTAAGGATGTGAGCGAGCCTTGAAGTAGGATGTCCGTTTATAACATAACGGTCCTTGCCAATGTGCTGGTCAAGCGCCGTAAGAAAAGTCCGCCGCAGCCCTTCATCGTAAGCTTGCTTCGCTGGAATATCAGCTGTGGCAAGCTGCGCAGCACGGGCAAAACCTGCGGCACCCGCCAGATTCTCTGTTCCCGCCCGGCGCTTCCTCTCCTGCAGTCCGCCATGCAGCAACGGCTCCAGTCTCGTATTGTGTTGCACATACAGGGCTCCTATGCCTTGGGGACCGTTTATCTTGTGAGCAGAGAAGCTCATGAGATCAACCGGAAGGTCGGAACATGAAATATCAAGAGAACCCAGAGCCTGTACTGCGTCAACATGAAACACAATCCCCCGCTCCCTAGCTAGGGTACCAATCTCCTGAATCGGCTGCACGGTGCCGACCTCATTATTGGCATACATGACACTAATCAGAATCGTGTCATCCGTGATGGCTTCCTTAACCTGATCAGCATACACCATTCCATGAGAATCAACCGGAAGGTAAGTCACACGGTACCCTCTCTTCTCAAGCTCATGACAAGAATGAAGAACAGCATGATGCTCCACGGCTGTTGTGATAATATGCTTTCCTTCTGTATGGCTCACGGCTACCGAGCCAAAGAGAGCTAGATTATCACTTTCCGTACCGCCAGCTGTAAAGACGACTTCATCCGGCCGGCAGCCCAAAGAGGCAGCGAGAGAATCCCGCGCCCCATTCACTGTTCTTTTGGCTGCCCGTCCAAAAGCATGTATGCTGGATGCGTTGCCGTACTGGCCCTGCATCACCCGAAGCATTTCAGCCGCCACCTCAGGATGAACCGGTGTAGAGGCTGCATGGTCCAAATAAATGTTTCTCATTTTTGAACGCCACCTTATTTTAATGAAGAATATCCAGCCCGGAATTCTTACATATTGTTTATGATTTCACAAAATCCTATTGTATCCACATTATAAAGGATAAATCAATACTTTATAAGAAAGAAGCAACTTGGAAGATTATTCAGGTGTTATCCTTAATAAATACACGGTTAAAGGTGGTCCGGTAAATTATGAAAAAGACCGTTCGAAAACACAGAGACCCTATCTACACGTCGCTCATCATCCTTAGCTGCCTGGCTTTGCTTTACCTCACAGCGGGCTTTTATGGAATGGTATCGTGGGGAAGATGATGTAAAAAGGCACCGGAACCAATTCTCCCTGGGAGTCTTGGTGTCTAATGCCTCAACTTTTCCCGTTGAAATCACTCCTAATATCGGCCAAAAGTCTGATTATTACGACAGAGTTAAGATTCAGCCTTTAATTTGGGAATTTTACCGTGGGAAACCAGGACATAGAAACGTATGAGTACTTCTGAAGATGAATAAAGCAGGTGTCAGACAAGGGAGAAGTAGCAGGAGGTCATGGTGGAGGAATGTTTACTTCTGTAGGCACGATTTTGGTTCTCTTTATTCTTCTGGTCATCGTTTCTAGGACCTTTGTGTGACCTTAAAAAGCCCTCTAGTGGATAACAGAGGGCTCGTTCACCTAAATAATGACCTGAGATAAATTGTTTACCCGGGATGGTTCCTGATACATAGGTGACACTTGCAACCATTGGTATCGGCGGTTCAATCCAGCGCAGGATTTTCTACTAGATGTAGAACATATAGTTCTCTTTTGCGCCCTGCTCTTCAAAATTGACCAGGTTATCCAGTGTTGTAGAATCCAGAACCTCGGCAATGCTATCGCGGATACGCAGCCACAGATCACGTTTGGCCGGATCGTCTTCCTCAGTGAAATCCACCGGAGAGATCGGTCCTTCAAGCACGCGGATAATATCCCCTGCTGTAATTTCAGAAGCCTCGCGAGACAATATGTATCCCCCATAAGCACCCCGAATACTCTTAACCAGTCCAGCATTGCGTAGCGGAGCAATCAATTGCTCAAGGTAATGTTCGGATAACTGGTTCTTCTCGGCAATACTCTTCAGGGAGGTTGGTCCTTCACCAAATTTGGCCGCAAGTTCCATCATAATTGTTAATCCATAGCGTCCTTTAGTTGAAATCTTCAAAGAAGCCACCTCTTTCAATTTTCGCATAATCTTTATATAATAGATCTTTGAACCTGTAAAAGTTAGAAACAGGGTACACTATAAGCAAAGTGTTTGCTCAAGAAGCTTATTTACGCCCTATTCCGATCTTTAACCTCAGCTTATCGTAACATATCTCCAGCGATTTTGGAAAACAATCGCTATTTACATTTTTGTTATCTTTACATTATTTACGAACTAAGGAGTGATCAGCATGTCAAAACCAAACAGCGAAACCCGCGTAGTCGTCGGTATGTCAGGAGGGGTGGATTCCTCGGTAACGGCGCTCCTGCTCAAACAACAGGGTTATGACGTGGTAGGCATATTTATGAAGAACTGGGATGATACGGATGAATTCGGCCACTGTACGGCAGAGGCCGATTCCGAAGATGTGCGCCGAGTATGCGAACAGATCGATATTCCGTATTATTCCGTTAACTTTGAGAAGGAATACTATGATAAAGTATTCACTTATTTCTTGGAAGAATACAAGCGCGGCCGGACGCCGAATCCCGACGTCATGTGCAACCGTGAGATTAAATTCGGTGAATTCCTCAATAAGGCCCTGGATTTGGGGGCCGATTATGTGGCAACGGGGCATTATGCGCGGGTTGTGGAGAAAGATGGCAGCTTCCAGCTTCTAAGAGGGGTCGATTCCAACAAAGACCAGACTTATTTCCTGAATGCCCTGACTCAGGACCAGCTCTCCAAGGCGATGTTCCCGATCGGTCACCTGCCTAAACCTGAAGTCCGCCGGATTGCGGAAGAAGCAGGTCTCTACACGGCCAAGAAAAAAGACAGCACTGGCGTATGCTTCATCGGGGAACGCAACTTCCGCGAGTTCTTAAGCCAATATCTGCCTGCCAAATCCGGCGACATGGTGGATATTGCCTCAGGCGAAGTGAAGGGCCGGCACGACGGGCTAATGTACTACACACTCGGACAGCGCCAAGGGCTCGGCATCGGCGGAACGGGGTCCGGCAACGGAGAACCGTGGTTCGTAGCCGACAAGGATTTGGAGCGCAATATTCTGTATGTTGTGCAAGGGGATAAGCATCCGAGCCTATACTCAACCGGGCTGATTGCCTCCGGGGTCAGCTGGATCGATGGCAGCACCCTACAGCCCGGGGACACCAAAACCTGCATGGCCAAGTTCAGATACCGCCAGCCAGATCAAGGCGTTACCGTCAACGCACGCGAGGACGGCACGATACATGTAGCCTTCGACCAACAACAAAAAGCCGTTACTCCTGGACAAGCCGTTGTGTTCTATGACGGGGAAATATGTCTTGGCGGAGGCACAATTGATGTTGTGGAGAAGGTCCCTTATTCCCAACCTGAGCATGTAAAATAAAATAACTATAAATTTGAACAATGATTGTACCGATGAAGGCATCCAGGTGTAATGTTCTTCCGATCGCTGTTGTTCACGGATTTCTTGATCTAAGCATTTCAATAGGGTAGAAATCCGTTAACAAAGGCGAACGCTTCGCTTCTCCAGAATCATTTCACCCTTCTGCCTAATCCCTGATCTTTCGTTAGTTCAACTTTTATAACAAGAAAGCCATCCCGCTCAGGCAATAATCCTGAAAGCCGGATGGCTTTTTGGTGTGACAGATTAGCTGTTGCATTGACGTTGGTCGGATGGAATCCTGAGCACTAGCGCTGTCTTCCCCGCCCATCCTGCTGGCTGCGCAGCTGCTGGTTATGCTTGATTTTGCTTTCATTGCCCTGTTCTGTCGCTTCGTAGAAGACGGCTCCCTTAAGCTCCTCCGGCAGATAGTCCTGCTTCACATAATGCCCCGGGTAATCATGCGGGTACTTGTAGCCGGTATGCCCGAGCTTAACAGCCCCGGCATAGTGGCCATCCCGCAGGTGCAGCGGAACCTCTGCCGACTGCATCCGGTCCATCGCTCCCATCGCCTTGGAGATGGCGGTGTACACTGCGTTCGACTTCGGACTCTCCACCGCAAACAGAATCGCCTGCGCAATATTGAGCTTGGCCTCCGGCCACCCGTTGTTGCGGTAGGCGTCAAGTGCGCTCACCGCCTGCACCATGGCCTGGGGATTGGCCAGGCCAATGTCCTCGCTGCTGGCTGCGATCAGCCGCCGCAGGAATACCATCGGGTCCATGCCGAGCTTCTCGACGGCATAGAGGAACCAGAAGAGCGCCGCGTCACTGGAACCGCGGATGCTCTTGTGGAAGGCCGACAAGACATCGTACTGGGTCGATTCGTCGGCTTTGACAATCGGGCGGCGGATGGACTCCTCCGCCACCTCCAGGGTCAGGTGCACGGTCCCGTCCGCCAGAGGCGGTGTCGTGAGTGCAGCCAGCTCCAGCGCGTTGAGCGCCCTGCGGATGTCCCCGTTGGACACCCAGGCAATGTGCTCCAGCGCATCCTCATCGGCCTGGAGCTTCATATAGCCCAGGCCCTTGTCCGCATCCGCCAGCGCGCGCCGCATCGCGATCAGCGAATGCTCCTTCGTCAGCGGCTCCAGCTGGAACAGTGTCGAGCGGCTCAGTAAGGCCCCGTTCACATAGTGGAACGGGTTCTCTGTGGTCGCCCCGATAAAGATGATCGTTCCCTTCTCCACCGCTGGAAGCAGGGCATCCTGCCTTGAGCTATTGAAACGGTGCACCTCGTCGAGAAACAGGATCGTTTTGATACCGTACATGTTCTTGTCATTCTGGGCCTTCTCTATAACCGCCCTCACGTCTTTAACCGAAGCATCCACAGCGTTAAGGCGCACGAACTCCCCCTGCGTCTGATTGGAAATTATATGTGCAAGCGTGGTCTTGCCGCATCCAGGTGGGCCATATAACAAAATGGAGGATACCTGGTCCGCCTCAATCGCTCTCCGCAGCAGCTTCCCCTTGCCGACAATATGCTCCTGGCCAATATATTCATCTAGTGTGGTTGGACGCATCCGGTCGGCTAACAGCCTCATTCCCGGAGTCGATTCCTGCCCATAAGAGAATAAATCCATAATTTACACATCCTTACCTGACGTCCAAGTCTATCGTTCACCTCTCATTTTATCACAGGATCGCCTATTTTCCGAACTGATGTTTGTCCTTATCCACGGCGTAAAGAACGTTTATAATTATTCTTTCACTTTCTTCCTGGTGCAGAATATGAGTTAATATAGTTGTCGGGCCGACAAAAACAGCTGGGAAAGGGGGCTGATCGAATTGATCACAGTGAACGAGGTGGCTTCCGCGTAAGCGGAGCTGAACCTAATGTCGGGGGGCCGCAAGGCCTCCCTTTTAATTTACGAGACATTTCTATTCTGTGGGTTAGGAAGGAAATGGAATGAAAAAAGTTGAATCTCGGATGGATAATAAGCTATTCTTAATATAGATTACACTACATAACGCTAAGAAAAGAGGTGCTGAGAATGATCAAGTATATGATCGACGTCAGAAGGTTTCCGGTGGGTCAACAATAATTTGTTTTTCTCAAGCGGCCGTTTTATTTTTGACATAAGCAAGAACCTTGTACCATTATTAAAAATCCAAAATCCAAAATCCAAAAATCGAAAGGAGGATCACGACAATGAACACTTTTATCGCATTGACAGTAACGGACGGACAACGATTTAAGGAGGAATTTGAACGTGAATTACAGAAACGGGAAGGATGTGCTTCCCCCTAGACTGCTGAAGGAACTGCAGCATTATATCCAGGGTGAACTGGTATATGTGCCCAAGCTTGAGAGCAAGCGGGCCCCATGGGGTGAAGTGAGCGGATCACGCAAACTGATTGCACGCCGTAACGAGGAGATATTCAGATCTTACTGCGGGGGCTTGTCTGCAACAGAGCTCGCCGTGACCTATCATCTGTCTATTGACAGCATCCGTAAAATTATTACCAAAATGCGTTCTGCGGCCCGGATGTCTGAACAGAAGCAGGCTGTGAGTGCCGGCTCGGTTCAGACCGCTTACCGCTCTTGAGCGCATGTAACAGCTATAACTTTCATGAATTTGAGAAGGGTTCAAACAGCTCTCCAATTCATTCTATACGTAAGGGGCCTTCTTGGCGGGAAGATGATCTTCCTCTCAAGAAGGCCCCTTATTTGGTCTAAGCCCACAGGGGGGCAATCCTAAAGAATAAGGCAGCCGGCAAAGTACCGACCGCCTTATTCCCTGCTTGAGCTTTAGCTTTTATCATGTGACCTGATACGAACGTCTCTTATGCGCACGGTGCTACGGGCTCTTGGCATGCCCGGATAGTCTTCGGGATATTTGTCAACCATCGTCGGCCGTTAACTATAGAGTTTCAATTCAGTTGACAGCTGTCATGCAAAGCCACACCGCGTGCTGGGTCTCGCCAGCTTAAGGCCACACCGTTTCAGCCAGCTCCGGGTCATTCGTTACATAGGCCGGAAGCTCCCCGTCATGAAGCAGCCACAGCTCATGCAGCGCCCGTGTACAGCCCACGTACAGGAGCTTGGCATCCATATCCCCGTAATGCTTCGCATCCGCATCCACCACAATAACGGCGTCAAACTCTAACCCTTTAGAGAGATAAACGGGGAGCACCGAAAATCCGCCCTCGTATTCACTCTTGCGGCCATCGATCAGATTGATCTCATAGTCCTTCCCTGCCAGATCCTCATAAAGCTCCTGAGCCTCACTTAAAGTCCGGGTGAGCAGTGCTGCTGTCCGGTAGGGTCCGGCTTGGATGTGGCCGAGCGCTTTCGCTATAACTTCGAGACGCTCTTGACCTCGTGCAGAAATGACCCTTACCGGGTCTGCACTGCGGAATACCGGTACAGCCATGAGATCCGTTCCTACACCTTGTCTTAAAATTTCATTAGCGAACGTAATAATTTCCATCGTGGACCTGTAGCTTCGCGTCAAGGCGAAGTAAGCCGTCTCGTCAGGCTGGAACAGCGTCTGCATTTCTTCCCAAGAACGAATCCCTTTGTAGTAATGGATGCCTTGGGACAAGTCCCCAAGTATCGTAAAGGAATGCCCTTTGCAGAAACGGTCGAGAACCGCGATCTGGAACGGAGAGAAATCCTGGGCCTCATCGATGACGATATGGTCAAATCGGTGATTGCCCTCGATCTCGTCAACTAGAGAATACAAGTACAGTAGAGCAGGAAGATCCTCTTCGCGGATTTCATTTTTCTTAAGATAGGCCCGGGTTTCTTTGAGAATATGTTCAGGAATTCCCCCCGCAGCCGCACTCTCCCCCAACTGGCCTGACAACTTTTTAACCCCTAGAAACGCCTTATACAGAGTCATAGGGGTAAGCTCCGGCCACTTCTTGGCATAAGCCTTTTCCCTTTTGGATGCCATAGATTTACGTTCTTTCAAAGCTGCAGCCGAAGGCGCCTTCTTCAGCTCCATCTCCATCCAGCGGTGAATCCGGGCCAGTACCCTTTCCTTACGTCTTGCAAGAGGATAGGGTTTATATTCTTCTTCATACCACATCTTAATCGTGGCGAGCGGCAGCTTCTTCCCGTCCCATGGGCAGAAGTCCTCTTCCGGGAGGCATGCCGGTTCAAGCTCATGTATAAATTCATCCAGCATATCGCGGAATTTCAGAGATCCTTTAAACCTTCCCGGCAGCTCATCTTCTTCGTGAGTTCTGCTGCCAGCTTCACGGTCGAACCACCTGGTTAATGCATCCGGTCCGTCTGCAGGCGCTTCATCAAGATTTAACACAGCAGCTGCCCAATCGCTGAACGTATTTTGTTGGATATCCCCAACACCAAGTTCAGGCAGCACCTCCGAAATATAATTGATAAACATGCGGTTAGGCGCAAAAATGACCATTTTCTCCGCGGATATCTGCTCCTTGTATTGATACAACAGATATGCAAGACGGTGCAGAGCTACCGTAGTCTTCCCGCTTCCTGCAACCCCTTGAATGATCAAGGCGGTGTTCTTGCCAGCCCGAATGATCTGGTCCTGCTCCGCTTGAATTGTAGAAACAATATCACGCAGCTTGTTATCCTTGTTCTCCCCGAGACGGTAGAGAAGGAACTCATCCGAGACAGCCGGTCCGTCCGCTTCGGAGTTATATGTATCCACCACACGCTCAAGAATCTGCTTGCGGATAACTACGTTCCGCTTGAGATAGACCAAACCCTCGATCAGGCCTTCCGGAGCTTCGTAGGACGCCGAGTCTCCCCCTGTAAAGGAGTAAAACAAGCTTGCCACAGGCGCCCGCCAATCGATAACCAGCGGCTGTGCGCTGTCCCCTCCCACTCCGACTTTGCCAATATAAAGAGGATGTCTTACCCCGCCGCGTTCTTCAAAATCAAGCCTGCCAAAATAAGGCTCCTGCAGAGATTGGGCAAGCTGCCTCCGCTGGGTGTCCCTTCCGGCCTCAAGCACCTGCTCTGTATAATCATGCCCCGTATACACGGGAATGCCGCGCAGCCGCTCAAGCTCTTTGTCTATCGTGATCAAGGTGCGGTCCAGCCGCTCCTTCTCTTCTTGATAGGCACTTTGAAAATCGTCCATTTCAGTTACCTCCTAAGAATAAAATTTAATGAAAAGGATTTTAAGTATACCATTGTTCTGTGTGAAAAAGCGAATAGAAAAAGACCGCACCGGAAAAATCCGGTGTGGTCCATTTGTGGTCATTCTATCAAAGCTTAGGCTTCTTTGTCAGAAGGCCTCTTAAGGCCAAGTACCAGTTTCTCAACGGTCTTCACTATTCTGGCTTCACGCGTTTCTGGCCGCTTGGCTTCCTCAATCCACTGCAGATAAGCCTTCCGGTGGGACGGAGCGAGCGCTGCAAAAAATTCAGCTGCCTTCGGCGATTCATTGAGCCGCTGCTGGAGATCATCAGGGACGGGCAGGGCAGCTGTTCCGCTATCAGAACGTCCAGTCTTCGGCCGCGCAGCCCCTGATCTGCGGGGAGCCGAATCCTTCTCCCGGGCCGGACGGTAGCGCATTGCAGACCACCGCTCATCAATAGAGACAAGCGACACACCCTCATAGCCAGAGCCCGTTACCACATCCCAGCCTTTATCGCGATTCAGATCGGTTCCCGCCTTCGCTCCGCCCTTCATATAGCAGAACCACAGAAGGCCATCTTCCTTGACCCCCCGTATCGCAGTGGGAGCCAGTTCCTCCACTTCTTGAATGGATTTGACAAACACCTGAACGAAGTCATACACAGCAGGTTCTTCCTGAACCCGGGTCACTTCCTTTGAAAGACCCAGCTCCTGCAAATACTGGTCAGGCGGGTTAAGAATCAGCACCGCTCCCGATTCAGGGAGGCGGAGCTTCCGCGCAAGCTGCTCATTCATGCTTTTGCACTCTCCAGCAGATCACGGACAGCAACACTCACCATGAACAAACCAACTACCGGGGGCACGAAGGAAATACTCGCTGGCGGCTGCTTGGCCTTACGGCGGTCAGGCGCATTCTCGGGCACGATCTTTTGGGTCACGTCTTCGCGCGGCTTAACCGGAGGTTCGGTGGAAAATACAACTTTAACCCCTTTTTTGATCCCAATCTCACGCAGTTTGCTGCGGACCACCCTAGCCATAGGGTCCATATGGGTCTTGGATATGTCTGCGACCTGAAATTTGGTCGGGTCCATCCGGTTGGCAGCACCCATGCTTGAAACAATCGGAATGTCGCGTTCACGGCATTCCCTGATTAGATGAACTTTGTAAATAATCGTATCCGAAGCATCCAGAACATAACTGAGATCATACTTAAATAGCTCTTCATATGTTTCTTCGGTATAGAACATGTTCAAAGCAATTGTCTCACACTCCGGATTGATGAGCTTCACGCGCTCACACATCAGATCCACTTTACTTTGACCTACGGTTGAGGTCAGCGCATGAATTTGCCGGTTCACATTCGTTATATCAACTACATCTTTATCAATCAGCACAATCCGGCCGACACCTGCGCGTGCGAGGGACTCCACAGCAATGGAACCTACCCCGCCGATGCCGAGTACCGCTACTGTGCTGTTCTTGAGAACTTCCAGTCCTTCAGCACCAATCGCCAGCTCGGTCCGGGAAAATTGATTAAGCATGTAAAGGCCCTCCTGACTTGCGGACTTTATTTTTTGTCTTCAACCGGTTTCTTCGCAACCTTGATATGAAGCTGTTCCAACTGATTGATGTCGACCTCTGCAGGAGCGTTCATCAGCGGATCGGTAGCACTGGCCGTTTTCGGGAATGCGATCGTCTCACGGAGGTTCGTACGGCCTGCCAACAGCATAACCACACGGTCGAAGCCAAACGCCATACCACCATGAGGAGGAGTACCATATTCGAAAGCGTCTAGCAGATAGCCGAATTTGTCCTGAACTTCTTCAGGCGGCAATCCCAGTGCCTTAAACATTTTCTCCTGTACTTCACGCTTGTATATCCGCATGGAGCCGCCGCCGACTTCATAACCGTTAAGTACAAGGTCATACGCTTGAGCGCGGATTTGGCCCGGATCAGTGTCGAACAGGGCAATATCTTCCTCACGTGGACGAGTGAACGGATGGTGCTCCGCCACATAACGCTTCTGATCCTCATCCCATCCGAGAAGCGGGAAGTCAACCACCCATGCGAATTTGAACACACTGTCATCAATTAGCCCTAGCTGACGGCCGATTTTCAGACGAAGATTTCCAAGCACATCCGCAACAACCTTCTTAGTGTCCGCGGAGAACAGCAGCAGGTCACCCTCTTCTGCCCCGGTGCGTTCCTTAACCGCCTCGATTTCTTCTGGGGTAAAGAACTTCACGATTGGCCCCTTGAATTCGCCATCCTTGACTTGAATCCACGCAAGACCTTTGGCACCATAACGCGCGGCGAACGGTCCCAGATCGTCGATCTCTTTACGGCTCCAGGTTCCGCAGCCTTTTGCGTTAAGTACTTTAACCTCTCCGCCTTTTTCAATAACGGAAGCAAACACCTTAACCCCGCTGGATGCCACAATATCGCTGACTTGGATCAGTTCCATGCCAAAACGGAGATCGGGCTTGTCCGAACCGTATTTGTCCATGGCATCCGCATAGCTAAGACGCTGGAACGGTGCTGGGATATCCACATTAACTGTTTCTTTGAACAGGCGCACAACCAACTCCTCCATCATGCCCAGCAGCTCATCCTGACTGAGGAAGGAAGTCTCAATGTCGACCTGGGTAAATTCAGGCTGACGATCCGCACGAAGGTCTTCGTCACGGAAGCAGCGTGCGATTTGGTAGTAGCGTTCCAAACCGCCCACCATCAGAAGCTGCTTATACAGCTGCGGGGATTGCGGCAGGGCGAAGAACTCACCAGCATGCACACGGCTTGGCACCAAGTAGTCTCTGGCTCCTTCAGGGGAGCTCTTAGTCAGGATTGGAGTTTCTACTTCGATGAACTGCTCGTTATCCAAGAAATCGCGGAACACTTTAGCCGCTTTGGAACGGAGCCACAGCGTCTTTTGCATTTCCGGACGGCGCAGGTCCAGGTAACGGTATTTCAGACGAAGATTTTCATCCACTTCAATTCCATCCTCGATGAAGAAAGGAGGGGTCTTGGCTGCATTCAACACTTCAATCTCAGTGATCTGAACTTCGATCTCCCCGGTAGGCAGGTTCGGGTTCACCGTCTCGGCATCACGCTGTACCACTTTCCCCTGAACTGCAATTACATACTCACTGCGTACCTTGTCAGCAGTCTGAAGAGCTTCTCCAGAGTATGCAGGGTTAAATACTACCTGTACGATTCCGCTGCGGTCCCTTAGATCGATAAAGAGGACCCCACCTAGATCACGGCGGGTCTGTACCCAGCCGTTCAGTGTTACCGTTTCTCCAATGTTAGCGGTGCTAAGCGCGCCGCAGTGATGTGTTCTGTTCAATGTTTATTCCTCCTAGTTGGTGTGACCCTCCCAAACCCTCCCTGGAAGGGAGGGCCCCAAGGGCTTCGCCCTCTGGACACCCGAAATTTTGGCGGATGAGAAGGGTTGGCGTGCTCTTGGCGGGTGGATGCTTGGATTCGCTTGTCGTCCCTTTGGGACCCGCTTGGTTTTGGTTGTACCTGGGTACGGAAAACCATTTGCTGATGGTGCTGCTTAAGAGAGTTTGATGCTTTATGTTGACGTAAAAGCCGCTTGCCGTCCCTGCGGGACCCGCTCTATGGTAGTGCGGCTGCATTGTGGCCTACTTCGTGCTTGCAGCGCTCTCCCTAACGGGATTTGCTTTACAGTTGTGCGGTGCTTGATTGCGCTACTTCGTGCTCGGAGCGCTCTCCCTTACGGGATTTGCTTTACAGTTGTGCGGCGCTCGGTTGCGCTACTTCGTGCTTGCAGCGCTCTCCCTTACGGGATTTGCTTTACAGTTGTGCGGCGCTTGGTTGCGCTACTTCGTGCTTGCAGCGCTCTCCCTTACGGGATTCGCTTTACAGTTGTGCGGCGCTCGGTTACGCTACTTCGTTCTCGGAGCGCTCTCCCTTACGGGATTCGCTTTACAGTCGTACAGTGCTTGGTTGGGCTACTTCAACTCGGCGGCAAGGTCTTCCAGCTTGACAGTGCGCTGTTCGCCGGTTTCCATCAGCTTAACCGCGATTTCTCCACGGGCCAGTTCGTCATCGCCGAGGATGGCCGTATAGCGTGCCTGCATGCGATCAGCGGATTTGAGCTGGGCCTTCATCTTGCGGCCGAGATAATCGCGCTCCGCCGAGATTCCAGCCTTACGCAGCTTGAACAGCTGTTTCGTAATTTCCTTGTCGGCCGCTTCACCCAATCCCACCAGATATACGTCTAGTGGCCGGTAGCCTTGAACCTCGATATTCTGATTTTCAAGAATCAGATGAATCCGCTCAAGTCCGATTGCAAGTCCTACCCCCGGCTGGTCAGGGCCGCCCACTTCGGCAACAAGTTTGTTGTAGCGTCCGCCGCCGCCAACGGTATCGATGGCTCCAATGCCCTGGGCCTTGTATTCGAAAGCGGTCAACGTGTAATAATCCAACCCGCGTACCAGCCTGTGATTGATCGTGTAGTCCACATTCATATCCGTGAGATAAGACTTAACCTGTTCGAAATGTGTCCGGCTCTCTTCGTCCAGACTGTCCAGAATAGAGGGGGCTCCGGTAAATTTGTCCTGGTCGACCTTGCAGTCAAGCACCCGCATCGGGTTCCGTTCCATTCTGGATTGGCAATCTTTGCACAAGCTGTCTTTCATCGGGGTCAGGAACGCAAGCAGCTTCTCGCGGTAATCGGCCCGGCTCTGCGGGTTGCCGACAGAGTTCACTTCCACGGTCACTCCCTGCAGACCAAGCTCCTTGCACAGCTCGTACCCGAGGGAAATCACTTCGGCATCGATCGCCGGATCAATCGCACCGATGGCCTCTATCCCGAACTGATGGAACTGACGCTGGCGTCCCGCCTGCGGACGCTCATACCGGAACATAGGCCCGATATAATAGAGCTTGCTGACATCAGGCTCGCCATACAGCTTGTTCTCGACGTAAGAGCGAACCACCCCGGCCGTCCCTTCCGGGCGGAGGGTCATGCTGCGCTCGCCTTTATCAAGGAAGGTGTACATTTCTTTTTCAACGATATCCGTTGTCTCACCCACCCCGCGCTCAAACAAGGATGTCTGTTCAAAAATTGGCGTGCGAATCTCCCGGTAATTAAACCGGCGGCAGAGATCTCTCGCCTTCTCTTCAATGAACTGCCACCGTTCTACAACACCCGGCAGCAGATCTTGGGTTCCTGTTGGTTTCTGAAAGCCCATTCTCAAGTCACCCTCCTCATTAACTTTAAATCACGAATCAGCTTCCTGATCCTGATAAATAAAAAAGCCCCCCATCCCTGTTGTATCAACAGGGACGAGAGACTAAGATATCCTAATCGCTCGTGGTGCCACCCACATTCCGGATACACGCCTGTCAGAACCCTGCAATACTGCTTATTACCAGGATTCTGCCTTAACCGGCATCCGCTTTAATACGGTTAACGCCCGTCCTACGCCATCAGCTACTGCGGAATGGTTACCTGTTCGCTGATGATTCTCTGGGAGGTCTTTCATGCAGTCATCACCGGAATTCTTCCAGCCTGGCCATCTCCGGTATAGTATTCACCGCAAGTGGCATCGGAATTCCTCTCTGAGGGTGTGGAGCTGAATTACTTTGTCCCGTCATTGAAGTTCATGATATAGAACTGTTAGTCCCACATACAAGTTTTTTTCATTGTAAGTAACCACACTGACAAAGTCAAGATATTAACCCAAGAAAAAAACCTGCCAGCCGAAGCTGCAGGTCCAAAATGGTATATTAAAAGGGGGTCATGCTGTTATTATAAACAGGCTATGTTAAAGAACCATGAAACTAATATTACATTTATATTACAGAAGTGAAAGCGGTTGAAATCCAGTTCATGATCGAAAGAAAAGCGTTCGCTTTTATGACCGGACACCCACCTTATATATTTAATTCAAGGAATCTGGGAGCAGCGTGTGCTCGGATGAACATTTTATACCGGCTGCCTTACCCCGTAAATCAATAGTCCAATTTATATAAAATAAAGTTAAAAGCCGCCCTTTGGGGACGGCTTCCAGCTGGTTTAGTCCAGAACTTCCACATATGCTCCCTGGGAGCGGAGTTTTGACACAATCTGATCAATTTCCGACTCCTTGACAGAAGCACTGAGCACATACCTTAATTTATTATAATCATAACTTGATGAAGCCTCCGCGTCTTCACGGCGGTCACGCTGATGCTCATCGCTCTCTAAGTTAACCTCGTCGTTGTTCAAGCTGCTGTTGGCATCACGGTCCATAGCAACCAGAGGAACAACGGTCTGAGGGCCTGTAGTGCCCGTAAATCCGCTTGTTCCAAAGGCGGCCCCTCCAAAGACCGGAGTTCCTCCCGCCGGATTGGCCACAATCGGTCCAAATAGATCTCTGTCACTCGAAAGGGTATGTTCAAGGGAACCTGTCTCCAAATGCTCCGTTTCAAAAGAGAGCAAACTTGTTTTGGCCCCTTCTGCCTGGCTTTCCGTTTCGAAGTATGCTTGAATATGTTTACTCATAATAAAATCTCTCCTTTACCACATTTGGATTCAGGTATCCCTTATTAAGCCAGTTTCTTCAGAATCTCACGGACAAAAGCTGGTTCATCCTTAGGTGTCCGCGATGAGATAAAGTTGTCATCCACTACAACTTCCTTATCCTCAAATTTTGCCCCGGCATTGACTACATCATCCTGAAGAGGAGGATAGGAGGTTAAGGTCCGTCCCTTGGCAAGGCCAGCACTGATCAAAATTTGAGGACCGTGACAGATCGCCGCAATCGGTTTCTTTGCCTCATTGACTTTCTTCACGAAGTCCAGAACGCCCCTGTCCAAGCGAAGGTTCTCTGGCGATGAGCCTCCAGGAATCACAACCGCATCGTAATCTTCGGCCTTAACCTCAGAAACCGCCTTATCTGTGGTGTATTCGGCTTTTCCCTGCTTGCCCTTTAGCGTCTCTCCCGCTTTCAAGCCTATAACTTCAACCTGATGTCCGGCTTTCTTAATCTCGTCATAAGGAACCTGCATTTCGGAATCTTCAAATTGATTTGCCAGCAAAAAAGCAACCTTACTCATGGTATTCCTGTCTCCTTTCCGTAACTATCCTTCGCTTGTTATTACCCGGATGACATGGATTTATAACAGAGCCAGACGGGTTGCCCGGCTTAGCTTCATTTGATAGTCCTATCGGTAGCACAGCTCATAACGGGGCGTTCACCCACCCTAAGGGATACCTTATTCATCGATACATACAACAAAAAACCACCGGACTTGGATTTCGTCCGGCAGTCTTTGTGAACTGGAGATTATTAATCTACCATTTTCATTTTGAAAATATGGTGTAGCCCTAGCGTGGCGGCTCCTACCGCGGCCCCAAGCTCCTTCCAGCTCGCCGGTTTGATCGGAGTAGGGCGTTCAAATACGTTGGCCTCGTGCTCCCGAATCTTTGCCGTTAACCTATCAAAGAAAGCCTGGTTCTCGGTAATCCATCCGTTCAGGATTAGCTGCTCCGGATTAATAAACTGCAGTATTGCCCCACAATAGGCGGACAAATGATCAACCAGAGCCCCAAGCTCCTTGTGGAGAGGTCCCTCTGTCCGCATTCCGTCCTCCATGAATTTGTGAAGCACTTCTTTGGACGTAAGTCCCTGATCTGAGAAAACCTCCGGGTACTCCTGCCGCAGCCGAAGCGCCAGCCTCTCCGTGCAATAAGGAGAAAATACACGTATTCGTCCGGCTCCTCCCGAGCTGCCTCGGTAAATTTTATCGTTAATGACAATACCCGCACCCACCCCATAATCGATCAGAATATAGACGAGGGTGCTGAGTCCCTGGGCCACTCCATTAAACCGCTCGGCAAATCCAGCCGCGTCCAAATCATTAAACAGGCTCACCGGAACTTGGTAGGTCATTTCGAGAAAACCTCCCAGATTCATCTCCTCAAGCTGAAGCGGGATTGCACGAAGGACCTTCTGCGAGGTCTCATCGACCCTTCCGGGCACCGATACGCCGATTCTTCGCAGCTGATCCCTGGAGATTGGACAGCTATCCAGAAAATCATCCACGATGCCCACGAGCTCCTGCCATATCGCAGTCTCCCCAATCAACCTCGGTATTGTACGGGAGGCTTTAATCTCTCCACGCATATTGAGCAGCACACACTGGGCTCCGGCAAGGTCCAGCCCAAGCACATAACCACTGTCTGCTTTTATATTAAGCAAGGTTACTCTCCGGCCTACACCAGACCCGGAAGTCCCCGTCTCATAAATGATCCCTTCCCTGAGGGCCTCCTCTACCAAAATCGACACGGTTGACGGGCTCAGCTTGGTCTGTCGGGATAACTCAATCCGGGATACAGGGCCATGCTGATATATAAGATGCAGCAGCAAGGATTTATTGATCTCGCGAAGCATTTGCTGATTTCCGATTTTGCCCATGGTTTCGATATATCTCCTCGTAAGCAAGTCTAGTTCAATCCATACAGTATACCACTGCTGTTTAGTCTTCGGATATAGAAAAAGCCTGTGCCGATGCGGAAGAGGACGGCGTTTTTATCATCTTGAACATCACCAGAAAAGCCACCATGCCAAGCAGAGTTACGCCTGCACTGATCTGGTACAAGGTTCTGGTCCCTAGTTCCTGGAACATCCAGCCGCCCAAGGTCCCGGCAATAATGCCGGACGCTCCACTCCAGCTCAAGCCATACACGGCCTGCCCGGTTGACAAATACTCATGCGGAATCAGGCGTGTGGTCAAGCGGGTGCCGATGTAATAATACGCTCCAAAAGTGACACAGTGCATCAACTGGATTGCAATAATTCCAAGCGGGCTGTCGGTCAGGCTCATCAGCAGCCAGCGGACGGAATACAGGAGACTAACAACCGCCATCCAGACCACCATAGGTTTCGTGTCATTTTTCAGATACCGGTCAAGCAGCAGGAATACAGGAGCTTCCAGAATGGCGGTGGCAAAGATCGACCACCCGACAGCGGAATCAGAGCCGCCTAAATCCTTAATATGAAGACCAACAAATGTCTGGTTAATAATGTTAGGCACAGATACAAGAATACCAATCAGCAGCAGCGCCAGAAACTGGGGGTTCATGAACACCCTTCTATAGCCTGCATTAGAGAAGGTATCCTGCTTACGGCTCCCGCTTCCCCGGGGCAGCGTAAAAGCGAACAGTATGGACAGGATCATCACTACGTCAAATATAATCCACAATTGGCCGATACCAATCTTCCCAATAACCGGTCCCGCCGCGGCGGCGCTTACCGCCCAGCCAAGTGAACCCCACTGCCGGAAGGAGCCGAATTTGTAACCTGTGCCTGCAATTACACTTAGAATCAAGCTGTTGCTCTGAATAAACAGCGGACTCTGAAATATGAAGAACACAAGCATGGCTCCATATATGAGGGATTCGGATTGAATCAGGAATATCCCCTGCATCACAGCAAATGCCCCGATGGAAGCTATAATCAGGATCAGCCTATTATTATTGAGCCGGTCCGACCAGTAAGCCCAAATCGGATTGGCGATTAACGAAACTACGGGTCCCCCCGAGAGAAGTGCTCCGATCTCAATCGTTGTTAATCCAATATGCTTTAAATAAAGGGCAAAGAAAGTGGAGTAGATGCCAATCGCACCATACATTAAAAAGTTAAAAGTTTTCAGCTTAACGAATCCAGCCTGATGTACGGTGTCACCGCTCATGGACTTTGCAACCTTCCTTTCCTACGGACACCTCAAATGGTGAGATTCAGATATGAACTGACCTGGACACCGACAGCTCCCTTACTTCATCGGCAGTCACCTCACGCCCCAGTTCATTGGACAAATAGATGCCTTCGCTGATCAGCATCGTATTGAGTGCGATCTCCGCGGTAGGCAGCAGGGGAACCTGATCAAGCAGTGCAGCGATCCAATGGTGCTGTGACGAATCGTAAGCCTCCGGGTACTTGGCCAACCGGTGCTGCCGTATATCATATAAGTCAAGATTCACGGTGCAATCCATATCAATATCTGCAATAGTTGTATGGAAGCTGAAGCGATTCGGCTCGGTATCGGATACCCCACCTGTGAACCGGATTCCGCCTTCGGAGCCAACAATGGAGCTGCCCTCCAATCCTCCCAGGTGAACGGCCCAGGTTTCAATAATATCAAGGGTTACCCCATTCTCGAATTTGACAAACCCTGCCCCGAACTCCTCCACATCAAACGCGCTGAGCTTACGGCGCTCCTCATTCATCGCCACCTCCTGATACAGTTGGCCAGAAATCCGGGAGACCTTGGGATTCCCAAGCAGATAGAGCATTTGGGAAATATGGTACACACCCATATCGAACAGCGCGCCCCCGCCGGCTGTTTCCTTGCGGGTGAAGGTTGCTGTTCCATATCCATCAACAAAGGGGCGGTTCCGCCTGCGGAACCCGGTTGAACGGGCATGAAACAGCTTGCCAAGCTTGCCGTTGTCAATGAGCTGCTTCGCAGCCTTGGTCTCGACGGTATAGAGTTGCCCGAGCTGAATATGGAGCTTTTGGCCGGACCGTTCAGCTGTTTCAACCATCTTCCGTCCATCCGCATAAGAACCCGCGATCGGTTTCTCGCAATATACATGCTTGCCTGCCTCCAGCGCGTATACCGTAACAGGCTCATGAAAATTATTATGCAGGCAGACATCCACCGCATCCAGGTCATCCCGTGCTATCAGTTCACGATAGTCGCTGTACACGTGGGGAATGTTATACTGCTTGGCGACCCGCATCGCCTCATCCGCATTCACATCACAGACTGCAATAATCTGAACCCCGGATACCGCCTGGTACTTCTCAATGTGCATTTTTCCAATTTGTCCTACACCAATGATTCCAATCTTAATAAGTGCGCTCATAGATACATGTCCTCTCTGGCTAGTTTAGTCAAATAACTAATTCTGACCTGTTCTGTTATACGAATCCAGCCTGTCAGCTGCCGATTCTGCTTCCTTCAGGCGTTTGGCCGCCTGACAGAGCAGGTATTCAACCTCCAGATACTGATTCTCTGGAGCGTTATATTCAACGGCCCAATAGCCGTCATACCCTCCCGCCCGAATGGCCTTGATGTGACTCAGGATTTCTTCTTTAGCCGCAGATTTGTTGTCAAAATGAATGTGATAAGCCCAAGGCGCCACAAGCTGGTCTCCTGTCTCTTGATCCCGCGACCACCGATCCATGTGCAGCAGTACACCAAACGCAGGGTCGTTCACCGCCTCGGCGATACGAACCAGTTCACCTGGGACGAGGGAAGCTCCCATATGATTCTCCGGACCAATCCGGAAGCCGTAATCCCTTGCAAATTGACAGTATTCACGGTACCCGTTCACAATCCATTCAAACGCTTCATCCGTATAGCTGTCATCCGCTGCCCGGTAGCTTCCTCCGGTGTCAATCCGGACCGTCTCAGCGCCCAGGATAACAGCGGCTTGCAGATGTTTGAGGGCATTCTGCCGCAGAGCCTCGCGAATCTCTGGGTCCGGGTCCCACAAATGCGCTGTGTCCACAGCCAGATTAACCAGTCTAAGCCCCTTCTCATCCAAAGCCTCACGTACTTTAACTAAATAGCTCTCATCCGCCAAGATGAGCAGCGAGTTCGTTCTCTGCGCAATCTGGGCATTCCACAGATCCACCGCATCAAGATGGTACCTGTATTTTACGGTTTCGAGATAACCGAAGACGTCCATTTTGCCCTCCTGGAACAGATTGTAAAAGGAATAGCCGCCTACAGATAATTTCATAGTGATCCTCCCATTAATTAATTCTTTCGATGGATAAAATAATTAATCAAAAAAAAGCTTGGTATGAATGGGAAAGCTAAGCTAAATCTAATATGCTGCATGTGCAATACGATGTCAAGCGCTTTCATAATATTTTTTTGATGCTCGAAATAATTATTTAATCCTCCCTCTTCCCAGCATATATGCTCTGTTAAACTGTTTTATACACTCAAAAAGAAAAAGCCCCCTGCTCCCATGGATGGCAGCACGAGGCTTCACTAAATCGGGGTTATATACTAACTGGACGGACTCTCCAAAATTATCGTGACCGGCCCCCAGTTGGTCAGCTCGACATCCATGTCGGCACCGAACTGGCCTGTCTCCACATGCAGGCCCGTATCCGCAAGCAGCTCATTAAACCGGTTATACAGAAGAGTGGCTTCCTCCGGGCGTGCGGCAGCCATGAAGTTAGGACGTCTCCCCTTACGGCAGTCGCCGTACAGTGTGAACTGGGATACGGACAGAACCGCTCCTCCTATATCCTGAACACTCAGATTCATTTTGCCGGCTTCGTCTTCAAAAATCCGGAGACCGGCTATCTTATCGGCAAGATAGGCCGCATCCTTCTCCGTGTCCCCATGTGTGATGCCTACCAGCAGCATCAGACCCGGGCCAATCGAGCCGACGGTCTCCCCGGCCACAGTCACCTTGGCCATCTTGCATCTCTGTAATACAACTCTCATTGTTCAAGCTGCCCCTTTATTGCATAATCCGATGAACGGTGTAAACGTCCTTAATCCGCTTGATCTTATCCACGACGGATTGGAGGTGCTCCGTATTGCGGATCAGAATGGTCATATGGATCAGATCCATCTTGTTCTTGTCCGACCGCCCGGACACCGCGGACATATTTGTCTTACTCTCTGAAACAGCCTGCAGCACCTCGTTTAACAGGCCTCTGCGGCTGTGGCCGGTAATTTCAATATCCACGCTGTAATTCGCTTCGATGGATTCCTCCCACTCGACCTCAATGACCCGTGCAGCTTCCTCCCCATCATCCGCTGAAGGTATATTCGGACAGTCCGAGCGATGAACCGATACCCCGCGCCCGCGTGTAATATATCCGACGATGTCATCCCCAGGCACCGGATTGCAGCAGCGGGCAAACCGTACTAACAGGTTGTCGATCCCCTTGACGGTAACTCCATTGGTCGGCCGCTTCTTCTCTGCCGATGGAGCCTTCACTTCCTTCACCTCGGAAGTCAGCTGAATGATCCCCGCCTCTTCTTGCTCCTTGCGCAGCTTCTCGGTGACCTTCGTGCATACCTGGGCTGCGGTAAGACCTCCAAATCCAACTGCGGAGAGCATGTCCTCGATATCGTTAAAAGCAAACTTCTTAGCCGCTTCCATCAGTTTGTCATCCGACATGAACTGGGACGGCTCCAGACCGGCACGCTTAAGCTCACGCTCAATCGCTTCACGGCCCTTCTCCACGTTCTCTTCCCGCTTCTCTTTCTTAAACCACTGTTTGATCTTGCTTCGCGCATGGGAAGATTGGGCGATCTTCAGCCAGTCCTGGCTTGGTCCGTACGAATGCTTGGATGTCAGAATCTCAACAATATCCCCAGTCTTCAGCTTATGATCAAGCGGGACAATCCTGCTGTTCACCTTGGCCCCGATCGTCCGGTTACCTACTTCGGTATGGATGCGGTATGCGAAATCCAGCGGGACCGATCCGGCCGGAAGCTCAATCACCTCACCCTGCGGGGTGAACACAAACACCAGGTCCGAGAAGAAATCCATCTTCAACGACTCTACGAATTCCGAAGCATCCTTGGCTTCATGCTGCAGCTCCAGAATCTCCCGGAAGAAAGGCATCTTGTTCTGAGGTCCTGCTCCCTCCGTACCTTCCTTGTAAGCCCAGTGAGCCGCAATCCCGTACTCTGCAGTGCGGTGCATCTCATAGGTCCGGATCTGGACCTCTGTTGGCTCGCCTGTAGGACCAACCACTGTCGTATGAAGCGACTGGTACATGTTGGCCTTAGGCATGGCAATGTAATCTTTAAATCTGCCTGGCATCGGCTTCCACAACGTATGAATAATTCCAAGAGTCGCGTAACAATCTTTAATATTATCAACAATGATTCGAATCGCCAGCAGATCATAAATTTCGTTAAACTGCTTGTTCTTCGTAGACATTTTCTTATACACGCTATATAAGTGTTTCGGCCGCCCGGACAGATCCGCGGAAATCCCCATCTCCTCAAGCTTCTCACGGATTCTGGAAATAACATTCTCAATATATTCCTCGCGTTCCGCACGCTTCTTATGCATCAGATTGGCAATCCGGTAGTACTGCTGCGGGTTTAGATATCTGAGTGCAATATCCTCCATCTCCCACTTGATCGCCGAGATACCCAGCCTATGGGCAATTGGGCAAAAGATCTCCAGCGTCTCATACGCAATTCTGCGCTGGCTCTCCTCGGATTGATATTTAAGGGTCCGCATATTGTGCAGCCGGTCCGCAAGCTTAATAACGATGACCCGGATATCCTGTGCCATCGCAATGAACATTTTACGATAATTCTCGTTCTGCTGCTCTTCCTTGGATTGAAATCTGATCCGCTCAAGCTTCGTCAATCCGTCAACCAGCATAGCACAATCATTGCCGAACTTCTCCCTGATTTCCTTCAAGGATACCGTGGTATCCTCAACCACATCATGGAGCAGGGCGGCAATAATAGACAGGGAGTCCATCTGCATGCCCACAACAATTTCTGCAACCGCAAGCGGATGCAGGATATAAGGTTCACCGGATTTACGCACTTGTCCGTGATGGGCTTGTTCAGCGAAATCATAGGCTTCCCTGATACAAATGATATCCTGTTCTTTGATATAGGCAGATGCCTTTTCAAGTAATCGCTCAATGCCCATTGAATCTATTTCGTGTCCTTTCTTGGTAACAAGGCCTACTCACCTGAGGGTGAAGTACCCCTATTTTTATTTTCTATAATTATGACGCTTGGGGAGAAGCACGTCAACTCTTGGCGCGTTTGGTTTACAGGGAATTTGCTTGAATAAAGGGATTTTTTTGAACTTTCCTGTTGTCAAATGCCGTCGATGTCTTTAATCTAGGTAAGATGCACAGAATAAGCTATAAAAAAGGAGTGGCTTTAATTTTGCAACGTGAAATCCAGGTCAACGAAAAAGTTCCCTTTGGACCGGGGATCCTGCTCAGTCTTCAGCATCTGTTCGCCATGTTCGGAAGCACTGTTCTTGTTCCGAATTTGTTCGGCGTAGACCCCGGCATGATTCTGCTGATGAATGGAATCGGCACCCTGCTCTATATTGTAATTTGCAAAGCAAAGATTCCCGCCTATCTCGGCTCCAGCTTTGCATTCATTTCGCCGGTGCTTGTGGTTCTGACTACCCATCCGGGCAACGGATATAACCTGGCCCTGGGCGCTTTTGTTATTACAGGAATTATCTTTGTGTTGGTAGCCCTGCTGGTCAAGTACGCAGGTACCGGCTGGATCAATGTTGTTTTCCCGCCCGCTGCAATGGGAGCGATTGTTGCCATTATCGGTCTTGAGCTTGTACCGGTGGCCGCAGGTATGGCCGGTATTATCAACGACAATCCCGCCAAGCCGTGGACTCCTGATCCCACCTCCATTCTTCTGGCCTTGGTCACCCTTGGAGTAACTATTATTGGTGCTGTGATGTTCAGAGGTTTTCCGAAGATCATACACATTCTGATCGGAATCGTATCCGGTTATGTGCTTGCTTACGCATTAGGAGAGGTGAATACAACAGCTATTGCTCATGCGAAATGGTTCTCCCTCCCTCACTATGCAACTCCGCAGTGGGATATCTCGGCGATCATCACCATCATCCCCGTTGCGCTCGTTGTCATCGTAGAACATATCGGGCACCTGCTCGTAACCAGCAACATCGTTGGCAAGGACCTGTCCAAAGATCCCGGCCTGCACCGTTCCCTGCTGGGCAACGGAATATCCACCATTCTGTCCGGCTTCGTTGGCTCCACGCCAAACACCACCTATGGGGAGAATATCGGGGTTATGGCACTTACCCGTGTATACTCCATCTACGTCATCGGCGGAGCCTCCATCTTCGCGATACTGCTGTCCTTCTCAGGCAAATTCTCCGCCATTGTGGCCAACATTCCGGTCCCTGTCATGGGAGGGGTATCTCTGCTTCTGTTCGGGGTAATAGCGGCATCAGGACTCCGTATATTCGTTGAGCAGAAGGTTGATTTCTCGAAAGCCACCAACATGATTCTTGCAACGGTCATTCTTGTCATTGGAATCAGTGGAACCAAGCTCACCCTCGGTACAGTTGAACTGAAGGGAATGGCGCTCGCTACGGTTGTTGGCATCCTCTTTGCCCTGTTCTTCAAGCTGATTGAAGTTCTCGGACTGTCCAACGATAAGGAAGAGTCAGCACATTAATTTAAAATAGAATCGACAAAAAGCCAGGTAGCTCAGGGCAGATTAACTGCCGCCACCTGGCTTTTGTTATGTTCTCCAAATATTTCCCGGGAAAGTCACTTAAAAGGGGCTATATAAAATGAACATTAAAAATTAACACAGACCTCAGCTTCGATCCCGAGTGATTCTGAAGAAGCGGAGCGTCCGCCTTTGTCCATAATGCCTCTACTTGGATATCTAGTTCAAGCATTTCGGAGACAACAGCGGCCTTAAAGAACACTCGGCATCGCAGCGCTCCTAAAGGGCAACCTTCATAAGTTCATTTTATATAGTCAGCCCCTTAATAAGTCACCAATGATACGATGTCCACGCCTGGAAGCTTCGCCCGTCCGTTCAAATCCGCAAGCTCAATCAGGAACGCAGCCCCTGCGATGTTACCCCCGAGCTGTTTGACCAGCTGCACAGAGGTGGAGATGGTACCTCCCGTAGCCAGCAGGTCATCTGCAATCAGTACGTTCTGACCTGGCTTGATGGCATCACTGTGCATAGCAAGACGGTCCTTGCCGTACTCCAAGTCGTACTCGATTTCAATCGTGTCCGATGGCAGCTTGCCGCTCTTGCGGATCGGTACAAAGCCAACGCCAAGCGCATACGCAAGCGGAGCGCCTACCACAAATCCGCGTGCCTCCGGCCCGGCAATCAGATCAATTTTCATATGGGAGACCATCTTCTTCAATTCATCAATTGTTTGACGGTATTTCTCGCCATCATTCAACAGAGTGGTAATATCCTTGAAACTGATACCAGGCTGCGGGAAATCGGGGATTACGCGGATGTAGTCTTTGAAATTCATTATAAAATCGCTCCTTCAATGTCTATACAATCTAATAGTTATATTGCTCTTCTAAGAAACAGCGGCAGTTCTGGATCTCATCCATTCTGCAACCTGAGCGGCTTTCCCGCGAAGCATCACCTGCTCCATTTCAGCCAATGCTTCAAGCTGCAGGTAACGGGCAGAGGTCTCGAGCGGCTGTTTCGAAGGGGATGGGTTCAGCCTTAACCGGCCGTTATCCCTGATGATGAACTCCAGCTCCTCAAATACCTCCAGAGTCAACCGCATCATCCTTTTGGTAAACCCAGTCTGGCGGACCAGCTGATTCAGCATCTGTTCCTCCGTTAGCCCCTTGGCTGAATAATGGCGAATCCAAGCATAGACCGTTTTAAAATTATCCCGGGATGGAATCTCCACCCGCTCATATCTGTCCTGCTGTCCATGAACCAGTATAATACGTTCCAGATTCGGAATGGAAGTCAAAACAGAATCCAGCTGAGCCGAATACTCCGGCAATTCAAGAATAAATAAGCTGGTGATTTGAGACAGGTCATCTACAGCTAAACCCGGTCTCATTCCAGATTCATGCAACCCGGCTTCTTCATCATATACCCAAAGGAGGGAATCTACCAAATCCGGGCGGTAGCGCTCAGCCGAAGATTGTCGGCATACCACTGCCGTGCGGGCTGTTTGTCCTGATGGAAGCTGCCGCAGCTTCGTTGCAAAGTCGTCCATTATTTTAAATGGGGACGGGCATGACCTGAAGTCAAATACCTGCAAATGAGATACGGAGAGATCCTGGATCATTAGCTGGGGCTTCACAGAGCCATTCCATTCATTAATGGATGCCTCAACAACAAGATCTACCCTAGCCCCTTCGGTGATAAAGGTTCCCAGAACCCCTTTTCCAAAAGCCACTGCTTCAACAACCGCCCCATTCTGACGCAGAGTTAGCTTAAGATGATTGCCTTCCCGGCCCATCGTTCGGGTCTCCATCAATTCCGCACCGCGGATCAACAGGCGGGGACAGCTGTTCTCCATGCCGAATGGAGCGAGCCGCTCCAGTTCTTGAATCAACGGAATGGTGATCTCATTTAGTGAACATTCCAAATCGGCTGAGAGCACGGGCACGAAATGCTCCGGCTCCAGAACCTGGGCAGCATATTTGTTCAGCCTCTCTTCAAAAGCGGCAAGATTATCCCTATGAAGCGACATGCCCGCAGCTGCAGTATGCCCCCCATAATGGTGCATAAGGTCTGCACACTCAGTTAAAGCCTCATACATATCAAAGCCTGGTATTGACCTGGCCGACCCTTTGCACTCACCTGTCTCCGGATTGACGGCTAGGATGATCGTGGGGCGGTAGTACCGCTCAAGAATTTTCGAAGCCACAATGCCCACGACCCCTACGTTCCAGCCTTCCCCAGCGATCACTATAACACTTGGAATTTGCTTTCCCTCCGATGAGGCGGCCTCCAGCTGGCTCACTGCCTGCTGAACGATATCTTCAACCATCTGCTGCCGCTCCCTGTTAAGCAGGTCCAGCTCAGAGGCAATCTCGTCCGCTTCATCCAGATCTTCCGTTGTAAGCAGGCTTACAGCCCTGCTGGCATGGCTGAGACGCCCGCTGGCGTTGATTCTCGGAGCCATGCTGAAACCGATTGTTGTTGAATTTACGCCTTTATCCGAACCACCCGCAATCCGCAGCAGAGCTGCCGCACCAATAAGCGCTTCTTTGTCCATCGATTTGAGTCCCCTGCTAACGAGCACCCGGTTCTCATCCATGAGAGGCATAAGATCAGCTATCGTTCCCAAAGCCACCAACTGAAGCCATTCCTCCGGTACTTCGCCAATCAAAGCACTGGCAAGCTTATAGGCTACTCCCACACCGGCGAGTCCTTTAAATGGATACGGGCAGTGGGAGAGCTTTGGGTTAATAAGTGCATAAGCCTGTGGAAGCTCGGATGGGGGTTCATGGTGATCAGTTACAATTACATCCATTCCCAGCTCGTTCGCATAGGCGATTTGACTAACCGCGCTAATCCCTGTATCCACAGTGATAATCAGCGAAGTCCCTTTCTCCCGGGCAAGGTCCAACGCATGATTATGCAGACCATAACCCTCTTTGGAGCGGTGTGGAATATAATAGTCGAAATCAGCGCCTAGATGGCGCATCAAACGGATCATTAAGGATGTCGAGGATACACCGTCCGCATCATAATCCCCATAAATTAGTATGCGTTCACCCGCGGCTATAGCATGCAAAATACGCGGAACTGCTTCCTGCATCCCGCTTAACAGAAACGGATCATGGAGCTCACCTGAGCCGCCACGCATGAACTTCTCCGCGAATTCGGCATCCGCCATTCCCCGGTTGATTAGTAAAGAGGCAAGGATGACGGAAATATTCATCTGCCCCGCAAGCTCCTCCGCCTTCTGGCGGTCTGGCTGCTGACATTTCCAATTGTATTTGGACTTTATCATTCCATTGCTCCCCCTTCTTAACTGCATGGAATGAACTTGTTTGACTTCTTTCGTTACATAACAGCAATGCTCCCGCCTGAAGCAGCAGCAATTCGCTCATTCCCCGCAGCCATCAATATAAGTGCTTTTCGAATATTCTATTGAAGCAGGGTCGTTGTGTCGCTGCTTGAGCTTTCGTGATTGGATTTGTATGGATACACCGGATCATAAGGGATAACCTCAATATGGACATCGCTGACATGAGAGAATCTGTGCATCAGCAGAACCTTGGCCCTGTTCGCAATATCCCTGGCCTCCAGTACCGTACTTCTTGGATTCACACAGATAGTAGCCTCGACAGCCACATAGTGCCCCTGCTCGTGAGCCCGGAGCTCCTCAACCATAATTACTCCGTGGACACGCTGTACCGTCTCAATAAAGCTCGCCGCATCCTCTTCACGAAGCTCCTGTACCAAGGTTCCATAAATGCTGCCCGTTACCATCCGGTAACCCCTCCATAAGACGAGGCAAGCGATCAGCAGAGCCGCAGCAGGGTCGAGATAGAGCAAAGCTTCAATATTAAGCGCTCCTCCCGCCATTGAGCCAAAAACACCAAGCAGAACTGCGATGGATGAATACAGGGAGAAGCGCCGGCTTTCCAGATATGCAGGTCTCTTGTCCTCTCCTGTTTTCCTGTATTGGCGGTATTGGTATTGGAACACAGCTTCTTTCAGTGCAACGGCAATGACAACGGTGACCCCCGCCAAATAGGTCGGGGCCGTCACCTCCCCAAGAGACATTTCTTTGATCGAGGAAATTGCCATCTGCAAAGCTCCCATTAACAGAAAAACTGTAAACATGATCGTAACGAGCGGCTCGCCTTCCCTTTGGGGCTGTGCGCCGCGTCCCACCGAACTACGCCGTCCCTGGATGCCCTGAAGCTGAATTTTCTCAGCCAGGCCGCCTGCGGCTTCCGATGCGGAATAGAGCGCGTCCCCAAGAAGCGATTTACTGTCGCAGAGCAGGCCGGCTGTTCCTTTAAAGACAGCCAAGATAAAGTTATTAATAATACCGGTCCACGCAGCAGCTTCGGAATGAGCGGCAGGTCTGCTAGTCATTGAATCTCCTCCTCAATCACTGACAAGACCGAGAGCGAACAGAAAGCCGCGTCACCTTCAGACGCGGCTCCCCCTTTAGCTCTGGCGGATCTCTAAATTAGGTCGTTGTTTTGGACGGTTTGGTTTTCACATTCTTTTGCAAGCCTTTAAGCCCATACCAGAGCGGACTCGCGATAAAGATGGAAGAATACGCACCACACAAAAGCCCGATGACCATAGCGAGTGAGAACATGCGGATGGACTCACTTCCGAAAATCAGCAAACATACTGAAGCGATAAACACGGTGAAGACCGTATTGATCGAACGGGTCATCGTTTGAGAGATACTCTTATTCACGACATCATGCAGATCGGCATGTGACTTGATTTTGGCGAAACGCATATTTTCACGTACCCGGTCAAAGATAACGACCGTATCATTAATCGAGTAACCGACAATCGTCAGCACTGCGATAATGAAGGTCAGGTTCACTTCCAAGCGCAGGATGGAGAAAATCGTTATAACTAGGAAAGCATCGTGCAGCAGTGCAATGATCGCAGCTACCGCAAAACGCCATTCGAACCGGATGGTTACATAAACAATGATACCAAGGCTTGCCAGCAGGACCGCATAGATGGCATTTTGCTGAAGCTCACGGGCCATTTCCGGATCAACCGTATTTACTTCTGCAGAGGCGCTCTTGTCGACATTCTTCGCAAGAATGTCTTTCAGCGTAGCCTCCTGGGCTGGCGACAGCACTTCAGGGAAACGGATGTTGACCCGTCCTGTACCCGGAGTAATTAGGACATCCTTCTGATACAGTTTGGCATCCACCAGCACTTTCTCAATTTCCTGCTTGGATACGTTCTTGGTAACCTTCACATCGACATTGGAACCGGCACTGAAATCCACGCCATAATTCAACTTGAAGACAGCCAAGCTGATAATCCCTGCAATGGTCAGGGCAATAGAAAATATATAAAAATACTTACTAGCTTTGACGAAGTCATAATCCCACTTAAAGCGCACGGATTTCACTCTCCTTTACACCAAGCATTTTCGGGCTCTTGATAATGTTCCCCTTAACCAGAAGATGCAGGAGATAACGGGAGAAGAAAATGTTAGTAATGATACTGACAATAAGGTCAAGCATCAGGACGAAGGCAAAGCCTTTAACTGCGCCTGTACCGAGACCGAACATGACCGCAGCAGCGATAAAGGTGGTTACGTGAGCATCCATAACGGTACGGAAGGACACTTTACTACCTGCTTTAACTGCAGACAGAATGCTCTTGCCGCTCCGGATTTCTTCCTTAATCCGCTCATCAGTAATGATGTTGGCATCGACCGCCATCCCGATACCTAGAATGAACGCCGCAATACCCGGCAGGGTCAGTGTCACACCGGCAAAGTAGAAGAATGCAATCAACAGCCAGGTGTAAACAATCAGCGTAAAGCTCGCAATCAGTCCTGGAATCCGGTATACAAGAATCATAAAGAGCAAAATAATCAGTGAACCGATAATCCCTGCTCTGAGGGTCTGTTCAAGAGACAGCTGGCCCAAAGTCGCTCCGACGCTTTGTGAGTATTTCTCAGTCAGCTTCAGCGGCAGTGCGCCCAGGTTGATCTTGTCGCTCAGATCTTTAGCCTGCTCCTTCGTGTACCCACCGCTAATGGAGGCCGTTCCATCAGAGAGTACTGCTCGCACTACTGGTGCATACAGCTTGGTATCATCCATGAAAATCGCCAGCTCTTTGTTCAGAAGACGCTTGGTGATATCCGCCAATTTCGACTTATCTTTCACTTTAATGCTAACTTCATAGAATTGGTTCAATTGGTCAGGATGGTAGGAGGCTCCGCCCTCGGCGAACTCATTTCCGTACAGTTCAATTTTATTGTATTGATCCGCATTTTTCTCTGTTCCGTCTTTACTGCGGAACGTTAGAGTGGCCGGTTCTTTCATTTTCTGACGTACCACATTCTCGTCTGTTACACCCGGCATCTTAAGGCGTATGCGGTTTGTACCTTCCGTCGTTACATCAGGCTCGCTGGTTCCCAGCACATTGGCCCGTTTCTCAATACTTTTTGCTGTTTGCTGAAGAGCATCCTTCGTGATCTTGCCACCTGCTTCGATAGGCTGGGCTTCATACAGAATCTCAAAGCCCCCCTTTAAATCCAGGCCAAGATTAATGTCTTTCAGCAGGCTGGGGGTTGTCCCTACCATAACCGCAGTGGTTACGACCACCACGACCAGGAATGTGATGATTCTTTTCATCCCGTTCTTTGTTCCCCTTTCATTCTCAATATTCCTATTATATCTACGTGCGAAATGACCGTCAATTTATCAAATATTCCCGACAAAAAAAATCCCATTAATCAAAACGGGATCCACGATAAGCGGAAAGCGTTAAATAATTCATAAATTGGGTCGCTTTCAAAGACATAATATCATTCACCAGCTGATAAAGAGGCGGGATACCTGCTTTCTCATACTTGGAACTGACGCAGTCCCAGATGTCGGAATGGGTAACGTGCTCGTAACCGATTAATTGGAATTCCTCCGCTTTGCTGCGGCACAGCTGTTCGATCGACTCAAGGAGCTGGGCCTCGGTGATTGCTTCCTCGTCCATGGGAGTCCTCCTTCTTTTCCAAGCATCTGAATTTCCTCTTTAATTACTTCCCTCTCATCTTACTAAATTCCTGCCCATCAAGTCCAGGCATTTCAAGGCAAAACTTGTCAGAGCTCCCCCGCGGTCATCGGGGTTTCGCCTCATGCTCTCCTAAGGTGGACAATCAAAACAAATGGCATGAACACGGACAGGTCCTGCATATGGTTAAAACAGGCATGTCTATGTTCATGCCTTCGATAATGACACATGGGGGAAGAGGGAGAAATGTGAACAAGCAATCTTTTATCCAGGGAACGATGATCCTGCTCGCCGCAAGTCTAATTAACCGGATTCTGGGCTTCATCCCCCGCATTATGCTTCCCCGCATTATTGGCGCCGAGGGAGTGGGTCTATACCAGCTTGGATATCCGTTCTTCCTGGTCATCGTTACGATTATATCAGGCGGCATTCCGCTTGCTGTCAGCAAGCTGGTCGCCGAGGCTGAATCCTCAGGGCAACCTCATCGCTCCAAGGTTATACTCCGCACCAGTCTCGCCTTGTCCATGGGCGCGGGATTTTTGTTTACCTTCCTATGCCTGTTCGGGGCGACTTGGATCACCCGGAATCTGCTCCCTGACAGCCGGGTCTATCATACCTTTATCAGCATGAGTCCTATGATTGTCATTGTGGCCGTATCTTCTGTCTACCGGGGTTACTTCCAAGGGAAGCAGGATATGATTCCGTCAGCCACCTCATCGATTATGGAGACCCTAACCCGCATCTTGTGTGTGCTCTGGTTCTCCTATCTTATGCTTCCTATGGGGATCGAATACGGTGCAGCTGGTGCCATGCTCGGGGTGGTTGCAGGTGAGATCGTCGGTATGTTAGTGCTGCTGCTTCAGCTGAGGAGGCTTAAGCATTCTCCGGAAAACCATCTCTCTCCGTCATCCGGCAATCCAGACGCTGACTTACCCAATCAGCCCTCCCCTAAAAGCCTGCTTAAGCGGATTCTGGGTATTTCTCTTCCCGTTACTGGCGGCAGATTGGTAGGGTCCTTATCCTATCTGCTGGAGTCCATTACTACGGCTCAGAGTCTTGCGTTAGCAGGGATCGCCACGGCAGTAGCCACAGCCCAGTATGGTGCCCTGCAAGGAATGATCATCCCCGTACTGCTGCTGCCTGGCGCTCTGACGTCCTCTCTGGCTGTCTCCTTGGTTCCTTCGCTGGCCGAGGCCCAAGCCCGGGGAGATATGCGTACCATTCACAAGAGACTGCACCAATCCATAAAGCTGGCCCTGGTATCGGGGGCACCTTTTGCCGTGATTATGTATGTCATGGCCGAACCGTTATGTAATCTGCTCTATAAAAATACCGAAATCGCCGGCATGCTTAAGCTAATGGCTCCATTCGCGATTTTAATTTATCTGCAGGGGCCGCTTCAAGCAACTCTGCAGGCCTTGGATCAGCCAGGAAAAGCGCTCACCAATACTCTAATCGGAGCTGTCGTTAAAATCGGCTTGATCCTATACCTTGCCTCAAACCCGGCACTTGGCATTTATGGTGCGGTTATTGCCATCATTGCCAACATTGTGATCGTTACCCTTCTGCATGCTATCACCGTAGCCGTCGCGCTGAAGTATAAATTCCCTTGGCTGGATTTCTTGAAAATCATGGCAGGAATGACCATTATGGCCGGGGCGGTTACCCTGCTCTACAACAAAGTAACCTCAAACTCCCCGACCTGGCTTCAATTCGCAGCTTCCTGTGCTGCCGGAGGAATTTTGTATATTATTCTGATTACCGCGCTTAAGCTTGTTGACCGTAGTGATATGCAGCGGGTCCCTTTTATCGGAAGGTGGTTTTAACTAAAAGGGGGGCTAGAGTCATTTCTCTGTATGAATGTACAATTTTCCTTTATGATCCACCGTACAGACTAGAACTTCCTTGAATCGGGTTACCCCTTTAGTCTGGATCTGATTCTTTAACCAGAAACGGTTCTGCCTGATCCTCTCCAAATTCTGGTCTTGTACCTGTCCTTTTACAATGAGGGGCAAGGGCAAAGGTGCATAGCTGATTGGTGCAGACACGCCATCTCCTCCTTATGACCGAATCAAAGTACATGTATTCTTCACCGCTAAGGAGTAGCCCATGCAGCCGGCCTCCTTTTAAATTGCGGATGTATTTACAAAATAATCATGTATCCCAAGATGACTTGTACTAACAGCACAAGCTTGACCATAAAATGGAGTATCTTATAAATGAGGAGGACAAATATGGAACAAAAACGCGGCCTGCTTCCATTTCATATCACCCACCCCCTTGTCTCAGGACTTTGGTACGGGTTCCTATGGATGATGATTGGTGCTTTGATCTTATCCCTGTTTCTTCAGGCAAGCGGTTTGTCGGAGGAGAATCTGTCCGTATACACCTATTTAGTACACTCCGTGTCTCTCTTTATAGGAGGACTTGTCGCAGGCAAAAGATCAGGCCGGAAAGGCTGGTATCAAGGCGGACTTGTAGGCGTGCTGTACGGTATTATCGTGCTGCTTATCAGCTTTCTCGCCCTCGACTCTCACCTCCTTATCCAGGATATGGCTTTAGTGATTCCAGCCTTCATGTTTGGTGCCATCGGCGGAGCTCTGGGAGTAAATTTACACAAGTCTTGATCAATAACGCGAAACGGTTGGATATTTAAGGAATATTTCTGATTATGCTGAAATGTGTTAAACTGGTGTAATCTGAGATAAATTAAGGGGGAAAAACCGGTTTTGCTCTATCATTCCATGACAACCGTTTCGTTGTTCACAGCAGGTGTAACCATTTTATTCATCTGGTTTGCCTCAAGGAAGAATCCCTTTGTGGCAGCCTATTCCTTTATCCGGGAGCTTTTTATTTCCAGAAAGTTTCTCATTTTGTTTGCTATGATGGTTGGAATACTCCTGGTCAACAGCGTGGAGCTGAAATGGGAAAATGCCTTAAACCTTAAGGCGGATTATACGCATTGGTTCCTCGCCATCGAAGGAGATTTTGTGAAGAATTTCCAACAATTTTTCCACGCGCATTGGGTGACGGAGGTAACAGCCTTTTTCTATGTCATAGTGTTTCAGGCACTTATGATTGCTTCGCTTGGCATCTATGCCAGCGGGAAGAATATGGTATACGTCCATGCTGTATGTTATACGGTCATTCTGAACTACCTGGTGGCGATCCCGTTTTATTTATTCTTTCCTATTAACGAAGTTTGGTCATATGCACCGTCAGGCGTTAGCTTCTACATGTACGAGGTGTTTCCTAATTTTGATGCCGCCTACCGTCCGTTATCAGGCATCAATAACTGTTTCCCAAGTCTCCATACCTCGATTTCGGTATCGATGGCCATTCTCGCTTTCCGCTCGGGCAACCGCCGCTGGGCAGCTGCAGCAGGAATCAGTGCTTTTATTATCGTATTTGCCATCTTCTACATGGGGATTCATTGGCTGATCGATATGCTTGGCGGACTTGTGCTCGCTACCGTGGCAACGACTCTTGCCGTAAGGTGGGCGCAGCGCTCCGCTTATCGGAACGAATTGCCGCTTAAGGTGGAATCCACCATTTAATCCTTACAATTTATAAGAAACTATAAGAAAACCTCAGCTCTGTTTATGGAACAAACTCCATAAACCTGCTGAGGTTTTCTTTATTTGCATGCTAAATTTTAAGACTCCGCTTTTTCAGGTTCGGCTGCGGAAGTAGCGATACTGTGACTGATGGCACTGCGCTCGAAAGTAAGCTTAGTTACATCATTGACCTTCAGAACAACTGTGTCGTTCGTAAGCTCTGTAATCGTGCCATGAAGCCCTCCGATGGTCACGATTTTGTCCCCCTTCTTAAGGGCGCTGAGCATCGTATTCCGCGTCTGCTGCTTCTTCTTCTGCGGACGAATAAGCAGGAAATAGAATACAACGAACATCAGAACAAAAGGAATGATGATGCCGAGGATATCCTGTCCTCCCGCTCCAGCTGCTGCATATTGAAACATTTTTAACCCCCCCTTTCTTCTCTAATGAGTTTAGAACCCTTTGTCATTGTTAAACAGACCATACTGTTCGAAGAATTCATCCCGGAAATCAAGCAACCGGTCATCCATGATCGCTTGACGTACGTTCTTCATAAGATCAAGCAGGAAGTGCAGATTATGATACGTCGTTAACCGGAGTCCGAAAGTCTCGTCAGCCTTGATCAAATGACGTAAGTAAGCCCGTGAATAGTTCCGGCATGTATAACAGCCGCAATTCGGATCCAATGGACCGAAGTCGTTGGCATACTTCGCATTACGGACAACAAGCCGGCCTTGGCTTGTCATCGTGGTCCCGTTGCGGGCGATTCTCGTTGGAAGCACACAATCGAACATATCTATTCCCCGGATGGAGCCTTCGATCAGCGCATCGGGCGAACCCACACCCATTAAATACCTTGGCTTATTCGAAGGAAGCAGGGGCACTGTATAATCCAGCACCTCATACATCAGGTGTTTGGGCTCACCTACACTCAGTCCACCAATAGCATACCCCGGAAAATCCAGGGAAGTCAAATCAGCCGCGCTCTGTCTGCGAAGTTCCTCATACATCCCGCCCTGAACAATGGCGAATAAGGCCTGATCGTGCGGACGGGTATGGCTTTCAAGACAGCGCTCCGCCCACCTGGTTGTCCGCTCCAACGACTTCTTGACATAGTCGAAGTCCGCCGGATATGGGGCACATTCATCAAACGCCATCATAATATCCGAGCCTAGGGCATTCTGAATTTCCATCGCAACCTCAGGAGACAGGAACAGCTTATCCCCGCTTAAATGAGAATGAAAATGTACCCCCTCTTCCGTAATCTTGCGCATTTCGCTAAGGGAGAAGACCTGGAATCCGCCGCTGTCCGTGAGGATCGCACGATCCCAGTTCATAAATTTGTGGAGTCCGCCAGCTTCACGGATCACCTCATGACCCGGGCGAAGAAAGAGATGGTACGTATTGCTCAAAATAATTTTGGCGTCCATTTCCTTCAGTTCTTCCGGACTCATCGTCTTCACCGTGGCTTGAGTACCTACAGGCATAAAGGTAGGGGTTTCAATAATCCCGTGAGGGGTATGCACCCGGCCTAATCTGGCGCCGGATTGCTTACATGTTTTGATATGTTCGTACGTTACTGCTGCTGTCAAATTTATCAACCATCCTCTAAAGCTTTAATAAATAAACATGGCGTCACCGAAGCTGAAGAATCTGTACTCCTTCTCAATCGCTTCCTGATAGGCCGATAAAATATGTTCTCTTCCCGCCAAGGCACTCACCAGCATAACGAGCGTGGATTTAGGAAGATGGAAATTCGTGATGAGCGCGTCAACAATACCGAATTGATAACCCGGATAGATGAAAATTTGTGTCCATCCGCTGCTCTTTACGATCGGCCCGTCCCCGCACTTCTGGCTGACCGTCTCCAGGGTTCTTGCTGAGGTTGTCCCAACTGCAATAACTCTGCCGCCACGCGCTCTGGTCTCATTGAGGATGTCCGCCGTCTCCTGCGGAAGGACGTAATACTCCTCATGCATCACATGGTCCTCAATCCGGTCCACGGACATCGGTCTGAATGTGCCAAGTCCGACGTGAAGCGTTACAAAGGCAATCGTAACCCCCTTGGCACGAATCCGGTCCAATAATTCCTCGGTAAAATGCAGTCCTGCCGTCGGAGCCGCCGCCGAACCTTCATTACGTGCGTATACGGTCTGGTACCGTTCCTTGTCTTCCAGCTTTTCCTTAATATAAGGGGGAAGAGGCATCTGCCCAAGCCGGTCCAGAATCTCGTTAAATATCCCTTGATAAGCGAACTTCAGCACACGGCCGCCAAGCTCGCCTTCTTCCATAATCGTTGCCTTAAGCTCGTCACCAAATACGATCACCGCACCGGTTCTAAGCTTTTTCCCTGGCTTAACCAGAACCTCCCATTGATCCTCACCCAGGTTCTTAAGCAGCAGAACCTCGGCCTTGGCGCCGGTATCTTCCTTAACGCCAAACAATCTTGCGGGCAGAACCCGCGTATCATTAAGTACGAGGGTGTCTCCGGGATTCAAGTAATCAATAATATCCGAGAAAATATGATGCTGGGTCTTTCCGTCCTTCTTATTCAGCGTCAACAGGCGGGAGGACATTCTCTCTAAAAGCGGCGTCTGGGCGATTAAGCGCTCAGGCAGCTCGAAATCATACAAGTCCACATTCATGATGCTGCTTCATTCCTTCTCTATAGTCACATTTTGATAGTAATGCTGCAAAATGGTTTTGTAATCCTTGCCCGCGTCGGCCATGCCCTTAGCGCCCCATTGGGACATCCCGATGCCATGGCCATTCCCCTGTCCAGTGATAAAGAACATGTTGGTGTCATCCACTACTCTGGCTTCATTCGAACCATTCAGGACAACCATGTTCCCGCCGTTCAAGGTCTGGGTGCCGGATACGGACAGAACCTTGGTTCCAGCCTTCGCTGTGCCCGAAGCCGTCTGATCCCCCGCACCTAGTACAGTATACCTCCCGGTTGGGGTAATATCAAACAGCGTGCTTGGCAGGCCGCCTAACGCGGACCGGAACATATCCGGGTATTTCACATCCAGCACCTGTCCGTTCGCCTTCACTTCAATCGCACGGCCCGACGGACCTCTCTTCGTCACATCCAAGGACACAATGGGGGAACTCACGGCCGTTGCTGTCTTCCCTTTCAAGGACTTGCTAAGCTGATCGGAGGTGAACGGTCCCCGGACCCAGGCGTATTCGTTAGATTGGCTGACCTTCTCAAGCACCACGGCCTGATCCCCAGGATTGAGCTTGCCAACCGGGGTCTCACCCGATTGAATCATTGGCAGAGTACGAACATTGGTATCCTTCGCCGTAGCTGTCAGATAAGCAAGGCCTGCCGGATTCTTGTCTCCGGTAAGCTTGGCGTTGTCTTCACGGACATATCCGCTCTTCCCATTGGACAGAAGAACATGGTACCACATCTTAAGTCCAGCTTGAGCCGCCTTATCTTCCTCGCTCTTAACGGCTTGATAAGTGCTGTCGGTGTCCTTCCAGACCTCTGAAGAATCCGCTGCCATACCGCCGCTGTTCGAGGAGAACAATCCTTCAATCAGCTTCCCGTTCTTCTTGAGCACCTCTCCTGAAGTACTATCTACCGCCTGAATAATGCTTGCGGCTTCCTTCTCAATCCCGTTGTAGGCCTGGCTCAGCGTGGTATCAACAAGTCCGGCCACCTTAAACTTGGTAGCGCCCTGATATAAGGCATAAGTTCTTGCAGCCACCGCCTGTGCTTTCAGCGCTTCCTGCGGCCAGCTGGAATATACCTCGCCGCCTACCACAGAATACAGATATTGATCCATAGGCAGTTCATTCACCACGGCAAGCTGTCCAGCCACCTTGCTCAGTTCGAAACCGCCTCTATATTTGCGTGAGGAACGCTCAACCAATTGAATATTTCCGGAATCTCCCGCGGTCCCTTGAATCCAGAGCGGCGAGCCCGTTCCATTCAATGAATAGTGTTTAACCGGCGAGGGTGCATTCAGGTTCAGTGTTACATCACTTCGCACAATCAAGGCAATACCTGATTGGCCTGCCGGGGTCAGATTCTGTCCTGGCAGTTGGCTGGTAAGCTGTGATTCCACCTGGTCGAGCTCATCGCCAGTGGAGGCATCCCCTACCCAGACTTCATATGAGGCTTGTCCGGTAATGGCAATCACCGCATCCACACCCAGGGAAGCAATTTTGGCTCTAAGCGTCTCGGCCTCCTGCTGGGTCTTAAATGCGCCTGCGGACAAATATAAGCCCCCCCTAGCTTCTGGCGCATCCCCACCGCTTAGGCCTAGCGTCTGTCCTGTACGGGCGGCGGCTTTTTGAGCTTCTGCAGCGCTCAGGTAAGGGCCGGTGTATACTTGGTACAATGTACTGCCGGATTGATTAACTGAAAATATGAAGGGCTTGTCCGAACCTGCTTGAAGCTTCTTGGCTGCGGCAGATGCCTTGGACCAGTCCGGCGTCTCCATGACTTTGACTTTAAATGTATCCAAGCTGAACCGGATTTTGTCCCCAGCGGCAAGATTGACCCAGGCTTCCCCTCCTGCCCCGGAATTTCTGGGACCAGCCGTCCAGGCGGTGGAGGAGACAAGGGTTATTGCTGGTACCGTTGATTTATATGCACTTCCCGCGTCAACAAACAGGGCAACTCTCACTTGATCCGAGTTTGCCGAAGCCGCCGGGGTCTGAAATTGAACCAGACCCATCAGCAGTACGCCCGCTAGAAGGCTTTTTCCAACCTTAAGCATGTTGCTCTTTAATCCTGATCTCTTCATGATATCCTCCTCAGAGATGATTTGTTTCACGTACATATTTTATTTCTCGGGCATGGGAAGGCCTAAGTGATTGTAAGCGGCCGCAGTTACCATGCGTCCGCGCGGAGTCCGCTGCAGAAACCCGATCTGCAGAAGATACGGCTCATACACATCCTCGATGGTCTGGCTCTCTTCCCCTATCGTTGCGGCAATGGTATCCAGCCCTACAGGCCCACCGCGAAAGTTCGTAATCATGGCTCTCAGCATCTTATGGTCAATCAGATCAAGTCCCATCGGGTCGACCTGGAGCATCTTCAAGGCTTCCTTGGCGATTTCCACCGTAATGATTCCGTCTCCACGCACCTGTGCGTAATCCCGTACGCGCTTAAGCAGCCTGTTGGCAATACGCGGGGTTCCTCGCGACCTCAAGGCAACCTCTTCAGCCGCATTTCCGAGAATCTCAATGCCCAGAATGTCGGCCCCCCTGCTCACGATATAACTCAGCTGATCCACAGTGTAGAACTCCAGCCTGCTCACCACACCGAACCGGTCCCGGAGCGGCGCGGAGAGAAGTCCTGCTCTTGTTGTAGCACCCACCAGCGTGAACGGTGGAAGGTCCAGCCTTACGGACCGGGCACTTGGTCCCTTACCAATCATAATATCCAGCGCGAAATCCTCCATTGCCGGATAAAGCACCTCTTCCACCGTCCGGTGCAGGCGGTGAATCTCGTCAATGAACAACACATCGCCTTCCTGCAGGTTCGTTAGCAGGGCAGCCAGGTCACCAGGTCGTTCAATCGCAGGACCTGAGGTAGTCCGCAGATTCACTCCAAGCTCATTGGCGATAATATTGGCCAGGGTTGTCTTGCCAAGTCCTGGAGGGCCATAGAGCAGCACATGATCCAAGGCCTCTTTTCTCATTTTGGCTGCTTCAATATAGATCTTCAGATTCTCTTTGATTTGGTCCTGACCAATATATTCTGATAAATAACGGGGGCGAAGACTTAGTTCGACCGCCTGGTCTTCCATCATTAAGTTAGCCGATATTATCCGGTCATCCATCATCACTGTACTCCCCCTCTCAGATTGTTAATATCATGCCGTGTACAGCATTCTAAGGGCCTTTTTCATAACGGAATCCACCGACTCGTCCGGAGTAACGCCGTCCTTCAAGCTCTGCCATACTTTATCGAGCTCCGCATCCGTATAGCCAAGTGCCCGCAGCCCCTCTTTGGCCTCATGCCAGCCCGTGAATACCGGATTGAATAGATCGTGATCGGAAGATTCCTGCACAAACACCGGCGTGCTTGCAATGCCGTCCAGCTTATCTTTCAGATCGAGAATAATCCGCTGAGCCGTCTTCTTCCCGATGCCCGGCAGCTTGGTTAAGAATGTGATGTTCTCCTGATAAATCGCCGCGATTACGCTGTCCGGCGTGCCTCCGGCCAGAATTCCGAGAGCCACACGCGGACCGATTCCGGTTACATCGATCAATTTGCGGAACAGCTTCTGCTCCTCCCGGGTTGGAAATCCGAACAGCAGAATCGCATCCTCCCGAACGTGGTGGTGAATATAAGCGGTAACCACATCATCACTCTTGGCAAAAGCATACGGATTCGGACAAAATACACGGTAGCCCACATTGTGGACATCCATTACAATATATTCGGTTTCGTAATGAACAACCTGTCCCTTTAAATAATCGATCATGAACGAAGTACCTCATTTATCTTGGAATTTAATGTGCTCGAGTGAGCATGACATATCGCAATAGCCAAAGCATCTGCAACATCATCCGGCTTAGGCACTGCTTGAAGCTTCAGGAAAATCCTGGTCATCTCCTGCACCTGCTTCTTCTCCGCCTTACCATAACCCACAATCGCCTGCTTGACCTGCATCGGGGTATATTCCGCTATGGGCAGACCACGCTGAATAGCCGCCAGAACAAGTACCCCTCTGGCTTGACTGACCGACATGGCTGTAGTGACATTCCGGTTGAAGAAAAGCTTCTCAAGCGCAACCGCATCCGGTTTATATTTATCTATCAAGAGCCCGATGTCCTCATAGACATGCAGCAATCTCTCAGGCTCGGGAGTATCCTTGTGAGTCTGTATGCATCCATATTGAACAGGTACACACTTGCTGCCCTGCTTATCAATAAAACCAAAGCCAACAATGGCAATTCCGGGGTCTATCCCTAAAATACGCAAACTTGATCTCTCCTATAGTTCACAAAGCGAACATATGTATTCACTCTATTATAACAAAAGATAGCCGGGTGCAGAGGAAAAAGTTCATGTTCCATCAATTAAACGCAAAAAAGAGACGTATTCCACGTCTCTTAGAGCTCTTTCGACTAATGTTTATTCTGCTGCATGACCTTTTGCGAGGCTTCCACCGCATAATCGCTAAAGGTCGAAAGAACACTGTTATACTCCTCAACATCCTGAATCCGAATTCCCTGCTTAACCTGACGGATTACATCCTCCGGAAGTGCACTTTCCATAAACTCGATGTCCATCTGGAAAAAAGTGCGCATGACCTTCTCCTCCTTCGGAGGTCCTTCGAATAAGCTTAAGTTCCCGTTGCGGTCCAGACCGATATAACCCGAGCGCTTGCAAATGTCCGAAAGATCATCAATATGATGATCGAGCCACACCGTGCCCTCGGCATCCACCCGGCCCTTCCACTCCGGATGCTTGTTCAGCAGATCGATAATCTCAGCGCTTTCCATTCGGCCAAGGATATGGCTCTCTTCCCCGCATGTATATATTTTATTCAAATGAACCGTTCTGGAGCCCTTCATCTCCGTCAAAGCCCGTTCAAAGTCAGGTGAGGTCGTCTCCATGCTTATAGTGCTCAGATTGCCCAACGTGGCAAGAGCGGCAGGTTCTTCCCTGGTCATCGCCTGCTCCAGCTTATCCGAAAGCAGCATACCCAGCCAAGCCAGACAGGCTACAAGACAGCAGGCGGACACGGTCCAGATTGCCCTCCTCCATCTTTTCCATCGTCTTTTAAAAATTCGCTTTATTCTAAAGATGCTCACGGCAATCCCCTTCTTACTTGCGGTCTTTGATACCTATTGTGACCTTGGGATTGCCGTATTATACAAGTCATGCTGTTCTTGAATCAGCTGATTACATTACAAGTCTAATTGAACTACGCTTTGGGTCTCTGCGGCTTCAAATATCGCTTCAATCAGCTGCATAACACGGAACACTTCCTCATTTCGAATGAACGGCTCAGCTGCGCCTTCAATTACATCTATAAAATTCAAGTAAAAGCCCTGAGGTTTGATCTCCGGCTTCTCTAGAGGCAGCCTAAGCGTTGATTCTTCTGATGGAGGGGCCATCGTCTTCGTAAGCCCGTTTCCGGCCTGAATCGGCAGCGGCTCCATCTTCACCGAGTTAGAGTTAGTTTTTACAATTTCCCCGCTCAAGTCCCAATCCCTTATGATTGCTGTTCCTTCTGTGCCTTTAACATACCAGCGCGGCAGCTTGATATAGTTGGTGGTTCCTACTTCAATCAATGCCGTAAGTCCATTGCGGAACCGGATATGGGTGCTGAACCCGTCATCTACCTCATTCCCCAGAACTGTACTCAAACTCGCGGCTACATGAGATGTTTTGCTATCTGTAAGCTGGAGCAGCTGATCTAACAGATGCACCCCCCAGTCCAGCAGCATGCCACCACCATTGGCTTTAAGCTGACGCCAGTCTCCCGGGATTCCGTTGGCTCCGTGAACTCTGGATTCGATATGGAAAACCTCACCGATGACCTTCTTGTTTATGAGTTCTTTGACAATCAGGTAATCTTCATCCCAGCGGCGGTTCTGATGCACCATAAAGATCCGTTTCTCTTCTTGAGCCACCTGCATAATTTCAGTAAGATCCCTACTTGTAATAGTCACCGGCTTTTCGCAAATAACATGCTTGCCAGCCCGAAGCGCCTTGATGGACAGTTCTTTATGTACCTCATTAGGAGTAGCAATCAACACGATATCTACCGAATCGTCAGACAATACTGCCTCCATGCTTTCATAAGTGTGATACCCACGGGACCGGGCCAGATCCATTCTATAATCCACAATATCATAGACTCCAGATAGTTGAATCCGTTCAACCTCTTCTATTAACTGCCCATGATAACTGCCCATACCACCATATCCTATAATAACCACTTGGTAATTCTTATCTGTACTCATTCCTAATCCCTCCGCATCATTATCGGTGCCCTAAATATGATACCATAGGTGATCTGCACTGCGCTGTGCTTATTTTCATGAGAAAACTAACAATATGGGAAGCAAATGTTAGACTCAAATGCACAAATATCATATTCTTTTCTCTGTCTCACCTCTCTGTTTTTTGTTGCAAATGCAATAAATTTAAGTTAAATTATATTTACGATCTTTGTTGCATTTACAACAAAAGTGTTTTGAGGAGTTAGTTGTGAAGTAAAATCTTCGAGAAATTGGAATGATAGTGCTATCGCAAAACTCGAAATTAATGGTTTTATCTCTGTTCGATCTTCTTTAGAAAGTAAGAAAGAATATAGAAAAAGACTGGGAACTTGTAAAAAAGGGAACAAACGAATTTATTGATTTTATAAAGGAGCGAAACAATTAATGAGTATAGCTATCAAAAAATGCACACTTGAGGATTCACGCAAGCTTCAAGAAATTAGTTATGAAACATTTAATGATACATTCAAGCATCAGAATTCAGCTGAAAATATGCGTGCCTATCTAGAAAAAGCTTTTAATTTAAACCAATTAGAACAAGAATTATCCAATAGTTCTTCGCAGTTCTTTTTTGCTTATGTTAATGATGAACTCGCAGGATATTTGAAGATTAACACCGATGATGCCCAGTCTGAAGATATGGGTGATGAATCACTCGAAATCGAGAGGATTTATATAAAGTATGAATTTCAAAGGGATGGGCTTGGTAAATATCTGCTGAATAAAGCTATAGACATGGCGAGGGAACATCATAAAAAGAAAGTCTGGCTAGGCGTATGGGAGAAAAACGAAAATGCTATCGCTTTTTATAATAAAATGGGGTTCGTTCAAGTGGGAACCCACTCTTTTTATATGGGCGATGAGGAACAAACGGACTATATTATGAGCAAAACACTCATTTAATTTTTCAAAGGAATGAGTTATTACCTATTTAAGTTTCCGCTGAAATTTAGAAAGTCTCCTAAAATAACTTGAGGAGAAATTTAGTGCGCAGGTTACTCGATCACAAAAAAACTGCCTTTGTCATTCGGGACTTGTATCCTAGATAGCGTCCATTTGGGACACATAAGGAAAAGCTCAACCAGTAAAACTGACTGAGCTCATAATATGACTGCAAAAACAACTGAGGGGCTCCCCCGGCTCCCCCAGCCTAATGTGAGAACGTAACCTCAGAGGATGGCCTCGTAAGCAACAATCCTCTGGAATTCAGCCAATAACTTGAACATTCCCGCCAAGAAATTCATGGCTATATATATCAGATATTTTTTCCAGAACACGCTGCGCATGCTCTGTGAATTTCAAGTCCGAAATCCGATCTTTGAACAGAAACACGCCGGTCTCATTGCTGTTTTTGCCCAGAGCTCCCTCATATAATAGGTTGGCTCCATGAGTAGGCGGAGAGGAAAAAAACTTCATAAACAGTTCAAACCCTGCGGTCAGTCCGGAATCTTTTCCTTTTCTTAGCGTATTGTTAATGCCCGGGTCAACGCTGCGGATCTTGATGCCTTCCTTGGCAAGCTGCGGTGCGACGGCTTGGGTCCACAGCGAAAGAGCCAGCTTTGAAGTCGCATATGGTCCATACATTTTGCGGAAGGTTTTGGGATGTTCCAATTTTTCGATCGTAAACTCCTTCGTAAATCTAAACACCTGGGATGAAGTGTTAATCACCGTTTTTAAGCGGCCGTTCTTCAACAGCTCCTTCAATTCCATCAGAATAATATAAGGAACGACCGTCAACAATTCATAATGCAATTCTCGGCCTTGTTTCGAATAGCGCAGCTCACTTAAGCCTCCTCCGGCGTTGTTAAACAAAATATCGATCTGCTGTTCCCTGCTTTTTATTTCTTCCAAAGAGTGTCTCAAGCTGCCATAATCGGTGAGATCCTTCACTTTATAAGCTCGGAGACGTCCGGCCTTGAGATGATTTTGGAGGAATCTATCGTCCGCTGGGAAATCCGACCGGTTTAAAGCAACCACCTGCCAATTCTCCGACAGCATTTTCCGGGTCAATGCCAACCCGATCCCATTGCTTGCCCCTGTAATCAGTGCGATATGTTCTCGCTGGTTCGTATTCAATTCATGTCCTCCTTCATATTTCAGAATATTCACCGGTTATTTGCGCACATCAGTCGGAGACGGGCAGGAGGATCAATTTGCCGTGGGCACGCCCACTCTGACTGATTTCGACGGCTGAACGCCATGCATCGAGTGCGAAAGTCTTGGCGATCGGAATGGTGAACTTGCCGTCTGCTGCGTAATGGGCAAAGTCGCCTACAACGTCATAACGCAGGGTATGTAATTCTCCGTAGCTGGCGCGAACGCCAAATTCAGCGGCTGCAGCGAAATCGCTGACAGTTAGGACCTGCTCGGGATGCCCATTGACAATATGGATCAGATCTATCATTGCACCGCTGATTGGCCCGGCATCCAGGGCGAGTTCTACCGGCTGCTTCGCCAGTTCGGTCACTCGCTCGACCATTCCATCACCGTACGAAGTCACCATCGCTCCCATTGCGCGGAGTTTGTCGGCGTAGGTGGCACCTGCGGTTGCGACCACACGAGCACCGCGCATGATGGCGATCTGCACGGCGGCGAAACCTACCGTTGTGCCAGCTCCGTGCACGAGTACGGTCTGGCCCGACCTCACCCCGAGAGTGTCAATGCCTCGGTAGGCGGTTTCGACCGCCATTGGCAGTGCTGCAGCGTGTACAAAGTCGAGTCCGACCGGGATGCGGAACCAGTAGTACATGATCGCTTGGTCGGACGCACCGGCGCTCGAACCATCCATGAAATCGGCTGCACCCAGAACAGCATCGCCGATGGCGACATCGGTTACGCCCTCTCCGATCGCGTCTACAATCCCTGACACGTCCAGACCAATCCCGCGAGGCAAGGGCAGTTGACCGGCAAAGTGTCCTCGGCACATCCCCCAGTCAACCGGATTTAACCCGCAAGCAAGTACACTTACGCGAATGCGTCCCGGACCTGGTTCTGGAATCGCCACCTCCTCCAAGCGCAAGACGTCAGTTGGTTCGCCATAGTCGTGGAACCGGATTGTCCGCATGGTATTCTCCATTTCGATGTTCCCTCCATTTCGCTCTGATAGAATCATGTTCTCTGTGAAATCAAACGGTCTTCCAAGAAAAAGCAGCGAAATCCTAAACTATAAGGTTCACTAGAGGGCAGGGGGATCACGAGGGGAAAGCTCCATGAAAATTCATGACCCTCCTGCCCGCGCTTTAAAAGTCATGAGAAGAAGTACTGAGCCAGTTACGAACGGAAAGTGCTTAGATCTGGGAGCCGCCTCCGTCGACTGGGAACTCAGCCCCGGTCGTATAGGTGGCCTCAAATGCCAGGAATGCAACAGCCTTGGCGACCTCAACTGGGTCGCCAAGACGCAGCATTGGGATCTGCTGTCTCATCTGTGCCTTTGTCTGCTTGGCAGCTTCTTCCGGCATTGACTTTTCCATGATGCCTGTGTCAATAACGCCGGGACTGACTGCGTTAACGCGAATATTTCGAGGTAATAGTTCGCGTGCCAGACCTCGAGTCATGGAGCGCAGCGCCGCCTTACTAGCTGCATAAGCACTGAGCATTGGGAGACCCACTCCGTTCACAATTGAGGTGGTAAGGACTACCCCACTACCTGTGCCTAGCAACGGGGCGAGTTTCTGCACGGTGAAGTACGGTCCTTTGGCGTTGATTGTAAGTATCTCGTCGTACTGTTCTTCGGTCATTGTCTCGAAAGGGACAAACCCTGTGACACCAGCGTTAACGAACAGGGCATCTATTGTTCCAAATTCAGATTTCACTCGATCCGCTAACGCGGCGATATCCTTCAATGAGGCGGCATCGCTTAAGACCGCGATTGCGTTGCTTCCGAGTTGTTCATGAGCCGCATCCAGCGTTGTCTGAGTACGTCCAGTAATCAGAACATGTGCCCCTTCATCCACCAGCAACTTCGCAGTTGCAAAGCCGATTCCGCTGCTGCCTCCGGTAATCACGACCTTTTTGGCAGAGAATTTGCCCTTACTGAATTGTTCCATTCGAATCGTCCTCCCTTTGTATAATCCGTCATCGGATGATTAGGTACAGGACCAATTATATAGCGTCAGGTTTAATAAGTAAACTAATTTAATTAAATTAGTTCATTTAATTAATTTCATACATAAAAGACAGTAAATTTGTTATAATGAATTTTATAGGCATCAAAGGGAGGTACTTATCCATGAGAAAAGCTGTAAGTGCAGATACATATGTGGAAAAAATAAAAGCCATCATAAGAAAAACAAAATTCAGCCAACTGAAAGTCGACGATCTCGCAAAATATATGGATATCAGCAAAGTGACACTATATAAGCATTTTTCCTCCAAAGACGACATCATCGAACAAGTCGTGGATTATTACATTAATTATTCGAAGAAGGCTGATACCGCCGTCAAAGACGATTCCGTTTCTTTTTTAGATCGTTTTCAATTAACATTTTTACAATCCTTGATGTGTGCCACGTATATCTCTGACTTGTTCTTGCAGGATCTGAAGGAATTTTATCCGCACCATTATGAGAACCTGTCCCTTGCCCTTCAAAATCGGAATAAAAGCTTACAAACTTTTTTTGAATCCGGTATGGAGCAACAGATTTTCAACAGATTGAATGCCGTGTTGTTTATGGTTCAAGATGATGCTGTGCTGCGACGCTTTATCGAGCCATCATTTTCGATTCAATATGATATCACCTTGAAACAAGCGATTATGGATTTCTACAACATGAAGCAGTATCAATTGCTAAAACCTGAATATCTGAAGAAGATAGACAACTCCGATATTGAAAAGAAAATCGTTAGTATTTTGCAAGCCATTTCATAAGTGTGCCTACAGACAATCCTGCCGCTCCGCCGCTCGGCACCATCAGACGGATGAAAATGAGGATACATCGAAGGGCGTCATGAAAAAAAGGGATTCCCCTAGAGGAATCCCTTCGCTATAAATATTATAGTGCACGACTTACATCCTCTCTGCAGTTAGTAGCTGGGGCTGGCCCGTACCTTCTGTTGAAGGTGTGTTTTGCATTTTTTCCTTTGCTTTCTCTATTCCCTCCTTCTTCAAAGGTGCCAGTTCTCCGCTTCACCTATAGAGCGAAATTAAAAGGCATCCCCTCGGATGCCTTGATTTATGCCTAATAAGAGTTCTGATTGCCTTCCTATTCTAAACTCCAAGCGAGTGAAAGGATGTGGAACGTATGCTTCCGAAGTGAAAGCCCCTCCTCCGCTGCCTCCTTCTGCTGATATCATTTGTTCAACTTATATAGAAGCTTGATTTCAAACATCACTTTTCGGTTACGCTCCGTTTCGTTCCGCCGTTGTAGATCGGCGACGCATGGATAAAGAAATAATAGCCGGGATGAGTGCCATTACGACGCCAACGCCGCCAAACCAACCAACTGCTGCAAGAGAGATGTTTTCTACAATGATACCCCCAATTACAGCCCCTACGGCCATTCCCAACTGCACGATAGAATTGTTCAAACTCAGGACGATCCCCGAAGCCTGAGGAGCCATGCCGATTAAATAAACCTGTTGAACCGGCCCCGTCGACCAAGCGAAAAAGGACCATAACATAAGCAAGGGCAACACGATCATGGACGAATGGGAGAACGCTGTCAGTAACAATAATATTCCCGAGTGAAAGAGCAGGCCTCCAAGCATCGTACGGGGGATCCCCCATTTATCTGCACCGTAGCCGCCAGCTTGGGAGCCTATAAGACTGGCCAGTCCAAACGCAAACAACCCGACGTTGACCATCCCTTCACTCATCCCCGTAATGTCCAGAAGAAACGGAGTAATATAGGTGTACAGCATCGTATAACCCAATATCCAGAAAAAGCTGATGGAAAGCGCGACAGAGATTCGGGGGCTTTTTAACAAGGCAAGCTGTTCCCGAATAGGAACGGGAGCCTCTCCTTCCGATCTCGGAATCGTCAGCAAAAGGACTAACATCGCGATCAAGCTCAGGGCTCCGACCCCCGTGAAGATGATTCTCCAATCATGTGAACCCGCAATGATTCTCCCAAGCGGGACCCCTAGAATAAGCGCGAGGTTAAAGCCCACTAGAACCGTAGCGATAGCGCTGCCCTGTTTTCCAGGATGAGATAATTTAGCCGCAACCGTCAGGGCGACAACCATAAATACCCCCGTGCTGATCGCCAAAATAATTCTTGCTCCGAGCAGCATGCCGTAGCCTGTAGTTGTAACAGTGATCAAGTTCCCTATAAAAAATAATCCTAAAGCCGACAGCATCAGCTTTCTTCGATCCATTTTTGCGGTAAGTGCAATAAGAATCGGGGTGCCGATGGCATAAGAAAGCGAGTAGACCGTAATCAACTGTCCGGCTGCCGCTACTGACACTCCAATATCACTTGCAAGCATATCCAAAATGCCGGCAATCACGAACTCCGAAGTTCCGACTAAAAAGCTGACAATGGCTAAAATATAAATTTTCCATGAATTTCTCATCTTTTTTCTCCCTTTTTATAATTCTACAAATCTAAATCTATAGAAATGATAATCAAAAAAATGAATGCTCAATTCGCCGGCTTCATTTCTCGGCCCAATCAAGCCTCCCCGTTTCAAGCGTTCGTACTCTGTTTTAAGCTTTATGGCCTTGCGTCTGACGAGCGAGCTCCTTACGGACAATCGGCGCTACTTTGGTGCCGAGAAGCTCAATCGTTCGCAGCAAGTCGCGATGCGGCAACGAACTGAAATCGTTGTACATCATGAAGCGAGTCAAGCCAAGGTTCTTATGCAGCAGCACGATTTTTTCTGCGACGTATTCGGGATCTCCGACGTAAAGATCGCCGTGAAGGCTGCGGGCTGAATCGTACGAGTCACGTGTATAGGTAGACCAGCCTCGTTCCCGTCCAATGTGATTCATTTGGCTAGCCATGACAGGATAATACCGTTCAGCTGCCTCTTGTGCCGTATTCGAAACAAAGCCATGCGAATGTGTAGCAATTTGCAGCTTATTCGGATCGTGACCAGCTTTCACGGCGGCTTCTTTATAAAGCTCCACTAAGGGTGCGAATCTGTGCGGCGCTCCGCCCAGGATAGAGAAGGCAATCGGAAGTCCCAGCAAGCCAGCCCGAACAGCCGATTCCGGGCTGCCCCCTGTGCCGATCCAGACAGGCAAAGGCTCCTGCTGTGCACGAGGATAGACGCCCATATTGTCAATCGCCGGACGATGACCGCCGTGCCAGATCACCTTTTCGGAAGCACGAATCTTCAACAGCAGTTCCAGTTTCTCTTCATACAATTCCTCGTAATCTTTCAGATCATAGCCGAATAGTGGGAACGATTCGATGAACGAACCCCGTCCGGCCATGATCTCCGCTCGTCCGTTCGACAGACCGTCCAACGTTGCAAAGTCCTGATATACCCGCACCGGATCGTCCGAAGATAGCACCGTCACTGCGCTCGAGAGCCGGATCCGCTTCGTTGTAGCTGCAGCTGCTGCCAGAATGACAGCTGGCGACGAGCTTGTGTATTCGATGCGATGATGCTCACCGATGGCGTAGACGTCAAGGCCGACCTGATCTGCCAATTGGATTTCTTCAATCGCTTGGCGCAGCCTCTGGGCATGCGAGACACCGCCATTTCCGGGATTTGCATGGAGAAATGTGCTCATTCCAATCTCCATCGTATTCGTTTGACCGATCATAGTTATTCTCTCCTTAAAATTGGATTAGGAATGATTAGCTAAATGTTTTAAGAATTCTCCAAGTCGACTCGAACGCTAGAACATCATTCAAGTATGAGCTCCATCATTTCTATTGTTCTAAATATATAGAAATGATTCTTAAAAAAATTACGCCAACAAAAAGGGCGCAAATTTTTCCGCTACTTCTCGATTAACGTTATAGTGAATAAATGATCCATTCTTGCGAGAATCAATCAAGCCAGAGTCCGTCAATTGCTTTAAATGATGAGATAACGTCGAGCCTGCAACCGATTCAAGCCTTTCGCCGACGGCGGTGAAGCATAAATTGCTCTCTTTCGCGAGCAGTAAAGCAATTTTCAGCCGGGTTGGTTCCCCTAAAGCTTTATACACTTTAACCGCTTGCCCGATATCTTCTTGATTTTCTCCCACTGTTTCCACCTCCCCACACGTCTTCTGCAGTTCTATAACTATCGAAATCAATATTAGCACCATGTCGTTCAAATGTAAAGGGCGTATTGGTTTTTGCCTCAAATACGAAAGGAACTGCCGCGTCGCATGGTTTCCAACCTCTTTTCCGATCTAAGGGGCTATGATTATGATGAAGTACGGTATGATTATTGAAAAAGGAACCCATGAAGAGTTCCTTTCCGACGACACCTTCTATGCGGATTCATATAACATCCTTTTTGCTAATTTTTCAGAGCGTTTATCTTAAGGATCTTTATAAAGTCGTTTCCGTTAAAAAGAATTCAGAATACTTGTACAACTTCTTTAATATCTTCAATCTCTTCAAGAATTGCGCGCTCAATAGCAGCCTTTAACGTAATCGTAGCACTTGGGCAACCATTGCAAGCTCCCAAAAATCTTAATTTGGCTATACCGTTCTTAACCTCAACCAGTTCAGCATCTCCACCGTCACGCAGTAAGAAAGGACGTAGTTTGAGAAGCACTTCCGATACTTCATCGAATAGAATTCCATTCTCCTCCATTATGCCAGCTCCTCTCTTTGTTTTACCAACAGTCAATTCAAGTTTTTTTCACCCTAGATAGTCTGAGTAATCCTTTGCTTCTTGCCTAAGAATGGCCTCTTGATCCGAAAGTTCCCTTATAAGCGTATAAATAGAGTCTAAAGGTATCATCACACCAGAACATGCACTCAAGCTAGAAAGCATATTGAAGTAGAACTGAAGTTTCCGTATCTCTCGGGTAATTTGAGCTAGTTCTGAATTGTCCGAATTATTTTTCTTCATTCCTAACACCTCGTACTTCTTAAAGGGTGATAAAAGTTGGATCTATTAAATTAATGAATCAACCGATGCTTCCTTCCATCTCAAATTGAATCAACCGATTCATTTCAACGGCATATTCCATTGGCAATTCTTTGGTAAACGGCTCAATAAAGCCCATTACAATCATTTGTGTGGCATCTTGTTCTGTAAGCCCACGGCTCATTAAGTAAAACAATTGTTCCTCGGACACTTTGGATACTGTTGCCTCGTGCTCCAAAGTAATCTGATCGTTTTTAATTTCATTGTATGGAATCGTATCGGATGTTGACAGGCTGTCCAATATCAACGTATCGCACTTAATATTGGACTTGGACCCTGCGGAATTGCGGCTGAAGCTGGACAATCCCCGGTAGTTTACTTTGCCGCCCTGTTTGCTGATGGATTTAGATATAATCGTAGATGTTGTCTCGGGAGCAAGATGAATTACCTTCGCGCCGGCATCTTGATGCTGATCTTTACCGGCTACAGCAATTGACAAGATGGACCCCTTGGCTCCCCGTCCTTTCAATAATACAGCCGGATACTTCATTGTTGCCTTGGAGCCGATGTTGCCGTCTACCCATTCCATTGTGGCGTTTTCCTCTGCCACAGCCCTTTGCGTTACCAAGTTGTAGATATTAGGAGCCCAATTCTGAATTGTTGTGTAACGGACACGGGAATCTTTCCGGCAAATAATTTCAATAACTCCGCTATGCAGAGAACTGGTACTATAAATAGATGCTGTACATCCTTCAACATAATGGACAAAGCTGCCCTCTTCGGCAATAATTAATGTCCGCTCGAATTGGCCCATATTTTCAGAATTAATACGGAAATACCCTTGTATAGGAACCTCGCACTGAACGCCCCGCGGAATGTATACAAAGCTGCCGCCTGACCAAACCGCACTGTTAAGCGCCGCAAACTTATTGTCGGCAGGAGGGATGATCGTTCCAAAATATTGCTTAAACACTTCGGGGTATCGCTTTAATGCAGTGTCCGTATCAAGGAAAATAACGCCCCGTTCCTCCAGTTCTTTCCGCATACTGTGATAGACTACTTCCGACTCATATTGAGCCGATACGCCTGCCAGAAACTTTTGCTCCGCTTCAGGAATCCCCAACTTGTCAAAAGTTGCTTTGATCTCGGAGGGAACCTCCTCCCAGGTCTTTCCCTGTTTTTCAGACGGGCGAACGTAATATTGGATGTTATCAAGATTTAGTTCAGACAAATCCGCTCCCCATTGAGGCATCGGCATTTTGTAGAATTGTTTCAAAGCTTTCAACCGAAAATCGAGCATCCACTCCGGCTCTTCCTTGATTTGGGAAATTTCCCGGACGATCTCTTCAGTCAGACCTTTTCCAGATTGAAAAATAGACTGGTGCTCGTCGCGAAACCCATATTTATATTCGCCCATATCTGGCGCTTTTTTAGCCATTAGTATCACTCCTTTTAACCTTACAAGACTCATTTTGATTTGCTATGATCTGCCGAGCTTGCTCTCCACTAAATCTTGCAGTCGATTGCGAACCCCCTCCAGCGGGATCTCCGAAATGACAGGTGCGAGGAATCCGAAAATAACAAGATATTCGGCTTCTCTCCGTGATATCCCGCGCGACATCAGATAATAGATTTGTTCTGCATTTACTTGCCCCACGGATGCAGCATGACCGGCGGTTACATCATCTTCATCAATCAGCAGGATCGGATTGGCATCGCCGCGCGCTTTAGGACTTAACATAAGCACACGTTCTGTTTGCTGACCATCACAACGGGTTGCACCCTTTTCAATCTTTGTAATGCCGTTGATAATGGCTGTAGCTTCTTCAAGCATGACTGCACGCGTAATCATCTGGCTCATCGAACTTCTGCCAAAATGCCGGGCTTGAGTTGTATAGCTCGATTTTTGATTACCCGTGCCAATAGCAATCACCTTACTGTCGGAGACCGACCCGCTGCCTTGAAGCAAAGTCTTGGTATCGCTGGCAGTATAACCATTGTTCATCTCACCAATAATCCATTCCACACCGCCATCCGCATGAACAACCGCCCGCCGCTGGGTAAAATCTGTCGTTGCTGCAGCAAGCTGATGAACCGAAGCGACTTGTACCTTTGAGCCCGCTCTCGCAAAGACCTCCACCACACCGTTATGCAATACCTCGACATCATCCCTGCTGGATACACAATTATCCACATAAATGATCTTGCTGTTGCTCCCGGCCACAATTAAGATGTGAGGAGCAAAACGCACTCCACTTGTATCGTTAAGAAAGATCGCTTGAATGGGCGCTTCAACCTCTACACCATCCGGGACATATAGAAAAACGCCACCACTCCATAAGGCACCATGTGCAGCAGATAAACTATGCTCTTCCGGCTTCACTGCCTGAAAGAGATAACGTTGAACCAACGCCTCATGCTCTTTTGCCGCAGTATGCAGGTCCGTTAAAATGACTCCCTGGGCGGATAAGCTTTCGGACAATTTCGTATACACTACATCCGAATTGAACTGAACGATTAATCCGCCTTTCACTGGAGAAGCAACCAAACCTCGAACAACCTCCGGTGCATCTTCCAAACCAGACCACGCATTCTCAGCTTTGTAATCCCCACTTTCGTAGATATCCCAATTTTCAAGTTTGATTTTCTCCACTTTAGGCAGTTCCAGCGTCCCTGCCAGCTCGAGGGCCTGAATCCGGCGTTCAAGCAGCCAACGAGGTTCATCCTTAGCACTTGACCAAGCGCGTAAAGCGTTCGCATTCATTGAAATTCTTGACTGTATACCCACTTGCGTTTCCTCCTCTCCAGCTTTTAAACTTCCTCGCCTACCGTCTCATCCGTAATCCCAAGCTCCTCTTTCACCCAATCGTACCCTTCGGCTTCCAGACGGTGGGCAAGCTCCGGGCCGCCGGATTTGACAATCCGGCCTTGCATCATGACATGCACAAAATCCGGGGTGATATAATTCAGCAAACGTTGATAATGGGTGATGATTAAAAAACCTCTATCCGGGCTGCGCATCTCATTTACACCATTAGCCACAATACGCAGTGCATCAATATCAAGCCCGGAATCTACTTCATCCAAAATCACAAACTTGGGTTCAAGTAACATCATTTGCAAAATCTCATTCCGCTTTTTTTCACCGCCGGAAAATCCCTCATTCAAATAACGATGTGCGAATTCCGGGTTCATCTCCAATCCCTTCATTTTGCTCTCCATTTCACGGACAAAACGGATTAAGGAGATCTCATCGCCTTCTTCACGCCGTGCATTGATGGCACTTCTGAGAAAGTCGGAATTCGTCACACCGGCAATTTCACTTGGGTATTGCATAGCGAGGAACAAGCCTGCCCGGGCACGCTCATCTACCTCCATCTCCAGAAGATCCTCATTGTCCAATGTCACCTTGCCGTCAGTAACCTCATATTTGGGATGGCCCATTAAAGCCGAAGCCAACGTACTTTTTCCCGTCCCATTAGGCCCCATAATCGCATGAATCTCTCCACCATGAATCTCCAGTGTGAGCCCTTTTAGAATTTCTTTCCCTTCAATCTTGGATCTTAATTCCTCAATCTTTAAGGTCGTCATTTTCCCATACTTCCCTTCCGGAGTTTTCTTCGACATGTGCCACCAAATCACTCATAAATTTTCCAATAGTCTGTAGCTCAGCCTCTGAATAGGATTCAATGAATTGGTAAAACCTTTCTTCTTTTTCTTTGTGCAGCTCTTTATGCAAATGATAAACATGTCTTCCCTTATCCGTTAAACTAAAGTAAATCTCCTTACGATTGTTGTTCAGATGACTTCTCATGATAAAGCCCATTTCCAGCAGCTTTACACTAATTTTAGTAATGCTAGCTTTGGACAACCCCATCTTCTCCACAATCCCGGTATGATTTATCGGTTCATAATCACCAATGCAATCAATAACATGCACACTGGTAATATTGTTAGAGAGCATGTCAATCTGGTGCTTTCTGGCTCGTTGCCGAAACATGTTAATTTCATGTTCAGTATACAACTCATTCAGATGCAGTATTTTAATATATTGCTCGTAAAGATGACCTTTAAAATCATTTTGAAACTCCAATTTCGCAATCTCCCCTCTCTTGTAGTAGTTGCAGACCAAGTTCAATGTCAGCATCAGATTGTTATCCTTTTTTGTTCACCTGTAAACAAAATCATATTAACATAATTGATATTGATAATCAATATCAATTATGTTCGATGAGATGCAATTCTGTAAGCACTTTTCATTGGTTGATTCCCATCGGCCTCATGCTGCGTTCCGACTAGTTGGATCTCACCACCATTATCAGGGATTTATCCGTTTCGCTTCGGTACTACGAACCCTTGGTTCATTTCTTTCGCTCCTCCGCCTGTTCGCTAGACTCCTTGCACACAGTCTGGCTTTTGGTCATGCGAGCTCAGGCGGCACGGCGGCACGTTCTATCATCACCTCTAGCGCGGTCAGTGCGGCCATCTCCATGGAACAGCTTAGGTGCAGAGTCTCTTGAACGTCCAAGTAGCCCTCACTGTGTAAAATCTCCACTTCGACGTGATATACCCTTGCGCACTCTACAAAAATGTTAAGATTAACGATTCCGACGTAGAATTCTACGTGATGTTCGAGATCAATCCCCTTCATAAGCCTTCCTCCTTCGATATCATTTCGTACATGCCTTCTCGGCAACCTCAATCGATGCCCCATTCGGACCGGATACCGCTATCTTGATAATCTCGACATGTTTACCTCGCGCCACCATACCGCCTTTCTAATTTCGCTTATACCGTTATGTAGAATTCCGATAAGACTTCGCACGCTTTTGCGATAATTTCTTTTACACCTAATATAAGGACAGTAACTTAGCGATTTGGGACATCGAAGTCAAAAAAATAGCGCCCAATCCCGAAGGACTGAGCGCATCTGTTAATACATCTTTTCTAATGGACTGAACTTACGGTGTTCGTTCCGAACTTCATGGCTGAACATATATACGTATGTCTTCACCTGATCTAATGTCGCGTGACCAAGAACTGCCTGCAGCGCAAACACGTCTGCTCCATTCTGTATGCTCATCTTAGCAAAGGTATGCCGCAGGGTGTGAGGAGAGCAACGCACGCCCTTAATACCCGCTCTGTGGCCGTAGAACGAAATTTGCTCCTGTATTTGACGTATAGTAAGCGGAGTGTTGTTGATTGTTACGAAAAGCGTATTATGGTCGAGATTGCCCCGGAGCGCTAGGTACTTGCTGAGCTCCTTACGCATTACTGATTGAAAAGGGATTACACGTTGTTTATACCCCTTTCCATTTATTAAGATGCAGCCCTCTTTCCAGACAATATCGGTTGTTTCTATATCTGTTAGCTCCCGCACTTTTATGCCCGTCTCCGCAAATAACATCATTATTACACGGTCCCGGACACCTACGAACGTTTTTTGATCCGGCTGAGCTATGAGAAGACGTAATTGATCGGGCGTGAACGTATTAACTATAGTCTTTTTTTGCTTCAAGAGCGTCATCTTCCCCATAGGACTCTCCATTAGGTAGCCCTCTTTGACTAGAAAATTAAAGAGCGCTCGAAGAGCTCGAAGAACACAGTTAATTGACGTTTCCTTTTGCCCGCTCTCCATCATGTACAGTATTACGTTCTCTTTTAGGATATTATCCGTCAGCTTGCCGGGGTCGGTTGAGATATGCTGTTCATCAAGAATCTTCTTAAAGACATTAAATTCCCGCCGATAAAAACGCCTGCGTATGCTCACTGATGTTACGAATCTTCCCGTCCCGCAAAAACAAGTGCGCTGCACTATCGAAGTCATCAACGATATAAAGCGGCTGTGATTGCGGTGCTAAATCCTCAATTGTTAGAGCGTTTTTTCTACGTGCCATCCTCATACAACTCCATCCGATATGTTATCGTTGGGGCTGCCGAATCGACTCGCGTAATCGACCTTAGTCGAGCGCGGCTCCTGTGGATAAGCGCGTAAAACTGGCCCGCATTATTAAAACGCAAAAAGCCGATCAGACATAGCGTCCAATCAGCGTTTAAATCTCCGTCAATCCTGCGTTTTTAATATACCGGCGAGAGGACTCGAACCTCCACGGTTTCCCACTCGATTTTGAGTCGCACATGCTACTCGGAATATAGCAGAAACTAAGTCAAATAAGAGGAATCTAAAACCCGCGAAAAGCCTTGTAGAATCAAGGTTTTTCGCGGGTTTTTTTGTTGAATTCAAGCGCAGCAAGGCTTCCGGGAATTTTCTCAAAAAGTAGTCACTTTTGCACAAATGAGAGAACTCGGAGAGAACAATAACAGATCAGCCCGCTCCCTACCATTGACAGAATTAATTGAAGCTTCGGCTTCAGGGAGGGTAATTGATATGAGTAAAACAACAGTAATCACTATCGCTAATCAAAAAGGCGGTACAGGCAAAACGACCACCGCTTATAATCTGGCCTACGCCTTATCTAATGAAGGAAAAAAGATATTGCTGATTGATTTTGATCCACAAGGGAATCTCACGATGTGCTTTGGTATCGAACAACCTGATAAACTCCCTTACTCCATGTTCAACATCATGAATGCGATGATGATGGACGAACCGCTTCCATCGCCCGAAGAGTACATTCATTCTCAAGGTAACATCGACCTAATTCCAAGCAACATCGAACTGTCTGTTGCCGAAATCAACCTACGGGATGAAATGGGCGGCGAAAAAACACTAACGACGTTGTTAGAACCGTTGAAAGCCAATTACGACTATATCATTATAGACACAAATCCATCACTTGGCTTACTCACAATCAATGCTTTGGCAGCCAGTAATAGTGTTCTTATCCCGGTCAATCCCCAACTATGGTCTGCAACTGGATTAACCCAACTGCTCAAGATCATTGTGAAGGTAAAGAAACGAATCAATCCACTTATTAGCATTGAGGGCATCTTGATGACCATGTGCGACACCCGCACCAATCTATACAAAGAAGCCTTTCGCCTAGTCAAAGTATACTATCGGGAAACCTTTCGTGTGTTCAATATACAAATTCCTCACTCCGTTAAAGTTGGGGAAGCCAACTTTTACAGCCAGAGCATTATCGAGTTTCATCCAAAATCCAAAGTAGCCTTGGCTTACCAAAGCTTGGCGAAGGAGTTGATCCAAAATGGCAAGTAAACGCCCTACGCCCAAGCTCTCCAGTATTGATGAACTGCTGCTGTTGTCTGAGGAATCAAAAGTACCCGAAACCGTGACCGGAACAGGTGTAACCCAGCTACTTCTATCTGACCTGGTTCCGTTTCATAACCACCCCTTCAAGTTATATGAAGGGAATAAGCTGGATGAACTAGTTGAGAGTGTCATGGAAAACGGAGTGTTGATTCCGATCATCGTCCGACCAAAAGAACCCAATGGTTATGTAATCCTGTCCGGGCATAACCGTGTGAATGCCGCGAAAGCTGCCGGTTTAATCTCTGTTCCTTCTATTATAATGGACAATCTTACAGAGGCCGAAGCCGTCATCATCGTGGTGGACACTAATTTCCATCAACGTTCTATCCAGGATATGCTGCCCAGTGAGTTGGCTCGTGCCCTGCATATGCAGCTTAAAGCCTGTAAGGAAGCCAAGCAAAAGCAAAACAAATTAAACCAGCTTGAGAAAGGTGAAAACTCTAGTCACAGCAGCGCTTCCGAAGCCTCTGTCCCAGTGGGACAGGGAGCTTGGAGCGTAATTGAAGTTTCTGAAAAAAACGACATGAGTCCTACCAATATCAAGCGTTATTTACGTCTCAATCATTTAGTCCCTGAGTTGTTAGAACGAGTCGATCAGGGAGAAATCAAACTACGCCCCGCTGTAGATCTGTCTTATTTGAAACCGGAAGAACAGCAAACCGTGGAAACCTTGATTCAGGAACAAGGCTACAAGGTGGATATGAAAAAATCTGAGTTGCTAAGAGGAAAGTCCGAAAACCGTCATTGTACTGAACAGGTCGTTAAGGCCATTCTTTCCGGGGAAGCCACCCGGAGACCAAAAAGCAAAACCCCCGCCCCTTTTAAGTTGAAACATAAAATTTACACCAAATACTTTTCGCCGGATAGCAAAGCGGCGGAAGTCGAAGAAATCATCGACAAAGCGCTGACCTTATATTTCTCGCAACATCCCAAAGAAAACCACGATCCAGACAAGGAGGTATTTCAATGATTTTTAAAGACCTTGCGCATGAACAGTTTTATGAAGGTAACGTGATCCGCACTCATCGTCAGCACGACCCTTACCGTAAGGCCCTCTTTTATCTCTTGGGCCTGACAGAAAACACCCGTAGAAATATCAACGATCTTTACAATTTCAAAGAGGATAGCATCCGACTAGAGGGATTGTACGAAGGTTGGCAGACCGGAACCACTTCCCGTCTTACGCGATTGGCATTCAATTTATATACCGGTTATACGGGAGAAAGCGAAGAGGATGCTCGTTATTATAGCCCCTACTATCTGTTTGACAACGGCCTACTGCCTTACTTTTTTGAAGCTGTTAAACTTCGCTATCCTTCCTACGCTTCTGACTTATCGCAGAGTTGGGCAGGGTTCCAAACTTTCGCTGATAACGGCAGAGATACATGGAATGAACTGGAGCAATAAAATCACTTCGAACCATGGAGGAAGGAGGACAACCACATGACGCGTGCGAAACAACTGAAATCGTTATATGAATCCGGAGTAGCTTATATTTCCAATACACCTGAAGCCTGGACGGACTATCTGACCTTTGCTTCCGGTATTTATAAATATTCCTTCGATAATGCCCTGCTGATCTATATGCAAAACCCTACCGCAACCATGCTGGCCTCCTTGCCTCTTTGGAACAAATTGGGGCGTTATGTTTCCAAAGGAGAAAAAGCGATCGCTGTCTGTGATTATCGCGATGCCGGGTTAACGCTGGATTATTTATTTGATGTTTCCCAAACTTACGGTAAGGTTGCACCAAAAACATGGCGTTTGGAACATTTGGATATGGCTGAATTGGCAGGCCGACTGTCTTCTTACGATACCGATAATCTTAGCGAATGTATCAGTATGATGGTCAGACAAAGCATCGCTTCTTTGGATGTGTCTATGCAGGATATGGAACTGGACATGACTGATCATCTGTTTGGTTCGCTTCCTACCGGGGGCATTGAAGATCAAATGTTGGAGTTGATTGAAGCGAGCAGTCGTTTTTTCATTCATCAGCGCTGCGGCTTGCCGGAATCCGTCCTCTCTTCAGCCTTTGATACAATCCCACATTGGAATACCGTGCCTCTAATGTCCCAACTCGGCGGTCTCGTCACCGAGTTATCCAAAGAAATCCTGCTGGACATCGGGAGACATGTAAAAATCTTGGAACAGGAAAGGAGTATGACACATGACCGAAATCAAGGTGAATCTGAATTATTCCAAACAGACGGACGGCCTGCTTTATCCCCAACTGCAAATCTCCAATCAAGCGGAGGCAGACCAACAGCCCCTGGGCAAATACGGGCGAATGACGCTGAACTATTTGCGCAATCATTATCCACAGAGGTTCATGAGCTTAAAAATGCAAGGGAACCTGATGGAAAAAATGCATCAGGCGGATCAGGAAGCCAACGAGAAGATGAACCAGCTCACCGAACAGCTTCTCCGACTTCGTCCGATGCCGCAGACCGAAGACATTTTGGAGCGGACACGCCACCTGAATCAGATCAAGTCCATAGCCGAGGAACTGGTACTGAACGACATCGTACTGAAACCGAGATAACCAAATCAAAGCCGAATCCTGAACCGCCTGCCAGCGGTTCTTTTTTTGCACCTAAACAGGAAACCGACAGCATTAGGCATGACGCCGAAGATATGCTGGAGCACCTGCTGCGCAGCGACCGAGGCGGATTGGTGATCAAACCGCGTGTGTATCAATTTGTTACGGGGGATCCTCAACCCGTAAAAACGGCTAAACTGGCCGCATTGCTCAAGTCCCTTTACGGAATCGGCGGTGCTAGAGGAGAATTCGGCAGCGGTTTAAGCGGATACGACTACAACGGCAAAGGGATCGAGTTGTATTGGTCGGATGCGGATGGAGAACATCAGGCTGCGTTCACATGGAATAAAATCGCCACCAAGATTCTGGATCTGATCCGGGATGGTCGTTATGATGAGAACTTTGCTCCCTTTCCTCCCGTTGAACCGGAATGGACATTGTTCGATTATGATTTGCAAATAGGACATCAGGAAACAGACGATGAGCAGGATGCAGGCGACCAGACAACCGTAACGCTTGAAAAAGTTGCGAATCAAGATGTTCCAGACCTCGAAACGGAATACGAAAATCACGGAGTAGTCGTCAAGGTATCGGATGTCCCCACTTCTTCACCCACTCGCATCAACGCTATTAACTATCGTTTCAATCCTGAAAACTCTCCTTACGTTTCAGGCCCGAAAAGCAAATACAAGCGGAATGTGGAAGCTATTCGACTGCTCAAGCAACTGGAATATGACCAGCGCTTAGCTAACCCGGAGGAACAACAGATTTTGGCCGGTTATGTCGGATGGGGTGGTTTGGCCAATGCCTTTCATCCATCCGCGTCCGGTTGGGAGACAGAGTATCAGGAACTGAAACAATTGCTGGATGAAACGGAATATACAGCGGCGCGGAACTCCACGATCACAGCTTTTTATACCGAGCCATTCCTTATTGAACACATCCATGCCACGTTGCATCGTTTTGGCCTTACGGATGGCGAAGGTCGCAAATTGCTGGACCCCTCCATGGGAACCGGAAATTTCTTTTCAGTTTTGCCTCTGGATTGGCAACAGGCCGAGCTTCATGGCGTGGAATTGGACAGCATCACTGGCAGAATCTCGCGGCAGCTATATCCTCAAGCAACCATACATCTACAGGGCTTTGAAACGGTCGATTTTCAGGACAATCATTTTGACGCTATTTTCAGCAATATCCCGTTTCACAATATTCGTGTATTTGATCGACGCTACACGAGCAATTACCTGATCCATGATTATTTTTTCGTTAAATCTTTGGACCTGCTCAAACCTGGCGGGATCTTGGCCTTTATCGTAAGTAAAGGAACATTGGACAAACAGAATTCCTCCGTCCGGGAGGTCATGGCGCGAAAAGCGAACCTGATTGGAGCCGTACGCCTGCCCAACACAACCTTTCAATCGCTGGCCGGAGCCGAAGTCACAACAGACATCGTCTTTCTGCAAAAACGGGAACAGCCGCTGAAGTCGTTGAAAAGGGAAGACATGCCAGAATGGGTGTTTACCGGTGTTACCGAAGATGGCGTGCCGATCAACCGTTATTATCTCTCTCATCCTGAAATGGTGCTGGGACGAATGGTTTGGGATCGCGGCATGTATGGGCCGGAGCAGACTACAGCTTGTGTGCCGCATGACAACCAGGAACTATCTCCCCTGCTGGAGCAAGCACTCAGTACGCTACAAGCCTCCTTACCCGGCGCATCGGAAAAAACATGGGAAACAAACTTGCCGGATGTGTTGGATGAGGAAGAAGTCAAACCAATCAAGGCTCCTCCTGGAACCAAAAACTTTACCTATATCATTCAGGAAGGTCAAATTTTTTACTGCGAGAATGGCTATTTGTTACCGCAGGACATCAAAGGCAAAAAGGCCGATCGCATCAAGGGATTGTGCGAAATCAAGTCGGCTCTCTTGGATGTCATTCAAATCCAATCCCATGAATCCGGATACGACGAAACGGAGCTAAAGAAAGCCCAGCAGCAACTCAATCAGGTATACGACCGCTTTGTCCAGCAACACGGATTTCTCAATGATCGAGCGAACACGGCTGCTTTTGCCGATGATGATCAACTGCCACTCCTGCGCTCCATCGAAGATCAGACTCCAGAAAAAACATGGGTGAAGGCTGCCATCTTTTCCCGTCCGACGATTAAGATGAACCGTCTGCCAGACCATGCAGATAACGCTCTGGAAGCCTTGCAAATTTGCTTAAATCAACGGCTTCGAGTAGATTTGCCGTATATTGCCCACTTATGCGGAAAATCGGTCGCTGAAGTGCGGGAAGAACTAGGCGATCGTATCTTCCTCAATCCACAAAAATATACCGGCGATGAGGAAGAAGGATGGGAACTGGACGAGGAATATTTGTCCGGCAACGTGAAAGATAAGCTAGCTTACGCCACGTTAAAGGCGCAAGAATTTCCTGACTTGTTCGAGCGTAATGTAGATGTGTTATCCCGCGTTCAACCTGCCCCTCTGTTGCCGGGCGATATCGATTTTCGTATTGGCAGCCCATGGATACCCGTACGCTATTATAGGGATTTTATGTTCGAAACTTTCGGTACATCCCAAACATTTCAAAGAACCCGCGCCATCGATGTGGAATATTTGGAATATACCAATACATGGCGAGTATCCGGTAAAACGTTGGAACGAAACTCCATCAAGGCAAATCAAACCTACGGTACTCACCGCGTCAATGCCTACGAGATCTTTGAAAGCAGCCTGAATTTGCAAAGTATCACGGTCCGGGATCCGGTCACCTACTTGGACAGTAACGGCAAGGAGAAAGTCAAGTACGTCGTCAATGCCAAAGAAACAATGATTGCCCGTGCCAAACAGCAGCAAATGAAAGAAGCCTTCGGAGCCTGGTTGTTTCGGGATAAGGAACGGGCGGATACGTTGCTAGCCATTTACAACGACAAATTCAATACCATCCGTCCCCGTACCTATGATGGCGATCATCTGGTGTTCCAAGGCATGAACGAGGAAATGGCTCTGCGGAAGCATCAAAAGGATGTCGCAGCCCAGATTATCTATTCCGGCACAGCGCTTATGGCTCACGAAGTCGGCGCAGGTAAAACCGCCGCCATGATTGCCGCCGGCATGTACTTGAAGCGAATCGGTGCGATTCAAAAACCGATGTACTGTGTTCCCAATCATTTAACCGAACAATGGGCCAATGAGTTTTTACGATTCTTCCCTGCTGCTAATATTCTAGTGACGACGAAAAAAGATTTTGCACTGGCTAATCGCCAGAGATTTGTCTCAAGGATTGCGATGGGAGATTATGATGCGGTCATCATCGGCCATAGCCAATTCGAAAAAATCCCCATATCCAAGGAACGCCAGGAGCAGCTCCTGCAAAATGAAATCCGCAATGTCTCCGAAATGATCGACCAAATGAAGAAAGAAAAAGGAGATAACTGGAGCATTAAACAAATGGTCGTCTTTGAAAACAACTTGAAATCCCGTCTGGAACGCTTGGCAAATGAAGAAAAAAAGGACGATTTGCTAACTTTTGAGCAGCTTGGTGTGGATATGCTATTTGTCGACGAGGCGCATGCGTATAAAAATTGCTTCACATTCACTAAAATGCGTAACGTTGCCGGCATCGGTAAATCCAGCAGCCAACGAGCGACGGACATGCTGCTGAAATGCCAATATTTGCAGGAAATCAACAACGGTCGCGGCGTCGTCTTTGCTACTGGCACACCGATCAGTAACAGCATGTCTGAGATGTATGTGATGCAGCGCTACCTTCAACCGCATTTGCTGCAAAAATTGGGATTACACTTTTTCGACAACTGGGCCGCAACATTCGGTGAGGTCATAACCTCGTTGGAGATCACCCCGGAAGGCAGCGGCTACCGGATGAAATCCCGCTTTGCCAAGTTTCACAACTTGCCGGAGCTGATGAGCCTATTTCGTCTTGTTGCCGATATTCAGACTTCCGACATGCTAAAACTTCCTACCCCACAGTTGGAAGGCGGTAAAACAACCATCGTCGTCAGCGAATGCACTCCTTTTCAAAAGATGATGATGAGTGAATTTGTCGAGCGAGCCGAGAAAATACGGAACAACGAAGTGGATGCTACGGAAGACAATATGCTGAAGCTGACACACGAAGCAAAACTCATGTCCATTGATCCCCGACTCGTGGACGAAGAAGCCCCCTCCGATCCGGACTCCAAACTGAATTGCTGTATCTCCAACGTTTTTGACATTTGGAAGAAAACTCAGGATGATCGGCTCACTCAGGTGATCTTTTGCGACAGCGGTACTCCGAAACCGGGACAATTTAACGTGTACGATGAGGTAAAAGTCCAACTGTCTCATTTCGGTGTACCTGAACAAGAAATTGCTTTTATTCATGATGCGAAGACCGAGGTGCAGCGGGAGGAACTTTTTGAAAAAGTTCGCCGCGGCGAAGTCCGGATATTGCTCGGATCGACTCAAAAAATGGGAACTGGTACCAATGTGCAAGATCGTCTCATTGCTGCCCACCACTTGGATTGCCCCTGGCGACCGGCAGACATTACGCAGCGTGATGGCCGTATCCTGCGGCAAGGAAATCGGAACGAAATCGTCCAGATATTCCGTTATGTCACCAAGGGAACTTTCGACTCTTACTTATGGCAAATCCAGGAACAAAAACTTCGCTATATCTCCCAGGTCATAACAGGTAAAAGCATTTCCCGCTCCTGTGAAGATGCCGATGAAACGGTTCTTTCTGCCGCCGAAGTGAAAGCCATTGCGACCGCGAATCCATTGCTTGCGGAGAAAATGCAGGTAGACAACGTAGTCATTCGCCTGAAACTGCTGCAATCCAATTGGCATAACGAGCGCATGATGCTCGAGGGCAAAATTAAGCAGTATCCGCACTTGATCGAAAAGATACAACAGGAAATCAAGGATTTACAGGCGGACATTCAATTGTCCCGCCAGTCCATGAACCAATCTTTTGTCATGGAATTGGACGGAAAAACCTTTACGGAACGCCCCAAGGCTGGCGAGATGCTTCTTCTCCTTTTCAACATGACGGTATTGCATCCTGATGAATCCCTACGAATCGGATCTTATCGGGGATTCGACCTTCTGCTTGTCCGTCAATCGATGTACAACATGCATCTGGAGATCAAAGGAGCGAAAAGCTACGCCATTGATTTAGGTGAGTCAGAATTGGGCAACATTTCCCGTATCGAGAATGCCATTGAAAAAATCTCCTCTTTGCTGCAAGATGCTGAACAAAAGCAAAAAGATATGCACGATCAGCTAACGGCTGCCAAAAACGAAATCGACAAGCCTTTTGAATTTGAACAAAAATTGCAGGAGATGGCAGCCCGGCAATCCGAGATTAATTCGGCACTGGAGTTTGAGGAACTACAAGGACAAGAAATCATGATCGATGAGCAAACGGAGGAAGGACGGTCCGAACATGCAGAGAAGTCCTTTGAGTTGGAAAAGGAGGACTAGACGGATAATGGTTATTTAGGTAATCATCCAATTCGTGAATTAACTAGACTTCTCACTTCATTTGAATATGAACTCAAAAATATACATCCTTCGATTTATATACTATAATTGAAAGGTTAATGCTCAAAGCTTCATCTTTTCTATTCTTTTTGTTATAGTATTCTTATACAAACTAACGTTCGCTTTATTTACGTATTAAAAGGATGATTGCATAATGGTTAAATCCCCTCTTAGATATCCAGGTGCCAAGAAAAAAGTTCTTAATCGATTCACACAGTTTTGGGAAGTCCCTCATGTAGAATATAGAGATGTTTTTGTTGGCGGAGGGTCTACATTTTTTGGTAAACCGAAATGTCAGAGAAACTGGTTGAATGATTATGATGAAGAAATTGCAGCCTTCTTTATCTCAATGAGAGACTATCCTAATGAACTTTGCAATTTAGTCATGTCTACAAAACCAACAGTTGAGCTATGGAGACAAATAAAGGATAAACAGTTAAATACGGATTTAGAGAAAGGGTTCCGTACCTTGTTTTTAAACCGTACGACGTTTAGCGGAATATTGAAAGGAAATCCAATTGGTGGGATTGAGCAAAAAAGCAACTATACTATTGATTGCCGCTGGAATCCTGTTGCATTGTGCGAACAAATTCGTTTGTGCAGTGAAATGCTGCAAGGAGTTGAAATTACGGCCTTAGATTTCTCGAACGTAATTCAAGAACCCGGGGAAAATGTTCTGCTTTATCTCGATCCCCCTTATTATTACAAAGGAAATCTCCTATATCGTCAAGGAATGACGCCTGATGATCATGTAAAGCTCTCCAATTTGTTAAAAGATACAGAACATAAATTTTTTATAACATATGATGATTGCGAGGAAGTTAGAGAATTGTACGAGGGATGGGCTTATCTATACCCTGCATCTTGGTTTTATAGTAGTTCAAATAAAAAAGCTAGAGAAGTCGGCAAAGAATTATTCATTTCTAACTTCATGATTCCTGAGCAAATTGTATGTGATTTTGGTATAGGGAGAGAAAACTAATGGACATATCAAAGTTAATTAGACTAATTGAACATGAAATCACTGAAGTCGGAAAAAACGCCAAATCAGAAGAAGATGTACGGCTCGGTTGCGAAAGTATACTTAAAACTCATTTGCCTCAAATAGGAGTTCACTATGATGCCAGATATGAAGTCACAGTAAGTAATGGCCGTATAGATGCCCTTTTTCACCATTTGATTACTGAATATAAAGAGCCTGGAAAACTAGCATCAAAAAATGGTTATGATCGGGCAACTGAGCAAGCTTTGCAATATATAAAAAATCTAGCCAAAGAGAATAAAGAATCAGCTGATAAATATATTGCAGTTTTATTAGATGGAAAGAATATTGGATTTGTTAGATTTAATCAATCAAACAAAAAAATAGTATCACCTCTGCTGCCCATCAACTTTGAATCAATTCGTTTGTTTTTGAAATATATACACTCACTAAATTATAAAGCTTTAACAACATCTAATGTACTATCTGATTTCGGGCCTCAGAGTAAAATAACTGGTAATGTTATAAGAGCACTATGGTCTCGATTTCAGACCCATCGGGATACACGTACATCTATGTATTTTACCGAATGGTGCAGATTGTTTGGACAAGTATCAGGTTTCGGGCAGTTTACTGGCCCTGAACACGGTGTTAACAGTATTGCAAAGCAATTAGGAATAGATATTAATAATAAACCTGCTGAGTTTATTTTTGTTCTCCACACTTATTATTCAATACTCATAAAATTAATAGCAGTCTTTATCATAGAAAACGCTAAAGAAACAAGTGGAATTTACGATAAATTCAAGACTTCTTCTTTAGATGAAAAAAGATCCATGATTGAAACAATGGAGAATGGTACTATATTTAGGCGGTTAGGAATAACAAACTTTTTAGAAGGTGACTTCTTTGCTTGGTATCTGAATGAATGGGATGAAAGCTCTGCCGCGGCAATACTAGAAGTGCAAGAATGCTTATGTGACTATGAACCTTCTACCCCATCACTTATGCCAGAATCTGTACGTGACTTATTAAAAACTTTGTACGAGCGGCTGTTACCAAAACAAATCAGGCATGACTTAGGGGAATTTTATACTCCTGACTGGCTTGCTCAATATACAATTAATTCATCAGGATTTCTACCATCTGATAAAATACTCGATCCTACTTGTGGATCAGGAACTTTTTTAGTGCTATGTATAAAAGAAAAAATCGATCAATTGCAAAAGGTAATGAGTCCTGATGCACTTTTAAAACATATTTTAACACATGTTTATGGGTTTGACTTAAATCCATTAGCTGTTATTGCAAGTAGAACTAACTACCTACTTGCGCTTGGTGATCTATTAGGATATGCAGATGGTGACATAGAAATTCCTGTATATCTAAGCGATGCGATTCTATCGCCACAAAAGCAAGATAAAGGATACACTTATCGAATCGAAACTACAATGGGGCCAATTGAATTAATTATTCCAGATCAAGTTGTTTCAAATGGTTTTTTAGGAACAGTACTTATTCAAGTAGAAGAACTGATTATTCAAACAGCCGAAAAATTCTGTACACAAGAACAGGCTAGAAAACATCTAAAAGAGAGCATGATTAGGCTCGGATTAGCCGAAAGCATATCTGATATTGTTAAGTTATATGATGATATCATGGAGCTTGAAAAAAAGAATTGGAATAGAATTTGGTGTAGGATAATCAAAAATCACTTTAGTTCTGCGACTTTAAAGAATTTTGATGTTATTGTTGGAAATCCTCCATGGTTGCGTTGGACTAATCTTCCTGATGTGTATAGGAACTCTATCAAGGAATTTTGTGTGAATTACGGTCTCTTTTCCAAAGATAGATTTGTTGGTGGAATTGAGACTGACATCTCCACAGTTATTTTGTATTCAACTGCCGAGAAATGGTTAAAACAAAATGGCAAATTAGCCTTTTTAATTACAAGAAGTGTTTTTAAAACAGAATCATCTGAGGGATTCCGTAAATTTGAGATTCCAAATGATAGGAAGACGAAATTTAGAGTTATAAAAGTGGAGGATTTTACAAACATAAAACCTTTCGAGGGGGCGACCAATAAACCCGCCTTAATTCTTCTGGAAAAAGGAAATAAAAAAACTGAATATCCTGTTCCATGGATTGTTTGGAGCAAAAAGAACAAGAACCGCATCTCAGATGATTCCTCTCTTCAAACAGTCCTTGATAACACAATAAGATCTGATAGGTCTGCCTATCCTATATATACAGATGGCGGGCCATGGTTAACCTTAACACCCGAGTATGTTGATCAATGTATACAATTAATTAATCGTCAAGGAGAACACAACTATCCTGCAAGAAAAGGAATATGCACTGATAGGAATGGAATCTATTACGGAGCAATTCTTGAAAAAAGAGGGCAATCAGAAGTAATTTTCGAGAACAACCCTGCCCTTGGAAGAACAACCGGTATTCCCATCATTCGTTCGATTATAGAAAAGGATCTAGTCTATCCCATTGCTCGTGGAAGAGAAGTATCTTCATTTCAATGGAAATTTGGGAATATTTATGGAATAGTTCCACAAGAAAAAATGGATGGTTTTCCTGAAGATTTTATGAGGTTAAACTACAATAAAACACTTCGTTTTTTTAGAGAGTTTGAAAATAATGAAGTTCATCATTTAACAACACGTGGGAGCTTTCGACGCTATCAAGCAAAACGTAATGCTCCGTTTTACTCTTCTTGGAATGTTGGTGAGTATTCATTTGCACCTTATAAAGTAGCATGGCCGGAAATATCCGGAAGACTACAAGCTTGTGTATTATCCAGTATATCAAGCCCTTATTGGGAAACGAAAAGAATTGTTATCCCTGATCATAAGTTATATTTCGTCCCTCTTTACTCTGAAGCTGAAGCTCATTATCTCTGTGCCTTATTAAACGCTCCGCAAATAGAAGAGTTTGTAATGGGATATGTTGAAACTACACAAATCGGAACGCACGTCACAGAATACCTTAATTTGCCGAAATTTGATAAGTCAAATGATTATCATCAGGAATTATCACAGCTATCTTTAAATGCCCACCACGATAATAACCTTGTTCAATCTACTCGAGAAAAAATTTCTCGTCTTCTTCATAAAATAATCTAAGAAACCTGGTATTCATAAGTTGAGCAGTTAGATTTCACTAACTGCTCATTATAATTCTTCATGCCAAAAAGTATAGTACTAGCAGTACTCAAAATCATAAAACTTTTCTTTCCCATTCTTTTTACAGTACTCTTCAAGAATTCGATCAATACTTCCTGAAATTTCCTCATCGCCATTTAAATGGATGTATAGTTTGTTTCTAGCTCTACTCGCAGCAACATATACTATTCTTGTGAACTCCTCGTACTTCTTTTCGTTATCAGTGATTGAATTTCCAAAAATAATAGGATTGCATAAAACGTTTAAAGGAGAACATTCTTCGGAGTCCAGCCTATCAGCCCGTTCAATATTAATAAGTACATTATCAAACTCTGCTCCCTTAGCTTTGTGTATTGTCATAAACCTACTATTTTCCGAAAATATTTCACAGCAAATTTTTTTTGACGTTATATACTGTAACTTATCGATATATTTGTATACCCCTTCGTAATAATCATCGTCACCTTCAAAAGGATATCTGAGATAGGATTTTACCGGAATCTCCAAATCATCTATTAATTCATTAATTCTTATTATTAAATCTTTGAGCAATATAGTATTATCAATATAGCTATTTACATTCTCCCAAAATGTAAAGACTCTTTTTAATAATAGGTTGTTTTCCTGATTAAAACTTCGATATGAAGGTTCGATGTTAAAGTATTTTTCAAATACTGTAAACGCACTCGGTATGCATTTCCTACTGAATGCTTCTTCAAGTTCATTAATAGCTAGCATAGATTCAATCCATGCTTCCCTTTTTGCTTCAATCTCATTTTCTAATTTTCTTCCCATCTGGTATGAGTAGGCATTTATTATGTTGTTTACTAACCTACGTTGATCCTCATCAATGTTACTGATATACTTTAACACCTCAGACCATTTTCTGCATAAAAATACTGTGTTCCTTTCAAGTATTGTTTCAAGAGGTTTAGAAAAATTGTTTTTACTCCTCTGCATTAAAAAGGTTACTTTTTGTTTATTTTCAAAGTTCAATTCACAAGTCTGCTCATTTAATTCAATGTCACCTTGCCGCAAGAAATTTAATAAATTTATTATATTCTGGGTACTTCTCCTGTTCCCTTTTATCACATAATTTTCAATTGGTAGACTTGAAGATAAATTAAAATTATGAAACTCCCTGTAATCGGCCCCTTGAAAAGAATAAATGGATTGGGCTATATCACCAATTACAGCTACAATAGATTCTTTCTCTGAAAGAATTCTAACAATCTTATTTTGAATTGGATTCGTGTCCTGATATTCATCAATTAGAATATATGGAAATTCACACCTAATAAGATGAGTTGAAAGTTCATAATTCTTAAGAATTCTATAACCAAAATATAGAATCTCATCAAAGGTCAATCTTCCTGCCTCACCCCAAATATATTTTTTTACAGCTACGGCTACTTCTTGCGTTATGTTCTGATGATATTTCAAACAAATACCAGTACTTTCGTTTATATATCCAGAGTTTAATAAAGCAATGTCAACCTGGACGTCCGCCATTTTATTGCGTGATAAATCATTATATAGATTAGAAGGGATTAATGGGTAGTTTCTCTCAAGATAACTATAAATATCTTCTTTTTTGTGACCACTTAAAACTGAAAAACCTTCTTGTACCGAAACTATTTCTTTGTTTTTATCTATAAGCAAACCAAATTCTTCTTTTATAATTTTTTTTAATTGGACCTGATTAGGTTTGATTATATATTCATTTATAAAAGAATGAATGGTTGATACAAATACGTTATGATTAAATGCTCCTAATCTGTTTTGAATCTGTTCAACAGCAACATTTGTATACGTAATACAAAGTATTTTCCGAAATTCACTCTGAAGTTTGGCACTATGCTGGACCATCTGCTTTATATTTTCAATTAATAAATGAGTCTTTCCAGCTCCTGGACCAGCATATATTTTCAGATGCCTATTATTATCATAGATCCGTAAATCATCAGAAGAGTTTATTTCCTGAGCCATTCTAATCCCTCCCTTATGTATTCCGGAACGATTAAATCATTAATAAGATATTTGGGCTCCTTATTCAAATCATCTTGAACATTTTTTGAAAGAATATTTAATGCAAGGTCACCTTTCTTATTTTTTGCATAACTCAGAAATAAGTTTGCAAAAAACAGCTTCTCAATTTTTTGTTGAAGTTCTTCATCGTCAGCATTTGTATAGTCATGTATATACAGTTCAATGTAATCACTAACCTTCTTTCTTGTTTTTGGATGCGTTATTAGATCTAAATTCATTTTCCAATCGAGTATTGACATATCCTCAATACCCTCAATAAATGGATGCAGATTGTCTGGTGAAACAAATTTAAGCAACCTTTTTACAACGAATCTATTCTCGAAATTTTCTAAAAAGAGCTCATTCTCAAACGTTGATCCTAATTTTTTTTGTGTTTTAACTAAAATATTTTCATTTCCTAAAAATTCTTCGCTTATTGGTTCCATTAAAGTTAAGTGTTCTTGATATAAAGATAAATCATTAAATTTCCCATCCTCAAAATATTTGTAATCACAATCTCTAAAGCATAGAACTTTAACACCCGTGTTTATAAATAATGGAAGAAAATGATCAAAATTTATGCCACCAACTTCTACTACTGAGATATGATTGCTCTCAATTTCATAATCAATTCCACATTTACTTGCAAATGCAGACATTAACATCTTTTCTGCTAATCCCTCTACTAAAATTACTTTATAAGCAAATAACATATCAGACCTTGTCACATCCAAAAATTTAGCCAGATGTGCTTTACTTTCCTTATATTCTTCTTTCATATATTTATTTTTTAAATTATCCGAAACAACTTTATGTTCATTCACTACAGAATTACGATAATACTTCAGTGAGATCATATCATCAATATCAGCTGACGCTGTTATATTAGGTGAATGGGTGGTTAAGAAAATCTGATTTTTGATAATTCTACCACTGTCACCTTTCACACCATCTTCTTGAGCTTTTTCTCTCTCTTTTTTCTTTGATAATTCATCTGCCTGTTTTAAAGCACTCAAATACCTAAACAGTTTATATTGCATTGCCGGATGTAGATGTGCTTCTGGCTCCTCAATCAGCAGAAGATTGTAGTCATTATTAATTTTGAACGCAATGATATTGTATATCTGAACAAGATTGTTATAACCCAAACCATTATTCTTCATCGGCATCTCATACCCTAATGACGTATCTTGAAGTATATATTGAAAATAACGTTCGAATGGGGAGTCATATATAAAACTAGGCGTTAAAGAGTTATTTCCATTCTTTATTCCTACTTTGTCTTGATCGATTTCAATCAATTGCTTCATTTCTTCTGTAATCTCTGCAAAGCTAGTCCCAAGCAATTGAGTTATATTGGCTCTTAAATCGACTTTCCCATCATACATGTCTAGACGCTTCTTGACATATCTCTGGGTATGTGGGAGTAAACCATCCGTAGTTCTATCGGCTGGTATGTAGTCTATATTAAAGATATTCTGTACTTCATTTTTTTTGATACTTTGATGAGACGTCGTATTATAGTAATTCCAAGAAAACTTTACGATAAACTTTTCCAATGAAAGCAGATAATCTTGAAGCTTATCTTTACTTTTCATTTCATCACGGTAGTCATTTAAGTATTTTGGATCAAGCTCGTATTTAAGCAAAACTACTGCACTGATTACATACTTCTCATCATCAGTTAAAACATTCCCATCTTCATTGTAAACAATGAAATTCCTAAATCTTAAAATACCATCGTCAAAGCTATCTAATCTAAGTGAGTGTTGAATATGATAATAAATTTCGATACTTGGGGGATCTTTTTTATACATCTCAAGATTTGAGTGAAGGTCATTTTTATTGAAATCATGCACTGATCCAGTATTCTCTGAAATATTATCCAGAAGATTAATAACCTTTAGCAAATTTGATTTCCCTGAATTGTTAGGTCCAATAATTATATTTATACCATCTTGAAATTCAACTACTGTATCATCAAAATTTCGAAATCGTTTAATATGAACCTTTTTTAAAAACATAACCATCACCTCGGGCTATATAGTTCTTTATAAACTCCATCAATATGGGCCAAAAGAATGTGTTCGTTCCTGTATAAATTCGACTTCATACCTGATTTTTCCTCTGATTTTGTAGAAATTTGTATAAACGTCATGCCTTCTTTAAATTGATTGAGGAGTTGTTTTTATGAATAATTTCTTTACTACTCTCCAAATCATACAAGCCAACAACATCAATTTAATCGAATTCGCCAAATTTCAAGGCTATATTCTTGAAAATGGCGGCCGCCGCGCGCTTCATGCGAAGCAAAGTGGCGGTCTTTACTTTTTCCGGGATAGCAACAAATTCTATCACTTCTCAACAGACACCAGCGGCGGTCCCATCGACTTTGTGATGCAATTTATGCGAATGGATTTTAAAGAGGCCGTTGCGTATTTACTAGAAACTGGCTTGCCGCAGTATCAGACAGTTCCTTCCCTACCTAAACCTTCCGGCAAACTTCAGCTCCCGGATAAAGCCCCTAACTATAAACGTGTAGCCTGGTATCTGATCCATGTTCGGGGTATCGATCCGGAAATCGTCTCTTGTCTAATGCACGAAAAAAAGCTATATCAGCAGGATAAAACCGGTAATTGTGTTTTTGTCGCCTACGATAAGAATGGTGTTGCCAAGTATTGCTCCTTGCGCGGCACCAGGCCGGAACGTCCTTTCAAGCAAGATCGGGAACATTCCGACAAGAGCTATCCCTTTCACATCATCGGGTCTAGTCAAAAAGTTTATGTATGCGAAAGTCCCATTGACGGCATGAGCCATGCTACGCTTGCAAAATTGAAAGGACTGGATTGGAAAAACGACCATCGCATTTCCCTAGGCTGTCTGTCCGACCTTGCCCTGGAACGATTTCTCCAACATCACCGTATTCATGAAATCATTTTTTGCCTGGATAACGACCATAACGCAACGTTTCGTGATGGCAGCCCTGCTCCCAACTGGGGACAAGAGGCTGCCTTAAAATTTGCCCAAAAGTACAACGATCAAGGCTACCAGACATCGATTGAGAAACCGTTCCGCAAAGACTTCAATGAGGACCTGACTGCCATACTCCAAGCGAAATATGAAACAGAACAAGCCATCAGAGAGGGGGAATGCGAGTATGAGCATTAGATCTTTTTTCCATTGGATAAGACAACTGCCAGACCAAAAACAGAGGGGGCCCCCTCTGTTTTTGGTGTAAAGGCAGGAATAGCAAAATGTCATTTTGCGAAAAAACAGCGTGAAAGCAGAGCTTTCACCGACATTTTTATGGGGTTTCCTCCGACAATCGAATGTCGCTTGCAAATAGCTCCCAAGAGTGAGGTGATTCCCTTGGTACGCGCAGATAAAACGGTGCAGATCACCGTCAAGCTGCCCAAGAAACAATACGAAGCATTAAAGAAATACGCCGCTTCCAAGCATTTAAGCATGGCGGATATCGTAAGGGCCTTTATCCAAAAAGGCATGTCTGTGGAGGCTTATACCGAGGAGATCGATTTCATCACGGCCATCATCCGCCAGGAGATCAAAATTGCCATTGACGGATTAAGCAACCGGCTAGCCGGACTCGCCAGCAAGGACTTAATCATGTCGGCTGCCTCCTACTACTCCACCATCGCGATTATCGCCGATCTGATTGATACGAATCGGTACACGACCTTTCGGGAGATCGAGAAGAAAGCGCGGCGGCTTGCGGTGGACTATGTCAAAATGAAGCTCACCGATGCAGAAAAACTGTTTTTGTCGGGGAATGCGTTGGATCAGAGCATCGAGCATCTACGCGGGGGCGACTCCGATGTCGATCCTGATCTATAAACAGCGCTTCTTCCATCCCAACCACCCGAAAACGGCGAAAAGCAACTACTGCCATACCGGATATATTGCCACCCGTCCTGGTGCGGTGAAGAATGAAGGCATGAATCATGGGTTGTTCGGGAAGCTGCGCCCCGGAGACTTGCAGGAGTTTTCCTCTTGGCAAGAAGTGGCCCGACTGGCCCGCGACTTATCCCGACAAAAAAAGAACATGTATCGTAGCGTCATTTCATTCAAACGAGATACGGCGCTGGAACTGGGCCTAACCAATCAGAAGGCTTGGCAACAGTATATTGAACAACATATCTCCACCATCGCCGCCCAAAATCACATTAAAGGAAAGAACCTCTGTTGGGCCGCCGCTGTCCATAATGAGAAGGAGCATCCGCATCTTCATGTCGTCTTTTGGGATCGACAACAGGACATCCTGAAAAACTATACCCACCCCGAGATTCCCAATCGCATACGCAGGCAATTGATCAAAGACACCTTTGCTTACAAGATCAAACAATTTTGCGCTTTGCGGGATCAGTTTAAATCCGGTATTACGGAAATCACCGACCGCATGGTAAGTGAATTCGAGTTGTATATCAAGAATCTGAACCCGAAATCGTTCAAGGTTTTCTACAAGCGCTTTATGAACGAGGATGAAGATTCCCTACACCGTCTGCCGAAACACCATCTTTTTCAGCAAAGCCATGCCGCTGCGCTAGCCGAAAAACTGGTTCAACTCCGCGCAAACATGCCGAAAACCGGTAGACTCGCTTATCAACTCCTCCCCCCTGCTGTGAAATCCATGTTGGATGAACTTGTACAGGAATTGATGAAAACCAATCCCTATCTGGCACAAATGGTTGAGGATTATGTCCAAGTCAAAGTCCAAATCGCGATGCTGTATGACACCGATCCGGAACGTATCGCTAACTACCGTGAGAAGTATCTGACCGAGGCGAAAAAGCGAATCGTGAACCGTATTTTGGGAACGGTCCGTACGCTGATCAAAATGGAACGGGAAGTATCCATGGAACAAAACCATAGGATACGGCGACAGTACCTGGCCGAGCAGCTTCTGGTTGGCATCCTTGATATGCTGGAGAGTCTGATCATGAACGGCAATATAGACTACGATGACAAAGCAAAAGCCATGGGCACGGAGTTATCCAAACAAGCCAAAAAGGAATGGTTTATAAAACATCGGGACAAGGGTTTAGAAAGATAACATCCATCATATTCTCTATCCACCATTGTGGATAAATCTGTGAATAACCGGTGAATATTCTGTGGATAATTACACCCTTTATTTACGAAATGGCTTTTCATTTTGATTGAAGAAAGGAACGATCTTATGTTATTTACCGAAGGCAAACATCAACAGTACGAACGAATGATGCGGCAGACTCCGCGAAATCATCCACGTTCAAGGAAAGAAAAAAAGAACTCGGAAACAAAACGTACAGCTCAGAAGGTTCCCCCGAACCATCCCAAGGAGCGTTGTTCTTATGGAAATCAATGAACGTATGAAAGATGTATTGCAAGTCCAGCTTTCTCCCTTGGGCCTGGAATTAAAACCGGAGGATCGCTTTCCTCTAACCGTGCTCCATGATGATCGCCCGGTTGCATACATCCAAGAGGACGGTGCAGTCCATTACCCTGTTGATCGAGACACCACGCCTGCCCGCCGAATTCCCGGTGTCATCGCAAAAGTTTGGGAGATGGAGCAGGCTTACCGTCAGGCTCCACATCTGGAACTATCCGGCGTGAACAGTTACAAAAAAATTCTTCAATACAACCAACATCTATTGGCTGCCCGGTACGACGGAAACGGCCATTTTCGTTTTGTGACCTGGCAAGTCAATTTCGATCAAACGGGTGTAACGCTGGGCCACTATTTTTATCGGAATGAATACGAGCAGGCGAAAGAAGATTTTATCCAACGCAGCGGACTGGTGGACGAACGAAAATTATTCAGCAAGGAACAGCTTTCCCTTCTCTATTCCGCGTTGCTCTATTCTAGGTTCCATGATATCAATCTGGACTACGCAGATAAGCAAGAAATTGACCAATTAATTCGACACATTGAAGCTGTAGCCCCAGTTTCCCAAACCGTTCGGCAACCTGCATCCGACTGCGAATTGGATTACGAACGCTAAAACGGTTCCGCAAAGTGAAAGGAGATGGCATTTTTGAAAAGCAAAACGGAGTTCTACAAAAAGTTTTTTGAAGCCGTGACCAAACAAGGCTTTGAAGTGAAACGCTCCACCTCTGCCGACTATTTGGCCGATTTGTATTACAAAGATCAGCTCGTCGCCTTCTACACCCGGATGGACACGATCGAGAAAAACCCATTCGTGACCGTGCCGGACCGGCTCATGAGCGCGATTCACGATTTGGCCAGACAATCGGCGTTGCAAGCTGGAATCTGCGTGGAAAAACCTTACACGGACAAAGACCCTAAAATCGCTAACGGCGTCTATAAGCTGAGCGAATACAACGATGTGATCTTGGCTTGCAAGCATCATCCCATGTTTGAGTATGTGTTTTCCACGTATCGCCTTTCCCCGGAAAACGGAACGCCAGTGCAGCGGCAGTATTTTTACAATAAAGAAGAAGCGTTGGAAAACTTCGCAGTACGGAGTGGACTCGTAGATGAAAAAAAGCTGTTTAGTGAAGAAGAACTGGTCCTGATCCATTCCGAACTGATCAAATTCATGATTACGCCCAACGATAAAACGGTCGAACAGTTCGAACGAGCCGGAATCATCATCGAACGGATTGAGGAACTTCTGCCGGCATTAAAGGATCGGGAAATTCATCTGGAGTTCGAACTCGAGTTTCAACATGAAGATGAACTGCTGGCCGAAGAAATGGAAATCGGAGATTAGTCTCTGTGTTTCCAACTACTTTGCTAAAGCAGTCGTTACAAGGAGGGATTTGCCTTGGCAAGCGTAAGACCGGAAAGCTCCCTCTGGGGGAACATCATAACCTGCACCGAAATCGCCCTTCATGTTTATGAGATCGTGGCCGAGTATAAAAGCGGAATCGTCATTCCCACTGAGCAAGCAGAAGAGTTGCTAAGTCCGAAAGCCATTGCACTTGGCAACGAAAAGGACGGGTATCTGCATTACGAGGATGACCAAAAGAGCATGATTCCGGCCTACGAACTGCTGCAAAAAGACCTGATCACGGACTCCAATTTTAAAGAGAAGTACGGAACGCCGGAACAATTAGAAAAGGAAGGCCCCTTTTTTGTTCCTGAATATTTCGGAACATTGGAAGAACCGCAGACTTCGCCTTGGGGCGACATTGCCAAGACAAACGCGATCCACCATGGGATCGGTTTGATTGAAGGTGAAGGGAACACCGCGTTAGCCGTCCATCAGACCATTGCCGATCTCTTCTTGTCCGACTTAGCGCGGCAGCATGCTGAAACTGAAGGAAACTATCTGTTTTATACCCTTGATGCGAACTGTGCTATCCCCATCTATGAACTGTCGGCATCGCATCCGCAAGTGCTCGAACTGATTATCGACGAGGACAGTCTGGTGCATACGCTATGCGAGGATTTCCCCCGATTACGTCGATTTTCATAACCGTCATGTCGACGAGTGGGGATGGATTCAAGACTTTCCTGCCCCCAAAGGGTTATTTTTACAAGCTCAGGTAGACCAGGAAATCGGTCATCCGCTTCGTACCAGCGAACAAGTTGCCGAATCTTCCTTATCGTATGGAAGTGAACCGGAGACCGACGACTTTTTTGAGCCAAACGGAGAGTATGAGTTGTGAAAACCAAGTACAAGGTGATCATCTGTTTGTTCCTCTTCGTTGTTGGAGCGTTCTTCAATCTGTTCTTTACCACCGCCTTGCACGGCATCTTATCCGGAAAATCCCATACGCTTGCTTTCACTCCTTTCGCAGGTTGTATCGCAAGTCTCATTGCCAGCAAACAACATTTGCTGCTTTTTTTATGCTTGCAAGGATTGGTCGGCGTCGTGTCCACAATGTTCTTTTTTACGAATCATCGCCCTTACCAAAGTGAACTGGCCCACATCACGCCGCAAATCGAAACGCCGGTTCCAGTTGGTCAGCATCAGCACGGCTCTTCCAGATGGTTGACGGAACAGGAGAAGCAGTCCGCTTTTGATACGCTCGTACTGGATCTCAAGCATCCGCTGATCCGGGAACTCATCGCGACCGGCTACGATCATCTGGAATTTTACCAACGCGGGGAGGAGGAGCAATCTCATGAAGTATCCGGAGAACATTTCAAAGAATGAAGACGGGGCCGCTGCAAAGGAACAGCCTCTGCCCTTCTCGCAAGGCGGAATCGTGGTAGGCATGAACAAACTGCGCGGGAAAGAACGCATCTATTGCATCCAAGACGATGTGCACACGCTTTGCCTGGGCGCAACCCGCAGTGGAAAATCGAGAACGGTCGTGCTGCAATCCATCTGTACGCTTGGCCTTGCCGGGGAATCGCTGGTCATTTCTGACCCCAAAGCCGAATTGTACCACTATACCCACGAATTTTTGCAAAAGTTGAATTATGACGTGTATGCACTGGATTTCCGTACGCCTGAAAAAAGCCATCATTACAATCTGCTCCAACCGATCATTGATGCCGCCCTTCGCGGTGATCAGGAACAGGCGGAAATGCTGGCTTGGGATATGACCAACGTTCTTGTCGGCAAATCACAGGGAGAAAAAATCTGGACAAACGGGGAAATGTCCGTCATCGCCGCCACGATTTTAAGTGTGGTGTGGGACAATGCCAAACGGCCGGAATACCAGAACTTGACCAACGTCTACTGGTTTTTGGCCGAGATGAACCGTCAAATCGGAAATAAAACGCCAATGCAGGACTATATGAAGCGTCTCCCGCCCACCCATCCTGCCAGAGCCCTGCTCAGTATTTCCGACATCGCGCCTTCGCGCACCAAGGGAAGCTTCTATACTTCAGCTCTGACGACACTGCGTCTTTTCACGTCCAAATCCATCTATGCCATTACTCACAAAAGCGACTTTTCGTTAACCGAATTGGGGGAGAAGAAACAGGCGCTGTTTATCATTTTACCGGACGAAAAGACGACCTTCTACCCTGTCGCTTCCCTCATGGTATCGCAGTTGTATGAGTTACTAACAGCAGAGGCAGATAAACGCGGCGGCAGACTGAAACGGCGCGTGAACTTCATTCTGGACGAATTCGGTAACTTTACACCGATTGCCGATTTCACGAACAAGCTGACGGTAGGCGGCGGGCGCGGCATGCGGTTCAATTTGTTCTTGCAAAGCTTTGAGCAACTCAAGGAAAAGTATGATGCTCACGCCGCCAGTACAATCAAATCAAATTGTCAAACCTGGATTTATTTGCAGGCGGATGACCTGGAGACGCTGCGGGAAGTCAGCGAAAAACTGGGCACGTACACCACTTCCAGTTACCAGCTCTCTGCTTCTAACAGCAAATATTCTACGCCAAGCACATCGCACAGCATGAACCTGATGGAACGCAAGCTTTTGACCGTAGACGAGGTGCGCCGCGTCGCCCGGCCGTATCAAATTGTCATTTCTCGAAGCCACCCCGCGATGATGTTTTCGCCCGATTTAAGCGAATGGGCTTTTAACGCCATGCTGGGGTTGGGCGATAAAGAGCATAATCGTCAGGTTCGGGAAGAACGGGAACGAAAGCGGCCAGTTCGGACCGATACGCGAAAGGAGGTGAAACTGTGGAATATCTGGATTTATTATCAGAAAGACATCGCCAGACAACTGGAAGAGAAAAGACTCCAGGAGGCAACAGGGGGTAACGTTTTTTTCGGACCCAATTCGGACATAGAATAGGAGGTCTGCCTTGAAATGAAGAGATGGATACGCAGAGTCATTCGCTACAGCAGAATGGCTCTTTTTGTGTTGGGCACAAGCTTATGGCTGACCCAACCTGCTAATGCAGCGGATATCCAAAACAGCAAGATTGTAAAGGGAACGGAAAAGCTGATTGGGGATGTCACAACCTGGCTGATGATCCTCGCTCCCGTTGTTTCCGGTCTGCTGATCATTTACTTCTGTATTCGGCGTTCTGCAGCGGATGAAATGGATCAGAAGAAATGGAACAACCGCATCATCGTTGCCGTTGTTTCCTGTATCGGAGCCGTACTTGGTTCCGCCACACTGAACGTCATTATTGGCTACTACAAGTAAACCGAATCTGCCCTGATTGGGGCTTTTTTGATGAAATTCACTACATTTTTGGAGGGTAACACATATGAAAAAGTGGCTGAAAACCGTAAAGAAAAACTCGATGCAACGTATTTTGCTGGCAAAATCGGTCATCACCGACCGCCGCGGCGAAGGGTTTGTAGATACTGCCGTGAAAATTTTGATGGCTGTCGTCATCGGCGCTTTGGTGCTTGCGGGCTTGTATCTGCTCTTCAGCGATACGATCCTGCCTACTCTGACAGAACGGATTCGGAACATGTTCAATTACAGGGGATAACGGATACCCTTTGGCGGGAACGGCTGACAAGTATAGGCCGTTCCTGTAGAAAGGAGGTTGAGGAAACTGGAAGCCATTTTAGTGGTGCTGATCGTAGCCATCCTGAATGGAGCCTTGATATACATCGATACATTGCTGAAAGATATTATTCCGATGACCCTGTACGCTGAACGTTCTATGACCGCTCTCTCGGGCGGGAATATCGCGGATTCCCTGTTCGATATTTTGTTCGGCTTCGGGGTTTCCCTCATCATTTTGAAGTTTTTGAAAAAGGGATTTGAAATTTATGTGATGTGGTCCGATGGCGATCCTGATGAAGAACCGCTATCGCTGCTCACCAATTTTTTCAAAGCGATGGCCGTAGCGATTTGTTTCCCGACAATTTATCTATGGCTGGGCCAGATCGTGGAAGAGTTAACGGACAAGCTGCTTGTTGCCCTCGGGCAATCGACCAATTACGATTGGAATGCCTGGGTAAGCGGGATTAGCTCGTTGGGATTGGTGACAGCCATTTTCGGGCTGATCTTCATCATCTGCTATTTCATTCTTTACTTTCAATTTCTCATGCGCGGGTTGGAAATTCTCATTTTGCGCATTGGGGTGCCCCTCGCTTGCGTTGGACTGTTGGACAACGATAAGGGCGTGTTCAAAGCCTACTCCCAAAAGTTCGCCCAATCGACATTGGCCGTTGTCGTACAAATTACGCTGGCCAAGCTGGGCGTCGGGTTAATGTTGAATATGCACATCTTTTGGGGTCTTGCCTGCATGGTGCTGGCCATTCGCACGCCGCGCTTCTTGTCCGACTTCCTTATTACGACTGGCGGCAATGGGGGAGTCGTCAACAATGTATATCATTCCGTCAGACTGGTCGGTATGGCGCGCAAGATGCTGATGAAAACGGGGTGATGTCCATTGGTTACGGTGGACGAACTGGCCCAAGCGGTCATTCTGCTGATTCGTCTGGGCTGCGTCGCCCGGTTTATCTATTGCATGGTTCGCCTGTCGGGTGCGGATGAGGAGAGCTCGCAGTATAAAAAGAGAACCCGAAACGTGATTCTGTTTTATGTACTGGCTGAAAGCATCTGGCAGATCAAAGATATCGTATTGTTTTACTATCAATAGGCGATGATGTTTGGTCACTCAAGCGCCTGAAATGACAGTCGTTTTTTTCATTCCACAAAATCGGGAGGTTTTTCATGGAAGACAATCCTCAAACCCTTTATATCCCCATGGGCGTAAAATCGGAAACGGAGTTGTTTCCCGGATTCGGTCGAAAGCAACTCTTTCAATCGGTAATCGGTTCGCTAGGAGCTGGCCTTGTCGCTTTGCTGCTCTGGATTTTCGGGAGAAGCGTTTCCTTAACCATGGTCACCTTTCTAATCGGCGTTTCGGCTTCCGTCATGATGACTACGAAAGATCGCATGAATCTGTCGGTACTGGATCAAATGAAACAGATGATCCGTTTCGCCAAAGGTCAGAAAAAATATCCGTATATCGCGATGAACGAATGGCCTGACAATCCCTAAGGAGTTTCGAATCATGTGGGTAGTAAAAGGTATACTCTTTGCCAGTCTGCTGCTGTGGGCAAGTATTTCGGATATCCGAAAACGGGAAATCCCGGATATGCTTCCGGCATGCATCTTATTTATCGGTTTGATTCAAGTCTCCCTGCTCCCTGCCCTATTAGGTTTGTTTGTTACCGCTCTTCCCTTTTTTGCAGCGGCGATTTTATCCCATGGGAGGATCGGCGGCGGAGATATAAAACTGATGGCTGCTTGCGGCTTTGTTTTAGGCGTTTCCGGGGGATTTCTGCAAACGATCATTGGACTTTCAATAGCTTTGATCGGGTGGTTGTTCCAATCCGCCAATTCCTGTTTCAAAAATAGTCAAAATATAGCGATGCCGCTTGCGCCGTTTTTGGCTGTGGGCGGCATCATCGCTTTTTGGATCATTCATAGAGCTTAGGAGGAATGCAAATTGCAATGGGGTAAGAATCGTACCGTGCTAGGGATTGGCTGTATTGTCCTTTCTCTCCTGATTTGTTTTGGGTTAACGCTCCTGTTTCAACAATCCTTGCGGGCACAGACGGAAATCGTCAGAGTCACGCAGGACATCGCAACGGGCGAACAAATCACCAAAGAAAAGCTGGAAATCGTCCAGGTTGGGGCATACAACTTGCCATCCAATGTGCTGACATCGATGGATGCAGTCATAGGACAGTATGCCGCTGCTGTGTTACAAAAAGGAGACTATATTCTCTCGACGAAACTATCCGCTGTTCCGCTCGCAGAATTTTTGGACCGTTTGAACGGAAGTAAGCAAGCAATCTCGATCAGTATCAAAAGTTTTGCAGCGGGTCTATCGGGCAAACTGCAGACCGGGGACATTATTACCCTGATCGCTTCCGATTACGGAGAAATGAGAACGACGACCATGCCGCCGGAACTGCAATATGTCGAAGTGCTTGCCGTAACGACAAGCAGCGGGGTGGACAAAGAAAAGGCATCCACACAAAATAAATCCGACGATGACAAGCAGCAGTTGCCTTCTACGCTCACGTTGCTGGTACAGCCGATACAAGCGGAGCTTCTGGCCGATATGGAGGTCAAAGGCCAACTTCATGCTGCTCTCGTATACCGGGGAGATCAGGCCACTGCTCAAGCTTTTATTGCAAAACAGGATGCTTTTCTCTCCGAAAAGTCTACACCAGATAAGGAGGCTGTCCATGAATAATCACCAAATCATTGCCGTATGGGGCAGTCCGGGCAGCGGAAAGACGGTAACTTCCATAAAACTGGCTCGGGAATTTGCCTCCAGGCAAATCAATGTACTGGTTGTTCTCTGTGATTCGGTGTGCCCTTCGATTCCAACCCTTCTGCCAGGTGTCCATGCAAAAGAACAATCATTGGGCCGATTACTCAGTTTGCCGTCGATATCGCAAGAACAGATTTTCCAGCATCTCGTTCCATGCAAAGCTTTTTCCCATCTGGCGTTCATCGGCTATGTTCACGGCGATAACGCCTTTACCTATGCCAGCTATACCAAAGAGAGAGCACTGGATTTTTTCACCTTGAGCCGACACCTTGCAGATGTCGTCATCGTGGATTGCTCCAGCGTGTTGTCTGCCGATCAGTTATCCGTGGCCGCGCTTGAAGTCGCTGATCAGGTTTTGCGAGTGCATGAATGCACGCTGAAAAGCCTGAGTTATTTTGCCTCCCATTTACCACTGCTGAGTGACTCCCGATTTCATACAGATCGTCATCTGCATCTTCTTTCCAACGTGAAAGCAAAACAAGACAGTGTTCAATACAGCAATGTCTTTGGGGGGATCCATCACCTGCTGCCTTTTGTCTCTATCGTGGAACAACAAGCGGTTTCGGCTCGGTTATTGGACGCTTACGAAGGAAAAGACGCCCGTTCCTACCTGAGTGCTATTCAAAAATTAGCCGGACGTTTTATGGACTATCCTTCGAAAGCAGATAAGCAACCATTCATCCAGCGCTTGATACAAAGGTTCAAAGGAGTGCGGTCATGAAAGGGGCAACGTTATTTTATCCGGCAAGTAGCAATAAAAAGCCATTTTCCGAAGTACTGAAAGAGGTGCAAGAATATCTCTCCGGCAAATACGCTACGCTTATTTCCCGAAATGCCGAGGAACAAAAACAACAGATCATTTCGTATACCACCAAATATGTCATGGATTATCGCTTGAGTGTAGACGGGCTTTCTTTCGACGAACTGGTGGAACGGTTATATGCGGAAATGGCGGAGTTTTCTTTTCTTACCCCGTATTTGTTTTCCCATGATGTAGAAGAGATCAATATCAACGGGTACAAAGATGTCAAAATCACCTATACGGATGGACGCATTCTCCCGGCCTCTGAACAGTTTACCTCACCGGAACATGCCGTCGACGTGGTCAGACGCCTGCTGCACAAATCAGGGATGATCCTGGATCATTCACAACCGATCGTCCGTGGACATCTGGCCAACAATATTCGGATTACAGTTTTCGGAGCACCGATCACTGATTCGGACAAAGGCGTAGCCGCATCCATACGGATCATTAACCCGCAAAAATTGGGAAAACAAGATTTCATTCGCAACGGAACGGCTACGGCGGAAATGCTGGATTTTGTCAGTCTTTGCTTGCGCTACGGCTTGTCCATTTGTGTTACTGGAGCCACCGGCAGCGGGAAAACGACCTTGATGAGCTGGATGTTATCGACCATTCCTTACGACAAGCGAATTTTCACCATTGAGAATGGCACCCGGGAATTTGATCTTGTGGTGGAAGATGAAAATGGGCAAGTACAAAATAACGTCGTTCATACCGTTACCCGGTACAGCGAAGATAACAGGCAAAATATTGATCAGGAGAAGTTGCTCGAATATGCCCTTACCGCCAACCCTGATGTCATCTGCGTCGGGGAGATGAAGTCGGCAGAGGCCTTCGCCGCGCAAGAAGCAGCTCGTACCGGTCATGCCGTGATTACAACGACACACGCCAATTCCTGCATTGCCACCTATTACCGAATGGTTACGCTCTGCAAACAAAAATACGATATGAGCGACCAAACCTTGTATAACCTTGTGACGGAGGCGTTCCCGATTGTCATGTTTGCCAAGAAATTGGAGGATAACTCCCGCAAGGTGATGGAAATCACCGAATGTGAAATTCTGCCGGATGGAAGTCGAAATATCCGCACGCTTTTCCGCTATGCCGTGGCCTCCAATACGATAGAAAATGGGAAAATTCGGATTGCCGGATCCTATGAAAAAGTCCAAAATATATCGCCAAGTTTGCAAAAACGGCTGCTCGAAAACGGGATGCCGCTCCATCTGCTTGAGCAAATGATGGGAGGCGAATCCGCATGATCGTACTGCTCGTCATGGCCTTTATGGGCCTCGTTGCCGGTTCCTTCCTTGTTCTGAAGTTGAATCCCGCAGAATGGGTGCGCGAAGTAGCCGAACACATTCCTTTTCAAAAGAACCCTTCCTTGCGAAAAAAAATCAAAGCCGTACAGAATCCGAAAAAGAGAAAAGGCATTCGGCTCACGATTGATGAAGCCAAAACGATGCTGGAACAAACGGGAAGGAAAGAATCGTTTGGAAAGGTATGTATTTCTTCCCTTGCCCTCTTTTTGGTTGGTGCGCTATTGGCCCTGGCTTTTGGCAATTTGTTTATGGTGCCGGTTCTCGCTATTGGTTTTGCCCTTCTGCCTTTTTGGATCGTACTGTTCAGCGCAAGCTTTTACAAAAAACGTCTGAATGCCGAATTGGAAACCGCTCTCTCGGTCATCACCACCTCTTACTTGCGCAGCGAAAGCATACTGTCCGCTGTGGAGGAAAACGTCGGTTATTTGAATCCGCCTGTTTCGGATGTGTTTTTGTCCTTTCTGGCCCAGTCCAAGCTGATTAACTCGAATCTGCAACAAGCGTTGACAGAGCTAAAAAGTAAAATCAACAATAGCGTCTTTCAGGAATGGTGCGACGCAATCATGGCTTGTCAGGAAGATGTCACGCTCAAAACGACGCTTACCCCGATCATTTCCAAACTATCCGATATGCGTGTCGTATCTGCTGAATTGGACTATCTGCTTTACGAACCGTTAAAAGAATTTATTACGATGGCGCTGCTTTTGATCGGGAATATTCCGCTCCTGTATTTTCTTAACAAAGATTGGTTTCACACGTTGGTCGATACAGCGGCGGGCAAATTCGTCATGGCTCTTTGTGCGTTAACCCTGTTCATCTCCCTGGCCGCAGTCATTCGATTAACACGCCCGATCGAGTATAAAAGATAAAACCTACTCGCAAGGAGGAACTGAAATGTCAACATCACACTCTCGCGATATGGAAACAACCTTACAACGAACCGCTGCGATTCTGGAAAGACTCCTTTCCCCTCCTCCCTCAGTTACTGCCCAAATTCAAAGGGGATTGAAAAAATACGGAACGCGGGGCTTTTTTCAACGATTGGATGAGCTGGACCTGCCCGAAGAAACGCGTTACAAGCTACATGCCGTGCGCCTTGTCCTTTATGGAACCGGAGAATTGAAGGATGAATCCGATCAGGAAAACAGGGATGTTCCGCAGGATTGGGGGTACCCCTATGACACCATCTTATAACTCGCTTCATGCCTCCAACTTTATTGAAGGGATATCCGCACTGACCGGCATTTCGACCCACAAACTGCAAAAATACGCCAGGGATCATAATCTGTTCAATATTCTCGATCACCCTTATGTCATTGAATCCACGCCGCGCCAGCTTGAAAAGCTCCATCTGTTGAACGAATTTCTCGTTTCCTACAAATTGCTCCGATTCGAAGAAAGTCAGGGGAAGAGCCCGTTCCGTTCTCCCGACGATGCCGGAAAGTTTTTTGCCGCGCAATTGGGACATGTCAAAGACAAAGAGAAACTGATGGTTGCGTTTTTGGACAATGGGAACCATTTGATCGAGTCACGCGTGATGTCAGAAGGCAGCGTCGGGTTCGCCCAAGTTTATCCCCGCGAGATTTTAAAAGCGGCATTGAATTGCGACTGCGCCGCTATCATTTTGGCACATAATCACCCCGGCGGTTCCCTTCGTCCCAGTATGGAAGACCAAATCCTGACTGAGCGCCTTGTTTCGATTTTCTCTCCATTGCACATTTCCGTGTTGGACCATTTGATTATTGCGAACGGAACTTACGCTTCCATGGCCGCGATGGGGCAATTGCCGCAGCCTTCCGACGATAAAGTAAATTACGAGAGCATCATACTTCGTTCCGAGAACACAAGCGTGAACGAAGCCATTTATGAGAACCATTCGGCTGCTTGGGATGACTTTAGTTCTCACGACACCACATGGGAAGACGATGAATTTGAACGATGAAGGAGGTGAGCCTATGATCGGCATCCTTGTGAGCTTCGGTCTGCTATTTGCAACCGGAGCTTATTTTTTGGCCTCAGAATGGTTAAAGCTGCCTACATGGGCGGATACGCGTGTCATCATGCAAGCAACCAAGCCGTTCAAGCGAAAAAGCCAGCTTCTTGAAGCAATTGTTTCCGAACTTTCAACTCGCCTAGCTCCCCTCATTCCGCTAAGCGATTATAAACGAAGAAAGACCGAAGCCATATTGAAATCGACAGGGATCCGCATGACGCCTGCCGCGTTTTATGCCAAGGCCATCGTCAAATCCGGCTTGGTCGCCCTGTCGATTATTCCCTGCTTGCTCATTTTCCCCTTGCTTTCTCCTTTGCTTCTGTTTTTAGCGATTGGTATTTACTTCAAGGATATCCAATCCGCGGACCGGGTCATTCGCAAAAAGCGGGAGCATATCGAATATGAACTGCCCCGCTTTGCCGCTACCATTGCACAAGAGTTGAAGGCGACCCGAGACGTTTTGCTGATCCTGGAAACGTATCGAAAAAACGCCGGAGAAAGTTTGGCAAGCGAACTGGAAATCACGATAGCCGATATGAAAAGCGGCAATCACGAGACGGCATTAACCCGACTGGAGACTCGTATGGGCAGCACGATGCTGTCCGATATTGTCCGCGGCCTTCTGGCTGTACAACGGGGCGACCAAGGTGTCGTCTATTTTGAAATGCTGGCTCATGATTTTAAGCTGCTGGAAATTCAGCGATTGAAACTGATCGCGATGAAGCGTCCCAGCAAAATTCGCAAATATTCCTTTTATATGCTTGGATGCTTTTTGCTCATGTATCTGGTGATCATCGGTATGGAAATTATGAAAGCCCTCGGCAAACTGTTTTGAAGGGAGGAGTTGCGAATGCAGCATTGTTTACGGTGCAAACGCGGCGAGGGTTATATCGATGTTGTCGTACTTGTTCTGGTTGTCATGCTCGGTATCGCGTTAGCGGTGAAAGTGTTTCCTGTGTTTATCGCCAAAAACCAGCTTGACCGTTTTGCCGACGAATTGGTCAGAGAAGCCGAAATCGCCGGCAGGGTCGGTCAGGAAACAAGCCGCCGCGCGATACAGTTAAAGAACCAGACTGGGCTTGATCCGACCATCTCCTGGTCCAAAACGGGAAATGTGCAAATCAACGAAGAAGTTACTGTCACCTTGCAAGTAACGGTGAACATTGGGTTGTTCGGCAGTTTTGGTTCTTTCCCCATCGACCTGACAGCTAAGGCATCAGGAAGATCGGAGGTCTATTGGAAATGAAGTTCATTCGCAATACATTCGGGAACGGATACCCGCTTGTCATAGCTGCGGTGTTGGCGATCCTGATCATTTCCTGTGCCATATTTGAGTATATGCGACTTGTCATTATCGCTACCGGCGTACGGGATGCAGTGCAAAGCTCCATCATTGCGGTCGCTACGGAAAACTATGCGCAAGTGTATAACGGGCTGAGGGAAGGCTATTCCGGCGGCTATACCTTAACCGCCGCGGATACGTGGAGTGAACAATTCAGTACCGGCGATGTGTATGCTCGCCTGGATCAAACGCTTGGGCTTACCGTACAAGGCAACAAACATATCAAGTATGCCGGTACCGAAGAAGAATTTGCGGTGTCAGGTCTTAACATTTCTGTTCAAAACGCTCCCTTTGCTCCCGCTTCCCCCAGTACCGTTTCAAAATTCGAAGCAGAAGGAACGATTACGCTTGAGGTGCCCTTCTCCTTCGGCTGGCATGCCCTTCCCCCGATGAAATCCACCTTGACCGTGAAAGCGGGCTATACGCCAAAGTTTTGAAATCATGTGTCAACCACTGTTTTGTTGAGATTTACAAATATATACAGTACAATAAATTTAGGAGAATGCCTGGTTTATTGTACTGTACTCTGAGAAAAAGGAGATGAGTAGCGATGTTTAATCCGAAATCCAAATCGAAATGGCTGATTCTAATCTCGGGAGTATCCGTTATCTGCCTTCTATGGGCAGTTTTTATAATCGGTTCACCAAATAAAGAAGAGCAGGAGCCGGTAGCCAATGTCCCGGAGAATTCAACGCCAGCTTCCGTTGCAATTAACACGGAAGAGAAACAATCCAATAACATTGTGGATATAAAAGATCCTCAACCGGAATCTTCTACGGCTCCGTCACCCTCTCCCGTTATCGTACCTGAAATAAAAGATCAACCAACCGTAACCGATTCACCGGTGCTGCAACCTGAAACGAAAAAAGAAGATGTGAAAGTTCCTATTGCAACTCCAAAGGAAGCATCTAAACCAACGGAGCCGCCAAAACCCAAACCAAAAACTGCTACACAGGATAAATCCACTCCTCCTGTTTATGACGAGAAGGAGACGCAGCCAGCAAAAAAAGATAGCGAACCTAAATCCGGAGATAAAATTAGCAAAGGCCAGGTATGGTTTCCCGGTTTTGGTTGGGTAGATCAGGAAGGACCAAATCAGGAAACCGTGGCAAACGATATGTACGAGAATGGCAATAAAATTGGCAGTATGGATTAAAATAAAATCTATTAAATCTTGTTAAAGAGTGCGGCTAATATAGCGTGCTCTTTTTTTATGGGAGGTGTTCGGCTTGCGAAGGCTATTCAACATTCTTGGCTTCTTCATTATCGCTTGCATGCTCTCTACTACTACACCCGCATTCGCTACGGGTGACGGCAATATCGATAATGGCGGAGGAGACATGGGGCAAGGTAACTCGCAAAACAAGTGGAGCCCTGGTGATGATGGGGTTCGAATAACTGTCATCCGTGCAAGCGATGAAATGCCAGTTTCTACCCCAATGGACTATACCAATAAAACGATACCTGAAAATCTTCTTCACTTTGGTAAAGTCAGTAAAATTCACTATCGCAATGGAGCAAATTTAGCACCGAAAAATGGTGGCTACATCTATATAAAAGCAAAGCAACCCATTCCCAAAATCATTAGTTCCGGCAGTTCCCCTTCCAATATTGAAGTCATCAAAAGTTATTTCACAGATGAGCAAGTGATACGCAGTATCGCTTCATCTTCTGGAATCGACTTTGACACCCTCACCAACGGGAACTACCGTCTATTACTCGAACCTATTGCCTACTTCACTTTCCAAGGCTCCAAAGTAGGTATGACCGCTCACGAAGCGGCGCTATATGATCAAGTCCTGAGCGGCGGATTACGTTCGAAAATGGTCAGTCTTACTCATCAAAATTTGCCGCTGGCAATGTTTCTGGAAAAGCCGGATCTGGGTTTCCCTGCATGGTCTGGCTCCAGTAGTGACCGTGTAAGCAATGCCCAGATTATATCATCACTCGGTCTTGGCATTGTACGGTTCAAAGAATTGCCTCCACCGCCTCCTGTTGAAAGCGATGCGGAATATGAATATCGGACCGATACCGAAGTGATTACCTCGGTATTCCTATCAACTGGAGAGCAGATTACGCCTGAAGATCCTGCACAAGTCACCTTCTCCGTGATGGGCAGCTCCTACACCGTAACAGACATCGTCATTCCGGAAGGCGATAGCCAGGTTGTCTGGTTTAAATGGCGAACTCCTCGTACACCACAAATGGTCACGATTCATGTAAGCACGAGCCAAGGAAGGTTAAGTCAACACACCATTCAGGCCAATATTGTAGATCTTGATCAGAACCCGCCGCCAAATCCCACCGCCACAGATCGTAACGATTCCTTCAAACTCCCCACTCTTCCTTCCCATCCTCAGAAAACAACGGCTTCATGGGGAGTTTGGTCAGCAAGTTGGCATGCCAACTGGGTTTGGATATCGAATTGGGTATGGCACGGAACCGGAGATGGCGGCGGTTACTGGGTGGATCATGGTCATTGGGAAGATCAAGGCTGGTGGGATTATCACTGGACAAGCTACATCGCTTCCTTATCGGCCACCCATACCGTCAAGCCGGACGATAAAGTGCCCACCGCTTCGGGTAAAACGATGAAATCCGGGTACGGTATTCAAATGAATGTCAATACTTCCCTTGCCTCCAATGCTCCCGCCTCACACATCACCGGAGCGCAGCATGCTGTAGCTTATTTTCCTGAATTCCAATTTTCCACCTACTGGCGATTGTACGACCGAATCACTGGCGGATATCAGGCGGCCTTTGAACTAAAGCCCAATAAATACTCGACCTATAACCGGAGGGTCCATTTTACGCCGATCTGGTTTCCTGATGGAATCTATGAGCCCTATACGGAAATTATCGATGCCTGGACGCCTGACGGAATGTTGCAAGTCAATGTGTCAGACCAAATTCAAATCAAAGAAAATCTATATTCAGATTGGCATATTGCTCCCAAAAAATAAACAGAAACCGGAAAGGCGGTACAACCATGCTGCTACCGATTATCATGCTGCTCCTCTGCCTTGTTGGCGGAGGTGCAGTCTTTTTTTATCTCAACATGAGCAACCGAAAAAAGAAAGCTACATCTGATACAAAACAACAAACAGCCCACGAATTTATCAACGTGAAAGATATTCGCGGACACTATTTGTATACCTTGGATGGTTTGGTGCTGTGCTTTTTGAAAGTTTTTCCCGTTAGCATTGACCTGCTCAGCAAGAGTGAAAAACAGCATTTCATCAATATGCTAACCGCCGAGCTTTCCACCGTTCAGTATCCGTTCAAGTTTATTGCGGTTAGCCGTCCAGTTGATATCTCTCCCGTCATCTCACAATTGACCTCATTATTGAATACCGACGACCCCAAACAAAAGGAATTGCTCAAACACGAAATATTGGAGATGAACACATTCGCGCTCTCTGGAGAAGTGGTTGAACGCCAATTCTATCTATCTGTCTGGAATCGCCTTGAACCGGATGGTGAACGAGAATCGCTCCAACGTATTAAAAGTCTGGCTCAACATTTTGAAGACTGTCAAGTACAAACCCAAATCCTGAAGCAACAGGATATTGTTCGGCTGTGCAATCTGGTTCACAATCCGGGGTATACCCATCTGGAAACGACAGATCAAGATGCGGTCATTCCCTTTTTAACGGAAGGGGGCCTATTACATGGCCGTTGATCCGGGTACAGCCAAAATCATTGCACAAATTGCTGCAAAAATAGCCACCGATGAACAAGTCCGTAAACGAATCCTCCTGCTTGTGCTTGCGCCTGTCATCACTTTCCTCCTCCTCATCGCCATGATTCTGCAAATTCTGACCGCCCCCTTTCAATTTCTCGGTAGCCTGTTTAAACCGAATGAATTGCCTTATGTCACGGAAATGAGAGCCGACTACGGTTTCACCCAGCTGCTGCAAGAAGCAGATGATGGGTACCGGGAAAGTCTTGGTCAGCAATACGAGGGTGTCATCCTGAAATCGGGTGAAACCGAAGTCGTGTACTACAACCAAATGGATTCCCGATGGGCTAATACATTGTACGGCACCAGCGATACGATTGGCGTAGCCGGTTGCGGCCCAACCTCATTGGCCATGGTGGTATCCACCCTTTCCGGCCAAACGGTCGACCCGGTCACCATGGCAAACTGGGCGTATCAAAACGGTTACTATGCAGAAGGCAACGGCAGTTACCACAGCCTGATCCCGGAAGGCGGCAAGCACTTTGGTCTGCAAGTGGAAGGCAGCAGCGCCAAGGAAGCGCAAAAAATTGTCGATGCCCTGGCAAGCGGCAAATTGGTGATCGCCATTATGGGCAAAGGGCACTTCACTTCATCCGGGCATTTTATCGTGCTGCGAGGCGTAACGGAAGAAGGGAAAATCCTGGTTGCAGATCCCGCCAGCAAAAAACGCAGCGAACAAGAATGGGACCTCGACATTTTCTTGAAAGAAGCTCGACAACATGCCGCCGCGGGCGGTCCCTTCTGGATATTTTCCAAACAAGGAGTGAACCCATAGATGGCAAAACGAAAAGAGCATTGCGAAATATCAGTGAATCCCTCGTTGCTTAATGTCATTACTCCACTCGGATTGGGGTTTGAACGCAATCGGTTTGTTCTCGGAGAAAACAGTGCAAAAGTATATGGAGTGATTCAGTATCCGCAAAAAGTCGATGTCGGTTGGCTCTCGAAAATGACCCACATTCCCAGCACCATCGTCACTATTGGTTATCAACCTACCGACAACAGCGCTCTGATCTCGGCCATTTCCAAATCGATCATTCAGAATCGAGGCACAGCGGAAAGCGCCAAGGATCCGCTCACTCGTCAACGGGCAGAAAAAGCGGCAAATGACGGTGAACGAATTATGCTTCAGATCGATCAGCACGGAGAAACCGTAGGCTTGATGAATATCACCGTCATGCCGCTGGCCGACGACGAGAAAGGGTTTAGCCGTGTTTGCCGCAGAATGGAAAATACGCTGAGTATGTTAAAGTGTAAAGTTCGTACGTTGGCCAATTTGCAAAAAGAAGGATTTCAGCATCTCTCCCCCACGTTTCCGGGAAACGAACAGGTTGAAAATATCCTCAATCGGATCATACCGATGAGTACGTTTGTAGGGGGCTTTCCCTTTGCCAGCAGCGGTTTTAGCGACGAGAATGGCTACTATTTTGCCAAAGACAGCCACGGCGGACTTGTTATTGTCGATACCTGGCATCGCGGCAATGACCGTACCAACTCCAATTTCGTCATTATGGGTGTGGCAGGCGTAGGAAAATCGACAGCCGTGAAACATATCGCACTCAGCGAATATTTTATGGGAACCAAGCTAATCTTCATCGACCCGGAGTCTGAGTACAAAGAACTATGTCAAAGTTTAAACGGGGATTGGATCAATGCTGGCGGCGGTTCGAACGGGATGATCAACCCTTTGCAAATTCGTCCCGCTCCCCGTGATGAAGAGGGGGAAAAAAAACCGCTTTATAAGGATGAAGGCAATGGAATGTCAGATATGGCCCTACACCTGAAAAATCTTGAAATCTTCTTTAATCTTTACATTCCTGACCTGACCATTATGCAAAAAGCGGTACTCAAGCAATGCCTGATTGAGTTATACAACCAGTTTCACATTACCTGGACCACAGATATTACAACACTAAAAAATACCGACTTCCCCACCTTCTCCGATCTGTTCCAATTAATCCGCCATAAGGAATCGACACTCGAAGACGAAGTCTATAAAGAACTACCCCTGCTGCTCTATGATATTGCAAACGGCGGGGATTCTTTTTTATGGAACGGACATAGCACGATTGAAACCCATTCCCGCTGTATCTGCTTGGATACTCATACACTGCAAAATACATCCGACAATATTAAGCGAACCCAGTATTTCAACCTGCTTTCCTGGTGTTGGGAGCAAATGTCCAAAGATCGGACGGAACGGGTGCTGCTCATCTGCGACGAAAGTTACTTGATGATTGACCCGAATGTGCCTCAAAGCCTGGTTTTCCTGCGAAATGTGGAAAAACGCGCTCGGAAATATGAATCCGGGTTAGCGATTATTTCACACAGCGTCGTGGACTTTCTCGCCCCGGAAGTAAAGATGTACGGGCAGGCGCTTCTGGATATTCCCTGCATGAAGATTATCATGGGAACGGACGGAAAGAACTTGCAGGAAACGCGAGAGCTTTACAATCTTACGGATGCCGAAGAAGAACTACTGGCCAGCAAGAAACGAGGACATGCCCTATTTATGATCGGTTCCAAGCGGCTGCACATTCATTTTGATATCCCTGAGTACAAGTTTGCTTACATGGGAAAGGCAGGCGGACGATAACGATGGAACGAAAGAAGAAACTCATTGAATTGTTCCTCTACATCGCATTTGTTCTTGTAGGCACGGTATTGCTCTTGCTTAGGGGAGTGTAAGCGATGATTTTATATTTGACCAGCAAGGACAGAGTGAATCTGCTGGATTTTGCTGAACAGGAAACCAATCTCATTGCCAAAAAGCTCACTGGCCGTTTTTCTCTTTTGCAGTTTGTCGTAAAAGACATGCGTAACTTTAGCCACTTCAAGTACTTTGTGATAGATCGAAATGCCGTGGTCGAGGACGATGTAGAATTTGTAAAAGCCATTGCGTCCTTTCTCACCATGTACGAAGCCAGAGTAATTGTAATAGCCGAGGGTTTGCAAGCCGAAAGCTCGTTTGCGAAAGAATTGATCCAATCCGGTGTATCTGATCTTGTGACCGCACAAGACATAGAAGAAATTCAAGCTGAAATTTTGGAATGCCTTTCCGCTAATGGCATGCAAAGATATAAGATCTCCCCCGCTCCTACTCAAACCAATAATGAATTACCTCTGCCCGAACAAGAGCAGTATCGTTTTGACTGTACCAATATTACAATCGCTATTGCAGGAAGTGATCGCCGGACTGGAGTAACAACAACGGCGTTCAATCTGGTCTGCTGGATTAACAGCCATGGTGGAACGGCTTGCTATGTAGAGGCTAATACCAGCAAGCATCTGGCCCATATCGTCCAGCTATTTCAGCCCGAGCAGGACCAGAACGCCTATATACTTGAACAAATGGATTTCTATTTCACAAAGGAGTTAAACAAAGATTATAACTTTATTGTTATAGATTGTGGCGTACTTGGGGAAAGGCAGCTTCAGGAGGAGTTTGTCCATGCAAATATCCGAGTACTCTGCGGTTCCGCTATGCCTTATGAGTTGCCGGTTTTCTATAAGGCAATCAGGCGGTGCAAAGAGTACGCTGTACAGGCATTGGGGCTTTTTGTCCCTGGGGATTTGCAGCCTCATGTGCAACGTTTAATCAGCAATAACATCCGGTTCGGTGAAAGCTCCCATGATTTGTTTGATACTAATGTCAATGCAACAGTGTACAAACGATTGCTCTCTGAGTATATCCTCATATGATTCATACTTGAGGAAAATTGGCCTTGCAATTAGGAGCAACCTATCCGGAAATATCGGCCGTCATTACCGCCTCCCCGAGCGCATACCGTTACGCGGGCACCCGCAATAATATGCCTCTCCCACAACCTGCATGGACGCTGAACAATGAGGCTTTACCTTATTTGAAACCAAAATTTGACGTAAGCGGTACATTTCGATTCTTCTGGAACTGGATCACACGGCGCCCAAGCGGCAATAAGGCCGGCTTTATCAAGACGTTGAAAGACTCAGCCAAATCCGAGCTGCCCGTATTCCTGGTGAGCGAATGCAAGGACCGATCATGCTCGTCTCGGGTGGCGACGACCAGCTATGGCCTTCATCAAAGTTTGCTGAGATCGTGATGGAATGGTTAAACTGTCATCACCATCCCTATAAAAACATCCATCTTCATTATAAGGATGCAGGTCACTTCCTCTGTTTTCCGTACACCTTGCCCTATATGCCGCCCAATGTAATGCTGTCTCCCGGCGGAGGTATGACGGTTACATTTGGCGGCAGCGACAAGGCCAATACCCGCACCGCTCTCGACGCCTGGCCCAAGATGCTTGACTTTTTGAAACAAAACTTGGATGGATAAAGCTCGATAATATCGTTTAAAGGAAATTCCAGTTGAATTTTTTAGGAATTTCCTACCATTTTAACTCATAACCGTTTCTGCATTTCGAATCCCAGCATAGGAGGGAAAATTGCTCATTTCGATATTGCAACCTCAACGAGCCTTTGCATTTCGGACACTTACACTTCGAAGCAGGCCATCCCATAAGCTGAAGGTATTCGAAAATGGCCTGCCCCAGTTTGGAATAAAGTCCTTTCATTGCCTCTCTTGGTGACAAATTCAGCTGATTGACACTAAAGTGATGGTCAATAACTCTCTCTTGAAGGGAATGATCTGCCGGAAGCCAAGCCTGATCATGTGCCGTGTAAAGTTGCATAATTGCTCTGATGATACCCTTAGATTCATCTTCTACGCTGCAATGGAATCCGAGAAACAAATCCCATCGAGGGTGCCTTAGCGGAATACGAAAAAGATATGGATCAAATGCAGCTAATGTTCTCTTGAGTTTTGTTTCTGTAACAGCGCCTCGATCTGCTCTCTCGATGTCTTGCTTTCGCTTTTCCAATGACTGCTTCCATTTATCCCACTGAAGTTTCTTCTCGTTATTTAGTTGAAGTGTTTCTTCTTTTGCTTTTAGTCCCTGATTGATTTCTTGAATTTGTTGTTGGATGCGATTTCGATTATCTTCATGAGCCCCCAAAGTTTTTCGGTTAAAACCGAATCTGGATGATAGCTTCGCACCTTCACTCCGAAGCGCCGCGGCAACTTGCTGCAGCTCCAATTGCAATTGTTCAACCTGTTTTTTATCGTTTGCTATTTGCGAACGCAACTTGTTCCAGCTCGTCATAAATGCCTCGAAGCCGGGTTGCTTCGCTTCTTCTTTCGCCAAATTTGCCTTGTGTTGTGCCGCTATTGCTTGTCCATGTATGGTTAATAAATCTTTGATCATTTGATCGGCGAGCCGCTCCGTTCCCCAAAATCTTGATGTGAAACCTGAGCATTCTTGCAGCGCGTAATCAATCGGGTCGTCAGGCTCTTCAATTGAGCCGATTCTTTTCCGATCCGGAGGGTTTTCGAAAAAATAGATTTGATGCTCTATGGAATACAACTCCATTTGATAAACCGTGCCATGTGCCAGCATTTTCTTTTCCGCAAAACCATAGCAAGCGATCTTCTGATTTTCTAGAAGCGTAACGTCGCCAACTTTAGCTGCGTAATCATGATGCACATAGAGTCGAAATGGTTTTGAATTTCGTCTTTTTTCCTCTCTACTGGTGGAAAAATCAATTATTATATGACCTTTATGAGTAGCATTTCTTACGGTACCTACGACTACAGCCAAGCAACTTGAACCGAGTTTGTCGATTCTGTTGATGATATCGTCCTGCATTCCGAATATATCGGCAAATTTAACTTTTTCCCCGCTTTCTGTTAGGACACCGAATGCAGAAACGTTATTCTTGAAGGTATTAATCTCATAATCTTTCAGCAGACTGGATAAGAAAAAATAAAACTTCTGGTGAGCAGGTTGGGTAAAGAATTTAGCATACGCTCTTCTTGAATACCCCAATGGATCCCCAATTTTTCTGACCAATTTGGCGCTTGTTAATATTCTGATCACCTTTGCTCGTTCATCGACGGACATTCCGTTTGTTTCTGCCAGCGAAATGACTTTTGAATCTGGACTCCGGAAACGGCACCTTTCGTAATGCTGCTGCAACTTGCCTTTTCGAAAAAAGGGATATTCATCGTCGGCGACATGTTCAAGAACCGTTGGTTGTTTGTCCTTTTCGTTCGCTGATATGAGATGTTTGGGAAGTTCTTTACATCCTAAACAGACATAACGATTTGGCTCCTTCAAGTGCTGGTGATTATGAACCTCCCTTGCCGATCTTATTTTCTCTGTCTTCCGGTCAATCGCCCAGTTCATGCTTAAATCAGAAGATTTAGGTTGAGACATGCTTCCATCATTCCTTTATCGTTTCCACTCGTTTTTGATAAGGTGAACCTCCGATATAAATCAAGTGCCCCCAAGCAACCTGGATGTCATGATAAGAAACACCCATGATCTCCGCTTGTTTGGTATAATCCATGATCACTTCAGGATGTTTCTGCAACATCAGGATCAATTTTAATGCGAATCCAATCGGTGTTTTTTCGATGACATTGGTATTTTTGACACAGTAAGCTCCTGCATGACCTATTCTCTCAACTGCACCGAATCTGATTAATGTTCTCAGCTTTTTTGATACATTACTTTGAGATACTTGTAGAATTTCGGCCATCTTTGTTTGTGGAATCCGACTTATTCCTTCCTTATCTCGATACTCCAGAAGAAGATCGATTACTTTCTGGTAAGACTCGATTAGATACTTCAAATTTTCGAACTCCTGTCTTTCTGTAAGCATATTTCCACCGTCCTGTTATCAATGCCTTTTTGCATGTGCTATCTTTGCGCCAAAATCACGAATTATCATTTGGGTGAAGCTCTGGAATTCTTCTGAACTGGTCAAACCCTCTGTCATGTACCGATTAAAAACCGTTTCAATATTGTCGGCCAGTTTCCAAGGATTAACAATCATAAATTGATTTTCAACGGTAATCATTCCAGCAAAAATATAGGAGAACTGCCCCCCATCTTTAATACGTCCTTCATGGACCAAACCGTTTCTGAATTGTTTGTAAAATAAGTCGGCCAATAATTGCTTTTTACCTGGCAGACGCTGGGCGAACTCCGGGATTTCCGTGGCCAACCAATGAACATACCTTTTGCGCACTTCTTCGATATTTGATTTCAGTCTTGATAGCACATCCATTGTTGTTACACAGAGTAAGCCTGCCGCAAATGCGTCATTGTCTTCATTTAGTTTCTTTATTGCCCCTAGGTAGAAACCATTTATTCTATCTCTGAATGCTTGGATAAGCACCTCTGGATTATCCAATGTGACATCGCGATATTTTAGAGTAGGTGAAAAGTAAATCCCGTCTTCGATTCGCACGTAATCAACTTCCTTAAAGGTTTTTGGAGATAAAACAATTGCCGCTCAGATTCCCTGTCGGGAAACGAGCGGCTTTTTATTGCCAAGCATGACACAAGTGAGGGACAATGGATGGCGTATGCAGCAAGAGGATATAACGCCATTCTTTGTCGTAAGAGCCGCGAAAGCAAAAAGACCTATTTGATCCATATGCGGACAAACAATGAACAAGAAATTACTTTTGCAATATTTGCCGGAGCTGTCTCCAACGAAAACAAATTGAAGATCTGTCAGCACAAGCTGATTCGGATGACATGGCCCCGAACCCGCTTCGAGTAGAAAAGCTGTCAAATCGTTCATAAAAACGGTTATCTACTTCACTTCGATACAGAAGAGAAATGACCGGAACTAAAATATTTTAATGCTCAACTTTGAACTTGTGAATAGAGTTATTCAATTCTTTGGCCATGCGGCTTAATGTTTGCACGGAAGCAGAAATCCCTTCTATCGAGGCCAACTGTTCCTGTGAGAATGAAGCAGCATCTCTACTCCTTTTGTAAGACGCGGTGGCAATGTTGTTCAGTTCACCGATGGAAGCGCTAATTTGTTCAGAACCGGCTGACATTTGTTCCGTCGCCGCAGAAACTTCTTCGGCCTGCGCAGCAATCTTTTCTGAATCTAAAACAATATTTTGGAAAATCCCTCCCGCCCATTGTATGATTTGATTCCCTTCATCCGCCTCTTTTGTACCGATTTCGATAGATCGGACCACTTTGAAAATATCATCCTGAACTTTTTCGATCATATCCGCGATCATGTCCGCCGACTGTTTGGATTGTTCCGCAAGTTTTTTGACTTCGCCTGCGACAACTGCGAATCCTTTTCCTTGTTCTCCGGCTCTTGAGGCTTCGATGGCGGCGTTTAAGGCCAACAATTCTGTTTGACTGGTAATTCCCGTAAGAACCTCGGTTATGCGATTAATTTCGTTCGATCGTTCCCCAAGCTGTCGTACCAGGGAGGCTGATTCATGAACCGTTTTGCTAACCATCTCCATTTTCCTAATCGCTTCTTGAATCGACTCATTACCTGCACCGGCTGCTTTTGCCGTTTCGTTGGAGAGTTCCGCCACTTCACCGGAAATTTCGGCAATGCGCTGCACACCAATCGCCATTTCTTCCGTTGCCTTACTGCTTTCTTCCGTCACACTTACCTGCATATCAGAACCGCTTGCAATTTCCTCGGTCACCACGGCAACCTGATTAACAGCCAGTACAGTTTCTTCGACGCTGCTTGCCAATTGCTTTGACGAATCTGCCACCTGTTCGCTTGTTGCTTTAATCCGTTCTATTAACGTGGCCAAATTCTGCCGCATCGCTTCGAAGGAAAGGGCAAGCTGTCCAATTTCATCCTTGGATATTGCCGCTATTGGCTGGCCTAAATCTCCCTCGGCAATCCGTTTCGTGCCTTGAATGAGTTTTTTCAGCGGCCGGATGACTGAACGACTATGTAAATAAACAACCACAAGACCGACTGCAAGTACGACCACAAGGTAGATGACGGACAATTGGTTATTAGCCTTGTTCGTTTGTTCGGCCTGTAAGACTGCGTTCGTGATCTCGATTAATTTGCTGTTACGGAGTTCATCAATACGTTTATTGATGTCCTCGGCGCTTTTGTCAAATTCGCCCATGATCCGATTACCACGTTCGTATCCGCCGGCGATGTACTCGTTTGCCATCTTTTTCCCCATTTCATAGTATCGGTCAAAAGAAGTTTTGGTTTCATCCAACTTTTGCGCTTCATGCGGATACATATCTTTCATTTTTTTCAGGTTTTCATGAAAAAGAGCCGCGTATTTTGCGGCTTGGTCGAAACCGTCGTCAAGTCCATCCTTGCCTCTCGTCGCGCTTATATCAGTGAGCCATTGCTGCACTTGCACGACAGATAACTTTAAATCATCCGCCAAAAGGGCAGCTTTCAAGGTATGATCCTCAATTTTTTTCAATTCCTTCCACTGTGCTTCGGATATGAAGTACTGAAACAACTGCATCGCTATAAAAGCGATAAAAAGAACTGCGAACGAAATGAAACTTTTCATTTTAATACTCATAATCTATTGGTTCTCCCCCTTGTTTTTTATCTATTTAGAATAATTATATTTAAAAAGATGAAATTAAACAATAAACACGGGCACCGATGTGCAATCAATTTTTTATAGTTCCCTTGCAAAAAAATCACGCGAAGAATCCCTTTTTCAGGACGCTTCGCGTTGTTTAAAGATTTATTTTAGAATGTCTACCATCCGGAGCAAAATAGTAGCCGCTTCCGCTCTTGTCATCGTATCATTTGGCACGAACTTGTTACCTGCGCGACCGCTGACGATGCTAAGCCCACGAATCGCTTCTACAGAGCCTTTCGCCCACTGGGGGATCGCTTCATCATCAACAAAACCAGTTGTGGTATGGGCTTTGAGCGGTCGTTTGATCGCTTGTGCGACCATGACCGCCATTTCCGCGCGGGTAACCGACGCATTCGGACGGAAGCTGCCGTCTTCATATCCGTCGATAATTCCCGCCTGTACCGCCTGGGCAACCGCTTGCTTCGCCCATGCCCCGATTTGATCGTTATCGTTAAATGTAAGAGCAGCGCCCTTCTCTTCCAACCGCAAAGCACCTGTCAGCATCACAGTAAATTCCGCGCGAGTAACAGGATGGTTCGGTTGGAACGTCCCATCTGGATAACCGCTGACGATTCCTTTGGCCGCGGCACGCTTAATGTGATTTTCTGCCCAGTGTCCGGCAATGTCGGTAAATTCAATAACTGGTTCGTATGGCTTGGGTGTTTCTCTGTAAATAGTCAACGTGTATTTCTTCTTCGTACCATTCTCCGCCTGCACCGTTAACACAAACGTATTGTCGCCTTCCTCCAGATGTTCTTTCGTTCTGTCCGTGATCTCTTTTTCTTTCAACATCACCTTCGCCCCAGAGTGTGCAGATTTTGCTGCAATCTCGACCTGCTCGGCTTCCGTTCGGGCCGTATAACTTGTCGTACCAGCTGCAAACGATGGGCTGAGTTCCAACTTCTTATCCTTATCCCGTACCCTCAATTCTTCAAGATCGGCGTTACTGGATAACACCCTGCCTCCTCCGGAACCGCTACCCCCGGTACCGCCGCCTCCACTCGAAGATTGGGCTGTTGTTGCTTGCTTGCTGAGCGACGTACTCTCGTTACCCACAGCGTCATAAGCCTTGACTTTGAACATGTACGTCGTATTGCCCGACAGGCTGTCGACTGTGGTTGCATATACCTTCCCGCTTACCGTCATACGCTCCTTGTCATCGACGTAGATCCGGTAGCCCGTCACACCGACGTTATCCTTCGCTGTTGGCCATGACAGCTTCACGCTATTTTTCGTGATACCCGATACAGTCAACTGACTGCCGCTTGGCCATTGTGGTGCTTCGGTGTCCGGTATCGATGGCTGCGGCAGCGTCTTGGCCGAAGTATTCAGTCCCGCGCTTTCGTTCCCCACTTCATCATAAGCCGTTACTTTGAACGTGCAGGATGTATTGGCCGTTAAGCCATTGATGGTGGTTACGTATACGTTCCCGCTTACCGTTGTACGTTCCTTGCCATCGACGTAGATTCGGTAGCCCGCCACAGCAACATTATCCATCGCACTTGGCCATGCCAGTTTCACGCTCGTTTGCGTCACATCCAAAACCATCAGTTCACTGTCATCCGGCCATTGCGGTGCTTCTGTGTCTGGTTCCGACGGCTGCGGCAATGTCTTGGCCGAAGCGGTCAATGCATCACTTACATTCCCCGCCGCATCAAAAGCCGTGACTTTGAACGTGTAGGATGTATTAGCAGTCAAACCGTTGATCATGATTCCATTTCCACTGCTGCTGCCTACCGTTTCGTACTCAGCTCCATTGACATAGATTCGGTAGCCGGTCACCTCCACATTATCCGTCACACTTGGCCAGGACAGCTTCACGCTCGTTTGCGTCACATCCGAAACCGTCAGTTCACTGTCAGCCGGCCATTGCGGCGCTTCGGTGTCCGGCTCCGTTGGCTGCGGCAACGTTTTGGCCGATGCACTCAGTTCCGCACTTTCGTTCCCTGCCTCGTCGTAAGCCGTTACTTTGAACGTATAACTCGTTTCTGCCGTCAGACCATTAATGATGAGTGCATTTTCGTTCCCGCCTGCCGTTTTGTACTCGACATCATCTACATAAATCCGGTAGCCCGTCACTCTCACGTTATCCGTCGCGCTTGGCCATGAAAGTTTCACGCTCGTCTGCGTGACATCCGAAACCGTCAGTTCACTGTCATCTGGCCATTGCGGCACTTCTGTGTCTGGTTCCGACGGCTGCGGCAATGTCTTGGCCGATACGCTCAGTGTCGCGCTTTCGTTCCCTGCCTCGTCGTGAGCCGTAACTTTGAACATATAACTCGTTTTTGCCGTCAAGCCAGTGACGATGATTGCATTTTCGCTGCCGCCTGCCGTTTTGTACTCGAAGTCATCTACATAAATCCGGTAACCGGTCACTCCTACGTTATCCGTCGCGCTCGGCCAGGACAATTTCACGCTTGTCTGCGTAATGTCCGAAACCGTCAATTCACTGCCATCCGGCCATTGCGGCGCTTCGGTGTCCGGCTCCGTTGGCTGCGGCAACGTCTTAGCCAAGGCGGTCAGTGCCGCGCTTTCGTTCCCTGCCTCGTCGTAAGCCGTAACTTTGAACATATAACTCGTTTCTGCCGTCAGGCCAGTGACGATGATTGCATTTTCGCTGCCGCCTACCGTTTTGTACTCGACGTCATCTACATAAATCCGGTAGCCCGTCACTCTCACGTTATCCGTCGCGCTTGGCCATGAAAGTTTCACGCTCGTCTGCGTGACATCCGAAACCGTCAGTTCACTGTCATCCGGCCATTGCGGCGCTTCGTTGTCCGGCTCCGTCGGCTGCGGCAGCGTCTTGGCCGATACGCTCAGTGCCGCGCTTTCGTTCCCTGCCTCGTCGTGAGCCGTAACTTTGAACGTATAACTCGTCTCCGCCGTCAGGCCAGTGACGATGATTGCATTTTCGTTCCCGCCTGCCGTTTTGTACTCAACCTCATCTACATAAATCCGGTAGCCCGTCACTCTCACGTTATCGGTCGCGCTCGGCCATGAAAGTTTCACGCTCGTCTGTGTCACATCCGAAACCGTCAGTTCACTGTCATCCGGCCATTGCGGCGCTTCGGTGTCCGGCTCTGACGGTTCCGGCAATGTCTTGGCCGAAATAGTCAATGCCTCACTTTCGTTCCCCGCCGCATCATAAGCTATCACTTTAAACATATAGGTCGTATCTGCTGCCAGACTGGTCACAGTGGTTCCATTGACGCCGCCGCCTACCGTTTCGTGCTCGGTTCCGTTGACATAGATCCGGAAACCCGTTACGCCCACGTTATCCGTCGCTGTTGGCCACGACAGTTTCACGCTTGTTTGTGTAATATCCGACACGGTCAGTTCACTGCCAATCGGCCATTGTGGTTCTTCGGTGTCCGGGTCGGGCTGCTTTGCTTTCGGCGTTACCGGATTCGATGGGGCTGATGGAACCGAGTTTCCTATTTTATTCGTCGCTTCTACCGTAAACGTATACGTCGTGCCGTTCGTCAACCCGGTGACGATAATCGGGCTTGAATCGCCGCTCTTTGTAATCGGCGTTGCCGTTCCGTTAACCCAGCCAGTGACGGTGTAACTTAGGATAGGGCTGCCTCCGTCATTCTCCGGCGCATGGAAGCTGACCTTCGCTTGACCGTCTCCCGCCTCCGCAATTACTTTTAGGGGTGCACTGGGTACTGAAGAGACAGGATCTGCGGCAGGGATTGCAATTACTTCATCCGAGAAATCACTTGCTCCTTTTGTATTGAAGGCTTTAACCGCAAAGGCATAACTCATGTAATTCATCAAACCTGTAACGGTGTATGTGTTGACTGTTATATTCTCTTGTATCAATACCCAATCATCCGGGTTTGCCGGCGCTGATGTCCCTTCGTATTTGTACACCGCGTAGCTGTCCGCATTTGCTCCGGTGCTCCAACTCAGGGTGATTTCCCGGTCGCCAGTGGCGCTCGTCAGCTTTTCTGGCGCAGAAGGAGCGGAAGGAGCGGTGACCGGAATCGTATACGTTTCCGTCATGACGTCACTATCCGCCATGCCAGCCTTGACTGCAATCGCTTTAACCGTCATGTTTCGCGTTACAGGGATCGGTTCGTGATACAGCAAGCTGCTGCCTGGAGTTGGCGTGCTGCCATCCGTCGTGTAATAAATCGACGCTCCGGCAGTAGACGCAGACAACGAAACTGTCGTTCCCGACTCCATCTCTCCACTTGGCTTGCTAGCTGTCGGCGCGGCAGCTTGTGGAGCGACGTAAAAAGGATATGCGCCTCCAACTCCCGATCCCATTTTCGCTTCTTGCCCATCTGTCGCCATTGCGAACAGCACATGCATGCCTGGAGTCAAACCATCAAGCGAGCCTTCCCAGTTTTCCTGGCCTGAGGGTGTCGCCTTCTTCCATGCGCCTTGCGAAGAATCAAGCTGGTAGTATACGTCTAGTATCCGGCCTTGAATGGGAGCGTAATTGTTTTTCGGTGTGAAACGAACGGAAGCCGTTCCATCGGTTAATCTGTTGTTCGGGAAAGCATCGATCTTCACAGGCAATGGACTCGCTGTCTCCCTTTGATGAATGGCCATCAATTGATTGGTCGTCGCCGTAGCGTAAACCTGATTTGTCACAGGATTGACCGCTATAGCCGTCGCATTGACGGCACTCGCCAGTTTTGTCCAGGTGTTCCTCACTCCATCGAGAACCGTAATCGAATTCAATGCGGCGACATAGATTTTATCGTTTCCCTCGTCCACCGCCAACTTTTGAGGATAATCATCATCTAATGTTAATAATTGTGCGGTCGATAAGGATGCGCCGTCTATGACAGTAATGGTTCTGCCCAAAAAGTTGGAGACATAGACTTTGTTCGTTTTTTTGTTAACGGCGATCGCATAGGGTTGGTTTCCGGCGGGAACGGTACTCGTGGCATTCGACGCCCCGTCAATAATCGTAACGTTATTGCTTCCGCTATTGGCTACATAGATTTGGTTCGTTTTCTCGTTAACTGCCGCCATTTTCGGGTTTGTCCCTACCGGCACAGTAGCGGTAACCTTTTTCGTTGCGCCATTGAGAATCGAGACTGTACCATCCTGGGAATTGGTAACATACACTTTGTTGGTTAACGGATGGATAGCCACATGGACCGGACCCGAACCGACAGGCACGGTGCTTTTGTTGTTCGACGCCCCGTCAATCACAGTCACACTGCTGCTTTGATTGTTGGCGACATAAATTTGGTTTGTGATCGGATTGACAGCAATGGCGGAAGGGGACCCGCCCACAGGAACTGTTGTGACAATGGTATCGTCGGTGCCATCGATCACCGTCACAAAGCTGGGAGCTGAATCATGCACGACATAAATCCGGTTCGTCAGCGGATTTACGGCTGCCGCGATTGATCCTTCGCCAACATTCAAATTCTTTACGATGTTTAATTCTTTTGATTTCAAATCGACAATAGTTACTTCCCGACTGCCCGCATTGGTTACATACGCCTTTTGGGTAAAAGGATTGATCGCCACAAATCGGGGATTGTTCCCCGTCCCAATCCTGCTTATATCCGTACGCGTTCCGTCAATTACGGATACATTATTTTTATTCTTAGATCCGGCATAAATTTTGTTGGTGACCGGATTGACGACGAGAGGAGCATCTCCTTCTCCAATATCTACTGCTAATGTACCCAACGAATTGTTTGTATCGCCGTCAATTACCGTGACGCCGTCATTGGCGGTTACATAAATTTTATTTGTGACAGGGTTTAAGACCACGTTTTTAGGTTTTGACTGCACCGGCACCGACTTTTCAATGGCTTGGTTTTTGCCGTCTATAATCAAGGCAAGCCGGTTTGACAAACCGATGGCATAAATTTTGTGTGTGATCGGATTCACAGCAATTCCTACTAAGTAGTCATTAAAAGGAATCGTATTCTTCAAAATGTCGGTATCGCCATTGATCACCGAAACGCCTCCAGCATTAGCATGAGCGATATAAACCTGGTTCGCGGCATGATCGATGGCAATCGATTCCGGATAATCTCCAACCGAAACCGACTTGCTTAATTTGCCTGTTTCCCCATCTATAATCTTTACAACATTTCCCGAGCAGGTTACATAGACTTTGTTCGTCTGCGGGTTGACGGCGATCGCACGAGGCATGCTTCCCAAATCAACGGTACTCGTCACTTCATTCGTTTCGCCGTCAATGATGAACAAACTTTTGCTTTCTTTATTGATTACGTAGATTTTGTTCAAAACCGGATTTACGGCAACTGCTATGGGGTATTTTCCCGTCCAAATGTTTCTCGTCTGTTGATTATTTCGATCAATGACCATGACGATGTCATTATCTGAAATACCACCAAGATAACTGGTGACATAGATTTTATTCGTTTTCGGATTTACAGCAACATCCAACGGCATGCCGGATAGTTGCCAACTTAGCTTTGATTGATTCGTCACACCATCAATAATCTTGAAGTTTTCTTTACCCGCATAACTGATGACATAGATTTCGTTCGTAATCGGATTCACGGCGGCTGCGCGCGGCTCGTACTTGTCTATTTCCGCAACCACCGCATCTGCCGACACGATCTGCGGAGTATGAACAAACCCAGCGATAAGCATAACCGCGATAATCCAGATCTTGACTAATGCAGCAAACCTTCGCCTGAAGCTACTCTTCGCTATCGTTAAGAACAAACCTGCATGTGTAAGAAGTAATCCTTTTCCCATCATTCCAGTCCTCTCTATCTATTCATTCTTAGCAATCGTTACAACAGTTGCATTTCATCCATATATTTCTGCTGCACGGGTCCTCGATAAAATTTGCAATGATAAGACAATCATCTCTATTTTATTTTGAATAGAAGTGCATATCTATTCCCCTTGGGGGAAGTTTAGGGGGTATTTTGGGGAGTAATATTCCATTGATGCACCGACAGTGTTTTACTATAATCAATTTATGGAAAACTTCAAAAATGAAAAAAGGACTTCCACTATGTACCCACAATCTGAATCCCGGTCACTTTCTCATCTTCTGCAAACCAAATTGCATATCCCCGGCACCGGGTCAACGCTTGTGCAACGGCCATCTTTACGACGTCTTCTCGATCAGGGACTTGGCGACAAGCTGACGTTGGTGACCGCACCGGCAGGCTTCGGCAAATAGACGCTGATCACGGAGTGGATTCGTCAGCAGCCGTATTCATACGGATGGATTTCTCTGGACGGTCGTGACAACGATCTGGTTCGCTTCATGGAATATCTGATCGCCGCCTTACGTACGATACAACCCGGTCTCTGCGATTCCGTGTTACAGTACATTCAAGAAGCGAGGAACTTCTCCTCCGAAACGGCCATGACCCTCTTAATGAACGAGCTCCAGGCACTGAATCAGGAAATCATCATCATACTTGACGACTATCATGTGATATGCGAGCCGTCCATCCATCATGGGCTGACTTTTTTACTCACGTATCTTCCTCGAAATATGCATATGGTCATAGCAAGCCGTTCCGAACCTCTCAACTGTCTTTGTCGGTGATGCTTGCCAAACGGCAGCTTGTCCGCATTTCAGCGAACGATTTGCGTTTTACGGCTGATGAAATTCGCGAGCTGTTCAAGCTAACGGTTGACAAACGTTTGACGAAGGAAGAACTGGTCTGCCTGGAGCGTAGAACGGAAGGATGGATAGCGGGTTTGCAGAAGGTGAATTTGGAGGTTCCTTTGCGCTTGCTTAGGATGTTGTTCTGAACCTGCAAACGAGCGGTATTACATGAAGCAATATGGAAAGTGACGAAGACGCCATTATGTCCGTCCCTTCCCAAATTAGTCCAATAAACCATCATATGCATCTTTAAGTTCCCCCATTATGGACTGACCGGTTCATTCCTGTTCACCTTATGCTTTCAAAGAACAGTCGCACAACGATTGCAGATCTTTCTCCGTCTATCCTCTTCCCTACAAAAAAACAGATACAACATAGAAACTATCGTTTCTGTCGTTGTATCTGTTAACGTTCTGTCTACTCTTCTTTTTTCTCTAACATCCGAAGCAACATGACCGCCGCTTCTGCACGCGTCGCTGTCACGCTAGGCACGAACTTATTACCCTCACGGCCACTGGAGATGCCAATCGCACGAATCGCTTCCACAGAGCTTTTCGCCCACTGCGGAATCGCTTCATCGTCAGCAAAAACAGTTACGCTGTTGGCCTTGAGCGGTAGTTTGAGCGCTCGAGCGATCATAACCGCCATTTCCGCTCGGGTAATGTGCGCATTCGGACGGAAGCTTCCGTCTTCATATCCATTAATCATTTCTGTCTGTACCGCCTGAGCGACAGCTTGCTTCGCCCATTTGCCGATCTGAGCGTTATCGGTGAACGTTACAGTTGCGCCTTGCTCTTCCAATTGCAAAGCTCCTGTCAGCATCACCGTAAACTCCGCTCGGGTAACAGGATGATTCGGCTTGAACGTTCCGTCCGGATAACCACTGACAATGCCTTTCGCCGCGTCGCGTTTGATGTCGCTTTCCGCCCAGTGTCCGGCGATGTCGGTGAAATGGATGGCCGGTTCCGATGGCTTGGGCGTTTCGCGGCGAATGTTCAACGTATACTCCTTCTTGCTGCCATTCTCCGCCTGTACGATCAACACCAGCTTATTTTCGCCTTCCTCCAGAAGCACTTTCGTTCTGTCCGTGATCACTTTTTCTTTCAAGATCACCTTCGCCGCGGAGTGCGCCGGTTTTACTGCAATCTCGACCTGCTCGGCTTCCGTTCGGGCCGTATAACTTGTCGTACCAGCTGCAAACGATGGGCTGAGTTCCAACTTCTTATCCTTATCCCATACCCTCAATTCTTCAAGATCGGCGTTACTGGATAACGCTCGGCCTCCTGCGGAACCACTGCCTCCGGAACCGCCTCCTCCACTCGAAGATCGGGCTGTTGTTACCTGCTTACTGAGCGGCGCACTCTCGTTACCCTCCGCGTCATAAGCCTTGACTTTGAACATGTACGTCGTATTGCCCGACAGGCTGTCGACTGTGGTTGCATATACCTTCCCGCTTACCGTCATACGCTCCTTGTCATCGACGTAGATCCGGTATCCCGTCACACCGACGTTATCCTTCGCTGTTGGCCATGACAGCTTCACGCTATTTTTCGTGATACCCGATACAGTCAGCTGACTGCCGCTTGGCCATTGTGGTACTTCGGTGTCCGGTTTCGATGGCTGCGGCAGCGTCTTGGCCGATGCGGTCAGTGCCGCACTTTCGTTACCCTCTGGATCGAAAGCCGTGACTCTGAGCGTGTAATTCGTATTGGCCGTTAAGCCAGTGATGGTGGTTAGGTATACGTTCCCGCTTACCGTTGTACGTTCCTTGCCATCGACGTAGATTCGGTAGCCCGCCACAGCAACATTATCCGTCGCACTTGGCCATGTCAGTTTCACGCTCGTTTGCGTCACATCCAAAACCATCAGTTCACTGTCATCCGGCCATTGCGGTGCTTCTGTGTCTGGTTCCGACGGCTGCGGCAATGTCGTAGCCGAAGCGGTCAATGCATCACTTACATTCCCCGCCGCATCAAAAGCCGTGACTTTGAACTTGTAGGATGTACTAGCAGTCAAACCGTTGATCATGATTCCATTTCCACTGCCGCCTACCGTTTTGTACTCGAAGTCATCTACATAAATCCGGTAGCCCGTCACTCCTACGTTATCCGTTGCTCTCGGCCAAGACAGCTTCACGCTCGTTTGCGTCACATCCGAAACCGTCAGTTCACTGTCATCCGACCATTGCGGCGCTTCGGTGTCCGGCTCCGTCGGCTGCGGCAATGTCTTGGCCGAAGTAGTCAATGCCGCGCTTTCATTCCCTGCTTCGTCGTAAGCCGTTACCTTGAACGTATAACTCGTTTCTGCCGTCAGGCCAGTGACGATGATTGCATTTTCGTTCCCGCCTGCCGTTTTGTACTCAACCTCATCTACATAAATTCGGTAGCCGGTCACTCTCACGTTATCCGTCGCGCTTGGCCATGTGAGTTTCACGCTCGTCTGCGTGATATCCGACACGGTCAACTCGCTGCCATCCTGCCATTGCGGCGCTTCGGTATCCGGCTCCGTTGGTTGCGGTATTGTCTTGGCCGAATCGGTCAATGCCTCACTTTCGTTCCACGCCGCATCATAAGCCGTGACTTTGAACGTATAAGTTGTATCTGCTGACAGACCAGTCACGGTGGTCCCATAGACACCGCCGCCTACCGTTTCGCGCTCGGTTCCGTTGACATAGATTCGGTAGCCGGTCACTCCCACGTTATCTGTCGCGTTTGGCCATGAAAGCTTCACGCTCGTTTGCGTAATATCCGACACAATCAGTTCGCTGCCAACCGGCCATTTCGGGGCTTCGGTATCCGACCCAGGCTGCTGATCTGTCGGCGTTACAGGATTCGATTGCGCCGATGGAATCGAGTCTCCCACCCCATTCGTCGCCACTACCGTGAACGTATACGTCGTGCCGTTCGTCAAGCCGGTCATAATGATCGGGCTTGAATCACCGCTCTTTGTACCCGGGGTTGCGATTCCATTCACCCAGGCCGTGACCGTATACTGCAGGATATTGCTGCCTCCATCATCCCCCGGGGCTTCGAAGCTAACCTTCGCTTGACTGTCTCCCGCTTCCGCTAGGACATTGACAGGTTGCCCCGGCACGGCAGGAGCTGAAGATCCAACAGGTGTCGCGATCACCGCGTTTGAAAAGCCGCTTGCTCCATTTGCATTAACAGCTTTCACTGCGAATGCATAGTTCGTGCCGTTCGTCAAGCCGGTGACAGTGTATGTGGTCGCAGTTACATCCTGTTGTAAGAGAGTCCAGTCGTTTGCATTCGATGGTGCTGATGCTCCCTCGTATTTATACACGTTGTAGCTTTGTGCATTTGCTACAGTGCTCCAGTTCAGGGTGACCTGTTTGTCTCCCGCAGCACCTGTCACGTTTTCCGGCGAGGACGGTGCAGGTAGCTGAACTGTATACTGTTCCATCATTGCTTCGCTATCGATCATGCCGTCCTTCACGGCAATGGCCTTGATCGTCATCGCTGCGGTGACTATGATCGGTTCCGTATATTTGGTGCTGCTGTTTGATGGGGTACTGCCATCCAGCGTATAGTAGATCGCTGCGCCATCCGTCGTTGTCGTCAATGTCACCCACGTACCAGGCTCCACTTCCCCTCCCGGCGGACTCGCCACCGGCGGGGCTGTACGCCCAGCGCCGTCAATGACCGTCACGTTGTGGCTGCCGTTATTGGCGACATAGATTTTGTTTGTCACCGGATTCACCGCGATGGCCAAAGGATATGATCCTACCTCCACCGTTGTCGTCGTGTTGCTCGCGCCGTCAATGACCGTCACGTCGTGGCTGTTAAGATTGGCGACATAGATTTTGTTCGTCACCGGATTCACCACGACGGCCGAAGGAGCGGTTCCCGCCTCTACCGTTGTCGGTGTGTTACTCGTGCCGTCAATGACCGTTACGTTGTTGCTGTTAGAATTGGCGACATAGATTTTGTTCGTTACCGGATTCACCGCGATGGCTCGAGGAAGGATTCCCACCTCTACCGTTGTCGTGGTATTGCTCGCGCCGTCAATGACCGTTACGTCGTTGCTGCCATTATTGGCGATATAGATTTTGTTCGTCACCGGATTCACTGCGATGGCCTGAGGAGAGATACCCACCCCTACCGTCTTCCTTGTGTCGTTCGCGCCGTCAAGGACCATCACGTTGTTGGTGCCAAAATTGGTGACATAGATTTCGTTCGTCACCGGATTCACCGCAATGCTCTGAGGACCGGAATATCCGGTGAACAAATCCGTCGTGTCGTTCGCACCGTCAATGACCGTCACGCTGTTGCTGCTAGAATTGACGACATAGATTTTGTTCGTCACCGGATTCACCGCGATGGCTCGAGGAGATCTTCCAACCTCTACCATCTTCGTTGTGTCGTTCATGCCGTCAATGATCGTCACGTTGTTGCTGTAAGAATTGGTGACATAGATTTTGTTCGTCACCGGATTCACCGCGATGTCCGAAGGAAAGGTACCCACTCCTACCGTCTTCGTTGTGCCGTTCGCGCCGTCAATGACCGTCACGTTGTGGCTGCGAAAATTGACGACATAGATTTTGTTCGTCACCGGATTCACCGCGACGGCCTGAGGATTGGTTCCCGCCTCTATGAGATTCAAACTCGTATCTGCAAAAGACGATTGCTGCGCCGAAAAAAACGCTGAAATCAGCAGAACGAATACGAAAATCTTTTGTAGCACTTCAACAGGCCTGCTTCTGCGTGACTCCTCCATTAAGCTGCTCCGTTTCATTTTTGTTTCCCCCTGTTCCTTGTCGCGACTTTTCCCCATTCCAGCCATTCATCCCGGTAACGCTTACCGTCGCTTCTTTGTCTTCGGCTACCGTCACGGGATCGATAGAGAGGACCGGCCCGCCGACACATAGGATGTGTTGGCACGATGGCTATAGTCCGACAAATCGCGCCAGATTTATCTATTCGCAGTTGTGCTTCCGAACAGGGAAAACGCTGCCGTAATGATTATGGCGCATAAAACTATTTTATTTTTAATATGAGTGCATATCTATTCCCCTTGGGGGAAGTTTAGGGGGTATTTTGGTGAGTAATATTCCATTGATGCACCGACAGTGTTTTACTATAATCAATTTATGGAAAACTTCGAAAATGAAAAAAGGACTTCCACTATGTACCCACAATCTGAATCCCGGCCACTTTCTCATCTTCTGCAAACCAAATTGCATATCCCCGGCACCGGGTCAACGCTTGTGCAACGGCCATCTTTACGACGTCTTCTCGATCAGGGACTTGGCGCCAAGCTGACGTTGGTGACCGCACCGGCGGGCTTCGGCAAATCGACGCTGATCACGGAGTGGATTCGTCAGCAGCCGTATTCATACGGATGGATTTCTTTGGACGGGCGTGACAACGATCTGGTTCGCTTCATGGAATATCTGATCGCCGCGTTGCGACCGATACAACCCGGGCTCTGCGATTCCGTGTTGCAGTACATTCAAGAAACGAGGAACCTCTCCGTTGAAACGGCCATGACCCTCTTGATGAACGAGGTCCAGGCACTGAATCAGGAAATCATCATCATACTTGACGACTATCATGTGATTTGCGAGTCGTCCATCCATCATGGGCTGACTTTTTTACTCACGTATCTTCCTCGAAATATGCATATGGTCATAGCAAGCCGTTCCGAACCTCAACTGCCTTTGCCGGCGATGCTTGCCAGACGGCAGCTTGTCCGCATTTCAGCGAACGATTTGCGTTTTACGGCTGACGAAATTCGCGAGCTGTTCGAGCTAACGGTTGAGAAACGTTTGACGAAGGAAGAACTGGCCTGCCTGGAGCGTAGAACGGAAGGATGGATAGCGGGGTTGCAAATGATCCTTCTTTCGGGCGGGGAGTACGGCGTAAGTACGACGGAAACCAACCTCTTCATAGACTCATTCAAGCAGCATCCGTCAGAAGAGGTGGAAGGAGATATTGCCGATTATTTGACGGAAGAAGTGTTGGCCCGACAGTCGCCTGACGTGCAGCAATTTTTGCTCAAGACGGCTGTGCTTGAACGGATGAACGAGTCTTTATGCCGACACATCATCCAGAAGGAAAGCGGCCAGTCGTTGTATGAAGCGGTTCAAGCCGGATTGTTCCTGATTCCGCTGGACCGGGACCGCGTATGGTACAGATATCACCATATGTTCGGTCGTTTGCTCTATAATCGCTTAACCCGTCAGTATGCCGAAATCGTTCCTGAACTGCACCGGCGTGCAAGTGAATGGTTCAGGATCAACGGCTATACTGTGGAAGCGGTCGAACATGCAGTAGCCGCGACCGATTTCAATACGGCTTGCGAGCTTATTGTACAAGAAGCTTCGGAACTGCTCCGTAATGAAATGCATATGCTGTTGCGCTGGTTTGGACAATTTCCCGAGAACTTGCTCACACATAACCCCGCACTCGCTGTTCTGTATGCCTGGTCGCTGGCCACGTTCGATCGACTTGAGGAAGCGGAGGACGTCCTTGATCGCGCGGAGCCGTATCTTGATTCGGGGGAAACTGAACTCCAATCGCTTAACGGCGAAGATATACTCGGCTATTTCGCGGCTATGCGATGCATGATTTGCTTGGGCCGGAACGAGACAGAGAAAGCGGTTGTTTACAACGAAGAGATCATGAGAAGGCTCGGAGGAGTCGGCAATATTTCCGCTGCGTATATCGTGGGCTATAACCATAACGGAGAATCGCTCCTAAGAGGAAGATTCGGATTTTTCGGGGGACTGAAACAAACGTTAGCGATCTATCCTCCCCTTATCGCACGCTGGCAATCGGCACATGACCATTTTTACGGCTACTTGCATACGGCTATTGGAGAGGGTTACTACGAACGAGATGACTTGGCTCAAGCGGAGAAATACGTCAACATAGGAGCATCGGTCGGTTTGAAATGCGAAAATGCCGGTATTTTCGTACCGGCCCTGCTCACAAAGGCTCGCATGAGCCTGGCCCAGGGCGAGCAGGAAGCAGCCTTTGCCCTTGTACAAGAGGTTCGCAATCAGGCGTTTCGGATACATGCCCTTTCGTTTTTGCCGGTTATCGACGCTTTTGAGGCCAGACTGTTCATCTTGACGGGTCAACCCCAGCATGCCGCAAGTTGGGCCGAAAACTGCCGTCTGCAAGTGGATGGATGGATCGATCCTTCCCGTGAGTTTGAGCAAATTACATGGCTGCGCTTACTTGTCGCCTTGGATGATGGAGAAACGGCATACCGTTATGCGGAGCGTTTGGCGCAAGTATACGAGTTGAAAAACCGTAAAGCGGCGGTAGTTGAGATCAGAATCGTTCAGGCGCTCCTTTTGGAAAGGCAAAAAAATCTTTCTGCTGCGGTTAAAAAGCTTGATCAATCCTTGGTCCTAGCTTTCTCCGAAGGCTATATTCGTTTGTTTGCAGACGAGGGAGCAAAACTTTATCGTCTCTTGACCTTATGGAAAAGGCAACGTAGCAGTGTGTCAAAAAGAGCGCAAGACCCTTTATTTCAAGATTACACTGATACGCTTCTTTCCTTTTTTCAAGAGGAAGACGGTGCCTCTCCGCAACATCTGCTTTCCAGGCTCACGAGACAGGAAATGAACGTATTGAAGCTATTGTCACAAGGACTCGCAAATAAAGAGATTGCCGAAGCATTAGGCACCTCTACGGAAACGGTGAAACGACACTGCAAAAATATTTACAAGAAGCTTGCCGTGTCAGGTCGCCATGAAGCTGTTTCCTTTATGAGCGATCACCTAATCGTATAATGCAATTTTATACGTTTAGTCATGTACCAACCTCGATTTAGGGTTTTCATCGTACTCATATAGGGGCAGATTCTATGTACGATGAGCCTCATCTTTGCTTGTAAGTTGAATTTGGAGGCTCTTTTACGCTTGCTTAGGATATTGTTGTGTACCTGCAAACGAGCGGAATCACATGAAGCAATATGTCAAGTGACGAAGGCGCTATGATGTCCCTCCCCAAATTAGTCCAATAGGCCATCATACCTCAGATAACTTATGGGCTGACTGGTTCATTCCTGTTCGCGCCTATGCCCCCAAAGAACAGTCGCACAACGATTGCAGATCTTCCTCCGTCTATCCTCTTCCTTACAAAAAAACAGATACAACATAGAAACTATCGTTTCTGTCGTTGTATCTGTTAACGTTCTGTTTACTCTTCTTTTTTTTCTAACATCCGAAGCAATATGACCGCCTGCTTCTGCACGCGTCGCTGTCTCGTTAGGTACGAACTTATTACCCTCACGGCCACTGGCGATGACAATCGCACGAATCGCTTCTACAGAGCTTTTCGCCCACTGCGGAATCACCTCATCGTCAGCAAAAACAGTTACGCTATTGGTCTTGAGCGGTAGTTTGAGCGCTCGAGCGATCATAACCGCCATTTCCGCTCGGGTAATGTGCGCATTCGGACGGAAGCTTCCGTCTTCATATCCATTAATCATTTCTGTCTGTACCGCCTGAGCGACAGCTTGCTTCGCCCATTTGCCGATCTGATCGTTATCGGTGAACGTTACAATTGCGCCTTGCTCTTCCAATTGCAAAGCGTAATACGAAATTTGGAAAGTTAAACAAAGCTAAAGGAACAAAAAACTATAGCAGTTATTCAGACTACATAAAAAAACATCTGAAGGAAAAATGAAAGTATTTACTTTTAAACAGTTCTTCGTGGTCGATCATTCCATCGGAGCACATTGAAAATAAGTGTTACTGCTAAAGCATAATGTCCACCAGTTGACGGCGTAAGCTGTCCTGCTGATGACGGACAATCTGTCCGACTGGCTTGATAAAAAAGGGGAGAATCATGACAATTCTCCCTGGATGACACGTTTCACCATGTGGTCGTCGATGATCCGATGTCTGTTCTGTGCTCCGTAAATGAGGCAGTGCGTGCAAGCCTTGTTGATCATGCGAGCTGTACCACTTGAAAAACGGTAGATGTCGTCGATCGCAACGTCCGTAAAAATGTCATGCTCCGCACCAGCGTACTTCATATGCCGCTGAATATAAGCACCGGTCTGTGCCCGATCATAATGGGGCAGCTTACGCTGCAGGTCAATACGCTGCCGAATCGCAGCATACGTCTGAAGGTTCAGGCGATCCCACAACTCGTTCTGCCCTACAAGAATGAGCGCCATAGGGCTCTGCGCATCCATCTTGAAGTTAAGTAGGAAGCGTACCTCTTCCAGCATTTCGCGGTCCAGTAGATGGGCCTCGTCAATGACAACAACCGGTTGAAGCCGGTGGATCCCTCGCATGAGCTCGATTTCTCGGTGTAGCTGCCGTTTGGCATCCCCTCGGTAGAACTTCGCCTCACAACCGAGTTGTTCTAGCAATCCCTTATAAAAGTGCCTCGGCGTCAACTTGGAGTCCGATAAGTAGAGTACCTTGTACATGGAAGGATCAAGAACTTCAGTAAAACGGCGAATGGTCGTCGTCTTGCCTGTCCCGCAATCGCCGGTTATAACGGCAAACCATTGCCGTTTGGCGGCGAACTCAAGGCGACCAAGGGTCTCTTCCAAAATGTCCGACTCGTACAGTTCTCTCGTTGGCACATCTCGTGAGAAAGGGGAACACTTCAGTCCATAGAAGGATTCAAACATGGCTGTCCTCCTTATTGACTCGGCGGTAGGTCACGGCAGGAGCCTGCTGTGCCTTGCGGTCCCTACTGCGATCTTCTGCTGCTGCAAGCAGCCTCGACGCCTCGGCTGGCAATTGGTTTAAGTGTTCTGGCAGCGGCGGACGTTTTCCTGCGCGCTCACCGATGGTGAGCTCCCGAACGCGCCACGGCGTATGCCCCTCGTACTCGATCGTCAGTTCTGTTATATCTGCAGGGTCGAACACGACATCTACTGTTTTTCCGATGAACGGGAGACCAACCTCATATTTGCGATCCATGAAGCTGATGCAGCCTGACTTGTCGACCTTACGTGTTTCGCAATGTAAGAAAGCGTTGGCGAGCATATCTGGATCCGCGAAACGAAGCGCTTTCTTGTCGCTACGAAAGGCGGTTTCGGGGCTGCATTTGTTTTCCAGCGCCGAATGTGCCTTGTTCTGATAGCACTCCGAAAGCCACACCCAAAACAGTTCATTTAGCCGATCCAGTGTCTTCGGTTTCTCCAGCGCAGCCTCACTTAGGAACGTGTCGACGACACGATTGAAACGTTCGACTTTACCCGTGGATTCCGGCGAGTAGGGCTTTGCGAACAACAGCCGGACGCCGAGTTTAGAGCAAGCGCGTGTCATCCATTTGGTGCGGTATTGCTTGCCATTGTCGAAGTAAACCGATTCGGGTACGCCGAACTTTTGGATGGCCCGCCGGTAGCAGTCCTCCACGATCGTTTTATCCATGACTGGATAGAACTCACCGTGAAGAACATAACGCGTCGCGTCGTCGATGAACGTGATAAGGAACACTTGCTTCATGGAGCCATTCGGACCAATGGGCAGATACGGCCCATACTTGATGTCTGAATGCCAAAGACGGTTGCGATGGCGCTGTTGAAAACGCCTTGCGGCCACGCCGGATTCAGCATACATTCGCATATGGCGTGTGCTGTAACCACGCTGGGCAAGCTTTTCCTGCAAGGTGCTTCGTTTGATCTCTCCGGGCAGAATTCGGCCTTCCCATTCGAGGATTTGAATGATCTGGGTCACGCTTCTGCCGGGTACCTCGCGGCGCAGCAAAATAGCCTGATCCAAAACCTCCGGTGGGATGGTTGAATCCGACGGTTGTCGACCTTTGCCTTTCGGCATTAGCCCCCCAAATCCCTCATGGCGATACTTCGCCAAATACCGACGAAGTGTCCGCTCGGAAAGCCCTGTCTGCATACAGATCCTTGCCTTTATCTCTCTAGCTTTGGCAGGGTCTAGCCCTTCCGCTAAGAGAGGAGACAGTAGCTGCACACGCTCCGTCGCAATGCCTTCCGCTTTCTTTTGATCCTTCATTTGCTTCGCACCTCACCTTGGTAGACTTCGAGATGAGTCTACCGCAAGGCTAGATGGACAAGAATGCAGAACGGGTATGTACCCAAAGATTTACATTAACCACCGGGCGGACAACTCTTGCCAGCCAACCGTGGGCATCTCCAACGTAGTGTCCGAAAGGGTGATGTGCAGACTGCGAAGGGGTGGACAATTCCTCCACAGGGTTCTGATGAAAGCGAATGGCAATTGACGCCAAGCATCCTAATAAGTACGTGTACTGCTCTTGGAACCAGTTCCTCCAGCGCGCAAGGGTTGCATTGTCCGCTGCTACTGTGGGCAGTATTTCAGGTCCTGAAAGGATTTGCTCGATACACGCCGATTCGTATCGCTTGTACGGCACCACACAATCCGGAAGCTCATGGTGAATCTTCTGGCACTGTGAGCAACGCATCCGACGGATGACAAGCAGGCGGCGTTCCCCTCCCTCACTTGCTACCTTCCGTCTCCGACTACCAATGACACTAAGTTTTACTCCACAACAAGGAGAGGGAACCACTTCTGCACATCGAACGAAAAACGCCCGGTACCTTCTCAACCAGCTCATATTTTGATACAATGACCATGTTGTTTGGGGGATGCATCCCGTGAGCTTGTTACAGCAGGCCCACACCATGGGAGGCATCCTTTTCCTTTTCAGAGATATGGTCATTATATTCAGCAACTCTTGGACAGGCAATCCCGCCAGCAATTGGACATTATGCTTTAGCCGAAACAATAAGAACAGAATCATGTTTCCAAGTTGTAAGCATAGTGTTTTGATTGAAGACTGCCTTCAACTGCAACAACAGTGAAAACAAGGATATCGATGATCCTGGCTTGTATTGAGTAAGCGTAAACAGTCCACAACATCACGGTTGAAGTGATCCAAAACTCAAATTGATGAGATAACGACCCAAGAGGGAGAAGACCTGCTTACAAGTTTCTGACAAATCCACGTGTTGAATGGGAACTGAGGTGATCTGTTTCCACCCCACATTTTATCCTGACAAAAAAACTATCTCCCTACCTGTGAGATCCACAAAAATACTTACAAAAATAACAAGTGCGATAGGCCTGGATGAACTGCCCTCGCACTTGTTGGATTGCTTATTTACCTCTTTCGATCATACGTAGTAATATCACCGCCGCTTCGGCACGAGTTGCCTTTTCGTTCGGCACGAAGCGATTCCCGCCGCGACCATCGACGATGCCAATCCCACGAATCGCTTCCACAGCGCCTTTTGCCCACTGAGAAATCGATTCATCATCAGTAAAACCAGTCACGGTATTGGCATTAAGCGGCAGTTTCAGTGCTCGGGCGATCATGACTGCCATTTCTGCGCGGGTAATCTGCGCATTCGGTTGGAAGCTGCCATCTCCATATCCGCTGACAATGCCCGCTTTTACTGCTTTGGCGACTGTTTGCTTCGCCCATGTTCCGATTTGATCTTGATCGGTGAACGTGAGCGTTGCGCCATCTTCCTCCAACTGCAAGGCACCAAACAGCATTACCGTAAACTCTACCCGGGTGACGGGATGGTTCGGTTTGAACGTTCCATCCGGGTAACCACTTACGATGCCTTTCGCCGCGGCACGCTTGATATTGCTCTCTGCCCAGTGACCAGCGATGTCAGTAAATTCGATAACTGGCTCGGAGCGCTTAGGTGTTTCACGGTAAATGGTGAGCGTGTATTTCTTCTTCGTACCATTCTCCGCTTGTACCGTCAACACAAACGTATTGTCGCCTTCATCCAGATTTGCTTTGGTTCTATCCGTAATGACTTTATCCTTCAGTATCACTTTTGCTGCAGAGTGCGCCTCTTTCGCCACAATCTCGATCTGCTCAGCTTCTGTACGAGCTGTATAACCTGTCGTTCCCGAATCAAATGATGGGCTGAGCTTCAGCTTCTTGCCGCCCACCCATACTTGCAGATCAGCAAGATCAGTGTTACTCGATAGCACGCGCCCACCCCCGGAACCACTACCTGAACCACCTCCTCCACCGCCACTCGATGATCGGGCAGTCGTTGCTTTGGCGCTGAGCGGCTCACTCTCGTTCCCGATCGCATTGAACGCTTTGACGGTAAACGTATAGAAGGTACCTGCTTTAAGACCCGTGACGGTTTGTTCGTACACGCTGCCGGTAACTGTCTGATGTTCCCTGCTGTCGACATAGATGCGGTAAACGATCACCCCGTTGGTATCCTGCGCTTCTGGCCAGGATAGTTTTACGTTTGTTTTGGTGATATCCGAAACCAACAGTTTACTACCACTCGGCCATGTCGGCGATTTGGGATCCGGCACAGATGTCCTGACGACCACTTTCACTTCCGCCGTCAAGCCCTGCGGATTCGACACGTCCTGCGCTAGGTTTCCTGTGAACGTATATTCTCCAGCCGTATTGCCGTTATATGCCGGGTTTCCATCGTCCCACATGACACCAAGGCTTCGGCTAGTTTGATCGCTTAGCGTGACCTGAACCGTTGAAGGCAATGGCAGCGCTGAACGTTCCGTTCCATAGGAAACCTCGATATTCCCGAGCGACTCAACGCTTGATACAACCGGAGGCTTTGCTGGTTTCGGGTGCATGACTACTTTCACTTCCGCCCTCAAACCCTGCGGATTCGACACGTCCTGCGCCAAGGTTCCGGTGAACGTATATTCTCCGGCTGTATTGCCGATATATACAGGGTTTCCACCGTCCCAAGTTACACCAAGGCTTTGGCAAGTTTGATCGCTTAGTGTGACTTGAACCGTAGGTGGCAAAGGCAGAGCTGAACGTTCCGTACCATAGGCTACCTCGATATCGTCGAGAGACTCAACACTTGATACAACTGGAGGCTCTGCTGGTTTCGGGTTAACAATCACTTTCACTTCCACCGTCAAGCCCTGCGGATTCGACACGTCCTGCGCCAAGGTTCCGGTGAACGTATATTCTCCCGCTGCATTGCCATCATACTCCGGAGTTCCATCATCCCACGTTACACCAAGGCTTCGACTACTTTGATCGCTTAGCGTGACTTGAATCGTCGATGGCAATGGCAACGATGAACGTTCCGTGCCGTACGAAACTTCGATGTCATCCTGTGATTCTACGCTTTCCACTACTAGCGGCTCCGCTGGCTTCGGATGAACGATCACCTTCACTTCCGCCGTTAAGTTCTGCGGATTCGATACGTCCTGCGACAGGGTTCCGGTGAACGTATATTCTCCGGCTGTATTACCGTTGTATAACGGGCTCCCTTCGTCCCACGTTACACTAAGATTTCGGTTAGTTTGATCGCTTAACGTGACCTGAACCGTAGGAGAAAATGGCAGTGCTGAACGTTCCGTACCATAGGCTACCTCGATATCGCCGAGAGACTCAACGCTTGATACAACCGGAGGCTCTGCTGATTTTGGGTTCACGACCACTTTCACTTCCGCCGTCAAGCCCTGCGGATTTGACACGTCCTGCGCTAGGTTTCCGGTAAACGTATATTCTCCATCCGTATTGCCGTTATATACCGGGTTTCCATCATCCCACGTTACACCAAGATTTCGAATACTTTGATCGCTTAGCGTTACCTGAACCGTTGAAGGCAATGACAGAGCCGAACGTTCCGTACCCTGGGAAACCTCAATATCGTCGAGAGACTCAACGCTTGATACTACTGGGGGCTCTGTTGGCTTCGGATTCACCTCAAAGCTCACTATTGCACTAGCCGTCTTGAAGTCGTCGATTCCGTTTGTCGTGCCATCATCCTGTACGGTATAAGAAAACCGAGCTGTACCAGCAAATGTCGGATCCAAATCGAACTCTATCTGCCCGTTAACGATGACAACAGTTCCACCAACAGCATTATCAACATTAATAATCGTTAGGGATTGCGATGATTCGTTAGCAGGACCCGCGGAATCATTCATGAGCAAATCCGCAAAGGCAATGACAACTTTGCCGCCTGCTTTCGCCACTTTTGGTAACGTATCATTGACTGCCACTGGCGGATCGTTCACTTCACTGACCGTAATCGAAACATGCGCTGGCGGACTCAATCCCGCTCCAGCGTTATCATGGGTAGCCTGCACCTGGAACGAGAATACGTCACCAGCTGGAGAGTTTGCATCAGCCTCAGGTGTAAACTTTAAGCCAGCGCCACCTTCTGAAGTGGTTATGAAATCTCCACTATGGATTTGAGTCACACCGTTATTCTTGTACAGTGTACCGCCAACAATCGCGCTAATCTTATAATGCATTACATTACCGGACTCTTCCGGATGTGGCGTGATGATGAGCCCGCTTGTACTCTGTGTATCTTCTGCGGTAGAAGCATCGGTAATGACAGGAGCTCTAGCATCCTCTGGAACCCATTTGGCAAATAAAACAACATTTTCTTCTCCGATTGTAACTTGACTATTGACGGCATAATCTTCTCCGCTGCCATCAGCAGCACTATTCCATCCGTCAAAGCGATACCCTTCTCTTTCCAACATTCCTGTATTCCCTAATACCGTTGCTTGCTCCCGCCTCACATACAAATTATCGTCAATGGGGACATTCCCACCACTATGGCCATTTCCATCGTAAACAACACGATTCGTAAATGGCTCAAAAAGATAGCCTTTGTATAGGGAATTGTATTGCACATGTAATTGAGCGGTCGAGTTTGCATGCCCGTAAATCGTTAATTGGGATCCGATATTCGGGAATGAAACACTGCTCAACTGGGTTGTACTTGAAAGAATCCTTACTTCTGATAATTGCATATTACCAGTGAATGCATAGTCATCTATTTTGATCACGCTTTTGGGAAGCGTTACCGCCGTTAATTTATTATAAGCAAATGCATACTGATCTATCTTCGTCATACTATCAGGGATGGTTAAACTAGCTATTTGATTATAGGCAAATGACCATTGACCGACACTTGTGATTCCATTAGGTAGCGTTAGAATTGTAAGTTTGTTGTATCCAAAGGCTTGAAAACCAATATCACTTACACTATCCGGGATGATCAAAGTTGAAAGGGAATTATGAATGAATCCATACTTCCCAATATGTATTAGACTATCCGGTAGTTCTATACTTGTAAGTTTATTATTACCAAATGCATAATCCCCAATCTGTTCTAACCCATTTTGCAATGTTACACTTACAAGATTATTGTATTGAAATGCTTCATCTCCGATACTAACGATAGTATTAGGAAACTCCACGCTTGCGAGGGATTTGTTGTAAAAAGCTTTGTTCCCAATAGCTGTTACATCTCTATTATTCAACTGATTTGGGATAATCACATTCCTTGCTGAACCCTTGTATTTTGTAATCGTAACTGTACCATCCTCGTTTTCACTCCATTCGTAATCCGCTTCATTCGCATAAGCCTCATATCCAACTGAAAGAATAGTAAAGAAAAGTAACAAACTGAATAACCCAAATCGAATGCCACCCCTCACGATGAGTTCATTCCACCTTTCTAAAAAATTAGTACGAAAAAGATATAGAAATAATATTCATCTATTCCGCAATCATCCCATTTAATAATAAATCGACGATTTGGGTCGCTAAATGACCTGCACTACTTAAACCTGGCAATAAACGTGTTTCTGTTAACTGTTCGATCATACTTACTAAACATTCAGCCACAAATTCCATATCCAAGTCACTGCGAAAATAACCAGACTGCTGTTCTTTGACCAAATTATCCCGAACCATGCGAACCATATCCGCTCGAATCTGAGCTCTATTCGGATTGACGAATAATCCAATTCTCGTCAAATCGGGTTCCATCGCCAAAAACTCAAAGAACATTTTCAACTTTGTTTTGATGTGTTCAAAAACATTCTCCTGTTCCATTGCGGAATCTAGTAAGCTATTTTCAATTAATGTCCTCATCCGGTTATGAAAAGCTTGAGTTAGTTCTATAAATATCGCTTCTTTACTAGAGAAATATAGATAGAATGCAGGCTGAGTAAGTCCGGCTGCGGCTACAATATCACTGATTTTAGTATCATGATAGCCTCTTCTAGAAAACTCAGAGGCAGCTAATGTAAGCAACCGAGCTTTACTTGCTTTTCCTTTCTCCTTACTTGACTTTACCATCCAATCTTCCTTTCTATAACTTACTCATAAGTAATGTTACTACATAGTAAGTTTATTGAAAAGTATTTTTTCTATCGCGTACTAATGCATTCAACTCATAATCCTAAGAGATCCTCTATTCAAACTACAGCAACAGCTCAAGCGTATTCGTTGCTTGAGCTCTAATTGAACAGGTCAATGTAGTGTCCGATTGAAATTTTCTTACAATCAGTCAAAACAATAAAACGGCAGCTCTGCCGTTTCAATAGTTTGTATGAATGATGGACGGGATATAGAAAGATCCATAAGCAACTGAATGAAGAATTGTTGAAGCATATTTTCCTCTCGGATGGGAACAAATTAATTTCTTAGGTGAATACAAGTTTGATATCAAACAAATCGCAACACTGAAAGGGCTACGTCCACTTAAACGGCCTTCACGAGAAGAATAAAAACAAGCCGGATTTCCTTAGCATACGGAAATTCCGGCTTGTTTGACCAATTATTCGCTTAGCGTATGTTTTCGTTTTGTTGGCGGGACCCCTAATTAAGGCTATGTGTTCTATATCAATCGTGCTGCACTCTGGTTTTTTTCATGTCTGAACGTTTCATACGACTGATGTCCTTAACGCGATAAAACCGCCATAAAGTTTTTACTTCCATGAGCTCCCGACCTATTTCTCGGGAGCTTTGTTTTTAGGAATGATGAATCTTATTCGGGGAGATTTTCGGTAATAACCCTATCGTAAGAGTCATTCAGAACTTTTGCTGCGATCCCCCATGTCATTCTCAAGATAAGACATGGTAATGGCTTGACCACTCATTAGCAACGTAGTGAACACAACCTTTACACAGTGTAAGTCCCCAATTTTGACTTTTTTGTGACCAATGGTTCAAAAAATAAAAACGGGAACGTTATCATCCGAAATACCTACTATTAAAAATTTTAATTAATTTTGACAGGAGGTTGCTTTTGTGTGGACAACTTCCCATTTACTTAATGAGGAGGTGTAACATTATGGAAAAACAGCAAAGCGCAATTATCGCAATTGAAAAAGGTTTTAGTAGTTATGTTAATTCATGCCTTAGTCGAGCCAGTCGTGATTATTTCAGAAGACTCAAAAGAGAATACCAACGACTGGTACCCTATGAAGAACATGTTCCGAAGCTCTCTCTTACTTGCAGTATTGTTGTATGCCCTTTCATTTATGTCGAAAAACGAATCAGTCTGGAACAGGCCATGCAAATTTTAAGTCCTTCCGAGAGACAAATGCTATACTTGAAATTTTATTGGGAAAGAACCGACAGGGAAATTGCCCGTATGTTTGGAGTAACCAGACAGGCTGTAACAAAATCGAAAATCAATTTGTTAATCAAGCTTAAAAGTCTTATGGATTGTTAAGCAAGAACACATAAGGTGTCGCGCTCCTCCTAAACATCTCGAGATTAAGACTTACTAAAAAAGGAGGAGCATGGAATGCGTGAAATCATGGAACTGATTCAGTTGGCCCAGCAGGGCGATCAACAAGCAGAAGCCGAGCTTATCGAGCGCTATGAGCCTCTGATTAACAAATACTCTCGCTATTATGGTGTGATCAATGAAGACTGCAAGCAACAACTTATCATTGAATTTATTTTGGCGGTTCGCCGTTTTGATCTTGATCGTTACAAGGATTAGAGAACGGCCGAGCTTTAGAACGTTTATGTTCTATCGCTCGGCTTTTCTTGATTAGCGTTTTATCCTGATGCCCCGCAAATACAAACTTTCCTCGCAACTTTATAAAAATATTTATTGCTAAGGTTGCCTTTCTAAGTGAATCCTCCTATTTATTTTGTAGGAGATGCAAAAAACTTTGGTCTCCAATATCCACTTGATCATTGACAATACCATATGCATACTTCAAGTACTTTTCTTTTGCATCCGTTAAAAAACGGAAAGCGACTGGACGGAAGCGCGAAGACTGCTAGTTCTTACTGGCAAGAGCGATACCTTCTGGCTCCAAATCAACCTGTGGTGGGTTGAATCGCCATGATGTGCAAGAGGGATAATGATACTTCTGCCCGGCCAGCGTCACTGCATTGGGGGCAGCCCGCTCGGACGAGGGGGAGTCTCTGTGAAGAACCGGAGCTATGATGCCGCATAACCAACGGCAGCTTGAAATGTGCTTATTTTAAGGAAAACACAATTTGATCAGATCTCTTTATGTTCACCGCCTAACGATGATTTATACATAACTTTGTAGAGAGGAGATTGCGATGTTGTACAATTCATTCGATACATTGAGTCAAAAAGAAACATATGATTTGCTGTTTCAAAATTATCCGGATGTAGTCAATGTTGTTCAAATGTGCGAAATGTTGGGCGGCATTAGCACCAAAACAGCCTATAAACTGTTGAGAGCTAATAAAATTGAACATTTCAAAATTGGCAGAGCTTATAAAATACCGAAGATTAACATTCTCCTCTATCTCCAACATATGACTCAACATTATTCCACTTCACACTGTAACGCTTTAGTGCATTGAATTACTTATTGTACTATGTTACACTAGAATCGTCAATGGTAGGAGATAGGGCTGCTATATCAAGGAGGGACATGGATTGGTAGCAGGCCACCTACAGGAGAAGAAAGGTTATTTCTACATCGTCTTAAATTATAAGGATGAGCTCGGTAAAAGGAAAAATAAGTGGATCTCCACCGGATTGCCCGTGAAAGGTAATAAGAAAAAAGCCGAAGCATTGCTTGTTGAAGCTCGTAAAAATTTTGAATCCCCTCAGCAAGCAGATAAAGAAAACCTGTTGTTCTCAGACTTCATGCTTCAATGGCTGGAAATGATGAAGCACCAGATTGAAATCACTACTTATGCTTCCTATTCACATGCTGTAAAAAGCAGGATTGCGCCCTACTTCAAAGAAACAGGAATTTTGCTTAAAGAACTGCAACCAAAGCACATCCAGGAATTTTATCGATATAAGTTAGAAGTACGCGGCGTTACAGCGAATACAGTGATTCATTACCACGCTAACATTCGTAAAGCACTTCAATACGCGTTCAAAACCGATCTTATTCCGTCGAATCCCGCTGACAAAGTGGAACGCCCGAAAAAAAATAAATTCGTCGGCAGTTTCTATGACAAAGAAGAAATGAACAAGCTGTTTGAAGCAGTTAAAGGCGATCCAATTGAATTAGCGGTATTGCTCGCTGCATTCTACGGGCTGCGTCGAAGCGAAGTGGTTGGGTTAAAGTGGGATGCGATTGATTTCAAAAATAAAACTATCACCATTCAGCATACGGTGATTGAAGTATCCGTTGAAGGAAAATATATTACCGTGGAGAAAGATCGCACCAAAAACAAATCGAGCCATCGTTCCTTGCCACTAGTTGTCGCATTCGAAGAATTGTTACTGCAAATAAAGGAACAACAAGAACGAGATAGGTACCAGTATAAAAATTCTTACTGTACCGACTATCTTGATTATATTTATCTGGACAAGTTGGGGCATCGAATCAAGCCGGGATATATCACACAGCATTTTCCGCTTGTTCTCGAAAGACATAAATTGCGGCGGATTCGTTATCATGATCTGCGACATAGTTGCGCTAGTCTTCTTCTAGCTAACGGAGTGAGCATGAAAGAAATTCAAGACTGGCTGGGGCATAGCGATTTTTCAACAACCGCTAACATATATGCCCATCTGGATGTCAGTACGAAAATTACTTCCGCTCATGCAATGAGCGAATGCTTACAGCTTTAAAAAAACAAAAAGTTCCTTGGGTTAGTTATATCCCAAAGAACATCACTTATTAATTATGGTGCTGGTGAAGGGACTTGAACCCCCACTCCGTCGCCGGAAGCGGATTTTGAGTCCGCCGCGTCTGCCATTCCGCCACACCAGCATATTATAAAGGTCTCCATCTCTTCCCTAGATAAAGGAGAGAACTACAGGAGAGAACTTGAAAACAAAACTTCAGAGAAATACAGTAATACCAAGGCTTTAGCGGTAATATCCTCGACTGACGAAAGCGATTTTGAGTCGAGCGCGTCTGCCATTCCGCCACGCCGGCATATGCAACTATAAGAAAATGGCGCGCCCTAAGAGATTCGAACTCCTGACCTTTTGATTCGTAGTCAAACGCTCTATCCAGCTGAGCTAAGGGCGCACATTATGGAGCGGACGACGGGAATCGAACCCGCGACCCTCGCCTTGGCAAGGCGATGCTCTACCGCTGAGCCACGTCCGCATATTTGGTGCGCGTGGAGGGACTTGAACCCCCACGTCAAAGACGCTAGATCCTAAGTCTAGTGCGTCTGCCAATTCCGCCACACGCGCACATGTCTTACATACCTACCCTCTTATACTGGGTAAATGGTGAGCCATGAAGGACTCGAACCTTCGACACCCTGATTAAAAGTCAGGTGCTCTACCAACTGAGCTAATGGCTCTCAATAAAGAGAAATGAATCATCTTATTATCAAGAATGTTAAATGGCGGAGCCGACGGGATTCGAACCCGCGGTCTCCTGCGTGACAGGCAGGCATGTTAGGCCTCTACACCACGGCTCCACACTAGGTAAAGATGGGATCCCCGAAAAAAATTGAAATAAGCTTCAAAGTTTCTCATCACTTTTTGGGGATTATTGCGGGGGCAGGATTTGAACCTGCGGCCTTCGGGTTATGAGCCCGACGAGCTACCGGGCTGCTCCACCCCGCGTCAGTATTATATATTCTCTTGGAATAAGTGGTGGAGGCTGAGGGGATCGAACCCCCGACCCTCTGCTTGTAAGGCAGATGCTCTCCCAGCTGAGCTAAGCCTCCAGAATATTAATGAAAGTGGTGACCCGTAGGGGATTCGAACCCCTGTTACCTCCGTGAAAGGGAGGTGTCTTAACCCCTTGACCAACGGGCCATAATAAAATCCAAGCTGATAGTAAAGATCAGCCTGGACTAATCTGTATAAATGGCTCCCCGAACAGGACTCGAACCTGTGACAACTCGATTAACAGTCGAGTGCTCTACCAACTGAGCTATCAGGGAATATGTATGCTTGGCGGCGTCCTACTCTCCCAGGACCCTGCGGTCCAAGTACCATCGGCGCTGGAGGGCTTAACGGTCGTGTTCGGGATGGGTACGCGTGGAACCCCTCCGCCATCGCCACCAAACATGATTTTTCCGAGTCATCACTCTCTGAGTTATCTCAGGTGAATCGCTGACTTCAGAAAATCTAATTCAGGTTTCAGCATCGCCAAATGCTGAAAGCTACTTTCTTCTAGCCGAAGACTTGCTTCGGAATAGAAATGAGGTTTGCTCCCTGAAAACTAGATACGAAACGAACTTGCGTATTAGATTGTAGCCTTCCCCGTTGTTCTCGGGGCCCCCGCAAAGTACTCGGAATCCGCATCGAAGCGATTCTTCACTTTGTGGGGTTCTTTTTGGATAAGCCCTCGACCGATTAGTACTGGTCAGCTCCATGCATTGCTGCACTTCCACCTCCAGCCTATCTACCTCGTCGTCTTCAAGGGGTCTTACATATTGGGAAATCTCATCTTGAGGGGGGCTTCACGCTTAGATGCTTTCAGCGCTTATCCCTTCCGCACTTAGCTACCCAGCTGTGCTCCTGGCGGAACAACTGGTGCACCAGCGGTGCGTCCATCCCGGTCCTCTCGTACTAAGGACAGCTCCTCTCAAATTTCCTACGCCCACGACAGATAGGGACCGAACTGTCTCACGACGTTCTGAACCCAGCTCGCGTACCGCTTTAATGGGCGAACAGCCCAACCCTTGGGACCTACTTCAGCCCCAGGATGCGATGAGCCGACATCGAGGTGCCAAACCTCCCCGTCGATGTGGACTCTTGGGGGAGATAAGCCTGTTATCCCCAGGGTAGCTTTTATCCGTTGAGCGATGGCCCTTCCATGCGGTACCACCGGATCACTAAGCCCGACTTTCGTCCCTGCTCGACTTGTCAGTCTCGCAGTCAAGCTCCCTTATGCCTTTGCACTCTTCGAATGATTTCCAACCATTCTGAGGGAACCTTGGGGCGCCTCCGTTACGCTTTAGGAGGCGACCGCCCCAGTCAAACTGCCCACCTGACACGGTCCCCGTACCGGGTTACGGTACTAGGTTAGAACTCCGATACGATCAGGGTGGTATCCCAACGGTGCCTCCACCGAAGCTGGCGCTCCGG